>NZ_CP108393.1:5255000-6462500 GCF_035961655.1 Streptomyces sp. NBC_01317 | reverse complement strand
AGCGTCCTCGCTGTGTTTCATTCAAAGGAACCACCAACCCACCAACCACAAGGGTTGAGTAGGCCGGGGTATCAACATATCTGGCGTTGACTTTTGGCACGCTGTTGAGTTCTCAAGGAACGGACGCTTCCTTCGGTCCCGTCTCCGGGGCCCTCCGGGCGCTTCCCTTCGGCATTTCGTGTTTCCAACCTTACCAGATTCATTTGGCTGTTCTTGCCGCTTGAATTCCGGTGGCCTTTGGATGGGCCTTTGTTTCTTTGCCTCTCGGCTGTCCACTACTTTAACCGATTCCCCGTCCGGCTCATAATCGAGCCGCAGGGTCAGAATTTCGGCATGCCGAAATCCATACCCGTTGGGGTTGGATCGTAGGTAGAGGATGGCCGCTCCGGGGGCTGCTGAACAGCAGGACCCGTGTCAAGCGGCTCGGGCTACGTTAGGCGGATGAACGGGACGAGTCAAGTTCGTCTGCGCCGCGGCACGTGGGCGCGGTAAGGGCTGACCGAGGGGTCCCCGTCGATCCAGAAGCGCCACGGGTGGACCGCGCCGTCGCCGCCGACCCCGGTGCGGGGGCCGCTGCGGACCAGGTCATCCGCCACGGGGGTGCCCGCCAGGATCGCCAGGTCGGCGTCGACGTCGTCGCACACGTCCGTACCGTTCAGGGCGCGGTCGACGCTCAGGGCTGTGGCCAGCCGGGCCGGGCCTTTGGCCAGTTCTCTGTCATGACGGGCCGAGAGTCGACGTTTGCGGGTGAGTTCAGCACCGACAGTGACCTGTCCCGCCCGGAGCAGGACCCCGCTCGCGGTGCCTTCGGGGCCGCACACCAGGTTGAGGCAGTGCCACATCCCGTACGTGAAGTAGACGTACGCGTGTCCGGGCGGACCGAACATCACATCATTACGGGCCGTGCGCCCGCGGAAGGCGTGCGAGCCCGGGTCGATCGCGCCCGCGTACGCCTCCACCTCGGTGAGGAGCAGTTCCATCGTCCCGTCGTCGGTGTTCCGTACCAGCGTGCGGCCGAGCAGATCGGGCGCCACCTCCAGGACCGGGCGGTCGAAGAAGTCCCGTGGCAGCGGCGTACGGTCGGGGGTCTCGATCATGACGTCCGAGGGTACCCGTGGAACCGGCTACGGTCGTCGCGCGTATGTAGGGGTCAGGACTAGGAGGAGTGAACACACATGGGTTTCAAGAAGCTGCTCGCGAGCATGGGCGCCGGCGGTGCGTCCGTCGAGACGGAACTGACCGAGTCGAACGTCGTCCCCGGTGGGGTCGTCCAGGGCGAGGTACGGCTCCAGGGCGGTTCGGTGAACCAGCAGATCCAGGGCCTGAACGTCGGTCTCCAGGCGCGGGTCGAGGTCGAGGGGAACGACCAGGAGATCAAGCAGGACATCGAGTTCACCAAGCAGAGCATCGGCGGTGCCTTCGAGGTGCAGGCCGGGGCGACACACGTGGTGCCGTTCGGTCTGGAGATCCCCTGGGAGACCCCGATCACGATCATCGACGGGCAGCCGCTGCGCGGCATGAACATCGGGGTGACCACGGAGCTGGACATCGCGCGGGCGCTGGACTCCGGTGACCTGGACCCGATCAACGTGCACCCGCTGCCGGCGCAGCAGGCGATCCTCGACGCCTTCATCCAGCTGGGCTTCCGTTTCAAGGCGGCGGACATGGAGCGGGGTCACATCCGGGGGACGCGCCAGCGGCTGCCGTTCTACCAGGAGATCGAGTTCTTCGCGCCGTCGCAGTACCGCGGGCTGAACCAGGTCGAGCTGTCGTTCGTCGCGGACGACCGTGAGATGGACGTGATCCTGGAGATGGACAAGAAGCCGGGTCTCTTCGGCGAGGGCAGTGACTCGTTCCGGGCGTTCAAGGTCGGTCTCGGGGACTTCCAGGGCACGGACTGGTCGGCGTACCTCAACCAGTGGCTCGCCGAGGTGGGTGGCCGTCGCAACTGGTTCTAGTCCGAGACCTAAGCTCGGGATCGCAAGGCAGATCAGCCGGAACAGCGTATTCGGAGGTTCGAACGTGACCGAGGCAAAGAGGGCTCCGCTTCCTCATGACTTCCATCCGGAGGTGCCGTCGTTCAGCGTGGTGAGCGACGACGTCGCACCGGGCGCGGTGTTGAAGGACGCCCAGGTCTACGCCGCGGGGAACGTGTCGCCGCAGCTGCGGTGGGCGGGTTTCCCGGCGGAGACCAAGAGTTTCGCCGTGACGTGCTTCGATCCCGACGCGCCGACCGGCAGTGGGTTCTGGCACTGGGTGCTGTTCGACATCCCGGCCTCGGTCACCGAGCTGCCGGCGGGTGCGGCCAGTGGGGGTTTCGAGGGGCTGCCGAAGGGCGCCGTGCATGCCCGTAACGACTACGGGACGAAGAATTTCGGTGGCGCGGCGCCGCCCGCCGGGGATCCGGCGCACCGTTATGTGTTCACCGTGTACGCGGTGGACACGGAGGTGCTGGGGGCCGACGAGGACGCGTCTCCGGCGTTTGTCGGTTTCAATCTGCGATTCCACACGCTGGCTCGCGCGCAGCTCATCGGGGAGTACGCGGCCCCTGACGCAAGCTGACCGTTAGCCTGTTGTTTGCCCTGCCCTGGTCTTGGAGAGATCAGGGCAGGGCATTTTTTATTGTGTTGTCCCTCTCGGCGTGCCCGGCCAGAGTTGATCCAAGCCCGCCGGACGGCGGGCCGGCACACGGGAGGTGGGCGGGATGCGGGACACGCTGGTACTGAATGCGAGCTTCGAGCCGCTGTCGACGGTGACTCTCAACCGTGCGGTGGTGCTGGTGCTCCAGGACAAGGCCGTGGTCGAGCAGGCCCATCCCGGTCTCCGTGTGCGGGCGGCCACGGTGGTGCTGCCGGTGCCCCGGGTGATCAGGCTCTGCCGGTACGTACGGGTGCCCTTCCGAAGACAGGCACCGTGGTCCAGACGGGGTGTGCTGATACGGGACCAGCACCGGTGCGCGTACTGCGGCCGGCGCGCGACGACGGTGGACCATGTGGTGCCGAGGTCGCGGGGCGGTGCGGACAGCTGGCTGAATACGGTCGCTTCGTGCGCCGAGGACAACCATCGCAAGGCGGACCGTACGCCGGAGCAGGCGGGGATGCCGCTGCTGCGGCAGCCGTTCGTGCCGTCCCCGGCGGACGCGATGCTGCTCTCGCTGCGGGCGGGCGAGCGGACGGAGCTGCCGGGCTGGCTGGCCGGCGTGCAGCCCGCGGCGTAGGGCCTGCCTGTCCGATGGGGTCAGCGCAGGATCAGCTGGACCAGCGCGCATCCGCCGACGGCCACGATGATTCCCCGCATGAGCGCGGGTGACAGGCGGCGTCCTGCCTTCGCGCCGAGCTGGCCCCCGAGGGCCGAGCCGACCGCGATGAGCAGGACCGCCGTCCAGTCGAAGTCGGCGACGAAGAGGAAGAAGAGCGCGGCGACGCTGTTCACGACGGCCGCGAGGATGTTCTTCACGGCGTTGAGCCGTTGCATGGTGTCGTCGAGCAGCATGCCCATCAGGGAGAGGTAGATGATTCCCTGGGCCGCGGTGAAGTAGCCGCCGTAGACGCTGGCGAGCAGCAGTCCGGTGAAGAGGAGCGGGCCGCCGTCCTGGCGGATGAGGGTGCCCTTCTCGGCGCGGCGTTTCTGGACGGCGGCGGAGAGCCTGGGCTGGAGGATGACCAGCAGCAGGGCGAGGGTGACGAGGACGGGCACGATCGTCTCGAACGCCGTGGACGGCAGGAGCAGCAGGAGTACGGCTCCGGTGAGGCCGCCGACGAGAGCGGCGGCGCTCAGGCGCAGGATGCGGCGGCGCTGTCCGGCGAGTTCGGCGCGGTAGCCGATGGCTCCGCTGATCGAGCCGGATATGAGGCCCAGCGCGTTGGAGACGGTGGCGGTCACGGGTGGCAGGCCGGTGGCGAGCAGGACCGGGAAGGTGATCAGGGTGCCCGATCCGACGATGGTGTTGATGGTGCCGGCGCAGATGCCCGCGACGAGAACGGCGAGCATCTCCCAGATGGTCACGGTGTAGCGGCCCTCCATGATCGGTGCATAACGCACCGATCATGCACGAAGGGGGGCGTGGGTCATTCCACCGGGGGGGCCTGTTTGCGTTCCTTGCCGGTGTTGAAGCCGGGTCCGCCGCCGGAGCCGAAGTTGTCGAAGGCTCCGCTGAGTCCCTTGAGGGCGTCGCCGATCTCGCTGGGCACGATCCAGAGCTTGTTGGCGTCGCCCTCGGCGATCTTGGGGAGCATCTGGAGGTACTGGTAGGCGAGGAGTTTCTGGTCGGGGTCGCCGGCGTGGATGGACTCGAAGACCGTACGGATCGCCTGGGCCTCGCCCTCGGCGCGCAGGGCGGCGGCCTTGGCCTCACCTTCGGCGCGGAGGATCGCGGACTGCTTCTCGCCCTCGGCGGTGAGGATCTGGGACTGGCGGATGCCCTCGGCGGTGAGGATCGCGGCGCGCTTGTCGCGGTCGGCGCGCATCTGCTTCTCCATCGAGTCCTGGATGGAGGTCGGGGGCTCGATGGCCTTCAGCTCGACGCGGTTGACGCGGATGCCCCACTTGCCGGTGGCTTCGTCGAGGACGCCGCGCAGGGCCGCGTTGATCTCCTCGCGGGAGGTGAGGGTGCGCTCCAGGTCCATGCCGCCGATGATGTTGCGCAGCGTGGTGACGGTGAGTTGTTCGATCGCCTGGATGTAGCTGGCGACCTCGTAGGTCGCGGCGCGGGCGTCGGTCACCTGGTAGTAGATGACGGTGTCGATGTTGACGACCAGGTTGTCCTGGGTGATCACCGGCTGGGGCGGGAAGGGCACGACCTGTTCGCGGAGGTCGATGCGGTTGCGGATGGAGTCGATGAACGGGACGACGATGTTGAGACCCGCGTTGAGCGTGCGGGTGTAACGGCCGAACCGTTCGACGATGGCGGCGCTTGCCTGCGGGATGACCTGGATCGTCTTGATCAGGGCGATGAATACAAGCACCACCAGGATGACCAGGACGATGATGATTGATGGCATCGCGTTCCTCGGGCCCTTCGCTGCCGGATGTTCCGATGATCGAGTTTGTCAGACCAGGGGTGTGCGTGGGGGGTGTTCGGCCGGTCTACATGACGACGGCCGTCGCGCCGTCGATGTCGACGACGTCCACCTGCTGTCCCGGTTCGAACGACTGGCCCGCGTCGAGGGTCCGTGCGGACCAGACCTCACCGGCCAGTTTGACGCGGCCTCCGTTGCCGTCCACCCGTTCCAGGACGACGGCTTGACGGCCTTTCAGCGCGTCGATGCCGCTCGCGTGCACCGGGCGGCGCGCGTTCTGCCGCGCCGCGAGGGGCCGTACGACGGCGATGAGTGCCACCGACACCGCGGCGAAGACCAGGACTTGGGCCACGACCCCGCCGCCGAGGGACGCGACGATCGCTCCGGCGACGGCTCCGGCGGAGAACATGCCGAACTCCGGCATCGCCGTCAGGACGAGCGGAATGCCCAGGCCGACCGCGCCGATCAGCCACCACACCCATGCGTCGATTTCCACTTGTGCATGGTAGGTCCGGCGAACCCCCTCCGGACAGGGGCGATATCAGGTCATCCGGTCGACAGACGCCTTGCGGGGGTGGTCACTTGAGCGGGAGGCCCTGCGCGGTCCAGCGGTCCCCGGTGCGCTCCACGACGAGCGGGAGGCCGAAGCAGAGGGAGAGGTTACGGGAGGACAGCTCGGTCTCCATGGGTCCCGCGGCGAGCACCTTGCCCTGGCGGATCATGAGGACGTGCGTGAAGCCGGGGGCGATCTCCTCGACATGGTGGGTGACCATGATCATGGAAGGCGCGTACGGGTCGCGGGCGAGGCGGCCGAGGCGCCGTACGAGATCCTCGCGGCCTCCGAGGTCCAGTCCCGCGGCGGGCTCGTCGAGGAGCAGCAGCTCGGGGTCGGTCATCATGGCGCGGGCGATGAGGGTGCGCTTGCGCTCGCCCTCGGAGAGCGTGCCGAACCTGCGGTCCAGGAACTCCGTCATGCCGAGGCGGTCGAGGAAGGCGCGGGCGCGCTGCTCGTCGACCTCGTCGTACTGCTCCTGCCAGGTGGCGGTCATGCCGTACGCGGCCGTGAGGACGGTCTCCAGGACCGTCTGGCGCTTGGGCAGCTTCTCCGACATGGCGACACCGGCGATGCCGATGCGCGGTCGGAGGTCGAAGACGTCGACCTTGCCGAGGGTCTCGCCGAGGATCCGGGCGCTGCCGGTGGTCGGGAAGAGGTAGCTGGACGCGAGGTTGAGCAGGGTGGTCTTGCCGGCGCCGTTCGGCCCGAGGATCACCCAGCGCTCGCCCTCCTTGACCGACCAGGAGACATCGTCCACCAGAGCGCGTCCGTCGCGGACCACGGATACGTCCACCAGCTCCAGTACATCGCTCATGAGCGCGTTGTCTCCCCATGCAATCGTCTCGAGTTCCGGGTGCGCCTGTGGGCGCGGTTCCCAGGGAAAACCTACGCCACCTATGGAGTGGTCCGGCCCTGAGGTCCGTTCCCTAGGCTGGGGCCATGCTTTCGCAACCACGCTCAGGATTGCTGGCCGCATGGGGAAACGCCCTCTTGGCCGGGTTTGTGTCGCCGGACGACGCCGTGCACGCCATCGTCGGCGAGGACGCTGTGCACCGGGTGGAGGGGCTGCCGGGCGAGGCGGGGCCTGTCGGGCTCACGCTGGCGCTGGGGCGGCTGCGGACGCTCGGGGTGACCGGGTACCGGGTCGCGCTGCCCGCGCCGGGCCATCCGCTGGGGCTCAGCGGCCCCCCGGACTTCAACGCCCGCGCGCTGGAGGCGGAGGAGGCGGTGGTCGCCACGGGCGCGCCGTACGGTCTGGTGCCCGAGGTGACCGCGGTGGGCCCGGCCGGGGACCAGCACGTCGAGGTGGTCTGGCACTGTCTGCCGGTACGGGAGGCGCCCCCGGCGGACGTGCCGTCGCTCGGGGAGGCGGAGCGGGAGCTGGCGGAGGCCCTGCGGGAGGCGACGGACGTGCTGTCGCGGCTGGACGTGGCGGCGTCGGGGCCGATGGCGGAGGCGGCGCTGGACGCGTACCGGGCGCGTGCGGAGCGGGGCCGGGAGGTGCTGGCTCCCGGGTATCCGCCGCGCGCGGTGCGGGTGCTGGAGCTGGCGCAGCGGGTGGGGCTGCTGGTGGCGCTGGCATACGAGCACGGGGACGGCGGCGCCGTGAGCGCGTCGGAGATGTCGGCGCGGGGCGCGGCGCTGCGGCCGGTGGAGCGGGTGGCGCGGCGGGCGCAGGTGGCCTCGTACAACGCGTATGTGGAGGAGCGGGAGCGGGGACTGCCGCCTGTGGTCTGAATCACGTGGGCGGGGGCCGGGCCGGAGACGTACGGACGAACCACACCGAGTCTCGTACGTGGCGCGTGTCACGTACGAGACCCCGGGACCGCCGGGGGATGACGGCGGGTCTCGGGGCCTCGTACGTACGTCACACGCGGGGCGTCAGCACGTCACACGCGGGCGTGGGTGGTTCAGCGGTTCACGGAGTGGTTGCCGAACGCCGGGTTCAGCAGGCCGATCACGTTCACGGTGTTGCCGGTCAGGTTGACCGGGACGTGCACCGGGACCTGGACCGCGTTGCCGGAGGCGATGCCCGGGGAGTGCTGGGCCAGGCCGTCGGCCTGCGCGCCGGAGCCGCCACCGGTGGCGAACGCCGCGCCGGCGGAGGCACTCGCGGCGAGACCGGCGGTGACGATGACCAGGGCGGCCTTCTTGGCGACCTTCATGGGGTGTTCCTCAATCGAGAATCGGTAAGGGTGTGAAAGGGCGGAGCGGCGGGGCGCGGTCAGTGGTTGACGGCGGCGTTGCCGAAGGCCGGGTTCAGTACGCCGATGACGTTGACGCTGTTGCCGACGGCGTTGACCGGGACGTGCACGGGGGCCTGGATCAGGTTGCCGGAGGCGATGCCCGGGGACTTGAGGGCGGCGCCCTCGGCCTGCGCGCCGCCGTGGGCGGACGCGACGCCGGACGCGGCGGCGACGATGCCACCGGCGACGAGGGTGAGGGTGGCGGCCTTCTTCAGGTTCTTCATATCGGGTTTCCTCCTCGGGGCGGCCGCGGCGGTGCGCCGCGGCATGCCATGGAGAACGCCCGGGGGACGATCAGGATGCGCCGTGTGGGTGACATACACCCGACGGTATGAATCTCAGACCGGACGACGAGGATGCCCGTGGGCCGTCCGATCAGCCGGTAATCCCATGTCGGACCGCCCAGAGGGCGGCCTGGGTGCGGTCCGCGAGATCCAGTTTCATCAGGATGTTCGAGACGTGTGTCTTGACGGTCTTCTCGGAGAGCACCAGGGCGCGGGCGATCTCCCGGTTGGAGCGCCCGTCGGCGATGAGGGTGAGCACTTCGCGTTCCCGCTCGGTGAGGGTGGTCCCCCGGCCCTGGCCGCCGCCGGGGTTGTCCTGGGCCAGCAGGGCGCCCGCCACCTCGGGCTGGAGCAGGACGTGCCCCGCGTGTACGGAGCGGATCGCGCCGGCCAGCGCCTCGGGGTCGACGTCCTTGTACACGTAGCCGGACGCGCCGGCGCGCAGGGCGGGGACGACGGTGCGCTGTTCGGTGAAGCTGGTGACGATCAGCACCCTGGCCGGGTTCTGGAGGTCCCGGAGGGTGCGCAGGGCCTCGATGCCGTCGGTGCCGGGCATCTTGATGTCCATCAGGACGACGTCGGGCCGCAGTTCCTCGGCGCGGGCGACCCCCTCGGCGCCGTCGGACGCCTCCCCCACGACCTCGATGTCGTCCTGGACCTCCAGGAACGTCCGCAGGCCGCGGCGGACCACCTGGTGGTCGTCCACCAGCAGGACACGAATGGTCTTGTCACCCACCGGGCACCTCCATCTCGATCGTGGTGCCCCGTCCGGGCGCCGACCGCACGCTGAGTCTGCCGCCGACGCCACCGGCCCGGTCGCGCATCGAGACCAGCCCCAGGTGCCGGCCGGCCCGGCGGACCGCGCGCGGGTCGAAGCCCGTGCCGTTGTCCGTGACGCTGAGGACCACGCCGGGGTCCCGGCGGGCGAGGGTGACGTCGACCCGGTCGGCGCCGGAGTGCCGCAGCGCGTTGTGCAGGGCCTCCTGGGCGACCCGCAGCAGCGCTTCCTCCTGGGCGGCGGGCAGGGCCCGTACGGAGAAGCTGCCGAAGGTGACCCGGGCGGAGTGGGCGCGGTCCAGGACGTGGATCTGGGTACGGAGGGTGTGGACGAGGCCGTCCTCGTCGAGGGCGGCGGGCCGCAGCTCGACGACGGCGGCGCGCAGCTCCTCGGCGGCCTCGGCGGCGAGTGCGGTGACCTGCTGGAGTTCGTCCTTGGCGCGGGCCGGGTCACGGTCGACCAGGGCGGCGGCGGCCTGGGCGGTCAGGCGCAGGGAGAAGAGTTTCTGGCTGACGGCGTCGTGGAGTTCGTGGGCGAGGCGTGAGCGTTCCTCGGCGATGGTCAGCTCGCGGCTGCGTTCGTGGAGCCGGGCGTTGGTGAGGGCGATGGCGGCGTGCTGGGCGAGTATGCCGAGGAGTTCCTCGTCCTCCTCGGTGAAGCCGCAGCCCCCGCCGGGCCTGGGGCAGCGCTTGTTGGCGAGGAAGAGCGCGGCGAGGGTCTCGTCGCCGTCCCTGACGGGCAGCCCCAGGAAGTCGGACATGTCGGGGTGGGAGGCGGGCCAGCCCTCGAAGCGGGGGTCCTGGCGTACGTCGGTCAGGCGCTGGGGCGTCCGGTCCCTGAGCATCGCGGCGAGGATGCCGTGCTGGCGCGGGAGCGGCCCGATGGCCTTCCACTGGTCGTCGCTCACGCCGTCGACCACGAACTGGGCGAAGCCGCCGTGGTCGTCGGGGACGCCGAGCGCCGCGTACTCGGCGTCCAGCAGTTCGCGGGCGGAGGCGACGATCGTCTTGAGGACGTCCCGTACCTCCAGGTGCCGGCTCATCGCCAGCAACGCGGTGCTCACCGCCGCGAGGCCGGATCTGGGTCGGTGGCTCATGGCTTCACCGTACCGGCGGGCCGGCCCCGTGTGATGAGGCCTAAGAGGGGGGTGACCAGGGCGTACGGCCTAGGCCGGAAGACCCTGGCGGGCCGGGCACGGACACGGGCGGGAGAGCGGCGGAGACCGGAAACGACCGCCGCGAGACCGCTCACCGTATGCATTGCTTGAGCAACGCGGGGTGAGGCCACCCTGCCCCCGATGTGAGCCCTCACATAGGACGTACGTCACTTACGAAGACCTCTAGTCGACAAATAAGGGGGCTGTGAGCTTGCTACATGGGGAAAACGCACCATTCGCCCCCCTCCCCGTCCCACTACCCGGGGTCGTACGTCACACCTTTGCCACAGCATTTTGCGGCCGCTAAGAATTGCGTCCGTCGCCGCCGAGCAGGCTGTCGGCCACCCGGCCCCCGCGACTCCCCGCTATTCGAAGAGGTACGTCTCTATGTTCTCGTCACGCACCCCTGGCCTTGACCGTCTCAACCGGGCGCACAAGGCTTCGATCGCCGGCGTCGCCGCCGCCGGAGTCGCCGCCATCACCCTCACGCTCGTTCCGGGCGCCTCGGCCGACTCCAAGCCCTCGCAGGCGGTCACCGCCTCGCAGGCCGCCTTCACGGCGACCCCGGACACCGCTGCCCAGGCCGCGTCGCTGCACGCGAGCGTCTTCAAGCAGCAGGCCTCCGCCGAGAACACGGCGAAGGTCCAGGCCGCGACGAAGGTCAAGGCCGCCGCGCAGGAGAAGGCCGACAAGGCCGAGAAGGCGAAGAAGGCCGCCGAGGCCAAGGCGAAGGCCGAGAAGAAGGCCGAGCAGAAGGCCAAGGCGGAGAAGGCCGCGAAGGCCAAGGCCAAGGCCGCCGCCGACGCCAAGAAGCGCGTGAAGGCCGCCGACGACGCGAAGAAGCGTGCCAAGGCCGCCGCCAGCCGGTCCGCCGCGCGCACCCCGGTCTACGCGAACAACCTGGACGGCTGGATCAAGGAATCGCTGTCCATCATGAAGAAGCACGGCATCCCGGGCTCGTACGAGGGACTGCACCGCAACATCATGCGCGAGTCGAGCGGGAACCCGAACGCGATCAACAACTGGGACATCAACGCCCAGAACGGCATCCCGTCGAAGGGCCTGCTCCAGGTCATCCCCCCGACCTTCGCCACGTACCACGTCAACGGCACGTCGAAGAACATCTACGACCCCGTCGCCAACATCGTCGCCGCGGCCAACTACGCCGCCGACAGGTACGGCTCGATGGACAACGTCAACAGCGCCTACTGAGCGCGGTAGGCATCTGAGCGCCGTGGACACCGGTCACCCACGCCGGAGGGCGGCACCCCTGTGCGGGGTGCCGCCCTCCGGCGCGGTGCTCTCACATCCGTACGACCGCTACTTCCGCATGACCTCCGGCTCGTGGCGGCGCAGCAGGCGCGCGACCACGAAGCCGCAGAGCACACCGATCACGACCAGCACGATCATGTCGACGGACCACTGGGCGGCGGTGTGCTGCCACAGCGGGTCCAGGTCGCCGGGCTTCTCCGGGTCCCACGGCGCCATCAGGTGCGACAGGTCGAGCGTCGAGCCCGCCGCGCCCAGGGCCCAGCGGGACGGCATCAGCCAGGCGAACTGTTCCAGTCCGGGCTTGCCGAAGATCTGGAAGAGGGTGCCGGTGAAGACGAGCTGCACGATCGCGAACATCACGAGCAGCGGCATGGTCTTCTCGGCGGTCTTGACCAGCGCGGAGATGACCAGTCCGAGCATCATCGCGGTGAAGCCCATGGCGATGATCGCGAGGCAGATCTCGACGGCCGGGTGGGTGATCACGCCCTTCTCGGGGAGTTCACGGACCGGCAGGGCGATGGCGCAGATGATGACGGCCTGGAAAGCCGTGATCACCCCCAGCACGATCACCTTGGACATCAGGTAGGCCGAACGGGACAGGCCGGTGGCCCGTTCCCGTTCGTAGATGACCCGTTCCTTGATCAGTTCTCGTACGGAGTTGGCCGAGCCGGCGAAGCACATCCCGACCACGAGGATCATCATGATGATCCCGGCGGTGCTGTTGAAGCGGGAGGGCGGTGTGGGCGGTACGAGGCCGAACTTGGCCGGTATGACGGCGCTCACCCCGCCGAGGATCGCCGGCAGCAGCACCATCAGGCCCATGAAGCCCCGGTCGGACGCGATCACCGACACATAGCGCCGGACCAGGGTCCACAGCTGGGACCCCCAGCTCTGCGGCTTCGGCGGGCGCATCTGCTGCGCGGAGGGCATGGCCACGGACTGCGCGGCGATGGCGTCGATGTCGGCGGCGTACATCTGGTAGTGCTGCGAGCCGCGCCAGCGGCCCGCCCAGTCGTACTCGCGGTAGTTCTCGAAGGCCGAGAAGACGTCGGCCCACGAGGTGTAGCCGAAGAAGTTGAGCGCCTCCTCGGGCGGGCCGAAGTACGCCACCGAGCCGCCGGGGGCCATGACGAGGAGCTTGTCGCAGATCGCCAGCTCGGCGACGGAGTGCGTGACCACCAGGACCGTACGGCCGTCGTCGGCGAGGTCGCGCAGGAGCTTCATCACATCGCGGTCCATGCCCGGGTCGAGGCCGGAGGTCGGCTCGTCCAGGAAGATCAGCGAGGGCTTGGTGAGCAGTTCCAGGGCGACCGAGACCCGCTTGCGCTGGCCGCCGGAGAGCGCGGTGATCTTCTTGTCCTTGTGGATGTCGAGCTTCAGCTCGCCCAGCACCTCGTCGATCCTGGCCTCGCGCTCGGCGGGCTTGGTGTCGCCGGGGAAGCGGAGCTTCGCCGCGTACCTGAGCGCCTTCCTGACGGTCAGTTCCTTGTGCAGGATGTCGTCCTGCGGGACCAGGCCGATGCGCTGGCGCAGCTCGGCGAACTGCTTGTACAGGTTCCGGTTGTCGTAGAGGACGTCGCCCTCGTTGGCCGGGCGATAGCCGGTGAGCGCCTTGAGCAGCGTGGACTTTCCGGAGCCGGACGGGCCGATGACCGCGATGAGCGACTTCTCCGGGACCCCGAAGGAGACGTCCTTGAGGATCTGCTTGCCGCCGTCGACCGTCACGGTGAGGTGGCGGGCCGAGAAGGAGACCTCACCGGTGTCGACGAACTCTTCGAGCCGGTCGCCGACGAGGCGGAAGGTCGAGTGGCCGACGCCGACGATGTCGTGGGGGCCGATGGGCACGGTGCCGGACTTGGCTATCGGCTGGCCGTTGACGTACGTGCCGTTGTGGGATCCGAGGTCGCGGATCTCGTAGCGGCCGTCGGGGGTGGCGGTGAACTCGGCGTGGTGGCGGGAGACCTGGAGGTCGGAGACGACCAGTTCGTTCTCCAGCGCGCGGCCGATGCGCATGACACGGCCGAGGGAGAGCTGGTGGAACGTGGTCGGGTTGCGGTCACCGTAGAACGGCGAGGCTCCCTCGCCCGGCGCCTGCCCCTGCCCCTGCCCCTGCCCCTGCCCCTGCCCCGCGAACGGGCCGCCGGGACCGCCCTGTTGGGGCACCTGCGGCTGCTGGGGCTGCTGGGGCTGCTGGGGCTGCTGCCAGCCCTGCTGGGGAACGGCCGGCCGCACCGGTGCCTGCGCCGCCTGCTGCTGGTACGGCGCCTGCTGCGGCGCGGCCGCCTGCGGGCTGTAGGCGGCGGCGGAGAGGCTCAGCCGGGGCCCGTCCGTCGCGTTGCCGAGATGCACGGCGGAACCGGCCGCGATATCCGTCTGATGGACCCGCTGCCCTCGTACGTACGTACCGTTGGTGCTTCCGTGATCTTCGATGACCCAGCCCCGGCCCCCCCAGCTGATGGTGGCGTGACGCCACGAGACCCGGGCGTCGTCGACTACGAGGTCGCCCTGCGGATCACGTCCCAGGGTGTACGACCTGGCCGGATCGAGCGCCCAGGTCCTTCCGTTCAATTCCAGTACGAGTTCGTGCACTCCATGCCCCACTAGTTGTCCCCCGAAGTTCCCCCATCGCTGGGGAGTCTAGGGATGGCGAACATCGGGGGGAACTATTTCAGGCGGGCTGCCTCCCGTGAAAACCGGGCCTCTTGAATACCCAGGTACGAAGGGGTCCATGCGGCCGGCTCCGTGACGCTTGTGATCATGGAATGTGTCCGCCGTGATCACGGGAGGTGTCCGCCGGGTGACCATGCTGTCCGCTGTACGGGACACCCGGCCGGTCCCGGGTCCGCGCCCGCTACGGTGGGATCACCATGAGCGCACCGCAGCCCCGCCAGATCCCTGAGACCCCTGATGTCCCGACCGACGTCCCGGCCGAGGTCCCGGTCACCGAGGTCCCGGTCACCGAGGTCCCGACCCTTCTCGTCAAGATCTTCGGGAAGGACCGCCCCGGGATCACCGCGGGGCTCTTCGACACCCTCGCCGCCTACGCCGTCGATGTCATCGACATCGAGCAGGTCGTCACCCGTGGCCGTATCGTCCTGTGCGCGCTGATCACCGCGCCGGCGGCGGGCGGCGCCACCGAGGGCGAGCTGCGGGCCACCGTCCACAGCTGGACGGAGTCCCTCAAGCTCCAGGCCGAGATCATCTCCGGCAAGGGCGACAACCGGCCGCGCGGCAGCGGCCGTTCGCACGTCACCGTGCTCGGCAACCCGCTCACCGCGGAGTCGACGGCCGCCATAGCGGCGAGCATCACCTCGACCGGCGGCAACATCGACCGTATCTTCCGGCTCGCCAAGTACCCCGTCACAGCGGTGGAGTTCGCGGTGTCCGGTGTGGAGACCGCGCCGCTGCGCACCGCGCTGGCGACCTCGGCGGCGGGGATCGGGGTGGATGTCGCGGTCGTCTCGGCCGGGCTGGCCCGCCGGGCCCAGCGCCTGGTGGTGATGGACGTCGACTCGACGCTGATCCAGGACGAGGTCATCGAACTCTTCGCGGCGCACGCGGGCTGTGAGGCGGAGGTCGCCGAGGTGACCGCCCGTGCCATGGCGGGAGAGCTGGACTTCGAGCAGTCCCTGCACGCGCGGGTGGCGCTGCTGGCCGGGCTCGACGCGTCGGTGGTGGACAAGGTACGGGCGGAGGTACGGCTCACTCCCGGGGCCCGCACCCTGATCCGTACGCTCAAACGGCTCGGCTACCAAGTGGGCGTCGTGTCCGGCGGGTTCACCCAGGTCACCGACGCGCTCAAGGACCGTCTCGGGCTGGACTTCGCCGCCGCCAACACCCTGGAGATCGTGGACGGGAAGCTCACCGGGCGGGTGACCGGGGAGATCGTGGACCGCGCGGGCAAGGCCAGGCTGCTGCGGCGGTTCGCCGCCGAGGCCGGGGTGCCGCTGGCGCAGACGGTGGCGATCGGGGACGGCGCCAACGATCTCGACATGCTGAACGCGGCCGGGCTCGGAGTGGCCTTCAACGCGAAGCCGGTGGTCCGCAAGGCGGCGCACGCGGCGGTGAACGTACCGTTCCTGGACACCGTCCTCTATCTGCTGGGGATCACCCGCGAAGAGGTCGAGGAGGCGTCGGAGGACGACGACCGCTCACAGGAGTGAGAGCCACTCCTGTGAGCCGGACAGTCCTTGGGCGTGAATACGGCTCAGTCGTGCGGGGCCCAGAACTCCTGGAGCGTGCCCACTCCCAGCTCCACCGACTTCCAGCCCCGGTCGATCCCGATGACGGCGAAGGCGGCCGTCGGGAACCCGCTGCGGGTCATCCGGGCGATGTCGTCGCCCGAGTCCGGGCCGGCCATCGCGTCGGCGAGGGCGTGCATGCTCGGGTTGTGGCCGACGAGGAGCAGGTTGTCCACGTCGTCGGGAGTCTCGTTGATCAGGGCGAGCAGCTCGCCGAGGGTCGCGTCGTACAGCCGGTCCTCGTAGACGGTCCTCGGACGCTGCGGCAGCTCGTGCACGGCCAGCTTCCAGGTCTCACGGGTCCGCGCCGCGGTGGAGCAGAGGGCGAGATCGATGGCGATACCGGTCTCGGCGAGGCGGCGGCCCGCGACGGAGGAATCCGCACGGCCCCGGTCGGCGAGTGGCCTCTCGTGGTCGGCCACCTCCGGCCAGTCGGCCTTGGCGTGCCGGAGTAGGACGATCCTGCGGGACGTATCGGCGCTCATGCCATCCAGCTTCGCATGAAATGCGCCCGCGGGCGCAGGGTGTTGGAACGGGCCCCCGGCACGGGTGAACAGTGCTAGGGCGTGACCGCGCGCTCTGGCGTACGCCCTGGGACAGGCCCTAGCGCGCGAGCACCTGGCGCATCAGGTCCAGGATCCGGGCGATCCCCGGGTCGGTGGTCGCGGCCTGCGCCTGGCCGGGGCCCGCCATCAGGACGAGCAGGACGGCGAAGGCGACGGCGGGCAGGGCCAGGGCCCACCACGGGAGCCGGACCGCGAGGGCGTCCGCGGGCGTGGGGCGGGTGCGGGGGTACGTTCTGGCCGGCATGTCCGCCTCCGTGGGTCCGTGGTGTCCGACACCTCAGAACCTACGGATCGCGGGCGCTCCGGCCCATCCGGTGACCCACCCACTCACCCCTGACCCTGGCCCCCTAGGGGAAGGTGGTGCCAGCCCCACCACAGAAACGGGCAGAGCGGGCAGAGCGGGCAGGGGCCCTCCGTCACGGGCTGGCGATCGAGGCGATGATGCCGATGATCACCAGGATGCCGATGATCGTGCCGAACACGATGAGCAGCTTCTGCTGGCCGTTCTGGGGATTCGGGTCAAGGACTGGCATGCGCTCAGTCTCGCATCCTGGTTTCGTCCTCTATCGTCCGGTCCCGCCCGGCGATGACACCCGCCACCATCTGCGGCACGAGGAACCCGCCCATGATCGCCAGCGGCAGCCCCCACCCGCCGGTGTTCTGGTAGAGCACCCCGATCAGCAGCGGGCCGGGGATCGACATCAGATAGCCCGTGGACTGCGCGAAGGCGGAGAGCCGTACGACTCCGGCGCCGCTCCTCGACCGCATGCCGATCATGGTGAGGGCGAGCGGGAACGAGCAGTTCGAGATGCCGAGGAGCACGGCCCAGAGCCAGGCGCCGGACGCGGGGGCGAGGGAGAGGCCCGCGTAGGCCGTCAGACCGCACAGGCCCAGCGCCACGGCGATCGGGCCCTGGTTCCTCAGCCGGGTGGCGAGCCGGGGGATCACGAAGGCGAGCGGGACGCCCATCACCATCGTCACGGCGAGCAGCAGCCCCGCCGTGCCCGCGGAGAGGCCGGCGTCCCGGAAGACCTGCGGCATCCAGCCCATGGTGATGTACGCGCCGGAGGCCTGGATGCCGAAGTAGCAGGCGAGCGCCCAGGCGGTACGGCTCCGGACGAGGCTCAGCCCGCGCGCCCCGGGGGTGCCCGCCGGGGAGACGGTGGCAGCGCCGCTGCGGTCCCGTACGAGAGCGGTCCAGGGCAGCACCGCGAGGGCGGCGAGCACGGCCCAGACCCCGAGCCCCACGCGCCAACTGCCGCCGAGCGCCTCGGTCATGGGGACGGTCGCGGCGGCGGCGAAGGCGGTGCCGAGCGCGAGGGCCATCGAGTAGAGGCCGGTCATGGTGCCGACGCGGTCGGGGAAGTACCGCTTGACGATCACCGGCATCAGGACGTTGCTGACCGCGATGCCCATGAGCGCGAGGGCGCTCGCCGCCAGGAAGGCGGGCGTACCGGACGTGAAGGGCCGGATCAGCAGCCCCGCCGTGATGGCCGCCATGCCGGCGCAGACGACCGCGCCGGGGCCGAAGCGGCGGGCCAGGCGGGGCGCCGTGAAACCGAAGACGGCGAAGCAGAAAGGCGGTACGGAGGTGAGGACACCGGCCACCGTGCCGCTCATGCGCAGCCCGCCCCGTACGTCCTCCAGCAGGGGGCCCAGGCTGGTGATGGCGGGACGGAGGTTGAGAGCGGCGAGGACCAGTCCGGTCACGACAACCGGTATCACCCACGCGACGGGGCGTGGTGCCGGAGCGTCGCCGGGCACACTCGGGGTGGTGGCGGGCAGCCGGGTGTCGGTCCGGGTCTCGTCAGGCATGGGGCCATCATAGAATCATGGGATGATTGGTTGTCCAATCTCCTTCCGGTCAGAAATCTCCTTCCAGACAGAGTTGGGAGCACCATGGCGCTGACCTCTCCCCGGCGTTCCGCCCTCTCGGACCAGGTGATCACCGAGTTGCGGAACCAGATCACCTCGGGCGCGTGGCCGGTGGGATCCCGTATCCCCACCGAACCCGAGCTGGTCGAGCAGCTGGGCGTGGCACGCAACACCGTCCGTGAGGCGGTCCGTGCCCTGGCGCACAACGGCCTGCTGGACATCCGGCAGGGCTCGGGGACGTACGTCGTCGCGACGAGCGAGCTGGCGGGCGTGATGCGGCGCAGGTTCGCGGACGCCGACCACCGGCACATCGCCGAGCTGCGCTCCACGCTGGAGTCGTCGGCCGCCCGGCTCGCGGCGGAGCGCCGTACGGCCAAGGACCTGCGCCTGCTGGACACGCTGCTGGCGCGGCGCGAGGAGGCCTGGGCGGCGGGTGACGCGGAGCGGTTCGTCACGGCGGACGCGACGCTGCACCTGGCGGTGGTGTCGGCCTCGCACAACGACGTGATGGTCACGCTCTACGCGGACCTGGGGCATCTGCTGCGGGACCGGCTGCGGACGGATGTGGGGGCGGTGCTGCGGCCGGAGAACCACATGGACCACGCGCGG
Organism: Streptomyces sp. NBC_01317; assembly: GCF_035961655.1. Taxonomy (NCBI): domain Bacteria; kingdom Bacillati; phylum Actinomycetota; class Actinomycetes; order Kitasatosporales; family Streptomycetaceae; genus Streptomyces; species Streptomyces sp. NBC_01317. Next base: position 6,443,899 of record NZ_CP108393.1, on the reverse strand, counting down.
CTGGTGACCGCGATCCGGGCGGGGGACGGGGAGGCGGCGGGCGCGGAGGCGGCGAGCCACGCGCTGCACTGCTTGGTCGAGCGGGTCTGAACGGGCTCCGAACGGGCCCTCGCGTCCTCAGCTCACGCTCTCATGGCTGACCCACACCGACCTGACCTCTTTCCAGCAGCGGTCCGAGAGCTGGACGTAACCGGCCGGGTGGATCTCCGCCGGGGCGCTGTCGACGTCGATGTCCCACCAGCGGGCGCATTCGACGTGCAGGCGGACGCGGTCGGTCTCCGGGTACGGGTTGTGGCAGAAGGCGGTGGCGCGGGAGCCCGTGATCCGCGTACGGCAGGCCGCCCGGTCCCGGTCCCGGCCCTTCTCGCGGTCCCGGCCCTTCTCGCGGTCGCGGCCCTTCTCCCGGTCGTGATCGGGGCCGGGCCGCGCCGTCGCGGCGGGCGGCACGGCGGGCGGCGCGGGGCGCTCCCGTACCTCCGAGAAGACCGTCAGCCCCAGCGGGATCAGCGGGGCGGCCAGGAACGCGACCAGCACACGACGCACTCTGCGCATCGCCGTACCTCCTCCCCCGCCACGACTGTCACAACCGGAGCGATCTGGTCCGTTCCGCCCAGTGTGCGGGGAAGTGCCGCTCTTTTCGACTCGGACGGACACGCTCCGTGACATACGGAAGCCGCGTGGCCGTCCCGGGGGACGATCACGCGGCTTCCGTAGGAGGTGGCGCGGAAGGAGGTGGTGCGGAAGGGTCAGGCGCCCATCATGTGCACGCCGCCGTCGACGTGGACGATCTCCCCCGTCGTCCTTGGGAAGAAGTCCGACAGCAGAGCGACGACGCCCCGGCCCGCCGGCTCCGGGTCGGACATGTCCCACTTCATCGGAGCCCGGTGGTTCCACACGTCCGCGAGCGACTCGAAGCCCGGGATGGACTTGGCGGCCATCGACTTGAGCGGGCCGGCCGAGATCAGGTTGCAGCGGACGTTCCGCTCGCCCAGGTCACGGGCGAGGTAGCGGCTGGTGGACTCCAGCGCGGCCTTCGCCACGCCCATCCAGTCGTACTTCGGCCAGGCGACCTGAGCGTCGAAGGTGAGGCCGACGACCGAGCCGCCGTGCTCCATCAGCGGCAGGCAGGCCATGGTCAGGGACTTGAGCGAGTACGCGGAGACCTGGACGGCCGTCGCGACGTCCTCCCACTGGGCCTCCAGGAAGTTGAACGCGGCCTGCGGGCCGAAGGCGATCGAGTGCACGATGCCGTCGAGGCGCGCGTCGGCGCCCTGGTGCTCGCGGATCCGGTCCGCCAGACCGTCCAGGTGCTCCTGGTTGGTCACGTCCAGCTCGATGACCGGGGCCGGCTCGGGCAGTCGCTTGGCGATGCGCTCGACGAGGCTCAGCCGGCCGAAACCGGTGAGGACGACCTCGGCGCCCTGCTGCTGCGCCACCTTGGCGGCGTGGAAGGCGATGGAGGACTCGGTGAGGACCCCCGTGACGAGGATGCGCTTGCCGGCCAGGATTCCACTCATGTGATCAGTGACCCATGCCCAATCCGCCGTCAACGGGAATGACGGCTCCAGTGATGTACGAGGCGTCGTCGGAGGTGAGGAACCGCACCACTGCGGCGATCTCCTCCGGCTGCGCGTAACGGCCGAGCGGGACCTGCGAGACGATGCCCGCGCGCTGCGCGTCGGTGAGCACGCGTGTCATGTCGCTCTCCGTGAAGCCGGGGGCGACGACGTTGAAGGTGATGTTCCGCGAGCCGAGTTCGCGGGCGAGCGAGCGGGCGAAGCCCACCAGGCCGGCCTTGGACGCGGCGTAGTTCGCCTGTCCCGCCTGGCCGGTCAGCCCGACCACCGAGGAGATCAGGACGACCCGGCCCTTCTTGGCGCGGAGCATGGCGCGGTTGGCCCGCTTCACGACGCGGAACGTGCCGGTGAGGTTGGTGTCGAGGACGGACGTGAAGTCGTCCTCGGACATCCGCATCAGCAACTGGTCCTTGGTGATGCCGGCGTTGGCCACCAGCACCTCCACGGGACCGTGCTTCTCCTCGATCTCCTTGTAGGCCTGCTCCACCTGTTCGGTGTCGGTGATGTCGCAGCGAACGGCCAGGCAGCCCAGGTCCGTCAGGGCCTGCGGCGGCTCGCCGGAGCGGTAGGTGTAAGCGACCTTGTCGCCGTTGTCCGCGAAGGCGCGGGCGGTGGCGAGGCCGATGCCCCGGTTTCCTCCGGTGACGAGAACCGAGCGGCTCATCGGATCACCCTTTCCTCAGCGGTCTGGTCTGCCGAAAACCTATCGGTACTGCCCTGCTCGCGGAGAATCGCCTCTGACAGTGCCGGACGGCCAACCCTGTTGGTTCCCTACAGAACCCCGGGCCGGGCGCGAGCGAATTCCCGTGGCGCGCCGGGTCCGATGGGGCGTAGTACGGGTGTCCGTAACCAGACCGGTGACGCGTGATTCACTGCCGGTAACGTGCCGAGTGTGAGTTGAGGAGAGGCCGCCGTGCCCCATGATGTAGATCAGACGTTCTTGGCGTTGCCCTTGCGGGCACTCGCCGACGCCGCGCTCGCGAGGGCGCGCGCGCTCGGTGCCGACCACGCGGATTTCCGCTTCGAGCGGGTGCGCGGCGCGGCGCGGCGGCTGCGGGACGCCAGGCCCGCCGGTTCTTCGGACAGTACGGACCTCGGGTACGCGGTCCGGGTCGTGCACGGCGGGGCCTGGGGGTTCGCCTCCGGGGTCGACCTGACGATGGACGCGGCGGCGCGGGTCGCCGGGCAGGCCGTGGCCATGGCCAAGCTCTCCGCGAAGGTGATCGCGGCGGCCGGGTCCGACGAGCGGGTGGAGCTGGCCGAGGAGCCGGTGCACGCGGAGAAGACCTGGGTGTCGGCGTACGAGATCGACCCGTTCGACGTACCGGACGAGGAGAAGAGCGGGCTGCTCGCGGAGTGGAGCGCGCGGCTGCTGCGGGCGGAGGGCGTGGCGCATGTGGACGCGTCGCTGCTCACCGTCCACGAGAACAAGTTCTACGCGGACACCTCCGGCACGGTCACCACGCAGCAGCGGGTCAGGCTGCACCCGCAGCTGACCGCCGTCGCGGTCGACTCGGACTCCGGCGAGTTCGACTCCATGCGGACGATCGCGCCGCCGGCCGGGCGGGGCTGGGAGTATCTGACGGGAACGGGCTGGGACTGGGACGCCGAGCTGGAGCGCGTCCCGGGGCTGCTCGCCGAGAAGATGCGGGCGCCGAGCGTCGAGGCGGGCACGTACGACCTGGTGGTCGACCCGTCCAACCTGTGGCTGACGATCCACGAGTCGATCGGCCACGCCACGGAGCTGGACCGGGCGCTGGGGTACGAGGCGGCGTACGCGGGCACCTCGTTCGCCACCTTCGACCAGCTCGGGAAGCTGGCGTACGGCTCGTCGGTGATGAACGTGACCGGCGACAGGACCGCGGAGCACGGGCTCGCCACCATCGGGTACGACGACGAGGGTGTCGAGGCCCAGTCGTGGGACCTGGTGAAGGACGGCACGCTCGTCGGGTACCAGCTGGACCGCAGGATCGCGAAGCTGACGGGTCTGGGCCGGTCCAACGGGTGCGCGTACGCGGACTCGCCGGGCCATGTGCCGGTGCAGCGGATGGCGAACGTGTCGCTGCGGCCCGATCCGGGCGGGCTCGCCACGGAGGATCTGATCGGCGGGGTGGAGCGCGGGATCTACGTGGTCGGCGACCGGTCGTGGTCGATCGACATGCAGCGCCACAACTTCCAGTTCACCGGGCAGCGCTTCTTCCGTATCGAGAACGGCAAGCTCGCGGGCCAGTTGCGCGACGTCGCCTACCAGGCGACCACCACGGACTTCTGGGGGTCCATGGAGGCCGTCGGCGGCCCGCAGACGTATGTCCTGGGCGGTGCCTTCAACTGCGGCAAGGCCCAGCCGGGCCAGGTCGCGGCGGTCTCGCACGGCTGCCCGTCCGCGCTCTTCCGCGGAGTGAACATCCTCAACACGACGCAGGAGGCGGGCCGATGAGCGGCGCGAAGAGCGGGACGACGACGGGCCGTACGGCCAGGCCGCACGAGATCGTCGAGCGCGCGCTGGAGCTGTCCACCGCCGACGGCTGTGTGGTCATCGCCGACGAGCAGTCGTCGGCGAACCTCCGCTGGGCGGGCAACGCGCTGACCACCAACGGGGTCACCCGGGGCCGTACGCTCACCGTCATCGCGACGGTCGACGGCGCGCAGGGCACCGCGTCCGGGGTGGTGTCGCGGTCCGCGGTCACCGCCGACGACCTGGAGCCGCTGGTACGGGCCGCCGAGGCGGCCGCCCGGGGCGCCGGGCCCGCCGAGGACGCCCGGCCGCTGGCGGCGGGCGGTCCGGTGTCCGGGGACTTCACGGACGCGCCGGCGGAGACGACCTCCGCCGTCTTCACGGACTTCGCGCCGGCGCTCGGCGAGTCCTTCGCCCGCGCCCGGGCCGGCGGCCGTGAGTTGTACGGCTTCGCCAACCACGAGGTGACGTCGACGTACCTGGGCACGTCCACGGGGGTACGGCTGCGCCACGACCAGCCGAGCGGCACGCTGGAGCTGAACGCCAAGTCGCCCGACCGCACCCGCTCCGCCTGGGCGGGCCGGGCCACCCGCGACTTCAAGGACGTCGACCCGGCGGTTCTCGACGCGGAGCTGGCCCAGCGCCTGGCGTGGGCCGAGCGGAAGATCGACCTGCCCGCCGGGCGGTACGAGACGCTGCTGCCGCCCAGCGCCGTGGCCGACCTGCTGATCTACCAGCTGTGGTCCTCCGCGGCCCGCGACGCCGCGGAGGGCCGTACGGTCTTCTCCCGCCCCGGCGGCGGCACCCGTGTCGGCGAGACGCTCTCCGAGCTGCCGCTGACGCTGCGCAGCGCGCCCGGTGAACCGGGTCTGGAGTGCGCGCCGTTCGTGATCGCCCACTCCTCGGGGGACGACGCGTCCGTCTTCGACAACGGTCTGCCGCTGACGGCGACCGACTGGGTACGGGAGGGCAAGCTGGAGCACCTGCTCACCACCCGGCACAGCGCGGAGCTGACCGGCCTGCCCGTCGCGCCCAGCATCGGCAACCTGGTCCTGGACGGGGGCGGCGAGCGGACACTGGAGGAGATGGTCGCGGCCACCGGGCACGACGGCCCGGGTCTGCTCCTGACGTGCCTCTGGTACATCCGGGAGGTCGACCCGGCGACGCTGCTGCTCACCGGCCTCACCAGGGACGGGGTGTATCTCGTGGAGAAGGGCGAGGTCGTCGGCGAGGTGAACAACTTCCGGTTCAACGAGTCGCCGGTCGACCTGCTGTCGCGGGCCACCGAGGCCGGGATCACGGAGAAGACGCTGCCGCGCGAGTGGGGCGACTGGTTCACCCGGGCCGCGATGCCCGCCCTGCGCGTCCCCGACTTCAACATGAGCTCGGTCAGCCGCGGGGTGTGACCGATCTAGACTGACCGCTGCCGGATCCGCTCATCACCTGTACCCATCACCTGTTCGAGGAGAGAAGAGACCGTGACGGACATCGTCGACGAGCTCCAGTGGCGCGGGCTGTTCGCCCAGTCCACCGATGAGGACGCCTTGCGCAAGGCGCTCGCGGACGGTCCCGTCACGTTCTATTGCGGCTTCGACCCGACCGCCGCCAGCCTGCACGTGGGACACCTCGTGCAGGTACTCACCGTGCGCCGGCTCCAGCAGGCCGGGCACCGGCCGCTGGCGCTGGTGGGCGGGGCCACCGGACAGATCGGCGACCCCCGGCCGACCGCCGAGCGGACGCTGAACGATCCGGAGACGGTCGCGGGGTGGGTGGGGCGGCTGCGGTCGCAGATCGAGCCGTTCCTGTCCTTCGAGGGGCCGAACGCGGCCACGATGGTCAACAACCTGGACTGGACCGCGGGCCTGTCCGCGATCGAGTTCCTGCGGGACATCGGCAAGCACTTCCGGGTCAACCGGATGCTCGCCAAGGAGTCCATCGCCCGGCGGCTGGAGTCCGACGAGGGCATCAGCTACACCGAGTTCAGCTACCAGCTGCTCCAGTCCATGGACTTCCTGGAGCTGTACCGGCGCTACGGCTGTGTCCTCCAGCAGGGTGGCAGCGACCAGTGGGGCAACCTCACCGCCGGTCTCGACCTGATCCACCGCCTGGAGCCGGGTGCCACCGTGCACGCGCTGGCCACGCCCCTGATGACCAAGGCGGACGGCACCAAGTTCGGCAAGACCGAGGGCGGGGCCGTCTGGCTGGACCCCGAAATGACGACGCCGTACGCCTTCTACCAGTTCTGGCTGAACGTGGACGACCGTGACATCTCCACGTACAGCAGGATTCTCAGCTTCAAGGACCGCGCGGAGCTGGAGGAGCTGGAGCGGGCCACCGCGGAGCGGCCGCAGGCGCGGGCCGCGCAGCGCGCGCTGGCGGAGGAGCTGACGACGCTGGTGCACGGCGCCGACCAGTGCGCGGCGGTCGTCGCCGCGTCCCGGGCGCTCTTCGGCCAGGGCGAGCTGACCGACCTCGACGAGGCGACGCTGGGCGCCGCGCTCTCCGAGGTGCCCCACGCGCGGTTCTCCGAACTGGGCCCGGTGGTCGACCTGTTCACCGAGGCGGGGCTCGCGCCGAGCAAGTCGGCGGCGCGGCGCACGGTCAAGGAGGGCGGGGCGTACGTGAACAACGTCAAGGTCACGGACGCGGAGAGCGTGCCCGCGGTGGGCGACCTGCTGCACGGCCGCTGGCTGGTGCTGCGCCGGGGCAAGAAGAATCTGGCCGCGATCGAGGTCACGGCCGGCTGACACGCGTCGGGCGGCACTCGCCGGCCGGCACGCACCGGCTGACACGCGGGGGCGCCTGCGTCACAGGGCGGGGCACATCGGCCAGGATGGCCGGTGCCCCGCCCTCGTGCGTGCGGGTGGCCCGGCGTACCGTGGATGCGGTCCGGTCCGGGGTAGGGACCGGCGTGGGAATCGGGTGGTGAAGTGTGATGCGGAAGCGGAGCAGCACCGAGGTCTTCCGGATCACCGGGGCCAGGCAGAGTCTCGCCGACGACGTACGCGGCCGGCAGCGCCGCTACATCATCTCCATGTCCGTCAGGACCCTGTCGGTGATCCTGACCGTCGTCCTGTGGAACGTCGAGCGGCCGGTCGCCCTCGTCACCCTGGTCCTCGGCGTGCTGCTGCCGTACGTGGCCGTGGTGATCGCCAACGCGGGCCGGGAGAACGCTCCCTCGCTGCCCTCGACGTTCGTCCCGGCACCGGTACGGCCGGCGATCGCGCCCGCGCCGGCGCCGGTGGCGACGGAATCCGCACGCCCGACCGGTGAGTAGACCCGTCGGTAGAACCGGTGGGTAACAGCTCACTCCGGGGGCGGGAAGCGGAGCGCAAAGCTCAAGAAAAGCTCAGATCAATCGTGAAGTTCCGGTGCACCGGACCCCGTTGCCCGTGACATACTTCGTAGGCGCTCCGCATCCCCCGTCGGAGCGACGGACCGACGCCGGGCAGCTCCCCCCGTGGCTGCTCGGCGTCGCCTTTTCGGGCTGCCGGACGTGCCTTTCGGGCAGTGTGACCACAGCGCCTAGGGTGGATGGGTGAACTCCCCCGACGCTCCCGATGTCCCGCCCCGTACCACGGATCCCGCCACGGATGCCGCACCGGTGTGCTCCGCCAAGGCGTGCCGTACCCCCGCCGTGTGGGTGCTCGCCTGGAACAACCCGAAGCTGCACACGCCGGAGCGCCGTAAGACCTGGCTGGCCTGCGAGGAGCATCGCGAGCACCTGTCCTCGTTCCTCGGTGTGCGGGGGTTCCTCAAGGACGTGGTGACACTGGCGGAGTGGGAGCGGGGGTCGGCCGCCGGGGGCTCAGCCGCCGATCGCTGACATCGGCCGGTCGGGCTGGAGGAAGGCCGGGTCGTCCAGGCCGGAGCCGGGCTTCTTGCCCCACATGGCGCCCTTCCAGAGCGCGGCGATCTCGTCGTCCGGGGCGTCGGAGCGCAGGGCCGCCCGCAGGTCCGTCTCCTCCTGGGCGAAGAGGCAGTTGCGGACCTGTCCGTCGGCGGTGAGCCTGGTGCGGTCACAGGCGTGGCAGAACGGGCGAGTGACGGAGCCGATGACCCCGACGCGGTGCGGGCCGCCGTCCACGGTCCAGCGCTCGGCGGGGGCGGAGCCGCGCTCGGTGCCGCCCTCCTCGGTGAGGGTGAAGCGCGTACGGAGCGAGGTCAGGATGTCACCGGCCGTTATCATGCCGTCGCGCTTCCAGCCGTGCTGGGCGTCGAGGGGCATCTGCTCGATGAAGCGCAGCTCGTAGTCGTGCGCGACGGCCCAGGCGAGCAGCTCGGGGGCCTCGTCGTCGTTGAGGCCCGGCATCAGCACTGTATTGATCTTGACGGGGGTCAGTCCCGCCTCGTGGGCCGCGCTCAGGCCGTCCAGCACGTCCTGGTGCCGGTCGCGGCGGGTGAGGGTCTTGAAGACGTCGGGACGCAGGGTGTCGAGCGACACGTTGACCCGGTCCAGGCCCGCGCTCCTGAGGGCGGCGGCGGTGCGCTTGAGGCCGATGCCGTTGGTGGTCACGGACATGCGGGGGCGCGGTTCCAGCGCGGCGCAGCGCTCCACGATCCCCACCAGTCCCGGCCTGAGCAGCGGCTCCCCGCCGGTGAAGCGGACCTCGGTGACACCGAGGTCGGTCACGGCGATACGGATGAGCCGGACGATCTCGTCGTCGCTGAGCAGCTCGGACTTGCCGAGCCACTGGAGGCCCTCCTCCGGCATGCAGTACGTGCACCGGAGGTTGCACTTGTCCGTCAGCGAGACGCGCAGGTCGGTGGCCACCCGGCCATAGGTGTCGATGAGCACGTGGGGCCCCCTTGCCTCGGGACCGCGATGCGGCCGTCCCGTTCCGTCGCGAACCGTGTATGCAATCCGACAGGTCGAGCCTACGTCAGACCACCGACAACAGCAGATTCCCAGGGGTCACGGGAGACGCCGCGGCCGCGTCGCGGAGTTCCGCGCCGCGGCCGCGGGGAGGCCCGCCCACCCGGTGCGGGGTGTCCGGACGGGGTGAGGGACGTGCGGGATCAGTGCGCCCCGGTGCCGGTCAGGGACTTGACCTCCAGCTCCGCGTACTTGCCCGTGTCCGGCTCCTCCTTGGAGACGAGCGTGCCCACCCAGCCGAGCAGGAAGCCCAGCGGGATGGAGATCAGGCCGGGGTTCTCCAGCGGGAAGAAGTGGAAGTCCACGCCGGGGAACATCGAGGTGGGCTTGCCCGAGACGACCGGTGAGAACAGCACCAGCAGGACGGACGAGGCCAGGCCGCCGTAGATCGACCAGAGGGCGCCCGCGGTCGTGAACCTCTTCCAGAAGAGGCTGTAGAGCAGGGTCGGCAGGTTCGCGGAGGCGGCCACGGCGAACGCGAGCGCGACCAGTCCGGCCACGTTCAGGTCGCGGGCGAGGGCGCCCAGCGCGATGGAGACGATCCCGATGGCGACGGTGGCCCAGCGGGCCGCCCGTACCTCTTCCTTCTCGGTCGCCTGGCCGCGGCGGATCACGTTGGCGTAGATGTCGTGCGCGAACGACGACGAGGACGCCAGGGTGAGGCCCGCGACCACCGCGAGGATGGTGGCGAAGGCCACCGCGGAGATGACGGCGAGCAGGATGGCGCCGCCGGTCGAGCCGGCTCCGCCACCGATCTCCAGGGCGGCGAGCGGGGCCGCCGTGTTGCCCGCCTTGTTGGAGGCGATGATGTCGCCGGGCTTGAGCAGGGCGGCGGCGCCGAAGCCGAGGACGATGGTCATCAGGTAGAAGGCGCCGATGATGCCGATCGCCCAGATCACCGACTTACGGGCGGCCTTGGCGGTGGGCACGGTGTAGAAGCGGATCAGGATGTGCGGCAGGCCCGCGGTGCCGAGCACCAGGGCGATGCCCAGCGAGAGGAAGTCCAGCTTGGAGACCTCCGTGGCCCCGTACTTGAGCCCCGGCTCCAGGAAGGCGGAGCCCTTGCCGCTGTTGGAGGCGGCCGTGCCCAGCAGGTCGGAGACGTTGAAGTGGAACTTCAGCAGGATCAGGAAGGTGATCAGGATGGTGCCCGCGATCAGCAGGACCGCCTTGACCATCTGGACCCAGGTGGTGCCCTTCATCCCGCCGATGGTGACGTACACGATCATCAGCAGGCCGACCAGCGCGACGATGGCGATCTTGCCCGCGTCGCTGGTGATGCCGAGCAGCAGGGAGACCAGCACGCCCGCGCCGGCCATCTGCGCGAGCAGGTAGAAGATCGAGACGACGATGGTCGAGGCGCCCGCGGCGGTACGGACCGGGCGCTGACGCATGCGGTACGCGAGGACGTCGCCCATCGTGTACCGGCCGGAGTTGCGCAGCGGTTCCGCGACGAGCAGCAGCGCGACGAGCCAGGCGACCAGGAAGCCGATCGAGTAGAGGAAGCCGTCGTAGCCGAAGAGGGCGATGGCGCCGGCGATACCGAGGAAGGACGCGGCGGACATGTAGTCGCCGGAGACCGCGAGCCCGTTCTGGAATCCGGTGAACTGGCGCCCGCCCGCGTAGAAGTCGGAGGCGCTCTTGGTCTGGCGGCCGGCCCAGACGGTGATGACGAGGGTCGCGACGACGAACAGAGCGAAGAGCGTGATGATCAGCGGCCGGTGTTCGCTGGCGTCCGAGGTGGCCGCGAGCTGGAGCGGGAGTGGGTGGCTCATGCGTCCGCCTCCATACGGGACTTGATGACGTCCGCCTTCGGGTCGAGCTTCTGCGCCGCGTACCGCGCGTAGAACCAGGCGATCAGGAACGTCGTCAGGAACTGGGCGAGGCCGAGGACGAGCGCGACGTTGATGTTGCCGAAGAGCTTGGTGCCCATGAAGCCGCCCGCGTAGTTGGACAGCAGGACGTACAGCAGGTACCAGGCGATGAAGGCGACGGTCAGCGGGAACGCGAAGGAGCGGTAGGTGCGGCGCAGTTCGCCGAACTCGGCGCTCTCCTGCACCTCGGCGTACTGGGCGGTGGTGGGCTGGTGCGCGGGCCGGTCCTGGGTGGGCCGGGCGGGGCTGGTGTCCGTTCCGCCCGGGGGCGGCGGTGCATCGGAAGCCACGGAATCTCCTCGTGACGGGGGCACGGTGGGGACTGACATGAGGGACCTCGCACGGGTAGGCGTGTGATGTTGCGCGTCCCTCTGACAACGGCACGGAAGGCGTGGCGAAGCGGTTCAACGGGGCGGATTTTCTTGTTGAACGGGGCGGATTTTCTTCTTGACCGGTGGCTCGCCGTCCCTGAAGTCATTGATACGCGGGGGTGGTCGACGGTAGTTTTCGCTGATCATGCACCTGTCCACGCGCGTCATGCGCGTGGGCGGCTCTCACGGATGATGTGGAGAACCCATGGCTCATCTGGGATCCAGACGCAGACGCGTACTCGCGCTGCCCGCAGGTCTGGCGCTCACCGCTTCGCTCGGTTTCCTCCCGAGCGCCACGGCGACGGCCGCCCCGGCGGCACCGGCCGCCCCGGCGCCGGTCGTCACGGACGGCCCCAAGCTGTCGTACGTCGTCAACACGCACGGCGGGCGTTCCACGCTCAAGTCGGTGGAGAAGGCCATCGGCCGGGCCGGTGGCACGGTCGTGACCTCCTACGACCGCATAGGCGTCATAGTCGCGTCCTCGCAGAACCCCGACTTCGCGAAGTCCGTGCGCAAGGTCAGGGGCGTCGACTCGGCCGGTGCCACCCGCACCGCGCCGCTGCCGGCGCAGTCCACCACGGACGAGGGCGCGCCCCGCGCGCTCACCTCCGCGGAGCTCGCCGCGGCGACCTCGGACAAGACCGCCGCGCAGGACCCGCTGGAGCCGTTGCAGTGGGACCTGCCCGCCATCAAGGCGGACAAGGCGCACGAGAAGACCCTCGGCAGCCGGAAGGTCACGGTCGCCGTCATCGACACGGGCGTCGACGACACGCACCCCGACCTCGCGCCGAACTTCGACCGCGCCGCGTCGGTCAACTGCGTGACGGGCAAGCCCGACACGACGGACGGCGCCTGGCGTCCGCAGGCCGGGGAGAGCTCGCACGGCACGCACGTGGCGGGTGAGATCGCGGCCGCGAAGAACGGCATCGGCATGACGGGGGTCGCCCCGGGCGTGAAGGTGGCCGGCATCAAGGTCTCGACGCCGGCCGGGTTCTTCTACACCGAGGCGGTCGTCTGTGGCTTCGTCTGGGCCGCCGACCACGGTGTCGACGTGACCAACAACAGCTATTACACCGACCCGTGGTACTTCAACTGCAAGAACGACCCGGACCAGAAGGCGCTCGTCGACGCCATCACCCGGGCCTCGAAGTACGCGGAGAGCAAGGGCGCGGTCAACGTGGCGGCGGCGGGCAACGAGGCGTACGACCTCGCGTCCGACTCGATCACCGACTCGTCCAGCCCGAACGACACCATCCCCGGCGACCGGGTGATCGACCCGTCCGAGTGCCTGGACATACCGACCCAGCTCCCGGGTGTCGTGACGGTCGCGGCCACGGGTTCGAAGGCGGGCAAGTCCTCGTACTCGAACTACGGTCTGGGCATCATCGACATCGCGGCGCCGGGCGGCGACCGTTACCAGGTCCCGGACGCGCCGGCCACCAGCGGCTCCATCCTGGGCACGCTGCCGGGCGGCTCGTGGGGCTACCTGTCCGGTACGTCGATGGCCTCCCCGCACGTCGCGGGTGTGGCGGCGCTCCTGAAGTCGACCTACCCGCACGCCTCGGCCGCGGTGATCAAGTCGCTGCTGATCGCCCAGGCCGACGACACGGCCTGCCCGGCGGCGTACGACTACAACAACGACGGCAGGATCGACGCGACCTGCACCGGGAGCAAGCGGTACAACAGCTTCTACGGTGCCGGTATCACCAACGCGCTGGACGCGGTGAGCCGCTTCAAGCACTGACATCCGGTCATCCGCACGGATGAGAGCCACACCTCACGACGCGGGCCGTCCCTCCGGGGGCGGCCCGCGGTCGTCGCTCACCGCGGGACCGGGTCACATCGTGATGAGCACCTTGACTGCCGTACGGGTGTCCATGGCCTTGTAGCCCTCCGCCACGTCGTCCAGAGACACCGTCAGGTCGAAGACGGGCGACGGGTCGAGGGAACCGTCCAGCACGTCGGGCAGCAGCTCGGGGAGGTACGCGCCGACCGGCGCGAGGCCGCCGCGCAGGGCGATGTTCCGGTCGAACATGTGCCGCAGGTCCAGGCCCGTACCGCTGCCGTGGGGCGCGCCGACATAGCCGATCGCCCCGCCGTCGCGGGTGATCCTCAGGGCCGTACGCATCGACTGCTCGGTACCGACCGCCTCGACGACGGCGTGGGCGCCCTGACCCCGGGTCAGCTCGCGTACGGCCGCCACGGCCGCGTCGCCGCGCTCCGCGACCACGTCGGTGGCGCCGAAGGTCCTGGCGAGGTCCGTACGGGCCTGGTGGCGGCCCAGCGCGATGATGCGCCCGGCGCCCAGCCGCCGGGCGGCCAGCACCGCGCACAGCCCCACGGCGCCGTCCCCGACGACGGCGACCGTGCTGCCGGGCCGCACCCCGGCGCCGACCGCCGCGTGGTGTCCGGTGCCCATCACGTCGGAGAGGGCGAGCAGCGCGGTCAGCAGCCGGCCGTCGGAGAGCGCGTCGGCCGGGAGTCCGACGAGCGTGCCGTCGGCGAAGGGCACGCGGACGGCCTCGCCCTGGCCGCCGTCGGTGCCGTCCCCGCCCCAGAAGCCGCCGCGCACGCAGGACGTGGGCAGCCCTTCGTGGCAGAAGTCACAGGTCCCGTCTGCCCACATGAAGGGCGCGACGACCAGATCACCGGCCGCGAAGCCCGCCACCCCGGAGCCGGTCTCCTCGACGACCCCGAGGAACTCGTGCCCGATGCGTGCGCCGGCCTCCCGGGGCGACTCACCCCGGTAGGGCCACAGGTCGCTGTCGCCGGAAGGGAGCGCCTCACACGCCCGCCGCCCCGAGCAGCGCGCCCGCGCCGTACGTCACCCCCATGGCCACCGCTCCCCCGCCCATGTTCCGCAGCACCGCGCGTGTCCTCGGGGCCGCGCCCAGCTTCGCGCTGCCCCAGCCCGTCAGGGCGAGGGCCACCAGGACCGCCAGGACCGTGACCGGCACCCGGAACGCCGTCGGGAGCAGGACGATCACGAGGAGCGGCAGCAGGGCGCCCGCCGTGAACGACAGGAAGCTCGCCCCCGCCGCGTGCCACGGGTTGGTCAGGGCGTCGGGGTTGATGCCCAGCTCCTCGCTCGCGTGGGCGCGCAGCGCGTCACGCGCCGTCAGCTGCTCCGCCGCCTCGCGCGCCACCTCCGCCGACAGGCCGCGCTCCGCCAACAGCCCGGTCAGCTCTTCGAGTTCGGCCTCCGGCTGCTCCCGCAGCTCGCGGCGTTCCACGGCCAGCGCGGCCCGCTCCGAGTCGCGCTGGGTGGAGACCGACACGTACTCCCCCGTCGCCATCGACATCGACCCGGCCAACAGGCCCGCCAGACCCGCCGTCAGCAGCGTGCCCCTGGCGTCGGTGGCGCCGGCCACGCCGACCACCAGGCCCGCGGTCGAGACGATCCCGTCGTTGGCGCCGAGGACGGCCGCGCGCAGCCAGTTGAGGCGGGTGCCGAGGGCGTCGCCGTGGGGCTCGGCGTGGGCGGTGGTGGAGTCGGTCATCCGGCGAGAGTCTCACCCGGGCCGTCACCGGCGCGACAGCGACCCGCACTTGACGGACCGCCCGGCGGCGGGGCGCGCGTCTTCGCGGGCCGCCCGGGCGAGCACACTGTCAGTCGCGGCCCGTATTCTCTGTGACCATGCTCGACGACCAGACGACAGCGACGATGTGGCCGGCCGCCTACCCGCAGGGGTACGCGGTCGTCGACGTGGAGACCACCGGCCTCGCCCGCGACGACCGGATAGTGTCCGCCGCCGTCTACCGCCTGGACGTCCGGGGCGAGGTCGAGGACCACTGGTACACACTCGTCAACCCGGAGCGCGATCCGGGACCCGTCTGGATCCATGGACTGACGAGCGACGTCCTGGAGAGCGCCCCGCTCTTCCCGGACATCGCCGCCGAGTTCGCCGAGCGCCTGGAGGGCCGGGTGCTGGTGGCGCACAACGCGATCTTCGACTGGTCGATGATCGCCCGGGAGTACGCCCGCGCGGGCGGCGCGGCGCCCACCCGCCAGCGGCTGTGCACGATCGCGCTGTCCAAGGAACTGGCCCTGCCCCTGCCCAACCACAAACTGGAGTCGCTGGCCGCGCACTTCGGCGTGGTGCAGCAGCGCGCGCACCACGCGCTGGACGACGCGCGGGTGCTGGCCGAGGCGTTCCGGCCGAGTCTGCACGCGGCGGCGCGGGACGGCGTACGGCTGCCGCTCCTCGAATGCCTGCCGCTCACGGAGTGGTCGGACACACCCGCGCGCCCCCGGATCGGCCACCAGTCGTCGTACCGTCCGGCGGGCCAGTCGACCTGGCGGCCCTCGCGGAAGCGCCCGTCCTGCCCGTATCCGAACCCGGGGCGTTACGAGACGGGCAAGTCGCTCGTGCAGGGGATGCGCGTGGCGTTCTCGGGCGACACGTCCGTGGACCGTGAACTGCTGGAGGACCGGGCGGTGGAGGCGGGGCTGCACGTCGCGACGAGTGTGTCCCGGCTGACCAGCCTGCTGGTGACCAACGACCCGGAGTCCTCGACGTCCAAGACCGTCAAGGCGGTGTCGTACGGCACACCGGTCATCGACGAGGCCGCCTTCACCCAGCTGCTGCGGGACGTCACGCCCGCCGGTGGTGACGCCCCCGCTTCCACGGAGAGGTGACGGGTCCGTACGCGCCCACGGGTGACCGATTCGTACCCGCCGTCCGGCGCCCGGCCCCCGGCGGGTACCGTCGAAGGCGTGTACCGCTTCCTGTTCACCCGGCAGTGGGTGATTCTCGCCCTGCTCTCGCTCGCCCTCATCCCGACGATGATCGAGCTGGGTTTCTGGCAGCTTCACCGGCACGAGCACAAGGTCGCCCAGAACACGCTGATCTCGGACAACCTCAAGGCGAAGCCCGTCCCGGTCACCGAGCTGACCTCCCCCGGGCACACCGTCCCGTACTCCGACTACTGGCGCCGGGTCACCGCCACGGGCCGCTTCGACACCGCCCACGAGGTGGTCGTCCGCCGCCGTACGTCCAGTGACGAACAGGTCGGCTACCACGTCCTGATCCCGCTCGTCCTCGACGACGGCCGCGCGCTGATCGTCAACCGGGGCTGGATCCCGTCCGGCGACGACCAGCGGGCCTTCCCGAAGATCCCGGCCCCGCCCTCGGGCGAGGTCACGATCACGGGCCGGCTCAAGGCCGACGAGACGACGAAGGGCAGCGGCATCCGCGACCTGCGGGACCTGCCGCCCCGCCAGGTCATGCTGATCAACAGCGAGGAACAGGCCGCGTACCTGGACCGCACGGTCCTCGGCGGTTACGTCGAGCTGACCTCACCGGTCCCGGCCGGCCGCTCCCCCCAGCAGATCCCGGACCCCGACGACGGCTCGATCGGCCCGCACATGGCGTACGCGGTCCAGTGGTGGCTGTTCGCCGCCGGGGTGCCGGTCGGCTTCGTGGTACTCGTACGCCGGGAGAAGCGCGACCGCGCGGCGGCGGCCGACGCGGACTCCGGGTCGGACGCGGAACAGCAGGGCGCCCCCGAGCCGTCCCCGGCGTCCGTCTGAGGCGCGAAGATCCGTCCGACCCGCGAAGATTCGGACGGACAGGGCCTCCGGGCAGGGCCTAACCCCCCGTTGACGTGGGAACAGGCCCAGAGTGACTCCACGCATCGAGGACTACGCGCTCATCGGCGATCTCCAGACCGCCGCCCTGGTCGGCAGGAACGGCTCCATCGACTGGCTGTGCCTTCCTCGCTTCGACTCGGCGGCCTGCTTCGCGGCGCTGCTCGGCGACGAGGACAACGGCCACTGGCGGATCGCCCCCAAGGACGCCGGTGACAGCACCCGGCGTTCGTACGTGGGCGACACGCTCGTCCTGGAGTCCGTCTGGGAGACGCGTACCGGCTCGGTGAAGGTCACCGACTTCATGCCGCAGCGCGACACCGCACCCGACATCGTGCGGATCGTGGAGGGCCTCAGCGGCTCGGTGGAGATGCGGTCCACCCTGCGGCTGCGCTTCGACTACGGCTCGGTCGTGCCCTGGATGCGGCGCTCGGACGGCCACCGGGTCGCCGTCGCGGGGCCGGACTCCGTGTGGCTGCGCAGCGAGCCGCACGTCAAGACGTGGGGCCAGCACTTCACCACCTTCTCGTCGTTCACCGTCGGCGCCGGCGAGCAGGTGGCGTTCGTCCTCACCTGGCATCCCTCCCACAAGGAGCGCCCCGAGCGGATCGATCCGTACGAGGCGCTGGAACAGAGCCTGGAGGACTGGCGCGAGTGGTCCGCGCGCTGCCGGTACGACGGGCCGCACCGGGACGCCGTCATGCGCTCACTGATCACCCTCAAGGCGCTCATCTACGCCCCGACGGGCGGGATCATCGCCGCGCCCACCACCTCGCTGCCCGAGGAGATCGGCGGGGTACGGAACTGGGACTACCGCTACTGCTGGCTGCGCGACTCGACGCTGGTGCTGGGCGCCCTGCTGTCGGCCGGCTACCTGGACGAGGCGGCGGCCTGGCGCGACTGGCTGCTGCGCGCGGTCGCCGGCGATCCGGCGGACCTCCAGATCATGTACGGGGTCGGGGGCGAGCGCCGGCTGCCGGAGACCGAACTGTCCTGGCTGCGGGGGTACGAGGGGTCCTCCCCCGTCCGTACCGGCAACGAGGCCGTCGAGCAGCTCCAGCTCGACGTGTACGGCGAGGTCATGGACTCCCTGCACCTGGCGCGCGCCTCGGGTCTGCCCGCGACCTCGCACGCGTGGAAGCTCCAGCTCAGCCTGCTCGGGTTCCTGGAGTCGCGGTGGCGCGAACCGGACGAGGGGCTGTGGGAGGTGCGCGGCCCCCGCAGGCACTTCGTGCACTCGAAGGTGATGGCCTGGGTGGCCGCCGACCGTGCCGTACGGACCCTGGAGGACGACCCGTCGCTGCCCGGGGACGTGGCGCGGTGGCGGGCGATGCG
Organism: Streptomyces sp. NBC_01317; assembly: GCF_035961655.1. Taxonomy (NCBI): domain Bacteria; kingdom Bacillati; phylum Actinomycetota; class Actinomycetes; order Kitasatosporales; family Streptomycetaceae; genus Streptomyces; species Streptomyces sp. NBC_01317. The sequence continues at coordinate 6,425,821 of NZ_CP108393.1, read as the reverse complement.
GGACGAGGTGCACGACGAGGTCTGCGCGAAGGGGTACGACCCGGTACGGAACACCTTCACGCAGTCGTACGGCTCCGCGGAGCTGGACGCGGCGGCGCTGCTGATCCCGCAGGTCGGCTTCCTGCCGGCGGACGATCCCCGGGTCGTGGGCACGGTCGACGCGGTCAGGGAGGAGCTGATGCAGGGCGGGTTCGTCCGGCGCTACAGCACCGAGGGCCCGCTGGTGGACGGACTGCCGGGCGGCGAGGGCACGTTCCTCGTCTGCTCGTTCTGGCTGGCCGACGCGCTGCGGATGACCGGGCGCCACGACGAGGCGGAGGAGTTGTTCGCCCGGCTGCTGGAGCTGCGCAACGACGTGGGGCTGCTGTCGGAGGAGTACGACCCGGTGGCGGGGCGCCAACTGGGCAACTTCCCGCAGGCGTTCAGTCACATCGGGCTGGTGGGGACCGCCGTGCTGCTGGCCAAGGACGGCACGGCGCGATAGGGCGCATGGATCTTGGGCTGAAGGACCGCGTCTATGTTGTCACCGGTGCCTCACGGGGCCTTGGCCGCGCGGCGGCGGAGGCGCTGGTCGCGGACGGCGCGCGGGTGGTGATCACCGGGCGGGACGCGGCGGGGGTGGCCGGGGCGGCGCGGGAGCTGGGCCCCGGCGCGCACGGGGTGGCCGCCGACAACGCGGACCCGGAGGTGGCGGGGCGGCTGACGGCCGCCGCCCGGGAGCGGTTCGGGCGGTTCGACGGGATGCTGATCAGTGTCGGCGGTCCGCCGGCCGGGACGGCCACGGGCCACACGGACGAGCAGTGGCGGACGGCGTTCGAGTCGGTGTTCCTCGGGGCGGTACGGCTGGCGCGGGCCGCGGCGGCGGAGCTGGGTGAGGGCGGGGTGATCGGGCTGGTGCTGTCCGGGTCGGTCCACGAGCCGATACCGGGCCTGACGCTGTCGAACGGGCTGCGGCCGGGGCTTGCGGGCTTCGCGAAGTCCCTGGCGGCGGAGGTGGGTCCGCGGGGGATACGGGTGCTGGGCCTGCTGCCGTCCCGCATCGACACGGACCGCGTCCGCGAACTGGACGCCCTGTCGGGCGACGCGGAGGCCGCGCGGGCGCGGCAGGAGGCCCGTATCCCGCTGCGGCGGTACGGGACGCCGGCGGAGTTCGGCAGAACGGCGGCGTTTCTGCTCTCGCCCGCGGCGTCGTACCTGACGGGGGTGATGGTGCCGGTGGACGGGGGTGCGCGGCACGGCTTCTAGGTGCGGGCGCGTTTCGCGGCCTCCGGCCGCACCGTGTCCTCAATCGCCGGACGGGCTTGACAGGCCCGTCGGCGCTCGGGGACGCAGCCGCCGGCGCCTCGGGGTGGGCTATTCAGCCCGTCCGGCGATTGAGGACACCCCGCAGCTGCCCGCGCCTCAAGGGCTACGCCGACGCCGGGGACGTCCACGGGGTGGTTCCCTCCTGGTCCGGGTGGATCGGGGTGAAGCGGACCGGTAGGCGGGTGAGGGCGCGGAGGAAGCCTGTGGGGCGCCAGACGATCTCCGCGGCGGGGACGGCCAGTTCCAGCGTGGGGAGCCACGACGTGAGGCGTTCCACGGCCGTCACCGCGATCTGCACGCTCGGGTCCTTCGCCGGACAGGCATGCGGCCCCGCCGAGAACGCCAGATGCGAACGGCCCCCGTTCCCCGCCTCCTCGGGCCGCTCGGGCGCCAGCCCGTCGTTGATCGCCGCGAAGGAGATCAGGACCAGGCTGTGCGCCGGGACCGGCACCCCCGCCAGCACGGTGTCCTGACGGGGGTAGTGGGCCCCGTAGTTGGCCACCGGCGCCTGCTTCCAGAGCACGACCCGCAGCGCGTCGTGCACGGTCAGCGCCCCGTCCGTGAGCGTGCTGTAGTACCGGTCCTCGGTCAGCATGCGGTGCAGGCTGTTGGCGATCAGCCCGCTCGTGGGCTCGTAGGCCGCGCCGACGAAGAGGAGCAGCTCCTCCACGACCTCCTGCGTGGTGAGCCGCGCCGGATGGGACAGCAGCCAGGACGTCAGATCCTGGCCCGGCTCGCGCACCCGGAGGTCGACCAGCTCGCCGATGTAGCCGAGATAGGCGTCCCAGGCGACCTTGGCCTGCTCCTGGTGCGCGCTCGTGAACGCGGCGATCGAGGTGGCGAGCCGCGTGCTCTCCCGGTCGGGAACGCCGAACATCTCGTTGAACAGCAGGACCGGCAGCCCCATCGCGAACTCCGCGACCAGATCGCACTCCCCCCGCGCCGCGAACCCCTGGATGAGCCGGTCGGCGCTGCGCCGCACCATGCCGCGCAGCACGTGCGGCTCGAAGCGGCCGAGGCTGTCGGAGACCGCGCCCCGGTACCGGGCGTGTTCCTCGCCGTCGGTGAACATCGGGCTGCGCTGGTAGCCCAGCATGGACAGCAGCGGCGAGTCGGCGGGCATGTGGGACGTCTGCCAGGGACGCGGGTCCTTGGACCAGAGGCCGGTGCCGTACAGGACCTCCAGCGCGGTGTCGAAATCCGTGACCAGCATGGCCGGGACCCCGGGGGCGAACTCGACCGGCACCACCTTGCCCTCGGCGCGCAGCCGCCGGTAGATCCCGTAGGCGTCGGCGGCGAACTCGGGGCCGTACAGCCGGGTCAGGTCGGACGTCAGCGGGGTGGTCACACCATCTCCAGCGGGGACAGGACGTGTTGGGTCATCGTGATCAGCGCGTCCAGGCACGCGTCGCGGTCCCGCGCGTCGAGCCCGACGACCGGGGTGCCCGGCGGCAGGTCGAGCGCCACGCGCACGTCGTCCGGCGAGTGGACCGGTGACGCGGGGAAGCGGTTGACGCCGACGACGTACGGCAGCCCCGCCGCCTCCACCATGTCCATCACCTCGAACGCGGCGTCCAGCCTGCCGGTGTCGACCAGCACCAGGATGCCCAGCGCGCCCCGGACGATGTCGTCCCACAGGACGCGGAACCGCTTCTGCCCGGGGCTGCCGAACAGGTACAGGACGAGGCGGTCGTCCAGCGTGAGCCGGCCGAAGTCGGTGCCGACCGTGGTGTGGGTCTTGGCGTCGACCCCGTCCAGGTCGTCGACCAGCGCGCCGGCCTGTGTCATCAGCTCTTCGGTGTGCCGGCTCTGGATCTCGGACACGGCGCTGACGAAGGTGGTCTTGCCGACCGCGAACGGTCCGGCGACCACCACCTTGAGCATCAGGGCGTTCTCGGGCAGGCGGGCCGGGGGCGGGCTGTGCGGGGCCTCACGGAGAGGACTTGGCCCGGCGAAGTCCATCGAGCACCTTTCTCAGCATCTCGGGGTCGTGCTGCGCCGCGAGGGGCGCGGGCGGGCGGGCCTTGAGGCATCCCGCCGCGATGAGGTCCGCCAGCACGACCTTCGACAGCGAGACGGGCAGCCGCAGGTACGAGGCGGTCTCCACCAGGGACAGGGCACCGGCCCTGAGCAGTTCCATGGCCTCGCGCTGCTTGTCGCTCAGGCCGCGCGGGAGTTCGCCGCCGACGCGGTGGAGGAGGGTGATCCGTTCGAGCGCGCAGCGTTCGGCCCTGGCCCGGCCGCCGGTCTCGACGTAGGGCCGTACGAGCGGCCTCGACGCCCGTTCCGGAGTCATGACACCGCACCCACAGCGCCGCTCCCGTGCTGGCGTGCCGGGGTGCTCATGGCGCGGCCCAGTTTCTTCACCTGGACCTGTACCTCGTGCGCCACGACGCCCAGGTCGACGTCGGTGTCGGTGTAGACGGCGATCACCGCGTTCCGGCCGGCGCCGGTGAGGAACACGTAGCCGTGGTGGCCCTCGACGACCACCTGCCGTACGTCCTCCGGGCCGTCGGAGCCCGCGAAGGCGCCGAGGAGGCCGCGGGAGGAGGAGATGATGCCGGCGAGCATGGCCGACGCGCCCTCCGCGTCCACCCGGGGCAGGTTCGTGGAGCGCCCCTGGACCAGGCCGTCGGAGGCGAGGACCACACCGTGCCGTACGTGCGGGATGTCCATCAGCGGTTCGAGCACCCACGACATCGGTTCGTCCGTCGTCCGGAGCTTCGGCTCACGGCGTCCATCGATCATCATGGCTGTCCTTCTTCGGAGGGGTGGTCGGGCTGGTCCGGGGCGGCGCGGCCGGCCGCCGTGCCGGACTGGACCGCGGCCCACCGGCTCTGGTTCTCCGCCGGGCTGGGATCCGGCGCACCGGGCGCGTCGGGGACGCCGCCGGCCGCGCCGGCCGCCGCCCGGGCGCGCATCCCCCTGCGCTGGGGCAGACCGCCCGGGCCCGTCGCGGGGGTGTACGCGGAAACATGCACGGGAAGCGGCTCCTCGTCGCCCAGGATCGGAACGCGTGGGGAGGGCACGTTGGGTGACACCGTGTTCGGCGCCACCGAGTCCTCCTTGACCATGATCAGCAGTGACTCCGGTACGAGGACGGCGGCGCGCAGCCCGTTGCTGTACGGGGCCCGCTCCAGGACGGTGCGCAGGCCGTACTGCCGGGCGATGGCACCGGCCACCGGCAGGCCGATGCCGGGCGGTTCGCCCTCCAGCTCGGTGAAGAGCAGCGCCAGATCACCGGCGGCGAGCCCGTTGGCCCGCGCCAGCTCGTCCGCCTCCATGCCCAGTCCCCAGTCGGTGATGAAGAAGGTGCAGCCGCTCGCGCCGTGTTTCACCTCCACCTCGATGTCGATGTTGCTCGGGGAGTGGCTGAGCGCGTTGTCGAGCAGCTCGGCGAGGACCATGGCCAGCGGTTCGACGGCGCGGGCCACCACCCCCAGCCGGCCGCGGACGTGGTAGCTGGGCGTCGCGATCCGCTGGTAGCCGACGACCCGCCCGGCGGCGCTCTTGACGATGCCCTGCACCGGCGAGTCCCCCCGGGCCAGCCCCGGCCACCTCCCGCACATCACGGCCAGGCCCTGGACGAGCCGGAGGTTCAGCTCGTTGAGCTCGTCCAGGCGCACCAGGTCCTCGGCCACGTCCGGATGGTCGTACCGCTCCTGCATGCCCTGGAGGAAGGTCTGCTGCCGGTAGTGGAGCGCCTGGAGCTTGCCCATGACGCCCCGCATCACGGCCTTGGCCGCGTCGTCGCCCCGTACCCGCTCGTCCACGACCAGCTGCCGCACCTGGTCGAGCACCTGGCCGAGCGACACATCGATCTCGGAGCCGGCCAGCTGTTCGTCGCGCAGCCCGGGGACCACCACGTGGGGGTGCGCGGTGGCCATCGCCAGCTCGGGCAGCCGGGTGGCGGCCGTGTGGCGCACCTCGGCGACGACCGACCGCACCAGGTCGTCCTTCCCGGCCAGCTCCGCGCCCAGCCGGGCGATCTCGCCCTCCAGCGCGGCCACCCGGTCCTGCTGGAGTCTCTCGCCGTACGCCAGCCGCGCGTCGAACACGGACTGCGCGTCGGCCAGGGCGCTCTCGGCCCGCCGTCTCTGCCGCCACCACGGAACGGGCATCACTCACACCGCCGTGGACCGGCAGTGGCACCACTTGCCATAGCTGTAACCCCGTCACATCACTGTCGTCGCCGTTTCACTGTTGTCGCGCGGATCACCGCCGCCGCACGGATCACCGGCCGAAACGGGCCACAGAGAATCCGGCCGCCGCTCCGGGCCGCCGTATAGCCCTATCGGTGATCCATAGGACCAGTCAACGGGAGAATCAGAAACCATGGGACGAATGGGGCTACAGAGACACCAGATGCGTCACCGATCGACCACTCTCCGTCAATTCACTCTCTCGGGGCGATGCTTGGCGGCCCGCAGCCTGACCTCCGCCGGCAGCGCCTCCAGCCCGGCGGAGCCGCGCGCGTGGGCCAGCGCCTCGCCCGTCAGGCGGTTCATCGCGCCGCCGGGATCGGCGTGCGGCTCCAGCAGGAGCTGGACCCGCGCGGCGGGCGCCGTACGACGGCCCGTCAACCTGGCGCGCGCACCTGCCACTCCATCGAGGGACCCCGCCTCGCTCTCCAGCACCCCTTCGAGTGCCCGCCCGCGCAGCAGCGCGCCTTCACCGTCGCCGCTCTCGACGAGAATTTCGGCCAGCCGCGCCCGCCGGAACTGTGCCAGCAGCCAGCACAGCGTCAGGACCACGATGACCGCCAGGGCGGCGATGATCACCGGCCACCACCAGCCGTCGTCGCGGTAGCGCTGCCGGTTGTGACGGGTCAGCAGGACGTCGTGCGGTCCGCTGTACGGCCACCAGCCGGGCACCGACCAGCCCTGCCCCTGGGCGACCACCACACCCCCGGCGAGGAGCAGCACCAGGCCGAGGAGACCGAGCAGGACCCGGTTGACGATCCGGAACACCCCGCCGGTACGGCCGGGCTTGGACGCGCCCCCGTGGCCGTGGCCGGCCTTCTTCTCGCTCTGCTCGTGCTTCGCCTTCTTGGCCTGCCTCGACCGCCACTGCTTCTGTTCCTTCTGCTCCTTCTTCGCCTGACGGTCCGTCCCGCGCTTCTCGCCGCGCCGGCTCATCCGGTCACCCCTTCTTCTTGGGCCTGCGGACCCGTACCGACAGGGCGAGCGGCCTGGCGAGACCCAGGTCCCCCAGGCCGGCGCCGAGGGCGCTGTCCAGATCGGCCCGTACGTCGTCCAGTTCACGGAAGTGGGACAGCGCGCGGACCCGTGCCTTGCGCCGGCGCACCCGGACCCGCGCGGACCGTACGCCCGAGACCTCCATGGCCCGGTCGCGCAGGACGAGCGCGGCGGCGGACCGGTCGAGGCCGGCCCGTACGTGGCCGAAGTCGCGGCGCATCGGGAGCAGGGCGCGGAGGCCCGGGGTCAGGGCGAGGAGGATCAGCCAGACGCCGAGTGCCATCGCCACACAGGCCGAGAGCATGAGCCACGTCTCGTCGAGCGGCTGTTCGGCCAGTTCCTCGGCCAGTCTGCGGCGCCAGTACATCGCGTGGTGCCCGGCCCGTACCGCCGCGACGTCGTACAGCACCAGGCCGGCGGCGCCCAGGATGATCGCGGCGGCCACGGCGGCGGGGATCCGGCGCGCGGACCAGAAGCGGCCCGCTTTGCCACCGGAGACGGTGGCGCCGTCCGGGGAGGGGGGTCTCGGCTCGTGGCTCGCGGCCGCGGCGGACCCGCCGGCCGGCGGGACACCGTCTCCCTCCCCGTGCTTGGCGAGGTCGACGCCGCCGTCCCGGCCGTGTCGCCCGTGTCGCCCGTGTCGCGCGTCCGACACGTGGGACCCGCCGGGCTCGTGCGACTCGTGCGACTCGTCGGATGGTCCGCTCATCGGATCCTCCCCCGGTCGGCGCCCCGCGTGTGCACGGAGTGCAGGCGTTCGACCTGGACCACCACCTCGGCCACCTCCACACCCGCCAGCCCGTGCACCCGCTGGGCGACCCGCTGCCGTACGGCGCCGCAGCGGGCGCCGATGTCGGAGGGGTAGTCCAGCTCCAGTCCGACCCGCACCCGCGCGGCGCCGTGATGCACCGTCACCGAGGCGTGCGGTGCCTCCCCGCCTTCCGGTACGCGGTCGAGCGCCTCCCTCGCGGCGCGCGCGGCGATCTTCGCCACGACGCGGTCCGCGATCGTCGTCACTCCGCGCTCGGCGGCCACCACCTGGTCACCGGCCACGCGGGATCACCGCCGCCGGCCGTCGCGGTCGCGACTGCGGAAGAAGTCGCCGGGCTCCAGATCGCCGTCCGCGAACTTCCCGGCGACAAACCCGGCCGCGCCCAGCACGGCCACCACCACAAACGCTCCGAAACCGCCGAAATATCCGGCGAACCCGAGCGCGATACCGGCCAACACACCGACCATCGCCATGCTCATCGTGCGCTCCTTCTCCGCTTCGCGTCCGTCTCCCCCACCCCTTACTGGACTCGGGTGTCCGAGTCGTCGTCGTCCTCTTCGTCGGGCAGCTTGACGTCGCTGACCGCGATGTTGACCTCGACGACCTCCAGGCCCGTCATCCGCTCCACGGCGGAGATGACGTTCTCCCGCACCACCCGGGCGACCTCGGTGATCGACACGCCGTAGTCGACGACGATCTCCAGGTCGAGGGCGGCCTGCACCTCGCCGACCTCGGCCTTCACGCCCCGGCTGACGGACTTGGACGACCCGGTGCCGGGCACCCGGTCGCGGACGGCGCCGAAGGTGCGGGACATCCCGCTGCCCATGGCGTGCACGCCGACCACGTCACGGGCCGCGAGACCGGCGATCTTCTCCACCACGCCGTCGGCGATGGTGGTACGGCCGCGCGAGCCGGGGGCGCCGCCGCCGCGCTTGCCCGCGGAGACCCTGCGCCCCTCGTCTCCCACCCCCTCCCTGACGGAAGACTCGGACTGATTACGGGATGCGGTGTCTGACATCGCCATTCGCCCTTTCCGCTCGGTGATCGACTCCTTTGCACACATTAGGGGTGCTTGGGCCGTTACGCACCGTACATACGGCAGGCTGGGGACATGACGACAGCGCACAGCAGGGACGGCCAGGGCCCTTCGGACACCTCGGACCGGGGCACCGACGGCCAGGGCTCCCCCGGATGGACGGCCGCGGTGCGGCAGCGGCTGGGTCTGGGCCGGCTGCTCCCTTCGGGCGGTCCGTCCGAGGGCATCTGGGTGACGGAGCAGGCGGCGACGGCGGAGCTGCGGCGCGCGGCGGTGGGGGTGCCGGGCGCGTCGCTGGGCGGGTTGTGGCTCTCCCCGGCCGACCGGGACGGGCCGGGGCTGCCCGTGGTGCCCCCGGCGCCGGGTGCGGCCGTATCCGTACCGCTGCGGATCGACGGGGAGTTCACGGCGACGACGGGTGAGCCGCTGATGGTGGTGGCGCAGCGGTTGCGCGAGGTGCTGGCCGGGGCGGCGGAGGAGCGGCTGGGGCTGGACGTGGCGGAGGTCGACCTGCGGATCACGGGCCTGGTGGAGCCGGCCGCCGGGCCGGGGGCGGAGGCCGTCAGAAAGTCGGCGGCCACTGGGCCGGTCGGGGGACGGGCCGCTCCGGCGAAGGGCGAGGCGGCGCGGGCGGCGGCCGGGGTGCCGGGGGTCGCGTACCTGACCGGGACCCTGGGCACGGCGGTGACCGTCACCTGGGACCAGGTACGGGTGGAGGTGGCGACGGCACCGGGCCACCACGCGCCGACGGTGGCACGAGCGGTCCGCGAGGCGGTGACCGCGACGGGGACGTCGCCGGTGACGGTGCTGGTCACGGCGGTGGAGGCGCAGGCCGACCACGGGCCGGCCGAGGACTGAGGGGCGTGCCCGGGGGCGCGGGGCCGTACGGGAGGCGGGGCTTCCCGTACGGTCCGGGGCCACCCGTCAGGGGCAGCAGGGGCGCGTCGTCAGTCCGACAGGCCCGCCAGGTCGCGGAGGCGGCGCGCCTGTGCGGCGCGCTCGGCGGCGCGCTGTTCGTCGAAGGTGCGGCCCGCCGCGCCGGCCAGCAGCGCCTTCGTCTCGATCACCGCGTCGCGCGGAGCCGCCAGCAGCGCGGCCGCCAGGTCCTTCACCGCCGCGTCCAGCTCGTCCGTACCGACCACGAGGTTGGCGAGCCCGGTGCGCTCGGCCTCCGCCGCCTGGACGAAGCGGCCCGTCGCGCAGATCTCCAGCGCGCGGGCGTATCCCACCAGTGCCACCAGCGGATGCGTACCGGTGAGGTCGGGGACGATGCCGAGGCCGGTCTCGCGCATGGCGAACTGGACGTCGGGCGTCACCACCCGGAGATCGCACGCCAGGGCGAGCTGGAAGCCCGCCCCGATGGCATGCCCCTGGACCGCCGCGATCGACACGAGGTCGTTGCGCCGCAGCCAGGTGAATCCGTCCTGGTACCCGGCGATCGCCGCGTCGAGAGCCTCGTCGGACTCGCGCGCGAGATCGAGGAAAGTAGGCTCCCCGTCGAACCCCTCGGGGGTGAACGCCTGCCGGTCGAGCCCGGCGGAGAAGGAGACTCCCTCACCGCGCAGGATGACAACCCGCACACTGCCCGGCAACGACCGTCCGGCTTCCGACAACGCCCGCCACAGAGCGGGAGACTGAGCGTTGCGTTTGGCCGGGTTGGTCAACGTCACCGTGGCGACCGCGTCCTCGACGGTGAGCCGTACGCCGTCCTTGTCGAGTACTGGATCGAGCGAAGTCATGGGGGCGCCTCCGGTTCGGGCAGTCAGCCGTTCGAGCTAAGTGACTGCACAGTAACCACCAGGCCGACGTCGCGGTCGGCCGGGTGGCCACCACCGAACCGGTGGCCGGGAGGAGCCACGTTCGGTCGTCAGGCCGCAGCGGCCTTCTTGCCTCGCGTCGCTCCGCCGCGTCCCCGGAGTGTGACTCCGGACTCGCTGAGCATCCGGTGGACGAATCCGTAGGAGCGGCCTGTTTCTTCGGCCAGCGCCCGGATGCTCGCACCGTTGTCGTATTTCTTCTTCAGGTCTGCCGCGAGCTTGTCGCGCGCGGCGCCGGTTACCCGGCTGCCCTTCTTCAGAGTCTCGGCCACCCGTGCCTCCTCGTGGGAAGTGCGCTCTGGACTTCTCATGATCACCCCTTGGCGCCGTCCTGGCCACCCATTCGGCAAGGTCCGTGCGACGAGCTTTGGCGCGCTTCGGGGGCCGCGTACGTCAGGGACGCCGAGTTCTGACTGAATTCCGGACAGGGCCGCAGCCGCTCTTGACCCGCTCTTTAACCGAAGGCGCAGGTCAGAAGCCTGATGTCGGAAAATGGCCAGAGCGGGGTCGGGTACGGTCCGGTCCGTCTCACGACGCGCCGGAGTACGAGACCGTCTCACTCAGATGAAGGATCACCGCTGAGCCGAATGATCCATCGGGAGTGGATCACCGGATGTGGATCACCGGGCGCGGCCCCGGACGGGAACCGCGCCTCACGTGGCCGGGGAGCCTCAGGCGAGCGCCACGAGGTCCGCGTAGTCGGCGCCCCAGAGGTCCTCGACCCCGTCGGGCAGCAGGATGATCCGCTCGGGCTCCAGCGCGTGGACGGCACCCTCGTCGTGTGTGACGAGGATGACGGCGCCCTTGTACGTACGGAGGGCCCCGAGGATCTCCTCGCGGCTGGCCGGGTCGAGGTTGTTCGTCGGCTCGTCGAGGAGCAGCACGTTGGCCGCCGAGACGACGAGGGTGGCCAGCGCGAGACGGGTCTTCTCGCCGCCGGACAGGACCCCGGCGGGCTTGTCGACGTCGTCCCCGGAGAAGAGGAAGGAACCGAGCGTCTTGCGGACCTCGACCAGGTCCAGGTCGGGCGCGGAGGAGCGCATGTTCTCCAGGACGGAGCGCTCGGGGTCCAGGGTCTCGTGCTCCTGCGCGTAATACCCCAGCTTGAGGCCGTGGCCCGGGGTGACCGCTCCGGTGTCCGGCTTCTCGACCCCGGCCAGCAGCCGCAGCAGCGTCGTCTTGCCCGCGCCGTTGAGGCCGAGGATGACCACCCGGGAGCCCTTGTCGATGGCGAGGTCGACGTCGGTGAAGATCTCCAGCGAGCCGTACGACTTGGACAGGCCCTCCGCCGTCAGCGGGGTCTTGCCGCAGGGCGCGGGCTCGGGGAAGCGGAGCTTGGCGACCTTGTCGGACTGGCGTACCTGCTCAAGACCGGACAGCAGCCGCTCGGCGCGGCGGGCCATGTTCTGCGCGGCGACGGTCTTGGTGGCCTTCGCGCGCATCTTGTCGGCCTGGGAGTTCAGGGTCGCGGCCTTCTTCTCGGCGTTGGCCCGCTCGCGCTTGCGGCGCTTCTCGTCCGACTCGCGCTGCTGCTGGTAGAGCTTCCAGCCCATGTTGTAGACGTCGATCTGGGCGCGGTTGGCGTCCAGGTAGAAGACCTTGTTGACCACCGTCTCGACCAGCTCGACATCGTGGGAGATCACGATGAAGCCGCCGCGGTAGCTTTTGAGGTAGTCGCGCAGCCAGACGATGGAGTCCGCGTCCAGGTGGTTCGTGGGCTCGTCGAGAAGGAGGGTGTCCGCGTCGGAGAAGAGGATGCGGGCCAGCTCGATCCGGCGGCGCTGACCGCCGGAGAGGGTGTGGAGGGGCTGGCCGAGCACCCGGTCGGGCAGGCCCAGCGCGGCGGCGATGGTGGCGGCCTCGGCCTCGGCGGCGTACCCGCCCTTGGTGAGGAACTCCGTCTCCAGGCGCTCGTACTTCCGCATGGCCTTCTCGCGGGTGGCGCCCTGGCCGTTGGCCATCCGCTCCTCGTTCTCCCGCATCTTCCTCAGGACGGAGTCGAGGTCGCGGGCGGACAGGACGCGGTCGCGGGCGAGGACGTCCAGGTCGCCGGTGCGCGGGTCCTGCGGGAGGTAGCCGACCTCACCGGAGCGGGTGATGGACCCGGCGGCCGGGATCCCCTCGCCGGCGAGGCACTTGGTGAGGGTGGTCTTGCCCGCGCCGTTGCGCCCGACGAGACCGATGCGGTCCCCCTTGGCGATACGGAACGAGGCGGACTCGATGAGGACGCGGGCTCCGGCGCGCAGTTCTACACCGGTTGCGGTGATCACGGAAAGACTCCAAGGCGGTATGGACGGCGGAAGAGGGCAGGCGGAGGAGAGTCTTCGACGCCGGCTAATGCACAAGGAGAAGTGCCATAGCCACCAGTCTAGCGGGGCCACGCAACTGCTTTGTCTGGGCGGGGTTCGGGCGGGGGCGCCCCGCCGCACGGGCGGGGGCGCCACCTTGGCGTTGGGGGCTCACGCGCCCCCGGTGTGCACCTGGAACGCGGCCCGGCGCACGGCCTTGGCGAGGGCCGGGTCCGGGTGGGCCGCGGCGAGGGCGACCAGGACCTGGACCGTACGGGGATGGCCGATCGCCCTGACCTCCCTGAGCAGGGCGGGCACCGTGCCCTGCACGGCGGACTCCAGGTGCCGTACCAGCAGGTCGGTCTCCCCGTGGTCCGCGACGGCCGCCGCGGTGTCGACCCAGAGCCAGGTCGCCTCCTCACGGGTCAGGACGTCGGCGGCGTCGTCGGGGTCGGCGCCTTCGTACTCCGCCAGCCAGAGGAGCGCGTACGGCCGCAGGGAGGTGTCGTTCACCACGGCCCGTACGGACGGCTCGGCGGGTGCTCCGACGACCCGCAGCGCCTCGAAGGCGAGCCCGCGCAGCAGCGCGTCCTCACCGCGGGCGACGGCGAGCAGTTCGGTGATGGCGCTCCCGACGGTGCGCGCGGCGAGCCAGGCGCGGTATTCGGCGCGCGCCGGCCCCGGGGTGAGCCGGGCGCAGCCGCGGAGCATGTCCTGGGCGTGCTGCTCGATGTTGCCCGCGGGGCTCTGCGCGGCGACGCAGATCTGCTCCAGCTTGACCCAGACCGCCCAGTTGCCGAGGGGGGTGAGGGTGGCCTGCCCCTTGCCCAGCGTCAGCGCGCCGACGGCGGCCAGGCCCTCCAGGGCCCAGTCGAGGAGCGGAGGCAGCAGCGCCTCGGCGGAGGCCTCCGGAGCGCCGGTGGCATCGGAGACGTCCGGAGCGTCCGTGGTGTCGGGGGCCGCTTCCATCCCCTCGTCCGCCGGGACGGCCGTGCCGGACGCTTCCGCGCCCTCGGGGCCGTACGGCACCTCCGGTACCTCGCAGCGCTCCTCGTGGAGTTCCGCGACGCGCTGCTGGAGCAGGTCCAGCAGCGCCGGGGCGGTCACGGGGCCGGCGGACAGCTGCAACAGGGAGAGCACCTGCGGGACGGCCTCGACCACCTCGGCGACGGTCGCCGGGGCGACGTCGTCGGGGGCGGGGTGGACGAGGGACCAGGCGTCGAAGAGCGCCACCCAGCCGCGCAGGACGGCACTGTCGTCGCGGTCCCAGGCCTGGAGCCGCCAGCCGGGGCGCACGGTCCCGCCGTGCAGCTCGACCAGCCCGGCCAGCCGGGCGCGGTCCCAGCTCGCCCGGACCTGTTCCGCCGTCAGGTCCAGCGCGGCCGAGGCCCGTTCCTGGGTGTGCGCGGCGAGATGACCCGCTCCGGGGTCACGGTCGGCGGCCGCCCAGCGGGCGATCCGTACGGCGTCGGCGAGGACGGCCCTCGCCTGACGGGCCAGCTCCGCCGGTGGCGGAGTGCCCTCGGGCGGCCGGGGTGCGGGGCGGCTGCGCCCGTCGGTCACAGCCCGTCGTGCCGTGGTCAACGGCCTCGGGGTGACAAGTCGGAGTCTGGAGTTGCGCGCCAATTGCTCATCAGGCTTTCGGGACGTCACGGGGGCAGTCTTCCCGGTGACTGCCCGAAAGCCCAAACGGAACCTCTTCCCTCGCTCCTGACCCGGTGAAGGGAGCCCCTCCCACAAGGTCAACGGAGTGGTACGGATGGGGTGAAAGCGCGCTTCCGGAGTCCCGGCGGACGGTGCGCGGGGGTGGCGGTGCGTCCGCCGCGGCCGTCCGTCACATCAGGGGGACGAGGAAGCGGCGGAGGGTTTCCTCGTAGTCCTCGGGATCGGCGTTCCACATCGCGCCGTGCGGGGCGTGCGCCACGGGGTGGAGGGAGATCAGTTCCGGCCGGTGGGCGGCGAGGGCGCGGGCCGGTTCCCACGGCGTGAGGAGGTCGCCGGGGCCGTGGAAGATCAGGGTCGGGACCCGCAGGTTCCGGGGGTCGGCGGCCCGGCGCAGCCGGTTCCCGTGCAGTCCGGTGCTCCCCTGGGCCGCCCTGACGGCGAGCGGCATCAGCGCCGCCGGGACCCGGCGGGCCGAGGCGAGCGCCCGCAGCGTGGACTCCCAGTCGAGCACCGGCGAGTCCAGCACCAGGCCGGAGATCCGGGCGGTGAGCGTGGAGTCCGCGGCGGCGCGCAGCGCCATGGAGGCGCCGGTGGACCAGCCGTACAGGATCACCCGCTCGGCGCCGTACCGGACGGCGTAGCGGATCGCGGCGTCGAGGTCGCGCCATTCGGAGTCGCCGAGGTGCCCGAGGCCGTCCGGGGAGCGGGGCGCGCCCGCGTCGCCCCGGTAGGCGAGGTCGAGCACCGGGAAGCGCTGGCCGGCGAGGAACGGCAGGAGGTTCAGCGGGTGCTCGCGGGTGGTGCCCAGGCCGTGGGTGGTGATCACCCAGGTCTCGCGTTCCCCCGGTACGAACCACGCGGGCAGCGCGCCCAGTTCGCCGGGGATCTCGACATCCTTGTGGTCGAGCCCGAGGGCCGTGGTGGGGTCGCCGCTGTACAGCTGGGGGGTGAGCCGCACACGCGCGCCTCGGGAGAGCGTGCCGCGGCTGACGCGTTCCAGCCGCCGTACGACGGTGTCGGCGTCGCGCGCCTCCCCGTCGAGGACGGGCCCGACCACCGCGTGCAGGCCGGGGGCCTCAAGACCGTACGTACCGGGCCGTACGGAGGCGAGGCAGCGGGTCAGGGTGACGTGTCCGGCGGCCGTGGCGTGCACGGTCAGCCAGGGGTCTCCGGGCAGGGGGCGCCCGGGCGATGCCTTGAGCGCGGCATCGCTGGCGTACCGGCCGGCCGCCACCGCGGCCGCGCCGACACCGATGAATGTGGAGACGGCCGCTGCCGTCACAGTTGCCGGGCGCATTTCCTCAGTGTCGGTACGGCGGCGGCGGACGGCCACCGGACGTGGGCCGTCAGGGCTGCGGGCGGTGGCGGCCGCCGGTTCGCGGGCACCCCCCGTGGGTCTCAGGGCTTCTGGCCGTAGCCCTTGAGCTTCTCGCCGACCTCGGCGACCTGGGACTCGGAGAGCAGGGCCGGGGTGCGGCCGGGGACCGAGGACGCCGTGAGCCAGACGCGGCACATCCACTCCAGCTGGGCCGTGCGGTCGTACGCCCGGTCCAGGGAGTCGCCGTAGGTGACGGTGCCGTGGTTCCTGAGCAGGCAGCCCGTACGGTCGCGCAGGGCGTCGCGCATGTGCGCGGCCAGTTCGGGTGTGCCGTACGTGGCGTAGGGGGCGACCCGCACCGGGCCGCCGAGGGCCGCCGCCATGTAGTGGATCAGCGGCAGTTCGGTGACGAGGGTCGAGACGGCGGCGGCGTGGACGGCGTGCGTGTGGACCACGGCGGAGGCGTCCGTGGTGCGGTAGATCTCCAGGTGGAGCGGCAGTTCGCTCGTCGGGCCGAGCCGGCCGGAGACCTGGCGTCCGGAGAGGTCGACGGCGACCAGGTCGCCGGGTGTGAGGCGGTCGTACGGCACCCCGCTCGGGGTGACGAGGACCTCGTCCCCGACCCGTACGGAGACATTGCCCGACGTCCCCACGACGAGCCCTTCCGCGGTGGTCCTGCGCGCGGTCGCCACCAGCTCGGCCCAGGCCCGGTGGCGCGCGTCCGCAGGCAGATGATCAGTCATATGGCGATCTTGCCAGCCCGGGCGGAAAAAGGGCAGGTCGGACAACACATCAGGCGCTCGGAGAGCCGTTCAGGAGAGACACTCCGAGTACCTCCCTAGTTAACCTTCCGTTCACCCTGCATCCTTACGTTCACCGTGGCCACCGACGTCGAACGATTGCCTGGGTAAATGGAACACTTCACGCTGCTGCTCGCGATCGTGATCGTGACGGCTCTCGTGTTCGATTTCACGAACGGTTTCCACGACACCGCCAACGCGATGGCGACGACCATCTCGACCGGCGCCCTGAAGCCCAAGACCGCGGTGGCGATGTCCGCCGTCCTGAATCTCGTCGGCGCGTTCCTGTCCGTGGAGGTCGCCAAGACGATCTCCGGCGGACTCATCAACGAATCGGGCATCCGTACCGAAGTGATCTTCGCGGCGCTGGTCGGCGCGATCATCTGGAATCTCTTCACCTGGCTGCTGGGGCTCCCGTCGAGCTCCTCCCACGCCCTGTTCGGCGGCCTCATCGGCGCCACCCTGATGTCCGTCGGCACCTCCGGTGTCAACGGCGGCGTCGTCATCACCAAGGTCCTGATCCCGGCGCTCGCCGCCCCGCTCGTCGCGGGGCTCGCGGCCATGCTCGCCACCCGGCTGACGTACCGCGTCAGCGCCCGTACGGACGAGAAGGCGACGGCCAAGGGCTTCCGGGCCGGGCAGATCGCCTCCGCCGGGCTGGTCTCCCTCGCCCACGGCACCAACGACGCGCAGAAGACCATGGGCGTCATCACGCTGGCGCTGGTCACCGGCGGGGTCCTCTCCCCCGGCTCCAACCCGCCTCTGTGGGTCATCGTCTCGGCGGGCACGGCGATCGCGCTCGGCACGTACCTCGGTGGCTGGCGCATCATCAAAACCATGGGCACCGGCCTCACCGACCTGCGCCCGCAGCAGGGCTTCGCCGCCCAGACCAGCGCCGCGACGGTCATCCTGGCCTCCTCGCACCTCGGCTTCTCGCTCTCCACCACGCAGTCCTGCTCCGGTGCCGTGATGGGCGCGGGCCTGGGCCGCAAGGGCGGGGTCGTGCGCTGGTCGACGGCGACCCGGATGTTCATCGCCTGGGGGCTGACGCTGCCCGCCGCGGGGCTGGTGGCCGCCGGGGCGGAGTTCCTGACCGGGCACGGGACGTGGGGTGTCACCGTCGTGGCGATCCTGCTCGTCGCCGTCTCCGGTGCGATCTGGCTCGCGTCGCGCCGCCGTCCGGTGGACCACACGCATGTGACCGGGGCGGATGTGGTGCCGGTGAATGTGGGGGTGGACATCGCCGCCTCCGGTCCGACAGTGGCGGGCCTCGCGTCCGTGGACGCCGCTACCGCCGGTCTGACGACCACCATCCCGGGGCCCGTCGCCCTGCCCATCCCGCCCGCCGTCGCCGGCGAGTCGGCGCGAACCGCCACGGTCTGAACCGCCACGGTCTAAGGAAGCGATCACATGAAAATCGACTGGGCAGCCCTCGGCTCCGTGTTCGGCGTCAGCCTCGTGTCCACCATCGGTCTGGTGGGCCTGTTCACCCTCGGCATCGTGGCCCTGGCCAAGCAGGAGTCGGCGGCCTCGGAGTCCGGCGGGTCGGCGGGGGGCTCCGTGGCCCTGGCGCGCACCGGCGCCTACGCGTGCTTCGCGCTGTGCGCGGCGGCCGTGGCGTACGGCATCTACCTGATCGTGGCCTGACCGTACGTACCGCGCTCGGCCCGGGGGCCTGCCCCCGGGCCTTTCGTGTGGGGCTTCGCACACTGCCCCGCCGCAGGTCAAGGGCGGGTTGACGGGCGTTCTCGCAGCGTGGTGGACTGCCGGGGCCAATTACGGCGGCAGCAGAGGAAGCCGGTGCGAATCCGGCGCGGTCCCGCCACTGTCACCGGGCACGGTGTCCCTCCGGGGAAACGTCCCCGGGAGCCAGGAACTCTCGCCGCCGCGTTTTCCGTCGAGCCGGGGCGCGGACCCTGAGTGAGGACACGTCGCCATGCCTGGCCGCGCCTGCGTCCGTGCCGCCGCTTCTGTCGCTTCTGTCGCCGCCACCAGCCCCGCCGTTTCGGTCACTTCCGCAGCGGGGGCCTCTGGTCGGCCGGCCCGGTCGGCCGGCTGGGACGCCGCGTGGGTCCACGCGTACGGGGCCGCGGGCGGGCTGCTCGCCGACCTTCTGCTGGGCGATCCGCGCCGGGGCCATCCGGTCGCGGCGTTCGGACGGGCCGCGGGGGGCGTGGAGCGCGCCCTGTGGCGGGACCACCGTGGCTGGGGCGCGTTGCACACGCTGGTCTGCGCGGGCGGGGCGGTGGGCCTGGGCGCGGTGGTGGCACGCGGGGCGCGGGGACGTGGGGCGCGAGGGCGTGCGGGTGCCGGGACGGCGGGAGTTGCCGGGACGGCGGAACGTACCGGAGCAGCCGGAGGTGCCGGGCTCGCGGGCCGGCGGGTCGCCTCGGTCGCGCTGACCGCCGCCGCCACCTGGTCCGTCGTCGGCGGTACGTCACTGGCGCGCGAGGCGCGTGCCATCGGCCGGGCGCTCTCCGCCGGGGACGTCGAACTGGCCCGGGAGCGGCTGCCGCACCTGTGCGGCCGTGACCCGCAGTCCCTCGACGCCCAGCAGATCGCGCGGGCCGTCGTGGAGTCCGTCGCCGAGAACACCTCCGACGCGGTGGTGGGCGCGCTCGTGTGGGGCGCCCTGGCCGGGGTCCCCGGGCTGGCCGGGTTCCGGGCCGTGAACACACTGGACGCCATGGTGGGGCACAAGTCCCCGAAATACCGCCGGTTCGGCTGGGCCTCGGCCCGTCTCGACGACGTGGCGGGCGCGCCAGGCGCCCGGCTGACCGCCGCGCTGGCCGTCGTCGCGGGCGGCGATCCGCGCGGGGCGTGGCGGGCGTGGCGCGACGACGCGCGCAAGCACCCGAGCCCCAACGCGGGCCCGGTGGAGGCCTCGTTCGCGGGGGCGCTGGGCGTACGGCTGGGCGGAACGCTCGCGTACGGCGGCCGGGTCGAACACCGCCCGGTACTGAACGGCGGCGGCCGGCCCGTGGAGATCGCCGACATCGAACGGGCCGTGCGGTTGTCCCGGCGGGTGAGCGGATTGGCGCTGGCGGTGTGCGTGGCGGGGCGGTTCGCGTACGCGGCGGTTTCCGGAACGGGTGCGGGGGCCGACCGGGGCGTCGGCGCGGGCGCCCTTGACGGTGCGGGTCTCGGCTCGGGCGCCGGTGACGGTGCGGGTGTGGGGAGGCCGTTGTGAGGCGGGACGGGGTGGGGGGTGGGGTGCTCATCGCCGGGACCACCTCCGACGCGGGCAAGAGCGTCGTCACCGCGGGCGTCTGCCGGTGGCTCGTGCGGCAAGGTGTCAACGTCGCGCCCTTCAAGGGCCAGAACATGTCCCTCAACTCGTTCGTGACGCGCGAAGGCGCCGAGATCGGCCGGGCCCAGGCCATGCAGGCGCAGGCCGCCCGTATCGAGCCGACCGCGCTGATGAACCCCGTACTGCTGAAGCCCGGCAGCGACCGGAGCAGTCAAGTGGTCCTCATGGGGCGCCCGGTGGGCGAGATGAGCGCCAGGGGCTAC
This sequence comes from Streptomyces sp. NBC_01317, assembly GCF_035961655.1. NCBI lineage: Bacteria > Bacillati > Actinomycetota > Actinomycetes > Kitasatosporales > Streptomycetaceae > Streptomyces > Streptomyces sp. NBC_01317. Next base: position 6,406,109 of record NZ_CP108393.1, on the reverse strand, counting down.
CACGGGGGCCGCCAGGAAGCGCTGCTGGGGACCGTACTGGAGTGCCTCGCCGAGCTGCGCCGTACGTACGACGCCGTGATCTGCGAAGGCGCCGGCAGCCCCGCCGAGATCAACCTCCGCCGCACCGACATCGTGAACATGGGCATCGCCCGCGCCGCCCGCCTGCCGGTCGTCGTGGTCGGGGACATCGACCGGGGCGGGGTCTTCGCCTCGTTCTTCGGGACGACGGCGCTGCTGAGCGCCGAGGACCAGGCGCTGGTCGCGGGGTACGTCGTCAACAAGTTCCGGGGCGATGTGTCCTTGCTGGAACCGGGGTTGGAGATGCTGCGCGGGCTGACCGGGCGGGCGACCCTCGGTGTGCTGCCGTGGCGGCCCGGCCTCGGCATCGACGAGGAGGACGGGCTGCGGGTGTCGCTCCGCGGGTCGGTACGGGAGTCCGCGGCGTCCGTTCCGTACGGCGAGGACGTCCTGCGCGTCGCGGTGTGCGCCGTACCGCTGATGTCGAACTTCACCGACGTGGACGCGTTGGCGGCGGAGCCGGGTGTGGTGGTGCGGTTCGTGGACCGGGCGGAGGAACTGGCCGACGCGGACCTGGTCGTCATACCCGGCACCCGCGGCACCGTGCGCGCCCTGGCCTGGCTGCGGGAGCGCGGGCTCGCGGACGCGGTGGCGCGGCGGGCGGCGTCGGGTCGCCCGGTGCTGGGCATCTGCGGCGGCTACCAGGTGCTCGGCGAGCTGATCGACGACGAGGTGGAGTCGCGGGCCGGGATTGTGGCGGGGCTGGGACTGCTGCCGGTACGGGTGCGGTTCGCGCGCGAGAAGACGCTGGGGCGGCCGGTGGGCGTCGCCCTCGGTGAGCCTGTGGAGGGGTACGAGATCCACCACGGGGTCGCGGAGGTCGGCGGCGGCCCGGCGTTCGTCTCCGACGGGGGCGGGGTGGCGCTGGACGGGTGCCGGGTGGGTTCTGTGCGGGGGACGCACTGGCACGGGGTGCTGGAGAACGACGCGTTCCGGCGGCGGTTCCTCGTGGAGGTCGCGCGGGAGGCGGGGCGGCGGTTCGTACCGGCGCCGGACACGAGCTTCGGGGCACTGCGGGAGGAACAGCTCGATCTGCTGGGGGACCTGGTGGAGGAGCACGCGGACACGGATGCGTTGTGGCGGCTGATCGAGGGGGGCGCTCCTGGGGGGCTGCCGTTCATTCCGCCGGGTGCGCCGTGACGCCGTCCGGCGGGGGCGCGTTGTCGGGGGCGCGTTGGGCTCGGGTACGTCGCCGGGGGCGGGGGCCGGGGCCTACGGAGGCACGGGTGTCCGGACTGCTATCCTCACCGCGCTTCGCGCGAGTTGCGACGCTTTACGTCCGGACACCCATGCCTCCTCCGACCCCGACCCCCTCGCGCCGGTGGGGGTTGAGCAGCCACCTGCCGCCGGTAGTCCGACACGTACTGACCGCACTCCAAGGAGCCCCATGAGTACCCCTTTCCCGTTTACCGCTGTCGTCGGAATGGACGATCTACGGCTCGCGCTGCTGTTGAACGCCGTCAGTCCGGCGGTGGGTGGTGTGCTGGTTCGGGGTGAGAAGGGCACCGCCAAGAGCACTGCCGTGCGGGCGCTCTCCGCGTTGATGCCCGAGGTTGAGGTGGTGGGTGGGTGCCGGTTCAGTTGTGATCCCGCCCTGCCTGATCCGTTGTGTCCTGATGGGCCCCATGAGGTGGGGCCGGGTGCTCTGCGGCCCGCGCGGATGGTTGAGTTGCCCGTCGGGGCCTCGGAGGACCGGCTTGTGGGGGCGCTCGACATCGAGCGGGCCCTGTCGGAGGGCGTGAAGGCCTTTGAGCCGGGGCTTCTTGCCGATGCCCATCGTGGGGTGTTGTACGTGGATGAGGTGAATCTGCTCCACGATCACCTGGTCGACCTCCTGTTGGACGCCGCCGCCATGGGCGCCTCGTACGTCGAGCGTGAAGGGGTTTCCGTACGGCATGCCGCGCGGTTTCTGCTCGTCGGGACGATGAACCCCGAAGAGGGCGAGCTGCGGCCGCAGTTGCTCGACCGGTTCGGGCTGACCGTGGAGGTCGCCGCGTCGCGGGAGCCCGAGACGCGGGTCGAGGTCGTACGGCGGCGGCTCGCCTACGACGACGATCCGGCCGGATTCGCGGGGCGTTGGGCCGAGGAAGAGAGTGCGCTGCGGGAGCGGATCGTTGCCGCGCGGGCGCTGCTGTCGGACGTACGGCTCGGGGACGCGGCCTTGTTGCAGATCGCCGCCACCTGCGCCGCCTTCGAGGTGGACGGGATGCGCGCCGACATCGTGATGGCGCGGACCGCGACGGCGCTGGCCGCGTGGGCCGGGCGTACGGACGTGCTCGCCGAGGACGTCCGGCAGGCCGCGCTGCTCGCGTTGCCGCACCGGCGGCGGCGCAATCCGTTCGACGCGCCCGGACTTGATCAGGACAAGCTCGACGACACGTTGGAGGAGTTCAAGGGCGAGGACGACGATCCCGATCCCGATGGGCCCGGGGGCGGGCCTGCGCCTGAGGGTGGGCCCGACGCGCCGGAGGACTCGGGGTCCGAGGAGGGCGACGACGCGCCCGCCGCGTCGCCGCGGCCCGGGGGCGGGGGTGGCGAGCAGGCCGCCGTGCGGGCCGGTGAGCCGTACCGTACAAAAATGCTCAGCGTTCCCGGCCTCGGGGAAGGGGCCGCCGGGCGCCGCTCGCGGGCACGCACCGAGCACGGCAGGACCACCGGGTCACGCCGGCCCCGGGGTGCGCTGACCAAGCTGCATCTCGCCGCGACCGTGCAGGCCGCCGCCCCGCACCAGCGGGCGCGTGGTCGCAGCGGGGCCGGTCTGGTCATACGCAAGGACGATCTGCGGCAGGCCACTCGGGAGGGGCGCGAGGGCAATCTGGTGCTCTTCGTGGTCGACGCCTCCGGGTCCATGGCCGCCAAGCGGCGGATGAGCGCGGTGAAGGGCGCGGTGCTCTCGCTGCTGCTCGACGCGTACCAGCGGCGCGACAAGGTCGGGCTGGTGACCTTCCGGGGCAACGACGCCGAGGTGGCACTGCCCCCGACGTCGTCCGTGGACGCCGCGGCGGCGCGGCTGGAGTCGCTGCCCACCGGGGGCCGGACGCCCCTGGCCGCGGGGCTGTTGAAGGCCCACGACGTGCTGCGGGTGGAGCGGCTGCGGGATCCCGCGCGCCGGCCGCTGCTCGTCGTGGTGACCGACGGACGGGCGACGGGCGGCGCGGATCCGGTCGCGCTCGCGGCGCGCGCCGCGCGGCTGCACGCGTCGGAGGGGACCGCGTCGGTGGTCGTGGACTGCGAGTCGGGGATCGTACGGCTCGGGCTCGCCGGGACACTCGCCGGCGATCTGGGAGGCACGTGCATCACGCTGGACGATCTGCGGGCCGACAGCATCGCCGGCCTGGTCAGGGACGTACAGGGCAACCGACGGAGGGCCGCGTAATGCCGCAGGGACAGCCGGAGACCGTACCGGACGACGGGCTCACCACCCGTCAGCGCCGCAACCGCCCGCTCGTCCTCGTCCACACCGGGGTGGGCAAGGGCAAGTCGACGGCGGCGTTCGGGCTGGCGCTGCGCGCGTGGACGCAGGGGTGGCCGATCGGGGTGTTCCAGTTCGTGAAGTCGGCGAAGTGGAAGGTCGGCGAGGAGCAGGCGCTCAAGGTGCTGGGGGCGAGCGGCGAGGGCGGTTCGGTCGCCTGGCACAAGATGGGCGAGGGCTGGTCGTGGGTGCAGCGCGACAGCCAGTTGTCCAACGAGGAGGCGGCGCGGGAGGGTTGGGAACAGGTCAAGCGCGACCTGGCGGCGGAGACCCACAAGCTGTACGTGCTGGACGAGTTCATGTACCCGCTGCACTGGGGGTGGGTGGACACGGACGAGGTGATCGAGGTGCTGCGTACCCGGCCCGGCACCCAGCATGTGGTCGTCACCGGCCGCAACGCCCCGGAGAAACTGGTGGAGTTCGCGGACCTCGTCACGGAGATGACGAAGGTCAAGCACCCGATGGACGCGGGGCAGAAGGGCCAGAGGGGCATCGAGTGGTGAGTGTCCCCCGGCTGGTGATCGCCGCGCCGTCGTCGGGCAGCGGGAAGACCACGGTCGCGACCGGGCTGATGGCGGCCTTCTCGGAGCGTGGACTCGCCGTGTCCCCCCACAAGGTGGGGCCCGACTACATCGACCCCGGCTATCACACGCTCGCGGTCTCGGCGGGCGGTCCCGGGCGGCCGGGGCGCAACCTCGACGCGTACATGAGTGGTACGGCCCTGATCGGGCCGCTCTTCGCGCACGGCGCGGCGGGGTGCGATCTCGCCATCGTGGAGGGGGTGATGGGCCTCTACGACGGCGCGTCCGGGCAGGGCGAACTCGCCTCCACCGCCCAGGTGTCGAAGCTCTTGCGCGCGCCGGTGGTGCTGGTCGTGGACGCCTCGTCGCAGTCGCGATCGGTGGCGGCGCTGGTGCACGGCTTCGCGTCCTGGGACCCGGAGGTGCGGATCGGCGGGGTGATCCTCAACAAGGTCGCCTCGGACCGGCACGAACTGCTGTTGCGTGAGGCGCTGGACGAGTCGGGCGTACCGGTCATGGGGGTGCTGCGGCGGACCGAACACGTCACCACGCCTTCCCGCCACTTGGGTCTGGTGCCCGTCGCCGAGCGCCACGCGGACGCGGTGGGATCGATGCGGGAGTTGGCCGGGCGGGTGCGCGACGGGTGTGACCTGGAGGCGCTGCTGGCCCTGGCGCGCAGCGCGCCCGCGCTGGACGTGACCCCGTGGTCCCCGGAGGTCGAACCGGTCGGCTCCCGGCTCTCCCGGCCGGTGGTGGCGGTGGCCGCCGGGTCCGCGTTCACGTTCTCGTACGCCGAACACACCGAACTGCTCACGGCGGCCGGCGCGGACGTCGTGCCCTTCGATCCACTGCGGGACGAACAACTGCCGGACGGCACGCGGGGGTTGGTGATCGGTGGCGGCTTCCCCGAGGTGTACGCGCCGGAGCTGTCCGCCAACGAGCGGCTGCGCAAGGCGGTTTCGGAACTGGCGCACTCCGGGGCGCCGGTGGCGGCCGAGTGCGCGGGGCTGCTGTATCTCGCACGGTCCCTGGACGGGAAGCCGATGTGCGGGGTGCTGGACGCCGACGGGCGGATGTCGGGGCGGCTGACGCTCGGCTACCGGGAGGCGGTGGCCGTCGGTGACAGTGCGCTGGCGGTGGCGGGGACGCGCGTACGGGGGCACGAGTTCCACCGCACGGTGCTGGAGCCGGGCGCGGGCGCGGCGCCCGCCTGGGGGGTGGTGCACCCGGAGCGGCGCCTCGAAGGCTTCGTACAGCGGGGGGTGCATGCCAGCTATCTGCACACGCACTGGGCCGCGACACCCCTGATGGCCCGGCGGTTCGTGGAGCGGTGTGCCGGATGACGTGCCCGTCAGCCGGCGATGCCCACCACCAGCCAGATGAACGCCGCGCCCGCGATCGTGCACAGCACCGTGGAGCGCGCCGGGTGGTCGTGGTGCGCCTCGGGGAGGATCTCGGCGGCGGCCAGGTAGAGCAGGGCGCCGCCGAAGAACCCGAGATAGCTGCCGAGCAGTTCCTCGGGGAGTGTGAACAGCAGCGTCGACGCGGCGCCGACCACCGGCGCGACGGCGTCCGCGACGAGCATCGTGAGCGCCTTGCGGCGGTCGTTCCCGTACAGGCTGGTCAGGGTGTACGTGTTGAACCCGTCCGCGAAGTCGTGGGCGACGACGGCGAGCGCGACGGCCGCGCCCATGCCCCCGCCGACCTGGAAGGCCGCGCCGAGCGCGATACCGTCCATCAGGCTGTGGCCGACCATCGCGGCGGCGGCCGTCAGCCCGACCTGCGGCACGCGGGCGTGGGCATGGCTGTCGTGGCCGTCGAGCGCCTCGCTCTCCTTCGGGTCCGCGCCGTGCGACGCCTGGCGGACGGCCAGCAGCCGTTCGACCAGATGGGCGACGAGGAAGCCGCCCACGAACAGCAGCAGGGCCTGCGGTACGCCGAAGATCTCCTCGCCCGCCGCGCGCATCGCCTCCGGCAGGAGGTCGAGCCCGACCACCCCCAGCATCAGCCCGCCCGCCAGGCCCAGCACGAGGTGCCGGCGGTCGGTGACGCGTTGTGCCGTCCAGCCTCCGAAGAGGGTCATGAGGAACGCGCCGAGCGCGACGAAGACCGCCATGGGCCCCTGCTTAGCCGATCGGGCCCCTCCCGCGCACATCCGGGGTCCCCGCTGGTCGTCGGCGTCGGGGCCCGCGCGGGCGTCCCCGCCGGGGAAATGCTCGGCCTGATCGAGGAAACCCTGCGGGAGGCGGGGCTCGTGGCGGACGACGTCGTAGAACTGGCGACCGTCGACACCCGCGCCGGTGAGACGGGAATCACGGCCGCCGCCGCGCGGCTCGGAGTGCCGGTACGGGGGTACCCGGCGGCCTTCCTCGCGGGAGTCGCCGTACCGAATCCGTCCCCGGCGGCGCTCGCCGCCCTCGGGACGCCGTCCGTCGCGGAGGCCGCGGCGCTGGCCCGTGGCGGCGAGCTCCTCGTACCGAAACGGACCTCACGGCCCCCCGGCCGGGCCGCCTCCGCCACCTGCGCGGTCGCCCGCCACCCGGGCCGGGTGTAACGGATGGGCCTGGACACGGCGCAGGTGTAGACGGTAGACAACAGCGGCCACGCGGTACACCGCGGGGCGCGTCGTGACGCCCCGGTGACCCCGGGGCATTCGGAAGGAGCCCGGTGACCCCCATAACCGCCGACCCCCCTCTGTACGACTACGAGCGGGCCTGTGGCAGCCATGTCTACGCGCGCTGATACGCATGACCTCGGGCATCACGGCGACGCCGAGGTACGGGACTGCTCCGGCGCGCTCATCGACCTCGCGGTCAACGTCCGTACCGGCACTCCCCCGGCCTGGCTGCGCGCCCGGATCGCGGACTCGATCAGCGGCCTCGCCGCGTACCCCGACGGGCGGGCGGCCCGCGCGGCGGTCGCGGCGCGGCACGGGCTGCCGGCGGAGCGGGTGCTGCTGACGGCGGGGGCGGCGGAGGCGTTCGTCCTGCTGGCGCGGGCGCTGCGGGTCGCGCGGCCGGTGGTCGTGCACCCCCAGTTCACCGAGCCGGAGGCGGCGCTGCGGGACGCGGGGCACACCGTACGGCGGGTGCTGCTCCGCGCGTCGGACGGCTTCCGGCTCGATCCGGCGGCGGTGCCGGAGGACGCGGATCTGGTCGTCCTGGGCAACCCCACGAACCCGACGTCCGTCCTGCACCCGGCGGCGGCGATCGCCTCGCTCGCCCGGCCGGGGCGGACGCTGGTGGTGGACGAGGCGTTCATGGACGCGGTGCCGGGTGAACCGCAGGCCCTGTCCGGCCGCGTCGACGTGCCCGGCTTGGTGGTGATCCGCAGCCTCACGAAGACCTGGGGCCTGGCGGGCCTGCGCATCGGGTACGTCCTGGCCGCGCCGGAGACCATCGCCGCGCTGGAGCGGGCGCAGCCGCTGTGGCCGGTGTCGACGCCGGCGCTGGCGGCGGCGGAGGCGTGCGTGTCGCCGGCGGCGCTGGCGGAGGCGGAGTCGGCGGCGTGCCTCATCGCCCTGGACCGCCGCCACTTGCTCGCGGGGCTCGCGGAGTTCGAGGAGGTACGGGTGGTCCCCGGGGCGTCGGGTCCCTTTGTCCTCCTCCACATGGCCCGGGCGGACGCGGTCCGGACCCGGCTGCGGTCACTGGGGTTCGCTGCGCGGCGGGGGGACACGTTTCCGGGGCTGGACGGGAGGTGGCTGCGGGTGGCGGTGCGGGACAGGGCGACGACGAACCATTTCTTGCAGGCGCTCGACCAGGCGCTTGTTGCCGTGGGCCCGTAGCGGTGGGGGCGTAGCGGTGGGGGCGTAGCGCTCCTTTGTCCTCAGGCGCCGGACGGGCTTTGTTTGTGCGTCTGCCCGGTGCGGGCGGGTGCGGCTTACTGATTGTCCTCAATCGCCGGACGGGCTTGATTTTGCCCGCTGCGGCCCGGTGGCCTGGGTGCGGGTTGTCGCCGGGGGCCGGGCAGGGGTCGTGTCCTGCACTGCATGTTTTACGTCGCGTTCGGGGACTTGTTCAGTTCACCGGTAGCCACGCGACACAAAACACGCTCTACGTTCCGGACACGACCCCTGCCCGTCCCCCTTCCACGCCCGCGTCCAAGACAACCCCCGGCCCGTCCGGCCTTGGAGACCACCGGGGCCACTTCCAGCCCGTCCGGCGATTGAGGACATCAGTAAGCCGCGCTCGCGTACCGGGCAGAGGCCACACTCCAGCCCGTCCGGCGCTTGAGGACATTGGTAAGCGGCACCGTCCACCGGGCAGAGGCGAGGCTCCCCGGACCGGCGGGGTCGTTCAGCTCACCCTCGGCGTGAGGGGGGTGGGGTCGGAGGAGGTGCGTGTGTCCGGACGTAAAGCGTGTTTTGTGGCGCATGACTACCGGTGAACTATGCGAGTCCCTGAGGCGCCGTAAAACATGCAGTCCGGACATACGTACCTCCGCAGGCCCCGCCCCCCGCCACCACGACACACCCAGCCCGTCCGGCGATTGAGGACATCAGTAAGCCGCGCCCGCGCACCGGGCAGACGCCACGAACAAGCCCGTCCGGCGATTGAGGACAAACAAATAGGCGCAACGGACACCCGCTACGCGTCACCGCACTCCGACGCCTGCCGGCACAAATTCGCCTCCACCTTCGACAGCAGCCGCGCCAACTCCCCCCGCTCCCCCTCATCCAGCCCCGCCAACGTGTGCTCCTCCAGCTCCCCCCACGCGTCCTTCACCTCGGACCGCAGCGCGCAGCTGTCCCGCGTCGACTCGACCAGGACCGCCCGCCGGTCCAGCGGGTCGGACGTCCGCGTCACATACCCCGCCTGGTCCAGGCGCTGGAGCATCTTCGTGACCGTCGACGGATCCACGTCCATCGCCTTGATCAGCTCGGCCTGGCGGACAGGACCCGCGTTCCACAGGTGCATCATCAGGAACTCCTGCCCCGGGTAGAGCCCGGTCCGCTGGAGCAGCTTGCCCGCCGCGATGCGGTGCAGGCGAGCGATCCGGGACAGAGCGTTGCTCACAGGGCTGCCGCGCATCCCGCTCGGAGCGTCATGCACCCCAGGCGGGGTGTCGCGTGCCTCACGCGGAGCGTCATGCGCCCCACGCGGAGCGACACGCGTCCCGCCCGGGGCAACACGCCTCCCACCAGGCACGTCACCGGTCCAACCGGGCGCTTCGCCCGGACACGCGGGGTCGTCGGAAGTCATGCCACCAAGTTTAGCTTGGTCGGCCAAGGAATGAGCTAGAGTGACTCGCGGTTGTTTACTTGGCCGACCACATACCGTGCCGCCGGCCCACCGTGCCTTTGGAGTCACCATGACCACCGCGTTCGACCCGATCGACCTCTCGGGTACGCAGCTCGCCAACCGCATCGCCCTGGCGCCCATGACCCGGAGCCGTTCCTACGGTCCCAGCCACGCGCCCACCGACGTTGTCGCCGAGTACTACGCCCAGCGGGCCTCGGCCGGTCTGGTGATCACCGAGGGGATCCAGCCGTCCGTCATCGGGCAGGGGTACCCGGACACTCCCGGCCTGCACAGCGAGGAGCAGATCGCCGGCTGGCGCAAGGTCACCGACGCCGTGCACGCCAAGGGCGGCACGATCTTCGCGCAGGTCATGCACTCCGGCCGGATCGGCCACCCCGACCTGCTGCCCGACGACCTGGTCCCGGTCGCCCCCTCCCCGATCGCCGCGAAGGGGCAGGTCTACCTCCACGACGGTCCGAAGGACTTCGTCACGCCCCGCGAGCTGACGTCCGACGAGATACGGGCGACGATCGGCGACTTCGCCGCGGCGGCCCGTAACGCGATCGACGCCGGCTTCGACGGCGTGGAGCTGCACGGCGCCAACGGTTACCTGATCCACCAGTTCCTGTCGGACACCACCAACGCGCGCACCGACGAGTGGGGCGGTTCCGTCGAGGGCCGTACGCGCTTCGCGGTCGAGGTGGCCCGCGCCGTCGTCGCCGAGATCGGCGCCGAGCGCACCGCGATCCGCATCTCGCCCGGAAACCCCCTCAACGACATCGGCGCGGAGGGCGAACTGGAGGCCACGTACACGTCGTTGGTCCAGCAGTTCGAGACGCTGGGTCTCGCGTACGTCCATGTGGTCGAGTACAGCCGTGAGTTGACGCTCGTCCTGCGCAAGCACTTCTCCGGGACGCTCGTCCTCAACGCCAAGACCGACGGGCCCACCAGCGCCGAGGAGCTCAAGCTGATCGAGGACGGCGTCGCCGACCTCATCTCCTTCGGCCAGCTCTTCCTCGCCAACCCGGACCTCCCGGCGCGGCTCAAGGCCGGCGGCCCGTACAACACCCCTGACCCGTCCACATTCTTCGGCGGTACGGAGAAGGGCTTCACGGACTACCCCGCACTGGCGGGCTGAGTCCCGACGGGAGGGGGCGGGGCCGGGTTCTCGTGACCGGCCCCGCCCTCTCCCGTACTCACCAGGACTCCTCGACCGCCCTCGCCGCCGCCTCCACGCACACCGTGACCCCGCTCTCCCCGAGCGCCGCGCCCAGGGCGAGGAGCGAGGTCCGTACGGCGTCCTCCGTCGCGTCGGGGCCGTAGTGGTTCACACGGACCATCTCCGACGCGAGCGCGCCGCCCCCCCGCGACCAACGGCAGCGAGGCGTCCGAGGCGAGCGCCTTCGCCACCACCCCGGACGCGTCGACCCCGGCCGGGACCCGGATCGTGGTGGCCACCGGAGCCGCCGCCGCGTCCGCGCCCACAAACGGCTCGACCCCGCCGCCCAGCGCCCGCGCACCCGCGCGTGCCGCCCGCGCGGCGGAAGCGTGCCGGGCCGTCACCGCGGCGAGACCGTCCTCCTCGATACGTTCCACCGACGCCTCCAGCGCCAGCATCTCCAGCTGGGCGGGCGCGTGCGGCAGCGCGCGGCGGCCGCTGTCGATCCAGCGCTCCTTCCAGTCGAGGAGCGAGAGGTACGAGCGCCGCGGCGCCCGCGGATTCGCGGCGAACCGCTCCCACGCGCGCTCGCTCACCGACACGACCGAGACCCCGGCGGGCCCGCCCATCGCCTTCTGCGCGCCGATCACGCACAGATCCACGCCCCAGGCGTCCGGAAGCAGCGGTTCGGCGGCCACCGACGCGACCGCGTCGAGCATGAAGAGCGCGCCGTGCGCCCGTACGACCTCTCCGATCTCCGCGACCGGGTTGGTGTTGCCGGTCGCCGCCTCGGCGTGCACCAGCGACACGAAGTCGGTCTCCGGGTGCGCGGCGAGCGCCTGCTCGACCTGCGCCGCGGTGACCGCCGTGTCGAAGGGCACCTCCAGGTCCACGACCTTCGCGCCGCAGTCGCGCAGCCAGTTCCCGAAGGTCTGGCCGTAGGGCCCCGTCACCACGTTCAGCGCGGTCGAACCGGGCCGGGCGCCGCCGCGTATACAGGCCTCCAGAGGGAGCAGGGCCTCGCCCTGCATGATCACGACGTCGTTGTCCGTCGCGAGGAGGGCGGCGACCCGCCGCTCGATGGTGGCGAAGTGCGCGGCGGTCAGCGGGGCGAGGCCCAGCAGCGGATGTGTCACGGGGGGCTCTCTCGGCAGGGGGTGCGGAGGTTCTGTTCGTCCCCACCGAGGATACTCACCGCTCTGTGAGACCCCCTGATCGTCCTCGTACAGTGCTGCCCATGAGTGATCACGCGGTGCTGCGGGTGAAGGGGCGGGTGCTCGTCGGCCCCGAGGAGGTCAGGGACGAACTGTGGGTGGTCGGCGGCCGGATCACCTACACCCGGCCGCCGGGCGCCCGCGAGGTCCGTACGGTCACGGGCTGGGCCCTCCCCGGCCTGGTCGACGCCCACTGCCATGTCGGGCTCGACCACCACGGCGCGGTCGACGCGGCGACCAGCGAGAAGCAGGCGCTCGGCGACCGCGATGCCGGGACTCTGCTGCTCAGGGACGCCGGGTCACCGGCGGACACCCGCTGGATCGACGACCGGGAGGATCTGCCCAAGATCATCCGGGCCGGCCGCCACATCGCGAGGACCCGGCGCTACATCCGTAACTTCGCGTACGAGATCGAGCCCGAGGACCTCGTCGCGTACGTCTCCCGGGAAGCGCGGCGGGGGGACGGCTGGGTCAAGCTCGTCGGCGACTGGATCGACCGCGAGGAGGGCGATCTCGCCGCCTGCTGGCCGCGCGAGGCGGTGGTGGCCGCGATCGCCGAGGCGCACCGGCTGGGCGCGCGCGTCACGGCGCACTGCTTCGCCGAGGTCGCGCTGCGCGAACTGGTCGAGGCGGGCATCGACTGCGTCGAGCACGCGACGGGGCTGACGGAGGACACCATTCCGCTCTTCGCCGAGCACGGGGTCGCGATCGTCCCGACCCTGGTCAACATCGCCACGTTCCCGCGGCTCGCGGCGGGCGGCGCGGAGAAGTTCCCGCGCTGGTCGGCGCACCTGAACCGGCTGTACGAGCGGCGCTACGACACCGTCCGCGCGGCGTACGACGCCGGCATCCCCGTCTTCGTCGGTACGGACGCGGGCGGCGCCCTCGCCCACGGCCTCGCGGCGGCGGAGGTCGCCGAACTCGTCACGGCCGGCATCCCACCGCTGGACGCGCTCTCCGCGACGACCTGGGCGGCCCGCCGCTGGCTCGGGCGCCCGGCCCTGGACGAGGGGGCGCCCGCGGATCTTGTGGTGTACGACGAGGATCCGCGCGCGGACGTACGGGTGCTGGCGGCTCCGCGGGTGATCGTGCTGAACGGGCGGGTGGTCGGCTGACGCGCCGCAGGATCGCCGGGTTGACTCAGCGTGACGCGCGGCCCGCCGTCTCGTTGAACCACCTCACATGTTCCACGCTCCGGTACGACCGGCGCACCACCCTGACCGCGTCATTCGCGGCACTCCGGGGAACGCGTGCGCCAGCGGAATCGAACCCGTAGTCGGAAACCCCCCTTTGGGGTGAACTCACCCCAGGTGTCCGCCGGTTCACTCTCAGTGCGTAAAGATTCCGGTGTCTCAGTCGCCGCCGCCGCGTGTCCCCGTGTCGGTGGCCGGCGACACCATGTCTCTTGTGGGGGTTCCACCCTTGAACAGCAACACCACCTTCCGCGTGCCCGCTCGCCGTCGCGCCGCCGCCGTGGCGGTCGCCGCCGCCGCGTTGACGGCGGGCCCGGCCTTCCTGGCCGCGCCCGCGCGGGCCACGGACGTCACCGAGGGCGACGGCCGGGCGACCGCGGTGGTCCTGCGGACCGGGCTCGACGTGTCCCTGCTCAACAAGACCGTCGATGTTCCGCTGCGGGCCGCGCTCAACGACGTACAGGCGCCGGCCGACGCGGACAGGTCCACGTTGACCGTGGAGCTGGACGGGGTCGACCGGGGCAGGCCGTTCACCGTCCTGCGCGCGGACGTGGCGACGTCGCGGGCCACGGTGGACGACCGCGGGGCGGAGGGGTACGCGAACCTCGCCCGCGCGAAGGTGCACGTCCCCGGGCTGCCGTTGCTCTCGCTGATCGAGATCCAGCAGGTCACGTCCAAGGCGGTCTGCGAGACCGGGAAGCGGCCGGTGGCCGAGTCCGAGCTGCTGGGCGACGTGACGGTGCTGGGCAAGCGTGTGTCGCTGTCCGCGGGCGGCCCGACGCGGGTCGAGGTCCCGGGCGTCGGGAACGTGACGCTCGACCTATCGAAGACGACGACCACGTCGCGGACGGCGGCGGCGGTGGCGCTTCGGCTTCGCGTGTCGGTGAACCCGCTGAACCTGAACGTGGCGGATGTGCGGGGTGAGGTGACGTTGGCGGAGGCGACGTGTGCGAGTCCTTCGGCCTTGAGGTCCACGCCATCGCCGTCGGCGCCTGATGTGAAGCCGCAGACGGTGGCGCCGGAGCGGTTGGCGGAGACGGGTGGGGGTGGGGCGGTGTATGTGGCGGGGGGAGCGGTGGTGCTCCTCGCACTTGGCGGCGGCCTCGCGTTTACGCGGCGGCGTCCTCGTTCCTAGCCTCTGCCACGGTGTCCGTTGCGCTTACTGATGTCCTCAATCGCCGGACGGGCTTGGGTTGGCCTCTGCCCGGTGCGCGGGCGCGGCTTACTGATTGTCCTCAATCGCCGGACAGGCTTGGGTTTGTCGTGGTGACGGGGGCCGGGGCCTCCGGAGGTACGTATGTCCGGACTGCATGTTTTACGGCGCCTCAGGAACCCCGAACATTCACGGTAGCCATGCGCCACAAAACACGCTTTACGTCCGGACACACGCACCTCCTCCGACCCCACCCCCCTCACGCCGACGGGAGACGCAACGACCCCCCGCTGCGGGGTGGGTCAGTTTCCCCCGGTGGACGGTGCCGCCTACCAACGTCCTCAATCGCCGGACGGGCTGGATGGTGCCCCTGCGCGGTGCGCGAGCGCGGCTCACCGATGTCCTCAAGCGCCGGACCGGCTTAAAGACCGGGGCGGGCCTGCTTGTTTTGGCGCGGGCCTGGAAGGGGGACGGGCAGGGGTCGTGTCCGGAACGTAAAGCGTGTTTTGTGTCGCATGACTACCGTGAATGTCCAAAGTCCCCGAACGCGACGTAAAACATGCAGTGCAGGACACGACCCCTGCCCGGCCCCCGGCAACAACCCGCAGACAAAGCCCCGGCCCGCAGCGGGCACCACCAAGCCCGTCCGGCGATTGAGGACAAGCAGTAACCCGCACCCGCCCGCACCGGGCAGACGCACAAACCAAGCCCGTCCGGCGACTGAGGACAAAAGCCGGCCGCCAGGCCCATCAACCCCCGAGGACCTCAAGCGCAAGGGCCACGTCGGCAGACGAGTTGTACAGATGGAACGCCACCCGCAAGTTCCCCCCACGCGCAGCCACCACCACCCCCGCCCCCAAAAGCGACGCCTGCCTCTCCCCCAACCCCGGCACCGCCACAATCGCGGACGCCCCGCCACCCCCCGCCCCCACCGGCGAGAACCCCAACCCCGCCACCCCGTCCCGAAAGAGCGAAGCCAGCGACACCGCGTGCGCGTGAATCGCCTCGATCCCCGTCGCCTCCAGCAGCGCCAAGGACCGCGCGGCAGCGTGATACGCGAGGAAGGACGGCGGCGCGTCCAACCGCCGTGCCGTGGTCGCGAACCGCTCGACCGGGCCGTACGTGCTCTCCCACGGGGACTCCGCCGCCACCCACCCCGCGTACAGCGGCGGCAACAAACCCTGCGCCTCCTCCGTCACCGTCAGGAACGACACGCCTCGCGGGCTGAGCAGGAACTTGAAGCCACCGGTCACGGTGTAGTCGAAGGCGCCCGCGTCCAGCGGCAGCCACCCCGCCGCCTGGCTCAAGTCGGCGAGCGTGCGGGCCCCGTGCGCGGAAGCCGCCGCGAGGATCGCCGCAGTGTCGGCCAGCCGGCCGTCCACCGACTGGACCACGGAGAAGGCGACCAGCGCCGTGCCGGGCCGTACGGACTCCGCGAGGGCGTCCAGCGGTACGTACCGCAGCTTGAGGTCGCCACGGATGGTGAACGGGGTGATGACGGAGCTGAACTCCCCCTCGGGGAACAGCACTTCCGCCCCGGCCGGCAACGACGCCGCGACCAGCGCGACATGTGCCGCGACCGACCCGCCGAGGGCGACCCGGCCGGGGTCGACCCCGGCGATCCGGGCGAAGGAGGCGCGGGCGGACTCGGCGGACTCGTAGCCGTCCGACCCGTCGTAGGAGCCCGTGGCGCTCTTGGCGGCGAGGTCCCGTACGGCCTCGACGGAGCTACGGGGCAGCAGTCCGGCGGTCGATGTGTTCAGGTACGTCGTCTCGGGCGCGAACTCGGCGCCCCCCAGGGTGGTCATGAACCCACCCTGGGTCCGCCACCACCCCGGGTCAATCGCGTATCGGTGAAGGAAACACCCCAGAGTTGCTTATGGATAGCCCCTGACCAGGGCTTATGCGCGCGCACCCGCGTGCGGCCCGGCGTGCGGGACCGCACATCCGTCGGGCCCGCAGGCCTCCGCGTCGCCCGTGTTCTGACCGATCTCGGTGATGACCCGGCCCCGCCACGCCTGTTCCAGTGCCTGGGTGAACACCTCGGCGGGCTGCCCGCCGGAGACTCCGTACCGCCGGTCGAGCACAAAGAACGGCACCCCGTTCGCGCCCAGTTCGGCCGCCTCACGCTCGTCGGCCCGTACGTCGTCGGCGTAGGCGTCCGCGTCGGCGAGCACGGCCCGCGCCTCCGCCTCGTCGAGACCGGCCTCGACCGCGAGCGCGACAAGGGTCTCGGAGTCGAAGACGGACCGCTCCTCGGCGAAGTTCGCCCGGTAGGCGAGGCTCAGCAGCTCGTCCTGGCGCCCGCGCGCCTTGGCGAGATGGAGCAGCCGGTGGATGTCGAAGGTGCTGCCGTGGTCACGCCCGTCGATCCGGTACTCAAGGCCCTCGGAGCGCGCGTTGGACGCGACGTTCTCCTCCATGGAACGAGCCTCTTCACGGGTACGCCCGTACTTGGTGGCCAGCATGTCGACCACCAGAGCGGTGTCCCCCTTGGCCCGCCCGGGATCCAGCTCGAACGACCGGTGCACCACCTCGACGTCGTCCCGGTGCGCGAACGCCGCCAACCCCTTCTCAAAGCGGGCCTTCCCGACATAACACCACGGGCAGGCGATGTCACTCCAGATCTCGACGCGCATCTCTCAGCTTCTCCCCAGGCCCACGGCCCATAGTCCCGACGCACACGGAGGCCCCCTCCGCCGCTACGGCAACGACCGAAGCCCGCCCCTCATTCCCCCGACCCACCGAGCCGACCGCCCCGAGCGCTTCCCGGCTCCCGGGGCGAGGTTCGCGGCCGGAGTGTCAGCCGTTCAGGATCGCCTTGGCGATCTCGTCGGGGTGAGTCAGCAGGCCCTCGTGGGTCCCGGGGACCATGACGGGTTCCAGCCCGAGCCGCGCCGCGAACTCGGCGCCCGGGAGGGGAAGCGCACGGTCGTCCTCGCCGAGGAGGTAGACCGCGGGAATGCCAAGTTCGGTCACGCCGGGGACGTCGAGTGCGTCGAGGAAGTAGTTGCCGGGCAGCGGCGTCAACAGCTCCGCGACCAGACGCTGGGCTCCCTCGTCGGCGCCCTGCATGAAGATGCCCTGGACGAACTCCAGTGTCGGCGGGATGGAGTGGGTCGGGGAGGCTTGGATCAGGCTCCGCAGCCATGCCGCGGCTTCCGGCGGGTTGTCGTCCAGCAGCGACCTGCCGCGCAGGGGAACTTGCGCGGCGTAGAAGACGGCCCGGGAGACCCTGCCCGACAGGCGGTGCGCCGCACCGGCCAGCGGATATCCGCCCCAGCTGTGGGCGACCAGGGTCACGTCGGTGAGACCCAGCCGCTCCACCTCGGACACCACATGGTCCACGGCGTCCTGGAGCCTGATCCCCGAGGGATCGTCGCCGTCTCCCGTGCCGGGAAGGGTGAGGCAGACGGCGCGGTGCCCGGCGGCCCGCAGCCGCTCGGCGACCGGGCGCCAGGACCACGCACCGTGCCACGCACCAGGGATCAGAACATACGTCGAAGCTATGTCACTCATGGCAAATCCTTACTCGGTGGAAAGTTCGTTCGTGAGCCCGGTCGGCCTTACCCGGCGGGGCGGCGGTAGGCGCCGTACCACCAGATCCGTCCGAGTTCGCGGGCCAGTGCGGCATCACCGCTCCCGTCGTCCACGCTGATGTGACGGGCCATGGCCTGCGCTCCGCCCCAGACGATGACCCGGCTCGCGGCCACGGCATCGAGGTCGGCCGGTGTGGCGCCCACGTGCTGCTGCTGGAGGAGCGTCGCGAGTACGGCCTCGTCGAACCCCTCCAGGTCGGCGGTGTAGAAGTCCCGTACCGCCGAGTCGTACGTCGCGACCTCGCGCACCGCGGAAAGCACCGGGTGGTGTGCCCGGTGGAGGGCGAGCACGTCCTCGAAGAACCGCGTGTACCGGTCCGCACCGTCCTCGCCCGCCCCCGGGTCCCACTGCTGGGCCAGGGCCAGGGAGGCGTCCCTGACCTTTTCCGCCAGCCGCTTGAGGATGTCCGGCTTCCCCGGGAAGTACGCGTAGAACGTGGCCCGGGACACCCCGGCCTCCCCGATGATGCGCTGCACGCTGAGGTCCGTGAAGGACTCACCCGCGTCGAGGAGCCTTTCCACGGCCGAGAGCAGCTTGGCTTCCGTCGCCGCGGACCGGCGCTCATGATCATGGTTTTGCCGCCGCGTCACGGACGTCATGGGTCGCCTCCCGAGAGGGGTTCCGGACGGCGGTCCGACTGGCGTGGGGCCGGCCTGTCCGTTCACTCCCCCACACTATACCCGATGTTCATACAGACTGTATGGCGATCTGCATGTAACCCGCATCTTCTCCCCTGCGCGCATGGCGCGCGGGCGCGCCCGGAAGATGGTCGAGCTACGAGGGGGCCACGCCCTGGAACGCGGCGGCCATCGCCGCACGCTGTGCGCGCATCACCTCGTACGGCTGGCCCAGCGTCTGTCCGCCGTCGAGTACGAGGTTGTGCCCGTTGACGAAGGCCGACGCCGGTCCCGCCAGGTAGAGCACCGCGGCCGCGACCTCCTCGGGCAGTCCTGGACGACTCGCCGGGATGGTCCGCCCCAGACGCGGTGCGATCTTCGCCGAGAGGGCGTCGATGGCTTCCTGGGAGTCCGCGGCCTTGTCACCGAGGCCGGCCACCTTGCCGAAGATCCCGGTCAGGACCAGGCCCGGGGAGACGCTGTTGACCCGTACCCCGTACGGCGCCAGTTCGACGGCCGCCCAGGCGCTCAACTGGAGGAGGGCCGCCTTGGACACGGAGTAGTCCACCCCGGTGAGCACCGTGCGGAACCCGGCGACGCTGGAGAGGTTGACGATGCTGCCGGAGCCTCGCTCCCGCATCCCGGGGGACAGGTGTTTCATCATCAGCAGCGGTCCGCAGACGTTCACGTCGTAGGCCTGGCGAAACCGCTCGACGTCCGTCTCCGCGATGCTGCCCAGGGTGGCGGGGGCGCCGGCGCAGTTCACCAGAACGTCGACCCTGCCGTACCGCTCCTCGACGGCGGAGGACAGCTGCTCGACGTCCTCTTCCCTGGTCACGTCGGCACGCTGGAACGACGCCTCGCCGCCCAGCTCCGCCGCGAGCGCCTCCCCCCGGTCCGACCGCCGCCCGACCAGTACGACACGAGCCCCCTCCGCGGCGAACCTGCGCGCGATCGCCGCACCGATGCCACTCGTCGCCCCGGTCACCACGGCGACCGCGTTGTTGAGCTCGTTCATCACCACGCACCCTCATTACCGTGGGCATGCACATATGACCGTGATGGTCACTCAAGCACACATAAGGTCCCATTTCGGCACAAGGCTGGCGCTCGCGGCGGGGCTTCCGCCGTTCCTACCAAGCACCCCCGCCGAGCTCTCCAGCCCGAACGGCCCGAACGAAGGCGGAGAAGGCCGCGGACCGGAGCAGGAGGGCGGGACCGGCGGGGTCCTTGCTGTCCCGCACCGGGACAGCTCCTGAGGTCGCGGCATACTCCGGTGCCCACTCCACGCAGGAGCCGCCGTCCCCGTTGCTGTAGCTGGACTTGGTCCACTGCGCGCTCGTGAGGTCCTTGCTGCTGCTCATGAGGGAAGTGCCTCCATGGCCGATCGGATGTGTGCCGCCGTATCGCGGGGCGACAGGGCATAAGCCCTCATCAGATCGTAGTCTCGGCGGCGAGTTCTGACGATTTCCTCGTCCTCCACCAACGTGCCCGAGGTCAGGCCCTCTTCGTAGACCACCGACGACTTGTCGCCCATCGTCATCAGTTGCAGCATGCCGCCACCCAGCAACGCGTGCCCACCATGCGCGAAGGGCAGCAGTTGAATCGTGGTCGTCGGGGTGTCCACCAGGTCGTGCAGGCGCGCGAGTTGCTGCCGCATGACCGCAGGACCGCCGACGGTACGGCGTATCACCGACTCGTCCAGAATTACGGACAGGTCCGGCCCCGAATCGGCCGTCAGCAACGCCTGCCTGCTCAACCTCGCTGCCACCTTCTCCTCGATCTGCTCCGCCGTGGCCCGTGGGTTGGTGACCCGGAAGAGTGCGCGGGCGTAGTCCTCCGTCTGGAAGAGCCCTGGCACAACGTGACCTGCGTACTCGTCGATGATCCGCGCCCGCGCCTCCAACTCCATGAGGCGCCGGTATCGGTCCGGGTGGATCTCGTACTTCGCCAACCCGTACAGCTTCTCGAACAACCCGTCCGTCCCGAACGCCGCGTCCAGGCGTCCCGGGAGGTCCGGGGGAATCATCGCGTCCGCCGTTTCGTAGCGGGCCAGTGAGCTCTTCGCGTATCTCAGGACCCCCGCAAGGCTCTCCAGGCTCATGCCGGCCAGTTCGCGGTGGCGGCGCATTTCGGAGCCGAACAGGTGGCGGGCCGAGCGGTCCGGTGTCAGTTCGCGTGGGCGTGGTGCCATGTGGCTGCAACCCCTTGGTGCCGAGGGTCGGTTGGAGGTCGGGCGGTATCCGATGTTACGCGCTGCTATCGCTTCGTGACGGAAAATGCCTGTGCTTGACTGGCGTTGTGGCTGAGGAACCGGAAAGTGTGTCGTTCGAGAGCGCCGAGGCGTTCGAGGTGTGGCTGGTCGCGCATCACGCGTCCGCCGACGGGATTTGGCTCAAGCTGAGGAAGAAGACGCCCGGGGTCGCGACGTTCGACTACGCGCAGGCGCTCGACGTGGCCCTCTGCCACGGGTGGATCGACGGGCAGAAGCGGAAAGCCGCCGAGGACACCCACTGGTTGCAGCGGTTCACGCCCCGGCGGGCCCGCAGCAAGTGGTCGAAGATCAACCGTGACAAGGTCGAGGCGCTGATCGCGTCCGGCCGCATGCGGGACGCCGGGCTCGCCGAGGTGGCGCGGGCCAAGGCCGACGGGCGGTGGGAGGCCGCGTACGACGGGCCCAGGACCATCTCCGTACCGGACGATCTCGCCGCCGCCCTCGCGGCGGAGCCCGTGGCGGCCGAGTTCTTCGCCACGCTCGACAGCCGTAACCG
Source organism: Streptomyces sp. NBC_01317 (assembly GCF_035961655.1). Lineage (NCBI taxonomy): Bacteria > Bacillati > Actinomycetota > Actinomycetes > Kitasatosporales > Streptomycetaceae > Streptomyces > Streptomyces sp. NBC_01317. Next base: position 6,385,088 of record NZ_CP108393.1, on the reverse strand, counting down.
CTTCTCCGTCCTCCACCAGGTCCATGACGCCAAGCGGCCCGAGACCCGCGCCCGGCGCATCGCGAAGTACGTGGCGATGCTCGCGGAGCGGAAGAAGGTCTACCCCTGACGCAGATCCTGGTCCTGGCCTACCTCCAGGCGCAGGATCAAGTGCGTGTCGTCGCGCGGGTTCTCCGGGTCCGGGTGCCAACCGTGCGCCGCGTAGAACGCCTGCGCGCGCTTGTTGTGTTCGAAGACCTCCAGGCGCGCCGTGGCCACCCCGTCCCGCCGCCAGGCCGCCACGCACGCCTCGTGCAGCGCGGCACCGATTCCCCGCCGCCAGTGGGCGGGAGCGACGTGGAGCTGGGTGAGGGTCGTCACGCCGTCGACCGTGCGATACGCGGCCACGCCCACCGGCCGGCCCTCGTGCTCCGCGCACAGCACCGCCGCGCCCGGCTCCTCGCGGCTCAAGGCGGTGGCCCAGTTGGCGCGCGTACGGGCACGCTCGGCCGGTCCTTCGAACTCCTCGTCCGGGACATGGCCCCGGTAGTACGTGGCCCGCGCCTCCGCGTGGAACGCGGTGATCGGGTCGAGGTCGGCGGGGACGGCTCGTCTGATGACCATGGTGACGGAGACGTGGGGGCGGGCGGCCCGGTTGCACTCCCGTGAAGCGAAGGCGCCGGTTGGCGACGGTGCCGGTCGAGCGAAAGGCCCGGTCCGCGACCGGCGTACGGACCGCCGCGAGCCGCGTACGGGCGACCGGGCGGCGGCCCGCCTGCCCGCCGGCCGCCGGCCGCCCGCCCGCCTCGGGCACGCCCGCCGGACCGGTCGCGATGACCGTACGCCCGGGTGACCGTACGCCCGGAAGAGCCGTACCACCCACAGACCCGCACCCGCCCGGCCTCAGCGCCGCGGCACGTCATCCACCCGCCGCGGCAGCCCCAGCGCGTTCTCGTCCCGCAGCTCCGGCGGCAGCAGCGCCGCCGGCGTCGACTGGTACGAGACCGGGCGCAGCCAGCGTTCGATCGCCGTCGCGCCCACCGACGTGGAGGTGGATGTGGTCGCCGGGTACGGGCCCCCGTGCTGCTGGGCCGGAGCCACCGCCACGCCCGTCGGCCAGCCGTTGACCAGGACGCGGCCCGCCAGCGGGACCAGCTCGGCCAGCAGTTCGGCGGCGCCGGGCGCCGTGCCCTCGCCCTCCGCGTCCGACAGCTGGAGCGTCGCCGTGAGGTTGCCCGGCAGCCGGGACAGGACCGCGCCGATCTCGTCCGCCGACGTGTAGCGCGCGACCACCGTCACCGGGCCGAAGCACTCCTCCAGCAGGAGGTCGTGCGGGCCGCCCTCCGCCGTGAGCAGTTCCGCAGGTACGGTCAGGAAGCCCGCGCTCACGGTGTGCTCGCCGCCCGCGCCCGGCGTGATCGGGGCGTCGACGCCGGGGAGCGCGGCCCGTTCCCGTACCCCCGCGACAAACGCGTCCCGCATCCGGTGGTCCAGCATCACGCCGGGCTCGGTCTCGCTGACGGCGCTGGTGAGGGTCTTCAGCAGGCTGTCCCCCGCCGCGCCCGCCGGCGCGAGGACGAAGCCCGGCTTGGTGCAGAACTGCCCCGCGCCCAGCGTCATCGAACCGGCCAGCCCGGCGCCGATCTGCTCCGCCCGCTCGGCCGCCGCGGCCTCGGTGATCACCACAGGGTTGAGGGAGCCCAGCTCGCCGTAGAAGGGGATCGGCGCGGGCCGGGCCGCCGCCGCGTCGAAGAGGGCGCGGCCGCCGCGGATCGAGCCGGTGAAGCCCGCCGCCGACACCAGCGGGTGCCTGACCAGCTCGACGCCCGCCTCGAAGCCGTGCACGACGATCAGGACGTCCTCGTCCAGGCCGACCCGGACCGCCGCCCTGCGCAGCACGGACGCGCACAGCTCGGAGGTGGCGGGGTGGTCGGGGTGCGCCTTGACGACCACCGGGCAGCCGGCCGCCAGCGCGCTCGCGGTGTCGCCCCCGGGAACGGAGAAGGCGAGCGGGAAGTTGCTCGCCGAGTAGACGGCGACGACGCCCAGCGGCACCTTCCAGCGGCGCAGGTCGGGCCACGGCGGGGTGCGGGTCGCGTCGGCGTGGTCGATGCGGATGTCGAGGAAGGCGCCCTCGTCCACCACCCCGGCGAAGGCGCGCAACTGGGCGGTCGTACGGGCGAGTTCGCCCCGCAACCGGACCGGTCCGAGGGCCGTCTCGGCGTCCGCCGCCTCGATGACGTGCTCGACCGCCTCGTCCAGGAGGTCGGCGGCGGTACGGAGGAGGGCGGCGCGGACGGTACGGTCGGCGAGCCCCGCCCCGGCGGCCCGTGCCCGGCGCACCGCGGAGTCGACCTCCTCGGCCGTCGCCTCGTCGGCAACCTGCTCGCGTGGGTTCCCCGTTCGGGGGTCGACACTCCAGACTGGTGCTGCTGTCACGACGGCTTCCTTCCCGGCCTTGCGAACCTCTGCCATCCACCAGGAGTTGTTCGGTATTCTGAACACAGTTCCTGATAGTGAATCCACAGGGACTCTATTTCCGGGCGTTCTGTGTGGTCAAGAGCGGTCCGTCGGGCCGGAAGCCTGTCGGGCCGGAAGGGCGAGAGACGATGTCGGCTGCGGAATCCGGTGGGGCACAAGTCAAGTCGGCGGTCAGGACGGTGGAGCTGCTCGAATACTTCGCCGGACGGCCCGGCATGCACTCCCTCGCCGCCGTCCAGGAAGCGGTCGGCTACCCCAAGTCCAGCCTCTACATGCTGCTGCGCACGCTGGTCGAGCTGGGCTGGGTGGAGACGGACGCGACGGGGACGCGGTACGGGATCGGCGTGCGGGCCCTGCTGGTCGGCACGTCGTACATCGACGGGGACGAGGTCGTCGCCGCGGCCCGCCCCACGCTGGACCGGCTCTCCGACGACACCACCGAGACCATCCACCTGGCGCGCCTGGACGGGACGAACGTGGTGTATCTCGCCACCCGCCAGTCCCAGCACTACCTGCGCCCCTTCACCCGCGTCGGCCGCCGGCTCCCCGCGCACTCGACGTCGCTCGGCAAGGCGCTGCTCGCCACCCACAGCGACGAGCAGGTCCGCAAGATGCTGCCCGAGACGCTGCCCGCGCTGACCGAGCACACGATCACCGACCGCGAGAAGCTGATCGAGGACCTGCGCCTCATCCGGGAGCAGGGCTACTCGGTGGACCGCGAGGAGAACACCCTCGGGCTGCGCTGCTTCGGCATCGCGATCCCGTACCGCACCCCGGCGCGGGACGCGATCAGCTGCTCGGTGCCGGTGGCGCGGCTGACCCCGGGGCACGAGCAGCTGATCAAGGACGCGCTGTTCGACGCCCGCGACCGGCTGACGCTCGCGACACGGCGGCTCTGACGATTTCAGCCGATCTGCCGGCCCGGCGGTCTCCCGCCACGACATGAAGAGTTCCTGAGAACGGCGGCCCGGGGGAACGCGGGCCGCCGTTCCGCTCGTCTCCCGTACGGGATGAACAAGACGATCAGACGCGCCTCGGTGTTCTGCCTGCTGCTGGTCCTCGCACTCCTCGTGCGGGTCACCTGGCTCCAGGCGTACGACGCCCGCGCCCTCGCGGACAGCAAGTACAACCAGCGGAACGCCATCGCGCGGTACGCGCAGCCGCTGGGTGACATCGTCGTGGCCGGTTCGCCGGTCACCGGGTCCCGGCGGACCGCCGGCGGCGATCTCGCCTACGAGCGGACGTACACGGACGGCGAGCTCTACGCCGCCGTCACCGGTTTCAGCTCGCAGGTGTACGGCTCCACCCAGCTGGAGGGCATCTACGGCGACGTCCTCGACGGCAAGGACCCCCGCCTGGGCAACCCGCTCGACGCGCTCACCGGCGAGCGGACCGAGCCCGGTGACGTGCTGACGACGATCGAGCCCGGCGTGCAGAAGGCCGCGTACGACGCCCTCGGCGACAAGAAGGGCGCGGCGGTCGCGCTCGACCCGAAGACCGGGCGCGTGCTGGCGGTCGTCTCGACCCCGTCGTATGACCCCTCGACCATCAGCGGGACGACGGACGGCACAGCCTGGCAGCAACTGAGCGCGGACAAGGACATGCCGATGCTCAACCGCGCGCTGCGGCAGCCCCTGCCGCCCGGGTCGACGTTCAAGCTGGTCGTGGCGTCGGCGGCGCTGGAGGACGGGCTGTACGGCTCCGTCGACGTGCCGACGGACAGCCCGGACCCGTACACCCTGCCGGACACGACCACCGTGCTGCGCAACGAGAGCGCGTCCGACCCCTGCGAGAACGCCTCGATCAGAAACGCGCTGCGCTACTCGTGCAACACGGTCTTCGCGAAGATGGCCGACGACCTGGGGCAGGACAAGGTCGCGGCGATGGCGAAGAAGTACGGCTTCGACAACGCGGCGCAGGACATGCCGGTGCGGGCGGCGAAGAGCGTCTACCCGACCGGCATGGACCGGGCGCAGACGGGCCTGTCGGGCATCGGCCAGTTCGATGTGACCGCGACCCCGCTCCAGATGGCGATGGTGTCGTCGGCGCTGGCGAACGACGGGCTGCTCGCGGCCCCGCACCTGGTGTCGAAGGTCGTGAACGGCGACGGCGACACCCTCCAGTCGTACCAGGACGGGGACACGACCCGTATCGTCTCCTCCTCGACGGCGCAGCAGCTGCGCAGCGCGATGCGGACGGTGGTCGAGTCGGGTACGGGCACGAACGCGCGCGTGCCGGGCGCGGAGGTGGGCGGCAAGACCGGTACGGCGCAGCACGGTGTCGACAACAGCCAGACGCCGTATGCCTGGTTCACGTCCTACGCGAAGGACGGCGCGACCGGGAACGAGGTGGCGGTCGCGGTGGTCGTGGAGGACTCGGACGCGGCGCGCGCGGAGGTCAGCGGCAACGGCCTGGCGGCGCCGGTGGCGCAGAAGATGATGGCGGCGGCCTTAAAATAGCCTGCGGGTCGCACGCACCACCGATCGGGGGTGGTACGACCCGCAGGCCGGCGCTCACCTCACGCGCTCTGCGCCGCCGCCTCCTCCGCGCTCAACCGGGGGCGCGGTGCGGCCGCCAGGCGCTTGCCCGCGGCGGCCGGTGACGGGTCGGCCGGGCGGCGGGTGTGCCAGTCGGTCACCGCCTGGTAGGCCGACGCGACCTCCAGCAGCCGGTCCTCCTCGTACGGCTGACCGCCGAGGATGACGCCGGACGGTATCCCCGCCACGAACCCGGCGGGAAAGGCGATTTCGGGCAGCCCGAGGATGTCGAAGGGCACGGGACCCGTCTGGAGCAGGACGTCGCAGCGGGCCATGACCCCATCGAGCACTTCACGCAGCAGATGGTTCTTGGCCCGCTGCGCGGTGATCCACTCGTCGCCGGACAGCATCAGCCCCTGGAGCCAACTGAGCAGCGAGACGCCGAACTTGGTGGGGTCCTCCTGGAGCCAGTGCCGGAACGGCTCGGTGCGCTCGGAGAGCCGGGCGTCGTTGAACGTGCCGGTGAGCAGTCCCCAGTCGGCGGGGTACGTGACGTCGACCAGCGTCACCCCCGGGATGGCGTCGAGCGTGGTGAGGAACGCCCGGCGCACGTCGGCGGCGCTGTTCAGGAAGTCGGCGGGCACCCCGATCCGGGTCGCGCGGCGCAGCTTCACCTTGCCCCGGGACAGGACCGGGGTGGCGGCCCGTACGAGATCCGGCAGGCGCGGCAGTCCGAGGGTGCGCGGGTCGGCCGGGTCGGGTCCTGCCATCACGGAGAGCATGAGCGCGGCGTCCATGGCGTCGCGCGCCAGGGGCCCGGGGTGGTCGCGGGTGTACGAAAGCGGGATGACGCCGTGCGCGGAGACGCGGCCCATCGTGGGCTTGAGGCCGGTGAGGTTCTGCCGGTTGGAGGGCTGGACGATGGATCCGCCGGTCTGGGTGCCGATGGACGACGAGGCCATCCGCCCGGCGACGGAGCAGGCGGGCCCGGTGGACGAACCGCCGGGATCGGTGGCGGGGTTGTCGGGGGTCCAGGCGTTGACGGTGGTGACGGTCCCGTTGGGGGTGGTCGCCCGGGTGGTGGCGAGCGGGCCCATCTGCCCCTTGCCCAGGACGATTCCGCCGGCGGCGGTGAGCCGGGCGACGGCGGTGGCGTCGTGGTCGGGGACGAAGTCCTCGAAGATGAGGGAGTTGCAGCGGGTCGGCACCCCGCGCGTGAAGTAGTTGTCCTTGACGCAGAGCGGGATACCGCTCAACACGCCTCGTCTGCCCTCGCGGTCGGCCTTGCGCGCGGCGGTGAGCGCGGTCGCGCCGGTCACCACGGCGTACGCCTGGTACGTGGAGTCGAAGGCCTCTATCCGGTCGAGGTACGCCTCCACGAGCGTCGCGGACTTCAGCTTGCGCCGGCGCATCAGGACGGCGGCCTCGGCGAGCGTCGCCTCGGTCGGATCGCGGCGCGCGGCGTCCCGTACGTGGATGTCGGGGAGGTACGGCGCGGCCCCGGCGGCGGTGGCCGGGCTCGCGGCGGCCGGCGCGGCCAGGGCCGTACCCCCGACGACGGCGCCGGTCGCGGCGGCCGAACCGGCCAGGAAGACACGGCGGTTGAGGGTGCGGCTCATCGTCCGTCCGCCTTTCCGGTCCAGGCTTCCGTGATCGACGGGTAGAGCAGCGGCGGCGAGGCCTGCTGGGCGTACTCAGGCGCGGGCGTGCCCGTCACGGGCGGCGACCAGCCGCCGATGGCGGCCGGCGTCGACGCGACGAAGGACCGCAGGGAGTTCAGGACCTGGGCGCGGGTGGGGACACCGGTCGCGGGGTCGGACTGCTCGGGCAGCAGGGTGAGGTCGAAGCCGGCCAGGGCGAGCCTGGTCCTGACGTAGGCGTCCAACTGCTCCTGGGTGGGCGGCTGTAGCTGGCTCAAGGGGAACCTCCGGGGTCACCGGGCCGTGCGAGGAAGTGCGGGGGGTGCAGTGCGCGACTCCATCACCCGTCGATGACTGCCTCGTTGAGCACACGCTTCACGTGCGTTACGGAGAACGCTCATGACCTGCACGGCCGTTACCTGCCGCCTCACCCAGTCGGGCCGGTCAGCCGATCCACTGCTCGATCGGGTCGATCGCGAAGTAGACGACGAACAGGGCGGCGGTGGCCCAGAGCAGCCAGTGCACCTCACGCGCCCTGCCCAGCACCGTCTTGATGACGACGTACGCGACGAAGCCGGCGCCGATGCCGTTGGTGATGGAGTACGTGAACGGCATGACGGCGATCGTCAGGAAGGCCGGGACGGCGATCTCGTACTTCTCCCAGTCGATGTGCCGGACCTGCGACATCAGCAGGAAGCCCACCACGATGAGCGCGGGCGCCGCCGCCTGCGCGGGGACGACCAGCGCGAGTGGCGCGAGGAAGAGCGAGAGGCCGAACAGGGCGCCGGTGACGACGGAGGCGAAGCCGGTACGGGCGCCTTCGCCGACGCCCGCGGCCGATTCGATGTACGCGGTGTTGGAGGAGGCGGAGGCCGCGCCGCCCGCGACCGCCGCCGCGCCGTCGATGAGCAGGACGCGGCCGAGGTGCGGGACCTTGCCGTTCTCGTCGAGGAGCCCGGCCTCGTTGGAGACGCCGACGACGGTGCCCATGGTGTCGAAGAAGTCGCTGAGGATGAGGGTGAAGACCAGCAGGACGAGGGTGACCACGCCGATCTGCTGGAAGGCGCCGAAGAGGCTGAAGGAGCCGATGAGCCCGAAGTCCGGTGCGGCGACGAGGTCGTCGGGGACGGACGGCACGGTGAGCCCCCACGCGGCGGGCTTGATGTCGGCGATCTCGTTGATGAGGACGGCGACGAGGGTCGTCACGACGATGCCGAGGAGGATCGCGCCCTTCACCTTGCGGGCCACGAGCGCGAGGGTGAGGAGCACCCCGAGGCAGAAGACCAGGACGGGCCAGCCCGAGAGGTGGCCGGTGGCGCCGAGTTGCACGGGTACGGAGCCGGTGTCACCGGGGATCCGGGTGACGAAGCCCGCGTCGATGAAGCCGATGAACGCGATGAAGAGCCCGATGCCGACGCTGATGGCCTGCTTGAGGGACTGCGGGATGGCGTTCATGACGGCCTCGCGCAGCCCGGTGACGACCAGGACGCAGATCAGCAGCCCTTCCAGCACCACCAGGCCCATCGCGTCGGGCCAGCTCATCAGCGGGGCGAGCTGGAAGGCGACCACGGCGTTGAGGCCGAGGCCGGCCGCGATGGCGAGCGGCAGATTGCCGCCGAGCCCCATGATCGCGGTCATGACGGCGGCGACCAGCGCAGTGGCGGTGACCAGTTGGGGCCCGGAGAGGTGGGCGCCGAACTTGTCCTCGGCGCTGCCGAGGATGATCGGGTTGAGCACGAGGATGTAGGCCATCGTGAAGAACGTGGCGAAGCCGCCGCGTATCTCCCGGGCGTAGGTCGAACCCCGCTCGCTGATCTTGAAGTACCGGTCCACGGCACTGCCGTTCTCGTGTGCTGCCTGGCCTGACATGGGGCTCCTCGCCGGGGTCGGACGGTCGCGGGGGGTAGGGGGGATTGTCCACCTGTCAGGGACGGTTCAGGTTTTCAGGGTGTTAAGCGTTGTCCGGCGCGACATCTTTCCGAGGCCCTTCCGCGTCCTTTCTGAGGCCCGGGATAGGGCGGTTGCCCCATGCCGGGCCCCCTCCTCAGCCACCACCCTGACGCCATGCGACGTAAAGGAAAACGTGCTGGCGGGGTACTGCGGGACCGCAACGCGGGGCTGTACCTGGCCGGGGTGGTGGTGTCCGGATTCGGCACCTCGGCGATGTGGCTGACCGCCGGGATCTGGGTCAAGTCCCTGACCGGCTCGGACAGTCTGGCGGCGCTGACCGTCTTCGCGATGTGGGCGCCGACGCTGGTGGGGCCGGTGCTGGGCGGGATCGCCGACCGGGTGCGGCGGCGGCCGCTGCTGATCGTCTGCAACCTGGGGATGGCGCTCCTGCTGACGGCACTCCTCGCCGTCGGCTCGGCGGACCGGATCTGGATCCTCTTCGCCGTGCTGTTCGTGTACGGGATGACCGGGGTGGTCATGGACGCGGCGGAGACGGCGCTGATCGCCGGGGTGGTCGACCAGCGGCTGCTGGGCGGGTTCAACGGCCTGCGGACGACGGCCAACGAGGGCATGAAGCTCCTGGCTCCGCTGGCGGGCGCGGCACTGTACGCGCGGTTCGGCGGGGGTACGGTGGCCCTCCTGGACGCGGCGACGTTCGCCTTGGCGGCGGGGCTGTTCGCGCGGATGCGGGTGCGGGAGTCTCCTGTTTCCCCGCCCGTTCCTTCGCGCGGGGGCGGCCGGCGGTCCGCGACGGCGGAGGGGATACGGCGGCTCCGGGACACCCCGGCCGTAGGCCCCCTCGTGCTGGCCGCGGCGGTGACGATGCTGCTGGCGGGGCTCAACGGCGCGGTGATCTACGCGGTGGTAGACGAGGGCCTCGGCCGCTCCCCCGCGTACGTGGGCGTGCTGTACGCGGTGCAGGGCGCCGGTTCCGTCCTGATCGGCCTCCTGGCGGGCCCACTGCTCCGCCGGCTCCCGGAACGGGTGTTCGCGGCGGCGGGGATCGCGGTGTTCGCGGTGTCCCTGGGGCTACGGGCCCTCCCGCACGACGCGGCGGTCCTGGCGAGCGCGGCGGGGGTGGGGGCGGGGCTGCCGTGCGTCTTGATCGCGGCGATGACCGCGGTGCAGCGGGAGGTTCCGGGGGCGGTGTTGGGCCGCGTGTCCGCGACCGCGACGACGCTGATCTACGCACCGAACGCGGTGGCGCTGGCGCTGGGCGCGGGCCTGGTGGCGGTCGTGGACGTGGGCGCGCTGCTCCTCGCGGCCTGCGTGGTGGGTCTGGCGACGGCGTGGGCTGTTGTCCGCCGCCAGGTGGTGGGCGCGGCACACTGATTGTCCTCAAGCGCCGGACGGGCTTGGGTTGGCCTCTGCCCGGGGCGCGGGCGCGGCTCACTGATGTCCTCAAGCGCCGGACGGGCTGGGTGTGTCGTGGTGACGGGGGGTGGGGCCTGCGGAGGTACGTATGTCCGGACTGCATGTTTTACGGCGCGTTCGGGGACCCCGGACATTCACGGTAGCCATGCGCCACAAAACACGCTTTACGTCCGGACACACGCACCTCCTCCGACCCCACCCCCCTCACGCCGAGGGAGAGCCGAACGACCCCCCGCTGCGGGGAGCTCCTGGCGCCCGGTGGGCGAACGCGGCTTACTGATGTCCTCAAACGCCGGACGGGCTGGATGGTGGCCTCTGCCCGGTACGCGAGTGCGGGTTACCGATGTCCTCAAACGCCGGACGGGCTGGATGGTGCCCCGGTGGTCTCCAAGGCCGGACGGGCCGGGGGTTGTCTTGACGCGGGCCTGGAAGGGGGACGGGCAGGGGTCGTGTCCGGAACGTAAAGCGTGTTTTGTGTCGCGTGACTACCGTGAATGTCCGAAGTCCCCGAACGCGACGTAAAACATGCAGTGCAGGACACGACCCCTGCCCGGCCCCCGGCAACCGGCCCGCGCATAGAAGCCGGCCCGCAGCGGGCACAACCAAGCCCGTCCGGCGATTGAGGACAATCAGTAACCCGCACCCCTCACCGGAGGTGCGACGCTCCGTTGAGGTCCAGGACCGTTCCCGACGACCACTCCGCCCCCGCCGACGCCAACCAGAAAACCGCCCCCGCCACCTCCCTGACCGTCCCCACCCGCCCGAACGGACTCTGCGCCCGGATCCCCTCCCCCTCCGGCCCCGACAACCGCCCCGCCACCCGCTCTGTCTCGAAGAAGCCGGGCGCCACCGACGCCACCCCGATGCCGTACGGGGCCAGGGACACCGCCAGGGACTGCCCCATCGCATGCACCGCCGCCTTCGTCGCGCCGTAGGCGGGGTGGTCCGGCTCACCCCGGTACGCCCCGCGTGAGCCGATGTTCACGATCCGGCCCGCCACCCCCCGGTCGATCATGTTCCGCGCCGCCCGATGGCTGAGCAGCGCCGTGGCGAGGACGTTCACGGACAGGTGGCGCTGCCAGATCTCCGTCCACTCCTCGTACGACGTCGTCGGGAGCGGATGCCGTTCGTTGACCGCCGCGTTGTTGACCAGGACGTCGATCCCGCCCAAGGCGTCCGCCGCCTCGTCCGCGACCCGTGCCGCCTCCGCCGGGTCCGAGAGGTCGCCGCCGACCAGCACGTGGCCCGTACCGGACAGGGACTCCAGCGTGAGCCGGGCATCGGCGAGGCGGGTCCCGTGGTGGACGGCGACCACGTCGCCATTGGCGGCGAAGGCCTGGGTCACCGCGCGGCCGAGCCCCCGCGAGGCCCCGCTGACGAGCACACGGCGACCGGTCGCGGGCAGAGACGTCACCGGCAGGTTCATGGACGCGGGCCTTTCGGACGTCGGACGCTGTTCAACCGCTGTTTATACGCGCACGCGACCGTGTTCTCCCACACCCCCACGCCCCAGGAGGCCACCGCGATGCCGCTGACCCGCAGGGAATTCTCCGGGAAGTCCGTCCTCACCGGCGCCGGCCTCGTCCTCACGGGCGCCGCCGGAGCCCTCGCGACCGCCCCCGGCGCCCTCGCCGCCGAGGACGCGCCGGAGGTGTCCTGCGGACCCGCGCCGCAGCCGGGGTACGGGCCGCTGCTCCCCGACCCCGCCGGGATGCTCGCGCTGCCGGAGGGGTTCTCGTACCGCGTCCTCACCCACAGCGGGGTCACCCGGCTGGAGACCGGCGAGTTCACGCCGTCGGACCACGACGGCACCGCCACGTTCGACGGCCCGCGCGGTACGACGCTGCTGGTCAACAACCACGAGCTGGACGGCCCGCGCTCCGACCACCCGTACCCCGTGCCGCTGGCCGAGGGGCTGGTGTACGACCCGGCGGCGGCCGGCGGCTGCACCGTCGTGGAGACGCACCGCGACGGCCGTACCGCCGAGTGGGTCGGCATCGCCGGCACCTCCACGAACTGCGCGGGCGGCCGGACCTCTTGGGGCACGTGGCTGACGTGCGAGGAGAACGCCGACCGGGCCGGCCAGAACGGGATGACCAAGGACCACGGCTTTGTCTTCGAGGTGGACCCGTACGACCGCGGGGCCAACCGCGACCCCCGGCCGGTCAAGGCGTTCGGCCGGTTCGAGCACGAGGCCGTCGTGGTCGACCCGCGCACCGGGCACGCCTATCTGACGGAGGACGCGGACGGCCCCAACGGACTGCTCTACCGCTGGGTCCCGCCGAAGGGCTTCGCGCACGGCCGGGGCAGGCTCCGTCACCTCGCCGACGACGCGGGGGTCCTCCAGGCTCCGCGCTGCTTCGACGCGGGCGGGCGCTTCGTGGACGACCTCTCGCGCGCGACCAAGATCGGCACGGTCTACGGCGTGGACTGGCTGGAGGTGCCCGACCGGCAGGCGCGGACCGTCGAGGTGCGGGAGCAGTTCGACGACGGGGACGTAACCCGCGCCAGGAAGCTGGAGGGCATGTGGTGGGCGGACGGGGGCGCGTACGTCGTCTCCTCGTACGCCCGCGACGAGAGCCCCGGCCGCCCGCACGACGGGCAGGTCTGGTTCTACGATCCCCGGCGCCGCACGCTCACCCTCAAGGTGCTGCTGGGGGTCAACACGGACCCGGACCGGGACGGGGCCTTCGACGGCCCGGACAACATCACCGTCTCGCCGTACGGCGGGCTGATCCTCGCGGAGGACGGCGAGGGGGTCCAGCATCTCTTCGGGGCGACGGAGAGCGGGGTCACGTACCCCCTCGCGCGCAACGACCTCAACGACAGCGAATTCACGGGTGTCGTGTTCTCTCCGGACGGCGCCGTCCTGTACGCCAACATCCAGGAGCCGGGGATCATGCTGGCCGTCACCGGCCCCTGGCGGCGTTCGCCCCGGCGCTGACCGGGCGGCCCGCGCGGGGCTCCGGGGACCCCCGGCAGGGCCCTGGAACGGGTGATCCGGCGGGCCGGTCGGCGGTCGGGCATGGCGCGGCGGGGCCCCTTGGGCGCATACTCCAAGTAATGACAAAGTCAGCCGGATCCCGGCGCCACCTGCCGTCCAGTCCCTTCAACCGCCAAGGCCCGGCCTCACCCCCGCCCGAGCAGTTCGATGTCGGAGACCGCGTCTCCCACGACCAGTTCGGGCTGGGAAGAGTCATCGGAGTCGAGGGCGAACACGCCGTGCTCATCGATTTCTCGGGGCGCCAGGGAAGGATCCTGACCCCCTTTTCCAAACTGACCAAGCTCTGAAGCGGAGCCTGGAGAAGGCCGAGCCCCCGGGCCGCCACCGGTCGTCGAGACCGTGGCGGCCCGCTGGGCGTTCCGGACGCCGTCCTGAGGGTCCCGGGACGGCCTCCCGGGCTCAGAGGATCTTCGCCGCGGGCTTCACCATGCCGCGGACCGTACGGGACTTCACGAACTCCCCGAGGCCGGTCATCTCCCACTCGCCGGAGAACTGCTTGATCAGCTTGGCCATCATCACGCCGGTCTGCGGCTCGGCCCCGGTCAGGTCGAAGCGCACCAGTTCCTCGTCGGTGGCCGCGTCGATCAGCCGGCAGTAGGCCTTGGCCACCTCGTTGAACTTCTGGCCCGTGAACGAGTTCACGGTGAAGACCAGGCCGGTCGCCTCGGCGGGCAGCCTGCCGAGGTCGACGACGATCACCTCGTCGTCCCCCGCGCCCTCTCCGGTGAGGTTGTCCCCGGAGTGCTTGATCGCCCCGTTGAGGATGGACAGCCGGCCGAAGTAGCAGCTGTCCAGGTGCTTGCGGTCCGGGCCGTAGGCGATGACGGAGGCGTCGAGGTCGATGTCCTTGCCGCCGTACGCGGGCTCCCAGCCGAGGCCCATCTTGACCTTGCTGAGCAGCGGGCGGCCGCCCTTGACCAGGGAGACGGTCTGGTTCTTCTGGAGGCTGACGCGGCCCTTGTCGAGGTTGATCTTGCCGGAGCCGGGCGCGGAGGGCGCCGGGGCCTGCGGTGCGGGCGGGGCCGCGGGGGCGGGGGGCGCGGACACGCGCGGGTCGGCCGCGCGCGCGGGCGGGGCCTGCGCGGGGGCGGGCGCGGCGGCGGGCTCCTCCACGGAGACGCCGAAGTCGGTGGCGATCCCGGCCAGCCCGTTCGCGTACCCCTGCCCGACGGCGCGGACCTTCCAGGCGCCGTTGCGCAGGTAGACCTCGACGATCACCAGCGCGGTCTCGGCGCCGAGCTGCGGGGGTGTGAAGGTGGCGAGCACGCTGCCGTCGGCCGCGTCGCGGACCGTCGCCGTGGGCTCGATGCCCTGGAAGCTCTGCCCCGCCGCGTCCGGGCTCGCCGTGACGACGATCTTCTCGATGCCGGCCGGCACGGAGCCGGTGTCGACGACGATGGCGTCCGGGGCCGTACCGCCGCCGGAGCGGTAGCTCACGCCGGGGCCCGCGGGCTGGTTGTAGAAGATGAAGTCGTCGTCGGAGCGCACCTTGCCGTCGGCGGTGAGCAGCAGGCCCGATACGTCGAGCCGCACCGGAGCGGTGACGTCCACCGCCACGTGGGCGGTGGGAAGAGGGATGTTCGAGCCGGGGGTCATAGCTGTCATGCCGTCGTAACGAGCGACCCGGCTTTGCCGTTCCCTTACCTACGCCGATTGCGCGAATGTTCGCGCGCGACGCGTTCGTTCCCGAACTTGTACGCGCCCGTCCAGCGGGCCATGACGAGCTGGGCGTCGCCCTGTTCCGCCTCGGCCAGGAACTTCTCCGCCCGGGCGCCGCGCAGCGTCGCGGCGGCGCGCCCGCGGTGGGTGATGACGACCGTGCCGTCACCCCGTCGCTCGTAGCTGAATCCGAAGGGCCTGGGCATACCGCCATGGTGCCCGTAGGGCACGTCACTGTCGCCCGGTTTTCGGGGGGGGCCGCCTCCCCCGGCGGGGCCGCCGCCGGCGTCAGTGGGGCCATTGGGGCGGGTGCGTCGTGAAGTGCCCGCCCAGGTGCGCGTGGTCCGGGTTGGCCGGGTCCAGTTCGCCCTGTTCGGCGATGAGCTTGGCGGCGTACGGCTCCGAGTCGTCCTGGGGGTCGTACCCCAGCGCCCGCGCGCCGGACAGGTCCCACCACAGCCGGGTGTTGGCGGAGGAGCCGTACACGACGGTGTGGCCGACGTCCTCGGCGGTGAGCGCGGCGTGGAAGAGCCGGGCGCCGTCGGCGGGGCTCATCCATACGGACAGCATCCGTACGGAGGCCGGCTCGGCGAAGCAGGAGCCGATCCGGACGGAGACGGTCTCCATGCCGTGCAGGTCCCAGTAGAGCTGCGCGAGGTCCTCGCCGAAGCACTTGGACAGGCCGTAGTACGTGTCGGGCCGGCGCGGGGTGTCGACGGGAATCAGCGGGTCGTCGCCCTGGGGGCGCGGGGTGAAGCCGACCGCGTGGTTGCTGGAGGCGAAGACCGTGCGCGGGATCCCGGCCGCGCGGGCCGCCTCGTACAGGTTGTACGTCCCCTCGATGTTGGCCTTGAGGATCTTGTCGAAGGAGGCTTCCAGGGAGATGCCCGCGAGGTGGATGATCGCGTCGACGCCGTCCACGGCCTCCCGCAGCGCGTCCTTGTCCGCCAGATCGGCCGTGAGGGCGTCCGGCTCGCCCTCGACGGGCCGGGAGTCGAAGAGGCGCAGTTCGTAGCCGTACGCGGGCAGCAGGCCCCGCATCAGGGTGCCGAGGCCGCCGGCGGCGCCGGTGAGCAGGACGGTGCGGGGTGCGGGCATGGGCGCGGTCTCCTCGGCGGTACGGTCGGCGGCCTGTCACCGGACTCAGATCCGTAGACGGTATTCACATGCATGGACACGCTAAGGAGTGCCCCTCCGTACCGTCAAGTCTTGCGTGGCGGGGAGTGATCCGCCTCCTGGTTGCTGTTTCCTGTCTTGACCTGCGCCGCGCGGCTGCCCTAGCGTGGTCGTGTTCAGAGATATGGACATCGATCAGAATTGTGCACGGGCGGTGAGCGCCCGGTGCACGGCCCAGGGAGCGCCCCGTGACCTCAGCCCCGCTCGCCGCCCGACTCACCCGAGTGGAGGGGCCGCTGTTCTTCCCCGTCACCGCGTACGGTCCCGACGGCACACTCGACCTCGACGCGTTCCGCGCGCACGTCAGAGGGGGCGTCGACGCGGGAGCCGCGGCGGTGTTCGCCTGCTGCGGCACGGGCGAGTTCCACGCCCTCACCCCCGGGGAGTTCCGCGACTGCGTCGCCGCCGCCGTGGAGGAGACCGCCGGGGAGGTGCCCGTCGTGGCCGGCGCGGGCTACGGCACCGCCCTCGCGATCCAGTACGCGAAGCTCGCCGAGGAGGCCGGCGCGGACGGGCTGCTCGCCATGCCGCCCTACCTGGTCGTCGCCGACCAGGAGGGCCTGCTGCGCCACTACACCGAGCTGGCCGGGGCCACCTCGCTGGAGACCATCGTCTACCAGCGGGACAACGCCGTCTTCACCCCCGAGACCGCCGTCGCGCTGGCGCAGGTGGACGGCATCATCGGCCTCAAGGACGGCTTCGGGGACCTCGACCTGATGCAGCGGATCGTCAGCACCGTCCGCCGCGAGCTGCCCGGACGGGAGTTCCTCTACTTCAACGGGCTGCCCACCGCCGAACTCACCGGCCTGGCCTACCGGGGCATCGGCATCACCTTGTACTCCTCCGCCGTCTTCGCCTTCGCCCCCGACATCGCCCTCGCCTTCCACCGGGCGCTGAACAGCGGCGACGACGTGACGGCCAACCGGCTCCTCGACGGCTTCTACGTACCGCTCGTCGAACTGCGCAACCAGGGGCGGGGGTACGCCGTCTCGCTGGTCAAGGCGGGGGTACGGCTCGGCGGGCTCGACGTCGGCGAGGTGCGGCCGCCGCTGAGCGAGCCACTGGGGCTGCACGTCAAGGAACTGGCGGCGCTCATCGAGCGGGGCCGCGCGCTGCTGGCGGACGGCGCCCCCGGCACCGGGACCGACGCCGTTTCGGGGGGCGACGCGTGAAGACCTCCGTGTTCCTCTACCCCTGGGACGTGGTGGGCGACCCGGACGCCGCACGCCGGATCGCGGACCTCGGCGTCCAGCAGGTCACGCTGGCCTCCGCGTACCACTCCACCCGCGCGCTGACCCCGCGCCACCCGCGCCACCGGATCGTCACGGCCGAACACGCCTCGGTCCTCTACCCCGTGGACGAGGCCCGCTGGGCGGGGCACGAGCTGCGGCCGTACGCCGCGGGGGCCTGGGCGCCCGGCGACGCGTACGGCGAGGCGGCGGCGGCGCTCGCCGACGCGGGGCTGGAGGTGCACAGTTGGGTGGTCCTCGCGCACAACTCCCGCCTGGGCGCGGAGCGTCCCGACACGTCCGTGGTCAACGCGTACGGGGACCGCTACCCCTGGGCGCCCTGCATCGCGCGGCCCGCCGTCGCGGCGTACCTGGTCGCGCTGGCGGCGGAGGCGGCGGTACGGCCCGGGGCGGGCGGTACGGAGCTGGAGTCGTGCGGGTGGTACGGGCTGGCGCATCTGCACGCGCACGACAAGATCGGGGGCGTCGGCCTGGACGAGGCGGCGCAGTACCTGATGTCGCTGTGCTTCTGCGACGTGTGCGGGGCGGGGTACGCGGAGTCGGGCGTTTCGCCGGAGGCCCTGGCGGCGGCGGTGCGGGGGGCGCTTCGGCCCGTGTGGGCCGGTTCTGTTGTGGGCGCCACCGAGGCCGGTGTGGCGGGCATCGAAAAGCTCCTCGGCGCGGAGCTGGCGGCCGTCACCTTCGCGTGGCGTGGCGGAGTGGCCCGTACGCTCCAGGAGTCGGCGGTCGCGGCGGTGCGGGCGGCCGCTCGGGCCGCGGGGCGCCCGGACTTCCAGGTGCTGCTGCACGCGGATCCCGTCCCGTACCACACGGGCGCGAACGCCGGGGTGGACCCGGCGCACGTCCTGGGCGTGGCGGACGGGGTGGTCCTGCCGTGCACGGGCGGTGCGGCGGCCCGCTTGCTCCCGGCGTTCACGCCCCACGCCGTGGGGTCGTCCGTACTGGCGGCGAACTTCACTGTCGTGAGCGGGATGGGGGGCGCGCCGGGGTCGTTGGAGCGGGACGCTTCGCTGGCGCTGACCTTGGGCGCGACGGAGCTTCGCCTGTACCACGGGGGGCTGGCGTCCGCGGAGGACCTCGCGGCGGTGTCCTCGGCCTTGTCCGTGTTGTCCTCAATCGCCGGACGGGCTTGATTGGTGCGTCTGCCCGGTGCGCTCGGGTGCGGGTTACTGATTGTCCTCAATCGCCGGACGGGCTTGATTGTGCCCGCTGCGGCCCGGTGGCCTGGGTGCGGGTTGTCGCCGGGGGCCGGGCAGGGGTCGTGTCCTGCACTGCATGTTTTACGTCGCGTTCGGGACCTTGTTCAGTTCACCGGTAGCCACGCGACACAAAACACGCTCTACGTTCCGGACACGACCCCTGCCCGTCCCCCTTCCACGCCCGCCTCACTACCCGGCCCACCCCAGGCGGGGGGTCGTTCACGTTCCCGGCGGCGTGAGGGGGGTGGGGTCGGAGGAGGTGCGTGTGTCCGGACGTAAAGCGTGTTTTGTGGCGCATGACTACCGGTGAACCAAACAAGTCCCTGAGGCGCCGTAAAACATGCAGTCCGGACATACGTACCTCCGCAGGCCCCACCCCCCGCCACCACGACAAACCCAGCCCGTCCGGCGATTGAGGACATCAGTAAGCGCAACCGGTCACCGGGCGAAAGGCAAAGATCAGGCCCGCGACCTCGCGCGAAACGCCGCCTTGCGCGCCTCCTTCGACACCCCCCGGTCCCGATGCAACCGCCCCATCGCTTCAAGGACGTCCGCCGTAGCCGGATGCTCCACCCGCCACGCCGCGTCGAAGAACCCACTGTGCTGCCCCACCAGCCCCTCCACGAGCTCCTGGAGCTCGTCCGGCTCCCCCTCCGCCGACAACTGCGCGGCAATCGTGTCGATGGCGAGCCAGAAGATCATCGACTCCGGCGGCGCCGGCACCTCCCCCGCCCCCAGCTCCGCGAGCCACACGCGGGCGAGGCCGCCCAGTTCCGGGGAGTCCAGGACCTCCCGCACCGCGGGCTCCGCCTCCGCGCCGACCAGGGAGAGCGCCTGCTGGCAGTGGAGGCGGCGCAGCGGCGCCCCCGGGTCCGTGCCGCGGGCCGCCATGAGCAGGTCGCGCGCCGCGTCGGCGGGGGCGCGGCGGGCCAGCCACTGTTCGGTCTCCGCGCGCGCCGACAGCTCGGGGAAGTGCGCGATCCCGTCCAGCAGCGCGCGGGCGTCCTTGTCGGCGAGGTCGCCGACCGCCGGCGCGTCCACGCCGGCCTCCAGCATGCGGGACCTGATCCCGTAGAGGCCGAGGGGCGTCAGCCGGACCAGGCCGTACCGGGAGACGTCGTCCTCGTCGACGGGCAGGGCCGATTCGGCTCCCTCCGCGTCCTCGACCATGAGGGCCTCGTCCACGGGGGTGTACGTGACGAGCCCGATCGGCTCCAGCAGCTGGAACTGGTCGTCCAGCCGCATCATCGCCTCGGAGACCTGTTCCAGGATGTCGTCGGTCGGCTCGCCCATGTCGTCGGGGACGATCATCGACGCGGCGAGCACGGGCAGCGGTACGGCCCCCTCGGCCGCGCCGCCGTCCGCGACGGTGAGCAGGTAGAGGTTGCCGAGGACGCCCTCCAGGAACTCCGCCTCCGCCTCCGGGTCCCAGTCGAGCGCGTCGAAGTCGATCTCGCCGTCGTCGTCGATGACGGCGGCCAGGTCGTCCAGGATGGGCGCGGTCGCGTCGGCGAAGACCACGTCGAGGGCCTCCACCCACAGCGGCAGGATGTCCTGCGGGGCCCCGGAGGTGATCAGCCCGAGCTGCGCGCCCGCGCTGACGCGGCCGGTCTCGTCACCCTCCGCGGAGGCCCCCTCGGAGGCCCTCTCGCCTGAGGCCTCCGCGTCCTCCACCGCCACCAGCCCCGTGTCGACGGCCACACGCCACGCCTCGCTGGCGTACGCCTCGCCGTCCCCCTCCTCCAGGTCGTCGCCGAGTTCGCCGAGTTCGAGCCCGAGCACCTCCGCCGCGGCCGGCAGCTGTTCGTCGACGAGTTCGCCGCCGGCGCCGACCCGTGTGCCGGGTCCCGCCCAGCGGGCGAGGCGTACGGCGCGGGCGAGCAGCGGCGCGGCGAGCGCGTCCCGCGCCAGCTCCGCGTCCGAGGGCAGCCGCACCGGCGGCAGGGAGGTGCGATCTCCGGGCATCTGGTGGTTCTCCTCGCGGCGTACACGGTCGGGGCGGGGCCCCCGGCGCGGCGTACACGGTCGGGGGCGGCCCCCAGCGTAGACGTATCCGGCCCCTCGCCACCGGCTCACCGGGCGCCCCGGCCGATCCTGGGGGCCGGCACCCCGGAGTGGTGTTCTCGGGAGCGGTGGCCACGCGCGTTCCCGGTGATGGCCTGTCGGCGCGCACCCCCTGACGCGCGCCCTCATCACCCGGTCCGACCCTGAAGTCCGACCGTGACGTGCGGTGGAACTCAACGCTCCCGAGGCGGTAATGGTCGGTCAGACCACGACGTCGTACCAGGGCCGGCGGGTGGTGGACCAGAGTCCGACCCAGCCGGCGAATCCGTCACCCGCGGCCGTGGCCCCGAACACCGCCCCGAACGGTGCCGCGCCCACGTCGCTGATGTTCCAGAGCCGGCCCCGCTGCGGGCCGGTGACGACAAGATGCCAGTACATGCCGCAGCCGTCCGTGCCCAGCACCACGCTGCCGTGGTTGCTGACCGCGTCGATCAGCGGCTCTATCTCCTCGTACGGGCGTGGGTCGTCCTCCCACACCCAGGCCTCGGTCAGCGGGAAGGGCTCGGCGAGCACCCGCTGGGTCTCGTCGGGGCCCCAGTCGGCGGGCAGCGCCGCCAGCGGTATGAGCCCGTCGATGTCGGGTGGTCCCTCGCTGCATCCGTCGCATATCTCCGCGACCAGCGTGCGGTACGGCTCCGGGAGGACGATGTCGTGGTCGCGCTCGAAGGCGCGGACCCCGTCCCAGCCCAGCGGTGGCAGACAGTGCTCCGCCGGGAAAGCCGCGCGTAGCGCGTCCAGTTCGCCCCTGTCGGCGTGTTCGTTGTCCATACTCTCCATGTTCTCCATTGGACCAGTGCGGGACAGTTGTGGACCATCGGCGCACCGGTCAGCCCGACGCCCCTTCCGGCACCGAGTTGTTCGGTGCCCCGTCGCCCACGGGCGGCAGATCGCCCCGCTCCACGGGCGCGGTCGGGAGGTTCTTGGGCAGCAGCGCGTCCAGCTCCGCGTCGTTCGCGGGGCGGGCGGCGGCCGCGGCGCGGCGCAGGGTGTCGCGGTCCACGGTGTCGCGCCGGGCGGTGAGGCGTACGACGTGGCCGGCCTCGGGCCGTGCGTATTCGTGGAGTTGGCCGGATGTGCGGTACCAGGCCGAGCCGTCCTTCTCGCACGCGACGGGTTCGCGCGTCCCGTCGACGGGGGTGCCCGGGCAGGTGCTCGCGGTCAGCGTGCCGCGTTCCACGGCCAGTTCGATCCGGGTGCCGCCCTGCGGGGTGACGTACACGCTGTGGAAGCCGTCGTCACCGAGGACGCCGACGGACTGCGGGGCGACGGCGAAGCCGGGGACGTCGGTCACCCGGATCAGCTCGATCGCGGACTGCGTGTACCGCGCCCGCGCCTCCAGTCCGGCCCGGTCGGCGGCGGGGGCGGTCGTCGGCGCGGTGGGGTCCGCGGACGCGTCGGGCTTGCCGCCGTCGTCCGCCGTGCCCGCCTTCTCCGTACCGCAGCCGGCCGACGCGAGTGCGAGGGTCAGTGCCAGCAGGAGCAGTGGAGCGCGGAGCGAACGAGTCATGCCGTGCATCCTGCCCCATTCCGAACACGTTATCGATCCCCATTCGACGCCAATGTCGGACAGCCGTCCGTTCAGTGTTACTTCATCGTGGACGCAAGAAAATCTAAGTGGACCTTCACGGTGGAACGGCGGACACTGCGCACATGACCACTCCGCGTCCGTTCGGCCGCGCTCTGTGCGCGATGATCACCCCGTTCACCGCCACCGGCGCCCTGGACCTGGACGGCGCCCGCGAACTCGCGGCGCGTCTGGTGGCCGAAGGATGCGACGGACTGGTCCTGAACGGCACCACCGGGGAGTCCCCCACCACCACGGACGCGGAGAAGACCGCGCTCGTCCGGGTCGTGTGCGAGGAGGTCGGCGACCGCGCCCATGTGGTGGCGGGGGTGGGCAGCGCCGACACAGCGCACACCGTCGCGCTGGCGCGTGAGGCCGAACAGGCGGGCGCGGACGGCCTGTTGGTCGTGACGCCGTACTACAGCCGCCCTCCGCAGGCCGCCGTGAAGGCGCACTTCCTGCGGGTCGCGGACGCGACGGGCCTGCCGCTCATGCTGTACGACATCCCGGGCCGCACGGGCATCCGTATCGAGCCCGCCACGATGCTGGCGCTCGCCGCCCATCCCCGGGTGGTGGCGGTGAAGGACTGCGCGTACGACCTGCTCGGCAGCTCCCTGGCGATCGCCCGGACCTCACTCGCGTACTACTCGGGCTGCGAGGAGCTGAACCTGCCGCTGTACGCGGTCGGCGGCGCCGGATACGTCAGTACGGTGGCGGGTGTCGCGCCCCGGCAGATGCGGGCGGTGCTCGACGCGTACGACTCCGGCGCCCACGCCGAGGCCGTACGGCTCAACCAACTCACCCTGCCGCTGGTCGAGTCGATGATGGCGTCCGGCCTGCCGGGCACCGTCACCGCGAAGGCGCTCCTCGACGGCCTGGGGCTGCCGGCGGGCCCGGTCCGCGAACCGCTGCTGCCCGCCGGCCGGGAGACGGCCGACGGGCTGCTGGCCACGTACGGGGAGTTGCTGCACGCGGTGCGGGGCTGAACCCTCCGCGGTACGGCTCCGGAGACCGTACGAACTCAGCCGGTGGTACGAACTCCGCCGCGCACCGCGTCAGTTGTGCTGGTGCAGGATGTCGTTGAGGCCGCCCCAGACCGCGTTGTTCGGCCGGACCTCGACCGTGCCCGTGACCGAGTTCCGGCGGAAGAGCATGTTGCTCGCGCCGGACAGCTCGCGCGCCTTGACGATCTGTCCGTCGGGCAGCGTGACGCGCGTACCGGCCGTGACGTACAGCCCCGCCTCGACCACACACTCGTCGCCGAGCGCGATGCCGATGCCCGCCTCCGCGCCGATCAGGCAGCGCTCGCCGATGACGATGCGCTCCTTGCCGCCGCCGGAGAGCGTGCCCATCGTGGAGGCGCCGCCGCCGATGTCGGTGCCGTCACCGATGACCACTCCGGCGGAGATCCGCCCCTCGATCATGGACGTGCCGAGCGTGCCCGCGTTGAAGTTGACGAAGCCCTCGTGCATGACGGTCGTCCCGGCGGCGAGGTGCGCGCCGAGGCGCACCCGGTCGGCGTCGGCGATCCGGACGCCCTTGGGCGCCACGTAGTCGGTCATGCGGGGGAACTTGTCCACCGAGGTCACCTGGAGGTGCAGCCCCTCCGCGCGGGCGTTGAGCCGCGCCGCCTCCAGCCCGTCCACGGGGACCGGGCCGAGCGAGGTCCAGGCGACGTTGGCGAGCACGCCGAACAGCCCGTCGAGACTCTGGCCGTGCGGCGGGACCAGGCGGTGGGAGAGCAGGTGGAGGCGGAGGTACGCGTCGTGCGCGTCGAGCGGCTTGTCGTCGAGCGAGGCGATGACCGTACGGACGGCGACCACCTCGACCCCGCGGCGCGGGTCGGGTCCGACGGCCTTGGCCGCGCCTTCCCCGAGCAGTTCCGCGGCGCGCGCGGCGGACAGCCGCTCCGTGCCGGCCGGGCCCGGCTCGGCGAGGAGTTCGGGCGCGGGGAACCAGGTGTCGAGGACGGTCCCGTCCTCGGTGAGCGTGGCGAGCCCGGCGGCGGCGGCGCCGGTGGTACGGGGGGAAGGGGAGGAAGACGTGTCGGTCATGCCCTGAACCTAACCGTCCCGGGCCCGCTCGGGCCAACCGGTCCCAGCCCGACCGGCCCGTCACAGCCCGACCGCCCCGTCACGGCACAGGGTGCGTCGGCGTCAGCTCAGCCTGTTGCCCTCGGCGCCGCCCGCCGGGTGGTCGACGTCGTCCTCGGCGCTCGGCAGTTCGCGGTGGCCCTCGGAGTGGTGGTTGACCCAGCCGCAGACCCCGCAGCTGTAGCGGCCGTCCAGCCCGGCGATCAGCGTGCCGCACTGCCTGCACTCGGCGTAGGTGATCTCGGGACCCGAGGGAGGGATGCTCACCGGCCCAACCTACCGCCGGGACAGCACACCGGGACCGGCGCACCCGAAGGATCGCGGACGGACCGGCGCAGGATCAGGGGATGTCAGGGGATGAGCCGCCCCAGCATCTCGCGCGCGTACGCCGCGTCGTACACCGCGTCCGTGAGCAGCACCTGAAGGCAGATCCCGTCGATCAGCGCGACCAGCGCCCGCGCCGTGACGGGGTCGGTGCGCCGCGCCAGGATCTCGGCGACCGCGTCGGCCCACTCGGCGGCGACCGGCCGCAATACGGGCCTGCGCAGGGCCGCGAGGTAGAGGTCGAACTCCAGCTCCACGCCCGTACGGTCCCCGGCGAGCCACTCCCCGATGATCCTGGCCAGCTCCGCCGCCATGTCGGACGCCGGGTCGGCGAGGGCCTCGCTGTCCCGTACGGCCGCCGCGAAGCCTTCGTTGACCTGCCGCAGGGCGGCGGCCAGCATCTCGTCCAGGGAGGCGAAGTGGTACGTCGTGGAGCCGAGGGGCACGTCGGCCTCGGCGGCCACGGTCCGGTGGCTGAGCCCGGCGATCCCGCTGTTCCCGACCACCCGCAGCGCGGCGTCGGTGATGCGCTGGCGCCGGTCGGGGTCGTAGCGGCGGCTCATCGTCGGGCACCTCCGGGGTGGCGGCTCATCAGTGGGCTCCTCCGAGGTTGAGGACAACCACCCCGGCGATCACCAGGGCGAGCCCGGCGATCTTGACGGGCCCCGCCGACTCGTTCATGAAGATCATGCCGATGGCGGCGATCGCGGCGGTGCCGGTGCCGGCCCAGATCGCGTAGGCCGTGCCGATGGAAAGGGTCTTGAGCGTCTGCGCGAGCAGGCTGAAGGCGATCAGGTAGCCGGCCACGGTCAGCAGCGAGGGCCAGAGCCTGGTGAATCCCTCGCTGTACTTCATGGCCGTCGTACCGGCCACCTCCGCCGCTATCGCCCCGGCGAGCAGTCCATATCCCATGCGTACGAGTGTACACATCGATGCGTACGAGCGTACACACCGTCGCCCGTTGCCCGACCCGCTACGGCGTGGCGTTCGAACGTGAGCGCGAGGCGGGGACCGGACAGTGGCCTGCGCGGCGTACGGCCCGGCGGCGCTGGTGGTCGGCGTGGCGGTGGGCATCGCCGTGGCCGGCGCGGGCCTGTCCACCGTCGGCGACCTGAACGCGGAGTGGACCGGTCCGCCGGGCCGCTGGTCGCGGTGCGCGGTGTCGGCGCCGTCGCCCTGGTGGCGGTGCCGGCGGCGACCGCGCTGACCACGGCCGCCCTGCCCGGCGGTCGTCCAGTACGCCGTCCTGGGCCGCCCGGTCACCTTCCGCCCGCTCTGGCCCCAGGCGTCCGCCCGCGTCCCCGGGCCGCGTACCTGTCCGAAGCCCCCCGGACCTACACGAGGGCCCCCGACCGGACAGGTCGGGGGCCCTCGGAAGCACTGCGCCAGTGATACGCCTCAGACGTTGAAGCCCAGCGCGCGCAGCTGCTCGCGGCCGTCGTCCGTGATCTTGTCCGGGCCCCACGGCGGCATCCAGACCCAGTTGATCTTGAGTTCGCTGACGATGCCGTCCGTCGCCGACTTCGCCTGGTCCTCGATCACGTCGGTCAGCGGGCAGGCCGCCGACGTCAGGGTCATGTCCAGGGTGGCGATGTTGGCGTCGTCGATGTGGATGCCGTAGATCAGTCCGAGGTTGACGACGTCGATGCCCAGTTCGGGGTCGACCACGTCGTACAGGGCCTCGCGGACCTCCTCCTCGGAGGCGGGGGTCATGGTCACGGTCTCGTTGTCGCTCATGCCGTCTCCTTCGTCGGGCGGTCGTTCGGGCCGTCGTCCTGGCCACCGGCCGGGGCGGCCGCGAGGGCCTTGGCCGTCGCGTCCTTCCAGGCCATCCAGCTCAGCAGGGCGCACTTGACGCGTGCCGGGTACTTCGAGACGCCGACGAACGCGACCGCGTCCTCCAGCACCTCTTCCATCGCGTCGTCCGGTTCCAGCTGGCCCTTGGACTGCATCAGCTCCAGGAAGGTGCCCTGGATCTTCTGCGCCTCGGCCAGCTCCTTGCCGACGAGGAGGTCGTTCAGTACGGAGGCGCTGGCCTGGCTGATGGAGCAGCCCTGGCCCTCGTACGAGACGTCCGCGATCAGCGAGCCCTCGTACCGCACCCGCAGGGTGATCTCGTCACCACAGGTCGGATTGACATGGTGCACCTCGGCGTCGCCGTCCCGCAGACCGCGCCCGTGGGGGTGCTTGTAGTGGTCCAGGATGACGTCCTGGTACATCGAATCCAGCTTCACGGCTCAGTCCTCATCCGAAGAAGTTACGGACGTGCTCCAGCCCTTCGACCAGAGCGTCGACCTCGGCGGGTGTGGAGTACAGATAGAAAGACGCCCGCGTGGTCGCCGGAATTCCGTACCGCAGGCAGACCGGCCGCGCGCAGTGGTGGCCGACCCGGACCGCGATGCCCTGTTCGTCGAGCACCTGCCCCACGTCGTGGGGGTGGATGTCTCCCAGGGTGAAGGAGATCGCGGCGCCGCGCTCCTCGGCCGTGGCCGGGCCGATGATCCGCAGGTCGGGCACCTCCAGCAGGCGCCGCACCGCGTACTCGGTGATCGCCTGCTCGTGGGCGTGGATCTTGTCCATACCGATCGCGGAGAGGTAGTCCACGGCCGCGCCGAGGCCGACGGCCTGGGCGATCGGGGGCGTACCCGCCTCGAACTTGTGCGGCGCGGGGGCGTACGTGGACGAGTGCATCGACACGGTCTCGATCATCTCGCCGCCGCCCAGGAACGGCGGGAGGTCCTCCAGCAGCTCCTGGCGGCCCCAGAGGACGCCGATGCCGGTGGGACCGCACATCTTGTGGCCGGTGAAGGCCACGAAGTCGGCCTGGAGGGCCTGGACGTCCACCGGCATGTGCGGCGCGGCCTGCGAGGCGTCGATCAGGACCAGGGCGCCGACCTGCTGCGCCCGCCGGACGATCGCCTCGACCGGGTTGACCGTACCGAGGATGTTGGACACCAGCACGAAGGAGACGATCTTCGTCTTCTCGGTGATGATCTCGTCGATGTTCGAGAGGTCGAGCCGGCCGTCGTCGGTGAGGCCGAACCACTTCAGCTTCGCGCCGGTGCGCTGTGAGAGCAGCTGCCACGGCACGATGTTGGAGTGGTGCTCCATCTCCGTGATGACGATCTCGGTCTCGTGGTCCACCCGGTAGGGCTCGTCGGCCCAGCCGAGCATGTTGGCCACGAGGTTGAGCGACTCCGAGGCGTTCTTGGTGAAGATGACCTCGTCGCGGCTGGGCGCGTTGATGAAGGCGGCGACCTTGTCGCGCGCGCCCTCGTACAGCGCCGTGGCCTCCTCGGCGAGCACATGCACGCCACGGTGGACATTGGCGTTGTGCTGCTCGTAGTACTCGTTGAGGGCGTCGAGCACCTGGCGCGGCTTCTGGGACGTCGCCGCGTTGTCCAGGTAAACGATCTTCTTCCCGTCATGGACCACACGATCCAGCAGGGGGAAGTCCTTGCGGATCGCCTCGTCGAGCAGCCGGCTCGACGGCGTGCTCGTCGGTGTGAGGAGGCCCGGCAGCTGTGTCACGCGGTGACGCCACCCTTCGTGTACGCCTCGTAGCCCTCGTTCTCCAGCTTGTCGGCCAGCTCCGCGCCGCCGGACTCGGCGATACGGCCCTGGGCGAAGACATGCACGAAGTCGGGCTTGATGTAGCGGAGAATCCGCGTGTAGTGCGTGATCAGCAGGGTGCCGACCTCGCCGGTCTCCTTGACGCGGTTGACGCCTTCGGAGACGACCCGCAGGGCGTCCACGTCGAGGCCGGAGTCGGTCTCGTCGAGGATCGCGATGTGCGGCTTGAGCAGTTCGAGCTGGAGGATCTCGTGGCGCTTCTTCTCGCCGCCGGAGAAGCCCTCGTTGACGTTGCGCTCGGCGAAGGCCGGGTCCATCTGGAGGCGTTCCATGGTCTCCCGGACCTCCTTCACCCAGGTGCGCAGCTTGGGGGCCTCGCCGCGGATCGCGGTGGCCGACGTCCGCAGGAAGTTCGACACGGAGACGCCGGGGACCTCGACGGGGTACTGCATGGCGAGGAAGAGGCCGGCGCGGGCGCGCTCGTCGACGGTCATCGCGAGGACGTCCTCGCCGTCGAGGGTCACCGTGCCGCCGGTGATCGTGTACTTGGGGTGGCCCGCCAGCGAGTACGCGAGGGTCGACTTGCCGGAGCCGTTGGGGCCCATGATGGCGTGCGTCTCGCCCTGCTTGACGGTCAGGTCGACGCCCTTGAGGATCTCGCGGGGGCCGCCCTCCGCCTCGACGGTGACGTGCAGGTCGGTGATTTCAAGCGTAGCCATAGGGGCTCAGGACTCCTGGGTGACGGAGACGAGCACATCGTCCCCTTGGATCTGTACGGGGTATACGGGGACGGGGCGCGTCGCGGGAAGACTCGACGGCTTGCCGGTACGGAGGTCGAAGCTGGAGCCGTGCAGCCAGCACTCGATCATGCAGTCCTCGACCTCGCCCTCCGAGAGCGACACGTTCGCGTGCGAGCAGATGTCGTTGATCGCGAACACCTCGCCCTCGGTGAGGACGACGGCGACGGGCGTGCCGTCGAGTTCCACCCGCTTCGGGGTGTCCTCCTCCAGCTCGCCGAGGCCGCACACGCGGACGAAGGTGGTCGGCACGCTCACAGCGCCGCCTCCAGCTCCGTCTCGATCTTCGTGAGCAGGCGCTCCTCGACGTCGGGCAGTCCGATCTGCTGGACCAGCTCGGCGAAGAAGCCACGGACGACGAGGCGGCGTGCCTCGGCCTGCGGGATGCCGCGTGACATCAAATAGAAGAGCTGTTCGTCGTCGAACCGGCCGGTCGCCGAGGCGTGTCCGGCGCCGGCGATCTCGCCGGTCTCGATCTCCAGGTTCGGCACGGAGTCGACCCGGGCGCCGTCCGTGAGGACGAGGTTGCGGTTCATCTCGTACGTGTCGGTGCCTTCGGCCATGACGCGGATGAGCACGTCGCCGATCCAGACGGCGTGGGCGTCCTGGCCCTGGAGCGCGCCCTTGTAGGCGGCGTTGGACTTGCAGTTCGGCGCGTTGTGGTCGACCAGGAGGCGGTGCTCCTGGTGCTGGCCTCGGTCGGTGAAGTAGAGGCCGAACAGTTCGGCCTCGCCGCCGGGGCCCGCGTACTGGACGCGCGGGTGGAGCCGTACGAGATCGCCGCCGAAGGTGACGATGATCGACTTGAAGGAGGCGTCCCGGCCGACCAGCGCGTTGTGCTGGGCGACGTGGACGGCCTTGTCGTCCCAGTCCTGGACGGAGACGACGGTGAGCTTCGCGCCGTCGCCGATCAGGTAGTCGACGTTCCCGGCGAGGACCGCGTCGCCGGTGTGGTCGATGACCACGACGGCCTCGGCGAACGCGCCGAGCTCGATGACCTGGTGCGCGTAGGCGGTGCCGCCCTCGCCGTGGACGTCGATCCTGATCGGTTCGGCCAGGACGGTCTCCTTGGCCACCGAGACGACCGAGGCCTTCTCGAAGGAGGAGTACGCCTGGGCGGCGATCCGGTCCACCGGCGTACCGGCCTTGCCGATGCGCGCGTCGTCGCGGCCGACGGTCTCGACGGTGACGCCGTCAGGGGCGGTCACCTCGACCGTGACGCTGCCGTCCGTGGCGACGGCGGTGCCGTCGTGCAGACCACGCAGCCGTTCCAGCGGCGTGAACCGCCACTCCTCCTCACGGCCGTGAGGGACGGGGAAGTCCGCCACGTCGAAGGAGGGGGGCGCGCTCATGCGCGTGGCGACGGTCGACTCGGCGGCCACCGCGATCGAACCGGCGGTGGTGGAGCCCGCCGGAATGTTCTGAGCCTCAGCCATGGCTGTCGTGGTGCTCACTCTCTGCCTCTGGGACGGGGGAACGAGGGGGCCGGGCGGATCGCCGCCCGGCCTGGTGGCGGGTCCGTCAGCCGACGGAGCCCTCCATCTGGAGCTCGATCAGCCGGTTGAGTTCCAGCGCGTACTCCATCGGCAGTTCCTTGGCGATGGGCTCGACGAATCCGCGCACGATCATCGCCATCGCCTCGAACTCGGAGAGGCCGCGGCTCATCAGGTAGAAGAGCTGGTCCTCGGAGACCTTGGAGACGGTCGCCTCGTGGCCCATGGACACGTCGTCCTCGCGGACGTCCACGTACGGGTACGTGTCGGAGCGCGAGATGGTGTCGACCAGCAGCGCGTCGCACAGCACGTTGGACTTGGAGCCGTGGGCGCCCTCGCCGATCTCGATGAGACCGCGGTAGGACGTACGGCCGCCGCCGCGCGCCACCGACTTGGAGACGATGTTCGACGAGGTGTTGGGGGCCATGTGGACCATCTTGGCGCCGGCGTCCTGGTGCTGGCCCTCGCCCGCGAAGGCGATGGACAGGGTCTCGCCCTTGGCGTGCTCGCCCATCAGGTACACGGCCGGGTACTTCATGGTGACCTTGGAGCCGATGTTGCCGTCGACCCACTCCATGGTCGCGCCCTCGTACGCCACGGCGCGCTTGGTGACGAGGTTGTAGACGTTGTTCGACCAGTTCTGGATGGTCGTGTAGCGGCAGCGGCCGCCCTTCTTGACGATGATCTCGACCACGGCGCTGTGCAGCGAGTCCGAGGAGTAGATCGGGGCCGTACAGCCCTCGACGTAGTGGACGTACGCGTCCTCGTCGACGATGATCAGCGTCCGCTCGAACTGGCCCATGTTCTCCGTGTTGATACGGAAGTAGGCCTGGAGCGGGATGTCGACGTGCACGCCCTTCGGGACGTAGATGAACGATCCGCCGGACCACACGGCCGAGTTCAGCGACGCGAACTTGTTGTCGCCGACCGGGATGACCGTCCCGAAGTACTCCTGGAACAGCTCCGGGTTCTCCCTGAGCGCGGTGTCGGTGTCCTTGAAGATGACACCCTTCTCCTCCAGGTCCTCACGGATCTGGTGGTAGACGACCTCCGACTCGTACTGCGCGGCGACACCGGCGACGAGGCGCTGCTTCTCCGCCTCGGGGATGCCGAGCTTGTCGTACGTGTTCTTGATGTCCTCGGGCAGGTCCTCCCAGGACTCCGCCTGCTTCTCCGTGGACCGCACGAAGTACTTGATGTTGTCGAAGTGGATGCCGGAGAGGTCGGAACCCCAGCTCGGCATCGGCTTCTTGCCGAAGAGCTTGAGGCCCTTGAGCCGGAGCTTGAGCATCCACTCCGGCTCGTTCTTCTTCTGGGAGATGTCGCGCACGACAGCCTCGGACAGACCGCGCTTCGCGGCGGCGCCGGCGGCGTCCGAGTCGGCCCAGCCGAATTCGTACGTGCCCAGGCCATCGAGTTCGGGGTGGGCGGTCTCCGTGGGGAGCGTCATGCGGGGTTCCTCCCGGCTTTGCTTTCGGATGCTTGATCGGTTGTCTCGGGGGACGCGGCCTGCGGTGCACCGGTCGGCGCTCCACCGGTCTGCGGGGACGCGGTGGCTCGGGGGATGAACGTCGTGCAGACCCCGTCGCCGTGGGCGATCGTGGCCAGCCGCTGTACATGCGTACCGAGCAGCTGGGAGAAAAATTCCGTCTCCGCCTCGCACAGCTGGGGGTACTGCTCCGCGACGTGCGCGACCGGGCAGTGGTGCTGGCAGAGCTGCTCGCCCTGCTGGTTCGCCGCGCCGCGCGCCGTGGCAGCGTACCCGTCGGCGCTCAGGGCCTTGGCCAGCGCCTCCGTACGTCCGCCGGGCCCTGCTGCCTCGACCACGTCGGCGTACCGCCCGGCCTCGGCCTGTGCGGCGATCCGGGCGCGGGCGAACGCGGCGACGGCCGCCTCGCCCCGCTCCCCGCCGCCGGCCGCGGTGGAGATCCAGCCCAGCGCCTCGGCGGCGAGTTTGTCGTACGACTGGTCGAAGGCGTCCCGGCCGCAGTCGGTCAGGGCGAACACCTTGGCGGGCCTGCCGCGACCGCGCGAGCCGTAGACCCGCTGGTCACGCGCCTCCACGACGGAGTCGGCGGCGAGGGCGTCGAGATGACGGCGGACCGCCGCCTGGGTGAGCCCCAGCCGCCCCGCCAGATCGGAGACCGTGGACGGGCCGTGGTCCAGGATGGAGCGCGCGACGCGGTTGCGCGTGGAGCGCTCGCCGGTCGCGAGTTCCTCCTGCGGAGCCTCGCCCAGGTATTTCACAACGCCATTGTTGCGTAATTCCCTCGGCACTGACAACTACTGTCCAGAACCGGGCGCGGTGGAATTGATCACTTAGGGTTACCTAAGAAAGGGCTTTTCGGCCGGTCCGGGCGGTTCCGGCGGTCGCATTTCGGCCCCGGGCACCCAGGGCCGTCCGGGGCTGCCTAGACTCCCCGACATGCACAGCGTCGCCGGTGAACCCGTGGTCGAGATCCGGGGCCTGATCAAACGGTACGGCGGAAAGACCGCGGTCGACGGCCTGGACCTGCGGATCGGGGCCGGTACGGTCACCGCGGTCCTCGGCCCCAACGGAGCCGGCAAGACCACCACCGTCGAGATCTGCGAGGGCTACCGGCGGCCGGACGCCGGGACGGTACGGGTCCTCGGGCTCGACCCTGTCGCCGACGCGGCGCGGCTACGCCCCCGCATCGGCGTGATGCTCCAGTCCGGCGGCGTCTACTCGGGCGCGCGGGCGGAGGAGATGCTCCGCCACATGGCCCGGCTGCACGCCCACCCGCTGGATGTGGACGCGCTCATCGAGCGCCTGGGCCTCGGCGACTGCGGCCGTACGGCCTACCGGCGCCTGTCCGGCGGCCAGCAGCAGCGCCTCGCCGTGGCCCTGGCCGTCGTGGGCCGCCCCGAGCTGGTCTTCCTGGACGAACCGACCGCCGGGCTCGACCCGCAGGCCCGCCGCTCCACCTGGGACCTGGTCCGCGAGCTGCGCGCCGACGGGGTCGGGGTCGTGCTCACCACCCACTTCA
Source organism: Streptomyces sp. NBC_01317 (assembly GCF_035961655.1). Lineage (NCBI taxonomy): Bacteria > Bacillati > Actinomycetota > Actinomycetes > Kitasatosporales > Streptomycetaceae > Streptomyces > Streptomyces sp. NBC_01317. Next base: position 6,351,983 of record NZ_CP108393.1, on the reverse strand, counting down.
TGGACGAGGCCGAACAGCTCGCCGACGACGTCGTGATCGTCGACGCGGGCCGGGTGATCGCCCAGGGCAGCCCCGAGGACCTGTGCCGGGGCGGCGCCGAGAACACCCTGCGCTTCACCGGCCGCCCGGGGCTCGACCTCGGCTCGCTGCTCAAGGCCCTGCCCGACGGCACGGCGGCCGCCGAGCTGACGCCGGGCGCGTACCGCATCGGCGGCACGATCGACCCGCAGCTGCTCGCCACGGTCACCTCCTGGTGCGCGCAGCACGGCGTGATGGCGTCGGGGATCGCCGTGGAGCGGCACACGCTGGAGGACGTCTTCCTCGAACTGACCGGCAAGGAGCTGCGTCCATGAGCACCGGTACGAGCCCGGGGACCGGCCTGCGCGCGGGCGGGTCCACCTACGCCCCGGCGCCCGGCGCGGCCCCGCTGGGACGCATGATCGCCGCGCAGACGGCGTTCGAGACGAAGCTGCTGCTGCGCAACGGCGAGCAGCTGCTGCTGACCGTGATCATCCCCTCGCTCCTCCTGGTGCTGTTCTCGACGGTCGACGTCGTGGACACCGGCGCGGGCGAGGCCGTGGACTTCCTGGCGCCCGGCGTCCTGGCGCTGGCCGTGATGTCGACGGCGTTCACCGGCCAGGCCATCGCGACGGGCTTCGAGCGGCGGTACGGAGTGCTCAAGCGCCTCGCCGCGTCACCGCTGCCGCGCTGGGCCCTGATGACCGCCAAGACGCTGTCCGTCCTGGTCACCGAGGTGCTCCAGGTCGTCCTGCTGACGGTGATCGCGTTCGCGCTGGGGTGGTCGCCGCACGGCAGCCCGCTGGTGGTCCTGCTGCTGCTCGTGCTCGGCACGGCGGCCTTCTCGGGCCTCGGCCTGCTGATGGCGGGCACGCTCAGGGCGGAGGCGACGCTGGCGGCGGCGAACCTGGTCTTCCTGCTGCTGCTGGTGGGCGGCGGGGTGATCGTGCCGCTGGACAGGTTCCCGGACGGGGCGCAGACGGTGCTCGGGCTGCTGCCGATCTCGGCCCTCTCGGACGGCCTGCGGGACGTGCTCCAGCACGGCGCCACGACCCCGTGGGGGGACCTCGGGATCCTGGCGGTGTGGGCGGCGGCCGGGCTGGGCGCGGCGGGCACGTTCTTCCGCTGGGAGTGAGCGTCCCGGCCGGCGCGGGCCTGGCCGTCCGCCCCGCGCCCGCCTGGGCCGTACCCCCCTCGTGAAAACCCGCACAAGCTCCCGCCTACGATGGTTGGCGTGTTGACCCCCCTCGCCTACATCGCCCGGCGCTGGACGCCTTCGCCCCGTACGCTCCAGCGCGCCGCCCTCGGCGCCGTGTTGATGAGCGTGGTGATCGTCGTCACCGGAGGCGCGGTACGGCTGACCGGTTCCGGGCTCGGCTGCGACACCTGGCCCAAGTGCACCGACAACAGCCTCGTCGCCACCCCCGAGCAGGGAATCCACGGCGCGATCGAGTTCAGCAACCGCATGCTGACGTACGTCCTGTGCGCGGCCGTCGGCTGGGCGATCATCGCGGCGCGCTCCGCCAAGCCCCGGCGGCGCGGGCTCTCCCGCCTCGCCTGGTCGCAGTTCTGGATCGTGATGGGCAACGCCGTCCTCGGCGGGGTCACCGTCCTCGCGGGCCTCAACCCGTGGACGGTGGCCGGGCATCTGCTGCTGGCCATGACGCTCCTGACCGTCACCACGGTGACCTGGCTGCGGACCCGCGAGGGTGACGGCACGCCCCGCCCGCGCGTCCCCGGCCCGGTACGGAAGCTGTCCTGGGCACTCACCGCCTCCACGGTCGTCCTGGTCGTGGCGGGCACGGTCGTGACCGGTTCCGGGCCGCACGCGGGCGACAGCAGCGACGTACCGCGGATGCCGTTCGACTGGACGACCACCGCCCATGTCCACACCGCCGCCGCCTGGGTCGTCTGCGCGCTCGCCGTCGCCCTGTGGCTGGTGCTGCGCGTGGTGGACGCCCCGGCGGACACCCGGGTGATCGCCCGCAACCTGCTGCTGGTGCTGCTCGCGCAGGGCGGCATCGGCTATGTGCAGTACTTCACGGACGTGCCCGCCGTGCTGGTCGGCGTCCACATGCTCGGGTCGTGCCTGGTGTGGGTCGGGGTCGTCCGGGTCGCGATGAGCCTGCGCGAACGGCCGGTGACCACCGCGGAGATCCCCGCGCAGCCCGACTCACGGCTGTCCGCGGCCGTCTGACAGACCGTAGAGCCGGCGGGCGTTGCCCGCCGCGATCATCCCGGCGACCCGCTGCGCGTCGGTGAGCGACCACGCCCCGTCGGCGACCCAGCCGCCCAGGACCCGGACCAGCGCCTCCCGGAACACCCGGGCGCCCACGACGTGCAGTTCGGGCAGGGCCCGCGCCCCGCTGGAGAACAACAGCTTCCCGAACGGCGCCAGTTCCAGGATCTCCGCCAGTACGGCCGCCGCCCGGGCGCCCGTGTGCGCGAGGGCCGGGCCGAGGTCGGCGTACACATGCGGGAAGACGCCGGTCAGCTGCGCCGCGTGCCGGTGGTACGGGTAGGCGCCCAGGAGCACCAGCGCGGTGCCGAGCCCGGCCGTGGCGCTCGCGAAGGCGGTGACCAGCGCCGGGTCGGCGCCGCCCGCCGGGGCGCGGGCGTCGCGCGCGCCGGTGTGCAGTTGGAGCGGCAGCCCGGAGCCGAGGGCGAGCCAGAGCAGGTGCCGCAGCAGCACCGGGTCGTCCAGCGGTCCCCCGGGGTCCCGTACCGCGAGCCAGCGGCCCGCCGCCGCCCGGACCTCGGCGTGCCCGGGCGGCTCGGGGGCCAGGGCGAGCCCGTGCCGTACCCCCGCCACGGACGTGAAGGCGACCGCCGTGGCGGCGGCGTCGTGGACGGCCCGGTCGAGCCGGGTCAGGAGGTCGGCGACCCCGCAGGAGGTGTCGGCGACCCGCTCGGCGAGGGGTTCCAGCCGGACGATCTCCCGGGCGTCGGCGGCCCCGGCGGCGGCGATCTCCCCCGGTCCTGTCAGATCGCCGCCGGGCAGGCCGGTGTCCACCAGGTAGGTGGTGACCCCGGTGGAGCGCAGCAGCCGTCTGCCGGACTCCAGGACGCCCAGCTCCCGGCGGCGCGCGAGGTAGTGCGCGGGCGGGCAGTGCGGTTCGAGGTCGAGGAGCGGCGGGCACCAGCGCCGTACGGCGAAACCGGCCTGGGTGTCGAAGAAGGTGGTGCCCGGGGCGGCGGGTCCCACCCGGCCGCCGAGCTGGGCCTCGAAGGTGCCGAGGCCCAGCTCCGTGCGGAGGACGCCGTGGCAGTACTGGTCCACGAGGGACAGTGTTTCGATCATCGGGGTTCCCGTCGTGGACCGTACTCCTACCGTCCTAACGGGTGAGGGGCGATCCGGTCGCGGCCCCGGGCCCGGCTCAGCTGTTCGCGCGTCCGCCGACCTGGATGCCCGCCATGCGGGACCACTCGTACCGTCCGGTGCGCACCTTCGCGGCGAACTCGCCGTCGAAGGATTCGTGCAGGGTGAGTCCGGCCTTCTGGGCGGCGCTCAGCGCGACGCCGTGCGAGGGGGCGACGAGGTCGCCCCAGCCGCCGTCCCCGCCGACGAGCACGATGCGGGTGCCCGCCTGTCCGAGGTACGCGAGCCGGCCCTCGGCGCCGCCGTGCTTCCTGGCGAACGCGCCGATGTGCTTGGCCAGGCGCGCGGCGCGCCGCTCGTCGCGGGCGCCGCCCCGTCCGGTCTCTGCTCCGGTGTCTGCCGTGTCGTCGTCTGTCTCTGCCATGGCCCCGATGCTACCGATGGGTAACGAATCGGGCTACCGCAGGACCGGCCTACCGCGGGACCGGCCTACCGCGGGATCGGCCTACCGCAGGAAGGGGTCGACCGCCACGGCGACGAACAAGAGGGAAACATAGGTGATCGACCAGTGGAACAGCCGCATCTCCTTGAGCTTCGCGCCCGTCACCCCGGACTTCGCCCGCGACTGGAGGCCGTGGGCCTCCCAGAGCCAGTAGCCGCCGGACACCAGCGCCACCGACGTGTAGAACCAGCCGGTGTAGCCCAGCGGCGTCAGCAGCAGCGAGACGGCGACCATCACCCAGCTGTAGGCGACGATCTGGCGGGCCACCACCCGGTTGGACGCGACGACCGGGAGCATCGGGACGCCCACGCGCGCGTAGTCGTCCTTCACCTTCATGGACAGCGGCCAGTAGTGCGGAGGCGTCCAGAAGAAGATGACGAGGAAGAGGATGACCGCGGCCCAGGAGACCGAGTCGGTCACCGCCGACCAGCCGATCAGCACCGGCATGCAGCCCGCGATGCCGCCCCAGACGATGTTCTGCGAGGTACGGCGTTTGAGGATCATCGTGTAGACGACGACGTAGAAGAGCAGCGCGCCCAGCGAGAGCGCCGCCGACAGCCAGTTGACCAGCAGCCCGAACCACAGCGTCGAGACGACGGCCAGCGTGAAGCCGAAGGCCAGGCACTCGCGCGGCGAGACCATGCCGGTGACCAGGGGACGCTGCGACGTACGGTCCATCAGCGCGTCGATGTCCCGGTCGATGTACATGTTCAGCGCGTTGGCACCGCCCGCGGAGAGATATCCGCCGACACACGTGGTGACCACGAGCCAGAGATCCGGCACCCCTTGGGTGGCCAGGAACATCACCGGGACCGTGGTGATGAGCAGCAGCTCGATGATCCTCGGCTTCGTCAGCGCCACGAACGCCAGGACGCGGGCTCTGAGCGGCCGGCGGCCCCCCGGGATCGGAGTCTGGACGACCCCTGCGGGTCGGGACTCGACGGCTGTCACGTACACCCCTGACAGAGAAACCCAGCAAGCTCCGGGCGTGAAGACCCGGTAAAGGCTTGCGCGTACCACGTCACTCTAGACGTTGCCCAGATGCCGTTCTTCGCGGGGGTGGGGTCGTGTTGGGGGCGCTCCGCCGCCCCCTTTCGCCGCGCCGGGAGGCGAAGTGTCCGCACGCGTCGCACTCTGGAAAGGCACTCGAAAAGATGGGTGTTTGTCGCGAGGGTAGGCTCGGCAGCGAACCGGTGCGCCCTCAGAGCACCGGGATTCGACAGCTGGAGAGGAGCCCTGACTCAGGGTGAGCACCAAGCCGACCACCACAGACGTCGAGTGGACCGATCTGGACCGTCGGGCAGTCGACACCGCCCGCGTCCTCGCCATGGATTCCGTACAGAAGGTCGGCAACGGCCATCCCGGTACGGCCATGAGCCTGGCGCCCGCTGCCTATCTCTTGTTCCAGAAACTCATGCGGCACGACCCGGCCGACGCCCAGTGGACCGGTCGTGACCGGTTCGTCCTCTCGCCGGGGCACACCTCCCTGACCCTCTACATCCAGCTCTTCCTCGCCGGGTACGGCCTGGACCTGGCCGACCTGGAGGCCTTCCGGACCTGGGGTTCGAGGACCCCCGGCCACCCGGAGTACGGCCACACCGTCGGCGTCGAGACCACGACGGGCCCGCTCGGACAGGGCGTGGCGAACGCGGTGGGCATGGCGATGGCCGCCCGCTACGAGCGCGGACTGTACGACCCGGAGGCGGCGGCCGGCACCTCCCCGTTCGACCACACCATCTGGGTGATCGTCGGCGACGGCTGCCTCCAGGAGGGTGTCTCCGCGGAGGCGTCCTCGCTGGCCGGCCACCAGAAGCTGGGCAATCTCGTCGTGCTGTGGGACGACAACCACATCTCCATCGAGGGCGACACGGAGACGGCCGTCTCCGAGGACACCCTCAAGCGGTACGAGGCGTACGGCTGGCACGTGCAGCGCGTCGACCAGCTGCCGAACGGCGACCTGGACCCGCGAGGCCTGTACGAGGCGCTGAGGGCGGCGCAGGCCGAGACCGGGCGCCCGTCGTTCATCGCGGCCCGTTCGATCATCGCCTGGCCCGCCCCGAACGCGCAGAACACCGAGGCCGCGCACGGCTCGGCACTGGGCGGCGACGAGGTCGCGGCCACGAAGCGCGTGCTCGGCTTCGACCCGGAGAAGTCCTTCGTCGTCGACGACGAGGTGCTCGCGCACACGCGCGAGGCCCTCGACCGCGGCCGCGAGACGCGCGCCGAGTGGGACAAGCTGTTCGCCGCGTGGCGTACGGCCAACCCCGAGCGCGCCGCGACGTTCGACCGGGTCCGCGCCGGCGAGCTGCCCACCGGCTGGGAGGAAGTACTGCCGGTCTTCGAGACCGGCAAGTCCCTTGCCACGCGCGCCGCTTCGGGCAAGGTGCTCCAGGCCCTCGGGGAGGTCGTCCCCGAGCTGTGGGGCGGCTCGGCCGACCTCGCGGGCTCGAACAACACCACCATCGACAAGACGTCGTCGTTCCTCCCGGAGGGCAACCCCCTGCCGGAGGCGGACCCGTACGGCCGCACGGTGCACTACGGCATCCGCGAGCACTCCATGGGCGCGACGATGAACGGCATCGCGCTGCACGGCAACACCCGTATCTACGGCGGCACCTTCCTGGTGTTCTCCGACTACATGCGGCCGGCCGTCCGGCTCGCCGCGCTGATGCGCGTGCCGGTCACCTATGTATGGACGCACGACTCGATCGGCCTGGGCGAGGACGGCCCGACGCACCAGCCGGTCGAGCACCTGTCCGTCCTGCGGGCCATCCCGGGTCTCAACATCGTCCGTCCCGCCGACGCCAACGAGACGGCGATCGCGTGGGCGGAGATCCTCAAGCGGCACCCCAAGCGCGCGCCGCACGGTCTGGCGCTGACACGCCAGGGTGTGCCGACGTACGAGGCCGACGCCGATGCGGCCAAGGGCGGTTACGTCCGCTTCGAGGCCGAGGGCGGCCCCGCGCGGGTCGTGCTGATCGGTACGGGCTCCGAGCTCCAGCTGGCTGTCGAGGCCCGTGAGCTGCTCCAGGCGGACGGCATCCCCACGCGGGTCGTGTCGATGCCGTCGGTGGAGTGGTTCGACGAGCAGGACCAGGCCTACCGGGACGCCGTACTGCCGCCGTCCGTGAAGGCGCGCGTGGCGGTCGAGGCCGGGATCGGGCTCACCTGGCACCGTTTTGTGGGCGACGCGGGGCGCATCGTGTCGCTGGAGCATTTCGGGGCATCCGCGGACGCGAAGGTGCTGTTCCGCGAGTTCGGCTTCACCGCCGAGGCGGTCGCCACCGCTGCCCGGGAATCACTGGAAGCCTCCGCGCGCTGACGCCGTTATACGAACCGTAGGAGATGTATTTCTCATGACAGACGCACTCAAGCGCCTCTCCGACGAAGGCGTCGCGATCTGGCTCGACGACCTGTCGCGCAAGCGCATCACGTCCGGCAATCTCGCCGAACTCATCGACCAGCAGCACGTGGTGGGTGTCACCACCAACCCGTCGATCTTCCAGAAGGCGATCTCGGAGGGCGACGGGTACGACACCCAGCTGACCGAGCTGGCCGCCCGCAAGGTCACGGTCGAAGAGGCCATCCGCATGATCACGACGGCGGACGTCCGCGACGCCGCCGACATCCTGCGCCCGGTCTTCGACCGGACGGACGGCCAGGACGGCCGGGTCTCCATCGAGGTGGACCCGCGCCTGGCCCACAACACGACCGCGACCACCGCCGAGGCCAAGCAGCTGGCGTGGCTGGTGGACCGGCCGAACACGCTCATCAAGATCCCGGCGACCGAGGCCGGCCTGCCGGCGATCACCGAGACCATCGGCCGGGGCATCAGCGTCAACGTCACGCTGATCTTCTCGCTGGAGCGCTACCGCAAGGTCATGGACGCCTACCTGTCGGGTCTGGAGAAGGCGAAGGCCTCGGGCCTGGACCTCTCGAAGATCCACTCGGTGGCGTCCTTCTTCGTGTCCCGCGTGGACACCGAGATCGACAAGCGGCTCGACGCGCTCGGCACGGACGAGGCGAAGGCGGCGCGCGGCAAGGCCGCCCTCGCCAACGCCCGGCTGGCCTACGAGGCGTACGAGGAGGTCTTCTCCTCCGACCGCTGGGCGGCCCTGGACCGCGCGCAGGCCAACAAGCAGCGTCCGCTGTGGGCCTCGACGGGCGTCAAGGACCCGGCGTACAAGCCGACCCTGTACGTCGACGAGCTGGTCGCGCCGAACACGGTGAACACCATGCCGGAGGCCACGCTGGACGCCACCGCGGACAGCGGGCAGATCACCGGTGACACGGTGCGCGGCACGTACGACCAGGCACGCGCGGACCTCGATGCCGTCGAGAAGCTGGGGATCTCGTACGACGAGGTCGTCCAGCTGCTGGAGGACGAGGGCGTCGAGAAGTTCGAGAGCGCCTGGACCGACCTGCTCAAGTCGACCGAGGCCGAGCTCAAGCGCCTCGCCCCTTCGGAGGGCTGATCTCCTTGACCGCAACCCACGGAGCGAATCCGCTCCGTGACGCCGCGGACCGACGGCTCCCGCTCATCGCGGGGCCGTCGGGCCTGGTCATCTTTGGCGTCACGGGCGATTTGTCCCGCAAAAAGCTGATGCCCGCCATCTATGACCTCGCCAACCGCGGGCTGCTGCCGCCGGGCTTCTCGCTCGTCGGCTTCGCGCGCCGCGAATGGCAGGACGAGGACTTCGCGCAGGAGGTCCACGACGCCGTCAAGGAACACGCGCGCACGCCGTTCCGCGAGGAGGTCTGGCAGCAGCTCGTCCAGGGGATGCGCTTCGTCCAGGGCAACTTCGACGACGACGAGGCGTTCGAGAACCTCAAGGCGACGATCGACGACCTCGACAAGAAGCAGGGGACGGGCGGCAACTTCGCCTTCTACCTCTCCGTACCGCCGAAGTTCTTCCCGCAGGTCGTCCAGCAGCTCAAGAAGCACGGGCTGGCCGACCAGAAGAAGGGCTCCTGGCGCCGCGCGGTCATCGAGAAGCCGTTCGGGCACGACCTCAAGTCCGCGCAGGCCCTCAACAAGGTCGTGCACGAGGTCTTCCCGTCCAACGAGGTCTTCCGGATCGACCACTACCTCGGCAAGGAGACCGTCCAGAACATCCTGGCGCTCCGCTTCGCCAACACCCTGTTCGAGCCGATCTGGAACCGGTCGTACGTCGACCACGTCCAGATCACGATGGCCGAGGACATCGGGATCGGCGGCCGGGCCGGGTACTACGACGGCATCGGCGCGGCCCGGGACGTCATCCAGAACCACCTGCTCCAGCTGCTCGCGCTGACCGCGATGGAGGAGCCCGCCTCCTTCGACGCGGACGCGCTGGCGGCGGAGAAGACCAAGGTCCTCGGCGCCGTACGGCTGCCGGCCGACCTCGGCGCGGACACGGTGCGCGGGCAGTACGCGTCCGGGTGGCAGGGCGGCGAGAAGGCCGTCGGCTACCTCCAGGAAGACGGCATCGACCCCAAGTCGAAGACCGACACCTACGCCGCCGTGAAGGTGGAGATCGACAACCGCCGCTGGGCGGGCGTCCCCTTCTACCTCCGTACCGGCAAGCGCCTCGGCCGCCGGGTCACCGAGATCGCGGTGGTGTTCCAGCGGGCCCCGCACTCCCCCTTCGACCACACGGCCACGGAAGAGCTGGGGCAGAACGCCCTGGTCATCCGCGTCCAGCCGGACGAGGGCGTGACCATGCGCTTCGGCTCGAAGGTGCCCGGCACGGCGATGGAGGTGCGGGACGTCTCGATGGACTTCGCGTACGGCGAGTCCTTCACGGAGTCCAGCCCCGAGGCGTACGAGCGGCTCATCCTCGATGTGCTGCTCGGCGACTCGAACCTCTTCCCGCGCACGGAGGAGGTCGAGCTGTCCTGGAAGATCCTCGACCCGATCGAGCAGTACTGGGACGCGCACGGCAAGCCCGCGCAGTACGAGTCCGGGACCTGGGGTCCGGTCGAGGCGGACGAAATGCTCGCACGACACGGACGGAGCTGGCGTCGGCCATGAAGATCGACCTTACGGACACCACGTCCAGCAAGATCAACAAGGCGCTGGTGCAGGGGCGCAGGGCGATCGGCACCCCCGCCGTCGGCATGGTCCTGACGCTGGTCCTCGTCACCGACGAGGAGAACGCGTACGACGCGCTCAAGGCCGCCAACGACGCGTCCCGTGAGCACCCCTCGCGCAAGCTCGTCATCATCAAGCGGGTCTCGCGCTCGGCGCGCGACCGCGCCAAGCCGCGCCTGGACGCCGAGGTGCGGGTGGGCGTCGACGCCGGCACCGGCGAGACGGTCGTCCTGCGGCTGTACGGCGAGGTCATCGACCACGCCCAGTCGGTGGTCCTGCCGCTGCTGCTGCCGGACGCGCCCGTCGTCGTGTGGTGGGCGGTCAACGCGCCCCTCAACCCGGCGAAGGACCCGCTGGGCACCCTGGCCCAGCGCCGGGTGACGGACACGTACGCGGCGGAGCACCCGATCGAGGAGCTCAAGTCCCGCGCCGCCGTCTACACCCCCGGCGACACGGACCTCGCGTGGGCCAGGATCACCCCGTGGCGCTCCATGCTCGCGGCGGCCCTGGACCAGGTCGAGTGCGCGGTCACCGGGGTCGAGGTGGAGGGCGAGGAGCTGAACGCGAGCGGTGAGCTGCTCGGCATGTGGCTCGCCGACCGGCTGCACGTACCGGTCAAGCGCACGGTCTCGGCCGGTCCCGGCCTGACGTCCGTCAGGATGGAGACCGACTGCGGGCCGATCACGCTCACGCGCCTGGACGGCACGCTCGCGACGCTGTCCATCGACGGCCAGCCGGACCGGGCGGTGGCGCTCAACCGGCGTGACACGTCGGAGCTGATCGCGGAGGAGCTGCGCCGGCTCGACCCGGACGAGATCTACGCGTCGGCCCTGCGGTACGGCGTGGAGAAGCTCGGGGACGCGTCGGGGCAGGCGGTCCCCACCCCGGAGGCACCGGCCGCCCCCGCGAAACGGGCCGCGGCGAAGAAGGCGGCCTCGAAGTGAGCGCCCCGCACCTGGTCGTCCACCGGGACAAGGAGCTGATGGCGCAGGCCACGGCGGCCCGGCTGATCACGAGGATCGTGGACGCCCAGGCCTCCCGCGGCTCTGCCTCGGTGGTGCTCACGGGCGGGCGCAACGGCAACGGCCTGCTGGCCGCGCTGTCGGCGGCGCCCGCGCGGGACGCGGTCGACTGGTCGCGTCTCGACCTGTGGTGGGGCGACGAGCGCTTCCTGCCGGAGGGCGACCCGGAGCGCAACATCACCCAGGCCCGTGAGGCGCTGCTCGACTCGGTTCCGCTGGACCCCGCCCGGGTGCACGCGATGCCGGCGTCGGACGGCCCGTACGGCAACGACGTGGAGGCGGCGGCCGCCGCGTACGCGACCGAACTGGCCGCGGCCTCCCGCCCGGAGGACCACGCCCAGGTACCGTCCTTCGATGTCCTGATGCTGGGGGTGGGCCCCGACACGCACGTGGCGTCGCTCTTCCCCGAGCTGCCCGGGGTACGGGAGACGGAGCGCACGGTCGTCGCCGTGCACGGCGCTCCCAAGCCTCCGCCGCTGCGCATCTCCCTCACCCTGCCCGCGATCCGCGCGGCGCACGAGGTGTGGCTGCTGGCGGCGGGCGGGGACAAGGCGGGGGCGGCGGAGATCGCCCTGTCGGGCGCGGGCGAGATCCAGGCCCCGGCGGCGGGCGCGTACGGCAGGAGCCGCACGCTGTGGCTCCTGGACGCGGACGCGGCGTCGAAGCTGCCGAGGGACCTGTATCCCCCGTCGGTGGCCTGACGTCCTGTCACCACCCCGACGCGAAGGCCCGGTTGCGCCGCGAGGCGGACCGGGCCTTCTGCGTCGCCACTGCGCCGCGTCAGAGGATGACCTGGTCCGCGCCCGCCTCCAGCCGCGTGACGGCGGTGCGGACGGCGGCGGTGAAGGCGTCGAAGATCTCGTTGGTGGAGCCCGCCCGCCCGGCCCGGGTGAAGGTGCCGAACATGCTCCTCCGCAGGTCGGTGGTGAGTTCCAGCTGTCCGCCCTTGCCCAGCAGGGTGCGGTTGCACAGGTTCTCCGGGTCCACCCCGGCGAGGTCCGGTACGGCCGACCCGTCGATCGTCTGGAACCCGGCCGCCCGCAGCTCGTCGTGCAGGTACTGCTTGAACGTGGCGTTGCGCCCGCCCACGACCACGGCCTCGGGCCGGGAGACGGGCGCGCCGGCCTGGTCGGGCCTACAGCCGTGCAGGGACACCACGTTGAGGCTGCCGGCCGCCAGGGACAGGGCGACGCGGTCGTCGATGTGGGACGAGGTGATGTGCAGATCCCCGTTGCCGGCGTCGAGCAGCCCCTCGAACATCCAGTAGTCGTGGAGCGCGCCCCCGCCCGGCAGGGGGGCGAGGGTGGCGGGGTGGTATCCGGCGATCGCGAGGCACAACTCCGAGGTCCCGGTCTCGATCCCGCCCCCGTGCGGCGCCATCACGACGGTGCGGCCGTACGGGAACACCGAGCCGAGGCTGCTGTCGACCCGCTCGTGGCGCCGGTAACGGCGGGCGAAGTCGGTCCCTTCCCTTCCCGCGAGCCGGGTGTAGAGGTCGGTGGAGGAGGCGTAGTGGTCCTCCACCGCCACGACGGCCCGCGCCTGCCCGGCCGTCACGGACCCGCTCACGGCGGCGGTGGCGAGAGCGGCAAGTACCGTACGGCGGCTGGTTGCTGTCATACGGTCATGTTCGCGTCCCGCGGACCGTACGTCACTCGGATTCCAGGAACGGTTCCAGCAGGCCGGGGACGGCGTGGGCCGCGAAGGGGAGGGCTTCGGCCTGTGACGCGTCCTTGAGGGAGTACGCGCCTTCTCCGGCGGCTGTGGTCGCCGTCAGGGTGATCAGGCCGGCCCTGCGCTGGAAGTACGACTGGCTGATCGTCCAGCCGATCACACCGCCCCGCTGGAGGGCAACCGTCGTGCGGCGGAGTGTTCCCGAGCGGGCCACCAGGTAGGCGCCGGTGGTGGCGTGGCCCAGGTTGCGGGCCGCGTCCAGGGCCAGGAGGACGGCCAGGGGGAGCAGGACGGCCGTGGCCGCCGCCGCCACGTACAGCAGCACCTTCGTCAGGAGGAGGCCGAGGACCGCGAGGAGCGTGGCCGGCAGCAGGACCGCCGCCAGGGCGCGGCGCAGTCTGCGGGAGCGGGCCGCCCTCGGGTGGGGGATCAGCCGGGCCGTGTGCGTGGGGGACGCGGGCTCCCGGAGGACCTGTGCCGCCAGTGCGTGGACGAAGGAGGTGGGCGCGGCGGGCAGGAGGGTCTTGTGGTCGGCGTGTTTGTCCTCGTCGTCGTGGACGAGGCCGGTGGCGACGGCGTCCAGCCGGGCCGCGCCGACGAGCCGTACGCCGATCGGTTCGACCAGCTCGACGCCGCGCAGCCGCCGTTCCTCGATGGAGACGGACCGGGAGGTGAGCAGCCCTCTGCGGACGCGCAGGGTGCCGCCGGGCTCCCTTTCCAGCCGGTAGTTCCACCACATCTCGACCCACAGGCCGAGGGTGCCCACGATGCCGGCCAGCCCCGCCGCCGCGACCAGCGCGGCGGCCGACCAGAGCAGCGGGGTGTCCCGCAGGCGGTCCGCCACCCAGTCGATCACCTGGGTCTGGGCGCCGAACCAGTCGCTGACCTGGAGGAGACCGCCGGCGGCCGTGCCGCCGAGCAGGGGCGCGAGGAAGGAGACCGGGGCGTATCTGATCCAGCCGGGGTCGAGGACCGCCAGCGTGCCCTCGCGGTGCGGTCCGGGCTCCCCGGGGGTCCGGTCGAGCAGTTCCCTGCGGAGCCGCTCCCCCTCGGCCCTGCGGACCGCGTCGAGCTCCAGGGTGGATTCGTTGCCGGTGTGCTCGCCGGTGCCGATCCTGACCTTGACGAGGCCGAAGGACCGCAGCAGGAGGCTGGCGGTGAGGTCGACGCCGCGTATGCGTTCGCGGGCCAGGGACCGGCGTTTGACCAGGAAGAGGCCGGTGTGGAGTTCGGCCCGCTCGGGGCCGATGCGGTAGCGGGTACGGCGCCAGCGGACGTACTCGCCGCCGGTGCCGCACGCGGTCAGGGCTCCGGTGCCGGCGAGGACCCAGGCCAGTGCTTCGCCCAGGGGCATGCCGCCCGTCATCCCGACAGCGGTCGGCACCCCGGCACCGAGGGCGATGCCCGCGAGGACGGTCGCGGTGACGAGGAGGCTGCGCCGGTCCAGCCGCCGCCACCCCTCGGGGCCCTCTGCCGGGGCGGCCCGTTCCGTGCCGCTGACGGCTTCCCCGGCGGTGACCGCACCGGCAGCGGCGGGGTCCTCGCCGGGACCGGCTGCCGCCGCCTCCGTCTCGCTCATGTGGCGTCGCCGGGCGTGGCCCCGGTGATCCGTGTCAGACGCTCGGCCAGGTCCGCGGCCAGCCGGTGGTCCAGCCCCGCGAGGTGTACGGCGCCCTTGGCGGACGCGGTCGTGACGATGACCGTGGAGAGCCGGAACAGCTGCTCCAGCGGGCCGCGCACGGTGTCCACGGTCTGGATCCGGGACATCGGCGCGATCCGCCACTCCTGCCGGAAGAAGCCCGTGCGGACGTAGACCGCCTCGTCGGTCACCTCCCAGCGGTGCACCCGGAACCACCACACGGGCAGGAACACCGCACCGAGGAGACCGAGCACCGCGAGGGCGGCGGCGGCCGTGAGCAGCCAGGTCCGCGCGGGGGCGATGAGCGCCCCCAGCACGGCGAGCGGCACGACGGGGACGACGGTGAGCAGCAACACGCGCGTGCGCCACCAGGCGACGACGCGGGGGTCGAGCGTGTCGCGGGGCGGCCGCAGGTGCCGTACCACCTGCGGCCCGCCTATCCCGGGTGCGCTCATCTCTCAGCGGCCGCGCAGGGTGCGGTAGGTGGCGACCAGCGCCGCCGTCGACGAGTCGAGGTGGTCACCGGCCTCGTCACCCGTCAGGACCGGTTCGATCTTCTTGGCGAGGACCTTGCCGAGCTCGACGCCCCACTGGTCGAACGAGTCGATGTTCCAGATCGCACCCTGGACGAAGACCTTGTGCTCGTACAGGGCGATCAGCTGGCCCAGGACGGAGGGGGTCAGCTCGTCGGCGAGGATCGTGGTGGTGGGGTGGTTCCCCCGGAAGGTCTTGTGCGGCACCAGCTCCTCGGGCACCCCCTCGGCCCGTACCTCTTCGGGGGTCTTGCCGAACGCCAGCGCCTGCGTCTGCGCGAAGAAGTTGGCCATCAGCAGGTCGTGCTGGGCGACCAGACCCGGCGCCAGGTCCCCGACGGGCCGGGCGAAGCCGATGAAGTCCGCCGGGATGATCTTCGTACCCTGGTGGATCAACTGGTAGTACGCGTGCTGGCCGTTGGTGCCGGGCGTGCCCCAGACCACCGGGCCCGTCTGCCAGTCGACGGGGTTGCCGTCGCGGTCCACGGACTTGCCGTTGGACTCCATGTCCAACTGCTGGAGGTACGCGGTGAACTTGGACAGGTAGTGGCTGTACGGCAGGACCGCGTGAGACTGCGCGTCGAAGAACGCGCCGTACCAGACGCCCAACAGACCCAGCAGCAGCGGCGCGTTGGACTCCGGCGGGGCGGTGCGGAAGTGCTCGTCCACGAGGTGGAAGCCGTCGAGCATCTCGCGGAAGCGGCCGGGGCCGATCGCGATCATCAGGGAGAGGCCGATGGCGGAGTCGTACGAGTACCGCCCGCCGACCCAGTCCCAGAACTCGAACATGTTGGCCGTGTCGATGCCGAAGTCGGCGACCTTCTCGCTGTTCGTGGAGAGCGCCACGAAGTGCTTGGCGACGGCCTCCTGGCCGGCCCTCAACTCGGTCAGCAGCCAGTCGCGGGCCGATGTGGCGTTGGTGATGGTCTCGATGGTGGTGAAGGTCTTGGAGGCGACGATGAAGAGCGTCTCGGCCGCGTCCAGATCCCGTACGGCCTCGTGCAGGTCGGCGCCGTCCACGTTCGACACGAAGCGGACCGTGAGGCCGCGGTCCGTGAAGGACTTGAGGGCTTCGTACGCCATCGCGGGGCCGAGGTCGGAGCCGCCGATGCCGATGTTGACGACGTTCTTGATGGGCCGGCCCGTGTGGCCGGTCCACTCGCCTCCCCTGATCCGGTCGGAGAAGGCGGCCATCTTGTCGAGGACCGCGTGCACGGCCGGTACGACGTTCCCCCCGTCGACCTCGACCACGGCGTCCCGGGGCGCGCGCAGCGCGGTGTGCAGGACCGCGCGGTCCTCGGTGGTGTTGATCTTCTCGCCGCGGAACATGGCGTCCCGCAGCTCGCTCACCCCGGTGGCCGCGGCCAGCTCGCGCAGCAGCGCCAGCGTCTCGTCCGTCACCAGGTGCTTCGAGTAGTCCAGGCGGAGATCGCCGACCCGGAGGGTGTAGTCGGTGCCGCGCGCCGGTGCCGCGGCGAACAGCTCCCGCAGACCCGTCTGGCCCAACTGCTCCCGGTGCTTGCCCAATGCGGCCCACTCGGGCGTGCGATTGAGCCTGCTGCGGCTTGCTGCGTTCATTCGGACATCAGCCCACTTCTGCTCGTGCCTGCGTGCTGCCCCTGCTGCCCCTCCAACCTAATTGATCAGACGGGCCAGCGACGCGACGGCCGGTACGAAGAGCGCGGCGGCCACCAGGGCGGGTGTGTTGAGCCCCCATCCGGCCGCCGCGGCGCCGCCGAGCAGCGCGCCGAGCGGGGCTCCGGCGACGGCGAGCGTACGGAAGGCGGCGCTGATGCGGCCCAGCGCGGGAGCCGGGCTCCGCTCCTGCACGAGCGTGGTCTGGTTCACGTTCCACACCATGCCGCACAGGCCGAAGACCGCGAGGCAGACCACGGCCACCCACAGCTCCCGCACCGTGGCCAGGGCGACCAGGACCCCGGTCTGGACGGTGCCGGCCAGGAGGACGGCCCGTATCCGCCCCGTCCGCTCGGCGAGCCGCCGGGCGAGCAGCCCGCCCAGCACACTCCCCGCCCCGTACCCGGCGACCGCGAGCGCGTACCCGGCGTCGCCCGCGTCCAGCCAGCCCGTGACGTGCAGGACGAGGGTGGCGATCAGGGCGCCCATCCCGATGTTGCAGAGGGTCGTGGCCACGCACAGCCCGCGCAGGGTCCGGTCGTGCCACAGGACACGCAGCCCCTCGGCCATCTCGGCGCGCAGGGTGGAGCCGGCCTTGCGCGCGGGCCGTACCGCCGGTTCGGCCCGCAGCGAGGCGATCAGCAGCGCGGCCACGCCGTAGGTCGCCGCGTCGGCCGCGTACGGCAGGGAGGCGCCGCCCAGCAGCAGCACCGGCACCAGGGGCGCGGCGAGGAACGTGCCGGCGATCTGCTGTCCGGTCATCAGCCGGGCGTTCGCGCTCCCCAGCGCCCCGGGCGGCACGAGGGAGGGCAGCAGGGCCGTCGCCGCGTTGTCGAAGAGCGTCTGGAAGGTGGTGAGCACGAACGCGAGGGTGATCAGCAGGGCGACGGAGGCGTGGCCCAGGGCGACGGCCACCGCGAAGGCCGCCATCAGGACGCCCCGGAGCAGGTCGACGCCCCACATGGCCCGCCGCTGGTCGACCCGGTCGGCGACGGCCCCGCCGAGCAGCCCGAACAGCAGCCACGGCAGGTAGCCGCAGGCGGTCACCGACGCGATCAGCAGCGGGTCGTCGGTGAGCGTGGTGGCGAGGAGGGGCATCGCGGCCGTCCGCAGCGCGTCCCCGAACCGGGAGACGACCGCGGCGGACCACAGCCGCCCGAACCCGCCGCGCCACGCGGGCGCCCGTACCTCCGCCGCCTCCGCCGTTCCGACAGCCGACACCCCGTCCCCCTCCGGCTCCACGGCCCGCATCCGCCGCTTCGAGAAATCCGATGCTGAGAACCGTAGACGGAGGCACTGACAACGGGGCCGGCAAAGGCGGCCGGGGAAACAGGCCGGGAAACAGCTCGGCCGGGCCACCTGACACAGGTGACCCGGCCGGACCGGATTGTCTTGAACTCGCGGCTCTCGGGACAGGCCCTAGATCTCGCCGCGCAGCTTGGCGAGCGCCTCCGCGAGGATCGCCTCGCCGTCCGCGTCGCTCCGCCGCTCACGTACGTAGGCGAGGTGCGTCTTGTACGGCTCGGTGCGCGGCGGGTCCGGCGGGTTGTCCCGGTCCTGGCCGGCCGGGAAACCGCAGCGCGGGCAGTCCCACGTCTCCGGAACCTGCGCGTCACTGGCGAAGCTCGGCACCGTCTCGTGCCCGTTGGAGCACCAGAAGGAGATGCGCAGGCGTGGCGCGGACTCGCCACGCTCGGCCTCGCCCATCGGCCCCGCTCCGACCCGGCTTCCCCGGATCGCGTTGCCACTTGCCACGGTCGTAACTCCCTGCGTGATGGTGCCGCGAAGCATCGATAGGCAGCTCCCGCTGCCGGGTGGCGCCCCAGTCTACGTAAGACCGGCCGGCGATCGCCGGTCGGTCTCAGGCCCAACGCGCGTCCAGAGAGGGGAGTTACCCCTGCCGCGGGGCGCGGAAGCTCATGATAGGCCGCGCCCGCGGCGCCGTACCGTACGTGCGGTCAGCTGTCCAGCTTGAGCAGCAGGCCAAGTACGATAATGCTCGCGAACCACAGCAGACCGACAACCACGGTGATGCGGTCGAGGTTACGCTCCGCGACCGAGGACCCACCGACGGACGACTGCATTCCGCCACCGAACATGTCGGAGAGGCCGCCGCCCTTCCCCTTGTGCATCAGCACCAGCAGCATCAGCAGCAGGCTGAAGATGATGAGGGCGATCGAGAACCCCATAACCACGGCTGGACCAACTTCCTCGGACTGACAGGACTGAATTCGGACTGGTCAAGGACTGCGGGGGCCGGATGGCTGGCCACCCGGCCCCCGCAAGGGTACGACGGATCCGTGCTACCGCATACTCACTGGTCGCGGAACCTGACGATCTTGACGAACTCCTCGGCGTCCAGCGCCGCGCCGCCGACCAGTGCGCCGTCCACATCGGGCTGGGCCATGATCGCGGCCACGTTGCCGGACTTCACCGAGCCGCCGTACTGGATGCGGACCTTGCCGGCCAGCTCCTGGGAGTACAGCTCGGCCAGCCGGCCGCGGATCGCCCCGCAGACCTCCTGGGCGTCCTCGGGGGTGGCGACCTCGCCGGTGCCGATCGCCCAGACCGGCTCGTACGCGATCACGATCGTCTCGGCCTGCTCGGCCGGGACGTCCTTGAGGCCGCCGTCGAGCTGCGCCAGCGTGTACGCGACCTGGTCACCGGCCTTGCGGATGTCCAGGCCCTCGCCGACGCACAGGATCGGGGTCAGGCCGTGCCGGAACGCGGCCTTCACCTTGGCGTTGCACTGCTCGTCCGTCTCGGCGTGGTACTGCCGGCGCTCGGAGTGCCCCACAGCGACGTAGGTGCACTTGAGCTTGGCGAGCATCGGGCCCGAGATCTCGCCGGTGTAGGCGCCTGAGTCGTGCGCGGAGATGTCCTGGGCGCCGTACTTGATCTTGAGCTTGTCCCCGTCGACGAGGGTCTGTACGGACCGCAGGTCGGTGAAGGGGGGCAGGACGGCGACCTCGACGGCGTCGTAGTCCTTGTCCGCCAGGGCGAAGGCGAGCTTCTGGGTGTGGGCGATGGCCTCAAGGTGGTTGAGGTTCATCTTCCAGTTGCCCGCCATCAGCGGAAGGCGGCCTGCTGTTTCGGATGAAGCGGTCGAAGCGGTCATGGAACGGTCAGTCCTCCAGTGCGGCGAGGCCGGGAAGCGTCTTGCCTTCGAGGTATTCGAGGCTCGCGCCGCCACCGGTCGAGATATGGCCGAATGCGTTCTCGTCGAAGCCCAGGATCCGGACGGCGGCGGCGGAGTCGCCACCGCCGACGACGGTGAAGGCCGACGAGTCGAGGAGGGCCTGGGCGACGGCCCTGGTGCCCTCCGCGTAGTCGGGATGTTCGAAGACGCCCATCGGCCCGTTCCAGAAGACGGTGGCCGCGTCGGCGAGCTTGGCGGCGTAGAGCGCGCAGGTCTCGGGCCCGTTGTCCAGGCCCATCTTCCCGGCGGGCATGGCGTCGGCCGCGACCGTCTCGGGGTGCGCGGGCGCCTTCGTCTTGAGGTCGGGGAACTGCTCGGCGACCAGGAAGTCGACGGGGAGCACGAACTCCACGCCGCGCTCCTCGGCGCGCTTGAGGTAGCCCTGGACAGCCGGGATCTGGTCCTCCTGGAGCAGCGAGGAGCCGACCTCGTGGCCCTGGGCCTTGAGGAAGGTGAACGCCATGCCGCCGCCGATGAGGATGCGGTCGGCCTTCTCCAGCAGGTGGTCGATGACCCCGAGCTTGTCGGAGACCTTGGCGCCGCCGAGGACGACGGCGTACGGGCGGGCGACGTC
Organism: Streptomyces sp. NBC_01317; assembly: GCF_035961655.1. Lineage (NCBI taxonomy): Bacteria > Bacillati > Actinomycetota > Actinomycetes > Kitasatosporales > Streptomycetaceae > Streptomyces > Streptomyces sp. NBC_01317. Next base: position 6,331,795 of record NZ_CP108393.1, on the reverse strand, counting down.
CTCGGTGAGCTTCTTGAGGACACCGACCTCGGTGGCGATGAGGCCGCCCGCGGCGTGCGGGAGGCGGGCCGGGAGGTCCACGACGGAGGCGTGCTTGCGGTGTACGGCTCCGAAGCCGTCGCCCACGTACAGGTCGGCGAGGCCGGCCAGCTGGTCGGCGAAGGCGCCGCGCTCGGCGTCGTCCTTCGAGGTCTCGCCGGGGTTGAAGCGGAGGTTCTCGATCACGGCGACCTGGCCGTCGGCGAGGCCCGCGACGACGGCCCGGGCGGAGTCGCCGACCGTGTCGGTCGCGAAGGCCACGTCCGTACCGAGGAGTTCCCCGAGGCGGGCGGCGGCGGGGGCGAGCGAGAAGGCGGGGTCGGGCGCGCCCTTGGGGCGGCCGAGGTGGGACGCGACGATCACGCGCGCGCCGGCGTCGGCGAGCCGGGCGATCGTCGGCTGGACGGCGCGGATGCGGCCGTCGTCGGTGATCGTCGTGCCGTCGAGCGGCACGTTGAGGTCGGCGCGGACGAATACCCGCTTGCCGCCGACCCCTTCGGTGAGAAGTTCGTCGATCGTCTTCATCCGGTGCTGGACTCCTTGGAACGTCTGGTCGGTTTCCGGGCGGGCCGCACAGCCCGACAGGGCTCGGTGGGCGCAGCGTGCGCCCACCGAGCCCTGTCGTTCACGTCGTGTCGCCTAGAGCTGCGCGCCGACGAACTCGGTCAGGTCGACCAGGCGGTTGGAGTAGCCCCACTCGTTGTCGTACCAGCCGATGACCTTCACGCTCTTGCCCTGGACCATGGTCAGGGAGGAGTCGAAGGTGCAGGAGGCGGGCCAGTTGACGATGTCCGAGGAGACGATGGCGTCCTCGGTGTAGTCGAGGATGCCCTTGAGCTGGCCCTCGGCCGCCTTCTGGAAGGCTGCGTTGACCTCGTCCTTGGTCACCTCGCGCTCCAGCTCGATGACCAGGTCGGTGACCGAGCCGGTCGGGACCGGGACGCGCATCGCGATGCCGTCGAGCTTGCCCGCCAGTTCCGGGATCACCAGCGCGGTGGCCTTGGCGGCACCGGTGGTGGTCGGAATGATGTTCTCCGCGGCGGCACGGGCGCGGCGGAGGTCGCTGTGCGGGAAGTCCAGGATCCGCTGGTCGTTCGTGTACGCGTGGACCGTCGTCATCATGCCCTTGACGATGCCGAAGTTCTCCAGGAGAACCTTGGCCATCGGCGCCACACAGTTGGTGGTGCAGGAGGCGTTGGAGATGACGTGGTGGTCGGCCGCGACGTACTTGTTCTCGTTGACGCCCATCACGATGGTGATGTCCTCGTCCTTGGCCGGAGCCGAGATGAGGACCTTCTTGGCGCCGCCCGCGAGGTGCTTCGCCGCGTCGGCCTTCTTGGTGAAGATGCCGGTCGACTCGATGACGATGTCGACGCCCAGCTCACCCCAGGGGATGTCGGCCGGGTTGCGCTCGGAGAGCACCTTGATGGTGTGTCCGTCGACCGTGATGGTGTCGGCGGTGTGGGTCACCTGTGCCTTCAGGCGCCCCAGGATGGTGTCGTACTTCAGCAAGTGCGCGGTGGTCGCAGTGTCACCCAGGTCGTTGACAGCCACGATCTCGATGTCTGCACCCTGCTCCAGCAGCGCGCGGAAGTAGTTACGACCGATGCGGCCAAAGCCGTTGATGCCTACGCGGATCGTCACGAACCGATCTCCTCGTTGGTACGCCGGTTTTCGACGCCGGCGAGTTGTATGGGATGTCCCCGACCGCTTATGACCCTACCTTCCTGAGGAGGGCGGAGTGACATCGAGCTGCCGCGAAGTCGACAACGGCCCGTACCCGCGGGTAGCGGGCACGGGCCGTCGACGCCGGGGTGACCGGGTGGCGAACCACCGGTGACCCCGGCGTTGCGGATCAGTGGCGCAGGCTGCGCAGTGCCTTGCCGAGGATCGCCGCACGCTGTCCGGCGTCCTGTACGTGCTCCAGGCCGAAGCCCAGCAGCACGGTGTCACGGGTGGTCACGGCGGAGTAGGCCTTGAAAAGCTCCTGGACGCGCGTCCAGTCGCCGTCCACGGCCGGGCTGCCCGCCGGGGCTCCCGGGGTGGTCCAGGCGCCGAGAGAGGTCTCGAAGCCCTCGGCCTGCTGCTCGGCGCCGCCGACGACCAGGCGCGTGTTGTCCGCGAAGAGGCCGCGGCCGCCCGTGCTGGGGTCGGTGATGTAGCTGAGCGAGAGGTCGACCTTCTTCCCGGCGTAGGCGCTCAGGTCGAAGGCGACCTGCTTCCAGCCGTTGGAGGTGCCGGTGAAGCTGTTCCAGGCGCCGGTGGTGCCGGTCGCCTCGCAGCCCGCGTCCCCGAGGGTGAGGTAGTGCTCCAGGAAGGGGTGTCCGGCGACGAAGAACCCGGCCTCGCACTCGTCGGGGACCGCGGCGGTGGTGGCGCCGCCGGCCTCGGGGAGGGTGGTCCAGTCCTCGGCGCCGGTGGTGTGCGCCTCCAGGACGGCGTGGTCGTAGCCCGGCTCGGTGTTCCAGTTCAGCGCGAGACGCAGTTCGGGCTTGTCGGCCGCGGTGACCCCGGTGAGGTCGACGGTCCGGCTCAGGCGCCGCCAGTCGTCGTCCTCGTGGGTGGCCGCCGCCATCCAGGCGCCCTGGTAGGGGGCGTACGGGTTGACGATGCCCGCGTACGTGCCGGCCTGCGCGCTCCGGAACTGGGGGAAGGTCTCCGGGTCCAGGGTCTCGGAGGTGATGTTGTAGACCCCGGCGGCGTTCAGCGGGTTGCCGGGTGCGGCCGCCAGCGGTCCCGCCGCGCCCGCGAGGGCGCCGGCGCCGGTGAAGCCGGTGGCGCCGCCCAGGGACGTACGACCGTACGCGCCCAGGTAGTACTGGCTGAAGTCGTTGGTCTGGGCGCGGCCGACCGTGGCGTTGCCGCCGGCCAGCTCGCCGGCCTCGACCAGCTTGCCGCCCTCGTTGAGGAAGTCCCTGACAGCCAGCTGGGTGTCGCCGGTCGGGGCGGTGGCCCCGGTGTAGTGGACGGCGGTGGAGAAGTGGGCGAGGACCCCCAGCGGGTGCGGGGCGCCCTGGGTGGGGACGTCCCAGACGACGGCGGTACGGCCGTTGGCCCGGAGGGCGTCGACGTACGCGGCGGCGTTCTGGGCGGATCCGGCGCCCTCGGCGATCACGATCGTGTCGGCGCGGGGGCGCTCGGCGACGGTGTAGGTGAAGTGCTCACTGGCCGTGGACCGGCCGGCCTTGGTGCGGCCGGTGAACCAGACCTCGACCGTGTCGCCCGGGTCGGCGTCCTCGATCTCGGCGCGGTACTCGTCGAAGTGGAGGTTGTCGTCGCCGCCGTAGGTCTCGCCGCCCTTCCAGGCCTTGAGGTCCTCGTCGTGCGTACGGCCGCCGTTGATCCGGTAGTTGAGCTCCTTGTCCCGGACGGACTTGCGGACGGTGACGGCGACTTCCTGGTCCTCACCGCGCGCGTACGAGGTGGTGAAGGGGTCCAGGGTGAAGTCGGGGGCCGTCAGGCCGACCGAGGAGACCGGCTGGTCGGGGTGGACGGCGGTCTCGGCGACGGAGAGCGCGAAGGGGATGTTCTTGGCGAACTCGCCCTGGATCAGCTTCTCGTCGTCGGGGAAGTTGAAGCCGGACTGGCAGTCCCTGGCCTCCCACGCGTCGGCCGGGTCGATCGCCGAGGCGGTCTGGCAGGTCGTCATCTCCGGGGTGAACATCATCGTGCCGTTGACGTTCGCCGCGTGCCCGTCGGCCTCACCGTTGGTGGTGTACAGCTCGGAGGAGACCTGCGGGTAGTAGCCGGGGACCGCGGAGTTCTCGGGCGTGCCGGCGAGGGCCTCGTAGAGCACGTCGTCGGGGGTGGGGGTGGCGACCTGCCAGCCCACGCCGTAGAGGAGCAGCTCGGCCGCCGAGTGGTAGTTGATGCCGTAGTCGAAGCCGATGCTCTTCTGGAAGCGGTCGATCGCCTTCGTCTCGGGCTCGGAGTTGGGGCCCGCGCCGCGGTAGGTCTCGCCGGTGGGGCGGGGCGACGAACCCTCGTCGTCGTAGCCCCACTTGAAGGCGAAGTTGCGGTTGAGGTCGACGCCGTCGCCGGCGGTGATCGTCCCGTCGCCGTCGACGTCCCGCAGGTTCTTGCGCCACAGCCGGTCGCCGTCGGGGCTGAACGTGTAGTCGTAGCCGTCCGGGTTGGCGGTGGGGACGAACCACAGCTCGGTGGAGTCGACGATCTTGGTGATCCGCCGGTCCTTGCCGTAGTTGTCGAGGTAGTAGTGCATCAGCCGGCGCGTCATCTCGGGAGTGATCCACTCCCGGGCGTGCTGGTTGGACATGTAGAGCACGGACGGCTTGGCGCCGTCCTTCGTCTTCTTCGCGCCCTTGCTGATCTTGATCGCGAGGATGTCCTGGCCCTGGACGGTCTTGCCGATGGAGACGACCTTGGTGAGGCCGGGGTTGGCCTGCCCGGTCTTGACGATCTCTTCCTTCAGGTTGCCCTTGCCGCTGTACGGGCGGAAGACGCCGTCGCCGGCGGCCTGGATCCTGGCCTCGGCCTTCTGGGCGACCTTGCGCTCGGTGACGTCGACACCCTGCTGCTCCAGGCCGCGCGCCTGCGCGTCGGTGAGGAACAGCTCGACCTTCGCCGTGCCCTTCTCCGGTGCCAGCTCGCCCAGTTCACGCGAGTCCTGGCCGGCGGCTATGAGCAGCGGCACCTGCTCCTTGGTGACCTGTGCGTCGAACACCTTCACGGCGTCCGCGCCGGCGTCCGCGCCCGGTGTCGTCTGTGCCTCGGCGAGCGGCGCCAGTGTCACTCCGCCCACCAGCAGCGCGCCCGCCGCGAGGATCGATCTCGCTCTGCGTCTCATGTGCCCCCCTTGCCGTTGTCCGTCACGTACGTGACCAGACGTCAGGTTGACCATGCTCCATGATCATGTCAAGGGCACATCCGGCCGTCGCGGGGTACGTGCTGCGGACACCTAAAAACGGGCGCGGCCGGCCTCGTGAGAAGGCCGGCCGCACCCGGTGGTACGTGGCGGGGGTCTCAGCCGACGAGACCGTCGGCCATCTCCTCGCTGAGCGTCGACTCCGTACCCGGAATGCCCAGGTCCTGCGCCCGCTTGTCGGCCATGGCGAGCAGCCGGCGGATCCGGCCCGCGACCGCGTCCTTGGTCAGCGGCGGGTCGGCGAGCGCGCCCAGCTCCTCCAGCGACGCCTGCTTGTGCTCCATACGGAGCCGGCCGGCGGCGGCGAGATGCTCGGGCACCTCCTCGCCGAGGATCTCCAGGGCGCGTCCCACCCGGGCCCCCGCGGCGACGGCGGCGCGGGCGGAGCGGCGCAGGTTGGCGTCGTCGAAGTTGGCGAGGCGGTTGGCCGTGGCCCGGACCTCGCGGCGCATCCGCCGCTCCTCCCAGGCCAGCACCGACTCGTGCGCGCCGAGCCGGGTCAGCAGGGCGCCGATCGCGTCCCCGTCCCGTACGACCACCCGGTCCACGCCCCGTACCTCACGGGCCTTGGCGGCGATCTGGAGCCGGCGGGCCGCGCCGACCAGGGCGAGGGCGGCCTCGGGGCCCGGGCAGGTCACCTCCAGCGAGGAGGAGCGGCCGGGCTCGGTGAGCGAGCCGTGCGCGAGGAACGCCCCGCGCCAGGCCGCCTCGGCGTCACACGTGGCACCGGAGACGACCTGCGGGGGCAGGCCGCGGATCGGGCGCCCCCGGCCGTCGACCAGACCGGTCTGCCGGGCCAGCTGGTCACCACCGGTGATCACCCGTACGACGTAACGGCTGCCTCTGCGCAGACCGCCGGGGGCCATCACCACCAGCTCCGAGTTGTGCCCGAAGATCTCCAGGATGTCCTTGCGGAGGCGGCGCGCGGCGATGCTGGTGTCCAGCTCCGCCTCGATCACGATGCGGCCGCTCACCAGGTGCAGCCCGCCCGCGAACCGAAGAATCGCCGAGACCTCAGCCTTCCTACAACACGTCCGGGTGACGGGGAGGCGGGCGATCTCGTCCTTCACCGCTGGCGTCATCGCCATGGGCCGATCCTTCCATGCATCCGAAAAATACGGTCGTACGCGGCTGCCAACAGCTCCGGATCGTGCTTCGGGGAACTGTCGGTCGCTGCCACCGGCGCCAGCTCGACCGCGGCACCGAACCGTTTGGCGGCATCGGCGAGTGACTCGCAGTCAGGCACGGCGGCCTCATCGGCGAGCACCACGTCCAGGGCGAGTTTAGGGGCGTGTCGCCCCAAAACCTCCAAATGACGCTGCGGTGAGAAGCCATCGGTTTCACCGGGTTGTGGTGCGAGATTCAACGACAGGACCCGGCGGGCCTTCGTCTCGACCAGGGCGTCGAGCAGCTCGGGCACCAGCAGGTGCGGGATGACCGAGGAGAACCAGGAGCCGGGGCCGAGCACCACCCAGTCGGCGTCCAGCACCGCCGCGACGGCCTCGGGCACCGCCGGCGGGTCGTTCGGCACCAGGTGCACGTACTGCACCTCACCGCGCGTGAGCGCGACCGTGGCCTGGCCGCGCACGGTGTCGACGTCATCCGGACGGGCCGGGTCGTGCCCCCGTACGAGCGCCTGGAGCTCCAGCGGCACCGCGGACATGGGCAGCACCCGGCCGTGCGCGCCGAGCAGCTTGCCGACCAGGTCCAGGGCCTGCACATGGTCGCCCAGCTGCTCCCACAGGGCGACGATCAGCAGATTGCCGACGGCGTGGTCGTGGAGATCGCCCCGGGAGACGAATCGGTGCTGGATGACGCGGGCCCACGTCTGGCCCCAGTCGTCGTCACCGCAGAGCGCCGCCAGCGCCTTGCGCAGGTCGCCCGGCGGCAGGACACCCAGCTCGTCGCGGAGCCGGCCGCTGGAGCCGCCGTCGTCGGCGACCGTGACGACGGCGGTCAGGTCGCCGGTGATCCGGCGCAGGGCCGCCAGCGAGGCGGACAGGCCCCTGCCGCCGCCGAGGGCGACGACCTTGGGCTGGGCACCGCGAGCCCGCGACGCCGGCGCGGGGGTGCCCCTGCGCAGGCGCCGCATGCGGAAGGTGCGTCCGGTCACTCGCGCCCCATGTCCCGGTGGACGACGACGGTCTCGACACCTTCGGCGGCGAGGCGGGCGGCGAGCTTCTCGGACATGGCCACGGAACGGTGCTTGCCGCCCGTACAGCCGACCGCGACGGTCACGTACCGCTTGCCCTCGCGGCGGTACCCGGCGGCGATCAGCTGGAGCAGCTCGGTGTAGCGGTCGAGGAACTCCTTGGCGCCCGGCTGGTTGAAGACGTACGCGGACACCTCCTCGTTGAGGCCCGTGAACGGCCGCAGCTCCGGGACCCAGTGCGGGTTCGGCAGGAAGCGGCAGTCCACCACCAGATCCGCGTCCACCGGCAGGCCGTACTTGTAGCCGAACGACATCACCGTCGCCCGCAGCTCCGGCTTCTCGTCCCCGGCGAACCCGGCGTCCAGCTTCGCGCGCAGCTCGTGCACGTTGAGGCTGGAGGTGTCGATCACCAGGTCGGCGTCGCCGCGCAGCTCGCGCAGCAGGTCACGCTCGGCCTCGATGCCGTCCACGATCCGCCCGTCCCCCTGGAGGGGGTGCGGGCGGCGGACGGACTCGAAGCGGCGGACCAGCGCCTCGTCGGACGACTCCAGGAAGACGATCCGCCGGTTGACGCCCTTGGCGTCGAGATCCGCCAGGGACTCGCGGAGGTTGTCGAAGAACCGCCGGCCGCGGACGTCCACGACCACCGCGATCCTGGCCACGTTGCCCTGCGAGCGCGCGCCCAGCTCCACCATGGTGGGGATCAGCGCGGGCGGCAGGTTGTCGACGACGAACCAGCCGAGGTCCTCCAGGCACTTCGCCGCGGTGCTGCGCCCCGCGCCCGACATGCCGGAGATGATCACCAGCTCGGGGATGGCCGCCTCGACGGCATCACCGGCCTCCTTCGTGGTGCCCGTACTCACGTGCTCCGCTCCGTCCCGGTCGTGCTCAGTCATGCGTGCTGCCCCCGTCGTCATCCATGATCTCTCCTGTTGCCGTGTTCACGGCGGGTGCGGCCGGGGCCGCCTGGGCGAGGGCCACGGCAACGGCCTCGGCCGTCTTGCGGCCGAGCCCCGGGACCTCGCAGATCTGCTCGATTGTCGCCTGCCGCAGCCGCTTCACCGAGCCGAAATGCTTGATGAGCGCCTGCTTCCGCGTCTCACCGAGACCGGGGACGTCGTCCAGCGGGCTGGTCCTGATGCGTTTGGCCCGCTTCGCCCGCTGATAGGTGATCGCGAAGCGGTGCGCCTCGTCGCGCACGCGCTGGAGGAGGTAGAGCCCCTCGCTGGAGCGGGGCAGGACCACCGGATCGTCGTCGTCTGGCAGCCAGACCTCTTCGAGGCGCTTGGCGAGCCCGCAGACGGCCACGTCGTCGATGCCCAGCTCGTCCAGGGCCCGCTTGGCCGCCGCGACCTGCGGCTGCCCGCCGTCGACCACGACCAGCTGGGGCGGGTACGCGAAACGCTTGGGGCGGCCGTCGTCCTCGGGCGCGGCGGGGACCCCGCCCGCCGCGTCGGTCCCGCCCGCGAGGTCCTGCTCCGTCCACTCCCCCGTCTTCTCCTTCTCCAGGAGGTAGCGGCGGAAGCGGCGGGCGATCACCTCGTGCATCGACCGGACGTCGTCCTGTCCCTCGCCGTGCCAGACCTGGGTGTCCCCGACCCGGCCCTTGATCTGGAAGCGGCGGTATTCGCTCTTACGGGCGAGGCCGTCCTCGAAGACCACCATGGAGGCGACGACGTCGTCCCCCTGGAGGTGGGAGATGTCGAAGCACTCGATCCGCAGCGGCACACTGTCCAGGTCCAGGGCCCGCGCGATCTCCTCCAGGGCCCGCGAGCGGGTCGTGAGATCGCTGGCCCGCCTGGTCTTGTGCAGGACGAGCGCCTGCTGGGCGTTGCGCTCGACCGTCGCCATCAGGTCCTTCTTGTCGCCCCGCTGCGGGATCCGCAGGGACACCAGCGAACCGCGCCGCTCGCTCAGCCACTGGGTGACGGCCGCCGTCGCCGCGTCGTCGCCGGGCAGCGCCGGGACCAGGACCTCTTTCGGTACGGAGTCGCCGGTCTCCTCCCCGTACAGCTGCTGGAGCGCGTGCTCGACCAGGCCCGCCGTACCGACCTCCTCGACCTTGTCCGTGACCCAGCCGCGCTGGCCGCGCACCCGGCCGCCGCGGACGTGGAAGATCTGCACGGCGGCCTCCAGCTCGTCCTCGGCCACCGCGATCAGGTCGGCGTCGGTGGCGTCGGCGAGCACGACGGCGTTCTTCTCCATCGCCCGGCGCAGGGCCCCTATGTCGTCGCGCAGCCGGCCCGCCTTCTCGTACTCCATGTCCTCGGCGGCGACCGCCATCTGCCGCTCCAGGCGGCGGATGTACGCGCCGGTGCGGCCGGCCATGAAGTCGCAGAACTCCTCGGCCAGTTCACGGTGTTCCTCGGGGGTGACCCGGCCGACGCAGGGCGCGGAGCACTTGCCGATGTAGCCGAGCAGGCAGGGGCGGCCCGTGCGCTCCGCGTTCTTGAACACCCCGGCGGAGCACGTCCGTACGGGAAACACCCGGAGCATCAGGTCGACCGTCTCGCGGATCGCCCAGGCGTGTCCGTACGGACCGAAGTACCGCACGCCCTTGCGCTTGGCGCCGCGCATCACCTGGACGCGCGGGAACTCCTCGTTGAGGGTGACCGCGAGGTACGGATAGCTCTTGTCGTCGCGGTACTTGACGTTGAAGCGGGGGTCGAACTCCTTGATCCAGGAGTACTCCAGCTGGAGCGCCTCGACCTCGGTGGAGACGACGGTCCACTCGACGGAGGCGGCGGTGGTGACCATCGTGCGGGTACGGGGGTGCAGGCCGGCCAGGTCCTGGAAGTAGCTGGACAGGCGCGGGCGCAGGCTTTTCGCCTTCCCGACGTAGATCACCCGGTGGTGTTCGTCGCGGAATTTGTAGACCCCCGGCGAGTCGGGGATCTGTCCCGGCTTGGGGCGGTAGCTGGAGGGGTCGGGCATGCTGTCCACCCTACTTGCGAGGACGGACAGCGCGGGACGCGCGCGATGCCGGAGCGGGTGGCCCTTGGTGCCGCGTCAGGCTTCCGGGCCCGCCACCAGGTTGTCGCCCTCCAGCGTGACGGGGACCTTCGGCAGCGGGACCGTTGCGGGGCCGTGGACCGCCTCGCCGGTGGTGACGTCGAAGCGGCTGCCGTGACACGGGCAGTCACCGATCGTGCCTTCGAGCTTCTCCAGGAGGCAGCCCGCGTGGGTGCACTGGGCGCTGAACCCCTTGTATTCGCCCTTCGCCGGGCAGTACACGATCACCCGCTGCTCGCGGTAGAGCTTCGCGCCGCCGACGGGCACCTCGGACGCGGCGCCGAGCGGCTCGGGGGCGGTGGGGGTGGGCGTCTGGGCGTGGCCCAGCTTCGACTCGGTGGAGCAGGCCGCGACCCCCAGTCCGGCGGCGCCGACGAGCGCGGCGCCCTTCAGCACGGTGCGGCGGGGGGCGGGCATGGTGTCTCCACAGGTCGGGGTGGTACGGGGCCCGCGGTACGGGCGGGGTGGCATACGTGACGATACCGGCGTGGTCCTGGGCGCCGGGCCGGGGGGCCGCGGCCTCCTGTCCGCCGCCTCCACGCTGCCGCCTCCACGCCGCCGTCGCCGCGCACGGCGGGTATGCGTTACGTTCGGATCTGTGATCGTCGTCGCCGGAGAAGCCCTGATCGACCTGGTGCCGCAGCACGCCGCCGTTGCTGCCGCCGGGGACCGTACGGACCGCACCGCGCCGACGGCGCTGCTGCCGCGCCTCGGTGGCGGGCCGTTCAACACGGCCGTCGCGCTCGGGCGGCTCGGGTCGCCCGCGGCCTTCTGCTCCCGGATCTCGACGGACGTCTTCGGGGACATGCTGATGGAGGGGCTGAGGTCGTCGGGCGTCGACACGTCCCTGGTGCAGCGGGGCCACGAGCCCACGACCCTCGCCGTCGCGGCGCTCGGCCCGGACGGGTCCGCGGGCTACGGCTTCTACGCGGAGGGCAGCGCCGACCGGTTGTTCGAACTGCCGCACGCGCTGCCGCCCGAGGTCCGGGCTCTTGCCCTGGGCACGTGCTCACTGGTGCTGGAGCCGGGCGCGAGCGCGTACGAGGCGCTGCTGCGGCGGGAGTCTGCGCGCGGGGTCTTCACGCTGCTCGACCCGAACATCCGGCCGGGGGTGATCCCGGACCCCGACGCGTACCGGACCCGGTTCACCGGCTGGCTGCCGTCCGTCACGCTGCTGAAGCTCTCCCAGGACGACGCGGCGTGGCTGGGCGGCGTCCCGGCGGAGTGGACGGCGCGGGGGCCGGCGGCGGTGGTACTGACGCGCGGCGCGGAGGGGTCGACCGTGTGGACGGCGGACGGCACGGAGGTGTCGGTGCCGGCGGCGGCGGTGTCCGTGGTGGACACGATCGGGGCGGGTGACGCGGTGAACGCGGCGGTGTTGCACGCGCTTGCTGCCCGTGATGCGTTGTCCCCTCCGGGGCTGGTGGCGTTGGGGGCCTCGGGTTGGCGCGAGGTCCTCGACTTCGCGTCGCAGGCGGCGGCGGAGGCGTGCGGACGCGCTGGCGCGTAGCGCCCGGTTTTTGGTCGCGCTTACTGCTTGTCCTCAGGCGCCGGACGGGCGTTCTGGGGCCGGTGGGCCGCGCGTCTGGGTGACCGGGTTGCGGTTCGTGTTGTCCTCAATCGCCGGACGGGCTTGGTTGTGCCCGCTGCGGGCCGGTTGCGTATGCGCGGGTTGTTGCCGGGGGCCGGGCAGGGGTCGTGTCCTGCACTGCATGTTTTACGTCGCGTTCGGGGTCTTGTTTGGTTTACCGGTAGTCACGCGACACAAAACACGCTCTACGTTCCGGACACGACCCCTGCCCGTCCCCCTTCCACGCCCGCGCCAAAACAACCCGGCCCGCTCCGGTCTTTAAGCCTGTCCGGCGCTTGAGGACATCCTTGACCCGCACCGACGGCACCACCCGGACGCAACCCAAGCCCGTCCGGCGATTGAGGACGCAGTAACCGCCACCCGCGCACCGCGCAGGGGCACACTCCAGCCCGTCCGGCGATTGAGGACATCGGTAAGCCGCGCCCGAGCACCGGGCGGAGGCGAGGCTCCCCGGGCCGGCGGGGTCGTTCGGCTCACCCTCGGCGTGAGGGGGGTGGGGTCGGAGGAGGTGCGTGTGTCCGGACGTAAAGCGTGTTTTGTGGCGCATGGCCCCGGTGAGCTAAACGAGTCCCTGAGGCGCCGTAAAACATGCAGTCCGGACATACGTACCTCCGCAGGCCCCACCCCCCGCCACCACGACAAACCCAGCCCGTCCGGCGATTGAGGACACCGTGACCGCGGCGCGGTCAGCGAGAGGCGGGCTTACGGATGCGGCGCGCCGGCTTCTTGGGCGCCGCGTCAAGGATTTGGTTCGGGTCAAGGATCTCGCGGAGGAACTTGCCCGTGTGGCTCGACGCCTCCCCCGCCACCCGCTCCGGCGTCCCCTCCGCGACCACCAGACCGCCTCCGTTCCCGCCCTCCGGGCCCATGTCGATCACCCAGTCCGCCGTCTTGATGACGTCCAGGTTGTGCTCGATCACGATCACCGTGTTGCCCTTGTCGACCAGCCCGGACAGCACCTTGATCAGCTTGCTGATGTCCTCGAAGTGCAGCCCGGTCGTCGGCTCGTCCAGGACGTAGACCGTGCGGCCCGTGGAGCGCTTCTGGAGCTCGCTGGAGAGCTTGACGCGCTGCGCCTCGCCGCCCGAGAGGGTCGGCGCGGACTGGCCCAGGCGGACATACCCGAGGCCCACCTCGTTGAGCGTCCTGAGGTGGCGCGAGATCGCCGGGACCGCCTCGAAGAAGTCCAGCGCCTCCTCGATCGGCATGTCGAGGACCTCGGCGATGGACTTGCCCTTGTAGTGGACCTCCAGCGTCTCCCGGTTGTAGCGCGCCCCGTGGCAGACCTCGCAGGGGACGTACACGTCCGGCAGGAAGTTCATCTCGATCTTGATCGTGCCGTCGCCGGAGCAGTTCTCGCAGCGGCCGCCCTTCACGTTGAAGGAGAAGCGCCCTTGGAGATAGCCGCGGACCTTCGCCTCCATCGTGTCCGCGAAGAGCTTGCGGACGTGGTCGAAGACGCCGGTGTACGTGGCCGGGTTGGACCGGGGCGTGCGGCCGATGGGCGACTGGTCGACGTGGACGACCTTGTCGACCAGGTCGTCGCCGTCGACCCGGGTGTGCCGCCCGGGCACGGACTTCGCGCCGTTCAGCTCCCGGGCCAGGTGGGTGTAGAGGATGTCGTTGACCAGGGTCGACTTCCCGGAGCCCGAGACCCCGGTGACGGCCGTGAGCACGCCCAGCGGGAAGGACACGTCGATGTCCTGGAGGTTGTTCTCGCGGGCGCCCTGCACCGTGAGCTGCCGGCTGCCGTCCACGGGCCGCCGGATCTCCGGGGTGGGGATGGACCGCTTCCCGGACAGGTACTGGCCGGTCAGCGACTCCTTGTTGGTCAGCAGCCCCTTCAACGGCCCCGAGTGCACCACCTTCCCGCCGTGCTCGCCGGCCCCCGGGCCGATGTCGACCACCCAGTCGGCGACCTTGATGGTGTCCTCGTCGTGTTCCACGACGATCAGGGTGTTGCCCATGTCCCGCAGCCGGACCAGGGTCTCGATCAGCCGGTGGTTGTCCCGCTGGTGGAGGCCGATGGAGGGCTCGTCCAGGACGTAGAGCACCCCGACCAGGCCGGAGCCGATCTGGGTGGCGAGCCGGATGCGCTGGGCCTCGCCGCCGGACAGGGTGCCCGCCGCGCGGTTCAGCGACAGGTAGTCCAGGCCGACGTCGACCAGGAACCGCAGCCGTTCGTTGACCTCCTTGAGCACCCGCTCGGCGATCTTCTTGTCGCGCGCGTTCAGCTTGAGGCGGCCCAGGAACTCGGCGCAGTCGCTGATCGACAGCGCCGCGATGTCGGCGATGGACTTGTCCATGACCGTGACCGCGAGGACGATCGGCTTGAGGCGCGTGCCCTCACAGGTCGGGCAGGGCACCTCGCGCATGTACCCCTCGAAGCGCTCCCTGCTGGAGTCCGTCTCGGACTCGCTGTGCCGCCGCTTGACGAAGGAGACCGCGCCCTCGAAGGCGGGGGTGGTGTACGCGCGCTCCCGCCCGTACCTGTTCCGGTACCGGACCTCGACCTGCGTCTTGTGGCCGTACAGCAGGGCCTTCTTGGCGCGCGCGGGCAGCCCGGCCCACGGGATGTCCGTACGGAAGCCGAGGGCCTGCGCGAGCCCGCCGATCAGCCGGCCGAAGTACTCCTTGGTGTGGCCGTGGGACCAGGGGTGGATCGCGCCCTCGTCCAGGGACTTGTCCTCGTCCGGGACGATCAGCTCCGGGTCGACCTCCATGCGCGTACCGATGCCGCTGCACTCGGGGCACGCGCCGAAGGGCGAGTTGAAGGAGAAGGAGCGGGGCTCCAGCTCCTCGAAGGACAGGTCGTCGTACGGGCAGTAGAGGTGCTCGGAGAACATCCGCTCGCGCTCGGGGTCGTCCTCGGGGAGGTCCACGAAGTCGAGCACGACCATGCCGCCGGAGAGGCCCAGCGCGGTCTCGACCGAGTCGGTCAGCCGGCGCTTGGCGCTGTCCTTCACCGTGAGGCGGTCGACGACCACCTCGATGGTGTGCTTCTCCTGCTTCTTGAGCGTGGGGGGCTCGGTGAGCTGGATCGTCCGGCCGTCGACCCGCGCGCGGCTGTACCCCTTCGTCTGGAGATCGGCGAAGAGGTCCACGAACTCGCCCTTGCGCTCGCGGACGAGCGGCGAGAGGACCTGGAAGCGGCTGCCCTCGGGCAGCTCCAGGACGCGGTCCACGATGGCCTGCGGCGACTGGCGGGAGATCGGCCGGCCGCACTCGGGGCAGTGCGGCTTCCCGATCCGGGCGAAGAGCAGCCGGAGGTAGTCGTACACCTCGGTGATCGTGCCGACCGTCGAGCGCGGGTTGCGCGAGGTCGACTTCTGGTCGATCGAGACGGCCGGGGACAGCCCCTCGATGAAGTCGACGTCCGGCTTGTCCATCTGACCGAGGAACTGCCGGGCGTACGAGGACAGCGACTCCACGTACCGGCGCTGCCCCTCGGCGAAGATCGTGTCGAACGCGAGGGAGGACTTGCCCGACCCGGAGAGCCCGGTGAAGACGATGAGGGAGTCACGGGGGAGGTCGAGCGAGACGTTCTTGAGATTGTGCTCGCGCGCGCCACGGACGATGAGACGGTCGGCCACGCCGGTCCGCACCTTTCTGAGGAGAGAAGCAGGGGCGCGCCCCTCTTCCGGGCTTCGGGGCCCGGAGGGGTCGCGCCAGAGCGATGGGGTGCACGGGGAGCCCTGCTTTCGGGTGCCCGCGCGGTTCTGCCTACATGCCAGGATGCCTCTTCCGAGCTTATAGCACGTGCATTCGATTTACGGCCGTTCTCCGCCGCCTTCACCCGATCGAGTGGCAGCGCTGTCCCGGGGCGCTCGCTATCGTCGGCGTCATGACCGATCACGTACGGGACCTGGCCTCTCTGCGGGAGGCGGACGAGCGGCTCCTCCACGCAGCCGCCTCACTGGACAACGCCGCCCTCGCCGCGCCGTCACGGCTGCCGGGCTGGAGCCGGGGGCACGTACTGGCCCACCTCGCGCGGAACGCGGACGCTCTGGTCAACGTCCTCGAAGGCCGGCCCATGTACGCCGACGGCGCCACCCGGGACGCGGACATCGAGCGGGACGCGCCCAGGGCCCTCGACGTCCACCTCGCCGATGTACGTAACGCCGCGGCCCGCTTCCATCATTCCGCGGCCGTCCCGGCCGACTGGACCCGTACCGTCACCCTGCGCAACGGGGTCACCGACGCCGCGGCGCGGGTGCCCTTCCGGCGCTGGATCGAGGTCGAGCTGCACCACGTCGACCTGGGGGTCGGCCGGATGCTCGAAGACCTCTCCGAGGAGTTCACCGAACGGGAGATCGGCTTCCTCGCGGACCGCTTCTCGGGGAACGCCGCCGTCCCGCCGCTGACCCTCGCCACCCCCGGGGGGCGCACCTGGCGCACGGGCCGCGCGCCCGCCGACGGCGACGAGGCGGCGGTCGTCACGGGGGCCGCGCCGGACCTGATGGGGTGGCTCGCAGGGCGCCGGGACGGGTCCGCACTGGAGTTCGTGAGCGGCCCCCTTCCCGTACTGCCCCCGCTATAGGCTGAGCCGTATGACGTACAGCGGAGCGGTGAAGGTCGGCGGACCTGCGGATGTGCACGAATTGCCCGACCTGGTGATCTCCAAGGTCGAGGTCGGCCCGATGGGCAACAATTCCTATCTGCTGCGCTGCCGGGCCACGGGTGAGCAACTGCTGATCGACGCGGCGGCCGACGCGGGCACGCTGCTGACACTGATCGGCGACGACTCCATCGCGTCCGTCGCCACCACCCACCGCCACCAGGACCACTGGCAGGCGCTCGCGGAGGTCGTGGCGGCCACCGGAGCCCGTACGTACGCGGGGCGGTACGACGCCGAGGCCATCCCCGTGCCCACCGACGTCCTGGTCGAGGACGGGGACACGATCCGGGTCGGGGCGGTCGTCCTGACCGCCGTGCACCTGGTGGGGCACACGCCGGGTTCGATCGCGCTGGTCTACGACGACCCGCACGGCCACCCGCACGTCTTCACCGGCGACTGCCTCTTCCCCGGCGGTCCGGGGCGCACCGGCAATCCCACAGACTTCGGGACGCTGATGGACGGCCTCGAATCGAAGATCTTCGCGGCGCTGCCCGACGAGGCCTGGATCTACCCCGGTCACGGCAACGACTCGACCCTCGGCGCCGAGCGCCCGCACCTGCCGGACTGGCGCGCGCGGGGCTGGTAGCCCGCGTCGGTACGGCGGTCCCGGTCAGCGGCCCTCACGCATGCGCCGGCCGACCTCGCCGTCCTCCGTCTCCCACCAGGGGCGTACGAGATCCGGTCCCGGTCCGTCCGCCCCGGCGGGCGTGGCCGCCGGGGCCGGCTCGCGGTCCAGGCGGGCGTCCAGGTCCCGGGCCTTCGCGCGGTCCGCGCGCCACCACTCGGCGAAGACCGCGATCAGGAACGGCACCGCGACCAGTTCCGCGAGGCTCAGCATCAGCCCGCCGCCGAGCCGCTGGTCCTGCCGCACACCGGGCCCCCAGGTCCGCCCCTGGGCCGCGTACCAGCGTCCGGCGACCGACGTACCGCTGGTCATGACGACGATGCCGGGGACCGAGTCGAACAGCCCGTCCAGGAAGACCAGCGCGGCCCGGACGGGGTGGGTGCACCAGCGGGGCAGCAGGTCGCGGCCGGTGAGCATGGGCAGGACGAACAGACAGCCGGTGAACAGCAGTTGGGCCTGCATCAGCCGGCGGACCGCGTCGCTGTGCAGTGAGGCCGCGAAGTACGGCGTGAAGTAGACGGTCAGCTCCGAGGCGAGCACCACGAGCGAGCTGACCAGGGGGAACGTCAGCACCTTCGCCGGCGGTGAGGTCACCGCCCGGTACAGCGGCCCGTCGGGGGCGGCCAGGCCCAGGGGGTCGCCTAGGGCCAGGCCGAGGGGTGCGAGGAGGTCCAGCAGGATGTTCTGCACGGCCGCCGGCCAGAACAGCACCCGGTCGTAGACCGCGAGGGACGACATCGTCGCGACCACGATCGTGCCGAGCCCGAGCACCACGAAGGCGCCGGTCCGGGCGACGGGCCAGCTCCTCCCCGCGCGCCGGCGCCGTACCACTCCGGTGCCGTACGTCCCTCCCAGGAGGGCCACGGCGGCCAGGGCCACCGGGTCCGGCCGCCACGAGGACAGGCCCCGGGCGAGCGTCAGCTCGGGCAGCACGGCGCGCCTTCTTCCCTTTTCGCCCCCGGCGTACGAATTCCGCCGCCCACGGTAGACCGGGGGCGGCGGAAGCTCGGAGGCGGGTCGGGTCAGGCCTCGATGCTGTCCTTGTCCGAGTCGGCGGCCTCCGCCGCGTCCCGCTCGGTCTGCTTCTTGGAGGCGATGAGGCTGGTGATCGTGGTGATGATCAGGACACCGCAGATGACCGCCAGGGACACCGGGATGGAGATCTCCGGGACACCGACGCCCTGTTCGTGCAGCGCGTGCAGCACCAGCTTCACCCCGATGAAGCCCAGGATGACCGACAGGCCGTAGCTGAGGTGGACCAGCTTCTTGAGCAGTCCGCCGATCAGGAAGTACAGCTGCCGCAGTCCCATCAGGGCGAAGGCGTTGGCGGTGAACACGATGTACGGGTCCTGGGTCAGGCCGAAGATCGCGGGGATGGAGTCCAGCGCGAACAGCACGTCGGTGGTGCCGATGGCGAGCATGACCACCATCAGCGGGGTCAGCACCCGCTTGCCGTTCTTCCGGATGAAGAGCTTCGTGCCGTGGTACTTGTCGGCGACACCGAAGCGCTGCTCGATCGACTTGAGCAGGCGGTTCTCCTCGAACTCCTCCTCCTCGTCGTCCGAGCGCGCCTCCTGGATGAGCTTCCAGGCGGTGTAGATCAGGAACGCGCCGAAGATGAAGAACACCCACGAGAAGCTGGCGATGATCGCGGCCCCGGCGGCGATGAAGATCGCGCGCAGCACCAGGGCGATCAGCACACCGATCAGCAGCACCCGCTGCTGGAGGTGGGTGGGCACCGAGAACTTCGCCATGATCAGGACGAAGACGAAGAGGTTGTCGACGCTGAGCGACTTCTCGGTGATGAAGCCCGCGAAGAACTCGCCGGAGGCCTGGCCCGTACCGAACACCATCAGGCCGAGGCCGAACAGCGCGGCGAGGGCGATCCAGACACCCGTCCAGATGCCCGCCTCCTTCATCGACACGTCATGGGGCTTGCGCCCGATGAAGAAGTCGACCGCGATCAAGGCGGACAGACCAAGAATGGTCGTTGTCCACAGGATCCATGACACGTCCACTGCGCCTCCGGCGTCGTACGGCTACAAGATCAGCGTCGTCGCTGCCGGAGGTCTCCTCCACCCGGACGGCCACCGCCGCTCCTCGGGCCGACGCCCCGGGACCGATTGCGGTCCGTATTGACGGGTACGTCGCGATACGGGAGTACTCCCCTCCGATACCCAGAAGAGTACAGGAAAGACCAAGGAAAGGTAAAGAGAAAGGTAAAGGGAGCCCAAGAGCGCAGGTCAGCGCCGCCATGCGCGACGGGCCGCCGCCACCTGTTCGAGCGCCTGGGCCACCACGCGGCTGCCCGGCGGAACCGTCGGGGGCTCGTACGTCCAGGCGTGTCCGACCCAGGGGTCGGCGAGGTGGCTGTCCGGGATCGGGGTGATCCGGAGCAGGGACCGCCAGAGGGGGTCGAGCACCGGTCCGTACGCGTCGGCGTCCTCGCGGTCCGCGACCATCAGCAGGTGCACACCGACCGATGGGCCCTCGTCGGCGAGGTAGCGCAGTTGCGTCACGGCCCGGTCGTCGAAGCCGTGCGGGAAGTCGTTGACGATCAGCAGCTGCTCGGCGGTGTCGAGGTCCGGCGGCAGCGACTCGGCCGCGCCGCCGCGCACGGCCATCTGGACGAGGTCGACGCGCTGGGTGAGCTTCGTGAGGACCGCCGCGACTCCGGCGGCGCCCGCGGCGGGCGGGCCGTCGAGGACGCCCGAGGAGGTCAGCGGGGCCAGCGCGGCGGCTCCCGATCCGGCGGGGTCGATCACGTGGACGGTGAACTCACCGGGCGGGTAGACGGCCAGCAGGCGCCCGGCGTGGATGACCGCGGTGTCCATGGCCAGCCGGCGCAGCTGGTCCTCGTCCATCATCATGGCGCCCTCGGAGCTGAGCCGGCCGCTGTCGACCCACAGCCCGCGCTCCAGCGGCAGCCGGACGAGCATCGGGATGCGCAGGTCGGGGCGCTCGGGCAGGTGGACGTCCCCGAGGCGCAGCGCCATGGGGATCTCCATCGGGACGCGGTAGGCGTGCCAGACGGGGTTGTCCCAGCCCGCGTAGGCCGCCGGGAGGGCCGGCTCGACGACCTCGGTCTCGGCGGCGAGCTGGGCGAGGTCGCGGTCGAGGACCTCACGCGCGCGGGCGGCCAGCTCGTCGTGTTTGGCGCGGGCCGCCTCCCGGGCGGTGTCGCCCGCGCGGCCGATGCGGTTGCGGGGGTCGGACAGGACGCGGTCCAGTTCCTGTTCCATCCGGGACTCGGCGAAGTCGATCGCGCTGCGGTAGGCGGCGACGGCGCGGGCCAGGTCCTCGAACATGCCCCAGACCTGGTTGTAGAGGCGCTCGTCCATGGACCAGCCCGTCGCGTCGCCCGCGACGGGGCGCGGGGGCTGCCCCGGTGCGGTGGGCGGGGCGGCCGGGGGCGGCGGGGTCGGGGGTGTGGACGTACGGCGGCCGGGGTGCGTGTAGTTGACCGCTCCGTCCGCGCCGGTGGGCGGGACCGGCTGCTGGTGCGGTACGGGGCCGGGCGGGGCCGGCGCGGTCACGGGCTCGGGCGCCGGTGCCTCGGGCCGGACACGGGTCCCGTCGGGCGATCCTGGCAGGGGGGCCTGGACGGCGTTGGCCAGGTGGCGGGCGACCGCGTCCTGGATGGTGGCGGCGAACGCCCGCGCCTCCGGGAGGCCCTGGTCGCCGAACAGCTCGGCGAGGCCGCCCGCGTACCCCTGGCCCACGGCGCGGACCTTCCAGGCGCCCTGGCGGCGGTAGAGCTCCAGGGCGACGACGGCGGACTCGGCGTCGAGTGCGGTGAGGGTGAAGCTGGCGATCTCGGTGCCGTCGGTGGAGGTGACGGCGGCGAAGGGCGCGGCGGTGCTGCCGAAGCGTTCGGGGCCGCCGACGCCTTCGGGCAGCGCGAACAGCACGTGGACCAGGTGGGCCCGCTCGGGCACGGCCTCCAGGTCGACGTGGTAGCGCAGTCCGGCGGCGGCCTGGCGGGAGACCTCGACGCCGGGGAGCGTCGGCGAGCCGGGGTGGGCGATCCACTCGGTGCCCGGTACGGTGCCCGCGGCGTCGGCGAGGGTGACGCAGGCCAGGACCGGCGCGCCGGCCGTCACCCGTATCTCCAGTCGGGTCTGCGGCAGGGGGTGGTTCTGTCCCCGGACCAGCTCGGCCGTCATCGCCTCTGTCCCCTCGTCGGTCTCGTGCGGTGCGCGTGGTGCGGTGCGGGAGGTGCGGTGTCCGTGTGCGGTGCTTGTGGTGCGTGGCAACGGTGCAGCTCCCGGCGGCCGTGGCCTGCCTCCGGGAGCTGCGTGTGCCGGTACGTGCCGCGCGTGTGGTGCCCGGCCGTGCGTGTCGTGTCTACAGGTGCGGCAGGATCGACGGCATCAGGTCCTGGAACGTGCGGCCGTTGGCCGGATTCCCGAGGGCCGTCATCTTCCACCCGGCGCCGTCGCGGTGCACCTTCGCCATGATCTGCGCGGTGTACTGCCCGCCGCCGTCCAGCGTGTAGCGGGCCAGCTCCTGGCCGTTGGTCTCGTCGACGATGCGGCAGAAGGCGTTCTGCACCTCCTGGAACGTCTGTCCGGTGAACGAGTTCACCGTGAAGACGATCTGGTCGATGTGGACCGGGATCCGCTCCAGGTCCACCAGGATGGCCTCGTCGTCCCCGCCCTGGCCGGCGCCGCCGACAAGGTTGTCTCCGGTGTGCTTCACCGAGCCGTCGTCGCTGACCAGGTGGCGGAAGAAGACCACGTCGACCGGCTGCTTGTCGGCGAACAGCACCGCCGAGGCGTCCAGGTCGATCTCACGGGTGCGGGAGCCGAACAGGCCCCGGCGCGGCGCGGCCTGCCAGCCGAGCCCCATGCGCACCGCGGTCAGGGTGCCCCCGCCCCGCTTCTCCAGGCTGATGGCCTGACCCTTGGTCAGGTTGACCCCAGGGCCCCCGGGCGCACTGCCCTTGGATACGTCCACCACGCGCTGTCCCCTCTCGAATGGTTCCCCCGCAACCGTCCGTGTGCGGTTGCGCAGCACCCTACGCAGTCACGTCGTCGCGGCAGGAGACTTGGGCCGTTTTTGTGTCGGTCTTGCAACACATCGCACCGCCCGTCCCCCGCCGGGCCGTCAGACCTGTCCCGCCTCCCTCATCTGCCGCAACTCCTTCTTCAGCTCGCCCACTTCGTCGCGCAGCCGGGCGGCGACCTCGAACTGGAGCTCCGCCGCCGCGGCCCGCATCCGGTCGGTCATCTCCTGGATGATCCCGGCGAGTTCCTCGGCGGGGCGGTCGGTGAGCACCGCGCCCCGGTCGGCCGCCTTGCCGCCCTTGCCCCCCTTGGCGGCCTTCGTGGCCGCGCCGCCGAGCGCAGGCACGGGCGTCTTGGCCGCCCTGCCGTCCTTCCCCTGCCGGTAGCCCGTGCCGAGCAGGGCCTCCGTGTCGATCTCCTCGCGGGCGATCGTGGCGACGATGTCGTTGATCTTCTTGCGCAGGGGCTGCGGGTCGAGCCCGCGCTCGGTGTTGTACGCGACCTGCTTCTCGCGGCGGCGGTTGGTCTCGTCGATGGCCTGGGCCATCGCGGGGGTGATCGTGTCCGCGTACATGTGGACCTGTCCCGACACGTTGCGCGCCGCCCGCCCGATCGTCTGGATGAGTGACGTGCCGGACCGGAGGAAGCCCTGCTTGTCGGCGTCGAGGATCGCGACCAGCGACACCTCGGGCAGGTCGAGCCCCTCCCGGAGGAGGTTGATGCCGACGAGGACGTCGTACTCCCCCGAGCGCAGCTCGCGCAGCAGCTCGACGCGGCGCAGGGTGTCGACGTCGCTGTGCAGGTAGCGGACCTGGATGCCCAGTTCCAGGAAGTACTCCGTGAGGTCCTCGGCCATCTTCTTGGTGAGGGTGGTGACCAGGACGCGTTCGTCCTTCTCCGTGCGCTTGCGGATCTCGTGCACCAGGTCGTCGATCTGGCCCTCGGTGGGCTTGACCACGACCTCCGGGTCGATGAGGCCGGTGGGGCGGATGATCTGCTCCACGAAGCCGTCGCCGCGCGACAGCTCGTACTTCCCCGGGGTGGCGGAGAGGTAGACGGTCTGGCCGATCCGCTTCTGGAACTCCTCCCACTTGAGCGGGCGGTTGTCCAGGGCGGACGGCAGCCGGAAGCCGTGGTCGACGAGGGTCCGCTTGCGGGACGCGTCCCCCTCGTACATCGCGCCGATCTGCGGCACGGTCACGTGCGACTCGTCGATGACGAGCAGGAAGTCCTCGGGGAAGTAGTCGAGGAGCGTGTTGGGCGCGGTGCCGGGGCCGCGGTCGTCGAAGTGCATCGAGTAGTTCTCGATCCCCGAGCAGGAGCCGATCTGGCGCATCATCTCGATGTCGTACGTCGTCCGCATGCGCAAGCGCTGGGACTCCAGGAGCTTGCCCTGCTTGTCCAGCTCGGCGAGCCGGGTCTCCAGCTCGCGCTCGATGCCGTTGACCGCCTTCTCCATGCGCTCCGGTCCCGCCACGTAGTGGCTGGCCGGGAAGACGTACAGCTCGTTGTCCTCGCTGATGACCTCGCCGGTCAGCGGGTGGAGGGTGGTCAGCGCCTCGATCTCGTCGCCGAACATCTCGATGCGGACGGCCAGCTCCTCGTACACCGGGAAGATCTCGATGGTGTCGCCGCGCACACGGAAGGTGCCGCGCGCGAACGCGACGTCGTTGCGCGTGTACTGGATCTCGACGAAGCGGCGGAGCAGCTGGTCGCGGTCGATCGAGGCGCCGACCTTGAGGGGCACCATCCGGTCCACGTACTCCTGCGGCGTACCGAGGCCGTAGATGCAGGAGACCGAGGCGACCACGATCACGTCACGGCGGGTGAGCAGGGAGTTCGTCGCGGAGTGGCGCAGCCTCTCGACCTCCTCGTTGATCGAGGAGTCCTTTTCGATGTACGTGTCCGACTGCGGGACGTACGCCTCGGGCTGGTAGTAGTCGTAGTACGAGACGAAGTACTCGACCGCGTTGTTCGGCAGCAGCTCGCGGAACTCGTTCGCCAGCTGGGCGGCCAGGGTCTTGTTCGGAGCCATCACCAGCGTGGGCCTCTGGAGCTTCTCGATCATCCAGGCCGTGGTCGCCGACTTGCCGGTGCCGGTCGCGCCGAGGAGGACGACGTCCTTCTCGCCGGCGCGGACGCGCTTCTCCAGGTCGGCGATGGCCGTCGGCTGGTCGCCGCTGGGCTGGTAGGAACTGACGACCTCGAAAGGCGCCACCGTACGTTCGATCTGGGAAACAGGCCGCATGGATCCACCGTACGGCCCCGCACTGACAGTCGGCGTCGCGGCGCCTGTGACCTGCGGTGACGGGCTCCGGAGCCGCCGCCCGGTCACCAGTCGTGGAAGTCCGGGGAGCCGCCCCGGGAGGTCCGGGCGGCCGTCCGGTCGGCCCGGTCGCCCCCGGGGCCCCAGGGGGCGGTCCTGGACGGGCCCCGGTTCGGCCGGCGCGGGCGCATCCGCTGGCGGGGGACACCGACGTGCCCGCACGGTCCGGCCGGGGCGGACCCGGACCGTCCTGGGCCCTGCCGGTCGGGCGCGGCCCGGCGCGGCTCGCTCAGGACGACGACGGCCGTGACCAGCAGGACGAGCCCGGGGACGATCAGCAGGACGGCGAGGAAGCCCGTCGGCGAGGTGCTCTCGGAGCCGTGGCCGGTCCCGCCCACCCGGACCCGCAGCGCGGCCATCGCGGCGTAGTGCATCCCGGTCGCCGCGCCGCCCATCACCGCTCCGGCGACCAGAACGGGCGCGAGCCCCCGGTGGGAGACGACGAGCCACAGGGCGGCGGTCGCGCCGACGACGGCGATCAGGACGGAGAGGGCCACGGTCGTGGTGTCGTACTCGAGACGGCCCGGCAGCCGGACGGCGTCCATGCCGAGGTAGTGGGTGGTGGCGAGGGAGAGGCCGGTGACGCTACCGCCGGTGACCAGGGCCAACGGGGTGGACCCGCGGTAGCCGACGACGAAGATCCCGGCGGCGGCCATCACACTTCCCACGATCGGACAGGCGAGCGTCGTGAACCTGTCGTAGTCGATCGGCATCCCTTCGACGGCGAAGCCGGTCATCGTGATGAGGTACATGCCCCAGACGCCGGAGCCGAGGGCGGCGGCGCCCAGGGCGAGTCTGCCCGGCTTCCAGGGACGCGGGGTGCGCAGGGACCGCGCGGCGCAGAGCAGGCCGAGAACGCCGCCGAGGCAGGCCACCAGAAGGCCCGCCACGGGCGTGCCGGGACCGTGGCTGAATCCGTCGATCGTGCCCTGCATAGCGGTATGCCCCTTCGCGCCGTGTGCGCCATGTGCTCCATGTGCGGAAGCGCTGGTTCGGGGCGAGGGTAGGACGGCGGGGGCCGTAAGCAAACAGTTACCCGGAGTTTTGTCGACATTGAGCCGGAAACGGCGAAAAAAGCGGTCGGGAAAGGGCTTTCCCTCGCCATGGCTTCCCATGGCGTCCTGATCTCGCCCGCTCCCCGTCGGCCGAGGGCTGTCACCCTCGGGCCCACCGCGATCGCCGGCATCGGTACCAGGGATCCCAGGACGAGGAGTACAGGTGGACGCACGGACCTCACGGACCTCAGTGACGACGGCCGCGCTGCTGGGCGCCGCGGCGCTGCTCCTGCCGGGGTGCGCGGCGGCGGCCACGACACCACACGCGGGGACGGCCACGACACCACACGCGGGCGCGCAGAAGGGCGCGTCCACGGACGTGCCCCTCGTCATCGCGCACCGCGGCGCGTCCGCCTACGCGCCGGAGAACACGCTCGCCGCCGTCGACGCCGCGGCCGACCTGGGCATCGACTGGGTGGAGAACGACGTCCAGCGGACGAAGGACGGGGAGTTGGTGGTCGTCCACGACACCACGCTCAGCCGGACGACCGACGTGGAGCGGGTCTTCCCCGGCCGCTCTCCGTGGAAGGTCAAGGACTTCACCGCCGCCGAGATCGCCCGGCTGGACGCCGGGAGCCGGCTCGGCGCGCGCTGGGAGGGCGTCCGGGTGCCCACCCTCAAGGAGTATCTGAACGCCGTGGAGAAGAACCGGCAGAACCTGCTCCTGGAGATCAAGGGCCCCGAGCTCTACCCGGGGATCGAGGCGGACATCCTGCGCGTGCTGCGACAGGAGGGCTGGCTGGACGACGCGCACGTGGAGGACAGGCTGGTCGTCCAGAGCTTCGGCGCGGCGAGCCTCCGCGCGGTGCACGAGCAGCGGGCCGACCTCACGACGGGCTTCCTGGGGACGCCCGCGGTGGTCGACCTGCCGTCGTACGCGGCGTTCGCGGACCAGATCAATCCGACGTACACCGCGCTCACCGGTGACTACGTGGCCGCGGTGCACCGCCTGAAGGGCCCGCACGGCAAGCCGCTGCGGGTCAGCACCTGGACGGTGGACGAGGCCGCGGACGCGGTGCGGGTCGCGGGGCTCG
Organism: Streptomyces sp. NBC_01317; assembly: GCF_035961655.1. Classification (NCBI taxonomy): domain Bacteria; kingdom Bacillati; phylum Actinomycetota; class Actinomycetes; order Kitasatosporales; family Streptomycetaceae; genus Streptomyces; species Streptomyces sp. NBC_01317. The sequence goes on along the minus strand of NZ_CP108393.1, from coordinate 6,305,449 downwards.
GGGTGGACGGGATCATCACCAACAGGCCGGACGTGGTGCGGGACGCGGTGGGCCGAGGGGGCGCGGAGCCTCCCCGGAGCCGTATGCGTACCACGCGGTAACTCGCAACTTTTACTCCTGTTTGCCCGCTTTTCGTACCGGACCTAGGCTGAATGGAGATGCGACAAACGGGCGATTTCGCGCGCGGTTGGCGCGTTGCCCGCCGGGACGCGGACAGCCGAAGGGACGGCGAACAGGCATGGCCGAGGGAAACGCGGGACTCACGTATCTCAAGCCGGGTGAGGTGGAGGTCAGGAACACCGAATACCCGACACTCGAACTCAAGGACGGCCCGGGGGTGGACCCCGCGAACGCCGGACGGAAATGCCGGCACGGCGTCATCCTGAAAGTACTCGCGACGAACATATGCGGCAGCGACCAGCACATGGTGCGCGGGCGTACGACCGCCCCGGAGGGGTTGATCCTGGGGCACGAGATCACCGGTGAGGTCGTGGAGCGCGGCCCCGACGTCGAATTCATCCACGTCGGTGACGTGGTGTCGGTGCCCTTCAACATCGCCTGCGGACGGTGTCGTAACTGTAAGGAAGGCCAGACCGGCATCTGTCTGAACGTCAACCCGACCCGGGCCGGCGGAGCTTACGGCTACGTCGACATGGGTGGCTGGGTCGGCGGGCAGGCCCGGTACGTGATGGTGCCGTACGCGGACTTCAACCTGCTGCGCTTCCCCGACCCGGAGGCAGCCCGCGAGAAGCTGCTCGACCTGACGATGCTCACCGACATCCTGCCGACCGGCTACCACGGAGCGGTGACGGCGGGCGTGGGCGCGGGCTCGACCGTGTACATCGCGGGGGCGGGTCCCGTCGGACTCGCGTCCGCGGCCGCGTGTCAGCTGCTCGGCGCCGCGGTGGCCATCGTCGCGGACTTCAACACCGAACGCCTGGCGCAGGCCCGCAGCTTCGGCTGCGAGACGATCGACCTCGCCCAGGGCGGGGTCGAGGAGCAGGTCGCCCAGATCCTGGGCGTTCCCGAGGTGGACTCGGCGATCGACGCGGTCGGGTTCGAGGCCAAGTCCCACGGCCGGGGCTCCGACGACGCGCCGGCCACCGTACTCAACTCGCTGATGGGCGTGGTCAGGGCGGGTGGCGCGCTCGGCATCCCGGGCCTGTACGTCACCGAGGACCCCCGGGGGATCGACTCGGACGCGCAGTCCGGCACGCTGCGGGTCAGGCTGGGGCTCGGCTGGGCGAAGAGCCACACCTTCTCGACCGGTCAGACGCCGGTGATGAAGTACCACCGGGCGCTGGCGATGGCGATCATGTACGACCGTATCCACATCGCCGAGGCGGTCAACGCGACGGTCCTCCCGCTGGAGGACGCGCCGGAGGGGTACGAGGAGTTCGACCAGGGCGTGAGCCGGAAGTACGTGCTGAACCCGAACGGGGCGCTGGACCACGCGCAGGCCGCCTGAGCGGCTGGGGCGCGTCCGGGTGAGTGGGCGCGTCCGGGTGAGAAGGGGCTGATGGGGCCCGTGCGACGTCGTGGACGTTTGCGCGGGCCCGTCGCGTGCCAGGGATGGGGTCATGTCAGACACCACAACGCACCTGTCCCCCGAGGTACGGGACGCGCTCGCGGAGCGCCGTCCCGTCGTCGCGCTGGAATCGACGATCATCGCGCACGGGCTGCCGCGCCCGCGCAATCTGGCGGTGGCGGAAGAGCTTGAGGAGCTTGTACGGTCCGGCGGCGCCGTGCCCGCGACGGTGGCCGTGCTGGACGGGCGGGCCCATGTGGGCCTGAACAAGACCCAGTTGGAGCGGGTCGCCGGGGACAGCTCCGTACGGAAGCTGGGCGATCGTGACCTGGCGCCGGCGCTCGCGGCGGGGGCGAGCGGGGCGACGACGGTCTCCGCGACGGCGTTCCTCGCGGCGCGGGCGGGGATCCGGGTGTTCGCGACGGGCGGGCTCGGCGGGGTCCACCGGGGGTGGACCGAGACGCAGGACGAGTCGGCGGACCTGCGGCTGCTGGCGCGGACCCGGATCACGGTGGTCTGCGCGGGCGTGAAGTCGATCCTCGACGTGCCGGCGACGCTGCAACGGCTGGAGACGCTGGGCGTCGGCATCCTCGGGTACGGGACGGCGTACTTCCCCGGCTTCTACCTGTCGTCCTCGGGCGAGCCCGTCGACTGGACGGTCCGTACGCCCGGCGAGGTGGCGGCGGTGATGCGCGCGCAGGACGCGCTCGGCGGGCCGGATTCGGCGATCGTGGTCGCCAACCCCGTACCGGAGTCGGAGCAGTTGGACCCGGAGCTGCACGACAGGGTGCTGGCGGAGGCCCTCGACGCGGCCCGGGAGTCGGGGGTGACGGGCCAGGCCGTCACGCCGTTCCTGCTGGAACGCCTGGTGCGCGGGACGGGGGGCGCGTCGCTGGAGGCGAACCTGGCGGCGGTACGGGGGAATGTGCGGCTGGCGGCGGGGATCGCGGGGGCGTGGTGAGGGGGCGGGACCCCGGCCCCGGCGGTGGGTCAGGGTCCGGGTCCGTACCCGGTTCGGATGGTGGGCTGTTGGTGGTCGGGGACGTGGCCACCGATGTGGTGGCCCGCCACCGGTCACCGCTCGCGCGTGGCACGGACACGACGGCCGACATCCGTCTCCTGCCGGGCGGCGCGGGGGCTAACGCGGCCTGTTGGGCGGCCCGTTGGGGGTGTGCGGACGTACGGCTGCTGGCCCGGGTGGGGACGGACGCGCGGGCGTGGCACGAGGCGTCGCTGCGGGACGCGGGCGTGCGGGCGCGGCTCGTCGTGGACGACGAGGTGCCGACCGCCACGGTCATCTCGCTGGTGGACGCCTCCGCGGAACGGACCTTCCTCACGGACAGCGGGGCGTCGGTGCGGCTGTCCGCCGACGACTGGTCGCCGTCGCTGCTGGACGGGGTCGGCCGACTGCATCTGTCGGGTTATCTGTACTTCTCCGAGACCGGGCGGGAGGCCGCCGCGGCGGCGCTGGCCTCGGCGCGGGAGCGCGGCATCGCGGTGAGCGTGGACCCGGCGTCGGTGGCGTTCATCGAGGAGCTGGGCGTGGAGCGCCTCCTGGCGGAGATCGAGGGCGCGGAAACGCTTCTCCCCAACGCGGACGAGGCCAGGCTCCTCACCGGCCTGGCGGACGCCAAGAAGGCCGCGGCCGCGCTGAGCCGGCCGGGAAGGGTGGCGGTGGTGACCCTGGGCGAGGCGGGCGCGGTGGTGGCCGAGGCGGGCGAGGTGACGGCCCGCGTGCCCCCGGTCGCGGCCCGGCCCGTCGACTCGACGGGAGCGGGCGACGCCTTCACGGGCGCGTACCTCGCGGCCCGCCTGACGGGCGCGGACCCCCCGGAGGCGGCGAAGGAGGGCTGCCGGGCGGGCGCGGCGGCGGTGACCCGGGCGGGGGGCCGACCGGGGGCGGGGCGGGAGGAGGGCTGAGGCCTCCGCGGAGGGGCGCCCTTCGCCCACAAGGCGGGGGCCACGTGGCGCGGGTATCCGTCCCGGGCCCCACCACGTGGACGCGGCCGCACGGCGTGGACGCGTCACGCGAATGCGGGTGGGGGCGCTTCGGGCGGCCCCACCGACATCGCGGGGGGGGGCCGCACCGGGCGCGATGCGCGGGGGCGCGGCCACGAGGGCCGGTGTTTCGCCCGCCCTCGCGGGCACTGCGCGGACGTGGGCCCCTGGTGCGCCGCACCGGTGTGGCGGCGGGCCCTTCAGGGGTTAGGGGAGGCCTCCCCAGGCCGGGTGGCGGGGGTCGTCGGCTCGTACTACTACGTCGGCCGTTTCGGCGGGGGTGACCTCCTTCTCGTACCGCTCGAAGGCGGGGAGGGTCCAGCGTTCGGGCTCGTTCGTGCGGCGGTGGAGGGCGTTCGGGGACAGGCTCAGGTGCACCGTCAGGTCGAACGTGAACCAGTGGCCCAGCAGGAACGGACCGTGCGTCACCAGTACGCCGCCGGGCGGGAGTTCGAGGGGCGCGCTGCGGGTCGCGCGGTCCGTGGCGGGGTCCCAGAGGTCGGGCAGGACGCGTCCGCTGCCGCCCGGGTCCAGCGGGCCGAAGACCTCGCGCCAGAGCGCGCCCGTGTCGAACCACCCGTGGTAGTACGTGTCGGGGTCCTCGCGGCCGAACTCGTACCGCAGCGACGCCGGGCGCAGGAAGCCCGCCGTGTCGATCACGAGGACCGACCGGCCGCGCAGCCTCAGCGCGTCGGCCAGCGCGGCGGCGGGGGCGCCGGTCCCCGCGGCCGGCGCGCCGTCGACGGCGACGCGCAGCCAGGGGCCGCCGTCGGCGGGTGCCGTCTCCAGCAGCCGCTCGGCGAGGGCGTCGGTCAGCCGGTCCCAGGTGATCGCTTCGAGTCGCACCCGTTCATCATCGGTCACTCACGCGGCGATCACTCGTGCGCGCAGGTCGGCGGGTCCGCGTCCTCGGACAGCGCGCTGCCGGCCGGCAGCAGGTAGGTGAGGTAGAGGACCACCGGCTCGCTGCCCAGGTTGCGGCCTATGTGGCGGTGGAGCGCCCCCGACGGCTCGACGAACGATCTCCCGGCGGGCGTCACCTCGACCGAGCAGTCGTCCAGGGTCCTGGTCAGCGTGCCGGACTGCACGACGACGATGAGCTGGCCCCGGTGGTAGTGCCAGCCGGTGGAGCCGCCCGGCGCGACGGTGATGGTCCGTACGACCACGTCCGTACGCCCTTTGGCCTTCACCTTGAGGGTGGAGTCCGAGGTGCCCTGGGCCAGGATCGTGCCCGTCACCCCGCTGCCCGGGGTGGCGAGCGCGGCGGACGGCACCACCGCGAGCGCCGCCACGGACGCGGTGACGAGCGCCGCCCTGCCGGAACCTACCGCCCGGAACCGCCGGCCCAGCCGCCCGGTCCCCGCCGCGCGCCGCCTGTTCCAAGCCCTCATCGTTCCTCCAACTCACGTGTGGACGGGCGGAGTTGCAGGTGAAGTGCACACCCGATCCGCCGACGACCGCGCCAAATCGGTCACGCTACTCGATCCCCGTGCCCGGTTCGCCCACTTCCGCGACTTCTCCTGACGCCGCGTCACACACGCGTCTTCACACGCCCCGCAGCGCCTTCGCCAGGGGGCTGTCGCCCGCCACCTCGATCCGCCCGTCCCGCACCCCGTCGGCGAGCGCGAGCGTCCCCGCGCCCACCGCGCGGCACGTGTCGGCGTCCAGGACGAGGCAGGCATCGGGGGCGTCGGCGGGGCCGTCGCCGTACGTGACCCCGCTGGAGCCCGAAGAGCCCGAAGGGTCGGACGGGTCCAACGGCCCACCCCTCAGCCGGACATGGAACACCCCCTCGTCCAGCCGCACCTCCACCACCCCCTCCGCGCCCGCCCCCGCCCCGCACGCGGCGAGCACCGGCATCAGCGGTACGGCGAACCAGTGCGCCCGTACGGCGTCGGTGGGGCGGCGCTCCGCCAGGGCCGGGGCGCCCCACCGCGCCAGCGCCGTGAGCACCGGCAGCAACCCCCGCCCCCGCTCGGTGAGTTCGTACACGACCGCGGCCGACGGCGGGGGCAGCTTGCGGCGCGTGGCCAGTTCGTCGCGCTCCATGTCCTTGAGCCGGGACGCGAGCACGTCCGTGCTGACGCCCGGCAGATCGGCATGCAGATCGGTGTAGCGGCGGGGACCCGCCAGCAGTTCACGGACGATCAGCAGGGTCCAGCGGTCACCCACGGCGTCGAGCGCACGGGCGGCGGAACAGTACTGGTCGTAGCTTCGGCGGCGTGGCATGCGTCGCAGTCTAGACATGTTGTTGGACTTTCCAAGCTCACACTTGGTAAAACCAAGTATCGCAAGAATGGCAAGAAGGTCGAACGAGGTCTGGGAGCCCACCGCATGGAATTCCGGCAGTCGAGCAAGCTCAGCGAGGTCTGTTACGAGATCCGCGGCCCGGTCATCGAGCAGGCCGACGCCCTGGAGGAGGCAGGCCACAGCGTCCTGCGCCTCAACACCGGCAACCCCGCGGCCTTCGGCTTCGAGGCGCCGGAGGAGATCGTCCAGGACATGATCAGGATGCTGCCGCAGGCCCACGGCTACACGGACTCGCGCGGGATCCTCTCCGCCCGCCGCGCCGTCGCCCAGCGCTACCAGACCCTGGGGCTGGCCGAGGTGACCGTCGACGACGTCTTCCTCGGCAACGGCGTGTCCGAACTGGTCTCCATGGCGGTGCAGGCGCTGCTGGAGGACGGGGACGAAGTCCTCATCCCCGCACCGGACTTCCCGCTCTGGACCGCCGCGACGACCCTGGCCGGGGGCCGGGCGGTGCACTACCTCTGCGACGAGTCCGCGGAGTGGTACCCGGACCTGGAGGACATGGCGTCGAAGATCACCGACCGTACCAAGGCCGTCGTGATCATCAACCCCAACAACCCCACCGGCGCGGTCTATCCGCGCGAGATCGTCGAAGGCATCCTCGATCTCGCGCGCCGCCACCAGCTGATGGTGTTCGCCGACGAGATCTACGACCGGATCCTCTACGACGACGCGGTGCACCACTGCGCCGCCGTCCTCGCCCCCGACCTGGTCGTCCTCACCTTCTGCGGGCTGTCGAAGACGTATCGCGTGGCGGGTTTCCGCTCCGGCTGGCTCGTCGTCTCGGGTCCCAGGCAGCACGCCCGCAGCTATCTGGAGGGGCTGACCATGCTGGCGTCGATGCGGCTGTGCCCCAACGCGCCCGCGCAGTACGCCATCCAGGCCGCGCTCGGCGGCCGGCAGTCCATCCACGAGCTGACGGCTCCCGGCGGCCGGCTGCGCGAACAGCGCGACCGGGCCTGGGAGAAGCTCAACGAGATCCCCGGCGTCTCGTGCGTCAAACCGAAGGGCGCGCTGTACGCGTTCCCGCGCCTCGACCCCAAGGTGCACAAGATCCACGACGACGAACGCTTCGTCCTGGACCTGCTGTTGCGCGAGAAGATCCAGGTGGTGCAGGGCACGGGCTTCAACTGGCCCCGCCCGGACCACTTCCGGATCCTGACCCTGCCGTACGCCGACGATCTCGACGCCGCGATCAGCCGCATCGGCCGTTTCCTGGGCGGCTACCGGCAGTGAACTCCGGGCCCGCCGGGCCTCGGTGGGGAGAACCGCGGAACGGGAGCGGGCTCGGGAGCGTAGCCGGCTCCCGAGCCCTGAGATTGCCACCATGTCGCACACCGGCACACTTGAGGACCCAGGTCAGCATGATGTCGTCGCGTCCTGCCTTTGGACCACCGCGCATCGAGCTGCGCAGACCGGAATTGAACCGGCATTTCGACGTCCGGGGCCTGAGTCCGGTCGATCCGGCGATCGGTGGCGAATGCTGAGTCTGGAGCAATAGTCTGAGATTGATCGCGGTCGCCTCTGCCAGTTGGGCCACCGAGGCAGGAAGCGCCTCGGGGAGGAGTCGAACCTCCACCGGAACCGCGCCTTTCACGACAAGCCTCAGTTTCAGCTTGCGCTCCTCGCGCACCCCGGCCGGTGTCTGTGCGCCGGTCGGGGAATCAATGAGGCTACCCGAACAGGTAGCCGAACACAGCGTCACCCACCCGCTGGTCGGTGACCTCGGCGCCGTTGGCCTCCTCGCGGGCGAACTTCACGGCCTGCTGGAGCTTCTCCACCCGGTCGAGCAGCTCGTTGACCCGGCGGGCCGGCAGGGCGCCGCTGAATTTGGTCGTGGTCCAGTAACCGACCGGGATGTCCTCGTAGTACACCTCGACCTGCGCCGGGTGCTTCTCCGTGGCCTCGGCCTTCACGTGGTTGCGCGGGACCTTCTTCGTACGGAGCGTCCGTACCGCCTCGGTCTTCCACGCGTCCGTCGACGGGTCCTGGCTCCAGGCCTCCGACGCGTCCAGCACCGGCAGCTTGCGGACGAAGGTGTTGAGGTCCGTCAGCTGCTTCTCCAGGAAGAGGAGGTACGAGACGGGCACGGCGGCCACCAACACCCGCCCGTCCACGGTGACATCGGCGCGGGCCTCGCAGTTCGCCCAGTCCTTGGTGGCGGTCACGTCGAACAGCCGCGTCAGCGACTTCGCGGTGTCGCGCAGTACGTCCTCGGCCTGGACCTGGACCCGGGTCGACTCGGGCGGAAGCTGCTCGCCCTCCTCGTCCTTCGCCTGGTACGTACGGGAGATGCCGACGAGCAACGCCGGCTTCTGGAGGCCGTGATGAGCCGCCGTCAGGTCCTGGTGCGCCTTGGCCTTGACGCCTTTCTCGACCGCGATGATCTGATTGAGTTTCGCCACGACGCAGACGCTAGCAACGAGTTGACTCTCCATCGAACGATTATTCGCCCGCGGGTGTCGTCAGGCACCTCCGGCGTGAGGTGCGGAAAGCGCTGCGGCAGCGCGGTGAGACGCCGCGTCCGGCTCGGTCGCGTAGGTTCGGATGTGGGCCAGGACGGCATCGAGACCGGTGCGCAGGGGGGTGGTGTCGCGGCGGGTCTGGGTGAGGAGAAGTCCGCCCTGGAGTGCGACGAGCAGGGCGAGGGCGAGGGCATCGGTGTCGGTGTCGGGGCGCAGATCGCCCCGGGCGCGCATGCGGGCCAGGCCGTCGCGGATCGGAGCCTCCCAACGTTCGAAGCTGTCGACGAGGTCCGCTCGCGCGTGGGGGTCGTTGTCGGCCAACTCGGCCGCGATCGATCCGATGGGGCAGCCGCCGACACAGTTGCGCTGCTCTTGCAGGTCGACCAGCAGATCACGCCAGCGACAAAGGGTGTCAAAGCTGTCGAGTTCGCCGAGGAAAGGCTGCTGCGCGGCCAGGATGCCGTCGGTCTGGTGAGCGATCACGGCCCGGATCAGCTCGTCCTTGTCGGTGAAGTAGTGATACATCTGCGACGCGCCGACACCCGCCTGCCGCTGAATGTCCTCGATGCCGGTGCGGGCCACGCCATGGGCGAACACCAGCTCGGCGGCGGCGGAGACGATGCGAGCCCGGGTCGCCAGACCCTTCGCCGTGAATTTCCGGGCCGGCGCCGCCCCGGCTTCGACGCCCGCGCCCGTCGCCCCTGTACCGCCTGTCCGGCCTTCGACTGCCACATGCTCCATACACACAGCATATACCCACTTTGGAGTCGACACTACAGAAGTGTCGGGACGCCGGCCGCCTCAGCGCACCGCCCGAGCGGACGAGGGCGCGACGCCGCCGCGCGGAGTGAAGTTGATCATCCCGGCCCGCGGTGGCCCACCCGCACCCAGGTCATGGTCCAGGGCCTCGCCCAACCTGTTGCCACAAACGTCTTCGAGACGTTCGGAGACGACGAGGCGGTGTTCCCCGGTGCGCCACGGGTGACTCGGGACGAGCCGTGCCGCAGTTCCGTCCGGTGCGAGTGACACACGCGTCCGGACGACCTCTCCCGAAGGGGCCAGGACTCCGATCTCGTCCTCGCCAAGGGCGGCGTCCATCACCCTGTCGAAGTGCACGACGACGGGATCGCGACTCCCCGCCGTCGGGGAGACGAGGCGCCAGAGGGTCTCGTCGACCGCCTCCAGAACCGGATCGCCCACACGGAACGTATGGCGCGCTGTTTGCCCGAGCGCCGTGACAACAAGGCTGTACGTCCGCCCGACGACAAGCGCCGGCTCGTGGGACGGGTCCCCTCCCATACCGCGTTTGATCCTTCCTGGCTCCATCAGGACCGTCAGGCGGCGCCCGTCGACGGACCAGAGCTCGTACGGCAGGACGAGGAAGGGGTCACGCACCACCTGTTCCTCCTCGTTCAGCAGGCAGAGGTAGTCACGGTCGAAGTGCGCCTCTCCCGACCTCGGAAAATGTACGTAGAAACGCAAGGTGTTGGCGGGGAGGACCTTGGCTTGAGGAGAAATGCGGATCGGCATCTCGGGGGAAGTTCGCATCTGCGCCTCCGGCGCGCTCAGGGACCGAACCCGGCGTTCACGCCGCCCGCTTCGACGAGCCCTCGACGCCCGGGAAGTCCATCTCCACCCAGATCTTGTCCAGCCGCGCAGGGAGCGGGGCGACCGGCAGGGTCTCAAGCGTCAGATCGCCGGTGTCCGCGTAGCGGGTCAGCGAGACAAGGAAGCGGTCGCTGAACAGATCCGCCCGCAGCGACGATCCGACGAACAGCACCTGCTTGCCGACCGGCCCGGCCGGCATGAAAGGGGATTGGTCCAGCATCGGGCCCTGGGCCGGGCGGTTCTCGGGGGTGAAACCTTCGGCGGAGCGGATCCCGGAGAGCGGGACCACCACGGGGCCGCGGCTGACATTGGTGATGAACAGCTTGTCCTCCTCCCCGTCACGGTAGGCGACCATGCTGATGGGCTGGCCGTTGCCCATGTCGCCGATCGTCTTGCCCCTCGCCTTCGCGCCGTGCGTCAGCTCCGAGACCGGAATGGTGACGAGCGGGCTGCAGGCGTAGGCGGCGATGAGCGTGTCCTCGCCGTCGATGGTGGCGAACTGCATGGTCCGGATCGGCGCACGCGTTTCGTACTGGCCGTGGGCGAGGTGGTAGATCTCCAGTTGGGTCTCACTGGCGGCCCCGGTGAACGGGTAGGGGATCCGCCGCAGCGTGGAGGAGAACTCCTGGTTCGAGACGCCGGCGACGAACACCTCTCCGGCGTGGAACTTCAGGTCCACGATCGTCATGGACCGGAGCGGCGTACGCGCCTTCTCGTCGTAGACGGCCGCCGGCGGCACCGGGAAGAAGCCGGCCCGCGACGTGAAGGTCTTGTCCTCGTCGGGAACGTCGGACAGCTGGTGCACCGTCACTTTCGACGATGAGAGGTCGAAGGGGCGGACCTCGCCGGCGAGCGAGACGCTCACGACCGCGGCCTCCAGGCGATCGCCGTTGCGCACGCCGACCGCCAGGTACGGCTCGCGCGTCACAGGATGCACGGCCATCCCGTTCATCACCAGGCTTTTCACCGTTACGCCCAGCGCCGCGGCGATCTTCTCGTCGATCGACTCGAAGAGGAAGGGATCGAGCGAGGCCGGCGCCGTGCCCCGTTCCGTCTCGAACGCGAAGACGGCCCCGAGCTTGCTGTCGCCCAGGAAGAGGACCCCGTCGGGGCTGAAGGTCAAGACTCCCGCTGATTGCGGGGTTACGTGGTCAATCGTGTTCACAATGACCTCCTCGCCGCTCTCGGCGGCGTATCACACCGAGCATGTTTTGCAGGGCTCACTCCATTCTACGACTCTAGATTGGAGTGTCAACTACAAAAATCACGGTGACCTTTGGTGAATTTTTCGGGCATTACGTCGCATCAAGGTCACGTTCGCCCGGCTGACAGCCGTCGGCTGAACCAGGACAGTGGTGGGCAACTGCCCCGTCGTGGCCGGGGGACATGGCGCCGGTGCGCTCACGGCGGCATGGTTCTACGGACGGACGCCGAACGGGCCGAGAACTCCGCTGTTGATGCGCAGCGATTCGAGCATGACGAAGGCGTTGTCGGTGGTGAAGACATCGGCGGCGGCCAGGGTGCCGCTGTATTTGGCCGTGACAGGGGCGGCCGCTTGTCGGGCGACGGCGTCGAGGTAGGTCTTGAAGATGGCCCAGGAGTTGCCGCTGGGCCCGTACTTCTGGAAGAAGGGAGTGGGGTCGAGCGACGCCGAAGCCGCGCGGACCTCGGCTTCGAGGTCCGCGACGTACCGCTGCTGGATGAGGGCGTCGTCCCGGACACCGAGACGGCCGAGGTGGCCGCCGACGAGCGTCTTCCACGGGTAGCCCAGGGCGGTGTCGTGCGCTTTGATCCAGGCTGGGATGTCCTCGGACATGGCGAGGTTCCCGAACGGTGCCCAGCCGGGGAACAGTACGTCCACGACCATCAACGTCGCCTGGTTGGGGGCGTGGATGAAGATGTTGTCCGGCGTGTGGTTCGGGCCGTGGTGGGCGAGCTCAAGTCTTTCGCCGCCCACCTTCACTACATAGCTGTCTTCGAACGTGTGCGTGGGCACAGGCCGGTTGGGGTCGGCTGCGATGCGCAGCAACCGGCGGGTCTCGCTGTGACCGATGCGTATCACGTCCTTGCCGAAGATGGAGGAGGCCCCGATGTGGTCGGCGTGGGAATGCGAGTAGATCAGATGAGTGACCTTGGAGGGCTTTCCGTTGGCACGGGTCACCTGCTCGATGGCCCGCAGCAGGTTGTGGCCGAGGGTGGGCGGTGCGTCGACCAGGACCACGCCCTCCCGGGTGGTGAGGAACATGGCCTGGTAGAAGGAGTCGGTGACCCAGTAGAGGTTTCCCTTGATCGCGCCGACGAAGTAGCCGGCCTCGTTGAGCGCGGGCCCGACCGATGCGGCGGGAACGGGTGCGTAGTCGGGCAGTCCGGGGGCTTCCGCGGCCACCGCGTCGGCGGGCAGTGCCCCACCGAGGAGCATCGCTCCGGCGGGTATGGCGGCGGTCGTCGCCGCACGCCTCAGGAACGTACGCCGGTTCGACGCTGCTATCTCAGTGGTGTCGGCGGATTCAACGCTCATGATCTTCCTTAGGTGTATCTGCGAACGGGTGGTGCCCTGCACAAGGGGCTGGGCGAGGCTGTCGCGGGTGTTCGCGGCGGGGGTCGGCAGGGCCCGACCGGGCGACGATCAGGTGGCGCGTCATGCACCCGGCATCTGCCTTGGGAGTCAGCTGATCCGGGGCCGGCCACCCGAGTAGAAAAGCCGGACGTTATAAGTGCCCTCGTTCAGCAGCCAGGGGTGGACAATGAATCGCCGCGCCCCGCTCTGGTGCATCGGATCGCTCTCGGCGATCCCAACCGCCTCTTCGCGGGAGGACGCGCGGTAGACGAAGAGGCCCTCGCCGTTCCACTGCTCCTCGGCATCGTCGGCCAACGGCCCGGCGGCGAACATGATCCCGTCATTTTCCATGCGGGTCTGGTAGGCCACGTGGGGATCCAGATGCTCGAGTACCGGGCCGAGGCCGTTGGTCGGTTCGGAAATCACCACGTAGAGCCGGAGTGCCAGCAGGTCGTGTTCCTGGGACCAGGACACGAGGTCATTCCAAGGCATGCGATGTTCGGTCATACAATCCTCCAGCTGATATTGGATTCCGTCGACTACTTGAAGGCGACGACGTCGACCGTGCGGATGTCCGGCGCGGAGGCGAGCAGGTCGGTAGCGACCTGGCCGATGGCTCGTGGCATCTGTCCCGCGAGGTGGGCGTCGCGAGCTTCGTCGGTCTCGAAGGTGTCGAACATGCCGTAGTTACTGTCGTCGATCTTGAATGCGTACCACGTGACGGTGCCCTGCTCGGCCAGCACCAGTTCACGGCCTTCTTGCAAAAACGCGGCCAGCTCATCACCCTTGCCAGGCTTTGCTTCGAGGAGAGCGAGAACTCCGAGTCGGATTTCCATTGTCGGTTTCCTGTTCTGGTGAGCTACGGCATGGTGGCCGCACAGTAACCCGCCCCCGCCGAACTCGACGGCTTTGACGCCCTCGATCCCCGACGCGACCTCCCTCATTACCCCGAAAGGTCAGCACGACTATCTTGGCGGCTGCCCAGGATCGCGGTTTTGTCGTATCGAGTGTCCAGGCCGCGCAATTGCTTCAAGCGGTTGACGCATGCGCTCGACGGTGCGCTGTTTATACGGCTCGCGGTCGAAAGCGGCTGGTCTGCCGCCGCGGCTGCCGTGTCTGCGCAGGTGCGCGCGGATGGCGCGGGAGGGGTACGCCTGGTAGGCCAGGACAACGTCCGGCCGGGTGCGGCGCCCCCCGCGGGCAGGGAACGCGCAGGCGGCCCATCACTTCGGCGAAAGCCGGGGCGTCGCCGGCCCGCCCGGCGGTCGGCATCAGGACGCGTGTCCCCAGGAAGCCGACCCGGTGAAGCCGAAGAGCGGAGACGGCCAGAACGCAGGTACTCAGCGGCCGTTCAGGCCGTTCGCTCGTGCCCTACGACCGAGCGATGGCCGCGTCGACCAGAACCTCGGCCGCGGCCCTCGCCTCATCGGCCAGCGACGGGTCGTGCTCGACATCGGCGCCGAGCCCCGATCCGTCGAAGAGCATGTGCAACTGTCGGGCCAGGGAGACCGGATTCGCGACCCCGGCGTCGCGGGCCAGATCGGTGAACATTCCCCGGACCCACGCCCGGTACCTGGCGTTCGCCTCCTGGGCCGCACTTCCGGGAAGCGCCTCCGCGGCGGCCTTCATGAAGGCGCAGCCATGAAAGTCCGGACTGCCGAAAACCGTTCCCAGCGTGGTGAAAACGCTCAGGATACGGTCGCGAGGAGTCGCTTCCGCCTCCATCTCACCCATGATCCGCTCGACGGTGGAGGTGTGCTGTAGCTCCAGGTAGGCCCGGATCAGCTCGTCCTTGCTCCCGAACGTCTTGTACAGGCTGGCCTTGGCCACCCCGGCCTGTTCGATCACCCGGTCGATCCCGACCGTTTGGATGCCCTCTTCGTAGAACAGCCGATTCGCCGCCGTGAGCAGTCGTTCACGCGCCGACGGCTTCGGCGCCGAGTCAACATCGCTCATCCGTCAGCATCCTTTCGGCTGGACCATTCCGCCACGACAGGCAGACCGGTCTGACCATCTCCTGGCGAGGCTAGTCAGATGACCATTCCACCGTCAACCGCGAGGTTCGCGCCGTAGATGTAGGAGGCCTCGTCGGAGGCGAGGAAGGCGACGGCAGCGGCTACTTCCGCAGTCGTGCCGACGCGGTCGGCCGGGGACCCGTTGGGGAAGTCATGGACGGCGTCGCCGAAGGCCTTGGTGCTGCCTTCGGTAAGGATCGCGCCGAGGCTGACGGTGTTGACCCGGACGCCGCTGATGCCGTATTCGGCCGCCCACGACTTGGTGAGCAGATTCACCGCTGCCTTGGAGGAGCCGTAGGCGGCCGGCCCCACCGCGCCCTTCTCGGCGAAGGCCGTGGTGATGTTGATGATGACGCCGTGCCCCCGCTCGGCCATCAACGGAGCCAGTTCCGCGACCAGGAAAAAGGGAACCTTGACGTTGAGGTTGTACATCGCGTCGAAGTCGGCCTCCGTGACGCCGGCGGTCGGTCCGAGAATGTAGACGCCCGCGTTGTTGACGAGGATGTCGATCTCACCGGCCAGGGCCACCGCCTCGGCGGCGAGAGTCTTGGCGCTGGCGGCATCGCGCAGGTCAGCGACGAGGAAGTCGGCCTCGCCGCCCGCGGCCCGGATCTCGGCGACGGCCTTCTCGCCGCGCTCCACGTTGCGGCCGGTGATCAGGACCCGGGCGCCGGAAGCGGCCAGGGTGCCGGCGATGTCTCGGCCGATGCCCTGGGTCGATCCGGTAATGAGGGCGGTCTTGCCGGTGGAATTGCTCATGGCAATACTCTTTCCATCCTGATAGTCAGACCGGTCGGTCTCCTGAGAACAACGGTAGACCAACAGGTCTGTTCGGTCAATGGAGAGACGGTCCGTCCGAAGGGGGAAAGATGCACGGCGCACGGGACGCGTCCTTCGGGCCCACCCCGGACGCGACCGCACGAGGTGTGACATCACCTTGCGGACGGTGCGGGCGGGTCGGGACCGGGAACGGCGAGGACTCTCTCCGGAGCCTGGATCAGAGTGCCGGCCCGGACGAGTGCCGCGTGCCGAGGTCGAGGCGGCCGATGTCGCGGGCCTGGACCAGCGGGCCGTGCACCGTGCCGCCGCTCACCGTGTTGTGTACGTCGCCGCTCTGCCGGTCCGGCCGCGCGGGGTCCAACTCCGCCAGCAGCGCGCGCAGTTCGGCCGCCGCCTCCGGGTCGGCGAGGAGAGTGCGGCGCAGACGGTTGCGCCATTCGGTGCGCAGGTCCTCGGCGGTCCTGGCCGCCGTCTCCTCGCTGTCCGCGCCCCGGGCCTCGGTCAGTTCGGCCCGGCCGCTCTCCAGGTCCGCCTCGACCGCTTCGGCCGTCGCCGCTCCCCTGCCGGTGAGGAAGCCGGTCACCCGGTCGCGTACCGAGGTCCAGCCGTCCGTCGCCATCTGCTGGACGAGCGCCGTCGCCCCCGCCGTCGCCAGCGCCAGTAACTCCGCTTCCATCAGGCCCCCTTCGCGCACACTCCGCTACGAAGGAAGACTACCCGTCACCGGCCGAGCAGGGTGGTGAGCGCACCCACGGGATCGGTGTCCGGGGTACCTCGGGGCCACCAGTCCTCACGGTCGCGGTCCGACTCGTAGCCGTACCAGAGACCGTCGCGGCCGAAGCGCAGTTGGAGAGACGAGGTGGAGAGGCGATTGCGCCAGGGTCGGAAGTGGGGGTGGTCGGCGGCGGCGAGGGCCGGGCGGGCGCGGTCGAAGGGGCCGGCCGGCGGGTCCCAGGGCTCTTCCAGGGCGGCGAGGCCCGCGAGACCGCCCTGGCGCCAGGCCGCGACCGCGCGGGCCAGGTCGGTGGGGGTGTGGTCCGTCCCGGCGCCGAGGTCGCGGTAGAGGGCGCGGGTGGAGGCGGTCAGCCCCGAGCCCGGGTGCGCGGCGGCCAGCCGTACCGCGTCCTGCCAGGGGGTGAGCGCGCCGACCGGGTCGAGACCGGTGGTGAGGAACGTGTGCGCGCGGGCCGCCGCCTCCGAGGCGAGGAGGTCGAGCGCGAGCGGGTCGGGGGCGCCCGGGGCCTGCGGGTAGGCGGGCGGGCGCCCGGGGCGGTCCGGGGTGGGGAACGGCGGCGGGAGCGCGGGGAGCGTACGGGCGGCGAGGGCGGTGGCCGCCGGGACCATGGGCATCGGCGGCGCCGCGGCGGTCCGCTCGGCGGCCGAGCGGGTCGCGTTGCGGCGGGTCAGGTCGGCCAGGACCTCCAGCTCGCCGCGCCCGCGCATCAGGAACAGGACGAAGGGGTCCTTGTCCAGGAGTCGGGCCGTCTGGTAGCAGAGGGCGGCCGCGTGTTTGCACGGGTAGCCGTCGTCCGGGCAGGAGCAGTCCGGGGTGAGGTCGCCCCCGGCCGGGAGCAGGTCGGCCGTGGCCGCGAGGGCGTGGGGCATCTCCTTGTCGAGGAGGGCCGCGATGTGGTCGGGGCGGGCCGCCGCCGCGTCGAGGAGGTCTTCCCAATCCCCGTCGTCCAGGGTGCGCAGCCGGATTTCCGTACGGTACGGGCGGGGCCTGGAACCGCGTACGTAGGCGGTGACACGGCCGGGGGTGACGGTGATCGCGTCGACGTGGCCGCCGCCCGCGTACACCCGGCCGCGGCTCAGGCGGGCCGGGTCCAGGGCGGTGTCCTCCATCGACTCCACCCAGGCGTTGCCCCACCAGGTGGTCGCGAACCCGCTCTCGAAGGCACGCGCGGCCGCGTCGCCGGGGCGCGGGGGCAGCGCGGGGAACGTACGGCGGCGGTCGTCCTGGCGCACGGCGCGCGGGGCCGTCATGACTGCCGCCGCAGGGACACCAGATCGGCCAGCTCCCGGTCGGTCAGCTCGGTCAGGGCCGCCTCGCCCGAGCCGAGGACCGCGTCGGCCAGGGCGCGCTTGGCCTGGAGCATCTCGGCGATCCGGTCCTCGACCGTGCCCTCCGCGATCAGCCGGTGGACCTGCACGTGCTGGGTCTGGCCGATGCGGTACGCGCGGTCCGTGGCCTGCTCCTCCACGGCGGGGTTCCACCAGCGGTCGAAGTGGACGACATGGCCGGCGCGGGTGAGGTTGAGGCCGGTGCCCGCGGCCTTGAGGGAGAGGACGAAGACCGGTGTCTCGCCCGACTGGAAGCGGTCCACCATGCGCTCGCGCTCCGCCACCGGTGTGCCGCCGTGCAGCAGTTGGGAGGGGATCGCGCGGGAGGTGAGGTGCGCGGAGAGCAGCCGGGCCATGGACACGTACTGGGTGAAGATCAGGACGGAGCCGTCCTCCGCGAGGATCGTGTCGAGCAGTTCGTCCAGGAGGGCGAGCTTCCCGGAGCGGCCGGTCAGCCGGGCCGTGTCCTCTTTCAGATACTGCGCGGGGTGGTTGCAGATCTGCTTGAGCGCGGTGAGCAGCTTCATGACCAGGCCGCGGCGGGCGATGCCTTCGGCGTTCTCGATGGCACCCATCGTCTCTCGGACGACGGCTTCGTAGAGGGAGGCCTGCTCCCGGGTGAGGGCTACGGGGTGGTCGCTCTCCGTCTTGGGCGGCAGCTCGGGGACGATGCCCGGGTCGGACTTCTTCCTGCGCAGCAGGAACGGCCGCACCAGCCGGGCCAGTCGCTCCACGGCCTGTTCGTTGTCGGCGTCCTTGATGTCGGCGCTGCGCGCGTTCTCCACGTTCTCCACGATGCGGGCGTGCCGGGAGCGGAAGGCCTTGAGCGGGCCGAGCAGACCGGGGGTCGTCCAGTCGAGGAGGGCCCACAGTTCGGAGAGGTTGTTCTCCACGGGGGTGCCGGTGAGCGCGATCCTGGCGGGCGAGGGGATCGTACGGAGCGCCTTGGCGGTGGAGGAGAAGGGGTTCTTGACGTGCTGGGCCTCGTCGGCGACGACCATCCCCCAGTCGTGCGCGGCCAGTTCGCCCGCGCTGGAGCGCATCGTGCCGTAGGTGGTGAGGACGAAGCCGTCCCCGGCCTCGTCCAGGGAGCGTCCCGCGCCGTGGAAGCGGTGCACGGCCACCCCGGGGGCGAAGCGGGTGATCTCCCGCTGCCAGTTGCCGAGGAGTGAGGCCGGGCAGACGACCAGGGTCGGGGTGGGGCGGGCCCGGTGCAGGTGCAGGGCGATGACGGTGATCGTCTTGCCGAGGCCCATGTCGTCGGCGAGGCAGCCGCCGAGACCGAGCGAGGTCATCAGGTCCAGCCAGGCGAGGCCGCGCAGTTGGTAGTCGCGCAGGGTGGCGTCGAGGGCCGGGGGCTGGGGCACGGCCGCCGGGCCCGCGACCAGCCGGTCGCGCAGCACGGCCAGGGCGCCCGTCGGGACGGCCTCCACCGTCTCACCGTCGACCTCCGCCGTGCCGGTGAGGGCGATCGCCAGGGCGTCGACGGGCTCCAGGAGGCCCAGCTCCCGCTTGCGCGCCTTGCGCACGAGCGCGGGGTCGATCACCACCCACTGGTCGCGCAGCCGCACGATCGGGCGCGTGGACTCGGCGAGCACGTCCATCTCCCTCTCGGTGAGGGGATCGCCGTCGAGCGCCACCTGCCAGTTGAACGTGAGCAGCTCCGCGCTGTCGAAGAACGGGGTGCCGTCCGTGGCGGACCCGGGCGCGGCGCGGACCACCGCCGACGCGGTGAGCGAGCGCACCAGCTCCCGGGGCCAGTGCACGGCGACCCCGGCCGCGGCGAGGCGGGCGGCGGCGGGGCCGAGCAGGTCGTACAGCTCGTCCTCGGAGAGCGACAGCGCGTCGGGGACGTCCCGCTCCAGCAGCCGCCCGAGCGGGGTCCAGACACGCGCGGCCCGGCGCAGGGCGAGCATCGCGTCGACCCGGGCCCGGGGGCCGAAGCTGGCGTCCCCGTCGCCCGCCCAGAGGCGGCCGGCGTCGAGGACCAGGGTGGGGTCGGCCAGGCTGTGGACCTGGACGAGGGCGGCGCCGGCCCGGCGGGTGATCCGGGACTCCTCGTCGCCGCCGCGCCCCCCGCGCCCGCCGCGCCGGCCGAAAGCATCGCCCGGCGGGCGGTCGGAGGCGGCGGCCCGGTCCGCCGAGGTGTCCGCCTCCTCCCCCGCTCCGGTCGTGTCGAACAGGTCGTACGCGGACAGGTCGAGCCGCAGCGAGACCCGCACACCCGCGTCCATGCCCGCCGCCGCCTCGGCGGCCCACGTCCTCGCGCCCGGCAGATGCTGCGCGGCCCGGGCGGCGAAGGGCTTGCCCGCCGCGAACGCCGCCGCGGGCGTACGGGGCAGCGCGTCCGCCACGGCGTCCAGGAACGCCCGCACCAGCGCCTCGGGCTCCGGCAGGCTCAGCTCCCCCGGGTCCGCCCCCGGGCCTGGAGCCGGGCCCGGCGCCATCCCCGCGACCGGTACGGCGTACGCCTCCGGCGGCATCGCGGCGGCGATCGCCCTGAGCTGCGCGATGTCGTCCGCGTCGAGCGGGCCGGCCCGCCAGGCGTCGTGGTCGGAAGCGGTGAGACCGGGCAGCAGCCTGCCGCGCGCGGCCAGCTGGAGCGCGTGCAGCGCGGCGGCTCCCCAGCACGCCGAGGCGGGATGGGCGGTCCTGTCCCGCCGGGCACGGACCAGCAGCGGTACGGCGTCGGCGACCGGCATCAGCAGGGCGGGGACCGTCCGGGCCTCGACCCCGCCGCGCTCCCCGAGCCGTACGACCGTGATCTCGCCGCGTTCCGCGCGGCCCGCGATCTCGTCGCCCTGCGTCCGCCCCCGCGTGTCAGCCCGGGTCCGGCCCCGCATGACCGTGGTCTCGCCGCCGGGGCGCGGCGGCGTCACGCCCTCGTCCGGCCAGGCCGGCAGCTCCCCCTCCGGGGCCCAGAAGGCGACTCGTCCCTCGCGCGGCAGCCCGGCGGGCAGGAAAAGGGCCGCGCAGCGCGTGAGACCGGGGGGTACGGAGGAGGACAGGGCGGCGGACGACGACGGGAGGGGCCCCGCACCGGATGCGGCAGCCGTACCAGAAGGGACACCAGCACCGGCACCCGGCAGGGGTGCGCGGGCGGCCGGTCGTACGGCGGTCCGAGTGACGCGCTCCATGGTCCCCACTCCCTCCCACCCCACGATCCGACGGCGAGATCCGACTGACTGCGAGTCTAGGCGGGGGGTCTGACAACCGGCCGCCGAGCGGCTTCTCCGCAGGTCAGTAAGGGTCAGCAAAGATCAGCGCAGCCCTTCCCAGATCTCCCTGGTCGCCGCCCCCGGATCCCGGACCGGCCCGGCCACCGCCGCGCCCTCGGCCCCGAACACCATCGTCGTCCTGGTCTCCCGGTCGTACGGCAGCCAGCCCGGATCGCCCGTCCTCGCGAACTCCACCCACGCCCCGTGCATCGCGTCGGCAACACTCTGCGGCGCGTCCTCGCCCAGCATCGGGGCGTACACCGGGTCGCGCAGCCGGTCGAACACGAAGCCCAGTTCCGCGGAGTGGCAGGCGCCCAGCCGGCCGTCGAAGCGCGGGGATCGCCAGGCGAACTCGTACACGTACGAGCCCGGGACCGCCTCCGCGAGCCGGATCGCCGGGATCCGGTAGAACCAGTCCGTCACCAGCGCGTCGTACAGCTCGCCGGGAGTCGCCCCGGCCCGCCCCTCCCCGTACAGGGCCAGTGCCGGGCCCGGATCGAGGCCGTACGCGCGTGCGGTCGCGCGCAGCCTGGCCCACGTCAGCAGCTCCAGGCGTCCTGACGGCACCAGGAAGAGCCGGTACTCCTCGCGGTTGCTGCCGACCAGCAGGTCCACCCCGCAGCCCGGCCCCGGCAGGATCCGCCGGGGCCGTACTGGCTCGAACGGCATCATGTTGACGGCTGCCTCGCCCCACAGGGCACGGTCGGGGCGGGCCACGATCTCCGCGCGCAGCTCGGCCTGCGCGGGGAGCAGCCGGGCGGCGGGCACCCCGGCGAGGGCCTCGGCGGTGGGCGCGATGTCCAGTTTCGCCGCCAGGCGCGCGGTGATGAGCCGTGCGGAGGCCGGGGTCAGGAAGTGGTGGGCGCCGCCGCTCTGGAGGATCGCCCGCCGGAAGAGGCCCTTGGCCCGCTCCATCCCGAGCAGCACGCCGATGCTCATCGCCCCGGCCGACTCCCCGAAGACCGTGACCCGGTCCGGGTCGCCTCCAAAGGAAGCGATGTTGTCCCGTACCCACTCCAGTGCGGCGATCTGGTCGAGGAGGCCGCGGTTGTCCGGCACGCCGTCCAGATGGCAGAAACCTTCCGCCCCGAGCCGGTAGTTGAAGGTCACGCACACCACGCCGTCCCGCGCGAACGCGGTCCCGTCGTACGCGGAGGTGGAACCCGAGCCGTTGGCGAACGCGCCGCCGTGCACCCACACCATGACCGGGAGGCGGGCGCCAGGACCGGGTGACGGGGTCCAGACGTTCAGGTTGAGGCACGACTCCCCCGGTTCGCCCGGGACGACGTTCTCCGGGAGGAGCGCGTCGAGGGGCGGTGCGTAGGGCGCCTTCGGCGCGGTCGGACCGTACGCGACGGCGGGGCGCACGCCCTCCCACGGCTCGACGGCCCCGGGCGGACCGAACCGGGGCGCGGTCGCGTACGGGATGCCGAGGAACGACGTCACCCCCGTGGTGACGGACTCACGGCCTCGGACCTGCCCCTGACGGGTCGTGCACTGCGGTTCCATACGCGTGATCTACCCCGGTGGCGGACGCCGGAGCCTCCGGAGGGACGGCCGGGACCGGGAATCCGTTCCGTAGCCCGGCCGGCCGCACACCTGGTGCCGCTCCGCGCGGGATCCGGCAGTGTGACGAGCACCTGCCCGACGCACGTACCGGACCGGACCCGGCTCACGCGCCGGACCGGACCGGACGCCCGTACCGAACTGAAGACGAGGACCGCCCATGTCCGTGACCGATCACCGGCGCCTCGGCATCGCCGCCGGGGCAGTGCTCCTGACCTTCGCCGTCGCCGGCTGTTCCGGCCTCGGCCGGACCTCGGTGGGCACCATCGTGTACGAGTCCGAGAACCGGCACCAGGTCCAGGTGTCGAACCCGCTGGTCACCGGCTGTCACCGGCTTGTGCCGGGCGGCGCGGTCGACCTCACGAACCGCACCCTCGTCGACATGCGGATGTACCTGACCCCGGACTGCTCGGGGAAGAGCACCACGTACATCGCCACCACACTGAACGACGTGATCGCCCCCGGCGCCGCCCCCTGGCGGAGCTACACGTTCGTGCACTGAGCCGCGCCCGTCCGCCGGCGGACCAGCGCGACCAGTTCCGCCGTACGGGGCCGGCGGACCACGGCCATGAAGACCAGCGGGACGGCCAGGATCACCGGCGTCAGCAGGTTCTCGCCGTCGAAGGCGGTCAGCTGGGTGACGAAGACGCCGATCATCAGTCCGACGAAGGCGATCGCGGCCACCCCCGACAGCAGCGGGATCAGCAGCGCGACGGCGCCGGCCAGCTCCAGGGCCCCCACCAGGTACATGAACCAGTCGCCGAAACCGATGGTGTCGAAGGACTCCACCGCCGAGGAGTGCGCGACCAGCTTGGGGGCGGCGCTCGCGATCCCGAAGAACAGTGCCAGCACGATCTCCAGCCCGCGCACCGTGAGGTGCGCCCGGCGCGAGGGCACATAGGTCGGGTTCAGGGCCTCTGACATGGTGGTTTCCTCCGTCTGGTCGAGCGCCCGGTGGCACTGTCGAGAGGTAGACGGAAGGCCGCGCCGGAACTCATCGCTCGCCCCGCACACTCTTCCCCGTGGTCGGGGTCAGAGGCCGCCTCGGCGGGTAGACCCACCTCGGGAGGTGCGAATATGCGCACCGGAAGTGAGCCGAGGACCGCGCGCAGTGCGCTGCGGATGCGGTTCTGGCTGAGCATATGGGGTGTGATCTGGGCCGTCTTCGGCACGGTGGCGTTCGCGGTCGCCGGGCGGATGGGCTGGTCGCTGGCGTGCGGCCTGCTGCTGCTGGCCGTCCTGACCGACCTGGGGGTGGTCCTCTGGCGCATCAGGCGCAGAGCGCGCGGAACGGACCGCGACGACCGGTACGGCCGGCCGCCGGGGCGCTGACTGTACTCCGGTTACGCCGCTGACTGTACGGTCACGCTTCAGCACCCACCGCGGTCGAAGTCAGCCGGTGTCGTCCGCCATCAGTCCGTGTCGGGGGAGTCGGCGTCCCGCGCGTCGCTGTCGAACCGGGCCGCCTTCAGATACTCCGGCTTCGGGTCCAGCGCCGCCGCCAGCCGGAAGTGCCGGGTGGCCTGGTCGGGACGGCCCGACCGCTGGTACGTCCTGGCCAGGGCGAAGTGCGCGTACGCGTTGTCCGGCTCGCGCTCCAGGACCAGCTCGAACTCCAGCTCGGCCGGGCGCAGTTGGGCCGCCGCGAAAAACGCGCGGGCGCGCAGCAGGCGAGCCGCGGTGTTCTCCGGGTGGGCCGCGATCACCGAGTCGAGGAGCTTCACGGCCCCGCGCGGATCCCGCGCCGCCAGCAGCTGCTCGGCCGCGCGATAGTCGATGACGTGGGTCTCCGGGCTCTCGGGCACGGTCGCATCCTTCCCTAGCTGCGCGGCTTCAACGCCACGCGTGGTGGTGCTATTCCATTCTCCCGCGCCGGCCGGACGCCGCCGCGCGCTCCGTCAGGCTCTCCCAGACCCTGCGGACCTGCGGTTCCAGTTTCTCCAGCGGGCCGTCGTTGTCGATGACGACGTCCGCGACGGCGCGGCGCTCCTCGCGTGTCGCCTGCGCCGCCATGCGCTTGCGCGCCTCGGACTCGGTCATGCCCCGGGTCCGTACCAGCCGGTCGAGCCGGGTCGCGGACGACGCGTCCACGACGACCACCACGTCGTACAGCGGCGCCATGCCGTTCTCCACGAGCAGCGGCACGTCGTGGACGACGATCGTGTCGGCGCCCGCCGCCGCCTCCAGCTCCGCTGAGCGGGTCCGTACGAGGGGGTGGACGATCGCGTTCAGCGCCTTGAGGCGGTCGGGGTCGCCGAAGACGATCGCGCCGAGTCCCGGGCGGTCCAGGGCCCCGTCGGCGGTGGTCACGCCGGGGCCGAACTCGGCGACGACGGCGGCCAGCCCCGGAGTGCCCGGCTCGACGACCTCACGCGCGATCCGGTCGGAGTCGATGACCACGGCGCCGTAACCGGCCAGCAGCCGCGAGACCTCGCTCTTGCCCGCGCCGATTCCGCCTGTGAGTCCCAGTCTCAGCATGAGTGCCAGCTTAGGGGGTGCGACACGGCCCGCCCAGGACCGGTCAGGGGTCGCGCGGGAACCACCACGGGTCACGTACGAGAAACCACTTCCCCGCCGGAACGATCACGGGCCGCCCGTCGGCCGGGCGGCCCGTGGCCGTCTGCGCGCGGTGCCCTCACACCGCGCGAGCGGACCTACCGTGTCCGGTAGGCGTCGAGAAGGGTCTGGGTGAAGACCCCCTTGTCCCGGTCCTTGATCTCGGCCTTGAAGGAGACAGAACCGCCCGCCGCCGGGTTCACCACGGTCACCTTGCCGTTCCGCACGGTCAGCGGCGACCAGGTCGCGCCCCGGTCGTACGAGCCGTACACCACAAGGGACTTGAGGTCGTGACCGGCGGCCGAGCCCTGCACGGTGACCGGCACACTCAGCCGCGCGCCCGCCAAGGCCGTTCCGTCGAGGGCGAGTTGCGGGGTGTAGCGCACCACGCTCGACGGGATCCTGGTGGCCTTCTTGGTACGGCCCGAGGTGAACTCGGCCGACCACGACACCTCCGTACCCACCGTCGCCACACCGGACTTGACCCGGCTGACGGTCGTGACGAGCTTGTACCGCGCCTTCTCCTCCGGCAGGTCGAAGCCCGCCGTGTCCAGCGGGTCCTGGACCGTGGCGTACGGCACGCCGTCGCGGTACAGCGTGGTGGAGGCGGACGCCGTGTCGTACAGGCTCTCGCCGTCGTGGCCCGCGCTGTCCGTGAAGGGGCGGATCGAGCCGGTCAGCCGGTCACCGTCCCTGACCAGGCCGGATCCGGGACCTTCCACACCGGAGCCGGGACCCGTGAGCGCCGGGCCGAAGACCCCGGTGTTGAAGGTCTCGGCGTACTCCTTCCCGCCGCGGTACGTCCGGGCCGGCAGCGGGTACCGCACCTCGACCGTCCTGCCGCCGCGCAGTTGCTGGAAGGTCCGCTGCCAGGTGCGGCCGGTCTGGAGGTAGGTGGTGACCGTCTCCGGGGCGCCCGTGTAGGTGGATCCGTACAGCCCGTTGTCGGGGGTCGAGAGGATGACGCCGCTCCGGCCGGTGACCGAAGCCCCCTGCTGCGAGGTGACCTTGGCGAACCGGTCCCGCTTCGGGTGCAGGGTACGGCCGGTGTAGAAGCCGTCGGCCAGCTTGTCCGCGAGCAGGAACGTCGCCGTGTCCGTCACGAAGGTGGCGACGATGTGGGAGGAGACCGTCCCGGGCGCGGGCCGGGGGCCGACCTGCTGGGTACGGAAGCCCTCGGACAGGTTGCCGATGTAGAGGGCGATCGGGCCCGGCGCGCCGTCCGGGGTGATGGTCACGAAGCCTGCGTTGTACGAGGCGTCGGGGTCCGGCGCCGCGAGGTCGATCAGCTCGGTCTGCCGCGCGTCGACGGGGAGCGTGGTGTCCTTGTCGAGCAGCAGGCGCGGCGCGGAGACGAAGTCGTCGCCGATGTAGACGAGTTCGGGGCTCAGCAGCGGTACCTCGCCGATGATCGTGTACGTGCCCCTGGGCAGCCGCAGCCGGGCCGTTCCGCGGTCGCCGGAGACGGCGGTCATGGTGTCGTGGTCGAGGTCGTAGACGTAACCGGACCAGTCGCCGTCACCGGGGGCGGAGCCGTCGCGTGCGGTGGCCTTGAGGGTCAGCTCGTACATCTCCCCCTCCAGGTTGAGGGCGCCCGCCGTCCGCACGGCCCGCTTTCCGGCGCTCGCGGTGACGGCGAGGCTGTACACGCCGAGGGTCTCGCCGCCGAGCCGGGGATCGGCGGTGACGTCGACCGAGGCGGTGCCGCCCGCCGGTACGGTGACCTGCGGGGCGCCGAGGGTGAAGAAGCCGTCGGGCGCCGGGGTATGGGCGGGGCCCGTGGCGGTCGCGGTCAGGTCGAGGGTGACGGCTTCCGTACCGCTGTTGCGGTAGGTGAGCGTCCTGGTCACCGGCTGGTCGTCGGTGTGCGGCCAGAGCGGGGCGCCGAAGCTCAGCGAGGCGGGCTCGGCGACGACGTCCTGGACGACGGCCCGGGTCAGGTCGACCCGGCCGCTGCCCTGCTCGACTGCGCTGTACGGGCCCGGCCTGGCGGACCCGATGAGCGTCTCCTTGATCCGCGTACCGCTCCAGTCGGGGTGCTGCTGGGAGAGCAGCGCGGCGGCGCCGGCCACGTGCGGGGTGGCCATGGAGGTGCCGGAGATCGTGAGGTAGCCGGGCGCGGGGTGGGGGGTGCCGGGGGCGGTGTCGATACGGCTGCCGGCGGCGGCCGCGGCCGTGATGTCGACGCCGGGCGCGGTCAGGTCGGGCTTGAGGGCGCTGTCCCCGATGCGCGGGCCGCGTGAGGAGAAGGTGGCGAGGGTGTCCTGCTGGTCGACGGCGCCGACGGTGAGGGCGCGGTCGGCGGTGCCGGGGGTGCCGAGGGTGGAGGCGCCGGGGCCCTCGTTGCCCGCGGCGATCACGAACAGCGCGCGGTCGGAGAGCCGGTCGACGGTCTCCTCGACCGGGTCGACGCCGAGGGTGTCACCGCCGCCGAGGGAGAGGTTGACGATCGTGGCGCCCTGGTCGACGGCCCATTCCATGCCCGCGATGATCGAGGACTCGGTGCCCGCGCCCCGGTCGTCGAGCACCTTTCCGTTGATCAGCCGGGCGCCGGGCGCGACGCCCTTGTACTTCCCCTGGGAGGCGGCGCCGGTGCCCGCGATGGTGGAGGCGACGTGCGTACCGTGCCCGTAGTGGTCGGAGACGTCGGGCGAGTCGGTGAAGTTCTTCTCGGCGACCACCTGGGGCGCCAGGTCCGCGTGGCGGGTGTCGATCCCGGTGTCGAGGACGGCGACCTTCACGCCCGTGCCGTCGTATCCGGCGTGCCAGGCGTCCGGGGCGCCGATCTGCGGCACACTTTTGTCCAGCGAGGCCGTGACCAGGCCGTCGAGCCGGACGGAGCGGATTCCGGCGGCGAGGCGGTGGCCCTGGGGGGAGCGGCTGGTCAGGGCGGCCCACGCGGCTCCCGCGCCGGGGCCCGGCACGGTCAGGGCCTCCCCCGCGACGGTGTCGATCTCGGCCCGTACGGTCGCTCCGGTGTCCGCGCGCAGCGCGCTCCGCGCGGTGGAGCGCTGTCCCGCGCCGGTGTAGGTGACGAGCAACGGGACGCCGTCGCCGACCAGTTGGCGGTATTCGGGGCGGCTCAGCTCGGTCACGTCGAAGAGGCGGCGGTCCAGTTTGCCGGTGGCGATCAGGCCCGCCGTGTCGGAGGGCAGGACGTAGGTGTGTCCCTGGATCTCGCTGATCTGGACGGGGACGGCCTCGCGGCCCTCGGCGGGCCGCAGCCGGGCGACCTTGCCCCGGCTGTCCAGGACGACGTGGTCCCCGGTGATCAGGGTGATCCCGGCGCCGTCCCCCGCGCCGTCCCGAGTGCCGTCCCCGGCGGTGGCCGGTCGCGCGGTGGCCGTGGCGGGACCTTTCGTACCCCCGGCCTGCGCGGCGGACGGTCCCGCGCCGATCCCGGTGGCCGCCAGGGCCAGGGCCGCGGCACCGGCGACGACGGCCGCCGTCGTCGTCGTTCGCTGTGATCTTCGCAAGATGCCCCCCGGGCCGGTCGGGGAGCCGGTCGCCCACCCGTGACGCGGACACGCTAAGAGTGCGTGATCACTACGTCAATCGGATGATTACGCGCATACACCAACAGGCGGGCATGACTGGTCCGGACATTTAACAAGCCATTGTCACGGCGTCGAGCAGGCCCCTAGGGCCTGGAACAGCGAAGACCGCGGCGTCCGGACCACTCGTCCAGGCGCCGCGGTCATCGCGGGAAGATCAGGTGCCGTACCGGCGGGGTGGCCTCAGGCTCCCCCGTCGCCCTCCCGCTCGGCGAGGAACTTCTCGAATTCACGGCCGATCTCGTCGGCCGACGGCAGTTCCGTCGGCTCCGCGACCAGGTTCCCCCGGCTCTCGGCGCCGGCGACCGCGTCGTACTGGTGCTCAAGCCCCTGGACCATGGTCACCAGGTCCTCGTCACCCTCGCTGAGCTGGCGTTCGATCTCGGTCTGCGTGCGCTGTGCCTCGGTGCGCAGGGAGTGCGCGATGCTCGGCAGGACCAGTCCCGTCGCGGCCGTGATCGCCTCCAGCGCGGTCAGCGCCGCGTCCGGGTACGAGGACCGCGCCACGTAGTGCGGGACGTGCGCGGCCACCCCGAGGACGTCGTGCTCCGACTGCATCAGGCGGTATTCGAGCAACGACTCCGCGCTGCCCGGCACCTGCGCCTCGTCGAACGGGCTGCGGTGGCCCGGCATCAGGTCCGTGCGGTTGCCGTGCGGCGTGATGCCGACCGGCCTGGTGTGCGGGACGCCCATCGGGATGCCGTGGAAGTTCACCGAGAGCCGTACTCCCAGGCGCTCCACGATCTGGCGGACAGCCGCCGCGAACCGCTCCCACTCCACGTCCGGCTCGGGGCCCGACAGCAGCAGGAACGGCGCTCCCGTGGCGTCCTGGACCAGGCGCACGTCGAGCGTCGGGGTCTCGTAACCGGCCCAGCGGTCCTTCTTGAAGGTCAGCAACGGCCGGCGCGCGCGATAGTCCACGAGCCGGTCGTGGTCGAAGCGGGCCACCACCTGGTGGGGCAGCGACTCCAGCAGGTTCTCGACGATCTGGTCGCCGGTCTCCCCCGCGTCGATGTAGCCGTCGAAGTGGTAGAGCATGACAAGGCCCGCCGACTCCTGTGCCAGCGCCATGTCGACGACGGCGAGGCCCTTGGGCTCCCATTCGTACAAACCCTGCGGATCAAGCACGATTACCGCTCCTCCTCGTGTTCGTAAGAAGAACGCGCCGTGCGGCACGGGCATTCCCCGTGCCGCACGAAGATCCGTTACAAACGTCGGAACGTCGGGCGACGTCAGGCGAGGACGCGCGCGTGGAGCGTGCTCACCACCTTCCTGGCGGAGGTGAAGGCGCCGTGCTGCCAGGCGTCGGCGTACGAGAGGTAGTCACCGGCGAAGTAGACGCGGCCCGCGGCGCGGTTGAGCGGGGCGAAGACCGGCGCGTCGGGGCCGCCGGACATGCTGTGCCAGGCGCCCTCCAGGTGCGGGGTCTGGCGCCAGTGGTGGGAGAAAGAGGACGCCAGCTCGGTGCGGTACTTCGCGCCGTGGATCTTCTCGCCCTGGGCGACGGCCCGCTTCTCCCGCTCGGCGGGGGTCAGGTTCCCGTACGTGTCGGCGTTGGTGCCGGTGTTGTAGTACCCGATGACCGTGCCGCGCGCCCCGTGGAAGCCGTACGACGGGTACCAGATGTGGCTGAGGTCCATGTCCGTCTCGGTGATCCCGCCGTAGATCCGGTGGTCGCTCTCCCACCAGCGGCTGCGGTACTCCAGCGCGATCTTGCCGGCGGACGTCGGCCGTACGGCCTCCAGCGCGATCTGCACCGCGCTGCCCAGGTTGTGGGAGGTCTTCGCCAGGATGTGGGGCGGCAGGGCGGCGACGCAGTAGTCCGCGTCGATCACGCGCGTCCGGCCGTTCTGCGCGTACGTGACGGTCACGCCGTGCGCCTTGTCGGTGATCTTCTGGACGACGGCGCCGGTACGGATCCTCCCGTGGCCGATCGCCCGGGTGAGCGCCGCCGGTATCCGGTCCATACCGCCGACCGGCTGGAACATCAGCATCGCCTGGTCGTACCCGAACTCGAAGGAGAAGTAGCGGCCCACTCCGCTGGAGAGCACCTCGGACACGGTGGGCACCGCGCCCAGCTCCACGCCGGGGGTGCCGGCGGCGGCCGGGTCGACGCTGAAGCCGCGGTGTTCGCTTCCGGTGTAGGTGAGTTGACTGCCGATGTCCCCGAAGCTCTTGAGGAATTCGAGGAGCCGCTGCTGGTCGTCGGCGGTCAACTCGGCGTCCAGCGCGCCCCGTCCGGTGGCCTTGGCGAGCAACTCGGAGACGTAGCCGTACGTGTCGGCCTTGGCGGTGCGGTAGCGCACCGGGGCCGTCATGCCGGCCTTCTCGTTGTAGATGTAGGCGCTGGCGTTGGAGTTGGTGAACACCTCGACGGGGACGCCGAGTTCACGGCAGTAGTCCATGGTGACCATCCACTGCGGAATCCGGGCGGGACCCGCGTTCATGTACTGGCCGTCCGAGAAGCGCGCCGTCTGGCGGTGGCCGAGGAGGTCCGTGGTCGAATCCCCGCCGCGTACGGTGAGGTTGCGGCCTCCCGTACGGTCCCCGGCCTCCAGGACCGTACAGTCGTAGCCCGCCTTGCCCAGTTCGTACGCCGTGGTGAGGCCGGCGATCCCGCCGCCGACGATCACCACCTTGGCGGCCGCCCGGCCCCTGAGGGTGAAGTCACCTGTTCTGGGCGCGCGGAAGACGGGCTCGCGGCTCGCGGCCTCGGCGGTGGGGGCGAGACCCAGGGCCCCCATGGTGGCGAGCATCGCCCCGGCTCCCCCGGTGACGCCTACCTGGCGCAGGAAATTCCGGCGGCTCGTGCCGGAGGCGCTCGTGCCCGAAGTGCCCGTGAGTGCGGCGCTGTTGCCCGAAGTGCGGTTGCCCGTGGTGGTGTTCGGCGTGTGACGCATGGCCAGTTACCCCTTCCGGTCAGGTGTGCGGGGATCTTGGCAACGGCGTGTTACGGCCCGTCGGATGCTCGTGTATCCCACACGTTGCTCTCCGCTCACCGTGCCACCGGGCGCGACGGCCAATCACCCACTCCCTCTTGGCCATTGGTCCAGACCTTGGCATGCTCTAGGCGGCCGGAACCGATCCGGCCCCTGACCGGGAAGGCACCCCCATGCGCGCCCGAACGCTCCTCCCCGCCCTGCTGGCCCCCCTCCTCGCCACCGGCGGTACGGCCCTGCTCGCCACGCCCGCCGGCGCGGCGGCCTCGGCCACCGTCATCCAGGTGAGCACCGCCGCCCAGCTCAAGACGGCCCTGACCACCGTGGCCCCCGGCGACACGATCAAGCTCGCCGACGGCACCTACAAGGGCAACTTCAAGGCCACCGTGGCCGGTACCGCCGGGGCCAGGATCACCCTCGTCGGCTCGCCCGCCGCCGTCCTCACCACCACCACCGGCGGCGGCTACGCCCTGCACCTCAACGGAGCCGCGTACTGGACCGTCCAGGGCGTCACGGTCACCAACGCGCAGAAGGGCATCGTGACGGACGCGGCGAACGGCGTCGTGATCGACTCCGTGACCGTGCACAACCTGACCATGGAGGGCGTCCACTTCCGGACGTCCAGCAGCAACGGCATCCTCAGGAACTCACGGATCTACGACACCGGCAACGACGGCCGGGGCATGGGCGAGGGCGTGTACGTCGGCTCGGCGGGCGACCTGAGCGACCGCAGCGACAACGCGCAGATCCTGAACAACACCATCGGGCCCGACGTCGGCGGCGAGAACATCGACATCAAGGAAGGCACCACCGGTGCGCGCATCATCGGCAACACCTTCGACGGCAACGGCCTCACCAACGCCAACTTCGACGACTCCTGGGTCGACGTGAAGGGCAACAACACGCTGGTCGAGGGCAACACCGGGCGCAACACCCGGAACAACGGCTACGAGACCCACACCCAGCAGACCGGCTGGGGCTGCGGCACGGTCTTCCGCTCCAACCGCTCCGACCTGACCGGCGCGACCGGCACGGGCAGGATCGCCGTCAACGTCACCAACAACAGCGCGTCCTGCCGGACGACGGTCTACAGCTCCAACACGGTGACCGGCGGCAACGGCCTGACGAACATCGCCGTCACCCCCTGACGCCTTGAAGCCCTGATCCCCGGAAAAGCGGAAGGCCCGCTCCCCCGAAGGGGAACGGGCCTTCCGTCCGGCTGTTCAGCCACCTGCCGGCCGGAGCGTCAGCTCTGGCCGCCGGCCAGCTTCTCGCGGAGCGCGGCAAGTGCCTCGTCCGACGCCAGGGCGCCGGAGTTGTCGTCCGACTCCGAGGAGTACGAACCGCCGCCACCGCCGCCACCCGAGGCGGCCGGAGCGCTGCCCCCGCCGGCGGGCGCGGCAGCACCCTCGGCGGCAGCGGCCTCGTC
The DNA here is from genome assembly GCF_035961655.1 of Streptomyces sp. NBC_01317. Lineage (NCBI taxonomy): Bacteria > Bacillati > Actinomycetota > Actinomycetes > Kitasatosporales > Streptomycetaceae > Streptomyces > Streptomyces sp. NBC_01317. Next base: position 6,272,862 of record NZ_CP108393.1, on the reverse strand, counting down.
GGCCTCGCGGGACTTGATGACCTGCGCCTGGTGCTGCTCGAAGCGGAGCTGCGCCTCGGCGTACTGGCCCTCCCACGCCTCACGCTGGGTCTCGAAGCCCTCGAGCCAGTCGTTCGTCTCGGGGTCGAAGCCCTCGGGGTAGATGTAATTCCCCTGGTCGTCGTAGGACGCGGCCATGCCGTAGAGCGTCGGGTCGAACTCGACCGAGGCCGGGTCGCTGCCGAAGGACTCGTTGGCCTGCTTCAGCGAGAGGCTGATGCGGCGGCGCTCCAGGTCGATGTCGATGACCTTGACGAAGATCTCGTCGTTGACCTGGACGACCTGCTCCGGGATCTCCACGTGGCGCTCGGCCAGCTCGGAGATGTGGACCAGACCCTCGATGCCCTCGTCGACACGGACGAACGCGCCGAACGGGACGAGCTTGGTGACCTTGCCGGGGACGACCTGGCCGATCTGGTGCGTCCGGGCGAACTGCTGCCACGGGTCTTCCTGCGTCGCCTTGAGCGACAGGGAGACACGCTCGCGGTCCATGTCCACGTCGAGCACCTCGACGGTGACCTCCTGGCCGACCTCGACCACCTCGGAGGGGTGGTCGATGTGCTTCCAGGACAGCTCGGAGACGTGCACGAGACCGTCGACGCCGCCGAGGTCCACGAACGCACCGAAGTTGACGATCGAGGAGACGACGCCGGAGCGGACCTGGCCCTTCTGGAGGGTCGTGAGGAACGTCTGGCGGACCTCGCTCTGCGTCTGCTCCAGCCAGGCACGGCGGGACAGGACCACGTTGTTGCGGTTCTTGTCCAGCTCGATGATCTTGGCTTCGAGCTCCTTGCCCACGTAGGGCTGGAGGTCGCGGACGCGGCGCATCTCGACGAGAGACGCCGGCAGGAAGCCACGGAGGCCGATGTCGAGGATGAGACCACCCTTGACCACCTCGATGACGGTGCCGGTGACGATCCCGTCCTCTTCCTTGATCTTCTCGATCGTGCCCCAGGCGCGCTCGTACTGGGCGCGCTTCTTCGAGAGGATCAGGCGGCCTTCCTTGTCCTCCTTCTGGAGAACAAGGGCTTCGATCTCGTCGCCGACCTTGACGACCTCGTTGGGGTCGACGTCGTGCTTGATCGAAAGCTCGCGGGACGGGATGACGCCTTCGGTCTTGTAACCGATGTCGAGCAGGACCTCGTCCCGGTCGACCTTCACGATGACGCCGTCGACGATGTCGCCGTCGTTGAAGTACTTGATCGTCTCGTCGATCGCGGCGAGGAAGGCCTCGGCGTTACCGATGTCATTGACCGCAACCTGCGGAGTGGTGGCGGTGGTCTCGGTGCTGCTCGTCATGTGGGTTAGGGCTCCGGTGCGGACAGTGAGTCGTAGGTACTGCTACGCCGGGAGCCCGTATCGCGTCTGCCGAAGCCGGACAGCCAAGGAAGCGCCGATCCCACACCACGGGATAAGCGCCTCGACGACCGAGGGGACAACCAACTGACGCGAGCGCGGCTGCTACGTCTGAGGCGCGCAAGCCCGCAGCGCAACCTTTAGCATACGGGGGCAGCCGAGCACGGTCAATGCGCGAAGGCGCACACCCGGGGCGGAACGGCCCATACCCGGCACATCCAGCGTTCGATGAGGCCACCACGGCCCCACGACGACTCCTCGCAGCCTACGACGACGGACACGATGATCCAAGAGTACGAACCCGAATCAGCGGCCGGTCCCGCGACCGGCCCCGCGACCGGCTCCGACAGCGGCCCCGACACCGAACCCGAGGCCACCCGCCGCGAGAGCGGCACGGTGGAGAGCAGCCGGGCCAATCGCGGCTGGTGGGACAGGAACGCGGACGAGTACCAGACCGAGCACGGCACCTTCCTCGGCGACGACCGTTTTGTCTGGTGCCCCGAGGGCCTGGACGAGGTGGAGGCCGAGCTGCTGGGCCCGCAGGAGTCGCTGCGCGGCCTGGACGTCCTGGAGATCGGGGCGGGCGCGGCGCAGTGCTCGCGCTGGCTCGCGGCCCAGGGCGCCCGCCCGGTGGCGCTCGATCTCTCCCACCGCCAGCTCCAGCACGCCCTGCGGATCGCGCAGGACCGCCCGTCGGGCTTCCCGCTGGTGCAGGCCGACGCCGGAGAGCTGCCCTTCCGGGACGGCTCGTTCGACCTGGCCTGTTCCGCCTACGGCGCGATCCCCTTCGTGGCCGACCCGGTGGGGGTCTTCCGCGAGGTGCGGCGGGTGCTGCGGCCCGGTGGCCGCTGGGTCTTCTCGGTGACGCACCCGGTCCGCTGGGCGTTCCCTGACGAGCCGGGGCCCGAGGGCCTGTCCGTGGCGTCCTCGTACTTCGACCGCACCCCGTACGTGGAACAGGACGAGGAGGGGCGCGCGGTCTACGTGGAGCACCACAGGACGGTCGGCGACCGGGTGCGGGACGTGGTGGCCGGCGGGTTCCGGCTGGTCGACGTCGTGGAGCCGGAGTGGCCGGCCTGGAACAGCCAGGTGTGGGGCGGCTGGTCCCCGCTGCGGGGCAAGCTGATCCCGGGTACGGCGATCTTCGTCTGCGTACGGGAGGACTGACCGGCCCGGTACGGGAGGACCGACCGGCCCGTACGGGAGGACCGCCCGGCCCGTAACTGGAGAACCGGCCGCCCCCGAGGCCGCGGGCCGTACGAGACTGGGCGCATGATCCGCCACGACAGTCTCCGCGCCCTGCCCGTCCGTACCGCCCTGCCCGCGCTGGAGCGGGCCCTCTACGGGCGCGCCGGGGACAGCGCGGACGACGGGCACGGCTGCGCGGTGCTGTGCGCCCCGCCCGGGACCGGCAAGACGACGCTGGTCCCGCTGGTGCTGGCCGGGCTCCTCGGCGAGGGCGGCGGGGGCGCGGCGGGCGGCGCGCCCGTACGGCGGGTCGTCGTCGCCGAGCCCCGGCGGATCGCGGCCCGCGCGGCGGCCCGGCGCATGGCCTGGCTGCTCGGCGAGAAGGCCGGCGAGCGGGTCGGTTTCACCGTGCGCGGCGAGCGGGTCGTCAGCCGCGACACGGTGGTGGAGGTGGTGACCACCGGGGTGCTGCTCCAGCGGCTCCAGCGGGACCAGGAGCTGGCCGGCGTCGATGTGGTGATCCTCGACGAGTGCCACGAGCGGCATCTGGACGCGGACACCGTGGCCGCGTTCCTGCTGGACGTACGGGCGGCCCTGCGGCCGGAGTTGCGGCTGGTGGCGGCCTCCGCGACGACGGACGCGGCGGGCTGGGCGCGGCTGCTGGGCGACGCGCCGGTGGTGGAGGCCCAGGGGGTGTCGTACCCGGTGGAGGTGGTCTGGGCGCCGCCGCCGCGGCCCGTACGGCCGCCGCACGGGATGCGGGTCGATCCCGTCCTGCTCACGCATGTGGCGTCGGTGGTCCGGCGGGCGCTGGCCGAGCGGGAGGGTGACGTGCTCTGTTTCCTGCCGGGGGTCGGCGAGATCGGCCGGGTGGCGGGGCAGTTGGGTGACGTGGGGGCCGAGGTCCTCCAGGTGCACGGGCGGGCGCCGGCCGCCGTGCAGGACGCGGTCCTGGCCGGGTCCGCCGGGTCGGGGCGGCGGCGGGTCGTCCTCGCGACGGCCGTGGCGGAGTCGAGCCTGACGGTGCCGGGGGTACGGGTGGTGGTGGACGCGGGCCTGGCGCGTGAGCCCCGTACCGACCACGCGCGCGGGCTCAGCGCCCTGACGACCGTACGGGTGTCGCAGGCGGGCGCCCGGCAGCGGGCGGGCCGGGCGGGGCGCGAGGCGCCGGGGGCCGTCTACCGCTGCTGGACGGAGGCCGAGGATGTCCGGCTGGCGCGTTTCCCCTCCCCCGAGATCAGGGTCGCGGACCTGGCGGCGTTCGCGCTCCAGGCGGCGTGCTGGGGCGATCCGGACGCGCGTGGTCTCGCGCTGCTCGACGCGCCGCCCGCCGGCGCCCTCGCGGCGGCCCGTGCCGTGCTGACGGCCGTCGGCGCGGTGGACGGCTCCTCGGGCCGGGCAACCGAGCGCGGGGTGCGGATGTCGCGGATCGGTCTGCATCCCCGGCTGGCGCGGGCGCTCCTGGACGGCGCCTCGCGGGTCGGCACGCGCCGGGCGGCGGAGGTGGTGGCGCTGCTGAGCGAGGAGCCGCCGCGCGCGTACGGGGACGATCTGGCGGCGGCCTGGCGTGCCGCGCGCGGCAACAGCGACGCGTACGGCGCCCGTTGGCGGCAGGAGGCGCGGCGGCTGGCCTCGGCGGCGGGCCAGGAGACGGCGGGACGGGAAGGCGGGGCCTCGGACGACACCGTGGCCGGGCTGGTGGCGGCGCTGGCGTTTCCGGAGCGGGTGGCGCGGGCGCGGGGCGCGGGGGCGTACCTGATGGTGTCCGGTACGGGCGGGGAGTTGGGCGACGGGTCGGCGCTGCGCAGCGCCGGCTGGCTGGCGGTGGCGGTGGCGGACCGGCCGGCCACGGCGGTGGCCGCGCGGGTGCGGCTGGCGGCGGTGATCGACGAGGCGACGGCGCGCGATGCCGCCGGGCATCTGCACTCCGAGGGCGAGGAGGTCCGCTGGGAGGACGGTGACGTGGTGGCCCGGCGGGTGGAACGGCTGGGGGCGGTGGAGCTGTCCGTACGGCCCCTGAAGAAGCCGGACGGCCGGCTGGTGCGGGCGGCCCTGCTGGACGGGTTGCGGCGTGAGGGGTTCGGGCTGCTGCGCTGGACGCGGGACACGGAGGGGCTGCGGGAGCGTCTGGGTTTCCTCCACCGGGAGCTGGGCGGGGGCTGGCCCGACGTGTCGGACGCGGCGCTGCTGGAGCGGGCGGACGAGTGGCTGGAGCCCGAACTGTCGCGGGCCCGGCGGCGGTCGGACCTGGCGCGGCTCGACGCGGGGCAGGCGCTGCGGCGGCTGCTGCCCTGGTCCACGGGGGAGGCCTCGCGGCTGGACGAGCTGGCGCCGGAGCGGATCGAGGTGCCGAGCGGGTCGCGGGTACGGGTGGAGTACGGCGGGCCGCAGCCCGTCCTGGCCGTGAAGCTCCAGGAGTTGTTCGGTCTTCGGGAGACGCCGAGGGTGGCGGGGGTGCCGGTGCTGGTGCATCTGCTGTCGCCCGCCGGGCGTCCGGCGGCGGTGACGGCGGATCTGGCGTCGTTCTGGCGGGAGGGCTACCGGGCCGTGCGGGCGGAGTTGCGGGGGCGCTATCCCCGCCATCCGTGGCCGGAGGATCCGTCGACGGCGGTCGCGACGCGGCGGCTGAACAACCGGCGGTGAGTGAGCGGCGGTCCACCACGGACGCGTCCGCCCCCGGGTCCGGAGGGACGCGGGGGCGGCTGTGTGGCGCGGACCGTACGGTCAGCCCGCCGGGGTGGAGGGCGACGAGGACGGGGTGCCGGAGGGCTCGCCCGACGGTGTGCCCGGCTCGGTGGGCGGCGGGGTGGTGGGCGGCGCGGTGACCTTGACGGTGATGTCCAGGGTCACCCCGTCCTCCGTCCGGAGGCGCAGCACGAACGTTCCGGCATCGGTGTCCGCGAAGAGGTCCGGGAGCTGGAGGACACCGTCGGCACCGGTGGTGAGGCCGGTCAGCGTCCGGAGCTTGCCGCCGTCGGCCGCCTTGAAGTACGGGCCGCCGGCCGGGGCGGTGGGGTCGTCGGCGGAGCTGATCACCGAGGCGGTGACACCGGCTCCGGGGACGGCCGTGCCCTTGGACGTGGCCTTGATCTGGACCGGGTCGGCGAACGCGGCGCCCGCGACGGCCGTCAGGTCCTTGCTGTCGGTCCTGGCCAGCGCGTCGGCCGGGCGGGCCGTGACGGTCGTGGTCCAGGTGACGCCGGGGACCAGGCCCGAGGACGGGGTGGCGCGCACCACGAACGTACCGGCCTTCTCACCGGCCTTGAGCTGCGGCGCGATCGCCATGCCGTCCGTGCCGGTGACCACGGTGACGGTGGTGGCGTCGGGGACGAACCGGGCGTCCGTGTCGCCGGCGATCGTGAAGGTGATCTCGACCTTGGCGACGGGCTTGCCCGTCTTGTCCTCGGCCCGGACCGCGGCCCGCCCGGGGAACAGGCTCCCGGCGACGGTGGTGAACGTACCCGTGCCGGCCTTCTCCACGTGACTGACGACGGGCGGCTTCGACGCCGGCGGCTTGGTCGGGGGCGTTGTCGGCGGCTTGGTCGGAGGCGTCGTCGGAGGTGAAGTGGGGGGCGTCGTCGGCGGCTTGGTGGGCGGCGGGGTGCCCGGGGACGTCGGCGGCGGGGTGCCCGGCGCCGAGGGAGTGACCGGCGTCGTCGGGACCGTACCGGTCGGGGTGTCGGTGCTGGGCAGGACGCCGGTGCCGTTCGGGACCTCGTGCGTGCCCTTGCGGTAGTACTCCAGCCACGACCGGACCGTGTTCAGGTAGTCCTGCGAGTGGTTGTAGCTGAGGATCGCCTCGTCCAGGTCGGCGTCGACCGTGAGGTCGCGGCCGGCCGCGCAGAGGTAGTGGCCGGCCGCGAGGGCCGCGTCGTAGATGTTGTTGGGGTCCTTGCGGCCGTCCCCGTTGCCGTCCTGGCCCGAGGTCGCCCAGGTGGAGGGGATGAACTGCATGGGCCCGACGGCCCGGTCGTGCGTCGTGTCGCCGTCGTACGCGCCGTTGTCCGTGTCGGAGATGTTGGCGAAGCCGACCCCGTTGAGGACGGGCCCGAGGATCGGGGCGGTCGTGGTGCCGTCGGCGTCGACCGCGCCGCCGCGCGCCTGGCCGGACTCGACCTTGCCGATCGCGGCGAGCAGTTGCCAGGGGAGCCGGCAGTCGGGCCTGGTCTCCGCGAGGGCCTGTTCCGCCTTCTTGTAGGCGTCGAGGACCGTGGCGGGTATCCCCGCTTCGACGTCGCCCGTGGCCGCCGGCAGGTCTATGGACACCAGCGGCTTGTCGGGCGGGTTGAGCGGCGGAAGGTCCGTGTAGTACGGGGAGTTGCCGGTCGCGGGCGTACCGGGTGGCGTGGTGGTGGCGTCGGCGGCCTGCGTGCCACCGCCGGGCAGTCCGAGGACGGCGCCCGGCGCCTGGGAGGCGGAGAGTGCCGCGATGGCCACGGCGGCCACCGCGGTGGTGGTGGCTCCTCTGCGCAGTCGGCTGCCGAATGGCACTGCCATACGTCTGGTCCCTCCCCGGTGGAATACACATGCGCGCTCCCCGCGCCTGGGCACCGGCGACCCTACGTCAACTCCCTGTGCGGCAACACCGGTCGCGACCGGTTTTCACCAGTTCGCCACCTGAGGGTCGCCCGGGGGCCGCAGGCCTCACCCGGGCCGGTGCCCCACCCGGGTGAGCTGCGCCGTTCGCCCCGCTGTACGGATCAGTGGGCCGCCGACTCCCAGTCGGTGCCGACGCCCACGGAGACGTCCAGCGGCGCCCGCAGGTCGACGGCGGCCGGCATCTCGCGGCGCAGGATGGCCTCGACCTCCTCGCGCTCGCCGGGGGCGATCTCCAGGACGATTTCGTCGTGGACCTGGAGGAGCATGCGGGACGTGAGGCCGGCCGCGCGGACGGCCCGGTCCACGTTCAGCATGGCGACCTTGACGATGTCGGCCGCGGTGCCCTGGATGGGGGCGTTGAGCGCCATCCGCTCGGCGGTCTCGCGGCGCTGGCGGTTGTCGCTGTTGAGGTCGGGCAGATACCGGCGGCGGCCGAGCATCGTCTCCGTGTAGCCCGTGGCCCTGGCCTCGGCGACCGCGCGCTGGAGGTAGTCCCTTACGCCGCCGAACCGCTCGAAGAAGGTGTCCATCAACCCCCGGGCCTCGGCGGCCTCGATGTTCAGCTGCGCGGAGAGGCCGAACGCCGAGAGGCCGTACGCCAGTCCGTACGACATGGCCTTGATCTTGCGGCGCATCTCGGGGTCGACGGCGGCCCGCTCCACCGCGAACACCTGGGAGGCGACGGTGGTGTGCAGGTCCTCCCCGGAGGTGAAGGCCTCGATCAGGCCCGCGTCCTCGGAGAGGTGCGCCATCACCCGCAGTTCGATCTGGCTGTAGTCGGCCGTCATCAGCGATTCGTACCCCTCGCCGACGACGAAGCCGCGGCGGATCGCCCGGCCCTCGTCCGTGCGCACGGGCACGTTCTGGAGGTTGGGGTCGGTGGACGAGAGCCGGCCGGTGGCGGCGACGGTCTGGCTGAACGTGGTGTGGATACGGCCGTCGGCGCCGATCGTCTTGACCAGGCCCTCGACGGTGACCCGCAGCTTCGCCTGCTCGCGGTGGCGCAGCATGATGACGGGCAGTTCGTGCTCGGTCCGGCCGGCGAGCCAGGCGAGCGCGTCGGCGTCGGTGGTGTAACCGGTCTTGGTCTTCTTGGTCTTGGGCAGGCCCAGCTCGCCGAAGAGGACTTCCTGGAGCTGCTTGGGCGAGCCGAGGTTGAACTCGTGGCCGACGGCGGCGTGCGCCTCCTTCACGGCCTGCTGGACGGCGCCCGCGAACTGCTGCTCCATGGCTTCCAGGTGCGCCCGGTCGGCGGCGATGCCGTGGCGCTCCAGCCGGGCCAGCAGGGCGGAGGTGGGCAGCTCCACCCCGTACAGCAGGTCGGTGGCGCCGACCTCGGCGAGCCGCTCGGTGAACGCGTCGCCCAGGTCGAGGACCGCGCGGGCCTGGGTCATCAGCGCGTCGGCCTCGGCCTCGTCGTCGGCGCCGAAGGCGAGCTGGCCGTCGGCGGAGGCGGCGGGGGCCAGCTCCCGGCCGAGGTATTCGACGGCGAGGGTGTCCAGGGCGAAGGAGCGGCGGCCGGGCTTGACGAGGTAGGCGGCGAGGGCGGTGTCCATCGTGACGCCGCCGACGCGCCAGCCGTGCTCGGGGGCGACCCGCATGACGCTCTTCGCGTTGTGCATGACCTTGGGCCGCTCGTCGTCGGCGAGCCAGGCGGCGAAGGCCTGTTCGTCGGCCTCGTCCAGCTGGGTCGTGTCGAACCAGGCGGCGGGGCCGCCCGCGGCGGCGAGCGCGACCTCGGTGATGGAGCCGGCGCCCAGGGCCCAGGTGTCGACCGTGGCGATGCCGAGCGGCCCGGTGCCGTGCTCGGCGAGCCACGGGGTGAGCTGCCCGGAGCCGAGGACGGTGCCGTCCAGCTCGACGCCGGCGGCGGGGGCCGGGGGCTCGTCCTCGACGGCGCCCGGGTCCACGGCCAGCAGCCGCTCGCGGAGGCTGGGGTTACGGATCTCCAGGACCTCCAGCACGGAGATCAGGGCCGTACGGTCGTAGGGCTGCCGCTCCAGCTCCTGGGGGGTCTTGGGCAGCTCCACCGTGCACGTCAGCTCCGTGAGCCTGCGGTTGAGCTTGACCGACTCCAGGTGGTCGCGGAAATTCTGCCCCGCCTTGCCCTTCACGTCGTCGGCGCGCGCGATCAGCTCGTCGAAGGAGCCGAACTCCCTGATCCACTTGGCGGCGGTCTTCTCGCCCACGCCCGGGATGCCGGGGAGGTTGTCGGACGGGTCGCCGCGCAGGGCGGCGAAGTCCGGGTACTGCCGGGGGGAGAGGCCGTACTTCTCCTCGACCTTCTCCGGGGTGAAGCGGGTCAGCTCGGAGACGCCCTTGGTGGGGTAGAGCACGGTCGTGTGCTCGGTGATCAGCTGGAAGGAGTCCCGGTCGCCGGTGACGATGAGTACTTCGAAGCCGGCCGCCTCGGCCTGGGTGGCGAGGGTCGCGATGACGTCGTCGGCCTCGAACCCGTCGATCGCGAACCGGTCCGCGTGCATCGCGTCCAGCAGCTCGCCGATCAGCTCGACCTGTCCCTTGAACTCGTCGGGGGTCTTCGAGCGGTTCGCCTTGTACTCGGGGAACTCCTCCGAGCGCCACGTCTTGCGGGACACGTCGAAGGCGACCGCGAAGTGGGTGGGCGCCTCGTCACGCAGGGTGTTCGCCAGCATCGACGCGAAGCCGTAGATGGCGTTGGTCGGCTGGCCGGTCGCGGTCGTGAAATTCTCCGCGGGCAGCGCGAAGAACGCCCGGTACGCCAGGGAGTGCCCGTCCATGAGGAGCAGGCGAGGACGGTTGTCTGGGGTCTTCTTCGACGCTGTCTCAGCCACGTACCCGATCCTGCCACGCCCCACTGACAATCCCGACCGGTCCCGCGCTCCGCCCGGTGGGCCCGGCGGTGACGGGCTTCACTGGGGGGTGGTCTATACCCGTCAGGCCGCCCTGTGCAAAACTTGAATACTGTACACAGTCGACAGTAACCAGTTTGTGCGTGAATCCAGTTCGTGTGTGATACGCAGCTCTAGGAGAGCACGATGGCCAGCAAGCCGCCCGCAGGTGATCCGGTCCAGGACGCGCCGCAGGTCGCGGCCCCCAAGCACGCCGCCGCGGGACTGCCCGCCGTCGCGCACTCCCTGATCATCGCGCGACAGCAGATGGGGGTGCGCCGCAGCGCGCGGACCCTCCTCAAGCTCAACCAGAAGAACGGCTTCGACTGCCCCGGCTGCGCCTGGCCCGAGGGCGACCACCGGCACAAGGCCGAGTTCTGCGAGAACGGCGCGAAGGCCGTCGCCGAGGAGGCGACGGTACGCCGGGTGACCCCGGACTTCTTCGCCGACCACTCGGTGGAGGACCTGGCAGGGCGCAGCGGCTACTGGCTCGGCCAGCAGGGCCGTATCACCCAGCCGATGTACCTGCCGGAAGGCGCCGAGCACTACCAGGCCGTCCCCTGGGAGCGGGCCTTCCAGATCATCGGCGAGGAACTGAAGGCCCTGGAGTCGCCCGACGAGGCGTGCTTCTACACGTCGGGCCGTACCAGCAACGAGGCCGCGTTCCTTCTCCAGCTCTTCGCGCGCGAGTTCGGCACGAACAACCTGCCCGACTGCTCCAACATGTGCCACGAGTCGTCCGGTTCGGCCCTCGCGGAGACCATCGGCATCGGCAAGGGCAGCGTGTCCCTGGAGGACATGCACCGGGCCGACCTGATCATCGTCGCCGGGCAGAACCCGGGCACCAACCACCCGCGCATGCTCTCCGCGCTGGAGAAGGCCAAGTCCGCGGGCGCGAAGATCATCTCGATCAATCCGCTGCCCGAGGCGGGACTCGAGCGCTTCAAGAACCCCCAGACGCCGCTCGGCATGGTCAAGGGCGCCGCCCTCACCGACCTGTTCCTCCAGATCCGCATCGGCGGCGACCAGGCCCTGTTCCGCCTGCTCAACAAGATCGTCCTGGAGACGCCCGGCGCCGTGGACGAGTCCTTCGTCGCCGAATTCACCCATGGGTACGAGGAGTTCGCCGCGGCCGCGCGCGAGGCCGACTGGGACCAGACGCTGACCGCGACCGGCCTGGACCGCGCCGACATCGAGAAGGCCGGCGAGATGGTCCTCGCCTCGAAACGCACCATCATCTGCTGGGCCATGGGCCTCACCCAGCACAAGCACTCCGTGCCGACCATCCGCGAGGTCGTCAACCTCCTGCTGCTGCGCGGCAACATCGGCCGCCCCGGCGCCGGCGTCTGCCCCGTGCGCGGCCACTCCAACGTGCAGGGCGACCGCACGATGGGCATCTTCGAGCGGCCCTCCGACGCCTTCCTGGACGCCCTGGACCTGGAGTTCAGCATCACCTCGCCCCGCCACCACGGCTACGACGTGGTGCGGTCCATCGAGGCGCTGCGCGACGGCGACGCGAAGGTCTTCTTCGCGATGGGCGGCAACTTCGTCGGCGCGACCCCGGACACGCTCGTGACCGAGGCCGCCATGCGCAACGCGCGGCTCACCGTGCACGTCTCCACCAAGCTCAACCGGTCGCACGTCGTCACCGGCGTCCGCGCGCTGATCCTGCCCACCCTGGGCCGTACCGACAAGGACTTCCAGGCGGGCGTACGGCAGATCGTGACCGTGGAGGACTCCATGGGCATGGTGCACGCCTCGCGGGGCAACCTCGAACCGGCCAGCCCCCACCTGCTCTCCGAACCGGCCATCGTCGTACGGATGGCCCGCGCCGTCCTCGGCCCCTCCTCCCTGATCCCCTGGGAGGACTTCGAGAAGGACTACGCGAACATCCGCGACCGGATCGCGCGCGTCATACCCGGGTTCGAGAACTTCAACGAGCGCGTCGCCCACCCCAACGGCTTCGAGCTGCCCCACGCGCCGCGCGACGAGCGGAAGTTCCACACGCACACCGGCAAGGCCAACTTCACCGCCGCGCCCGTCGAGTACCCGAAGCTCCCCGAGGGCCGGCTGCTGCTCCAGACCATGCGCTCGCACGACCAGTACAACACCACCATCTACGGCCTCGACGACCGTTACCGGGGCATCAGGAACGGCCGGCGGATCGTCATGGTCAACCCGGACGACGCGGCCGAACTCGGGCTGCCCGACGGCTCGTACACCGATCTCGTCAGCGAGTGGAAGGACGGCGTGGAGCGCCGGGCCACGGCCTTCCGGATCGTCCACTACCCGACCGCCCGGGGGTGCGCCGCCGCGTACTACCCGGAGACCAATGTGCTGGTCCCGCTCGACGCGACGGCCGACATCAGCAACACCCCCACGAGCAAGTCGGTCATCGTCCGCTTCGAGCCGGCCGAACGCCCCGTGGTGGCGGCCGAGCAGCGGAGGAGTGACCTATCCGACAAGGGGCTCGGCTAAGCGATCGCTCAGCCATCTGATAAGACGGTGCACACACCGCCGTCGACGATCGGAGCCGGGCCCCATGGGCGAGCAGACCCCGACACAGTCCCCCGTGCAGTTCCCCCAGGAGATCATCGACGAGTACGCCGCCCTCGGCGTCGACCTCGCCGCGGTCTTCTCGGCCGGACACCTCGGCGCCCGCATGGGGGTGGAGATCATCGAGGCGTCACCCGAACGTGTGGTCGGCACCATGCCGGTGGAGGGCAACACCCAGCCGTACGGGCTCCTGCACGGCGGCGCGTCCGCCGTGCTCGCCGAGACCCTCGGCTCCATCGGCTCGATGCTGCACGGCGGCAGCCGCAAGGTCGCCGTCGGTGTCGACCTCAACTGCACGCACCACCGGGGGGTGCGCGAGGGTCTGGTCACCGGGGTCGCGACCCCGGTCCACCGCGGCCGTACGACCGCCACCTACGAGATCGTCATCACCGACGACCGGGACAGGCGCGTCTGCTCCGCCCGCCTCACCTGCCTCCTGCGGCAGGCCCCGGCCGGGGCCTGACCGACGGGGGCCCGGACGCAGTAGCGTGCCCGCATGAGGCCATCACCGCGCCGGTACGGGATGCCGCTCGGGTCCGTACCGGCGTACGCACTCGTGCTCGCGACCGCCCTCGCGACCGCCCTCACCGGCTGCGCGGAGGACCGGGGCGGCGCGGACGCGCGCCCCACCACCCCCGCCGCCTCCCGGCCCGCCCCGCGGACCACCCCGCCGGAGGACCTCTGCGCCCGGCTCGTGACGCACTGGGCCCGGGTGGTCCTCGACGGCGGCGCCCAGGCCGGCCTGGACTACCAGGCGATGGGGCTGTCCGGCGGCCAGTACGACATCCTGCGCGCCGTGACCGACGCGGCCCGCACCGAGGAGAAGGCCCGCGGCCCGGCGGCGGCCGGGAGACTGATCGCCGCACAGGCGGACCGCCGTTGCGCCGACCGCTACCGCGACGGCGGCCCGGCCGGCGGCCCCTGGCAGTGAGCGGACCGGCCGGCCCCGGGAGGCCTCCGGATCACCTCCGATCCCAGCGCCCCCTTCCGTATCACCTCAGAAAAGCCACGAACGGTACGCGTCACGATTCATGTGCCGGAATGCGGAAAAGTGGCACGGAATGCCGGACTCCATTTCCTCGGCGTAACACTCCGTAATACGTGCGCAATACAGGCGCCGAGCGATATTCCGGGTGCGCGATACAGCCACGACCTGGCAGAAGTTCATGGCACCGGGTGCCCCGGCCGTTCATCTGACATCCGCTGATGTCAGGACTCAAACCCCCGGACAGTCCTGCACGTTCTCAGCATGTGGACCAGACGAACCGCCCCGAATTCCCCCGATCCACCCCTGAAGTTCCGCTATCCATGACGCCCTGGCATAACAAGAGCGTCACATCATTGCCCAGGCCCTCCACCCGCCCCAATACCCCGCTTATAGTCACCGCCAGTCACCGCGCCGCCGGATTACCTTCAGTTCGGTTCCCGCGCTCGACTCGGTGCGTTCCAGGGGGGACGGCCGTGCCAGGTGAAAGGACTGATCGTGCGTCAACGTTCGCTCATAGCCATGACGGCTACGCTCACTGTGGGAGCGCTCGCGCTCACTGCCTGTGGCTCGCGCGACGAAGGGAAAACCGGCTCCGACGACGAGGGCGGCACCACGGTTGTCATCGGCGTCGACGCGCCGCTGACCGGTGACCTCTCCTCGCTGGGTCTCGGCATCAAGAACTCCGTCGACCTCGCGGCCAAGCAGGCCAACACGAAGAAGTACGTCGACGGCGTCACCTTCAAGGTGGAGGCCCTCGACGACCAGGCGCAGCCGTCCTCCGGACAGCAGAACGCCACCAAGTTCGTCGCCGACAAGACCGTCCTCGGTGTGGTCGGCCCGCTGAACTCCTCCGTGGCCGAGTCCATGCAGAAGGTCTTCGACGACGCGAAGCTCGCCGAGGTCTCGCCCGCCAACACCAACCCGGCCCTGACCCAGGGCACGGACTGGAACGGCGGCACGAAGGCGCGCCCGTACAAGTCGTACTTCCGCACCGCGACCACGGACGCCATCCAGGGCCCGTTCGCCGCGCAGTACCTCTTCAACGACGCGAAGAAGAAGAAGGTCTTCGTCATCGACGACAAGAAGACCTACGGCGCCGGTCTGGCCGCCACCTTCACCGCCGAGTTCAAGAAGCTCGGTGGCACGGTCGCCGGTACCGAGCACATCAACCCGGACACCAAGGACTTCGGCGCCGTCGTCACGAAGGTGAAGAGCTCCGGCGCGGACGTCGTCTACTACGGCGGCGAGTTCCCGCAGGCCGGCCCGCTCAGCAAGCAGATCAAGAAGTCCGGCGCCAAGATCCCGCTCGTCGGCGGTGACGGCATCTACAGCGCCGACTTCATCAAGCTCTCCGGCAAGGAGGGCGAGGGCGACCTCGCCACCTCGGTCGGCGCGCCGGTCGAGACTCTTCCCTCGGCCAAGGAGTTCGTCGCCAACTACGAGGCGGCCGGCTACAAGGACGCCTACGAGGCGTACGGCGGCTACTCCTACGACTCCGGCTGGGCGATCATCGAGGCGGTCAAGAAGGTCGTCGACGCCAACGACGGCAAGCTCCCCGACGATGCCCGCGCCAAGGTCGTCGAGGCCCTCCAGACGGTCTCCTTCGACGGTGTGACCGGCAAGGTCTCCTTCGACGAATTCGGTGACGCGACCAACAAGCAGCTCACCGTCTACGAATACAAGGGCGACGCCTGGGTCCCGGTCAAGTCCGGTACCTACGCCGGCTGACCTTTCCCACCCGCACCACTTCCCCAGCCGCGCGGGGCGCTGCGAAGAACAGCGCCCCGCGCGGTTGTCACATCCGTCGAAAGACTCGGAGGACCTGCGGTGCACGAACTGCCGCAACAGCTGGTCAACGGCCTGCTACTGGGATCCATGTACGGGCTCGTCGCCATCGGCTACACGATGGTTTATGGCATTGTCCAGCTCATCAACTTCGCCCATGGCGAGATCTTCATGACCGGCGGCTTCGGAGCCCTGACGGTCTGGCTCATTCTCCCCACGGGCACGACCATGTGGATCGCCCTCCCGCTCATGATCATCGGGGCGATCGTCATCGCCACCACGATCGCGGTCGGAGCGGAACGATTCGCCTACCGGCCGCTGCGCACCGCACCCCGTCTCGCCCCGCTCATCACCGCCATCGGCCTCTCCCTCGCGCTCCAGCAGGCGGTGTGGGCCTGGTACCCGGAGGCGAAGTCGTCCCGCACGTTCCCCGAGATCTCCGGCGGTCCCTTCCACCTGGGCAGCGTCACCATCCAGACCGGTGACATCTTCCTGCTGGTCGCCGCCCCGATCTGCATGGGCATCCTGGCCTACTTCGTGGCCAGAACCCGGACCGGCCGCGGCATGCAGGCGACCGCGCAGGACCCGGACACGGCCAAGCTCATGGGCATCAACACCGACCGCATCATCGTGGTCGCGTTCGCCCTCGGTGCCGCCTTCGCCGCCGTCGGGGCCGTCGCGTACGGCCTCAAGTACGGCGAGATCAACTTCCGCATGGGCTTCATCCTCGGCCTCAAGGCCTTCACGGCCGCGGTCCTCGGCGGAATCGGCAACATCTACGGCGCCATGCTGGGCGGTCTCGCCCTCGGCATCGCCGAAACCATGGCCACGGCCTACATCAGCGACATCCCCGGCATGCAGCAGCTCGGCGGCCAGTCCTGGGCCGACGTGTGGGCCTTCGTACTTCTCATCGTCGTGCTCCTCGTCAGGCCACAGGGCCTCCTCGGCGAGCGCGTCGCGGACAGGGCGTGACACCGATGACGACACAGACCACCACAGCGGAAACCCCGCGGACGCCGGAGCCCGACGCGCCGTCCGGCCTCATCAGCCTCCCGGCCAACCTGGGCCGGGCCCTCGCGACCGGCGGTGGCGCCCTCACCATTGTCTCCGCCTTCCTCTCCTGGACCTGGACCTCCGCCTTCCCCGGTGACCTCACCGTCTACGGGTACCCGGGCGGACTCCAGTGGCTCGTCCTCGTCGCGGGCGTGCTGACCACCCTCTTCGGCCTCGCCTCCTACGGAGTCAAGGGCCTCGGGTGGCTCGTTCCGGCCGGCGCCGACAGCTCCCTCAAGCTCTCGGCACTCGCCGCCTTCGGCACCGCCTGGTACACCGTGCTGGCGATCAGCTACCAGCTCGGCGGCCTCGCCAACCTCGAACCGGGCGCTTTCGTCGCGGCCCTCGCGACCCTCGCCGCCGTCGTCGGCGCCCTCGCCCTGCCGTTCGAGCGCCCCGCGCCCGACCCGGTGGACCCGGACGACGACGGGTGGGAGAAGTTCAAGCACCAGGCCGCCGCGTCCGCCAACACCTGGAAGGCGGCCTTCGCCACCGGCCGGTCCGCGCCCGCCCGCGAGCTGCCCTCCTACGTGGAGATCCTGATCATCGTCGCGGCCCTCGCCGTCGGCCTGTTCGTCTTCACGTACGGCATCGGCACCGAGTACGACGAACTGTTCATCGGGTTCCTCGTCACGGCGGGCTTCGGCTTCGCGGCCCTCGCCAAGTCCGGCCTCATGGCCCGTATCTCCGTCATCACCTCCCGGCACCGCAACGTCACCATGGCCGGTGCGTTCGCCGCCGCGGCCGCCTTCCCGTTCACTCAGGCCGACGACCAGTACGCCACCATCGGCGTCTACATCCTCATCTTCGCCACCGTCGCCCTGGGCCTGAACATCGTCGTCGGACTCGCCGGCCTCCTCGACCTCGGTTACGTCGCCTTCCTCGGCGTCGGCGCGTACGCCGCGGCCATGGTCTCCGGGTCCCCGTCGTCCCCCTTCGACCTCCACCTCCCCTTCTTCGGGGCGGTGCTCGTCGGCGCGGCCGCGTCCATGGTGTTCGGCGTCCTCATCGGCGCCCCCACCCTGCGCCTGCGCGGTGACTACCTCGCCATCGTCACCCTCGGCTTCGGAGAGATCTTCCGTATCACCGTCAACAACCTCGACGGCACCTCGGGTCCCGACATCACCAACGGGTCCAACGGCATCTCCTCGATCCCGAACCTCAAGATGTTCGGCTTCGACTTCGGCCTCCCGCACGACGTCTTCGGCGTCACCATCGGGCGCTTCGCGAACTACTTCTTCCTGATGCTGCTGATCACGTTCATCGTGGTCATCGTCTTCCGCCGCAGCGGCGACTCCCGCATCGGCCGCGCCTGGGTCGCCATCCGGGAGGACGAGACCGCGGCGCTCGCCATGGGCATCAACGGCTTCCGGGTCAAGCTCATCGCGTTCGCCCTCGGCGCCACGCTCGCCGGCCTCGCCGGCACCGTCCAGGCACACGTCACCTACACCGTGACACCCGAGCAGTACCAGTTCGCCCACGTCGTCCCGCCGAACTCCGCCTTCCTGCTCGCCGCCGTCGTCCTCGGCGGCATGGGGACCATCAGCGGACCCCTCGTCGGCGCGGCGCTGCTCTACCTGATCCCCGCCAAGCTCCAGTTCCTCGGCAACTACCAGCTCCTCGCCTTCGGACTCGCGCTCGTCCTGCTGATGCGCTTCCGTCCCGAAGGCCTCATCCCCAACCGGCGCCGCCAGCTCGAATTCCACGAAGCGGCCGAAGCGCCCGCAGTCCTCAGCAAGACAGGGGCCTGATCCATGACCACCGACACCACGACGAAGGACACCGCCCCGGCCACCGCGCCCGGCGACGTGGTCCTCGACGCCCGCGGCGTCACCATGCGATTCGGCGGCCTCACCGCCGTACGCTCCGTCGACCTCACCGTCAACAAGGGCGAGATCGTCGGCCTCATCGGCCCCAACGGCGCCGGCAAGACTACCTTCTTCAACTGCCTCACCGGCCTCTACATCCCCACCGAGGGAGAGGTCCGCTACAAGGGCACGGTCCTGCCGTCCAAGTCCTTCAAGGTGACCGCGGCCGGCGTCGCCCGTACGTTCCAGAACATCCGCCTCTTCGGCAACATGACCGTCCTGGAGAACGTGCTCGTCGGCCGCCACACCCGTACGAAGGAAGGCCTCTGGTCCGCGCTCCTGCGCGGCCCCGGCTTCCACCGGGCCGAAGCCGCCTCCAAGGCACGCGCGATGGAACTCCTGGAGTTCATCGGCCTGGAGGCCAAGGCCGACCACCTCGCCCGCAACCTGCCCTACGGCGAACAGCGCAAGCTGGAGATCGCGCGGGCCCTCGCGAGCGAACCCGGCCTGCTGCTCCTGGACGAGCCCACGGCCGGCATGAACCCGCAGGAGACCCGGACCACCGAGGAACTCGTCTTCGCCATCCGGGACATGGGCATCGCCGTCCTCGTCATCGAGCACGACATGCGCTTCATCTTCAACCTGTGCGACCGCGTCGCCGTCCTCGTCCAGGGCGAGAAGCTCGTCGAGGGCGACAGCGAGACCGTGCAGGGCGACGAACGGGTCATCGCCGCCTACCTCGGGGAGCCCTTCGAGGGCGCCCCGGGCGACGAGGAGGCGGCGGAGGTGGCGGCCGCCGAGGCCGGAGCGGCCGGAACCGGATCCGCCGACCACGCCGGCACCACCGGCGACGCCAGCAAGGAGAACGACTGATGGCCGCACTTCTCGAAGTCGAGGACCTGCGCGTCGCCTACGGCAAGATCGAGGCCGTCAAGGGCATCTCGTTCAGCGTCGAGGCCGGCGAGGTCGTCACCCTCATCGGCACCAACGGCGCCGGCAAGACGACGACCCTGCGCACCCTCTCCGGGCTGCTCAAGCCGGTCGGCGGGCAGATCAAGTTCAACGGCAAGTCGCTGAAGAAGGTGCCGGCGCACCAGATCGTCGCCCTCGGACTCGCGCACTCCCCCGAGGGCCGGCACATCTTCCCCCGCATGTCGATCGAGGACAACCTGCGCCTCGGGGCGTTCCTGCGGGACGACCGGGCCGGCATCGCCAAGGACATCCAGCGCGCCTACGACCTCTTCCCCATCCTCGGGGAGCGGCGGAAGCAGGCGGCGGGCACGCTGTCCGGCGGTGAGCAGCAGATGCTCGCGATGGGGCGCGCGCTGATGTCCCAGCCGAAGCTGCTGATGCTGGACGAGCCCTCCATGGGGCTCTCCCCCATCATGATGCAGAAGATCATGGCGACGATCGTCGAGCTGAAGGCCCAGGGCACGACGATCCTGCTGGTCGAGCAGAACGCGCAGGCCGCGCTCTCGCTCGCCGACCAGGGGCACGTGATGGAGATCGGCAAGGTGGTGCTGTCGGGCACGGGACGTGACCTGCTGCACGACGAGTCGGTGCGGAAGGCGTACCTGGGCGAGGACTAGGGCGTGTCCGTACGGATACGGAGGAGGGCCCGGAGCTGGTTCACAGCGCCGGGCCCTCCTCCGTGTCCCACACCCCCGGGGGCTACTCCCCCTTGGTCTTCGCGGCCTTCTTCTCCTCGGCGTCCAGGATGACCGCCTCGGCGACCTGCTGCATCGACAGCCGCCGGTCCATCGAGGTCTTCTGGATCCAGCGGAACGCGGCGGGCTCGGTCAGCCCGTACTGCGTCTGCAAGACGCTCTTCGCGCGGTCCACGAGCTTGCGGGTCTCCAGCCGCTGGGTGAGGTCCGCGACCTCCGCCTCCAGCGAGCGCAGCTCGGTGAAGCGCGACACGGCCATCTCGATGGCCGGCACGACGTCACTCTTGCTGAACGGTTTCACCAGGTACGCCATGGCCCCGGCGTCCCGCGCCCGCTCGACCAGGTCGCGCTGCGAGAAGGCGGTGAGCATCAGGACGGGGGCGATGGACTCCTCCGCGATCTTCTCGGCGGCGGAGATCCCGTCCAGGACGGGCATCTTCACGTCCAGGATCACCAGATCGGGCCGGTGCTCCCGGGCCAGCTCGACGGCCGTCTGCCCGTCCCCGGCCTCACCGACGACCGAGTACCCCTCTTCTTCGAGCATCTCCTTGAGGTCGAGCCGGATCAGGGCCTCGTCCTCGGCGATGACGACACGCGTCGTCAGCGGCGGGACGTGCGACTTGTCGTCATCGTCGGGCTGGGGCGACTCGGGGGTGGTCACGGGGGCTCCTCGTTGCGGGGCAGGGCGCTGCTGCTCGTGATGAGCCTACCTAGCAGCGGCGGGATCCGGTGAACCGGTACACTTCCTGCCAGCTCTCCTTGCTTGCCCGGTTGGAGGAACTGGTCAGACTCGCGGCACTCAAAATGCCGTGCCCTTTGGGCATGTGGGTTCGAATCCCACACCGGGTACCGCTCCACAGAAGTGGATGTTCACGTTCTCGTGAACATCCACTTTTTTGCACCCAGCGTCACGCGTGATGACACAGCGTGCGCAGGACGGTCCATCGGGACCGCGGACGCCCGCCATGGAACGAAGGCCGGCCACATCGGGTCCACGTACTGGCCGGTCAGCCCTGCTTCGGGCTGTCGTCCTCGCCCACGTGGTGGACCCGGACCAGGTTGGTCGCGCCCGGCATGCCGGGGGGTGAGCCCGCCGTGATGACCACCAGGTCGCCCTTCTGGCAGCGGCCGACCCGGAGCAGGTGTTCGTCCACCTGGGCGACCATTTCGTCCGTCGTGTCGACCTCCGGGGCCAGGTACGCCTCCACGCCCCACGTGAAGTTCAGCTGGGCCTGGGTCGCCGGGACGGGGGTGAAGGCCAGGAGGGGGATCGGGGAGCGGTAGCGGGAGAGGCGTTTCACCGTGTCGCCGGACTCGGTGAAGGCGATCAGGAACTTCGCGCCCAGGAAGTCGCCCAGCTCCGCCGCCGCGCGGGCCACCGCGCCGCCCTGGGTACGGGGCTTGCTGTGGGCGGGGATGTCGGCCAGGCCCCTCGACAGGAGGTCCTCCTCCGCCGCCTCCACGATGCGGGACATCGTCTTGACCGTCTCGACGGGGTACGCGCCCACGCTCGTCTCGCCGGACAGCATCACCGCGTCCGTGCCGTCGATCACCGCGTTGGCGACGTCGGAGGCCTCCGCCCGCGTGGGCCGGGAGTTCTCGATCATCGATTCGAGCATCTGGGTCGCGACGATGACGGGCTTGGCGTTGCGCTTGGCCAGGGTGATCGCGCGTTTCTGGACGAGCGGGACCTGCTCCAGCGGCATCTCGACGCCCAGGTCGCCACGGGCGACCATGATCCCGTCGAACGCGGCGACGATGCCCTCGATCTCCTCGACCGCCTGCGGCTTCTCGATCTTGGCGACGACGGGCAGCCGGCGGCCCTCCTCGTCCATGATGCTGTGCACCTCGGCGACGTCCTGACCGCTCCGTACGAACGACAGCGCGATCATGTCCGCGCCGGTGCGCAGCGCCCAGCGCAGGTCGTCCGCGTCCTTGCCGGAGAGCGCGGGGACGGAGACGGCGACGCCGGGGAGGTTGATGCCCTTGTGGTCGGAGATCACGCCCCCCTCGATGACGAGGGTGTGGACGCGGGGCCCTTCCACGGAGGTGACTTCGAGGGTCACCTTGCCGTCGTCCACGAGGACGCGGTCCCCGGAGTCGACGTCCGCGGCCAGTCCGTCGTACGTGGTCCCGCAGAGGTGGCGGTCCCCCTCCACCGGGTCCACGGTGAGGGTGAACTCGTCGCCCCGTTCCAGCAGTACGGGTCCGTCGCGGAACACGCCCAGCCGGATCTTCGGGCCCTGGAGGTCGGCGAGCACGCCGATGCTGCGGCCGGTCTCGTCGCCGGCTTTCCGTACGTGCCGCAGACGCTCCTCGTGCTCGGCGTACGTCCCGTGGCTGAGGTTGAGGCGCGCGACGTCCATCCCGGCCTCGACCAGGGCTTTGACCTGGTCGTACGTGTCCGTGGCGGGTCCCAGTGTGCAGACGATTTTCGCTCGGCGCATAGTTCGAGCGTACGACTTACCGTCCGGTAGGGGCGGAGGACAGGTCCGGCGGCGTCATCGTGAAACGCGCGTTCACCTGTGCGTGGACGGTCTGCCGCTGGGGTTCGAGATCGAGCACGGGAGGCTGGTCGGCGGATTCCGCCCCGCCGTACGCGGCCCGCTGCATGCCGTGACCGGGCGCCGGAGCGTACCCGCCCGCGTTCTCCGCGCCCAGGTCCGCCAGCTCGACCAGCGCGGCGAGGCGCGCCCCGAGCGCCTCGGCGTACTCACGGGCCCGCTGGACCGCTTCCCGTACGGCCTGGCGGCGCGCCTCGCCGTGGGCGGGCGAGTCGGGGCGCAGGGACCACCAGGGTCCGCCGACGCGCGTGAGGTCGAGGTCGGCGAGGCGCGTGGTGAGTTCGCCGAGGGCGGTGAAGTCGGCGAGCTCGACGGTGAGGTGCACGCTGCCGTGGTACGCGCGGACGCGTTCGCCCCGGCCGTGCCGGGTGAGTTCGGGGCTGATGGAGAAGGAGCCCGTCTCCAGCTTCTCGACGGAGTCGCCGTACGACTTGACGAGCGCGAGGACGTCCGCGTTGCGCCGGGTGAGGTCGTCCAGCGCGGCACGCCGGTCGGTGCCGCGGGCGTTGACGGTGACGGTGATCCGCGCGATCTCGGGGTCGACTTCGAGGCGCGCTTCGCCGCGCACGGCGACGCGCGGGGTCTCGGGGGTGCCGTAGGGCGGGGCCGCTGAGGCGGGGGCGTCGTCGGTCGTACGAACGTCGTCGGTCATACGGACACTCTCGCACCCGGGTACGACAGGCCGCAGTCATCTGATCGAAACCCGTCGGGGGTGTTGCGGTCACCCACCCGTGGGCCAGAATCTACGCGCGTTGTGCACACGTTGTGCCTCGGATCGAGGGAGAAGAAATGCCGCTGGACAGAAGGACGTTCCTGGAGCGCTCGGCCGCCGCCGGGGCCGGTGTGGCGCTGGTGGGCGGCGCGGCGATACCGGCGGAGGCGACCGGGAAGGGCCACGGCCACGGTCACGGCCGGCCCCCGAAGCGGTACACGCTCACCGTGATGGGGACGACGGACCTGCACGGGAACGTCTTCAACTGGGACTACTTCACGGACAAGGAGTACGACGACTCCGCCCACAACGACGTCGGCCTGGCGAAGATCTCCACGCTGGTGGACCAGGTCCGCGCGGAGAAGGGCCGCCGCAACACGCTGCTCATCGACGCGGGTGACACGATCCAGGGCACCCAGCTGTCGTACTACTACGCCAAGGTCGACCCGATCACCGCGAAGCGCGGTCCGGTGCACCCGATGGCGCAGGCGATGAACGCGATCGGCTACGACGCGGCGGCGCTCGGCAACCATGAGTTCAACTACGGCATCCCGGTGCTGCGGAAGTTCGAGGAGCAGTGCGACTTCCCGCTGCTCGGGGCGAACGCGCTGGACGCGAGGACGCTGAAGCCGGCCTTCGCGCCGTATGTGATCAAGAAGCTGCGCACGCCGTCCGGCGACGACGTGAAGGTGGCGATCCTGGGGCTGACCAATCCGGGGATCGCGATCTGGGACAAGGCCAACGTCCAGGGGAAGATGACGTTCCCGGGTCTGGAGGAGCAGGCGGCGAAGTGGGTGCCGAAGCTGCGGTCCATGGGCGCGGACGTGGTGATCGTGTCGGCGCACTCGGGTACGGACGGCTCGTCGTCGTACGGCGACCAGGTCCCGTACGTGGAGAACGCGGCGACGCTCGTGGCGGAGCAGGTCCCGGGCATCGACGCGATCCTGGTCGGGCACGCGCACCAGGAGATCGCGGAGCGCCGGGTCGTCAACAAGAAGACCGGTAAGGAGGTTGTCCTCTCCGAGCCTCTCCGGTGGGGCCAGCGGCTGACGCTCTTCGACGTCGAGCTGGTGCGCGAGCGGGGCTGCTGGTCGGTGGAGCGGGTCACGTCGAAGGTCCTGAACTCCAACACGGTGGCGGAGGACCGGAAGATCACCGGCATGCTCGCGGACGAGCACCGCAAGGTGGTGGCGTACGTGAACCAGGTGATCGGCACCTCGGTCGCGGCCATGTCCACGGTGGAGGCGCCGTGGAAGGACGAGCCGATCATCGACCTGATCAACCACGTGCAGACGGAGACGGTGAAGGCGGCCCTGGCGGGCGGCGAGTGGGCGGCGCTGCCGGTGCTGTCGCAGGCGTCGTGTTTCTCCCGTACGGCGGCGATCCCGGCCGGTCCTGTGACCATCAAGGACACGGCGGGTCTCTACCCGTTCGAGAACACCATGGAGGCCCGCCTCCTGACGGGTGCTCAGATCAAGGAGTACCTGGAGTTCTCGGCGAAGTACTACGTCCAGACGCCGGCCGGCGCGGTGGTGGACACGTCGAAGCTGACCAATGCCGCCAACACCCCCGACTACAACTACGACGCGGTGTCGGGGCTGACGTACGCGATCGACATCGCGAAGCCGGTGGGCTCGCGGATCGTCGGTCTCCGGTTCGCCGGGGCGGCGCTGGACCCGGCGGCGAAGTTCGTGCTGGCGGTGAACAACTACCGGGCGAGCGGCGGCGGGAACTTCCCGCACGTGGCCGCCGCCCAGCAGCTGTGGGCCAATTCGAACGAGATCCGTAACACGATCATCGAGTGGGTACGGGCGGCGGGCACGGTCGATCCCACGTCGTTCGCGTCGGTGGACTGGAAGCTGACGCGGGACGGCGTGCCGGTCTTCTAGGCACAGCCGGGCGGGGCTTCCTCAGCGGACCTCGGTGAGCGGGACCAGACTCCTCGGTGCGGGCACCGAGCGGGTCCGGTCCCGCCCGTCGAGGCCGAAGCTGGTGAAGGCGGTGCGCCGGGGCAGCGGGTAGGGCTCGGTGCCGGTCAGGTGGTTGAGGATGGTGGCGCTGCGCCAGGCGGCGAGCCCGAGGTCGGGGGCTCCGACACCGTGGGTGTGGCGTTCCGCGTTCTGTACGTAGACGGAGCCGGTGACACTGCGGTCCAGGACGAGCCGGTGGTGTGCGTCGACACGGGGGCGCTCGGAGCTGTCGCGGCGTACGTACGGGTCGAGACCGGCGAGGATCCGGTCGAAGGGGCGTTCGCGGTAGCCGGTGGCGAGGACCACGGCGTCGGTGGTGAGCCGGGAGCGGGTGCCCTCCTGGCGGTGTTCCAGGTGGAGTTCGACCTTGGTGGTGGCGACGCGGCCCGCCGTACGGACGGAGACGCCGGGGGTGAGGACGGCGTCCGGCCAGCCGCCGTGGAGGGTGCGCCGGTACAGCTCGTCGTGGATGGCGGCGATGGTATCGGCGTCGATGCCCTTGTGGAGCTGCCACTGGCGGGGGACGAGGTCGTCGCGCACCTGCTCGGGGAGGGCGTGGAAGTACTGGGTGTAGTCCGGGGTGAAGTGTTCCAGGCCGAGCTTGGAGTACTCCATGGGGGCGAACGCCTCGGTGCGGGCGAGCCAGTGGAGTTTCTCGGCGCCGGCGGGGCGGGCGCGCAGCAGGTCCAGGAAGATCTCCGCGCCGGACTGTCCCGAGCCGATGACGGTGATGTGGCCGGCGGCGAGCAGGCGCGCGCGGTGGTCGAGGTAGTCGGCGGAGTGGATGACGGGGACGGCGGGGGCCTCGGCGAGGGGTTTGAGGGGTTCGGGCACGTAGGGCTCGGTGCCGATGCCGAGGACGACGTTACGGGTGTACGCGCGGCCGAGGGCCTCGACCTCGCCGTCGCGGTCGAGCTGGGTGAAGTCGACCTCGAACAGGGCGCGTTCGGGGTTCCAGCGGACGGCGTCGACCTGATGTCCGAAGTGGAGCCCGGGGAGTTGTTCGCTGACCCAGCGGCAGTACGCGTCGTACTCGGCGCGCTGGATGTGGAAGCGCTCGGCCACGTAGAAGGGGAAGAGCCGGTCGCGGGCCCTCAGGTAGCTGAGGAAGGACCAGGGGCTGGCGGGATCGGCGAGGGTCACCAGGTCGGCCAGGAACGGGACTTGGAGGGTGGTGCCGTCGATGAGCAGGCCGGGGTGCCACCGGAAGGCGGGGCTCTGGTCGTAGAAGGTGGCGGCGAGGCCGCCGTGGATGCCGTCGGCGAGCGCGGCGAGGGAGAGGTTGAACGGGCCGATGCCGATGCCCACCAGGTCGTGGGGGTCGTCCAGATCGTTGGGCCGGTCGGTCATCGGCGGGTGCCGCCTTCCACGAGTCGGAGCAGGGTGTCGAGGTCGCCGGGGGTGGCGTGGGGGTTGAGCAGGGTGGCCTTGAACCAGAGGCGGTCGCCGGCGCGGGCGCGGCCGAGGACGGCGGTGCCTTCGGTGAGGAGGGTGCGGCGGGCGGCGGCGACGGTGTGGTCGGAGGCGCTTGCGGGCCGGAACAACACGGTGGTCAGGACCGGCCGTTCGTACAGCTCAAGGCCTGGCCGGTCCTCGACCAGGTCGGCGAGGAGCCGGGCGGAGGAGAGGACGCGGTCGACCAGTGCGGCGAGTCCCGCGCGGCCGAGCGCCTTGAGGGTGACGGCGATCTTGAGGACGTCGGGGCGCCGGGTGGTGCGGAGGGAGCGGCCGAGGAGGTCGGGGAGTCCTGCCTCGGTGTCGTCGTCGGCGTTGAGGTAGTCGGCGGTGTGCGCCAGGGGGGCCAGGTCGCCGGTACGGGGGACGGCGAGGAGCCCGGCGGCGATGGGCTGCCAGCCGAGCTTGTGGAGGTCGAGGGTGACGCTGTGGGCGCGGTGGAGCCCGTCGAGCAGGGGGCGGTGGGTGGGGCTGAAGAGGAGCGGGCCGCCGTAGGAGGCGTCGATGTGGAGGGCGGCGCCGTGGGTGTCGCAGACGTCGGCGAGGGCGTCCAGGGGGTCGATGCGGCCGGTGTCGGTGGTACCGGCGGTGGCGGCGACGAGGAGGGGGCCGCGCAGGGCGGTGAGGACCGCGTCGAGGGCGGCGGGATCGAGGATGCCCGCGGGGGTGGGGATCGTGACGGGGCGGGGAAGGCCGAGGAGCCAGGCGGCGCGGTGGACGGAGTGGTGGGTGTGGGCTCCGCAGACGACCTGGAGGGTAGGACCGTGCCGCTCCCGGGCGAGGAGCAGGGCGAGTTGGTTGGATTCGGTGCCGCCGGTGGTGAGGACGGCGTCGGGGGCGGTCCCTCGGGGGTGGGCCTCGTCGGGGTCCGGGCTGCCGGGGTAGACCTCGTCGGCGAGCGCGCGTGTGACGAGCGCTTCGAGTTCGGAGGCGGCGGGGGCCTGGTCCCAGGAGTCCATGGACTGGTTGAGGGCGGACGCGGCGAGGTCGGCGGCGACGGCGAGCGCGAGCGGCGGGGTGTGCAGGTGGGCGGCGCAGTGGGGGTGGGCGGGGTCGGCGGCGCCCAGGGAGAGGGCGTGGACGAGGGTACGGAGGGCTTCGCCCGGTCCCGCGCCGGTGTCGGGGAGGACGGGTTCGGCGGCGGTACGGAGTCGGCCGGCGACGCGGCCGGGTCCGCCGGCGGGCAGGGGGCCGCCGCGTTCGGCGGCGCCGTCGTGGAGGGCGTCGAGGACGGTGGCGAGGAGGGGCCGCAGCGCGTCGGAACCGTGTTCGCCACCTGCCAGGGGCGGGAGGGAGATGCCGGGGGGTGGCGTGCGCATAGGGGGTCCTTCAGGTTCGGTGGTCGTGCGTGCCCGTGGTGCACAACGAGCGGAACCCGTAAGGAGTATCGGCCGGGGTGGGGTTGCCTTGGACCGCCCGGCGGACGGTCCAAGGCGACCTCGGGCGGTCAACCGCCCCTTGGTCAGGCGCCCCGTACCCGGAGCGCCCGGCCGAGGTCGTCCAGTTGGTCGGCGAGCTTGCGGCGCAGGGCGGGGATCATCTCGGCGGTGTCCAGGCACTCCTGGCCGAGGCGCAGCGCCTCCTCGTCGACGGCGTGGACGGGGAATCCGTAGCGGCCCGCGGCTTCGGCCATGGCGGGCCCGCGCCGGTCGGCGAGCGCGACGGCCTCCGCGTAGAAGCGGGGCACGTACTCCCGTACGAGGTCGGCCTGTTCGGGTTGCCAGAAGCCCTGCGCGGTGGCGGCGAACAGGTAGTTGGACAGGTCGTCGGTGGCGAAGAGCCGGGCCCAGGCGGCGGCCTTGGCCTCGGCGTCGGGCAGGGCGGCGCGACAACGGGCCGCGCCCTCCTCGCCGGTGGCGCTGGGGTCGTCGGCGAGTTCGGCGGCGATGGCGTCCTCGTCCACGGAGCCGAGGACCGCGAGGCGGGTGAGGACGCGCCAGCGCAGTTCGGGGTCGAGTTCGGGTCCGCCGGGGACGCTGCCGCAGTCGAGCCAGTCCTGGAGGGCGCCGGGCTGGGTGGCGGCGTCGATGAAGTGGCGTACGGCGGTGAGGCGCAGCCCCGGGTTGCTGCCGTCCTCGGTGCGGCGGATGAGGTCGCGGCAGAGCGCGGTGAGGGTGGTGAGGGCGGCGCGCCGGTCCTCGTCGGAGAGGTAGCGGTCGGTGATCTGGACGGCGGCGAAGGCGAGGACGCCCTGGACGAGGGCGAGGTCGCTCTCGTGGGGCAGGTGGGCGCGGGCGGCGTCCAGGTAGGCGGCGGGGGCGAGTTCGCCGTCGCGGACCATGTCGCGGGCGGCGTTCCAGATGACGGCGCGGGTGAGGGCGTCGGGGACGCCGGACAGGGCGCGCAGCGCGGTGTCCCAGGAGGCGGGGTCGAGGCGGACCTTGGCGTAGGTGAGGTCGCCGTCGTTGAGGACGACGAGGGCGGGGCGGCGGCCGGGCCTGGCCACGGGGGCCTCGGTGAGGGGGACGTCGAGTTCGACGCGCTCGCGCGCGACGAGCTTGGCCGGGTCGACGACGTCGAGGTCGTACGTACCGACGGAGATGTGGTGCGGCCTGCTGCCGTCCCGTACGACGTCGAGGGTCCAGCTGTTGTCGCCGGTGGTCACGCGCGGGGTGAGGGTGTCGACGCCGCTGGTGCGCAGCCACCGCGCGGCCCAGGCGTGTACGTCGCGCTCGGTGGCCGACGCCAGGTTGTCGATGAAGTCGGCGAGCGTGGCGTTGCCGAACTTGTGCCGGGCGAAGTGGACGTTGATGCCGGCGAGGAAGTCCTTGTCGCCGAGCCAGGCGACGAGTTGGCGCAGGGCGGAGGCGCCCTTGGCGTAGGAGATGCCGTCGAAGTTGAGGAGCGCGGAGGCGGTGTCGGGGACGGCGTCCGGGTCGGGCGCGACGGGGTGGGTGGAGGGGCGCTGGTCGGCGTCGTACCCCCAGGCCTTCCGCGCGATGCCGAAGTCGACCCAGGTGTCGGTGAACCGGGTGGCCTCGGTGAGGATCTGGTAGCCCATGTACTCGGCGAAGGACTCGTTGAGCCAGATGTCGTCCCACCAGGCGAGGGTGACGAGGTCGCCGAACCACATGTGGGCCATCTCGTGGGCGACGACCATGGCGCGGGTCTGGCGCTCGGTGTCGGTGACGGCGGAGCGGTAGACGAACTCGTCGCGGAAGGTGACGAGTCCGGGGTTCTCCATGGCGCCGGCGTTGAACTCCGGGACGAAGGCCTGGTCGTAGGAGTCGAAGGGGTACGGCTCCTCGAACTTCTCGTGGTAGCGGTCGAAGCAGGCGCGGGTGATGGAGAGGATCTCGTCGGCGTCGGTGTCGAGGTGGGGGCCGAGGGAGCGCCGGCAGTGGAGGCCGAAGGGCAGTCCGGCGTGTTCGGTGCGCACGGAGTGCCAGGGGCCGGCGGCGACGGCGACGAGGTACGTGGAGATGAGCGGGGTGGGCGCGATCGTCCAGTGTCCGGCGGGGCCTTCGGGGGTCCGTGCCGCGACGCCGTTGCCGAGGACCGTCCATTCCTCGGGCGCGGTGACGGTCAGCTCGAAGACGGATTTGAGGTCGGGCTGGTCGAAGGCGGCGAAGACGCGCTGGACGTCGTCCATGAAGAGCTGGGTGTAGGTGTACGTCTCGCCGTCGGCGGGGTCGGTGAAGCGGTGCATGCCCTCGCCGGTGCGGGAGTACCGCATGTCCGCGTGTATGCGCAGTTCGTGCGGCCCGGCGGTGAGCCCGGTGAGGGCGAGCCGGTTCTCGTCGAGCGCGGCGGGGTCGAGGGCCGTGCCGTCGAGGGTGGCGGAGTGCAGTGCGGCGGGCTTGAGCTCGACGAAGGTGTCCCCGGCCGCCCGCGCCGTGAAGTGGATGACGGTGCGGGAGTCGAAGGTGTCCTCGCCGGTGGTGAGATCGAGAGCGATCGTGTACCGGTGCACATCGAGGAACTGGGCTCGGGTCTGCGCTTCGTCGCGCGTCAGTACGGACATGGGGGACATGGTGCCGGATCGCCCCCGGCCCGCGCACCGGGGTGCGTTGCGCTGTGGGCGATGGGGCGGGGCGGCGGGGGTACGGGTGGCGCTCCGGACGGGGTCCCGCCCGGCGGGCCGCCCCTCGCCGTCACTCCACGTCGCCGCCCGAGGCCGTCTGCGTCACCTCATCGGCGATCGTCTCGTGGTGGCGGATCACCTCGGCGATGATGAAGTTCAGGAGCTTCTCGGCGAAGGCCGGGTCCAGGCGCGCGCTCTCCGCCAGCTGCCGCAGCCGGGTGATCTGGCGGGACTCGCGGGCCGGGTCGGCCGGTGGGAGATGATGCTCGGCCTTGAGGACACCGACCTGCTGGGTGCACTTGAAGCGCTCGGCCAGCATGTGGACGACGGCCGCGTCGATGTTGTCGATGCTCTCGCGGAGGCGGTTCAGTTCGGCGCGTACGGTCTCGTCGACGCCGGTGTTGCTCGTGGTCATGGTGTCGGAGCTTAGACCGTCCGGCACGGGGCGCGGACCCGGCCCGCGCGCGCCGGGGTGGTGTGCGGGATACGGGATCCCGGCGCGCGCGGGGTGGCTGGGGCGTTTCCGTGGATTACGGCTGTCCGCCCGCGGGGCCGGGTCGGAGACCGGCCCGGGGGGCGGGGTCAGAGACCGGCCGCCGCCGAGGCGATCGCGGAGGCGAAGGTGGAGACCTCGGTGTACACGCCGTAGTAGTTCGGCCGCGCGCAGCCGTTGCCCCAGCTGACGATGCCGACCTGGACAAAGGCGCCCGCGTTGTCCTTGCGGAACATGGGGCCGCCCGAGTCGCCCTGGCAGGTGTCGGTGCCGCCCTGGGCGAAGCCGGCGCAGATCTCCTGAGAGGCTATGACGTCACCGTCGTACGAGGACGGCCCGTTGCACACGGAGTCGGAGACGAACGGGACGGTCGCCTTGAGGAGGTAGCGCTGCTGGGCGCCGCCCTCGGTCGCCCCGCCCCAGCCCGCGATGGTGAAGTTGCCGGTGTTGTACTGCGTGGTCGTGGCGATCTTGAGGGTCGGCAGGTTGATCGCGGAGGCGAGCTTGATCAGCGCCCAGTCCTTGCCCGCGCCGTTGTAACCGGGGGCCTGGAGGACCTTGGTGGACCTGACCTTGATCGCGCTGGTGCTGTTCAGGTCGACGACACCGGCGGTGGCGGTGATGCTGGTGTTGTTGCCCGAGCCGCTCACGCAGTGCGCGGCGGTGAGGACGATGGTCGGGGAGTACAGCGCGCCGCCACAGCCCATGGAGAGCCGGACCATGAAGGGGAATTCGCCCTGTGCGGCGCGGGTGCCGCCGACGACGGGGGGCGCGACGGCCGCGACGGCCGCGGTACGGGCCTCCGGGGCCGGCAGGGGCGACGCGGAGGCGGAGGAGGGCTGGAGGCTGACGGCCGCGAGGATGACGGCACCGGCGGCGGCGCATCTCTTGAAGGCACGCACGAGCTGGTTCATGGATCTGCCCTTCGTGGGGGGAGAAACGGGAGAGCGGGCTGACATGAGCCCGACAAAGCGTGATCCGGATTATGGGGAGCGCGCCCACCGCGCCACAAGAACCCGGATCCGGCCACGGACGGGGGGCGCACACCGGTCGCCGTCCGCTCACCGGACGGTGGACACGGGCCGGTACGGCGGCCCCGCGCCGCGCCGTCGCCGTACCCCGGCGGGCCGTACCACCGCGGGCCGCGCGGCCGCGCACCGGACCGCCGCCGTACAGTGGATCGCGGAGGACCGTCCTTGCAGGGGGGTACGGACGTGGTACACGGAACCGAGGTCACGCACGGCTATCCGCACCTGGATACCGCGCGCGCCGCGATCACCGCGCTCTACCGGCGGCTCTCCCCCGAGGGCGTCCGCAGGTACGCGCCGAGCGTCGCCCCGGCCGACGTCGCCTTCTCCGACCAGGACGACCTCCACCTGGGCACCCAGCGGGTCGCCCACGCGCTGGTCCAGCAACTCCGGCTGCCCGACGCGCGCGTGATCGTCAGCTTCCGCGACATGGAGCACGCGGCGAGCGTCGAACTGACCGCGGGACCCGAGTACTTCGTCGAGCTCAACAACCGCTTCCGCACCCACCGCAGGGACATCGGCGCCGCGCTCGCCCACGAGATCACGCACGTCCTGCTGCACCGGCTGGGGCTGAGCTTCCCCGGCACCCGCGACAACGAGATCCTCACCGACACCGCGACCACCTATCTCGGCGCGGGCTGGCTGTTGCTCGACGCGTACCGCGAGGACCGCGACTCCAGCCAGAAGCTCGGCTATCTGACCCCCGAGGAGTTCGGTTACGTCCTCGCCAAGCGCGCGCTCGTCTTCGACGAGGACCCCCGGATCTGGTTCACCAGCCCGCAGGGGTACACGTCGTACGCGAAGGGCCGCGCGCAGGCCCTGCGCGACGAGCAGCAGCCGCCGCTGACCACGGCCGGCCGGCTGGGCCGCCACCGGTACGCGAAGGAGCGGCGGTACGCGCTCGACCATCCCGGCCGCGCGGAGGGCGCCCCCGACCCCGCGCTGCCGTACGCCTTCGAGCACCTCCCCGGCGGGCTGCGGGTGTCGTTCCCCTGCCCGACCTGCCACCAGCGCATCCGGGTCCCGGTCCGGGGGCGGGTCAGGGCCCGCTGCGGGCTGTGCGGGACGGTCCTGGAGTGCGACACCTGAGCGGGACGGTCCTGGAGTGCGACACCTGACAGGCCCCAGGCCCAGGCCGGTCCGGTGGCCCCGGGATGCCCGCACAGGCGCCGCACGTAGGGTCGAAGGATGACGAATGAGCCGACGGCGGGTGCTCCTGGCCTGTTCGAGGCGGTGATCGGCGGCGCGGACGACACCGTCGTCCGTCTGCTGCGCGCGGGCGTACCCGCCGAGGCGGCCGACGGGGACGGCATGAGCGCCCTCTATCTCGCGGCCGTCAGCGACGAACCGGGCCTGGTACGGCTGCTCCTCACCGCCGGCGCCGACCCGGAGCGCGGCAGCGGCCCCGACGGCGGGGACCTGCCCCTGTGCGGCGCGGCCTGCGGCGGGCACACCGAGGTGGTACGGGCGCTGCTCGCCGGGGGCGCGCGGCCCGACCGGCGGGAGGCGTTCGGCTTCACCGCCCTCGCCTGGACCGCCGTCCAGGGGTTCCCCGACACGGCGGAGGCCCTGTTGGAGCACGGCGCGGACCCGGATCTCCCGGGCCCCGGCGACGAACCGCCGCTGGTCCTCGCGGCCCGCCGCGGCTCCCCCTCGACCACCCGGGTCCTGCTGCGGTACGGCGCGGGCGCCCAGGAAGCGGGCGTACAGGACGCGGCCCTCGCCGAGGCGCGCCGCTGGACGGCGCTCGACGTGGAGCGGGAGGTGCGCGACGGGCTGCTGCGCGCGTACGGCGACGGATACGAGAGCGTGGTGCGCCGGATCACGGAGGACGGCTCCGAGACCGTGGTGGTCGAACTGCTGCGCGACGGCGTGCCGGTGGCGGGCCAGGAGCAGCAGACGGGGCACGCCGCCGTCGCCACGCTCCTGGAGGCCGAACTGGGGATCGTCACACCGTACGAGGAGCTGGCGGGCCGGGCGCTGCGCTGCGGGGACCCCGGCCGGGACGACTGGACGGAAGCGGCGGCGGCGCTGTGGCGGCGCGGCGATGAGGAAACGTTTCTGGCGGCGTCCGCGTGGTGCGCGGGCGACGATCCGCTGCGGCAGGCGTTCGGGGCGGACGTCCTGGCGGGGCTGGGCGGGGCGGGCGCCGACGTGGCGGGAGGCGCGGACCGGTTCACCCCCCGGGTGGTCCCGCTGCTGCGGGAGCTGTCACGCGGGGCGACGGAGACGGAGCTGGTCCGCGCGGTCGTGACGGGGCTCGGGCACCAGGGTGATCCAGACGCGCTGCCGGAGATCCTGCGCCACACGGGCCACCAGGACGCGGAGGTACGGCGGCGGGCGGCGTCGGCCCTGACCGGGCTCGTACCGGACGGCCATCGGGACGCGGTGTGGGCGCTTGTCCTGCTGAGCGGCGACACGGACGCCTCCGTACGGAAGGCGGCGGTCCGGGCCCTGGCGGGTGTGGCGGACCACACACCCGCCCTGCGGGAGGCGCTGGCGGCCCGGCTGGCGGACACGGAGACGGACACGGTCGCCGAGGCGGCGCACGGTCTGGCGGTACGTCAGGACCCGCGCGCCGTCGAGGCGTTGGCACGGATCCTGGCGGACGAGGACGCGGGCGGCGGCGCGCGCCGGACGGCTCTGGACGCGGTGCGGTACGTACCGGAGGGGCCGGAGCGGCGGCGCCTGGAACGGACACTCCCCCGGCGCCACTGACGGGAGACGCACCTACCCCGACACTAAGCTTTGCTTATCGACTAAGAAATCCGTAGTCTCCTCAGTGCCGGTCACCCCCTGACGGCCGGCCCCCTCACAAGGAGACAGCAGTGGCGCACCTGAAGATCATCGTGGCGAGCACCAGGCCCGGCCGGATCGGCCTGACCATCGGGCAGTGGGTCGACGCGGAAGCGCGCGAGCACGGTGGTTTCGAGGACATCGAGCTGATAGACCTCGCCGAGGTGAACCTGCCGTTCATGAACGAACCGCACCACCCGCGGCTGGGGCAGTACACCCACCAGCACACCCGCGACTGGAGCGCCAAGATCGCCGAGGGCGACGCCTTCGTGTTCGTCATGCCGGAGTACAACTACGGCTACAACGCGGAGCTGAAGAACGCCCTCGACTACCTGCACAACGAGTGGCACCACAAGCCGGTCGGCCTCGTCAGCTACGGCGGCGTCGCCGCGGGCACCCGGGCGGCCCAGATGATCAAGCAGGTCGTCACCACGCTCCGGATGACCCCGCTGTTCGAGGCGGTCGCCATCCCCTTCGCCCACCAGTTCCTCACCGAGGACGGGGGCCTGGCGGCCAACGACGCCATGACCGGGTCGGCGAAGGCGATGTTCGACGAGCTCAAGCGGGTCAGTGAGGCGCTGCGCCCGCTGCGCGCGCCCCAGCCGGCGGCCGTGAAGCCATGACCGGCGTCCACCCGGTGTGCACGCGCTTCCACACGGCGATCGAGCTGATCGGCACCCGGTGGACCGGCGCGGTCCTGCGCGCCCTGTTCACCGGGCAGCACCGGTACGGGCAGATCAAGGCGGCGATCCCGGGCGTCAGCGACACCATGCTGGCGCAGCGGCTGCGCGCGCTCCAGGAGGACGAGCTGATCGAGCGCCGGGTGCTGGCCACCACACCGGTCCAGGTCGAGTACCACCTCACGCAGAGGGGACGCGAACTGGAACCGGTGCTGGAGTCGGTCATCGCCTGGTCGCACAAGTGGATCCCGCTGCCGGACGGCACGGAAGCGGGCAAGAACACGACCCGAGGCCGCCAGGCCTGACGGCGCATCAGCGGGCGTGTCAGAGAAGCCGCAGCCCTCCCGGCGCGCCCTCCTCGATGATCTCGGCGAGTTCACCGAAGACCGAGCGCCCCGTACCGGCGGCCGCCTCGTCCAGCCGCGCGCGCGAGACGTCGTGCGCGCGCCACTCGAAGGCGAAGTCACGGTCGTCGGGTGTGCCGAACCCACCGCGCAGGCAGTCCACGAGCGCGTCGAGATTGCTCCCGAAGTACCCGCCGGGTCCGTTCACGGCGGCGCCGATCACCCGCCAGAAGCTGTCCAGGCCGGTGACCTCCGCCCCGTCGATCACATAAGTCACGGTCATGGGACGGAGGTTACCTTCCAGCGGTGTCAGCAGCCGTAGTTGACGAGCGAGAACGAGGCGTAGTGGTTGGACGTGTAGTAGTCCTCGTCGACCTTCTTGCCGGTGACGATGCGGCGGGCACCCCGGTCGGAGGAGCCGGGGGTCACGACGGTGTACTCGTGGTAGTAGCTGGACGCCTGGAGGGGGAGCAGACGCTCGCGGTTCTGGAAGACGGCACCGTCCTGGGAGTACGGGAACGGCCCGCCACGGGCGATGAGGCTGAGGGTCGTACGGGCCTGCGACGGCAGGCTGCCGTAGCAGATGCTGCCGACGGCGCTGGGCGCCGCGGACGCGGTGAGGGCGGCGGTGCCGACCAGGAGGGTGGAGGCGAGGGCTACGACGGAGCCCAGGGCGGCGATACGTGGGGGAATTCGCATGCCCCCATGATGACGCGCGTAGATGTGTACACGTCAAGACCGCGTCCCCCCAACCCGCCCGAATTTCCAGGACGTTCACCGCCCGGAACCCATTCGTACCGTCTCAGGAGCCACCCGCGTCACGCACGGCGGACGCAAGGTCCCGGACACACGTACGCCCGGCGGCGCGTGAGCACTGCCGGGCGTACGTATGTCGTGCTGTGTGTGGGGGGGATCAGGCAGCCGTGCGGCGACCGCCGCCCTCGCCGCCCGCTCCGCCGCCACCCCGGCCGCGCCGGCCACGGCCGCCGTTGCCGGCCCCCGCGCCCGTACCGCCGCCGGTCCTGGCGCCTCCGCCGGTGCGGGCGCCGCTTCCGGCACCCCCGCCGCCGGCGCCCGTACGCGCGCCTCCGGTGCCGCCCGCGGCGGCGCGGGCGCCGCCCCCGGCGGTGGTACGTCCGGCACCCCGCGACCCCGACCGTGCGGGGCGTGCGGTGCGCGGCTTCTGCTTCTGCTGGACCACCGGCTGGGGCACCTCTATGACGACGGCCACCCCGGAGGGTTCCCGCGCGCCGGTGAGCTGCGCCAGCTCCTCGTCGGTGGACTTGATCCTGGCCGACTTGGGGTCGATGCCCGCGTCGGACATCAGCCGGGTCATCTCCCGCCGCTGCTCGGGCAGGACGAGCGTCACGACGCTGCCGGACTCCCCCGCGCGGGCGGTGCGTCCGCCGCGGTGCAGGTAGTCCTTGTGGTCGACGGGCGGGTCGACGTTCACGACGAGGTCGAGGTCGTCGACGTGGATGCCGCGGGCCGCCACGTTGGTCGCCACGAGGGCGGTGACCTGACCGGTCTTGAACTGGTCGAGCGTGCGGTTGCGCTGCGGCTGCGAACGGCCGCCGTGCAGCCCTGCCGCCCGTACGCCGCTGGCCAGCAGGCGCTTGACCAGCCGGTCCACGGAGCGCTTGGTGTCCAGGAAGAGCAGCACCCGGCCGTCGCGGGCCGCGATCCTGGTCGTGACGGCCTTCTTGTCCGTCTCGTCCAGGACGTACAGCACGTGGTGCTCCATCGTGGTGACCGCGCCCTGCGAGGGGTCGACGGAGTGCACGACGGGGTCGGTCAGGTACTGCCGTACGAGCCGGTCGATGTTCTTGTCCAGCGTCGCGGAGAACAGCATGCGCTGGCCGTCGGGCCGCACCTGCTTGAGCAGGGCGGTGACCTGGGGCATGAACCCCATGTCGGCCATCTGGTCGGCCTCGTCGAGGACGGTGATGTCCACCTGGTCGAGCCGGCAGTCGCCGCGCTCGATCAGGTCCTTGAGCCGGCCGGGGGTGGCGACGAGCACCTCGGCGCCGCGCCGCAGCTGTCCGGACTGCTTGGTGATCGACATGCCGCCGACGACCGTGGCCATCTTCAGGTTCACGGCGGTGGCGTACGGGGTGAGCGCGTCGGTCACCTGCTGGGCCAGCTCACGCGTGGGTACGAGGACCATGGCGAGGGGGGCCTTGGGCTCGGCGTGGCGGCCCGCGAGGCGGGCGAGGAGCGCGAGTCCGAAGGCGAGGGTCTTGCCGGACCCGGTCCGTCCGCGGCCGAGGATGTCACGGCCCGCGAGGGAATTGGGCAGGGTCGCGCCCTGGATCGGGAACGGTTCCGTCACGCCCTGGGCGGTGAGGGTCTTGAGCAGCCCGGCGGGCATGTCGAGCTCGTCGAACGCCTCGACGGCAGGCAGTGCGGGGGTAAGGGTCTCCGGCAGAGTGAATTCCTGGGGGCGGGCGGGGGTGCGGCGGGCCGGGGCCTTCGCCGCACCGCGCGCGGAGCCTTGTCCACGTGAATTCACCGGGCGTTTGCCGGCAGGTCTGGCAGCACGGTCCTGCCGCTCGGGGCGAGTCATTCAGTAAAGCCTTCCTGGGCCTGAGAACAGCGGCCTGAGAACAGCGCGAGCCGGGGCCCGCACCTGCACGGTGCGAGCCCCGGCTGCGAGGTACACGTCCGGGAACTAGGCCGGGACGATGTTCTCCGCCTGCGGGCCCTTCTGGCCCTGCGTGACGTCGAACGAGACCTTCTGGCCCTCCTGGAGCTCACGGAACCCCTGGGTGGCGATGTTCGAGTAGTGGGCGAAGACGTCGGCGCCGCCGCCGTCCTGCTCGATGAAGCCGAAGCCCTTTTCGCTGTTGAACCACTTCACGGTGCCAGTAGCCATGTCATTCTCCTAAAACAGGTGCAGAGCCGGAAATCCGCACTTTACGGATTCCTCGTCGCCGCATTGAGCCCCATCCGGAGAAGCCGGCAAAAACAATAATGCGCCTGAGCGAGTTTCCGTCAGGCGCACATAAAGTTCATGGGTACCAAAACTGCAACGCTTGTAAGCCTAGCACGGTCGCTCGGCGCGCAGCGAGGCCGACACGCGGAAAACGAACCGGCCGGACTGCGGCGTGGCTGGGACCGCCCCGGAGCACCCCGTCACCTCGCCGCCCGCAGCACCACCACGGCGGCCCGCCCCTCGGTCCTGAGACGCGCGGGACCGGCCCCCCGCCCGAGCACCACGGCGTCGTACGCCCCGAGGTCGAGGTCACCGAGTGCGGCGGCCCCCTCCAGCGCGACGACGAGGACGGTCTCGCCCACCTCCGGGGCGCCGATCCGCACGGGATCGGTGAGCCGCCCCCGTACGACCTCCACCCGGGCCGCCGCGCGGTCCCTGCGGTACATGACGTTGAGGTTGACCACCGGCCCCCCGAGCAGCACACAGCCGGCCGGCACGTCACCGGGAAACACCTGCGGCACGAACCGCTCCCCGACCAGCCGCCGCCGCCCGCCGACGGTCAGCTCCATACCGTCCCCCTCGACGAGCGTCAGAATCCGCTCGACGCCGGGAAACACCGAGAACGGCCCGTCCGCCCCCACCTCGGCAAGACTGACCCGCCAGTCGAACCCGCCCGTCCCGGCGCCCTCGGGGCCGGCCGCGATCTCCCGGGTGACCCCACCCCCGTTCTTCCACGGCACCACCGTCCGCCGCGCGGCCCGCAGCACGCAGGGCGTCATGCCACGATCCCCAACTCCCGCGCCCGGCGCAGCCATTGGGGGAACTCGCCGAGCAGGCGGTCGTACAGGGTGGAGTCCGCGACCCGGCGGGGATTCCTGCCGGCGGGGAAGAACCCGGCGTTGTCGACCCGCCGCTTCGCCGGGACGGCGAGCTCGTCGAGCCTGCGCAGGAAGTCGAACTGCCGGCCGCGCGGATCGCCGAAGCCGATGAACTGCCAGAAGATCGGCAGGCCGGCGGCCTTGCAGAGGTACCGCTCGGCGGCGAGCTTGCTGGTCGGCCCCCCGTCCGTCTGGAAGATCACGAGCGCCGGGACGGTGGCACCGCCGGCCAGATGGTGGTCGATCACCGCGTCCATCGCCAGGTGGTAGTTGGTGCGGCCCATGTGCCCCAGCGTCCCGACGATCTCGTCCACCCGGCCGACGTGGTTCGCGAGCGAGATGTCGGCCTCGGCGTCTATGTCCGTGGAGAAGACGACGATCGGGACGGTGCCGTCGTCGTCCAGGTGCGCGGAGAGGCCGAGGACCCGCTCCGCCAGGGCCTGGACACTGCCGTCCTTGTAGTAGTCCCGCATGGAGCCGGAGTGGTCGAGGACCAGGTAGACGGCGGCGCGCTGGTCACCGAGGCCGTGTTTGTCCAGGGAGACCGCGGCGCTCTTGTAGAGGCTGACCAGCGCGGGCGCGGTGTCCTCCACCTTGCGGAGACTGATCGCGGAACCCATGGAACTCCCCCTGTCTCAACCGGTGGTGACGTGCGTGCGCCGAGGGTACGCCTCGTGCGGGCCGGGGGCGCCGATGCGGTGGGGTGGTCCGTGTCAGTGGGGTTCGCTAGCTTGATCGGCGCCGCCCCACCGGCCGAGACGTTCCCGCCCGCCCCGCCCGAAGAAGGAGACGGCCATGGAGGCCGCTGTTACCACGTGCTACCGCCATCCCAAGTACGAGTGCTACGTGCGCTGTACGCGGTGCGACCGGTACATATGCCCGGACTGCATGCGGGAGGCGGCGGTCGGCCACCACTGTGTGGAGTGCGTGCGGGAGGGGCAGCGGTCGGTCAGGCAGGCGCGGACCGTGTTCGGCGGGCGGGTGTCCGGGGTCTCCGCCCCGGTGGTGACGATCACGCTGATCGTGATCAACGTCCTCGTCTATCTCGGGGAGTTGGCGCGGCCCGATCTTGTCGACCGGTTCGGCATGCTGGGCGCGGCGAGCGTGGGCCCGGACGGGGCGTGGTACCTGTACGGGCCGGAGTTCCCCGAGTTGAGAACGGTGGGGGTGGTCGACGGTGAGTGGTACCGGCTCGTCACCGGCGCCTTCCTGCACAAGTCCCCGGCCGACGGCACCTTCTGGATCATGCACATCGTCTTCAACATGTTCTCTCTGTGGACGCTGGGCCGCTTCGCGGAGGAACAGCTGGGCCGGGCCCGGTATCTGACGGTGTATCTGCTGTCGGCGGTGGGCAGTTCCGTGCTGGTGTACCTGATCTCACCCCAGGACACGACGGTGGGTGCCTCGGGCGCGCTGTTCGGGCTCGCGGCGGCCTTCTACGTCACCCACCGCAGGCTGGGCCACGACATGGCCCCCGTGAACCGCCTCATGGCCGGGTTCCTGATCTGGATGGTGATCTCCGCCGGATTCACCTCGTGGGAAGGCCACTTGGGCGGCCTGCTGACGGGCGGCGCGGTGACACTCGCCCTCGCGTACAGCCCGGCGAAACACCGGACCGCGCTCCAGGTGGCGGCCGGCGCCGGCACGCTGGCGGTGCTGCTCGTCCTGGTGGTGCTGAAGACGTCCGCGCTGA
Organism: Streptomyces sp. NBC_01317; assembly: GCF_035961655.1. Lineage (NCBI taxonomy): Bacteria > Bacillati > Actinomycetota > Actinomycetes > Kitasatosporales > Streptomycetaceae > Streptomyces > Streptomyces sp. NBC_01317. Next base: position 6,231,381 of record NZ_CP108393.1, on the reverse strand, counting down.
CCGGCGGGGCGGTGTAGGGCGGGATATAGGGACCACAGAACCACATGCCACGGCGCCTGCCAGCGGTCCGGTCGGGGACTGGGGGCAGGCGCCGCGCCTTGCGGAGGGCCCGGAGATCGCTCTCCGGGCCGACACCGCCCGTACGCCGTTGTACGGGACGTCTTCGGGGAAGGGCCGCGCGGCTCAGACCGTCAGCGCGCGGTCCGTCGGGCGGATCGGGGACGGCAGGTCGCTGGCGCCCGTCAGGTGACGGTCCACCCCCCGCGCCGCCGAGCGCCCCTCGGCGATCGCCCAGACGATCAGGGACTGCCCGCGCCCCGCGTCACCGGCCACGTACACGCCGGGAACGTTCGTCGCGAAGTCCTCGTCGCGGGCGATGTTGCCGCGCTCGTCCAGCTCCAGGCCGAACTGCTCGACCAGGCCGTTGGACCGGTCCGTACCGGTGAAGCCCATGGCGAGCGTGACCAGTTGCGCCGGGATCGACCGCTCGGTGCCCGGCTTCTGCTCCAGCGTGCCGTTCACGAACTCCACCTCGGTCAGGTGCAGCGACTGGACGTTGCCGTCCTCGTCGCCCTCGAAGTGCGTGGTGGAGACGGCGTAGACGCGCTCGCCGCCCTCCTCGTGCGCGGAGGTCACCTTGTAGAGCATCGGGAACGTCGGCCACGGCTGGTGCGCCGCCCGGTCGTCGCCCGGCCTCGGCATGATCTCCAGCTGGGTGACGGACGCCGCGCCCTGCCGGTGGGCCGTACCGACGCAGTCCGCGCCGGTGTCGCCGCCGCCGATCACCACGACGTGCTTGCCCTCGGCGCTGATCGGGGTGACCGTGAGGTCCCCCTCCCGCACCTTGTTGGCCAGCGGCAGGTACTCCATCGCGAAGTGGATGCCCTTGAGGTCGCGGCCCGGGACGGGCAGGTCGCGCGAGACGGTCGCCCCGGCGGCGATGACGACGGAGTCGTACCGCTTGCGCAGCTTCACCGCGTCGATGTCGCGGCCGATCTCCACCTCGGTGCGGAACTTGGTGCCTTCCGCGCGCATCTGCTCGATGCGCCGGTTGATGTGCGACTTCTCCATCTTGAACTCGGGGATGCCGTACCGCAGCAGCCCGCCGATGCGGTCCGCTCGCTCGTACACGACCACGGTGTGCCCGGCCCGCGTCAGCTGCTGGGCGGCGGCGAGTCCCGCCGGGCCCGAGCCGATGACGGCGACGGTCTTGCCGGAGAGCCGCTCGGGCGGCTGCGGGGTGACGTCACCGCTGTCCCAGGCCTTGTCGATGATGGAGACTTCGACGTTCTTGATCGTGACGGCCGGCTGGTTGATCGCCAGCACACACGCGGACTCGCAGGGCGCCGGGCACAGCCGCCCGGTGAACTCCGGGAAGTTGTTGGTGGCGTGCAGCCGCTCGCTCGCCGCCGTCCAGTCCTCGCGGTAGGCGTAGTCGTTCCACTCGGGGATCAGGTTCCCCAGCGGACAGCCCTGGTGGCAGAACGGGATGCCGCAGTCCATGCAGCGCCCGGCCTGCTTGCTGATGATGGGGAGCAGCGAGCCCGGAACGTAGACCTCGTTCCAGTCCTTGACGCGCTCCTCGACGGGCCGGGTCCTGGCGACCTCGCGTCCCGTGGTGAGAAAGCCCTTAGGGTCAGCCATTGGTCGCCGCCTCCATCATCTTCTCGGTGGTCTCGGTCTCCGAGAGACCGGCCAGCTCGGCGGCGTCCTTGGCGGCGAGCACTGCCTTGTACGTGGTCGGGATGATCTTGCTGAAGCGGGCCGCCGACGCGTCCCAGTCGGCCAGCAGCTTGTCGGCGACGGTGGAGCCCGTCTCCTCCTGGTGGCGGCGCACGACGTCGTGCAGCCACCGCTTGTCGGCGTCGTCGAGCGGCTCGACGGCTTCCAGGTTCCCCGCGTTGACGTTGTCCGGGTCGAGGTCGATGACGTACGCGACCCCGCCGGACATGCCGGCCGCGAAGTTCCGCCCGGTCTCGCCGATGACCACGGCACGGCCGCCGGTCATGTACTCGCAGCCGTGGTCGCCCACGCCCTCCGAGACGACCGTGGCACCGGAGTTGCGGACGCAGAAGCGTTCGCCGGTACGGCCCCGCAGGTACAGCTCGCCGCCGGTGGCGCCGTAGGCGATGGTGTTGCCCGCGATGGTGGAGAACTCCGCGAGGTGGTCGGCGCCCCGGTCGGGCCGTACGACGACCCGGCCGCCGGACAAGCCCTTGCCGACGTAGTCGTTCGCGTCGCCCTCCAGGCGCAGGGTGACCCCGCTGGGCAGGAACGCGCCGAACGACTGCCCGGCGGACCCGGTGAAGGTGATGTCGATCGTGTCGTCGGGCAGGCCCGCGCCGCCGAACTTCTTGGTCACCTCGTGGCCGAGCATCGTACCGACGGTGCGGTTGATGTTGCGGATGGCGACCTGCGCGCGGACGGGCTGCGCGGCCTCGGCGCTCTCGGCGCTCAGCGCGTCGGCGGCGAGCTTGATCAGCTCGTTGTCGAGGGCCTTGGCGAGGCCGTGGTCCTGGATCATGACCTGGTGGCGTACGGCTCCCTCGGGCAGCGCCGGTACGTGGAACAGCGGCGCCAGGTCGAGGCCCTGGGCCTTCCAGTGGTCGACGGCCCGGTCGGTGTCGAGGAACTCGGCGTGTCCCACGGCCTCTTCGAGGGTACGGAAGCCCAGCTCGGCGAGGATCTCGCGGACCTCCTCCGCGATGAACTCGAAGAAGTTGACGATGTACTCGGCCTTGCCGGTGAACCGCTCGCGCAGGACGGGGTTCTGGGTGGCGATGCCGACGGGGCAGGTGTCGAGGTGGCAGACGCGCATCATGACGCAGCCGGACACGACGAGCGGCGCGGTGGCGAAGCCGAACTCCTCGGCGCCGAGCAGCGCGGCGACGACGACGTCACGGCCGGTCTTGAGCTGGCCGTCGGTCTGCACGACGATGCGGTCGCGCAGCCCGTTGAGCAGCAGCGTCTGCTGGGTCTCGGCGAGGCCCAGCTCCCAGGGCCCGCCCGCGTGCTTGAGCGAGGTGAGCGGCGAGGCGCCCGTACCGCCGTCGTGTCCCGAGATCAGAACGACGTCGGCGTGCGCCTTGGAGACCCCGGCGGCGACCGTGCCGACGCCGACCTCGGAGACCAGCTTCACGTGGATGCGGGCCTGCGGGTTGGCGTTCTTGAGGTCGTGGATGAGCTGGGCGAGGTCTTCGATGGAGTAGATGTCGTGGTGCGGCGGCGGGGAGATCAGGCCGACGCCGGGCGTGGAGTGCCGGGTCTTGGCCACCCACGGGTAGACCTTGTGGCCGGGCAGCTGGCCGCCCTCGCCGGGCTTGGCGCCCTGCGCCATCTTGATCTGGATGTCGTCGGCGTTGACCAGGTACTCGCTGGTGACGCCGAAGCGCCCGGAGGCCACCTGCTTGATGGAGGAGCGGCGCGCCGGGTCGTACAGCCGCTCGGCGTCCTCGCCGCCCTCGCCGGTGTTGGACTTGCCGCCGAGCTGGTTCATGGCGACGGCCATGGTCTCGTGCGCCTCTTGGGAGATCGAGCCGTACGACATGGCGCCGGTGGAGAAGCGCCGGACGATCGCGGAGGTCGGCTCGACCTCGTCCAGGGGGACGGGGGTACGGCCGGACGCGATGGTGAACAGGCCGCGCAGCGTCATCAGGCGCTCGGACTGCTCGTTCACGCGGTCCGTGTACTTCTTGAAGATGTCGTAGCGGCGGGAGCGCGTGGCGTGCTGGAGGCGGAAGACCGTCTCGGGGTCGAAGAGGTGCGGCTCGCCCTCGCGGCGCCACTGGTACTCGCCGCCGATCTCCAGCTTGCGGTGGCTGGCGGAGATCCCGGTGGCGGGGTAGCCCTTGGCGTGCCGGGCGGCGACCTCCTGGGCGACGATGTCGAGCCCGGCGCCGCCGATCTTGGTGGCGGTGCCGCTGAAGTACTTCTCCACGAAGTCCAGGTCCAGGCCGACGGCCTCGAAGACCTGCGCGCCCCGGTAGGAGGCGACGGTGGAGATGCCCATCTTGGACATGACCTTGAGGACGCCCTTGCCGAGCGCGTAGATCAGGTTCCGGATCGCCTGCTCGGGCTCCAGGCCCTCGATGAACGTCCCCGCGCGGACCAGGTCCTCGACGGACTCCATCGCGAGGTACGGGTTGACGGCGGCGGCGCCGTACCCGATGAGGAGCGCGACGTGGTGGACCTCGCGGACGTCGCCGGCCTCGACCAGCAGGCCGACCTGCGTGCGCTGCTTGGTACGGATGAGGTGGTGGTGCACGGCTGCGGTGAGGAGCAGCGAGGGGATCGGGGCGTGCTCGGCGTCGGAGTGCCGGTCGGAGAGCACGATGATCCGGGCGCCGCTCTCCAGGGCGGCGTCGGTCTCGGCGCGGATCTCCTCGATACGGGCGGCGAGCGCCTCGCCGCCGCCGCTGACGCGGTAGAGGCCGGAGAGGGTGGCGGCCTTCATGCCGGGCATGTCGCCGTCGGCGTTTATGTGCACGAGCTTGGCCAGCTCGTCGTTGTCGATCACCGGGAAGGGGAGCGTGACGCTGCGGCAGGACGCGGCGGTCGGCTCCAGCAGGTTGCCCTGCGGGCCGAGGGAGGAGCGCAGCGAGGTGACCAGCTCCTCGCGGATGGCGTCCAGCGGCGGGTTCGTGACCTGCGCGAAGAGCTGGGTGAAGTAGTCGAAGAGCAGCCGGGGCCGGGCGGACAGCGCGGCGATCGGCGAGTCCGTACCCATGGAGCCGATCGGCTCGGCGCCGCTGCGGGCCATGGGCGCGAGGAGGACGCGCAGCTCTTCCTCGGTGTAGCCGAAGGTCTGCTGGCGGCGGGTGACGGAGGCATGGGTGTGCACGATGTGCTCGCGCTCGGGAAGGTCGGAGAGCTCGATCTCGCCGGTCTCCAGCCATTCCCTGTACGGCTTCTCGGCGGCGAGGGTCGCCTTGATCTCGTCGTCCTCGATGATGCGGTGCTCGGCGGTGTCGACGAGGAACATCCGGCCGGGCTGGAGGCGGCCCTTGCGGACGACCTTCGCGGGGTCGATGTCGAGGACGCCGACCTCGGAGGAGAGGACGACGAGTCCTTCGTCGGTCACCCAGTAGCGGCCGGGGCGCAGTCCGTTGCGGTCGAGGACCGCGCCGACCTGGGTGCCGTCGGTGAAGGTGACGCAGGCGGGGCCGTCCCAGGGCTCCATCATCGTGGCGTGGAACTGGTAGAAGGCACGGCGCTCGGGGTCCATGGAGTCGTGGTTCTCCCACGCCTCGGGGACCATCATCAGCACGGAGTGCGGCAGCGACCGGCCGCCGAGGTGGATGAGTTCGAGGACCTCGTCGAAGGACGCGGAGTCGGAGGCGTCCGGCGTACAGAGGGGGAAGATCCGCTCCAGCTTGTCTGCACCGAAGAGGTCGGAGCCGAGCTGGGACTCGCGGGCCTTCATCCAGTTGCGGTTGCCCTTGACCGTGTTGATCTCGCCGTTGTGCGCGACGAAGCGGTACGGGTGGGCGAGCGGCCAGCTCGGGAAGGTGTTGGTGGAGAAGCGGGAGTGGACCAGGGCGATCGCGGTGGCGAACCGGCGGTCGGACAGGTCGGGGAAGAACGGCTCCAGCTGGCCGGTGGTGAGCATTCCCTTGTAGACGATCGTGCGGGCGGAGAGCGAGGGGAAGTACACCCCGCCCACCCGCTCGGCGCGCTTGCGCAGGAGGAACGCCTTGCGGTCGAGGGCGATGCCCGTGCTCGTACCGTCGGCGACGAAGAGCTGGCGGAAGGCCGGCATCGTCGAGCGGGCGGTGGCACCGAGCAGTCCGGGGGCGACGGGGACGTCACGCCAGCCCAGGACGTTCAGGCCCTCCTCGGCGGCGAGCGTCTCAAGCCGTGAGACCGCGTCGGTCGCGTCGTCGGCGGGCAGGAAGGCGATGCCGACGGCGTACGCGCCGGGCTCGGGCAGCTCGAAGTCGGTGACCTCGCGCAGGAAGGCGTCCGGGACCTGGAGCAGGATGCCGGCGCCGTCACCGGAATCGGGCTCGGAGCCGGTGGCACCACGGTGTTCGAGATTGCGCAGTACGGTCAGCGCCTGCTCCACCAGTGCGTGGCTGGCTACACCGGTAAGGGTGGCCACGAACCCGACACCACAGGCGTCGTGTTCGTTACGGGGGTCGTACATCCCTTGCGGGGCGGGGCGACCGTCCATGGGCGACCAGGCGTCGGAACGCATTGGCACTCCCGTCGTCGTCGTGGCATATGCGATAACCGAGGGACGACGCTGGCCCTCCAAGAAATTTCGTGCAGGTTACATGATGGGCGGCTTCTCAGGAAGCGGATAGCGCATTCCAACATGTGGACACCGCGCGTAGCGGCGGATGTGGGGCACGGACGGACAGATCGTCGCCCGCCGGGCAGCTGCGGAGCAGGCATCGTTGCCCGCGGCGCCCAGAGGTCATGCCCGGTCATTAAGGACTCGAAACCGCGGGGTAACGACTGTGGGAGTGGCGCTCGGTCCAGTGTCTCATTCCGGGTGGGCGAGGGGTCGGCACCGGGCCCGGGAGATCGGTCACAGGGCAGGTCAGCGTGGTCTCTCCCCCCCCCGCTGTCAGAGGGCGGCGCCGAACGCCGCGCCCAGTCCGTACGTCAGGGCGGCGGCCGTTCCGCCGAGGGTCAGCTGGCGCAGTCCGCCGTACCACCAGCTGCGGGCGGTCACCCGGGAGACCAGCGCGCCGCAGCCGAAGAGCCCGACGAGTGCCAGGACCAGGGCGGGCCACAGGGCGGTGGCGCCCAGCAGGTACGGCAGGACGGGCAGCAGGGCGCCCAGCGCGAAGGAGCCGAACGACGAGACTGCGGCGACGGTCGGGGACGGCAGGTCGTCCGGGTCGATGCCCAGTTCCTCGCGGGCGTGGATCTCCAGCGCCTGCTCGGGGTCCTTGGACAGCTGCTGGGCGACCTCGCGGGCGAGCGCCGGTTCCACCCCGCGCGATATGTAGAGCGCGGCCAGTTCCTCCATCTCGTCGGCGGGGTGTTTGCGCAGCTCACGGCGTTCGACATCCAGCTCGGCCTGGACCAGTTCGCGCTGGGAGGCGACGGAGGTGTACTCCCCGGCGGCCATCGAGAAGGCACCGGCCGCGAGGCCCGCGAGGCCGGTGATCACCAGGGTGTGGTGGGAGACGGCGCCTCCGGCGACGCCGGTCATCAGGGCCAGGTTCGAGACGAGTCCGTCCATCGCGCCGAACACCGCGGGACGCAGCCAGCCGCCGTTGACGTCGCGGTGGGTGTGGTTGTCGCGGTGGGCCTCGTGGAGCGTGGCCTCGGTGTCGATGACGGACATGCTTCTCCTCTTTCACAGCGGTGGACCGGCCGGGCGTCGAAGCGGCGCCCACCCCTCCAGGTGATCGAAAATACGCACGAAAAACGTCGCCCGCCAGCAAGGAAGGCCGTACTTACCAGCGCTTTCGCACGGTTTGGGCGGCGGTCCGGCCCCCCTCCCGCACCCGTCCGGCGCCCGTCCGGCGCCCTTCCGGCGCCCTTCCGGCGCCCTTCCGGCACCCCGACCCGGTGTCAGCCGGGTGACAGCGACGTTTCCCGGACTCCCCGGGCCGTGTACGTGGCACAGATGGCAGGAACAGGCTCGTTGTGCGCGGAAGGGCGGCCACCGATGGAGCTGATTGCATGCGATCCGGCTCGCGACGAGGCCGCGGTGCTCCGCGACCGGGCGCGGGGCGCACTGCTGGGCCTCGCGGTCGGGGACGCGCTCGGGGCCCCCGCGGAGAACATGCGGCCCTCCGAGATCCGCCGCCGCTGGGGCCGTATCGAGGGCTTCGTCGCGGACAACCCGGCCGGTACGGACGACACGGAGTACGCGATCTTCTCCGGGCTGCTGCTGGCCCGGCACGGCTCGGCGCTGACCGTCGCGCACGTCGAGAAGGCGTGGCACCACTGGCTGGCGGACCTGGACGAGGGCCCGTTCCGGGGGGCGGGGTTCAGTGAGCGCGGCACGCTGGAGAACCTGCGGCGCGGCCTCGCCGCCCCCATCACGGCGCAGCACCGCCACGCGTGGAGCGACGGCCTGGCGATGCGCGCGGCGCCGTTCGGTGTGTTCGCGGCGGGCCGCCCGGAGGAGGCGGCGCGGCTGGTGTCGGTCGACGGCAGTGTCAGCCACGACGGGGAGGGCATCTACGGCGGCCGGGCGGTGGCGGCGGGGGTCGCGGCCGCGATGACGGGGGCGGGTCCGGCGTCGGTGGTCGCGGCGGCGCTCTCGGTGATCCCGATGGACTCCTGGACGGCCCGCACCCTGCGGCGCGGGGTGGTGGCGGCGCGGCGGGAGTACCCGGACACGCTGACGAGGGAACGCGCGGTCCGCTCGTCGGTGGTCATCGGCGGCTACCCGTGGACGGACCTGGCACCGGAGGCGGTGGGCCTGGCCTTCGGCGCGTTCACGGCGGCACGCGGCGACTTCCGTACGTCGGTCCTCACGGCGGTCAACATGGGCCGCGACGCGGACACGACGGCGGCGGTGGCGGGGGCCCTGGCGGGCGCGCTCTCGGGGGCGCGGGCCATCCCCACGGAATGGTCCTCGGCGATCGGCCCGGTACGGGGCAGTTGCCTGCCCTCGATGCGCGGCTACCACGTCCTGGACATCGCGGACCTGCTCACCCCGGACGAGGAAGAGGCACCACGGCCATGACACGGAACGACCGGGGCGAGCCCCGGGGCACGGGACGATTCGACACGACGGGGGTCCCGGCGGGGCGGGGCCTCGGCCCGGCGGGGGCGGCCGATGCCGGTGCCGGGGTCGCGGCCCCCCAGGTTCCCGGCGTGGGGCAGGCGCCGACGCCCTCCGTGGGCCCGGCGGGGCCGGCCGTGGCGGGAACGGGGGCGTCAGGGGTGCCTGGGTCCGGGGCGACCGGACCGTCCGGGCCGGGAACGTACACCGAGCCGCTGGCCGCGTCCGGGGGTGCCCCCGGGGTGCTCCTGCCGGACGGTCCGCGGGCCGGGGCCGTCCCGGACGGCCGCCCGTCACCCGGCCCCGGAGGCGGACCTGGGACGGGCAAGGGGGAGACCGACGCGGGCGCGGATACAGCCACGAGTGCCGGACCCGGCCCGGCCAAGGGCATGGGCACCGGCCCGGGTACGAGCACGGGCGTCGGCACCCGGGCGCGCGCGGGTACGGGCGCGGGATCAGGCCCCCGCACGGACACGGCCACGGGCGCGGAACCGCACGCAGACGCGGCTGCCGACACCCGTACGGGTACGGGTCCACGTACAGGCGCCCGACCGGGCGCGGGCTCCTGCCCAGGTACGGGCGCCGACGGCCGCACGGGTGCAGGTACGGGTACCCGCACAGGCGCCGAACCGGGCGCGGGCTCCGGTGCCCGCACAGACACAGGCACGGACGCGGACACCCGCACCGGCGCGGGCGCGCGTACACGCACCCGTGCGGACGAGGTCCACGACGGGCGCGGCCCGGAACGCGGGCCTGCGGCGCACGGCGCCGATCCGGGCGGAGCTCCCGTCGGCGCGGGACGCGCCCTCACGGGTGCGCGTACGCGCGCGGGCGCCAGTACGGAAACGGGCGCCGGCACCGGCGTGGGCACGGACGCGCACGCCGGGACCGGCGCGGGCGGGGGATCCGGCGGGGACGCCGGTGTCGGTACGAGCGACGAACCTGGCACGGACGCCGGCACCCGTACCAGCACGGACGCCGGGACCGGCGCGTACACGCGTACACACACCCGTGCGGACGAGGTTCAGGACGAGCGCGGCCCGGGACACGGCGCCGCGGCGCAGGGCGGCGACCCGGGCGGCGCTGCCGCCCACGCGGGAGGCGTCCTGACGGGTGTGCGTACGCGCGCGGGCGTCAGTACGGAAACGGGCGCCGGCACCGGCGTGGGCACGGACGCGCACGCCGGGACCGGCGCGGGCGCGGATGGCGTGACCGGCACCTGCACACCTACCTGCGCGGACGCCGAGACCGGCCCGCACACCGGGACCGATGCGTACACGCGTACCGGCGCGGGCGCCGGGGCCGGTGTGGGCGGCCCGGGCGTCGGCTGTCGTGAGGACCGGTCTCCGGGGCGCGCGGGCGGTCGTGCCGTCCGGCGGATCGAGGGGCTTCTCCTCGGACTCGCCGCCGGGGACGCCGCCGGGTGGCCCGCCGCCCGGCATCGGGCCGCTCGGATGCCCGAGTGGACCCGGCGGCTCACCCGGGAGCTCGACACCTTCGCCGAGCAGAACGCGACCACCACCCTCCCCGTCCCCATCGCCCTCAACCAGCCCCCCGAGCCCCTGCGGCTCGGCCCCTCCGACGACGCCGAGTGGGCCGCGTTCGCGGCCGAGGCCGTGCTCACCGCCGCCGGGGACCTCTTCCACGGGCTCGGCGCCGACCGGCGCATGCGCGCCGCCGTCGACCTCGCCTGGAACTCCCTCGCCAGCGAGATCGCCGCCGCCGCCGACCGCGCCCCCGAGGTCGAGTCCGCCGTGCTGCCGCTGCGCGCCCGGATCTCCGTACGGGCCGGGCTCGGCAACCTCGCCACCGGCCTGCGCCCGCCCGCCACCGGCCACGACAACCCGCACTACTTCGACGACGCCGCGTGCGTACGGGCCGTCGTCCTCGCGGTCGTCCACCCCGGCGACCCGGCCGCCGCCGCCGAACTCGCCGAGTTCGACGCCCGCTACACCCAGGACGGCGACGGCGTGCACGGCGCCCGCGCCATGGCCGCCGCCGTCGCGACCGCCCTCGGCGGCGGGGACGTGGAAGCCGCCGTCGGGGCCGCGCTCGCCCAGCTCCCCGGGACCACCGAGATCGGCCGCAACGCCCGGCACGCCGTCAAACTCGCCCAGGACTTCGCCGACGAGGAGGCCGGCGCCTTCGCCCTCGTCCCCCTGCTGGAGCATCAGATCGTCGACCACGTCTACAGCTACGGCATCGCCGCCGCCGAGACCGTCCCCGTCGCCCTCGCCCTCACCGTCGCCGCCCGGGGCCGGGTGACCGGAGCCGTCCCCGCCGCCGCGTGCCTCTCCCGGGTCGCCGACTCCGCGCCCGCCCTCGCCGGCGCGCTGACCGGCGCGCTCGGCGGCGGCGACACCGTACCGGCCGCCTGGCGGGACGCCTGCCGTACGCTCGCGGGCTGCGCGCTCCCCCGCCTCGCCGGCATCGATCTCATCGAACTCGCCGGGCTGCTGACAGACACGGAACTGGCCTCTCCGGGTGGACAATTCCGACATGACGACCCTGAGCACACCCCCCACCCCCTCCGCCACGGAGATCCCCGCCCTCGCTGACCGCGTCACCGGCTGCCTGCTCGGCGCGGCCGTCGGCGACGCCCTCGGCGGCCCGGTCGAGGGGTACTCCCCCGACCAGATCGTCGAGCGCCACGGCGGCCGGGTCACCGGCATCGTCGGCCCGTGGAACGAGGACTGGCGCACCGCCCGCCCCATCGCGCCGTACCACAAGGGCGACGGCCACGTCACCGACGACACCCTGATGACCCACGCCCTGGTCCGGGTGTACGGGACCGTCCGCGACCACCTCGACGCGTACGCCGTCGCCGAACACCTCGTCCCCGACCTGATGTCCACCCCCCGCTGGATCCCCGAGCTGGAGGCCGAGGCGCTCCCCCTCCAGCGGATCTTCCTCGCGGAGAAGTGGATCGTCGCCCGCCTGCACTACGGACACGTCGACCCGCGCGAGGCCGGCGCCGGGAACATCGTCAACTGCGGTGCGGCGATGTACATGGCACCGGTCGGCCTGGTCAACGCGGCCCACCCGGCGGCGGCCTACGCGGAGGCCCTGGACGTGGCCGGCGCGCACCAGTCGTCGTACGGGCGCGAGGCCGCCGGGGTGTTCGCGGCGGCGGTCGCGGCGGCGTGCCTGCCGGGCGCCACCCCCGCGTCGGTCGTCGAGACGTGTCTGGCGCTCGCGAAGGACGGGACACGCGCGGCGATCGAGGCGGTGTGCGAGGTGGCCGCGTGCCACGGTGACGCGGAGTCGGCGCTGCGCGGGCTGCGCGAGGCGGTCGCGCCCTTCGACACCGTCGGCCCCAACTACCGCGCCCCCTCCCTCGGCGCCCGCCGCCCGTCCCGGCTGCACTCGATCGAGGAACTGCCCGTGGCGCTCGGCATGTTGCTCATCGGCGGGGGCGATGTCCGCCGTACGGTGCTGGGGTCGGTCAACTACGGCCGCGACTGCGACTCCATCGCGACGATGAGCGGGGCGATCGCCGGGGCGCTGGGCGGCGAGGCCGCCGTGCCGGCGGAGTGGGCCTCGCGGGTGGCCGAGGCGAGCCGTCTCGACCTGCACGCGCCGGCGCGGGTGCTGACGGAGGTGGCGTACGAGGTGTTCGCACGGGACACGGAACGGCGCCGCGCCCACGAGAGCGCGTTCGCGCGCCTGACGGGGCAGCGATGAGCGGGGCGGCGACGGCCGGCGCGGCGACGAGCGGGGCGGGCGGCCTGCGCCTGACCTGGGTCCAGCCTGAGGACCTGATCGGCCACGAACTGGCCCAGGCGGCCCGGGACGGCCGGGACGCGACGGAGATCGAGCGGCGCTGGCACGAGGCGGGCGGCCACCCGGCCCCGCCGCGCGCGGGCGCGTCCCCGACCACCGCGTCCGCGCGCCTGCGCGCGCTGGCAGAGGAGCTGCTGGACGAACTGGCCCTGCTGGAGTCACCGTTGGCGGTGTACGAGCCGACGGACCTGGCCGGGATCAGAGCGATGAGCGCGGCATGGCCGCCCCACGGAAGCGGCCACGACACGCCGCCTCCTGCGGACGCGCCTTCCCCGACCGACCCGCCACCTCGGACCAACGCACCCTCCCGGACGGGCGCACCCCCTCAGGCCGATGCACTCTCTCAGGCCGACGTGCCCGACCGGGCCGACGCCCCCCACCCGGGCGCGACGCCCCTTCAGGCCGACGCACCCCCTCAGACCAACACCCCCCACCCGGCCGACGCACCCTCCCAGGCCGACACCCCGAACCCGGCCGACGCACCCCCTCAGACCGGCCCACACACCCTGGCCGACGTCCCACCCCGTACCGCCTGCGGTACCGTCTGCGGCCCCCAGGACCTCAAGGTGTTCGGCGCCGCGCCGGCACCCACCGCCGTCCCGGACCACAGCGCCCCGCCGCCGCACGCCACCGAGGCGCCTCCCGGTACCGGTCCCGCCGGTCGCGCCGTCCCCGCACGGCCCGAGGCGCACACAGACGCCGACCACATCGAGTGGTCCCGGGACCCGAACGCCCAACTGGCGGACACCGCAGACGCCTTCAGCCGCACCGCCCCCGCACGGCCCGGCGGGCCGCCCGACGGACCGACCCGATCGGAAGCGAACCGCCCCGAGCCGTCCGAGGGCCCGGAGGCCCAACTGCCCCACACCACCGATACGTTCATCGGCGGCGGCCCCGCCACCCGCGCCCGGACCGGGCCGCCCGACGGACCGCCACACACCACCTCAAACGCGAGCCTCACCGCCCCCTCCCCCCTCACCGTCGCCCAACTGCACGCCGCCTGGCTCGGCCGGGCCGCAGGCTGCCTCCTGGGGAAGCCCGTCGAGAAGCTGCCCCTCGCCGGAATCCGCGCCCTTGCCGCCGCCAGTGGCAACTGGCCCCTGCGGTCGTGGTTCACCGCGAAAGGAGTACCCGCCGAACTCACCGAGGCGTACCCCTGGAACCGGCGCTCCGCGCCGACCTCGCTCGCCGAGAACATCGACGGGATGCCCGAGGACGACGACCTCAACTACCCGCTCCTCAACCTGCTCCTCCTCCAGCGCCACGGAAGGGAGTTCACGACCGGTCAGGTCGCCACGCTCTGGCTGGACGAGCTGCCCGCCGGGCGTACGTTCACGGCCGAGCGGGTCGCGTACGGCAATCTGCTCCACGGGATCGAGCCCCCGCACACCGCCGCCCACCACAACCCGTTCCGCGAGTGGATCGGCGCGGCCATCCGGGCCGACGTCCACGGCTGGGCGAACCCCGGCGACCCGGCCGCCGCCGCCGAACAGGCCTACCGGGACGCGGTGTTGACCCACACCGCCAACGGTGTCTACGGCGCGATGTTCGTCGCCGCCACCATCGCCTCCGCCGCAGGACAGGGTCAGGGTAGAGGTACGGGTACGGGTACGGGTACGGGCGGTGACGTGCACGCCTGCCTGCGCGCCGGGCTCTCCGTCGTACCGCCCCGCTCCCGCCTCGCCGACGCCGTCCGCCTCGGCATCGCCGTCGCCCGGGAACACGCCCACACCGACTTCGAACCCGTCGTCGATCTCCTCCACTCCGCCCTCGGCCACTACCACTGGGTCCACGTCGTCCCGAACACGGCCCTGCTCGCCGCCGCCCTCACCCACGCCGACGGCGACTTCACCGGCTCCATCTGCCGTGCCGTGTCCGGTGGTTGGGACACCGACTCGAACGGCGCGACGGCCGGTTCCGTCGCCGGGCTGCTGGCCGGCCACCCGGACCGGCTGCCGGAGCGCTGGACAGGACCGCTCAAGAACCGCCTCGCCACCTCCGTCGGCGGTTTCGACGGCATCGGCTTCGACACCCTCGCCGAGATCACCCACCAACTCGCCGCACCGGCGCCCGCCCCCGAGGAGTCCCTCCACCCATGACCGGCATCGTGGTGCTCGGCAGCACCAACATGGATCTCGTCGCGTACACGGCCCGGGCCCCCAAGCTCGGGGAGACCGTCACCGGACGGGAGTTCGTCACCGTGCCCGGCGGCAAGGGCGCCAACCAGGCCGTCGCCGCCGCCCGCGCGGGCGGCTCCGTCGCGATGATCGGCGCGGTCGGCTCCGACGACTTCGGTACGGTGCTGCGGCACACGCTCGAAGCGTCCTGTGTCGACACCGACCTCCTGCGCACCGCCGAGGGCGCCTCGGGCACCGCGCACATCGTGGTGGACGACGACGGCGGCAACGCCATCGTCGTCGTCCCGGGCGCGAACGGCACCGTCACCGACCTCGGCCCCGGCGACGAGGCCCTCATCACCATGGCCGACGCGCTGCTCCTCCAGCTCGAACTCCCCCTGAGCGCCGTGGTCGCCGGGGCGGAGGCCGCCCGCCGCCATGGGGTGCGGACCGTCCTCACCCCGGCCCCCGCCCAGCCCCTGCCGCCCGAACTGCTCGCCGCCACCGACCTGTTGGTGCCCAACGAGCACGAGGCGGCCGTGCTCACCGGGATCGCGGACCCGCACAGGGCGGCCGACGCGCTGCTCCGGCAGGTCCCCGAGGTGGTGATCACCCTGGGCCGGGCCGGCAGCCTCCACGCGTCCCGGACCACGGAACCCCTCTTCGTGCCCGCTCCCCAGGTCACCGCCGTGGACACCACCGCCGCGGGCGACACGTTCGTGGGCGCGCTCGTCGTCGCGCTGGTCGAGAGCCGCCCCATGCCCGAGGCCCTGCACTGGGCCTCCACCGCCGCCGCGCTGTGCGTCCAGCGCCCGGGGGCGTCCACCTCCATGCCGTACCGCACCGAGATCGAGGCCTCATGACCACCGCAGCGACCCCCACCACCCCGGGACGGGACACGACACCCGGGCCGGACAACGCCCCCGCCCCCCTCGCCGGCCTGCGCGTCCTCGATCTCGCCACGCTCTTCGCCGGCCCCCTCGCGGCCACGATGCTCGGCGACTTCGGCGCGGACGTCATCAAGATCGAGCACCCCACCCGCCCCGACCCCTCCCGGGGACACGGTCCCGCCAAGGACGGGGTGGGCCTGTGGTGGAAGCTCCTCGGCCGCAACAAGCGCACGGTCACCCTCGACCTGTCGACGCCCGGCGGCCGTGACCTGCTCCTGCGCATGGCCGCCGAGGCCGACGTCGTCATCGAGAACTTCCGGCCCGGCACGCTGGAGAAGTGGGGCCTCGGCTGGGAGGAGCTGTCGACGGCCAACCCCCGGCTGGTGCTGGCCCGCGTCACCGGGTTCGGCCAGTTCGGCCCGTACTCCCACCGCCCCGGCTTCGGCACGCTCGCCGAGGCGATGAGCGGCTTCGCCGCGATCACCGGCGAACCGGACGGGCCGCCGACCCTGCCGCCGTTCGGCCTGGCCGACTCGATCGCGGCGCTGGCCACGGCGTACGCGGTGATGACCGCGCTCGCGGGCCGTCAGGCCACCGGGCGCGGCCAGGTGGTCGACCTGGCGATCATCGAGCCGATCCTCACCGTGCTCGGGCCGCAGCCGCTCTGGTACGACCAGCTCGGCTACGTACAGCCGCGTACCGGCAACCGGTCCCGCAACAACGCCCCCCGCAACACCTACCGGACCGCCGACGGCTCCTGGCTCGCGGTCTCCACGTCGGCGCAGTCCATCGCGGAGCGCGTGATGCGTCTGGTGGGGCGGCCGGAGCTGGCCGCCGAGCCGTGGTTCGCCACCGGCGGGGGCCGGGCGGAGCACGCGGACGTCCTGGACGACGCGGTGGGCGGCTGGATCGCCCGGCACACCCGGGACGAGGCGATGGCGGCGTTCGAGAAGGCCGAGGCGGCGATCGCGCCGGTCTACGACATCCGGGACGTCATGGAGGACCCGCAGTACCGGGCGCTGGACAGCGTCACCGAGGTCCCGGACCCCGAGCTGGGCCCGCTGCGGATGCAGAACGTCCTCTTCCGGCTCTCCGAGACGCCCGGGGCCATCCGCTGGGCGGGCCGCCCGCACGGCGCGGACACCGACGCGGTGCTGGCCGGCCTGGGCCTGTCGGCGCCGGAGATCGCGGCGCTGCGGTCGGAGGGGGCGCTGTGACGATCCCGCTGACCTGGCTGTACGTCCCCGGGGACCGGCCGGAGGTGATGGCGAAGGCGCTGTCGCGGGGCGCGGACGTGGTGATCGTGGACCTGGAGGACGCGGTGGCCCCGGACCGCAAGGAGCACGCGCGCGCCGCCACCGCCGAGTTTCTGTCCGAGCCGCACGCGACGCCGGTCCATGTCCGTATCGACGACGGCCCGGACGCGGCCGCGCTGTCCGGGCTCCCCGGGCTGTCGGGCCTCCGGCTTCCCAAGGTCACCCACGCGTCCGACATCCACCGGATCGCGGCCAGGACGCCGGACACGGCGCTGTACGCGCTGCTGGAGTCGGCGATGGGGATCGAGCACGCGTACGCGATCGCGACCGCGCATCCCGCGGTACGGGGCATCGGTCTCGGTGAGTCGGACCTGCGGGCGGATCTGGGGGTACGGGACGACTCCGGCCTCGACTGGTCGCGCGGCCGGGTCGTGGTGGCGGCCCGCGCGGCGGGGCTGGCGCCGCCGGCCCAGTCGGTGTTCCCGGACGTCCAGGACCTGGAGGGACTGGCGGCGTCCTGCGCGCACGGGCGGGCCCTGGGGTTCCTGGGGCGCGCGGCGATCCATCCCCGCCAGCTGCCGGTCATCGAGCGGGCCTATCTGCCGACGTCCCAGGAGATCGAGGCGGCGGAGGAGGTGGTGGAGGCGGCGACGCGGGAGGGCGGGGCGCAGTCGCTCCCGGACGGCCGCTTTGTCGACGCGGCGATCGTGGCGGCGGCACGCCGTACGCTTTCGCTGGCGTCGCGGAAGTAGGCCTCGCCCCTGCGGCCCCGCCCGCTCCCGCGCCCCCGCGCACCGGTTCCGTCCTCAATCGCCGGACGGGCTTGATGTGGCTGCCCTGATCGTCAGGGTGCGGGACGACAATCGCCGGACGGGCTGTTTCAAGCCCGTCCGGCGATTGAGGACAAAGCGCGACCGCCAGGTCGCGTCAGGTCGTCGTCTTCGCGTCCGCCGCGTCGGCGTCCGCGTCGGTCGGCTCCGCGTCCTCCGGCTCCGAAGACTCCGAGGTCACCGGCTTCGCCGACTCGTCGCGGTCCGGCTCCACCACCTCTTCCCGCCCGGGGCGGAGCCGCGACGAGATCACGATGTACGTGACCGCCAGCGCGAAGATGATGATCGCCGTCCAGTCGTTCAGGCGCAGGCCCAGGATGTGGTGCGCCTCGTCGACCCGCAGGTACTCGATCCAGAAGCGCCCCACGCAGTACGCCGCGACGTACAGCGCGAACGCCCGCCCGTGCCCGAGCTTGAAGCGGCGGTCGGCCCAGATGACCAGCAGGGCCACCCCGACGCACCACAGCGACTCGTACAGGAACGTCGGGTGGTAGAGGCCCGCCTCACGGTTCGGCCCCGAGGAGATCTTGAGCGCCCACGGCACGTCGGTCTCCTTGCCGTACAGCTCCTGGTTGAACCAGTTGCCCCACCGCCCGATCGCCTGCGCGAACGCGATCGCGGGCGCCAGCGCGTCCGCCCACGCGGGCAGCGGGATGCCCCGCCGCCGGCAGCCGATCCAGGCACCCACCGCGCCCAGCGCGATCGCGCCCCAGATCCCGAGGCCGCCCTCCCAGATCTTGAAGGCGTCGACCCAGTTCTCACCGTCGCTGAAATACAGCTGGTAGTCGGTGATGACGTGGTAGAGCCGCCCGCCGACCAGGCCGAAGGGCACCGCCCAGACGGCGATGTCGGCCACGGTGCCGGCTTTGCCGCCCCGGGCGACCCAGCGCTTGCCGCCGTACCAGACGGCGACGAAGACACCGATGATGATGCAGAACGCGTAGCCGCGCAGCGGGAGCGGTCCAAGATGGAGCACACCGGACGACGGGCTGGGAATGTAGGCAAGTTCCATGGCAGAACCGACGGTACCGTGCCGGGCGGGACCTGCGCCGACCCGCCCGGCAACTTCCTGGTAACGAGGTCAGCCCACCGACCTGGTCTCGGGCGGTGCCGTACCGGGCTTCTTGCCCCGGTTGGCCTCCTTCACCCACTTCTTCAGGTTGTCGGGTGTGATGTTCTCGTTGCCCTTCTTCGGGAACACCGCCTCCCCGTTCAGGAGCACGGTCGGCGTCCCGGAGAAGCCGCCGGTACGGAACGCCGCCGCCGACTTGTTCACCCAGTTGTTGTGGTCGCCGCCCTGCACGCACTGGCGGAAGCCGGGCGCCGACTCCAGGCCGTCGACCTTGCCCGCCAGCTCCAGCAGCCGGCTGTTCTTCGCGAAGGCGTCGTCCGTCTCCGCGGGCTGGTTCTTGTACAGCTCGTCGTGGTACGGGGCGAACTTGCCGACGTCCTGGGCGCAGGCGGCCGCGTTGGCCGCGCGCAGCGAGCCCGTGCCGCCCATGTTGCCGTCGATGATCGTGGCGAGGTGGTACTCGACCTTGAGCTGGCCCTGGTTCTCCAGCTCGTGGACGGTGCCCCGGAACGCGTTCTCGAACTGGGCGCACGCCGGGCAGCGGAAGTCCTCCCACACGGTCAGCGTGGAGGGCGCGTCGGGCGCGCCCACGGGGATCGCCAGCTCGTCCTTGCCCGAGACACCGGACGGGGCGAGCACGGGGCCCGCGGCGTCGCTGGTGCCGTCCTTGCCCGCCTTGGCGGCGACCACGCCGATCACGGCGACCACCCCGAGCACGCCGACCACCGTCGACGCGACGACCAGCACCCGCTTGCGCTTCTCCCGGGTCCTGTCCGCCGCACGTTCCTGCTGGAGCCGCTCTCTCGCGCTCCGCCTTGCCTCACGGTTCTTCTCGCTCACGCAGGGCGCAACGAACCGGGGAGGTGCGTACGCACCTCCCCGGCTCCAGGTCCACCCTTACGGGTTATGCCACCCGTCAGCGCTTGCGAACACCGGCGGCAAGCTCGGCCGCCAGCTCACGCACCGCGACCAGGCCCGACGCGGCGTCGGGGGCGTCCAGCATCCGCTTCACGAAGGCGGAGCCGACAATCACCCCGTCGGCGAAGCCCGCGACCTCGGCCGCCTGCGCGGCGTCGGACACCCCGAGCCCCACACAGACCGGCAGGTCGGTCGTGGCGCGGGTGCGTACCACCAGGTCCTGGGCCTGCGCGCCGACCGACACGCGCGTACCGGTCACACCCATCAGGGAGGCCGCGTAGACAAATCCGCTGCCCACGGCCGTGATCTCGGCGAGCCGCTGGTCCTTGCTGCTGGGCGCGACCACGAAGACCGTGGCCAGGCCCTGCTTCTGCGCGTGCTCGCGCCACAGCGCGGACTCCTGGACCGGCAGGTCGGGCAGGATGCACCCGGCGCCGCCCGCCGCCGCCAGCTCGGCGGTGAACCGCTCGACGCCGTAGCGGTCGATCGGGTTCCAGTACGTCATCACGAGCACCGGTTTCCCGGTCGCCTCGTACGCCTCACGGACCGTGCGCATCACGTCCGCGATCCTGACGCCGCCCTTGAGGGCGATGTCGTCGGCGGTCTGGATGACGGGTCCGTCGAGCACCGGGTCGCTGTGCGGCAGCCCGACCTCGACGATGTCGGCGCCCCCCTCGAAGACGGCCTTGACCGCCGCGATGCCACCGTCCACCGTCGGGAACCCGGCGGGCAGGTAGGCGATGAGGGCGGCCCGGTCCTCCGCCTTGGCCGCCGCCAGTGCGGCGTCGAGCAGCGCTACGTTCCCGCTCACTTGGAGCCCTCCCCGTCGTACAGCCCGAAGTAGCGGGCGGCCGTGTCCATGTCCTTGTCGCCGCGCCCGGAGAGGTTGACGACGATCAGGCCGTCCTTCCCCAGTTCCTGTCCCACTTCGAGGGCGCCGGCCAGCGCGTGCGCGCTCTCGATGGCCGGGATGATCCCTTCCGTACGGGAGAGCAGCAGCAGTGCCTGCATGGCCGCGTCGTCCGTGACGGCGCGGTACTCCCCGCGCCCGCTGTCCTTGAGGTACGCGTGCTCGGGGCCGATGCCCGGGTAGTCGAGTCCGGCGGAGATCGAGTACGGCTCGGTGATCTGGCCCTCCTCGTCCTGGAGGACGTACGACCGTGAGCCGTGCAGGATGCCGGGCTCGCCCGCGCTCAGCGTGGCCGCGTGCTCGCCGGTCTCGATGCCGTGCCCCGCCGGCTCGCAGCCCACGAGCCGTACGTCCGCGTCGGGGATGAACGCGTGGAAGAGCCCGATCGCGTTGGACCCGCCGCCCACACAGGCGACGGCGGCGTCCGGCAGCCGTCCCGCCCGCTCCAGGATCTGGCGCCTGGCCTCGACCCCGATGACGCGGTGGAAGTCCCGCACCATCGCGGGGAACGGGTGCGGTCCGGCGACGGTGCCGAAGAGGTAGTGCGTACGGTCCACGTTGGCGACCCAGTCGCGGAACGCCTCGTTGATGGCGTCCTTGAGGGTACGGCTGCCGGACAGCACGGGCACCACGTCGGCGCCGAGCATCCGCATGCGGGCGACGTTCAGCGCCTGGCGCTGGGTGTCGATCTCCCCCATGTAGATGGTGCATTCGAGGCCGAAGAGCGCGCAGGCGGTGGCCGTGGCCACGCCGTGCTGGCCGGCGCCGGTCTCGGCGATGACCCGGGTCTTGCCCATGCGCTTGGTGAGCAGCGCCTGCCCCAGCACGTTGTTGATCTTGTGGGACCCCGTGTGGTTGAGGTCCTCCCGCTTGAGGAACACCCGGGCGCCCCCGGCGTGTTCGGCGAACCGCGGGACCTCGGTCAGCGCGCTGGGCCGGCCGGTGTAGTTCACCATCAGCTCGTTCAGCTCGGCCGCGAAGGCGGGATCGCCCTTGGCCTTCTCGTACTCGACGGCGACCTCGTCCACGGCGGCGACGAGCGCCTCGGGGATGAACTTGCCGCCGAAGTCGCCGAAGTAGCCTTCGGCGCTGGGGACAAGTCCCTCGGGATCGGGGATGAAGAATTCTGACATGACGTCTGACACGGCCGGCTTCTCAGGCATTCCGGTACGACTCCTCGGAGCAACGGGCGGATCCGGGCGCCGGGCGGGCGGTGTCAGCGGGAAGTGCGGGCGTACGACGCCCCTCCACGGACACGCCCGGGCCGCGCGGCCCGGTGGACAACTGCGGTCTCAGCGACCGCCGCGCCATCGCATCCCGTTGACCTGACCGGGCTCGTCGCCGATCACGTACCGCACCCGCCGTCCGTGCACCCGACGCGCCGGCGCACGGCAGCCGCGCGGCCGGCACCCGCGCGCCAGGGGCGCGTGGGGCGACGGCAGCGGCAGCTTGCGCAGCACAGCGATGGCGGCGGCGTCGGACACGGTGGGGTCAGTCCCTTCCGTGCCGCAGCGCCGGGTGGGCCCCGGCGGCGACCAGGTCGGCCACCGCCGACTTCGGGTCGCGGCCGGTGACCAGCGACTCGCCGACGAGGACCGCGTCGGCCCCGGCGTTGGCGTACGCGATCAGGTCGTGCGGCCCGCGCACCCCCGACTCGGCGATCTTCACGATGCCGACCGGGATCTCGGGGGCGACCCGCTCGAACGTGCCGCGGTCGACCTTGAGCGTCTTGAGATCACGTGCGTTGACGCCGATGATCTTCGCTCCGGCGGCGACCGCCCGCTCGACCTCGTCCTCGTCGTGGACCTCCACGAGCGGGGTCAGCCCGATCGACTCGGCGCGCTCGATGAGCGACACCAGCGCGTCCTGCTCCAGCGCCGAGACGATGAGCAGCACCAGGTCAGCGCCGTAGGCACGCGCCTCCCACAGCTGGTACGAGGTGACGATGAAGTCCTTGCGCAGGACCGGGATGTCGACCCGGGCCCTGACGGCCTCCAGGTCGGCCAGCGACCCGCCGAAGCGGCGCTTTTCGGTCAGTACGGAGATGACGGCCGCGCCGCCCGCCTCGTAGTCGGCGGCGAGCCCGGCCGGGTCGGCGATCGCGGCGAGCGCGCCCTTCGAGGGGCTGGAGCGCTTCACCTCGCAGATCACGTGGACCCCTTCACCGCGCAGCGCGGCGAGGGCGTCCTTCGCCGCGGGGGCCTTGGCGGCGCGCTCCTTGAGCTCGTCAAGGCTCACCCGGGCCTGCCGCTCCGCGAGGTCGGCGCGCACGCCGTCGATGATCTCGTCGAGCACACTCACGGGAGCGGCCCCCTTCCGGGAGGGTTGTGATCAGGTCGGCCGAGGAGGTCGGCCGGTCGAGCCCGACTGAATCAGGATCAGCCATATCGATGCTATCCGGAACTCGTCCCAGGACCCGCATCCGGCTACCCGAGCCTGCCACGACCTGGGCCTTCACGGAGCGAGCGACGAGCCGAACGGCAGGTTTCTGATCAGTGTGAAGATCAGGACGACTCCGCCGACGGCCCACCACACGGCCGGACGGCGCGGGACGGGCAGCGGGAGCCGGGTCCTGGCCCGTACGGACGAGACCGTCCAGAGCACCCAGAGCGCGGCGGCCACCCCGTACCCGAGGACGGCCAGCGCGTTGTCGCCGAAGGCGGTGACCAGGTCGCCGTGGGCGAGGGCGTGGGCGCTGCGCAACCCGCCGCAGCCGGGGCAGTAGAGACCGGTGAGGGCGAAGAGCGGGCAGACCGGGTAGTGGCCGGGGTGGTTCGGGTCGATCAGCCCGACGTACGTGAAGGCCCCGGCGACGGCGGCCAGGGAGCCGGCCGGGGCGAGGAGACGCCGTACGAGCGAGGCAGCGGGCGGTCCGGGCGGCGGAGCGGCGTACGTGCCCGGCGGGAAGGCCGGAGCGGGAGGGGCCTGCGGAGCCGCGTGGATGCCCGGCGGGACGGCGGGGGCGGGACGGGCCTGCCCGGCCGACGGCTCGGAGCCCGCCGGAACCGGTGCGGAGGGGACTGACATGGCATCCACCCGGTGATTGTGGCAGCCGCCGCGCGGGACAGTGGTGAGGAACCGGCCGGCGGGGGGGGGACGCGACCCGGACCTGCCGGGCCGCGTCGGTGCCACCCGTGCCGGAGGGAGGCGGGAGACGCCTGTCAGACGGTCTGGTGGGTCTTGTCGTCGGCCTTGTCGCCGCCGTCGGCGGCGTTGGCCCCCTCGACCTGCGCCCGCCCGGCCTCGGCCCTGGCGCGCGCCTGCTCCGTGGACTCCTGGGGCATGCCGAGACCCATGAACTTCATCCCGAGGCCGACCACGCCGCCGAGCAGGACGACCCCGATGCCGACCCAGAACCCGACCGGGTCCGCCGTCACCGTGAAGACCCCGCCGACGCAGAACCCGATGAACGCGATGGTGACGCCGGTCCAGGCGGCCGGGGTGTGTCCGTGGCTGGTGCCCGCCATGAGTTGCTCCTCGTTGGTGTTGCGCTGTGTGAGTCGGACGCTCAGCGCCATTGTCCCGCATGTGCGGTCCATCCCGGCGCGGGGGGTCACGTCTCCCGCGTCGGGTCCTCGCCCCGGTCCAGCGCCTTCCACAGGTCCTCGGGCCGGTCGGGGTCCACGACGGGCGCGGGCCTGGCCGGGCCCCCGCGCACGGCGCCGCTCCCGCCGCCGGCCCGGGGCACGCCCTCGCGTTCGTAGCGCCCCGACATGGCGGGCCACTGCTTCCCGTACCGCAGGGAGAGCAGGCCGGCGAGCAGGATGAGGACCCCGGCGACGGCGGTGACGTACGGCCAGGCCGTGTGGGTCAGGACGTCGCCGATGGTCGCGGAGCTGTCGCCGACCGTCGTCGCGGCCTTCTCGTCCAGGGCGGAGCTGTCGGACGCGCCGAGGAAGGCGGTCGCGGCGGCGCCCGCGCCGCTCAGCGTGAGCAGCAGGGAGACGAGCAGGCGCCCTCCGCTGCGGACGGCGAACACGGCGACGAGGGCGGCCAGGCCCACGACGGCGAGGGCGGCGGGCACACCGGTGACGTCACGGCCGTCGGCCGAGAGGGGCACGCTGCCACCGCCCACCGACGCGGTGCCCCGGGACCAGACCTGGCCGGAGGCGATCAGGACGACGGCGGCGCCCGCGGCGCCGAGAAGGAGGGCGACGGCGAGACTGCGGCGGCTGCTCGCGGCGTCGGTGGACACCGGGACGGCGGCGCGGGGCTGGGGTACGGGGACGGCACTCACCCCACCACTATCCCTTACGGGCCTTTCGTGCCGCCGTCCCGGGGTTCCGGCGGTCCCCGACCGGGCCCGCCGGAACCCCGGGCCCTCAGCCCCCGTGCGGCGCGGGCGCCTTGAGCCGGTTCGCCGTGTGGACGGCCCTGAGGACCGCCGCCGCCTTGTTCCGGCACTCCAGGTCCTCGGACACCGGGTCGGAGTCGGCGACGATGCCGGCCCCGGCCTGGACGTACGCGGTGCCGTTCCTGAGCAGCGCGGTCCTGATGGCGATGGCCGTGTCGGAGTCCCCGGCGAAGTCGAGATAGCCGACGCAGCCGCCGTACACGCCCCGCCGGGTGGGCTCGACCTCGTCGATGATCTGGAGGGCGCGCGGCTTGGGGGCCCCGGAGAGGGTGCCCGCCGGGAAGCACGCGGTCAGGACGTCGAAGGCGGTACGGTCCGCCGCGACCCGGCCGGTGACGGTCGACACGATGTGCATGACGTGGGAGTACCGCTCGACGGACATGAAGTCGACCACCTCGACGCTGCCGGGCAGGCAGACCCGCCCGAGGTCGTTGCGGCCCAGGTCCACGAGCATGAGGTGCTCGGCGCGTTCCTTGGGGTCGGCGAGCAGTTCGTCCGCGAGGGCCTGGTCCTCCTGCGGGGTGGCGCCGCGCGGCCGGGTCCCGGCGATGGGGTGGACCATGGCCCGCCCGTCCTCGACCTTCACCAGCGCCTCGGGGCTGGAGCCGACGACGTCGAAGGCCTCGCCCCCGTCGGCGGACGGGAAGCGGAAGAGGTACATGTACGGGCTGGGGTTGGTGGCGCGCAGCACCCGGTAGACGTCGAGCGCGCTCGCGGTGCAGGGGGTCTCGAAGCGCTGGGAGGGGACGACCTGGAAGGCCTCGCCCGCCCGGATGCGCTCCTTGATGTCCTCCACGACGGCCTGGAAGTCGGGGCCGCCCCAGAGCGCGGTGTACTCGGGGAGTTCGGAGACGGGCAGCGCGGTGGGCATCGAGTCGACGGGCCTGGCGAGGTCGGCGGCCATGGCGTCGAGCCGGGCGACGGCGTCCGCGTACGACTCGTCGACGCCGGTGTCCAGGTCGTTGTGGTTGATCGCGTTGGCGATCAGCAGGACGGTGTTGTCCCAGTGGTCGAGCACGGCGAGGTCCGAGGTGAGCAGCATGGTCAGCTCGGGCAGCCCGAGGTCGTCGCGCGCGTGGTCGCCGATCTTCTCCAGGCGGCGGACGATGTCGAAGCCGAGGAAGCCGACCATGCCGCCGGTGAAGGGCGGCAGACCCCGCACACCCCCCAGGTCGCGGGGGGTGTGCAGGGTCTCCACCGTGGCGCGCAGAGCGGCCAGCGGGTCGCCGTCCACGGGGACGCCGACGGGCGGGGCGCCGAGCCAGTGGGTGGCGCCGTCGCGTTCGGTGAGCGTGGCGGCGGACCGTACCCCGACGAAGGAGTAGCGGGACCAGGAGCGGCCGTTCTCCGCGGACTCCAGCAGGAACGTGCCGGGACGCTCGGCGGCGAGTTTGCGGTACAGGCCGACCGGGGTGTCGCCGTCCGCGAGGAGCCGCCGGCTGACCGGGATGACACGGCGGTCGGCCGCCAGCTTGCGGAAGGTCTCAAGATCCATGGCCGCTGACCCTACTCGTTGGCTCTTCACGGGCTGCGCGGGCTCCCCGCGTGGTGCCGGGGAGTGCCCGCGTGTGGGGGGGCCGCCTCACCGGCCGAGCGGCAGGACGTCCTCGTCGAAGCAGGTGCGGGCCCCGGTGTGGCAGGCGGCGCCGACCTGGTCGACCTGGACAAGGACGGTGTCCGCGTCGCAGTCCAGGGCGACGGACTTCACGTGCTGGACGTGGCCGGAGGTGTCGCCCTTGACCCAGTACTCCCGGCGGCTGCGGGACCAGTAGGTGCAGCGGCCCGTGGTGAGGGTGCGGTGCAGGGCCTCGTCATCCATCCAGCCGAGCATCAGCACCTCGCCGGTGTCGAACTGCTGGGCGATGGCCGGGATCAGTCCGTCGGCGCTGCGCTTGAGGCGGTCGGCGATGGCGGGGTCGAGGCCGCCGGTCGGTCCCGGCTCCGCGGTCGTGCTGCTCATACGGCCATTGTGCCGCGCCCGGGCGGGCTCGCGGGAGGGGAGTCCACTGGGCGGACGGGCGGGGGCGGCCGTACCCTTGCGGACATGTCGACCCATGCAAAGCGTGAACGACTTCTGCTCGCCGACCTGTTGGAGACCGCGGGCCCCGAGGCGCCGACCCTCTGCGACGGCTGGACCGCCCGGGACCTGGCCGCTCATGTGGTGGTGCGTGAGCGCCGGCTCGACGCGGCGGGGGGAACGATGCTGCCCGCGCTCAAGAACCGGCTGGACCGGGTCCAGGGCGAATTCGCCGCGAAGCCGTACGAGGAGCTGATCGAGCTGATCCGTACGGGACCGCCGAAGATGTCCCCC
Organism: Streptomyces sp. NBC_01317; assembly: GCF_035961655.1. Classification (NCBI taxonomy): domain Bacteria; kingdom Bacillati; phylum Actinomycetota; class Actinomycetes; order Kitasatosporales; family Streptomycetaceae; genus Streptomyces; species Streptomyces sp. NBC_01317. Next base: position 6,204,245 of record NZ_CP108393.1, on the reverse strand, counting down.
TTCTCCATCAAGCAGCTCGACGAGGCGGCGAACACCTCGGAGTTCTACATCCACGCCGAGGACGTCCGGCGGGCGCAGCCCGACTGGACTCCGCGCGAGCTGGACCGGGTCTTCGCGGACTCGCTGTGGTCGCGGCTGGAGAAGGGCGCCCGGCTGATGGGGCGCAAGTCCCCGGCGGGTCTGGTGCTGCGGCGGACGGACGGCCGGACGGCGGTGGCCCGCAAGGGCGCGCCGGTGGTGACGGTCACGGGCGAGCCGGGCGAGCTGCTGCTGTTCCTCTCGGGGCGCCAGGCCGCGGCGGACGTGCAGGTGGAGGGCGACAAGGACGCGGTGACGCGGGTGCTGGAAGCGAAGTTGGGCATCTGAGGGCGGTCGGTTGTACGGGAACGGGCGTCGGCTGTACGGGAACGGGCGTCGCCCGGTTGTACGGGGGCGGGCGTCCAGGATCGTCAGCAGGACGCCCCCTGGCCGGGCGCCCTGGGGCGCCCGGCGGCAGGACGGCCGGGGGTCAGGTGGGCAGTTCGGCCAGGCGGAGCTGCTTGACGCACAGCCCGAACGTCGTGCCCGCCGCGCAGAGTGCCGCGCTGGCCACGAACACCGGTCCTGAGCCCCAGGCGCCGATGGCCACGCCCATGACCGGGTAGACGAGCGGGGCGATGCCCAGGCCGAAGAGCGTCGAGACCGAGGTGACCCGGCCCAGGTAGCCCGGTTCCGTCTGGGTCTGGACGAGCGCTGCGGACAGCGCGCCGCCCAGGCCCGCGAGCAGTCCGACGCAGACGGCGGCGACGGAGGCGAGGGCCACCGACGGGGCGTACGCGATGCAGGCGATGGCGACCGAGCCGACGATCGTAGAAGCGCACATGACAAATCCGGCCCGGGGGACCCGGCCGCGGACCGTCAGCAGCAGCGAGGCCCCGGCGGCGCCCGCGCTGAACGCGGCGATGATCCAGCCCAGGCCCGACGCACCCCATCCGCGCTCCTCGGACACCAGGACGAGGCCGATGTTGAGGGGTCCCACGAAACCCAGCTGGGTGATGGCGCTGACGAGGATCAGCGGGGCGAGGACGCGGTGGTGGCGGATGTAGCGCAGGCCGTCGAGGAGTGCGCGGCCGGCGCCGGGGGACGCGGCGTCCGCCCCGCCCGTCCGCTTCTCCGCACCCGGGGCCGCCCCGGCCTCTTCCGCCCGCTCTCTACGCGCGTCAGCGCCGTCGCGCGGCCCCGGGATCACGTCGTGCGGTACGGGGCTCTCCTCCCCCGCCGTCACGGTCTCCTCGGCGTGCTCGTCGTCGGCGCCCCGGTCCCCCTTCTCACCCTGCGCACCGGGCAGCCCGCCGATCCGTACGCTCAGGAGCAGCGGCAGCGACACCGCGAACAACACGCCCGCCGCGGTGAAGGCCGACGCCGAGCCGCCGATGGCCACCGTCAGACCGCCGATCGGCGCTCCCGCGACGTTGGCGAAACGGGTGGCGAGCCCGCTCATGCCCTGCACCCTGACCAGTTGGCCGGGGGCGGTGATCCGGGGCGGCAGCGCGCCGACCGCCGGCAGGAACAGCGCGTCGACCGCGCCGAAGACGAGCGCGACCGTGGCCAGCAGCCAGACGGAGGGGCTGATGAACATCAGCACGGCCGCCATGCCGAGGATGAAGACGCAGCGTGCCGCGTCGCTGCCGATGACCACCAGGCGGGGTCCGAAGCGGTCCGCGACCACTCCGCCGCCGAGCATCAGCGCGGCGCGGGGCACCGATCCGACGGCGAGGACCAGGCCGGCCTGAGCGGGGCTGCCGGTCCGGGCGGCGGCCCAGGCGAGGGCCACGAAGTAGACGTTGCTGCCGACCATCGACGCGGTGTAGGCGCCGAGCCAGCGCAATACGTTTCCGTCGCGGTGCGCGGGGGGTGGGGGGGTGGTCCCGTTCTCGGCGGGCGCTGATATCGCATGTGGGGGCATGCTCAACGATCCTCTCTGGTCTCAGTAGGGGGGATGGAAGGAAAGGGAGAGGAACAGACAAGGGTCGGGAAAAGCGGGAATGAACGAAATATCGAGGAAATAGTCAGAAGGTTCGTAAAAGCCGGAAAGGTCGGACACGAATCGGATACGCACACGAATCAGACACGAAAGGGAAAGCCGTAGGTGTGCAGCGCGACTCTCTCGCGCCCCTCGGTGTCCCCCGCCTCCTCGGCCGCCCGGCCGGCGATTTCGTACTTTCTGACGAGTTCGTGCATCTCGCGGGAGAGTTCGGCGAGTTGCGCGGCCGTGAGCGGCGCCAGGTAGGCGCGGCTGAAGGACGCGGCGCGGAGGGCCGGGTCCTCGGAGGCCAGTTTCCACCAGCGCTCCCGGCCGTCCCCGTGCCCCTCCGCCTCGTCGATCAGCCCGTGATCGGCGAGTCTGCGGAGGTGGTAGCTGACGAGCGAGACGGTTTCGCCGACCTGGTCGGCGAGTTGGGAGGCGGTGCCCGTCCGGGAGAGATGGAGGGCGCGGTAGAGCCTCATGCGCAGGGGGTGTCCGAAGACCTTGAAGGTCTCGGGGCCCGTCACTCCGCGGGTTTCCCTGCGTGTCATGGCGTGCACGCTAAATTAAGAAAGGAAAGTTGCGCAATATATCTTGTGCGATCAAGTCGGAAGTCACGAAGGAACGGCCGGAACCGTGCCCTCGCTCCGTCCTATCTGACCGGATGGCCCGCTTGGCGCAGGATTTCCTTCACCTGGCCGATCCGCAGATCGCCGAAGTGGAAGACGGACGCGGCGAGGACCGCGTCGGCGCCCGCCGCGACGGCGGGCGGGAAGTCCGCGAGCCGGCCCGCGCCCCCGGAGGCGATGACGGGGACGCTCACGTGTTTCCGTACGGCCGCGATCATCTCGGTGTCGTAGCCGTCCTTCGTGCCGTCCGCGTCCATCGAGTTGAGCAGGATCTCCCCGGCGCCCAGCTCCGCGGCCCGGTGCGCCCACTCGACCGCGTCGATGCCGGTGCCCTTCCGGCCGCCGTGCGTGGTGACCTCGAAGGACCCCGACGGGGTCCGCCGCGCGTCGACCGACAGGACCAGCACCTGCCGTCCGAAGCGCTCGGCGATCTCGCGGATCAGGTCGGGGCGGGCGATGGCCGCCGTGTTGACACCCACCTTGTCCGCGCCCGCGCGCAGCAGCTTGTCGACGTCCTCGGGGGTACGGACACCCCCGCCGACGGTCAGCGGGATGAAGACCTGCTCGGCCGTACGGCGCACCACGTCGTACGTGGTCTCACGGTCGCCGGACGAGGCGGTGATGTCCAGGAACGTCAACTCGTCGGCGCCCTCGGCGTCGTACAGCTTCGCCATCTCGACGGGGTCGCCCGCGTCGCGCAGGTTCTGGAAGTTGACGCCCTTGACGACCCGGCCGTTGTCCACGTCCAGGCAGGGGATGACCCGTACCGCCAGGCTCATGCGGAGCCTCCCGAGGAGGCCAGATAGGCCTCCACCTCCACCTCGACCACCAGGCTCGGGTCGATGAGGCCCGCGACGACGACCATCGACGCGGCCGGCCGTACCGCGTCGAACAGCTCCTTGTGGGCCCGGCCCACGTCGTCGGCGTCCCGGGGATGGGTGATGTACATCCGGGTGCGCACGACGTGCTCCACGCCGAGGCCCAGCTCCTCCAGCGCCTTGACGGCCACGCCGAAGGCGGTCCTCGTCTGCTCGTACGGGCTGCCCTCGGCGATCCGGCCGCCGACCACCGATGTACAACCGGACACCAGGACCAGGCCGTTGGGCAGCCGTACCGCGCGGGAGTAGCCGAAGGACTCCTCCCAGGGGCCGCCCGAGGAGATCTTCCGCACCTGGTCCGGCGACTCGCCGCTCATCGGAGAACCGTCCCGGCCACCGTCTCCAGCGCCTCTTCCAGCGTGAACGCCTTCGCGTAGAGCGCCTTGCCGACGATCGCGCCCTCGACTCCCTCGGGCACGAGCGTGGCGAGGGCGAGCAGGTCGTCCAGCGAGGAGACCCCGCCGGAGGCGACGACGGGCCGGTCGGTCGCGGCGCAGACGGTGCGCAGCAGCTCCAGGTTGGGGCCCTGGAGGGTGCCGTCCTTGGCGATGTCCGTGACGACGTACCGGGCGCAGCCCTCTGCGTCGAGCCGGGCCAGGGTCTCGTAGAGGTCGCCGCCGTCCCGGGTCCAGCCGCGCCCGCGCAGCGTCGTGCCGCGTACGTCGAGGCCGACCGCGATCCGGTCGCCGTTCTCGGCGATGATCCTGGCGACCCACTCGGGGGTCTCCAGCGCGGCCGTGCCGAGGTTGACCCGGGTGCAGCCGGTGGCGAGGGCGGCGGCGAGTGAGGCGTCGTCGCGGATTCCGCCGGAGAGTTCGACCTTGATGTCCATGGCCCCGGCGACCTCGGCGATCAGGTCGCGGTTGTCACCGGTGCCGAACGCGGCGTCCAGGTCGACCAGGTGCAGCCACTCGGCGCCCGAGCGCTGCCAGGCGAGGGCCGCTTCCAGGGGTGAGCCGTACGAGGTCTCGGATCCCGACTCGCCATGGACGAGGCGTACGGCCTGGCCGTCACGGACGTCGACGGCGGGGAGGAGTTCGAGCTTCGGCACAGGAGACATTCAGAGGGTTCCGATCCAGTTGGTCAGCAGCTGGGCGCCGGCGTCGCCGGACTTCTCGGGGTGGAACTGGGTGGCCCACAGTGCGCCGTTCTCCACCGCGGCGACGAACGGCTCGCCGTGGGTGGACCAGGTGACGCGCGGGGCGCGGATCGCGGGGTTGGTGACTTCGAGTCCCCAGGTCCGCACGGCGTACGAGTGCACGAAGTAGAAGCGCTCGTCGGCGCCGACGCCCGCGAACAGCTGGCTGTCCTGGGGCGCCTCGACCGTGTTCCACCCCATGTGGGGCACGATCGGGGCGTTCAGCGGCTCGACCGTGCCGGGCCACTCGTCGAGGCCCTCGGTCTCGACGCCGTGCTCGATGCCCCGCTCGAAGAGGATCTGCATCCCGACGCAGATCCCGAGGACGGGACGGCCGCCGGACAGCCTGCGGCCGATGATCCACTCGCCGCGCACGTCCCTGAGCCCCCGCATGCAGGCGGAGAAGGCGCCGACGCCGGGCACGAGCAGCCCGTCGGCGTTCATGGCCCGGTCGAAGTCACGGGTGATCTCGACGTCGGCGCCGGCGCGGGCGAGGGCGCGTTCGGCGGAGCGGACGTTGCCGAAGCCGTAGTCGAAGACGACGACCTTCTTGGCGGGCCTGGTGGACCTCGCGGGTTCGGTCACCGTCGTCACCCCCAGATGCCCTGGATCCGCAGGACACCCGCGACCAGGCAGAAGGCGGAGGAGATCGCCAGCAGGGTGATCACACCGCTGGGCAGCTTCTGCTTGGTGAAGGAGTAGACACCGCCCGCCAGGAAGAGTCCCAGGACGATCAGAATGGTCGACAGGCCGGTCACAGGGCACCCTTGGTAGACGGAAGAATTCCCACGGCGCGCGGGTCACGCTCGGAGGCGTACCGCAGCGCGCGGGCGAGGGCCTTGAACTGGCACTCCACGATGTGGTGGGCGTTGCGCCCGTACGGCACGTGCACGTGCAGCGCGATCCTGGCCTGCGCGACGAAGGACTCCAGGATGTGCCGGGTCATCGTCGTGTCGTACGAGCCGATCATCGGCGCCATGTTCTCGGGCTCGGTGTGCACCAGGTACGGGCGGCCCGAGAGGTCCACGGTCACCTGGGCGAGCGACTCGTCCAGCGGGACCGTGCAGTTGCCGAAGCGGTAGACGCCGACCTTGTCGCCGAGGGCCTGCTTGAAGGCGGCACCGAGGGCCAGCGCGGTGTCCTCGATGGTGTGGTGCGTGTCGATGTGCAGGTCGCCCTCGGTCTTCACCGTGAGGTCGAACAGGCCGTGCCGGCCGAGCTGGTCGAGCATGTGGTCGAAGAAGCCGACCCCGGTCGACACGTCGACCGTCCCCGTGCCGTCGAGGTCGATCTCCACGACGACGGAGGTCTCTTTCGTACTGCGTTCCACGCGGCCGATGCGGCTCATGCGCTCTGCTCCTTCTTGAGTTCCCGTACCGCGTCGAGGAACGCGTCGTTCTCGGACGGGGTGCCCGCGGTGACCCGCAGCCGTCCCGGTACACCGTTGTCGCGCACGAGGACACCCCGGTCGAGGATCCGGCGCCACGCGGCGTGGGAGTCCTCGAAGCGGCCGAACTGCACGAAGTTCGCGTCCGAGTCCGTGACCTCGTAGCCGAGGGCCCGCAGCTCGTCGACCAGACGGTCCCGCTCCGCCTTGAGTGTCTCCACGTACCCGAGCAGCGTATCGGTGTGCTCCAGGGCCGCGAGCGCGGTGGCCTGGGTGACGGCCGAGAGGTGGTACGGCAGCCGCACCAGCTGGACCGCGTCGACCACGGCGGGGTGGGCGGCGAGATAGCCCAGGCGCAGGCCCGCGGCGCCGAACGCCTTCGACATCGTGCGGGAGATCACCAGCCGGGGGCGGCCCTCGATGAGCGGGAGCAGCGACGGACGATGGCTGAATTCGACGTACGCCTCGTCCACGACGACCAGGGACGGCTTGGCGGCCTGGGCCGCCTCGTAGAGCGCGAGGACGGTCTCCGCGTCGACGGCGGTGCCCGTGGGGTTGTTGGGCGAGGTGATGAAGACGATGTCGGGGCGGTGTTCGGTGATCGCCTCCACGGCGGCCGTCACCTCGATCGTGAAGTCCTCGCCGCGCGGCCCGGAGAGCCAGCCGGTGCCGGTGCCGCGCGCGATGAGGTGGTGCATCGAGTACGACGGTTCAAAGCCGATCGCGGTACGCCCCGGGCCGCCGAAGGTCTGGAGCAGCTGCTGGATGACCTCGTTGGATCCGTTGGCGGCCCAGACGTGGGCCGTGGTCAGCGGGTGGCCGCCGGTCCTGGAGAGGTACGCGGCCAGCTCGGTGCGCAGCTCGACGGCGTCCCGGTCGGGGTAGCGGTTGAGCCCGCGCGCGGCCTCGCGGACCCGCTCGGTGATCCGCTCGACCAGCGGCTCCGGCAGCGGGTACGGGTTCTCGTTGGTGTTCAGCTGGACGGGGACGTCCAGTTGGGGCGCGCCGTACGGGGTCTGGCCGCGCAGCTCGTCCCGTACGGGCAGGTCGTCGATGCCGATGTCCCCGGCGGCGGGCTCCCGGGCCGGTCCTGAGGCGCCGCTCATGCGGTGGGCACCTTCCATCCGAACCTGGCTTTGACAGCCGCGCCGTGGGCCGGCAGGTCCTCCGCCTCGGCCAGCGTCACCACGTGGTGGGCGACCTCGGCGAGCGCGTCCCTGCTGTAGTCCACGATGTGGATGCCGCGCAGGAAGGACTGGACGGAGAGCCCGGAGGAGTGGCAGGCGCAACCGCCGGTCGGCAGGACGTGGTTGGACCCGGCGCAGTAGTCGCCGAGGGAGACCGGCGCGTACGGGCCGACGAAGATCGCCCCCGCGTTGCGGACGCGTTCGGCGACGGCGGCGGCGTCGGCGGTCTGGATCTCCAGGTGTTCGGCGCCGTACGCGTCGACGACCCGCAGGCCGTCCTCGACGGAGTCGACCAGGACGATCGCGGACTGCTTGCCGGCCAGCGCGGGCGCGACCCGGTCCTCGATGTGCTTGGTCGCGGCGACCTGCGGCGCCAGCTCCTTCTCGACCGCGTCGGCCAGCTCCACGGAGTCGGTGACGAGGACGGCGGCGGCGAGCGGGTCGTGCTCGGCCTGGCTGATGAGGTCGGCGGCGACGTGCACCGGGTCGGCGGTGGAGTCCGCGAGGACCGCGATCTCGGTGGGGCCCGCCTCGGTGTCGATGCCGATGCGGCCGGTGAAGTACCGCTTGGCGGCGGCGACCCAGATGTTGCCGGGGCCCGTGACCATGTCGGCGGGGGCGCAGCCGTCGGGTCCCGTGGTGCCGTACGCGAACATCGCCACGGCCTGGGCGCCGCCGACCGCGTAGACCTCGTCGACGCCCAGCAGGGCGCAGGCGGCGAGGATCGTGGGGTGGGGCAGCCCGCCGAAGTCGGCCTGCGGCGGCGAGGCCAGCGCGATCGACGCGACACCCGCCTCCTGGGCCGGCACCACGTTCATGATCACGGACGAGGGGTAGACGGACCGGCCGCCGGGCGCGTAGAGCCCCACGCGCCCGACCGGGACCCACTTCTCGCTGACCGTGCCGCCGGGCACCACCTGCGTGGTGTGGGGGGCGCGCCGCTGCTCGCGGTGGACGAGCCTGGCGCGCCGGGCGGACTCCTCCAGCGCGGCCCGTACGGCCGGGTCGAGCCCCGCCAGGGCACCGGCCAGGGCCGCCGCGGGCACCCGGACGCGGGTGAGCTTCACGCCGTCGAACTTCTCCGCGTACTCGATCAGCGCTTCCGTACCGCGATGGTGCACGTCCTCGCAGATGGGCCGCACCTTCTCCAGGGCGGCTTCCACGTCGAACTCGGCTCGGGGCAGCAGGTCACGGAGCGCGGAGCCCTCGGGGAGGGCGCCGCCGCGCAGATCGATTCGTGAGATCACGCGGTCAATTCTCGCAGACGGCCTCAGGCCGCCGGACGCGCGTATCACTGGCTGATACCTGCCCCGTCAGGCTCATGTCACCACTAGCGTTCAGGCCGTCACCCAGGGGGAACACCATGAGTAACGACGTGACGAGGAAGCGGAGGAAGCGGGGGTGACCGTGACCGAGCCGCAGGAAGGTGAGGCGCCCGACTGGCTGAGCGCGGCGGAACTGGGCATGTGGCAGGCCTTCCGGAACGGCAGTACGTACGACCTCTCCACGTACGACCCCCGGCGGGACGACCCCTTCGACCCGCACGGCTGGGGCGCGAACCGCAGCGTACGTGCCAGGGTCATCGCGTTACTCCTGCTCAGCGGCCCTCCCGCGCTCCCCGGCCGGGTCGCCGCGCTCAAGATGCGCGGGGTACGGATCACCGGGACGCTGACCCTCGCGGGCGGCACGATCGCGCCGTACGTCGAACTGGACCGCTGTCTGTTCGACAACGAGATCGTGCTCCCCGAGTCGCACTTCACCACGTTGCGCATGGCGGGCTGTGCCATACCGCGCCTGGAGGCCGCCCGGCTGCACACGGAGGGTGACCTTCACCTGCCGCGCTGCCGGGTCGAGCGCGGGATACGGCTGACGGACGCACAAATCGGTACGGATCTGCTGATCAGCCAGATCGAGGTGCGTCCCGACCGGATGGGCCGGGCGATCACCGCCGACGGCATGACGGTCGCCCAGGACCTCCAGGCCGATCAGATCGAGACATACGGCGAGGTCAGTCTCCGCGGCGCCAAGGTCGGGGTGTCGCTGAGCCTGCGCGGCAGCCGGCTGCGCGCCCCGCGCGACCGCCGGGCGCTCAACGCGCCGCGGCTGACGGTCGAGCGCACGCTCCACATGACCGGCGCGTGGGTGACGGACGAGGCCACCGGCTCCGGTTCCACTCCCCCGTACGGCGTCGGGATCTCCGGCGGCCCGCCGCCCGGCACCCGGGTGCAGCCCTTCGAGTGCCGGGGCGGGGTGCGGCTGGACGACGGCCGGTTCGGGGACGCGGTCGACCTCGACCAGGCGCGGTTCGTCCTGATGGCCGGGGAGGAGCTGTCGCTGCGCAGGATCGTCACTCCGGAGCTGCGGTTCACGTGCGAACGCCCCGAGGAGGGACGGGTCGTGCTGAGCGGGGCGAAGATCGTCACGCTGGTCGACGTGTCGACCAGCTGGCCGGGGCCCGGCGGGCTCGCCATGGGCGGCTTCGTCTACGAGAACCTCGTGTGGGTCGGTCACTTCCCGCTCGGCCGCCGCCTGGAGTGGGTCGCGGCGGCGACGCCCGAGTACGCGCCGGAGCCGTACGAACGGCTCGCGCAGGTACTGCGCAACAGCGGCGAGGACGCCGACGCGCGCGAGGTGCTCCTCGTCAAGCAGCGCCGCCGGCGCGAGACGCTGCCGCTCGCCGCGAAACTCTGGGGGTACCTCCAGGACTGGACGGTGGCGTACGGCTACCGCCCCGGGCGGGCGGCGCTGTGGATGGCGGTCCTCTGGGCGGGCGGCACGATCGCGTTCGCGCGCCACGCCCCACCGCCGCTCAAGGCGAACGAACACCCCGAATGGAACCCGGCCCTCTTCGCGCTGGATCTGCTCGTACCGGTGATCAATCTCGGCCAGGACGGGTACTGGCGGCTGGAAGGCGGCTGGCAGTGGACCGGGGCCGTGCTGGTCATGCTCGGGTGGATCCTCGCCACCACCGTCGCAGCCGGCGCCTCCCGTCTCCTGCGCCGCGGCTGATCCTCCTTTCTTTGCCCTCCCTTGACTTTGGGGGCTACAACCTTTCCACCCCTACGAAAGCTTCACAGCAGCCCCCTGGCGCGGCCACGACCTGCGGTTTTCAATGGTCGGCACCATGTCATTGCTCCGCGCCCTGATCAGCACCGCGCGTATGGTCCGGCACACCCCGCTGCTCGCCGCGGGGCAGCCGCCCGACGACGCCGTACTGCTCGACGCCCCCGACGAGCGGCTCGCTCCCGTGCTGGTCTCCGCCGCTCTCGGCGCGTACGAACAGGCCGCGAAGCTCCTCGCGACCACACGTGAATCAGCCGAATGGGAGAACCGGGACCGCTATGTGAGACGGCTGGCCGCGTTCGCCCACGGCCGCCAGGAGTGGCTCACCGACTGGCTCGCGGTGGCGCCCCGCGATCCGGACGCGCTGCTCGTCAAGGCCGAACTCGCCGTCCGCAGGGCGTGGGAGTCACCGGCGCGCGCCGAACGGCTGCGGGAGATGGGCCCGCTGATCGACGCGGCGGCCGACGGCGACCCGCGCGACCCGGTGCCGTGGCGCCTGGCGCTCGACCACGCGCGCGGCACGCACGCCACGCACTCGGCCTTCGAAGGGCTCTGGGCGCAGGCCGTACGGCGCTCCCCGCACCACTACGGGTGCCATGTCGCCGCGCTCCAGTACCTGTCGGCCCTCTGGTACGGCTCGCACCGCGAGTGCTTCGACTTCGCCGAACAGGCGGCGCACGACGCGCTGCCCGGCTCGCTCGTCCAGGCGCTGCCCGTGCGGGCCGCCTTCACCCTGCTGATGAGCGGCGACCCCACCTCCGTACAGGGGGACCGGATCGACGCGGCGGCCGACCTGGCCGTCGCGGTGTCCGCGCGGTACGAGGCGGGCGATCCCTGGCCTGCCGAGGTGCGCAATCTCCTCGCGTACGTCCTGGTGGGGCGGGGCCGCTGGGCGGAGGCGCTGGAGCAGTTCCGGCTTGTCGGACCGTACGCGACGTCCTTTCCGTGGACGTGTTTCACCGACGATCCGCTGGGCCAGTTCCTCGAAACCCGGGACGGCGTACGGCTCCAGGTGGCCGCCGAAATGCCTTTGCGGGCCAGAGCAGACCGGAGAAGGCCCCGGGGCCATTACGCTTGAGCGTTGTGACCACCGCACGCCTCCCTCTCTTCCCGCTGAACGCGGTGTTGTTCCCGGGCCTCGTCCTGCCCCTGAACGTCTTCGAGGAGCGCTATCGCACGCTGATGCGCGAGCTGTTGAAGACGGACGAGTCCGAACCGCGCCGCTTCGCCGTGGTCGCCGTCCGCGACGGGCACGAACTGTCGCCGACCGCCCCGGGCCTGCCGGACCGGGCGGCCCCGCCCGAGCGCGGTCCCACCGACGGCTTCGGCCCCGAACCCATGGACGCCTTCCACCACGTGGGCTGCGTCGCGGACGCGGCGACGATCCGTGAACGCCCCGACGGCAGCTTCGAGGTGATGGCCACCGGCACCACCAGGATCCGGCTGCTGTCGATCGACACGAGCGGCCCCTATCTGACGGCCGAGGTGGAGGAGCTGCCCGAGGAGGTCGGCGAGGGCGCGTCCGCGCTGGCGGAAGGCGTGCTGCGGGCGTTCCGCAGCTACCAGAAGCGGCTGGCGGGCGCGCGGGAGCGCACGCTGGCGACGGGCGACGAACTGCCCGACGAGCCTTCGGTGGTGTCGTACCTGATCGCGGCGGCGGCGGTGCTGGACACGCCGTCGAAGCAGCGGCTGCTGGAGGCGCCGGACACGGCGGCGCGGCTGAAGGAGGAGCTGAAACTGCTCCGGTCGGAGACGGCGGTGATCCGCCACCTCCCGTCGCTGCCGGCGGTGGACCTGACCAGATCGCCGACGAGCCCCAACTGACGGACCCGACCCGACTCGATCCGACCCGAGGACACGACCGGTGGCGAAGGCCAAGAAGAAGCACCAGCCCGGATCGGGGGGCACCCCCGCGACGGTCGCCCTGACGGCGGCGGGCACGGCGTACACCCTGCACGCGTACGAGCACGACCCCGCGTCGGCGTCGTACGGCGAGGAGGCGGCGGAGGCCCTGGGCGTGTCCCCCGACCGGGTCTTCAAGACGCTGGTGGCCGACGTGGACGGCGAACTGACGGTGGCGGTGGTCCCGGTGGCCGGCTCCCTGGACCTCAAGGCCCTGGCGTCGGCGGTGGGCGGCAAGCGCGCGTCGATGGCGGACCCGGCGGCGGCGGAACGGACGACGGGTTACGTACGGGGCGGAATCTCCCCCCTGGGCCAACGGAAGCGCCTGCGCACGGTCCTGGACAGCTCGGCGGAGTCCCACGACACGATCTGCGTCTCGGCGGGCCGCCGGGGCCTGGAAGTGGAACTGTCCCCCGGCGCCCTGACCACCCTGACATCAGCAACGCTGGCCCCGATCGCGCGTCCCTGACCCCCTCGGGCCTGTCCGTGCGCAGATCAAGCCCGTCCGGCGATTGAGGACAAGACGTCAGGCGGACGCGCCCGCCACCCTCACGGCTTCCCGACCCCCGGCGGCGGCCCTCCGAACCCGCTCCAGTCCCACTCCGGCTCCGGATCCCGAGGCCCGAACACCGCGGTCAACGCGAGGTTGACGACCATCGCCGCCACAGGCCACGCCAACAACGCGCCCTTCGCGTTCAGCTTCAGCGGCGCGTCGAACGTGACGCCCTTCCCCACCTCACGCGCATGCGCGACCACATCCGACGTAGGCCCCAGCCACACGCCGACCTTCCACGCCAGGAACGACCCGACCAGCCCGCCCAGCACCAGCCCCACCACCACCGCGACGCCACCCCGCTTGCGGAACAGGAAAACGGCGGCAGCGGCGATCGCGCCGAACCCGAGGCCCAGCAGCGCGAACGTACCGTCCGCGCCGATCGCCTCCTCGCCCTCCGTGTCCTTGAGGAAGACCGCCGTATCGTCCGAGACGAGCGGGATCCGCGGCGAGAGCCACAGCCACAGCAATCCCAGCAGGACACCCGCCACCGCGAGCGCCACCGTCACGACCACGGCCGTCCGCACCTCCGCCCCGACCCCCGCGCCGGTGTCGGACGTGCCGCCCGCCAAGGATCCGGGATCGCCGGAAGCACCGTCCGGCGGCGTCTGCCACGGATCGTGTCGCGGCTGGTGAGGCGGTGTCAGGGGTGCGGTCACCCTGCCATCGTGCCAGGCCCGCCCCACGCCCGCCTCACCGGACCGCCGCACGCCGGTACGCCCACGTCGCGACGGCCAGCGAGACCACACCGACGGCCGCGCAGACCCCCAGGTCCAGGAAGACCACCACCCAGTCGGGACGCGCGTCGAAGGACCGGGAGAGCGCCTCCACGCCGTACGTGGACGGCAGCAGGTCCCGCGCCCAGGTGACCGGCTCCGGCAGCCGGTTCGCCGGCAGGACGCCCAGCAGCAGGGCCGCGGACATGCCGAGCTGCCCCAGCAGCGTCGCCAGCTCGGGACGCGGCGCGAGCAGGCCCAGCGCCGCGCCGAGGCCGGCGAGCGCCGCGCCGGCCGGGGGGATCACGAGCAACAGCACCCACAGATGGGCCAGCGGCAGCTGGAACAGCACGCTCCCCGTGACCGCCGTGAACACCGCGCCGGGCACCGTGAACGACGCGTACGCCGCCGCCGTACCCAGCACCACCGCTGCCGGCGGCACCGGCAGGGTCGCGAAGTGGTCGAGGCCCCCACTGGCCCGCAGGTGCCCGAAGTACTGGGCGAGCAGATTCAGCGCCACAAACGCGACCACGAGGACACTGGCCCCGGCGACGACCGCCCGCGACTCCTCCGCCCCGTTCACGACCCCCCGCATCAGGACCATGATCCCGACGGACTGGAAGGTCGCGACGAACAGCAGCGGCATCCGGGCCACCCGGGCCCGGGACATCTGGGCGCGGTACACGGCGGCCAGCGCGGGCAGCAGCCGCGCCCTGGGCGCGAGCGGCGCGGGCGCGCCGTCCGCCGTCGTCGTCCCGGCGGGACTCTCCCGGACCACCCTCACGCTCCCGCCGCCTCGCGCGGACACGGCCTCCGCCGGCACGATGCTCACCTGGCGATGCTCCTGTTCGTATGGCTCGTACGACTCACGCCTTCACCAGCCCCTTCGTCCGGCCCCCGAGCGCCAGGTACACGTCCTCCAGACTGGGCGTCGCCAGCGTGAAGTCGTCCAGCGCCGCGAAAGCCGCGCCACCGGTCACCGCCGCGACGGCGGCCCGCGCCTCGTCGGGGGCGAGCCGCAGCACCCACCGGCGCCCCGACTCCTGCGCGGACCCGCGCAGCGCGGCGACCTCGGGCACGTCCAGCGGCGCGCGCTCGCGCCACACCAGCTCCACCCTGACCTCTCCCGCGACCTGCTCCTTGAGCCCGGCGGGGGTGTCGCAGGCGATGACCTTGCCGCGCTCCAGCACGGCGACGCGGTCGAGGACGGTCTCGGCCTCGATGACGTTGTGGGTGACGAGCACCACGGTCGCGCCGTGCTCGGCCCTTCGGCGGTCGACGGCCGCCCAGACCGCGCGGCGCGCGATCGGGTCCATGCCGGTGGTGGGCTCGTCAAGGATCAGTACGGGGCGTTCGCCGACCAGCACGGCGGCGAAACAGGCCAGCCTCCGCTGCCCGCCCGACAGCTTCTTGAGCGGCCGCCCCGCGATCTCGGTGAGCCCCAGCTCCTCCAGCACGGCGTCCCGCTCGGCGCGGGCCGCGCGCAGGGTGAGCCCGCGGAGGCGCCCCGTCGTCTCGGCGGCGAGGGCGACGGTCAGCTCGTCGAGCGCGGTCGATTCCTGGCCGAGGTAGCCGATGAGCCGGGCGGCACGCTCGGGGTGGCCCACGAGGTCGTGCCCGAGCAGTTCGACGCTGCCGGAGTCGGGGCGCATGAGGCCGGTGAGCTGGCGGACGAGGGTGGACTTGCCGGCGCCGTTGGGTCCGAGCAGCCCGAAGATCTCCCCGCGGCGCACGTCGAGACTGATGCGGTCGGTGGCACGGACTTCCGGGGTTGCCGGGGTGCCCCGTCTGCCGGGCGCGGCGGGGTACGTCTTGACGAGATCGCGGACGACGCACACCGTACTCACACGCTTGAGCGTACGGGGTGGTGGACCCCGCCGATGTTCCGGGGTCGGGGGCCCCGGGCCCCCCTTTGTCCTCAATCGCCGGACGGGCTTTGTTTGTGCGTCTGCCCGGTGCGGGGGCGCGGGTTACTGATTGTCCTCAATCGCCGGACGGGCTTGATTTTGCCCGCTGCGGGCCGGTTGCGTATGCGCGGGTTGTCGCCGGGGGCACCATCCAGCCCGTCCGGCGCTTGAGGACATCGGTGAGCCGCACCCGCGCACCGCGCAGGGGCACACCCCAGCCCGTCCGGCGGTTGAGGACATTGGTAAGCCGCGCTCGCGTACCGGGCAGAGGCCACAATCCAGCCCGTCCGGCGATTGAGGACGTTGGTAAGCGGCACTGTCCACCGGGCAGAGGCGAGGCTCCCCGGACCGGCGGGGTCGTTCGGCTCACCCTCGGCGTGAGGGGGGTGGGGTCGGAGGAGGTGCGTGTGTCCGGACGTAAAGCGTGTTTTGTGGCGCATGACTACCGGTGAACCAAACAAGTCCCTGAGGCGCCGTAAAACATGCAGTCCGGACATACGTACCTCCGCAGGCCCCACCCCCCGTCACCACGACAAACCCAGCCCGTCCGGCGATTGAGGACATCAGTAACCCGCGCCCGCGCACCGGGCAGACGCCACAAACAAGCCCATCCGGCGATTGAGGACAAGCAGGAAGCGCAACGGACAACGGGCGCAACGCTACGACGTCGGCGGCGCCGCCCCCTCCGCGACCCGGCCATCGATCTCGCGCCAGAAACCCGCCCGAATCGCATACCGGTCATGCTCATCGATCTGGTCATCCTTGTGCGCCAGCAACCCGAACCGCGCCGCGTACCGCAACAGCTCCCCGTCGATCCGGTGCGGCACCCTCGGGTACATCACGGACAGCTTCTGCACCTGCGCCGGCTCCGGCAGCCGTCCCATCCAGCGCCGGGCGAAGACCTGGCCCACCTCGAAGGGGTCGCCCCCCACCGTGGTGATGTCCTCCTCCCGGTCCGCCCACCGCTGCTCCGCGCTGGTGAGCTGCGCCAGCGTCGGCAGCGACGCGGTCTCGGGCGGTTCGCCCGCCGTACCGCCGCCGCCCCCGCCCCCGCCCCCCGGGCGCTCGACCCACCCCTTGTCCGAGGACCACCGGAGCGTCGCACCCGCGGCCGCAGTGCCCGACGGCCCGGTCGACAAACCGGTCGACGGCCCGGCCGAGGGCCCCAGCGGCGCCCGCAGGCTCGCGAGGTCCTTGGGCGTCGGCACACCCCTGCTCCCCGGCGCCGGAGGCGCGTCCGAGGCGGACTCGTGCTCGGCCGGCCCGGAGCCGTTGCGCCCCGCCGTGGCCGGCGCCGCAGCTCCGGAGTCCGCGTCCGCCTCCCGGGCCGGGCCGGACGAAACGGAGGCCCCGGAGGAACCGGAGCCGGAACCGGACGCGGCCACGGACTCGGGCCCGGCTTCCGGCAGCGGCGCCGACAGGATCGCCGCGATCTCCGGCCGGGGCACCGGCGGCGGCGGGCACACGGCGGCCGTCTCCTTGGCCCGTACGGAATGGGTGATCCACGCCCGGTCGAGCACGCGCCGCTCGTCCGCCTCGGCCACCAGGTCCTCGGACTGGTTGTAGTCGCCGTCCGCGGCCTGCACGGCCCACAGGTGCACCGCGACGCCGTGTTCCTTGGCGGACATCAGGCCGGGCAGCAGATCCCCGTCGCCGGTCACCAGGACCACGTCCGAGCAGGCGCGGTTCCTGGCCAGCTCGGTCAGCTCCGCGTGCATCGCCGCGTCCACGCCCTTCTGCGCCCAGCGCCCGTCGCTGCGGGTCAGCGCGCCCAGCCGGACCGTGACGCGGGGCATGACGCGCAGCCGCCGGTGTTCGGGCTGGGGGACGCGGTCGGGGGCACCGTCGAACCAGTAGATCCGGAGCAGGGGCTGTTCCGTATCGGCCTCGGCCCGCTCGCGCAGGCCCTGGATGAGCGCGGCGTGGTCGACGGTGATGCGGGAGCGGGCCGGTTCTCCGGCGAGGAGACTCGCCGCGGCGCCCAGCAAGTATCCGGCGTCCACCAGGACGACGCAGCGATCCACGTGTTCCACCCCTCTTTCGGCAACCTCGGGATCGGGCGATCGGGAGTTACTGCGGGTTTCCTTCGAGTCTGCCCGACGGCAAGAGCCTTGACGTCCGGAACTCGATCATCGGCGTGGCGTATCCCACACCGGCCCCGTGACATGGGCTCACTACCTAGCGCAATGATCCAAAATGCGGCACTTTACGGCATATGTGAGTCTGAACGCGTCCCGGTCCCGGGACCGTCTCAGGAGGCACCTTCATGGCGAAGAACAAGAACCGTGACCGCAACAAGCAGCAGGCCCCGTCGACGGAGGCACGCGGCTCCGAGGAGTCGCGGTCGTCCGAGGACCGCTCGGAGCAGGTGCAGTCCCGGATAACCCCGTCGGACATGCCGCACAAGGGCAAGCAGAAGCGCTTCGGCCACAACTGACGCCGCCCATGCGTGAGGGGCACGCCCGATGATCCGGGCGTGCCCCTCAGCCGTGGAAGTCAGTGGTACGTCAGCCCGCCAGGCACGCCGGGCCCAGCAGCACCTTCAGGTCCCCGAACAGCGCCGCGTCCGGCTGCACCCGGTGCCGGTCCAGCCGGAGCACCGTCGTCTTCCTGGCGCCCTGGAGCTTGATCCGCACCTCGGAGTTGCCCCGGTGGTGGCCGAGGATCTCGCCGAGGCGGCTGATCATCGGCGGGGTGACCTTCACCGTCGGGATCGTGATGACCACCGGCGCGTCCGTCCCGGCGGACGACACGTCGGGCACCTGGAGTTCCATGGCGACCAGCCGGGGGATGTCCTCCCGCTTGTCGAGGCGGCCCTTGACGAAGACGACGGTGTCCTCCACGAGTTGGGTGGAGACCAGCTGGTAGGTCGCGGGGAAGAACATGCACTCGATGGAGCCGGCGAGGTCCTCGACGGTGGCGATGGCCCAGGCGTTGCCCTGCTTGGTCATCTTGCGCTGGAGGCCGGAGATGATGCCGCCGATGGTGACGACCGCGCCGTCCGCGTGCTCGCCGCCGGTGAGCTGGGAGATCGCCGCGTCGGACTTGTCGGACAGCACGTGCTCCAGACCGAAGAGCGGGTGGTCGGAGACGTACAGGCCGAGCATCTCCCGCTCCTGCGCGAGGAGGTACGACTTGTCCCACTCGATGTCGGAGAACTCGACGTCGAGACCGAAGCCGGGCTCGTCGTTCTGCTCCTCGCCCATCCCGCCGAAGAGGTCGAACTGCCCCTCGGCCTCCTTGCGCTTCACCGCGACCACGTTGTCGATCATCGGCTCGTGGTGGGCGACGAGCCCCTTGCGGGTGTGGCCCATCTCGTCGAAGGCGCCGGCCTTGATCAGCGACTCGACGGTCCGCTTGTTGCAGACGACCGCCTCGACCTTGTCCAGGAAGTCGGGGAAGGAGCTGTACTTCCCCTTGGCCTTGCGGCACCGGATGATCGAGTCGACGACGTTCTGCCCGACGTTCCTGATCGCGGTGAGGCCGAAGAGGATCACGTCGTCGCCCTGCGCGGCGAAGTTCGACTGGGACTCGTTGACGTTCGGCGGGAGCACCTTGATGCCCATGCGCCGGCACTCGTTGAGGTAGACGGCCGACTTGTCCTTGTCGTCCTTGACGGAGGTCAGCAGCGCCGCCATGTACTCGGCGGGGTGGTTCGCCTTGAGGTACGCGGTCCAGTAGGTGACCAGGCCGTACGCGGAGGAGTGGGCCTTGTTGAAGGCGTATCCGGCGAACGGCACCAGGACGTCCCAGAGCGCCTGGATCGCCTCGTCCGAGTAGCCGTTCTTCTTGGCGCCCGCCTGGAAGAGGACGAAGTTCTTCGCCAGCTCGTCGGCCTTCTTCTTGCCCATCACGCGGCGCAGGATGTCGGCCTCGCCGAGTGAGTACCCGGCGATGATCTGGGCGGCCTTCTGCACCTGCTCCTGGTACACGATCAGGCCGTGGGTGAGGCCGAGGATCTCCTTGAGGGGCTCCTCCAGCTCCGGGTGGATCGGGGTGATCTCCTGCTGGCCGTTCTTGCGCAGCGCGTAGTTCGTGTGCGAGTTCATGCCCATCGGGCCCGGCCGGTAGAGGGCCGAGACGGCGGAAATGTCCTCGAAGTTGTCGGGCTTCATCAGGCGCAGCAGGGAGCGCATGGGCCCGCCGTCGAACTGGAAGACGCCGAGTGTGTCACCGCGGCAGAGCAGTTCGTACGTCGTCGGGTCGGTGAGCGGCAGCGCCAGCAGGTCCAGGTCGATGCCCTTGTTGACCTTCACCATCTTGACGGCGTCGTCCATGATCGTGAGGTTGCGCAGCCCCAGGAAGTCCATCTTGAGCAGGCCGAGCGACTCGCACTGGGGGTAGTCCCACTGCGTGATGGTCACCCCGTCGGTGTGCCGTACCCAGATCGGGGCGTGGTCGACGATCGGCTCGCTGGACATGATCACGCCGGCCGCGTGCACACCCATCTGCCGGACGAGGCCCTCCACACCCTTCGCGGTGTCGATGACCTTCTTCACGTCCGGTTCGTTCTCGTACATCGCCCGGATCTCGCCCGCCTCGCTGTAGCGCGGGTGCTTGGGGTCCGTGATGCCGTTGAGGTCGATGCCCTTGCCGAGGACGTCGGCGGGCATGGCCTTGGTGAGGCGGTCGCCCATCGCGTACGGGTAGCCGAGGACACGCGCGGAGTCCTTGATCGCGTTCTTGGCCTTGATCTTCCCGTACGTACCGATCATGGCGACCTTGTCGGCGCCGTACTTCTCCGTCACGTACCGGATGACCTCGCCGCGCCGGCGCTCGTCGAAGTCGATGTCGACGTCGGGCATCGAGATGCGCTCGGGGTTGAGGAACCGCTCGAAGATCAGCCCGTGCTCGATCGGGTCAAGGTCGGTGATGCCCATCGCGTACGAGACGATCGAGCCGGCCGCCGAGCCGCGGCCCGGGCCCACCGCGATGCCGTTGTTCTTGGCCCACATGATGAAGTCGGCGACCACCAGGAAGTACCCGGGGAAGCCCATCTCGATGATGATCCCCATCTCGTACTCGACCTGCTTGAGCCGGTCGTCAGGGATGCCGCCCGGGTAGCGGCGGGCCATGCCGCGCATGGTCTCCTCGCGGAACCAGGTGACCTCGGTGAAGCCGTCCGGGATGTCGAACCTGGGCATCAGGTTCCGCTCCTGGAACATGCCGTCGGTGTCGATCTGCTGCGCCACCAGCAGGGTGTTGGCGCAGCCCTCCTGCCAGGCGTCGGAGGAGTCCACCGCGTACATCTCGTCCGTGGACTTGAGGTAGTAGCCGGTGCCGTCGAAGCGGAAGCGGTCCGGGTCGGACAGGTTCTTGCCGGTCTGGATGCAGAGCAGCGCGTCGTGGGCCGTGGCCTCGTTCGCGTACGTGTAGTGCGAGTCGTTGGTGACCAGCGGGGGGATGCCCAGCTTCTGGCCGATCTCCAGCAGGCCGTCCCTGACCCGGCGTTCGATCTCAATGCCGTGGTCCATCAGCTCCAGGAAGTACCGCTCCTTGCCGAAGATGTCCTGGTACTCGGAGGCCGCCTTGAGCGCGTCGTCGAACTGGCCGAGGCGCAGCCGGGTCTGGACCTCGCCGGACGGGCAGCCGGTGGAGGCGATCAGGCCCTCGGACCACTGGGCGATGGTCTCCTTGTCCATCCGCGGCCACTTGGTCAGCCACCCCTCGGCGTACGCGTCGGAGGAGAGGCGGAAGAGGTTGTGCAGCCCCTTCGCATTCGCCGCCCAGATCGTCTTGTGGGTGTAACCGCCGGAACCGGACACGTCGTCCCGCTTCTGGTGCGGCTGGCCCCACTGGATCTTCCGCTTGTTGCGCCGCGACTCGGGGGCGACGTACGCCTCGATGCCGATGATGGGGGTGACGCCGGCCTTCTTCGCCTGGTGGAAGAAGTCGTAGGCCCCGTGCAGGTTCCCGTGGTCCGTCATGGCGATGTGGGACATGCCCATCTCACCGCAGGCCTTGAACATGTCCCCCAGCCGCGCGGCACCGTCCAGCAGTGAGTACTGGGTGTGGACATGCAGGTGCGTGAAAGGCGGCTTGGTCACGACGGGGGCCTCCGGCGAACGGCGATCGACAGGCTGCGGAACAGTCTGGGGGGACAGCGTGGAAGTCTACGACTCGGGACCGACAAACGAGGGCCGGACGGGCCCACCGGCGGGCACTCGCGAGTACCGTCGTGCGTTGCCACTTCTGACGGCGCCGAGGCGCCGTCGACACCCTTAGCCCTTGCACCAGGAGGCACCCCGCGATGTCGGTCCCGCGTCCCGCAGAATCAGCTGACGAGGAGCGCGGCGAGGAGATCCTCGCCGTGTTCGGCACCGCTTTCGGCCGGCTGCTGGCGGCCGACCCGGCCGCCTTCAAGGTGAAGTTCCGGAAGATGGCGGCGTCCGCGTTCGCGTTCTACCGGGGCACCGCGGCCCTCTTCTACCACGACCTGGAGCAGCAGCGGGCGGGGAGCAGGGCGAGCGGCCCGTTCTTGGACGAGCGGACCGGCCGGGTGTGGATCCACGGCGATCTGCACGCGGAGAACTTCGGCACGTACATGGACGCCAACGGCCGGCTGATCTTCAACGTCAACGACTTCGACGAGGCGTACATCGGCCCCTTCACCTGGGACCTCAAGCGCTTCGCCGCCTCCCTCGCGCTCATCGGGTACACGAAGGCGCTGAGCGACGAGCAGATCACCGAGCTGGTGGAGATCTACGCGGGCGCGTACCGCGAGCGGATCCACGCGCTGGCGACGGGCGCCAAGAACGACGAGGTGCCGCCCTTCACGCTGGACACCGCCGAGGGGCCGCTGCTCGGGGCGCTGCGCGCGGCCCGTTCGCTGACCCGTTTCGCGCTGCTCGACTCGATGACGGAGATCCGGGAGTACGAGCGGCGCTTCGCGTCCGGCGGCGGCGCGGTCGAGCTGGACGCGGCGACGCGGTACAAGATCCTCGCGGCCTTCGACGGCTATCTGGAGACCCTCCCGGAGTCGAGCCTGACCCGCCCGGACTCGTACCGCGTGAAGGACGTCGTGGGGCGGCGCGGGGTCGGCATCGGGTCGGCCGGGCTGCCCTCGTACAACATCCTGCTGGAGGGCAACAGCGACGCCCTGGAGAACGACGTCGTGATCTACATGAAGCAGGCGCAGGTGCCCGCGGTGTCCCGGCACATCACGGACGCGGCCGTCCGGGAGTACTTCCAGCACGAGGGCCACCGCACGGTGATCTCGCAGCGGGCGCTCCAGGCGCACGCGGACCCGTGGCTGGGCTGGACGGAGCTGGACGGGGCGGGCCAGCTGGTCGCGGAGGTGTCGCCGTACGCGGTGGACCTGGACTGGTCGGACCTGGACGACCCGGAGGAGATCGCGGCGGTGGTCGCGGACCTCGGCAGGGCCACGGCGACGATGCACTCGGCGGCGGACGACGAGAGCGGCCACTCGCTGGTGCCGTTCTCCACCGAGCGGGCCATCGACGCGGCGATCGCGGCCGACGAGGACGGCTTCGCGGCGCTGCTGGTGGACTTCGCGCACGCGTACGGGGCGCGGGCGCGGGCCGACCACCAGATCTTCGTGGACCTGTTCCGCAACGGACGGCTGGCGTAGGGCGCACACCCCCTGGGACACCGCCGGGCGGGCCCCGCGGGCCCGCCCGGCGACGGGTGCCCGACCGGTCCTTTAAGGGGTGTTTACAGGAGGGCATGGCACACTCGGCGACAATGGACATATCCGGGACGCAGCTCCGAGCGCTGCGGGCAGCACTGTTCACGGCACTCGTCGTGACGCTGTCCGTGGGCTCCCACGTGCTGCTCTCCCGGGTCCCCGTGCCGCTGCCCGTCGTAGCCGGGCTCAGCGCCGTGGTGTTCCTCCTGGCGTACGCGACAGCGGGCCGCGAGCGCGGCTTCTGGCCGATCGCGGCGCTGCTCGTCCCGCTGGAACTGGCGGCGGACACCGTCTTCACCAGCGGCCAGCAGGTCTGTTACGGCCCGGCCGGCGGTCCCGTCGCGGGCTCGCTGCGCTCGGTCGGCCTCGACGTCCTGTGCGGCGGCGGCCTCGGGAACCCGCTCCCCGGAGTGGTCTCCCCCGAGCGCGGCGCCGCCGCGCTGCTGAACTCCCCCGACCCGGCCCTGCCCTGGCTGCTGCTCGCCGTGCACGTGTCGATCGGGCTGCTCGCCACGGTCTGGCTGCGGCACGGCGAGGCCGCGCTGGCCGGTCTGGTACGGACCGCCGCCACCTCCGCGTTCCGGCCGCTGCTCGTCGCCTTCTCCTCCGTCGCGGGGACCGTGCGCCGGGCGGTACGGCGCGGAGCACGGCCCACGGGCCGCCCGCGCCTGTCCCGCACCCATCTGCTCGTGCACTCCGTCGGACGGCGGGGACCGCCGCTTCCCGCGCTCAGCGCCGCCTGAGCCGACCCGGCCCCTCCCCACCCCGTCCGTACCCCCACCAGCGCCGGCCCTCAGTGGCGTGGGCGCGTCCTCACACGGAGTCATCGATCATGAGTACACGCAACAACCAGGCCAACAAGGCGGCCGCCCGCGAACGACTGCGCCAGGAGCGCGAGCGCCAGGCCAAGAAGGACCGCTTCCGCCGCCAGGGGATCGTCGCCGGTTCCGCCGTCGTCCTCCTCGCGATAGCCGGCGGCGTCGGGTACGCCGTCGTCCAGGGCAACAAGCCCTCCCACTGGGAGGCCGCGAAGAACGAGACGAGCGTCACCGCCCCGAAGAACACCACGGGCACGAACGGCACGACCGTCGTCATCGGCAAGGCGTCCGCCCCGAAGACCCTCGAAGTGTTCGAGGACTCCCGCTGCCCGATCTGCGCCCAGTTCGAGCAGACGGTCGGCACGACGGTCCAGAACGACATCGACGCGGGCAAGTTCAAGATCCAGTATGTCGGCGCGACGTTCATCGACAACTCCGACAACGGCACGGGCTCGAAGAACGCCCTGTCCGCGCTGGGCGCCGCGCTCAACGTGAGCCCCGACGCGTTCCTCCAGTACAAGACCGCGCTCTACTCCACAAACTTCCACCCGGAGGAGAGCAACGACAAGTTCGCCAAGGACAGCTACCTGCTCCAGGTCGCCGACTCGGTGAGCGCCCTCAAGAACAACGCGGCGTTCCAGAAGGACGTCAAGGAGGGCACGTTCGACGCCTGGGCGATGAAGATGTCCGCGACCTTCGACAAGAGCGGCGTGCAGGGCACCCCGACGTTCAAGATGGACGGCAAGACGCTCACCGCGGACGACGGCAGCCAGAACCCGCCCATGACGGTGGCGCAGTTCAACACGGCGATCGACAAGGCACTCAAGGCCTGAGCCGACGGGACCGGGGTGACGGCGGGGTGGGGCGGAAGCAGCTTCCCGCCCCACCCCTGTCCCCGCGAGCCCCTAGAGCGAGTCGATGAAGCCGAGCGCGGTCCGCCAGGTCCGCTCCGCGGCGGCCTCGTCGTAGTCCGGCAGTTCAGGGTCGGTGTAGAGGTGCCCCGCGCCCTGGTACGGGTAGATCTCGACGTCCGCGCCGATCTGCCGCATCCGCAGATACCAGCTGTTCAGCCAGTCGTGCGACTCGAACGGGTCGGGGTCCGCGACATGCAGCTGTACGGGCAGCTCGTCCACGGCCGCGTTCTCCGCGATGTCGGACGTGCCGTGCAACAGCAGCAGCCCCCGCGCCTTCTCGTCCCCCAGCGCCAGGGTCTGCGCGATCGAACCGCCGAGCGAGAAACCGGCGTACAGCAGACCGCGCTCCGAGTACGGCGCGGCGGCCAGGATCGCGCGCCGCAGCAGCTCCTCCTTGCCGATCTTGTCCTTCAGCGCGATGCCCTCTTCCACCGTCGCGGCGGTTTGTCCCTCGTAGAGGTCGGGCACGCGCACGTAATGCCCGGCCGCGCGCAGCCGGTCCGCACCCGCGTGCACGGCCGGGCGCAGGCCGTACATCGAGTGGAAAAGCATGATGTCCATCCCGACATCCTGCCAGCCCGCCCGGAACGACCAAGCACCCAAGCCACCCAAGCCACCCGGGACAGGAACGGCCGGGGAGCCGGACGAGCCGAGAGTCGAGGAGACATGGAGAACGTACTGCGACCGCTGATCGTGGTCGGTGGCTCGATCGCACTGACCCTGCTGCTCGGCTGGGCGGTCGACGTCCTGCTGCGCCGGGCGGACGAGCGCCACCACGAGACGCCCCTGTGGGGGCTGCTGCGCCGCTGCCGGCTCCCCCTCCAGGTGGTCCTGCTGGCCGCCACCCTGCGCGCCACGTTCCGGGAGACCCGGTGGCCCTCCGTCGACAGCCACCAGGACCGGATCGGGCAGGCGCTGACGCTGGTGATCATCGGCGCCGGGGCCTGGCTGGTGATCCGGGCGGTGTCCGTCGCGGTCCAGTCGGCGTACGCGCGCTACGCGACGGTGACCCGGGACCCGGCACGGGTGCGCCGGGTCCGTACCCAGGTCACGCTGATCATGCGGATCGTGACCGCCGTGGTCATCGTGGTCGCGGTGGCGGCGATCCTGCTGACCTTCCCCGGCCTGCGCACGATCGGCACGTCGATGCTGGCCTCGGCGGGCATCATCGGCATCGTGGCCGGTGTCGCCGCCCAGTCGACGCTCGGCAACCTCTTCGCGGGCTTCCAGATCGCGTTCGGCGACATGGTGCGCATCGGGGACACCGTGGTGGTCGACGGCGAATGGGGCGTGGTGGAGGAGGTCACGCTGACCTTCCTGGCGGTACGGACCTGGGACGAGCGGCGCATCACCATGCCGGTGTCGTACTTCACCAGCCGCCCCTTCGAGAACTGGTCGCGCGGCGGGGTCCAGATGACCGGCACGGTCTTCTTGCAGCTGGACCACACGGCCCCGGTGGACCTGATGCGCGAGAAGCTGCACGAGATCCTGCTGGAGTGCCCGTCCTGGGACGGCCGCGACTGGAGCCTGGCCGTCACGGACACCACCCCGAGCACGATGGAGGTACGCGCGGTGGTCACCGCGAAGGACGCGGACGACATCTGGACCACCCGCTGCGCGGTGAGGGAACAACTCCTGGCCTGGCTGGCGGCCGAACACCCCCAGGCCCTCCCGAGGATCACCATGTCCCCGGCACGCTCCGCCCCGGCCAAATCAAGCCCGTCCGGCGCTTGAGGACACACTACGGCCGAAGGCCGGGCACCCGGGCCCCGCGCGGCGGCGCTACCGCATGCTGTGCACATCCAGGTGCCGGAGCACCCGGTCCACCAACTCCGGATCCGCCCCCGGCTCACTGCGCGCCGCCAGAATCTCGTGCCGCGCCGCCGACATCATCTCGCGCTGGATCCGCTGCACGGTCTTGATCCGGTCCACCCGCCGCCGGAACCCCTCGCGCCGCTCGTCGTCCACGATGTCCGGGCTGATCCGCACCCCCAGGTCGAACGCCGCCCGCAGCAGCCGCTCGCTCAGCTCCTCCGGCAGGTCCTCGACGCTCTCGATCTCCCTGAGCCGGTGGCGCGCGGCCTTCGCGGCGCGCCCCGCGAGGATGTTCAGCAGGTCACGCTCGGCGTCCGTGTCCGCCCGCACCCCGAGGCGCCGTACCAGCCACGGCAGGG
Organism: Streptomyces sp. NBC_01317; assembly: GCF_035961655.1. NCBI lineage: Bacteria > Bacillati > Actinomycetota > Actinomycetes > Kitasatosporales > Streptomycetaceae > Streptomyces > Streptomyces sp. NBC_01317. The sequence continues at coordinate 6,177,326 of NZ_CP108393.1, read as the reverse complement.
TCAGTCCCTGGAAGACGAGGGTGGTCATGATGACCGCGAACGCGATGAAGATGATCTCGTCGCGGCCCGGGAACGGCTCCCCGCTGTCCGTCTTGAGCGGGATCGCCAGCGCCAGCGCGACCGAGGCCACCCCCCGCATCCCCGCCCACCACATGACCACGGTCTCGCGCCAGCTGACCGGGATCTCCTCGTCGTAGTCGCGGAGTTTGTGCAGGCGCTTCGCCAGCCAGGTCGCCGGCATCAGGTAGAGCAGCCGGACCCCGACGACCACCCCGACCACGGCGGCGCTCCAGCCCAGCAGGGCGCCTCCCCGGCCGTCGCCGGTGCCGAAGGCCTGGTGGAGTTCCAGCCCGATCAGGCCGAAGGCGATGCCGGTCACCAGGGTGTCGACGATCTGCCAGAAGGCGTTCCCGGCCAGCCGCCCCATGACGTCGTCGGCGTCCGCGGAGTGCTCGGCCAGGTAGAGGGCGACGGTGAGGACGGCGAGGACGCCCGAGCCGTGCAACTCCTCGGCCAGGACGTACGCGGCGAACGGCACCAGGAGCGTCAGCCCGATCTGGAGGGTCGCGTCGTCGAGCAGGGACATCAGTTTGTTGGTGACCCAGCCGAGCGCGAGTCCCATCGCGACGGCCACCACCGCGGACAGCGCGAACTGGCCGACGGCCACCGGCCAGGAGAACGTGCCGCTGACGGCCGCCGAGATCGCCACGTGGTAGAGCACGATCGCCGTGACGTCGTTGAACAGGCCCTCCCCCTCCAGGATCGACACCAGCCGCCGGGGCAGTCCGAGGGAGCCGGCGACGGCGGTCGCGGCCACCGGGTCGGGCGGGGCGACGAGCGCCCCGAGCACGAGCGCGGCGGCGATCGGCAGCCCGGGGACGACGGCGTTGGCCACCGCGGCGACCGCGGCCGTCGTCACGAACACCAGCGCGACGGCGAGCAGGAAGATGGGCCGTTTGTTGGCCGTGAACTGCCGCCAGGACGTGCGCTGGACGGCGGCGTAGAGGATCGGGGGCAGCAGCAGCGGAAGGATGAGGTCCGGCGGGACGTCGACGTTCGGCACGAACGGCAGCAGCGCCAGGACGATCCCGATGATCGTCATCAGCACCGGCGACGGCAGGCCGAGCCGCTCCCCGAGCGGTACGGTGACCACCGCTCCCAGCAGGAGCACGAGCAGCAGGGCCAGCTGGTCCACGGTGCGCCCTCCGGCGGCTCGGCAGCCCGGTCAGGCTGGATCAGGCGGCCAAGCCTGCCATGCTCCCGGCGGGATTCCGGCGAGCCCGGCCTGGCCTACAGGACCGGCCGGGCCCGGCCTACGGCTACAGCGCGCGCCGCATCGAGCGGTGCGGGATGCCCGCGTCCAGGAACTCCGGTCCGTACGCCTCGTACCCCAAGCGTTCGTAAAAACCCAGCGCATGGGTCTGCGCGTGCAGATCCACCGCCGTGAGGCCGCGCTCGCGCGCCGCGTCCTCGATGGCGCGGACCAGGGCCGCGCCCAGTCCCCGGCCGCGCGCGGCCCGGTTCACGGCCAGCCGGCCCAGGGCGCCGACGCTCAGGTCCCCGCCGGTCCTGTCCGCCGCGCCCGGCCCGTACAGGAGCCGTCCGGTGCCCAGCGGCAGGCCGTCGTCCCTGAGGGCCAGCACCTGGATCGCGTCGTCGTCCCGGCCGTCGTACTCAAGGTCCTCGGGCACGCCCTGCTCGACGACGAAGACCTCTTTGCGGACGGCGAAGCACGCCTCCCGGTCCTCAGGTCCCGTGGCCTCCCGTACGACGTGTCCCAGCAGGCCGCCGTCGATCGTGGTCATACGTTGCTCTCCGCCCTCACCTGGTCCAGCGCGCCCTGGAGATCGGCGGGGTACGTGCTCGCGTACTCCACCCACCGGCCGTCCGACGGGTGCTCGAAGCCGAGGCGCACCGCGTGCAGCCACTGCCGGGTGAGTCCCAGCCGCTTGGCCAGCGTGGGGTCCGCGCCGTACGTCAGGTCGCCGACGCACGGGTGGCGGTGGGCGGCCATGTGCACCCGGATCTGGTGGGTGCGGCCCGTCTCCAGCTTGATGTCCAGCAGCGACGCCGACCGGAACGCCTCGATCAGGTCGTAGTGCGTGACCGACGGCTTGCCCTCGGCGGTGACCGCGAACTTGTAGTCGTGGTTCGGGTGCCTGCCGATCGGGGCGTCGATCGTCCCGCTCATCGGGTCGGGGTGGCCCTGCACCAGCGCGTGGTAGCGCTTGTCGACGACGCGCTCCTTGAACTGCGCCTTGAGCAGGGTGTACGCCCGCTCCGACTTGGCGACGACCATCAGCCCCGAGGTGCCGACGTCCAGCCGGTGCACCACACCCTGGCGCTCGGCCGCGCCGGAGGTGGAGATGCGGTAGCCGGCCGCGGCGAGACCGCCGATGACGGTGGTGCCGGTCCAGCCGGGGCTGGGGTGGGCGGCCACGCCGACGGGCTTGACGATCACCACGATGTCGTCGTCGTCGTGGATGATCTCCATGCCCTCGACGGCCTCGGCGACGACGCGTATGGGCTGGGCGGGCTCGGGGAGCTCGACCTCCAGCCAGGCCCCGCCGCTGACCCGGTCGGACTTCCCGACCGCGGCGCCGTCGACCTGGACCTTCCCGGAGGCGGCCAGCTCGGCCGCCTTCGTACGGGAGAACCCGAACATACGGGCGAGGGCGGCGTCGACACGCTCGCCCTCCAGGCCATCGGGCACGGGCAGCGTTCTGATCTCGGGAAGACTCACCCGTCGAGTATGCCTTGTCAGTCCTTGTGGACCGTGCCGTCGGGGTCCAGGCCCCGGAAGGACAGCAGCACGATGAGGATGCCGCCGCAGACGATCGCGGAGTCGGCGAGGTTGAAGACCGCGAAGTGCGCGGGGGCGATGAAGTCGACCACGGCGCCCTGGAAGGGGCTCGGGGAGCGGAAGATCCGGTCGGTGAGGTTGCCGAGCGCGCCACCGAGCAGCAGTCCGAGGGCGATCGCCCAGGGGAGGCTGTAGAGCTTGCGGGCCAGCCGCGCGATGACCACGATCACGGTCGCCGCGATCACCGTGAAGATCACCGTGAAGGCCTCGCCCATGCCGAACGCGGCGCCCGGGTTCCGTACCGCCTCGAACCGCAGCAGATCGCCGATGACGTCGATCGGCTCGTGGTGCTCCAGCCTGGCCACCACGAGCATCTTGCTGCCGAGGTCGAGCAGGTACGCCACGACGGCGACGGCGAAGAGGGCGGCGATCCTGCGCCGCCCCTTCGGCCGCTCGGCGGGAGCCGCAGCCTCGTCGTCAACATCCGGCGTACCGATGATGCGCTCCGCCTCTGCCACGTGAGTCCCTCAACCTAGATGTCTTATAGAGGACGAGGGTACGACACACGCGTGCGAGTTCAGCCTCGACGTTCCTGCTTCTGCTTGTCCTCCACGCACAGGGTGGCCCGCGGAAACGCCTGCATCCTGGCCTTGCCGATGGGCTTGCCGCAGACCTCGCAGAGCCCGTACGTGCCCGCGTCGAGGCGCAGGAGCGCCCGCTCGGTCTGCTCCAGCATCTCGCGCGCGTTGGCCGCCAGGGACATCTCGTGCTCGCGGGTGATGTTCTTCGTACCGGTGTCGGCGTCGTCGTCACCGGCGCCCGCCCCGGAGTCCCGCATGAGCCCGACGAGCGACGCCTCGGACGAGGCGAGCTCGGCCTGGAGCCGGGTGACCTCGCTCTCCATCAGCGCGCGGGCCTCCGCGACCTCCTCCGGGGTCCAGGGGTCCTCGCCGGGACGTACCGCCAGTTCGCCCGGCGGTGCGGCCGTGGCGGCGGCCGGTGCCGTGACCGGGGCCTTGCCCGCGGCCGGTGTCCTGTCCCCCGTGGTCTTCTTCGCTGCCACCGTCTTGGCTCCCGTCTGTCGCGCGGCCTCGGCCGCCCCCTCGGCCGCGGACGCGGCCTGTTTTGAAGCGCTGCCGGCCGCCTTGGCGGGCGCCGCTTTCCCGGCCGCCGGCTTCCCGCCCGCTGACTTCCCGCCCGCTGACTTCTTCGTCACCGGCTTCCTGGCCGGCGACTTCTTCGTCGCCGGCTTTCTGGTCCGGGCCTTCTTCGTCGCCGGCTTTCTGGTCCGGGCCTTCTTCGCGGACTCCTGGGGCGGTGCGCCCCCGGCCGGTGTGTCCTCGGTCGGTGCCCGGTCGGCCGCCGCGGTGTTCACCGTGGTCCCGGCGGCCTTCTTCGCCGCGGCCTTCGGCGCGGTCGTCTTCTTCGCGGCGCTCTTCTTCGCCACCATGGCCGCGGCCCCTTCACACTGGGTGATCTTGCTCGCGAATCGTGCTGGGACGATAAATCGACCCCGGCCCGGCGGCAACGGGGCACGCCGCCGCTGACGTCCTGTCCGGCGACAGGACCCCGGCCCCGCCCGTGCCGCGACAAGAGGAGCCTCCCACCGTTGTGCCCACCTCGCCGCCCGGTAATCCGCCACGCGAGCGGCTCCGGAGCCCGGATGCGCCCGTTCGCCCGTTCGAGCCGGACGCTCGGCCGTACGGCTCCCCGGGGGCGGCGGCAACCGCGGCGGCAACCTACGCCGCCGCGTGCAGGGGCGGCGTAAAACCCGTCGGCCGGGCCCCGCCCCGCCCCGTACACTGGACGGAGCGAGAGGCGTGGATGGGGACGAGTACCCCCGTGAGCGGCCATGAGCGACCCGGGGACGGTGAGAGCCCGGGGGCGAGCGCGAGGCGAAGCATCACCCCGGAGCCGCCGGAAGAAAGTCCGGGGACGTACCACCAGGTAGGTCCCGGGCGAGTAGACCCGGCAGCGCGACCCCAATGAGGGGGCCACGGGCGGCACGCCCGGGGCCAAGGAGGGTGGTACCGCGGGAGCCCAGCTCTCGTCCCTCCGACGGAGACGACGCAGTTCCGCCGGAGGAAGACCACCAGATGACATCGACGCCCGCGACCCCCCGGTACCGCCAGGTGCCCGCCCAGGTCGACCTGCCCGCGCTGGAGCACGCCGTGCTCGACTTCTGGCGCGACGGCAAGATCTTCGACAAGACCCTCGCCCACTCCGAGGGCCGCCCCGAGTGGGTCTTCTACGAGGGCCCGCCCACCGCCAACGGCATGCCGGGCGCGCACCACATCGAGGCCCGCGTCTTCAAGGACGTCTTCCCGCGCTTCCGTACGATGCGCGGCTACCACGTCGCGCGCAAGGCCGGCTGGGACTGCCACGGCCTGCCGGTCGAGCTGGCCGTCGAGAAGGAGCTGGGCTTCACCGGCAAGAAGGACATCGAGGCGTACGGCATCGCCGAGTTCAACGCCAGGTGCCGGGAGTCCGTGACCCGCCACACCGACGCCTTCACCGAGCTGACGACCCGCATGGGCTACTGGGTCGACCTCGATGACGCGTACCGCACGATGGACCCGCAGTACGTCGACTCGGTGTGGTGGTCCCTCAAGGAGATCTTCGACAAGGGCCTGCTGGTCCAGGACCATCGCGTGGCGCCCTGGTGCCCCCGCGACGAGACGGGCCTGTCCGACCACGAGCTGGCGCAGGGCTACGAGACGATCATCGACCCCTCGGTCTTCGTCCGCTTCCCGCTGACCTCGGGCCCGCTCGCGGGCGAGGCCGCCCTGCTGGTCTGGACGACCACTCCGTGGACGCTGGTGTCGAACACCGCCGTCGCCGCCCACCCCGACGTGCGCTACGTGGTCGCGACGGACGGCCGGGAGAAGCTGGTCGTCGCCGAGCCGCTGCTGGCGAAGGCGCTCGGCGAGGGCTGGGAAGTCACCGGCGAGTCCTTCACCGGCCGTGAGATGGAGTACTGGACGTACGACCGGCCCTTCCGGCTGATCGACTTCCCCGAGGGCACGACGGCCCACTACGTGGTCAACGCGGAGTACGTCACCACGGAGGACGGCACCGGCCTGGTCCACCAGTCCCCCGCCTTCGGCGAGGAGGACCTCAAGGTCTGCCGCGCGTACGGCCTGCCGGTCGTCAACCCGGTCCGCCCGAACGGCACCTTCGAGGAGAGCGTCCCGCTGGTCGGCGGCGTCTTCTTCAAGAAGGCGGACGAAGCCCTCACGGAGGACCTGCGCGAGCGCGGGGTGCTCTTCCGCCATGTGCCGTACGAGCACAGCTATCCGCACTGCTGGCGCTGCCACACCGCGCTCCTCTACTACGCGCAGCCCTCGTGGTACATCCGTACGACGGCGGTCAAGGACCGGCTGCTGGAGGAGAACGAGAAGACCAACTGGTTCCCGGACTCCGTCAAGCACGGCCGGTACGGCGACTGGCTGAACAACAACGTGGACTGGGCACTGTCCCGCAACCGCTACTGGGGCACCCCGCTGCCGATCTGGCGCTGCGAGGACAACCACCTCACCTGCGTGGGCTCCCGCGCCGAGCTGACCGAGCTGACCGGCACCGACCAGTCCGGGCTCGACCCGCACCGCCCGTACATCGACGAGGTGACCTTCGCCTGCCCCGACTGCGGGCAGACGTCGACGCGCGTGCCCGAGGTCATCGACGCCTGGTACGACTCCGGTTCGATGCCGTTCGCGCAGTGGGGCTACCCGTACCAGAACAAGGATCTCTTCGAGAAGCGCTACCCGGCGCAGTTCATCTCCGAGGCGATCGACCAGACCCGCGGCTGGTTCTACACGCTGATGGCCGTCGGCACGCTCGTCTTCGACAAGTCGAGTTACGAGAACGTGGTCTGCCTCGGGCACATCCTCGCCGAGGACGGCAGGAAGATGTCCAAGCACCTGGGCAACATCCTCCAGCCGATCCCGCTGATGGACCAGCACGGCGCGGACGCCGTGCGGTGGTTCATGGCGGCCGGCGGCTCCCCGTGGGCGGCGCGCCGGGTCGGCAACGGCACCATCCAGGAGGTCGTCCGCAAGACCCTCCTCACCTACTGGAACACGGTCGCCTTCCAGGCCCTGTACGCGCGTACGTCGAACTGGGCGCCGAGCGCGGCCGACCCGGCCCCGGCCGACCGCCCGCTGCTGGACCGCTGGCTGCTCAGCGAGTTGCACGCGCTGGTCGACCAGGCGACGGAGGCGATGGAGGCGTACGACACCCAGCGCACCGGCAAGCTGCTGTCGGCGTTCGTGGACGATCTCTCCAACTGGTACGTACGGCGCTCCCGGCGCCGCTTCTGGCAGGGCGACAAGGCGGCGCTGCGCACACTGCACGAGGTGGTCGAGACGGTCACGCGCCTGATGGCCCCGCTGACGCCGTTCATCACCGAGCGGGTCTGGCAGGACATGATCGTGCCGGTCACGCCCGACGCGCCGGAGTCGGTGCACCTGGCGGACTGGCCGGCGGCGGACCTGGCGGCGATCGACCCCACCCTCTCCCAGCAGATGCTGCTGGTACGGCGCCTGGTGGAGCTGGGCAGGGCAACGCGGGCGGAGTCGGGCGTCAAGACCCGCCAGCCCCTGTCGCGCGCCCTGATCGCGGCGACGGGCTTCGAGGCGCTGTCGGACGAACTGCGCGCGCAGATCACGGAGGAGCTGAACGTCTCGTCCCTCGCGACGCTCGCCGAGGTCGGCGGCTCGCTGGTCGACACGACGGCGAAGGCGAACTTCCGCGCGCTGGGCAAGCGTTTCGGCAAGGGTGTCCAGGCGGTCGCGAAGGCGGTCGCCGAGGCGGACGCGGCGGCGCTGTCCGCGGCGCTGCGCGAGGGCACGGCGTCGGTCACGGTGGACGGCGAGACGATCACCCTCGCCCCCGACGAGGTGATCATCACAGAAACCCCGCGGGAGGGCTGGTCGGTGGCCTCCGACTCGGGCGCGACGGTCGCGCTGGACCTGGAGATCACCCCCGAACTGCGCCTGGCGGGCCTGGCCCGTGACGCGATCCGGCTGATCCAGGAGGCCCGCAAGAACAGCGGCCTGGACGTGGCGGACCGCATCGCGCTGCGCTGGCGGACGACGGACGAGGCGGTCCGTACGGCCCTGACGGACCACGCGGCCCTGATCGCGGACGAGGTCCTGTCGACGGACTACGCGCAGGACGCCCCGGACGACACGTACGGCGCCCCGTTCACGGACGAGGGCCTGTCCCTGACGTTCCACCTGCGCAAGGCGTAAGCCGGTTGTCCTCAATCGCCGGACGGGCCGAAAAATCAGCCCGTCCGGCGATTGAGGGCACAGGGGGTCTGGGGGCTTGCCCCCAGTTTCGGGAGGCGGGTAGGGGAGAGCCCCGCGCAGCGGCACCACACACACGAACAGGGCCGGGCCCGGGGTAAAAACCCCGGGCCCGGCCCTGTTGGCGTCAGCCTGCCGACGGCTACGCGCTACGCACCGCGCAGCCCCGTCAGTTGTCGTCCTCGTCGATCAGAAAGCCCCGCATCGGCGACGGCGCCTGCTGCATCGGCTGCGGCGCCTGCGGCCGCACCGGCGCCATCGGCTGCGTCATCGCGGGCGACATCTGCTGCTGCCCGCCGTACGACGGACCCGCGGCCGGACCGCCGTGGCCCATCGAGCCCCCCATGGACCCGTTGCCCATGGAGCCGTTGCCCATCGACCCGTTGCCCATGGAGTGCCCCATCGCACCCGCGCCGGCCGGAGCCATCGAGGGCGACGGCGGCAGCGAGGGCGCCGTCGGCGTACGCGGCGGTGCGAGCGAGTCGTCCGCCTGGGTCTCCAGCTGGCGCAGCTGGCTCTCCAGGTAGGACTTCAGCCGCGTGCGGTACTCCCGCTCGAAGCCCCTGAGGTCCTCGACCTTGCGCTCCAGCGTGGCGCGCGCGGACTCCAGGGAGCCCATCGCCACGCGGTGCTTCTCCTGGGCGTCCCGCTCCAGCGCGTCCGCCTTGGCACGGGCGTCCCGCTCCAGACCCTCGGCGCGGCTGCGTGCCTCACCGACGATCTTGTTGGCCTCGGAACGTGCCTCGGCGATCGCCTGGTCGGCGGTCTGCTGCGCCAGCGAGAGCACACGGGCCGCGCTGTCGCCGCCGGGACCCTGACCGAGCTGTTGCTGCTGCGGGTGACCGCCCATGGGGCCGCCCATCGGTCCGCCCATGGGACCGCCCTGCATCTGGCCCTGCATGGGTCCGCCCTGCATCTGACCCTGCATCGGGCCACCCTGCATCTGGCCCTGCATGGGACCGCCCTGCATCGGGCCGCCCTGCATCTGACCCTGCATGGGGCCCTGCATCTGGCCCATGGGGCCGCCCTGCATGGGACCGGGGCCGTGCTGGCCCTGCTGGGGGCCGTGACCCTGGGGACCACCGTGGCCGGGGTGCGCGCTCGGACCCGCGGGAAGCTGCGGAGCACCACCGGGCAGCTGGGGCGGGCCCATCTGCGGGGGCTGCTGCTGCTGCGGCGGTCCGGATATGGCGGCGGGCACCGGGGCGCCGGGCCGATCCTGCTGTTCGGGAGGCTTGCGCATCCCTTGCTGCTGCTGGTTCTGCGCGGCGGCCCGCGTGGCGGCGGCCAGCTTGGCGCGCAGATCCTCGTTCTCACGAAGGAGGCGCGTCAGTTCGGCCTCGACCTCGTCGAGAAAGGCATCGACCTCGTCCTCGTCATAGCCTTCTCGGAGGCGGACGGTCGTGAACTGCTTGTTCCGCACGTCCTCGGGGGTCAACGGCATCTCTTCTTCACCTCTACGTAGTCGTCGGCAGTCGGCAAGACCGTATCGTTCACATTCCCCTCACCAGGTCGCTCACGTCGCGAGACCGCTCACGACCGTGATGAGGATGTACACGATGATCATCAGAACGAAGAAGGACAGGTCGAGTGCCACGCCCCCGAGACGCAGCGGCGGAATGAACCGCCGCAGAAGCTTGAGCGGTGGATCGGTGACAGTGTAGGTGGCCTCCAGGACGACCACCATCGCCTTGCCGGGTTGCCACGAGCGGGCGAACTGGAAGACGTAGTCCATGACCAGCCGGAAAATAAGCACGACGAGGAAACACACCAGAACGATGTAGATCACCTCTAGTGCGACGCCCATCCCGTGCTTCCCTCTCCCCTGGTCCCCGGTCCGGCCTTGCGACCGGATCGTTCCCGCCCTGCGACCGGGTCGTTCCCGGTGCCGTGTTCTCAGCTCTGGTTGAAGAATCCGCCCTCTGCGATGCGGGCCTTGTCCTCCGCCGTGACATCGACGTTAGCAGGAGACAGCAGGAACACCTTCTGCGTCACCCGTTCAATGCTGCCATGGAGACCGAAGACAAGACCCGCGGCGAAGTCGACAAGTCGCTTCGCGTCCGTGTCGTCCATCTCCGTGAGATTCATGATGACAGGAGTGCCCTCACGGAAGTGTTCCCCGATGGTACGGGCCTCGTTGTAGGTCCTCGGGTGCAACGTGGTGATGCGGTAGGGCTCCCGCTCGGACACGACCTTGGGCATGATCACCGGTGCGTTCTTCTCCAGGCTCGGACGTTCAGGTGTGATGGATGCCACGGGGGCGATTCGCGCCGGACGTCCGTTTTCTACCGCTAGGGGCACCGGCTCGCGCTCGCGCTGCGCGGGTGGTTGGACCATCCGCACCGGTTCTTCCCGCTCCTGCTGGTGCACGGGCTGGTGGCGCCGGTGCTCCCGCTCGGGCTCCGGCTCGGGTTCGAAATCGTCGTCGGGGTCAAAGCCCCGGCCGTCGTACCCATCGTCCTCCACGAGGCCGAGGTAGACCGCCATCTTGCGCATCGCGCCGGCCATGCTCTGAGTCCTCCGCTCTGTGGTGGATCGGCCTCGTCACCAAGTGCCCGCGATCCACTCGGTCCACCCGTCTATCGGCGGGAATGACCATATTTTCTGCTGTGGTCCGACTTGCTTCGCGACGTTACCCGAGCCGAGGTCGGTCTCCGAGCACCGCCGTACCGACGCGTACATGTGTCGCTCCGGCCATGACGGCTGCTTCGAGGTCCGCACTCATCCCTGCTGACACCATGTTCGCAGCCGGATGGTCCGCGCGCAGGCGGGATGAGAATTCCAGCAGCCGCTCGAACGCCTCCTGTTGCCGTCCCGCGTACGGTCCGGCCAGCGGCGCCACGGTCATCAGACCGCCGAGCCGCAGACCCGGCGCACCGGCCAGCGCGGTGGCCAACTCCTCGATCCCGCCGGGCGCCACACCCCCTCTCGCGCCGCGCTCGCCCGAACCGGCGTCGAGCGCGACCTGGATCAGGCAGACCAGTTCGCGCTCCGCCCGGACCGCCGCGGCGGAGAGGGCGGAAACGAGCTTCACCCGGTCGACAGACTGCACGACATCGGCGTAACCGGCCACGGAACGAACCTTGTTCGTCTGCAACTGACCGACGAAGTGCCACGTCAACGACAAATCCTGACAGGCGGCGGCCTTGGGCCCGGCGTCCTGGTCGCGGTTCTCGGCGACCTCCCGCACCCCCAACTCGTGCAGGATCCGGACGTCGCTCGCGGGGTAGGTCTTGGTGACCACGATCAGGGTCACCTCCTCCCGCGCGCGCCCGGCGGCGGCGCAGGCGCCGGCGATCCGGTCCTCCACCTTCGCGAGGTTGTCCGCGAGTTCGGTTCCGCGGTCCGTCATGCCGGACCGCCCAGGCCGCTCGGGCCGCCAAGGGCGTCCAGCCAGACATAGCCGGCGAGCCGGCCCGTGGTCCGGTCGCGGCGGTACGAGAAGTGGTCGCCCGACTCGCGCGTGCAGAAGTCCGACCGCCCCCGGTCCTCGATCCCGAGCGCGGCGAGCTGCGCGTGCACCCCCGCGACGACGTCGACGGCCGGGGTGCCCCACCCGGTCTCGGCCCAGGACTCCGGTACGACCGCGGCGACGTCGTCGCGCAGCGCAGCCGGGACCTCGTAGCAGCGTCCGCAGACGGCCGGTCCGGTACGGGCGGTGATCCGCGACGGTTCGGCGCCGAGCGCGACCATGGCCTCGACGGCGGCCGGGACGACCCCGGCGACCAGCCCGGGGCGTCCGGCGTGGGCGGCGGACGCGATCCCGGCGACCGGGTCGGCCAGCAGCACGGGCACGCAGTCCGCGGTGAGGACGGCGAGGGCGAGTCCGCCGCGCGCGGTGACCAGCGCGTCGACCGGCGGAATGCCGGAGAGGGATACGGGGACCGAGGGGCTCGCGGGGGTCGTCGCGTCCGCCGCGTGCCAAGGGCCGTCCACGACCGCCACCTCGCGGCCGTGCACCTGGTTCATCCAGACCACCTGCCCCGGATCGAGGCCCAGGGACTTCGCCGCCAGTTCGCGGTTGGTCCGTACGGCGGCCGGGTCGTCGCCGACCGCCCCGCCCAGATTGAGCTGTTCGTACGGAACGGCGCTCACCCCGCCCCACTTGTCGGTGAAGGCGAAGTGCGCGCCGCTCTCGGTGTCCTGCCGCTCTATCACTTCAAGAAGTCCGGAACATCCAGCTCTTCGACCTGGGTGTCCTGGTACGGACGGGCCGGCGGGACGTGCGGCGAGCTGATCGGCGGGAGCGGCTTCTCGTTGACCGCCTGCGCCGGTTCCGGCTTGGCCGGGCTGTCGTCGCGCGGCGGGACCGTACCGAGTCCGCCGGTGGACCTGCCGCTGTCCACGGACCGCGGCGGGGCCTGCTGCTCCTCGCGCTTGCCGGCGCCGAGCACGGTCTCGCGGCGCGTCGGCGGCTGTCCGCCGTCGAAGCCCGCCGCGATCACGGTGACCCGCACCTCGTCGCCCAGGGCGTCGTCGATGACGGCACCGAAGATGATGTTGGCCTCGGGGTGGGCGGCCTCGCTCACGAGCTGCGCGGCCTCGTTGATCTCGAAGAGACCGAGGTCGGAGCCGCCGGAGATGGAGAGCAGGACACCGCGGGCGCCGTCGATGGACGCTTCGAGCAGGGGCGAGGAGATCGCCATCTCGGCGGCGGCCACCGCGCGGTCGTCGCCGCGGGCCGAGCCGATGCCCATGAGCGCCGATCCGGCCTCGGACATCACGGACTTGACGTCGGCGAAGTCGAGGTTGATCAGACCCGGTGTGGTGATCAGATCGGTGATGCCCTGGACACCCGAGAGCAGCACCTGGTCGGCCGACTTGAAGGCGTCCAGCACGCTGACCTGACGGTCCGAGATGGACAGCAGCCGGTCGTTGGGGATGACGATGAGGGTGTCGACCTCTTCGCGGAGTTCGGCGATCCCGTCCTCCGCCTGGTTCGCGCGGCGGCGGCCCTCGAAGGTGAACGGGCGGGTGACCACACCGATCGTGAGGGCGCCCAGCGAACGCGCGATGGCGGCGACCACGGGCGCGCCACCGGTGCCGGTGCCGCCTCCCTCGCCTGCGGTGACGAAGACCATGTCGGCCCCCTTGAGGACCTCCTCGATCTCCTCACGGTGGTCCTCTGCCGCCTTGCGACCGACTGCCGGATTGGCTCCGGCGCCGAGGCCCCGGGTGAGTTCGCGGCCGACGTCGAGCTTGACGTCGGCGTCGCTCATCAACAGGGCTTGCGCGTCAGTGTTGATCGCGATGAACTCGACGCCCTTGAGACCGACCTCGATCATTCGGTTGATGGCATTGACACCACCGCCGCCGACACCGATGACCTTGATGACTGCGAGGTAGTTCTGCGGTGCTGCCACGTCGAAGGCCTCTCGCCTCGAGTTACGTGTCGTCGCTTCGCTGAAGTCGCGCTGCGAGACTGATGCCGATGGGACGGTCCGGAACGCCGACCCAAACCCTGACGTCGAAAGTTCAGGGTTACCTGTGTGTCCGCTTCTAGGACTCTTCCGAACAGGACACTAAGTCGACAAGTGGCGCACGTTCAACGAACACGCCGAACCTCCCGTTTTTCTTTTCACCCTATGTGATCACCCATAGCGCTGACCAACCAGGGTGCTGGCCAGCACATATGAGCGTCAACTCCGTGACGAGGCGGGCGCGGTGGGCGCGCTGACGTCGAAGTGGGCCGCCCCAGGGGCTGCTTTCATGAGAGCGGTGAGCGCACGCGCCTTGGCCGCGCCGTCCTCGCCGCTTCCCCACATCACCGTACGTCCGCCGGTCAACTCCAGCGAGATCGAGTCGTACGAACGCACCCGGACCGCCCTGGTGTCCGCGGCGACTTTCCCGGGGAGTTCGCTCCTGACGCGGACGGCTTCGCGGGTCAGCCGGCCGGCCGGAAAGCGCTGCTGTCCGGCTGACTGTTCCCCCGTCAATTTCAGTAGGGGCACGCCCTTCGGGGCCTTCCCGACCGTGGCGAAACGAGTTCCGCCGGCGTCCACTTCGATGAACTTTCCGCCCTTTTCGATCAGCAGGACCGGCTGACGTTCGGTCACTTTCAGACTGATTCCGTGCGGCCACGACCGGATCGCTTCGACCGTCTCGATCCGCGGCAGCCTCCGCCGGAGCCGCTCCTCGATCGCGCCGGTGTCCACGGAGACCAGCGGCGATCCGATCGGTACGGCCGCCGCCCGCTCCACCCGCGCGACGGTGAGCACGTCCGTGCCGGACGTGCTCACCCGCTCGACCCGCAGCCAGTGCGAGCCGTACAGCACCCAGATCCCGGCGGCGGTCAGGACGGTCCCGGCGGCCAGTGCGATCAGCACGTACCGGCCGGGGAGCCGGAAGCGGCGGCCGGGCGGGGAGCCGCCCGGTCCGGAGCGGCCGGACTCCGCCTGCGCTCGCGCGTCCCGTGCGGCGGTCGTCGGTCCGGCCACGCTCCCTGCCTCCCTGGTTCGGCGCCTCGCGGCGCGTTACGCCTGCCGGCGTGCGGCAATCGCCTCGTACACCATGCCGACAAGCAGATCATCTGCGTCCCGGCGCCCGAACTCGGCGGCCGCGCGGGACATCTCGTACAGCCGGTGCGGATCGGCCAGCACCGGCAGGATGTTGCCCTGCACCCACTGGGGCGTCAGTTCGGCGTCGTCGACGAGCAGTCCACCGCCCGCCTTCACCACCGGCTGGGCGTTGAGCCGCTGTTCGCCGTTGCCGATGGGCAACGGCACATAGGCGGCGGGCAGCCCGACGGCGGTGAGTTCGGCGACGGTCATCGCGCCCGCACGGCAGAGCATCATGTCCGCCGCCGCGTACGCGAGGTCCATCCGGTCCACATACGGTACCGGGATATAGGGCGGCATTCCGGGCATGTTGTCCACATGCGGCAATTCGTTCTTCGGGCCGACCGCGTGCAAGATCTGGATCCCGGAGCGCTGGAGCACCGGAGCGACCTGCTGCACCACCTCGTTGAGCCGGCGTGCGCCCTGCGAGCCGCCGGAGACGAGCAGTGTCGGCAGGTTGGGGTCGAGGCCGAAGGCCGCGCGCGCCTCGGGACGGACCCGGGCCCGGTCGAGGGTGGCGATCGTCCGGCGCAGCGGGATGCCGATGTAGCGGGCGCCCCGGAGCTTGCTGTCCGGCGTGGAGACGGCGACCGCCGCCGCGTACCGCGACCCGATCTTGTTGGCGAGGCCCGGCCTGGCGTTGGCCTCGTGGACGATGATCGGCACGCCCAGCCGCTTGGCGGCGAGGTAGCCGGGCAGCGCGACATAGCCGCCGAAGCCGACGACGCAGTCGGCCTTCGTGCGCTCCAGGATCTGCTCGGCGGCCTTGATCGTGCCGCGGAGCCGTCCCGGGACGGTGATCAGTTCGGGGGTGGGTCGGCGCGGCAGCGGTACGGCCGGGATGAGTCCCAGTTCGTACCCCCGCTCGGGGACGAGCCTGGTCTCCAGGCCGCGCTCCGTGCCGAGGGCCGTGATCCCCACGGTGGGGTCCTGCCTGCGCAGGGCGTCCGCGAGGGCGAGCGCGGGCTCGATGTGGCCGGCGGTCCCCCCACCGGCGAGTACGACATGCACCGAAATTCACCGCTCTCCGGACGGACGCTTCTTGACGCGCCGTCTCATCGTCTTCCATCTCACCCCGGCCCGCTTCCTGCTGAAGACAGGCTGCCGCATGGCCAGGGCCGCCTTCGCGGCGGGATCGTCCCGCGCGAAGGCGATCAGCAGCCCGACGGCGAACATGGTCGGCAGCAGAGCCGATCCTCCGTAGGAGAACAGCGGCAGCGGGACTCCGGCGATCGGCAGCAGACCGAGCACCGCACCGATGTTGACCACGGCCTGGGCCGTGATCCACGTGGTGACACCTCCCGCGGCGTACCTCACGAAGGGATCCTCCGTGCGTCCGGCCACGCGGATACCCGCATAGCCTAGAGCCGCGAACAGGGCGAGCACCGACAGCGTCCCCACCAGCCCCAGTTCCTCCCCGGTGACGGCGAAGATGAAGTCGGTGTGCGGTTCGGGAAGTTGGCCCCACTTTTCCACACTGGCGCCGAGCCCCGAACCGAACCATCCGCCGGAGGCAAGAGCATAGATGCCGTGCACGGCCTGGAAGCACTCGCCGTTGGGGCCGACATCGATCGCCCCCACGCAGGAGAACCGCGACAACCGGTTCTCGTTGGTCTTGATCAGGACGAACCCGACCACACCCGCGAGGCCCAGCACCCCGCCGAACAGCCGGGTGGGCGCCCCGGCCAGCCACAGCAGGCCGAAGAGGATCGCGGTGAGGATGATCGCCGTACCCATGTCGCCGCCGAGCATGATCAGCCCGAGCAGCATGAAGGCGACCGGGACCAGCGGCACCAGCAGGTGCTTCCACTGCGAGAGCAGCCGCTTGTCCTGCTTGCGGGCGAGCAGGTCGGCGCCCCACAGGATCAGCGCGAGCTTGCCGAACTCGCTGGGCTGGAGCTGGAAGGGGCCTCCTACGGAGAGCCAGTTCTGGTTGCCGTTGACGGACTGCCCTATCCCGGGGACCTGGACCAGGGCCATGAGGAAGACCGTGCCGACGAGCAGCGGGTAGGAGAAGGCGCGGTGGAGCTTGGCCGGCATGCGGGAGGCGATCAGCAGCAGGGCGGTGCCGATGCCGGCGGCGAACAGCTGCTTGCGGAAGAAGTACGCGCCGGGCAGCGACAGCTCCAGCGCCTTGATCATGGACGCGGAGTACACCATCACCAGTCCGAGGACGGTGATCAGCAGACTGCTGCCGAGGATCAGGTAGTACGCGGTGAGCGGGCGGTCCCAGGTGCGCCGGGCCTGTTCGAACCTGCGCCTGATCCCGCCGCCGCGGGGCGGCCTGGGGGCGCGGGGGCCGCTCCCCCGGCCGCGGGCGGCGGGGGGACGCCGTACGGGCGCTCCGGGGGCCTTGCCGCGCAGCGCGAGCCCCGGCAGGCGGGCGAGGAACGTCCTCTGGTCCGCGAACGTGGGGCGGCGGACGGGAAGGCGGACGGGCGCCGGGGCCCGTCCGGGCGCCGGGGTGCGGCCGAGGCCGGCCAGGACGGCGATCCTGGCGAGGGGCCCCCGTACCGCCAGGGACCCCGCTGCGGCCTCCGCGCCGTCGCCGGGTCCCCTGCCCGCTCCCGGCACCCCCGCGAGGGCGGGAGTGCCCGTCAGGCCCGCTCCGCGTGGCGCGGGGCGCGGGTCCCGTCCCACGGTGTCGTCGGCCGGCATCGTCGCTGTCCCCTCCAGTCGTGCCCGGCGCGGCTGCCGGAGTCCCCCAGGACCCGGCCGCGGCGCGGGTGCCGCGGCCGGGGTCCTCGGGACCGCTCGGCACGGCACCGGAGGGCCGGGCCGGTCAGGCGTGCTCAGCGGCGAGTGCGCGGACGGCGTCCGCGAACGCCTCGCCTCGTTTGTTGTAGTTGGTGAACATGTCCATCGAGGCGCAGGCGGGGGCCAGCAGTACGGTGTCCCCCGGCTGAGCGAGCCGTGCCGCTTCGCGGACGGCGGCGGGCATCGCTCCAGTGTCGGTCCGGTCGAGGTCGACCACCGGGACTTCGGGGGCGTGTCGCGCGAGGGCTTCCCGGATCAGCGCACGGTCGGCGCCGATCAGGACCACCGCGCGCAGCCGCTTCGCGGACCCGGAGACCAGGTCGTCGAAGGCCGCGCCCTTGGCGAGGCCGCCCGCGATCCAGACGATCGGGTCGTAGGCCGCCAGGGACGCCTCCGCGGCATGGGTGTTGGTCGCCTTGGAGTCGTCGATGTACGTGACGCCGCCGGTCCTGGCGACCAGTTCGATCCGGTGCGGGTCGGGCCTGAAGGCGCGCAGCCCGTCGCGTACGGCGGTGGGCCCGACGCCGTACGCGCGGGCGAGGGCCGCCGCCGCGAGGGCGTTGGCGATGTTGTGCGGGGCCGGCGGGTCGACGTCGGTGACGTGGGCCAGCTCCTGGGCCTGGTCCCGGCGGTTCTCCACGAAGGCGCGGTCGACCAGGATGCCGTCCACGACGCCGAGTTGGGAGGGACCGGGGGTGCCGAGGGTGAAGCCGATCGCCCGGCAGCCCTCCTCGACGTCGGCGGCGCGGACGAGGTCCTCGGTCGCCGGGTCGGCCGCGTTGTAGACGCACGCGATCCGGTTTCCCTCGTAGATCCGGCCCTTGTCGGCGGCGTACGCCTCCATGGACCCGTGCCAGTCGAGGTGGTCGGGGGCGAGGTTGAGCACGGCGGCGGAGTGGGCGCGCAGGCTCGGCGCCCAGTGCAGCTGGTAGCTGGAGAGTTCGACGGCGAGCACGTCGTACGTCTCGTCGCCGGCCACGGCGTCCAGGAGCGAGACGCCGATGTTGCCGACGGCGGCCGTGCGCAGTCCCGCCGCCGTCAGGATCGAGGCGAGCATCCTGACGGTGGTCGTCTTGCCGTTGGTGCCGGTGACGGCGAGCCAGGGGGCCGCGCCGGGCCCCCGCAGCCGCCAGGCCAGCTCGACGTCGCCCCAGATCTCCACCCCGGCCGCCGCGGCGGCCGTGAACAGCGGCTTGTCCGGCCGCCAGCCGGGGGCGGTGACGACCAGTTCCGTACCGGCGGGCAGGGTGTCCCCGTCGCCGAGCCGGACCGTGACGCCCAGCTTCTCCAGCTCGGCGGCCTGGGTACGGGACCGTTCGTCGTCGCCGTCGTTGACGACGGTGACCTCGGCGCCGAGGCCGCGCAGCACCCGGGCCGCCGGGATCCCGGAGACTCCGAGACCCGCGACGGTGACCCGCTTGCCCTGCCAGTTCACGTGACCGCCTTGTTCACTCGACCGTCCGGATCACTTGTCGGACCGGATCACTTGTCCGCCGCCCAGCCCGCGTAGAAGAGGCCGAGGCCCACGATCACGCACATGCCCTGGATGATCCAGAAGCGGACCACGACAAGGACCTCGGACCACCCCTTGAGTTCGAAGTGGTGCTGGAGGGGAGCCATGCGGAAGACCCGCTTGCGGGTCATCTTGAAGGAGCCGACCTGGATCACGACGGACATCGTGATCAGGACGAAGAGGCCGCCGAGGAGCGCGATCAGGAACTCCGTACGGGAGCAGATCGCGAGGCCCGCGAGGGCGCCGCCGAGCGCGAGCGACCCGGTGTCCCCCATGAAGATCTTGGCGGGTGAGGTGTTCCACCACAGGAAGCCGAAGCAGGAGCCCATCAGGGCGGAGGCGACGACCGCGAGGTCCAGGGGGTCCCGTACCTCGAAACAGGCGTTGGGGTTGGTGAGCGTCACCGCGTTGGCACAGGACTCCTGGAACTGCCAGAGCCCGATGAACGTGTACGCGCCGAAGACCATCACGGACGCGCCGGTGGCCAGGCCGTCCAGACCGTCCGTCAGGTTCACGCCGTTGGACATCGCGAGAATCATGAACAGCGCCCAGACCACGAACAGCACCGGGCCGATCGACCAGCCGAAGTCCGTGACGAACGACAGCTTGGTGGAGGCCGGGGTGAGTCCCTGGGTGTCGGCGAACTGGAGCGAGAGCACCGCGAAGGCGATGCCGACGATCAGCTGGCCCGCCATCTTGGCCTTGGCCCGCAGGCCCAGCGACCGCTGCTTCACGATCTTGATGTAGTCGTCGAGGAACCCGACCAGTCCCATCCCCGCCATCAGGAAGAGGACCAGCACACCCGAGAAGGTGGGGTTCTCGCCGGTGATCACCTTCGCCAGGGCGTAGGCGATCAGCGTGGCCAGGATGAAGGCGATGCCGCCCATGGTGGGCGTGCCCTTCTTGCTGCCGTGGCTGCGCGGGCCGTCGTCCCGGATGAACTGCCCGTATCCCTTGCGGGCCAGGAGCTTGATCAGCAGCGGTGTGCCGATCAGGGTCAGGAAGAGCCCGATGGCTCCCGCGAAGAGGATCTGCCTCATCGGCCGGAGACCTCGCCCTCGGTGGTGCTCTCGAGGAGTGCCAGGGCGACCCTCTCAAGACCTGCCGACCTGGAAGCCTTCACCAGCACGACGTCTCCCGGACGCAGTTCACTGCGCAACAGATCGACCGCCGCCTGTGCGTCGGACACGTGCACCGACTCCTCACCCCACGAACCCTCGTTGTAAGCGCCCAGTCGCAGCCAGGACGCTTCCCTGCCCCCGACCGCCACGAGCTTGCTGACGTTGAGCCGGACGGCGAGCCGTCCGACCGCGTCGTGCTCGGCGAGCGATTCGTCCCCGAGCTCGGCCATCGGGCCGAGCACCGCCCAGGTACGCCCCCCCTCGGCCCGTGTGGCACCGCCCATGGCGGCCAGCGCACGGAGCGCGGCTCTCATGGATTCGGGGTTCGCGTTGTAGGCGTCGTTGACGATCGTCACGCCGTCCGCGCGCTCGGTGACCTCCATACGCCAGCGGGAGAGGGTCCCCGCCTCGGAGAGCGCTTCGGCGATCTCGTCGACGGACATGCCCAACTCATGGGCGACGGCGGCCGCGGCGAGCGCGTTCGACACGTGGTGCTCACCGTACAGCCGCAGCGTCACGTCCCTGCACCCGGAGGGTGTTCGAAGGCGGAACGCTGCCTGTCCGTTGGCTGTGAGGCGCACGTTCTCTGCCTGTACGTCTGCTTCGTCTGCCTCTCCGAAGAGGATCACGCGTGCTTCGGTACGGGATTTCATCGCGCGGACGAGGGGATCGTCGGCGTTGAGGACGGCCACACCGCCGTGGGCGGCGGGCGGCAGGGACTCGACCATCTCGCCCTTCGCCTCGGCGATCTGCTCGCGTCCGCCGAATTCGCCGATGTGCGCGGTGCCGACGTTGAGGACGAGGCCGATCCGGGGCGGGACGAGTCCGGTGAGGTAGCGGATGTCCCCGAGGTACCGGGCGCCCATCTCCAGGACGAGGTAGCGGGTGTCCTCGACGGCGCGCAGGGCGGTCAGCGGGACGCCGATCTCGTTGTTCAGGTTCCCGGCCGGCCAGACCGTGGGTCCCTTCGTACGGAGCAGCTGGGCGATGAGGTCCTTGGTGCTGGTCTTGCCGGCGGAGCCGGTGAGCGCGACGGTGGTGGCGCCGAGGCGTTCGACGACGGCGCGGGCGAGGGCGCCGAGGGCCTGGACGACGTCGTCGACGACGATCACGGGGACGCCCGGGAGGGGGCGGCCGGCCAGGACGGCCACCGCACCCTCCTCGACGGCG
Source organism: Streptomyces sp. NBC_01317 (assembly GCF_035961655.1). Taxonomy (NCBI): domain Bacteria; kingdom Bacillati; phylum Actinomycetota; class Actinomycetes; order Kitasatosporales; family Streptomycetaceae; genus Streptomyces; species Streptomyces sp. NBC_01317. The sequence goes on along the minus strand of NZ_CP108393.1, from coordinate 6,156,096 downwards.
CCTCGCGCGTAGTCGTGGCCGTCGACCCGCTCGCCGGCGAAGGCGGCGAAGAGGCTGCCTTTCTCCACCGCGCGGGAGTCGATGACGACGGGTCCGGTGACCCGGACCGCCGGATCCGGTATGTCGTGCGACTGCCCGCCGACGATGGCGGCGATCTCGCTGAGGGAGAGGGCGATCACTGGGTCATCCCTGACTGTTGTTCTCGGGGCGGGGCTCGTCGCCGGCGGCGGCGCGGCCGGGCGCGTGGCCGAGGGAGCGTACAAGGGCGTCGCGCAGGACCAGGCGGTCGTCGAAGGGCCGTACCACCCCGGCGATGTCCTGCCCCTGCTCGTGGCCCTTGCCGGCGATCAGGACGGTGTCGTCGGCCCGCGCGCGGGAGACCGCGGTGGCGATGGCGGAGGCCCGGTCGGCGTCGACCAGGATGTCGCCGCGTTCGGCCGGGGGGACCCCGACGGCGCCCGCGAGCATCGCGGCGAGGATCGCGAGGGGGTCCTCGGAGCGCGGGTTGTCGGAGGTCAGGACGGCGGTGTCGGCGAGCCGGGCGGCGGCGGCGCCCATCGGCCCGCGCTTGGTCTCGTCGCGGTCGCCGCCGCAGCCGAGGACGAGGTGCACCTTGCCCTTGGTGACCTTGCGCAGGGAGCGCAGGACCGATTCGACGGCGTCGGTCTTGTGGGCGTAGTCGACCACGGCGAGGTACGGCTGTCCCGCGTCCACGCGCTCCAGCCGGCCCGGCACCCCGGGGACGGCTGCGACGCCGTCGGCGGCGGTCTGCGGGTCGATCCCGGCCACGGCCAGGGTGACGACCGCCGCGAGGGTGTTGGCGACGTTGAACGGTCCCGGCAGCGGCGCGGCGGCCCGTACCCGCTGCCCCTGGGGGCCGACGGCGGTGAAGGTCGAGCCCTGGGCGCCGGTCTCGACGTCCTCGGCGCGCCAGTCGGCGTCCTGGCGGCCCTCGGCGGAGAAGGTCGTGACCGGTACGGTCGCCTCCGTGACGAGGCGCCGTCCGTACTCGTCGTCCAGGTTCACGACGCCGAGGCGGCTGCGCCGGGGGGTGAACAGCTGGGCCTTGGCCTGGAAGTAGTCCTCCATGCCGGAGTGGAACTCCATGTGCTCCGGGCTGAGGTTGTTGAACACCGCCACGTCGAAGACACAGCCGTCGACCCGGCCGAGGACCAGGGCGTGGCTGGAGACCTCCATGGCGACCGACCCGACGCCGCGTTCGCGCATGACGGCGAAGAGGGCCTGGAGGTCGGTGGCCTCGGGGGTGGTGCGCTCGGACTTGATGCGTTGGTCGTCGACGCGCATCTCGACGGTGCCGATCAGGCCGGTACGGTGGCCGGCCGCACGCAGTCCGCCCTCGACCAGGTACGCCGTGGTGGTCTTGCCCGAGGTGCCGGTGATGCCGATCTGGAGCAGGTCCTCGCCGGGCCGCCCGTAGATCTCGGCGGCCAGCTCGCCCATGCTTCCCCGGGGGTCGGGGACGACCAGGACGGGCAGTCCGGTGGCCGCGGCCCGCTCGGCCCCGGCGGGGTCGGTCAGGATCGCGGCGGCGCCGAGTCCCGCCGCCTGGGCGGCGAAGTCGGCGCCGTGGACGCGGGCGCCGGGGAGGGCCGCGTACACGTCGCCGGGCCGTACCGCCCGTGAGTCGTGGGTGATGCCCGTCGCCTCCCCCCCGGATTCCGGGGCCTCGGCGCCCAGCCGGACGGCGAGCTCGGCGAGGGAGGTGGGCCGGACCCGGTCCGGACGGGGCGCCCCCGGCCGGTTCACGGGGGCGTCCTCGGGGGCGGTTCTGTACTGATCAGCGTGTGGCACGGCGGTGAGCGTACCGGGCCCGGAGGGGCGCGGGCCAAGTGAGCGGCCCGTGCCGCCGGGGCCCTCGGGAGGGGTCGGGCGGTTCCCGGAATCGGGGGTGATGGTTGTCACTGGGGCTTTCCCTGGGGTCACGCGCCGGACGGCGACGGGCCGGCTGTGGGCCGGCCCGTCTAGAAGGTGACCGGCAGTCGGGCGGGGGCGGTTCCGGTCGGTTCGACCTGCAAGGTCTTGAGTGCGAACTCCATGACCTTCTTGTAGATGGGTCCGCAGATCTGGCCGCCGAAGTAGCTGCCCGTGGTCGGGTTCTGGATGGCGCAGTAGACGGTGATCCGCGGGTCGTCCGAGGGCGCGAAGCCCGCGAAGGAGGCGGTGTAGCCCTTGTAGCGGCCCAGCTCGGGATCGACCCGGTTGGCCGTACCCGTCTTGCCCGCGACGCGGTAGCCGGGGATACGGGCCTTGGTGCCGGTGCCTTCCTCGTTGCCGACGACCGATTCCAGCATGGTCGCGACGGTCTTGGCGGTCTTCTCGCTGACGACCCGGGTCTTCTTGGGCGCGGGGGCCGGGGTGAAGCGGCCGTCGGGGCCCTTCGCGCCGCGGATCAGAGTGGGCTCGGTCCGTACGCCGCCGTTGGCGATGGTCGAGTAGACCGATGCGGCCTGCATGGCGTTGAGGGAGAGTCCCTGGCCGAAGGGGATGGTGAACTGCTGCGAGGTCGACCAGTCCTGCGGCTTCGCGAGGATGCCCTGGGTCTCGCCGGGATAGTTCAGCCCGGTCGGCCGCCCGATGCCGAACTTGTCCAGGTACGAGTAGAGGACCTGGTTGGCCTTCTGCTGGGTCGCGCCGAGCTGTCCCGTCGCCAGGATCGTGCCGATGTTGCTGGACTTGGCGAGGACTCCGTTGAGGGTCAGGTTCCAGGTGGGGTGGTCGATGTCGTCCTTGAAGAGCCGGTCGCCGCGGTGGAGCCGGTTGGGGACGACGACGTGGGTCAGCGGGGTGGCGACGCCTTCCTCCAGTACGGCGGCCATCGACATGATCTTGGCGGTGGAGCCGGGTTCGTACGCGTCCTGGAGCGCGGCGTTGCCCATGTCGGCCGCGTTGGCCTCGGAGAAGTCGTTCGGGTCGAAGCCGGGGGCGTTGGCCATGGCCAGCACCTCACCGGTCCTGGTGTTCTGGACCACCACGTAGCCGCGGTCGGCCTTGGACTTCTGGACCTGGTCGGCGATGGCCTGCTGGGCGGCCCACTGGATGTCCCGGTCGATGGTCAGCTCGATGTCGGAGCCGGGCACGGCGGGCTTCTCCCGGGAGGTCGCGGTGGGCACGCGGTGCCCGCCGGACTGGGCGAAGGTGACCTGTCCGTCCTCGCCCGCCAGCTCCTTGTCCAGCATGGACTCCACCCCGCCGGCGCCGTGGCCGGCGGCGTTGACGTATCCCAGTATCCCGGCGGCGAGATCGCCGTTGGGGTAGACCCGCTTGCTGCTGGCCTCCTGGAAGACACCGGCCAGCACGCTGCTCCTGGCCTCCTTCGGGGGCACGCCCTGGTTGGCCTTGCCCGCCTTGCTGGCGAGGACGCTCTTGAGGTCCTTGATCTGGTTCCAGACCTGCGGCGTCTGACGGCGGGCCAGCACGGCGTAGCGGGACTTGGGGGTCTTGAGCTTGGTGATCAGGTCGCCGGTGTCGACGCCGAGGATCGGGGCGAGGAGCGCGGCGGCCTGCTCGGGGGCGTCGGGGACCCTGGTGGAGTCGGGGGTGAACATCAGCGGGTCGGCGGTGATGTCGTAGGCGTCGACGCTGTCGGCGAGGGCGATCCCCGAGCGGTCGGTGATCTCGCCGCGCTCCGCCTCCAGGGTGTGGCTGAGGTAGCGGCTCTTCTCGGCCTTGGCGGCGTACGCGCGGGCGTCGACGGCCTGCACCTGGAGCAGCCGTACGACGAACACGAGCATCACGAGCGTGAGGCCGAGGCTGACCAGGCGCAGCCGGGGGCGGGGGTTGCCGAGTCTGATCCGGTGCGGCGGGCGGGCGCCGGCGCGGCGGCGGGGCGGTGCGGGGTGGCCGGGGGTCCGGGGGCGCGCGGCGTTCCCGTTCCTGGCGGGGCCGGGGACCCGGCGGTGCGGTGGTTCCTTGGGGGGCACTGCGTCACCTGCCGGAGGTCGTCGGGTCGGGGGCGCCGGGGGTGGGCACGGGCGCGGAGGCCGTGGGGGTGGGTGTGGCGGCCGGGTCAGGGGCTGCGGCGTTCGGCGCCGGTACGGGCACGGTGGAGCCGGGGGGCGGGGTCGCGGGCGCGGGCTGTTCCAGCACCGAGGGCGGTACGGGAGGCAGCGCCTCGGCTCGCCCGGGGACGCCGCGGACGGTCCCGTCGGGGTCGAGGAAGGCGGGGCTGCCGCCGGGGACCATGCCCAGCTCGCGGGCGCGGCGGCCGAGGGCGTCGGGCGCGGAGTGGTCGTCGACGTCCCGTTGCAGCGCCTGCTGCTCGTCGGTGAGGTCGGTGGTCTGTTTCTTCAGCTCGCTGAGCCGGAACGAGCCCTCGTTGAGGGAGGAGTTGAGGAGCAGCAGGGTGATCAGGCCGCCGCCGAGGAGCAGGACGACCAGCAGGACGAAGGGGGTACGGGCCGCCGAGGTCGCCCCGGCGGGCATCATCCGGGCGAGCCGTGCGGCGCGCCCCTTCAACTGCTTGGCCGGTCCGCTCACGACACGTCCTCCCGGATCCTCTCCGCCCCCCGCAGCCGGGCGGAGGCGGAGCGCCGGTTGTCGGCGATCTCCTCCTCCGTGGGAAGTTCGGCGCCGCGGGTGAGGAGTTTGAGGCGGGGCTGGTAGCGCTCGGGGACGACGGGCAGTCCGGGGGGCGCGGTGGTGGCGGCGCCCGCGGCGAAGACCTGTTTGACGACCCGGTCCTCCAGGGACTGGTAGGAGAGGACGGCGATGCGGCCGCCCACGTCGAGGGCCCTGACGGCGGCGGGCAGTGAGGACTCCAGTGCGGAGAGTTCGCCGTTGACCTCGATGCGCAGGGCCTGGAAGGTGCGCTTGGCCGGATTGCCACCGGTGCGCATGGCCGCCTGGGGCAGTGCGTCGCGGATCAGGGCGACGAGCCGGGCGCTCTTGGTGAAGGGTTCCTTCTCGCGTTCCTTGACGACGGCGGAGACGATGCGCCTGGCCTGTTTCTCCTCGCCGTACGCGCGCAGGATCCGTACCAGCTCGCCGGGCGGATAGGTGTTGAGGACCTCGGCGGCGCTGATGCCGGAGGACTGGTCCATCCGCATGTCGAGCGGGGCGTCGTGGGCGTACGCGAAGCCGCGCTCGGCCTCGTCCAGCTGCATGGAGGAGACGCCGAGGTCGAAGAGGACGCCCTGGACCTTGGGGATGCCCAGCCGGTCGAGGACCTCGGGGAGTTCGTGGGAGACGGCGTGGACGAGCGTGGCGCGGTCGCCGTACGGGGCGAGCCGCTCGCCGGAGAGCCGGAGCGCTTCCTTGTCGCGGTCGAGCGCGACCAGCCGGACGGCCGGGAACGCCGTGAGCAGTGCCTCGCTGTGGCCGCCGAGGCCCAGCGTGCCGTCGACGACGACGGCGCCGGGGCGGTCGAGGGCGGGGGCCAGCAGGTCCAGGCACCGCTGGAGCATCACCGGTACGTGTCGGGCCTGGTTCATGCGCCCCTCTCAGATCCGGCGCGGCCGGTACGTACGGCCGGGTCCCGTCCACCAGGGAGGGGGAGGTCCGCCGGCGCCGGGAAGGGCGTCGGCGGCCCCGGCCGAGCCGGCGGGAGGAGGCCGAGCCGCACGTACGCCGCACACGCGGGGGAAATCGGGATGGGTTTGGGTGGGGGAAGGCTGGATGTGTTCGGAAGGTGTCCGTGAACTTCGCGTCACTTTAGTCCACTCGCCCTTCCGGTCAATCAACCGGCTGGCGCGTCGCGCGGGCCGCTCACCACAGCAGCACAAACGCCGCGGATCACCCCATCGGACGACCGCGGCTGACCCATGTGGGGTAGCTCACATCCAGCCACGTTGACGCTCTTTGTTCTGTCTTGGGGCGGGCTTCGACGGGCTGTGACCATTACCGTCTTACGTATGTCGACTTCCGCTCACCTCCCCGCAGAGCCCTCCGTGGCTCCCGCCGGCGCGGCCCGCACCGGCGGGACGGTCACCGACCGGCTCATCGACGCCAACCACCGCTACGCCGACGCGTTCACCGACCCCGGCATGGACGCCCGCCCCGTGCTGCGCGTGGCCGTGGTCGCCTGCATGGACGCCCGGCTCGACCTGCACGGCGCGCTGGGCCTCGCGCTCGGCGATTGTCATACCATCCGCAACGCGGGAGGCGTGGTCACCGACGACGTCATCCGTTCCCTGACCATCAGCCAGCGGGCGCTCGGTACGCGTAGCGTCGTCCTCATCCATCACACCGGCTGCGGCCTGGAGAGCCTCACCGAGGAGTTCCGGCACGACCTGGAGATCGAGGTCGGCCAGCGGCCGTCCTGGGCGGTCGAGTCGTTCCGCGATGTCGACCAGGATGTACGGCAGTCCATGCGGCGGGTCCGTACCTCACCCTTCCTGGTGCACACGGACGACATCCGCGGCTTTGTCTTCGACGTGAAGACGGGTCTCCTGCGGGAGATCGAGACCGCCGACTGACACGGGCCGACACCGGCCGACCTCCGACCGACCACCGACCGGCCCTCCGACCGGCCCTCCAACTGTCGTCACCACGGCCCCCAATCACGGCAAAGCCGACGTATCCCACCCACTTATCCACAGGCGAGTGACACGAAGCGGTAACGGCAACAAGAATGCGTGTGTGACGGCGCACCGGAACCATCCGGGGGCGGCGTCCGTATTTCGAGGTGGGCCGGGCCGTCTGATGAGCGCCGGCCCGTATGAACGGGCCGAGGAGGGCCGGGTGACGACCTATGACGATCGAGCGAGCCTCACTGATCTGACCACCACAGCGGAGCGTGTGCGCGCATCGGTGGAAGGTGTGATCGAGGGCAAGCCTGAGGTCGTACGGCTTTCGCTGACCGTGCTCCTCGCCGAGGGGCATCTTCTGATCGAAGATGTCCCCGGCGTGGGCAAGACGATGCTCGCGAAGGCGCTCGCGCGCTCCATCGACTGTTCGGTGCGGCGTATCCAGTTCACTCCCGACCTGCTGCCGTCGGACATCACCGGGGTGTCCATCTACGACCAGCAGCGGCGGGAATTCGAATTCAAACCGGGGGCGATCTTCGCGCAGATCGTGATCGGCGACGAGATCAACCGCGCCTCTCCGAAGACCCAGTCGGCGCTGCTGGAGTCGATGGAGGAGCGCCAGGTCACCATCGACGGGCATTCCTACGAACTGCCCAGCCCGTTCATGGTGGTGGCCACCCAGAACCCGGTGGAGATGGAGGGCACGTACCCGCTCCCCGAGGCGCAGCGCGACCGCTTCATGGCCCGGGTGTCGATCGGCTACCCCAGCGCGGAGGCCGAGTTGCAGATGCTGGACGTGCACGGCGGGGTCTCGCCGCTGGACGACCTCCAGCCGGTGGCGCACGCGCACGACATCGTGAAGCTGATCGACGCGGTGCGCGGCGTGCATGTCGCCGAGTCGGTACGGCGGTACGCGGTGGAGCTGGTCGGCGCGACCCGCAACCACCCGGACCTGAGACTCGGCGCCTCGCCGCGCGCCACGCTCCACCTGCTGCGGGCGGCGAAGGCCTCGGCCGCCCTGAGCGGCCGGGACTACGCGCTGCCGGACGACGTGCAGGCCCTGGCGGTGGCGGTGCTGGCGCACCGTCTGCTGCCCACGGCCCAGGCGCAGTTGAACCGCCGTACCGCCGAGCAGGTCGTGCTGGAGATCCTCCAGCGCACGCCCGTGCCCACCGCGGACGGCGGCCTGGCCGCGGGAGCGCACCCGGTGCCGGGCGGCCCGCTCTACGGCCAGCAGCCCGGCGCACGGCGGCTGTGATGGGACCCGGGGGGACCGACGCCCCGGACGCCGGGGACGGGGGCGGCCTGCGGGCCGCGCTGTCCGGGCTGACGACGCGCGGGCGGTCGTTCTTCGCCGCCGGGATCGCCGCCGCCGTCTGCGCCTACGTCCTGGGGCAGTCGGACCTGCTGCGGGTGGGGCTGCTCCTCGCCGTGCTGCCGCTGATCTGTGTGGCGGTGCTGTACCGCACGCGCTACCGCGTCGCGGGCAGCCGGCGACTGTCGCCCTCCCGGGTGCCGGCGGGCTCGGAGGCACGGGTGCACCTGCGGATGGACAACGTGTCGCGGGGCCCCACGGGGCTGCTGATGCTCCAGGACCACGTGCCGTACGTGCTCGGCCCGCGCCCCCGGTTCGTGCTGGACCGGGTGGAGGCGGGAGGGCGGCGTGAGGTGTCCTACCGGGTCCGCTCCGACCTGCGCGGACGGTATCCGCTCGGGCCGCTCCAGCTGCGGCTGAGCGACCCGTTCGGGATGTGCGAGCTGACCCGGTCGTTCAGCGCGTACGACACCCTGACCGTCATCCCCCGCACCGAACCGCTGCCCGCGGTACGGCTCGCGGGCGAGGCGGCGGGGCTGGGCGACGGGCGGAACCGCTCGCAGGCCCTGGCCGGCGAGGACGACGTCATCCCGCGCGGCTACCGGCACGGCGACGACCTGCGCCGGGTGCACTGGCGCTCCACGGCCCGCTACGGCGAGCTGATGGTCCGCAGGGAGGAGACACCCCAGCGGGCCAGGTGCACGGTGCTGCTGGACACCCGGCGGGTCGGCTACCAGGGCGCGGGGCCCGACTCGGCCTTCGAATGGGCGGTGTCGGGCGCGGCCTCCGCCCTCGTGCACATGCTGGAACGGGGCTTCGCCGTACGGCTGCTGACCGACACCGGCAGTTCGGTGCCGGGCGAGGGGGCCGACGGGTTCGCCGGGGCGACCCAGGGGTCCGCCGACTCGGCGGGCCTGATGATGGACACGCTCGCGATCGTCGACCACTCCGACGGGGCGGGCCTCTCCCGTGCGTACGACGTGCTGCGCGGCAGCACCGAGGGGCTGCTGCTGGCCTTCTTCGGCGATCTGGACGAGGAGCAGGCGGCCATCGCGGCCCGGATGCGGCAGCGCAGCGGCGCGGCCGTCGCGTTTGTCCTCGACAGCTCCGGCTGGGCGCAGGGCGCGCCCGGCCTCGCCGGTGACGACCAGGTCGGGAAGCGGCTGCGGCAGCTGCGGGAGGCCGGCTGGACCGCCCTCCTGGTGCCCTCGGGGACGGCGTTGTCCGACCTGTGGCACCAAGCGGCGCGCCAGCGGGTGGAATCGACCGTCACCGGCGGTTCGAACGGCTTCTCCGGAGGATGGTCATGAGCGGTCGCGGAAGGCTGGCGCTGTGCGCCTTCGCCGCCACGCTGATGGCGGCGGGCGCGCTGCTGCCGCTGGTCGAACCGGCCACGTGGATGCTCCAGGCCGCCGTCATGGTCGCGATCGTCAGCGGCACGGGCGCGCTGGGCCGGCGGGTGCCGCTGGCCAGGGCGCTGACCGTGGCGCTCCAGGCGCTGCTGACCCTGCTGATGCTGACGGTGGTCTTCGCCGGGCAGCAGGCGTTCCTCGGCATCCTGCCCACTCCGGACGTCGTCACCCGCTTCGGCGACCTGCTGAGCGCGGGCGGCGACGACGTCGGGCGGTTCGCGATACCGGCCCCGGCGACCGACGGCATCAAACTGATGCTCATCGGCGGCGTGGTGGTCATCGGGCTGGCCGTGGACGCCCTCGCGGTGACGTTCCGCAGCGCGGCTCCGGCCGGGCTGCCGCTGCTGGCGCTGTACTCGGTGGCCGCCGGGCTCTCCGGCGGGGCGGGCGGGGCCTGGTGGTTCCTGCTGGCCGCCTGCGGCTATCTGCTGCTGCTCCTGGCCGAGGGCCGGGACCGGCTGTCCCAGTGGGGCCGGGTGTTCGGCGGCACCCCACGGGCCGGGCGGCTGCCCGGCGGCGACGGCGCGGGAGCGCCGCCACCGATCCGTACCGGACGCAGGATCGGCGTCGTCGCGCTCGGGGTGGCCCTGGTCGTCCCGCTGGCCCTGCCCGCCCTCGACGGCGGCCTGCTGGCCGGCACCGGCGGGGGCACCGGTTCCGGACCGGGCGGCGGGGGCACCATCTCGGCGGTGAACCCGCTGGTGTCGCTCCAGGACAACCTGAACCAGCCCGAGGACCGCGAGGCGCTGAGCTACCGGACGAACGCGCCCGACACCCAGAACATGTATCTGCGGATCATGGCGCTGGACAAGTTCGACGGCACGTCCTGGCGGTTCTCGCAGCGCGGCATCGAGGACGTCCCCGACGAGTTCCCGACCCCGCAGGGGCTGGACTCCGACATCCGTACCACCGAGGTCACCACCAGCATCTCGGCCGCCCCCTGGTACCGGCAGGACTATCTGCCGATGCCCTATCCGGCGACCAGGGTCGACATCGACGGACGGTGGCGCTACGAGCCCACGGGCCGGACGCTGGTGGGCGAGAACGGCCAGTCGACGCGCGGCGAGCGGTACGAGGTCGGCAGTCTGCTGGTCGAGCCGACCCGTGAGCAGCTCGCCTCGGCGCCCCCGGCCCCCTCGGCGCTGCGCCGGGAGTACACACAGGTCCCGCGCAGCCTGCCGGCCGTGGTCAAGGAGACCGCCGAGAAGGTCACGGAGGGGTCGGCCAACGACTACGAGAGGGCCGTCAAGCTCCAGGACTGGTTCGCCGTGGACGGCGGGTTCACCTACGACGTCCAGGTCGACTCGGGCACCGGCGTCACCGCGATCACGCGCTTCCTGAAGAACAAGGAAGGCTTCTGCGTCCACTTCTCCTTCACGATGGCCGCGATGGCCCGCACGCTCGGGATCCCGGCGCGGGTCGCGGTGGGCTTCACACCCGGTACGGCCCAGCCGAACGGGACCGTGTCCGTGGGGCTGCGCGACGCGCACGCCTGGCCCGAGCTGTACTTCGAGGGCGTCGGGTGGACCCGGTTCGAGCCGACGCCGAGCCGGGGCAGCACTCCCGACTACACCCGGCCCGAGGCCCCCTCCGGCAGCGCGAGCGACCCGCAGCTTCCTGACTCCACGGCCTCGGCCGCGCCCTCCGCGGCGCCGTCGGCCTCGCAGAGCTGCGACGCGCAGGCGCGGCGTCTGGACGGCTGCGGCGCGGCCGCCCCGGGCGCCTCGGCGACCCCGGACGACCCCGGGAGTTCCTGGTGGTCGACGGCGGGGGTGGCCGGCCTGTGGCTGGCCGGCGTGCTGGTCCTCCTGCTGCCGCTGCTGCCCTTCCTGCGACGGGAGCGGGTGCGCGCCCGGCGGCTGGGTTCGGGGGGCCGTACGGAAGCGGACGTCACGGGACGGACGCTCGCAGCGTGGCGTGAAATCACCGATACGGCGTGGGACTACGGCATCCCGCCGGACGATGCGCGGACCCCCCGGAAGGCGGCCGAGCGGATCGTGCGGGAGGGGCACCTGGAGCCGGCGGCGGCGCAGGCCGTGCACCGGCTCGCGGACGCGGTGGAACAGGTGCTGTACGCGCCGGTACCCCGGCCGGGTACGGGGCTGGCCGAGGACGTCCGGCTGGTCCACGAAGGCCTGCGCGCCCCGGCGGGGCGCACGGCCCGGCTGCGTGCGCTCCTCGCTCCGCGCTCCACCATTCGGGTGATATGGGCACTCTCGGAGCGGTGGACGGTTCTCACGGACCGGTGGACGGCCCACCGCCTCCATCCGTCCCGCTGGGCGGACACGATCCGCCGCCGCCCCTCCCGCCAGGGGGGCTGAGGGGGCCGGGTCACGGACATGAAGGAGGGGCGGACGCGTCGCGCGTCCGCCCCTCCTTCATGAAGAACCTCAGGGACTCACTGGCCCTGTTCGTCGCGGCGGCGCTGCCACCGCTGCTCGATGCGGTTCATCATCGAGCGGCGCTGTCGTGGTTGTCGTCGGCCGGGAGCACCGCCTCCGGCAGCCGGTTGCTCGCCCGGTTTGGGCGCCTTCCGCCAGCCGGTGACCGCCAGGACCGCACAGCCGAGCATGACGAGGAACCCCACCACGCTGATCCAGATCTGCTGAGCGACCATTCCGGCCATGAGGAGCGCGATACCCACCAGGAAGCCTGCGACTGCCTGATAGACCCGTCGTCGGGTGTATGTACGCAGCCCGCTTCCCTCAAGCGCTGTCGCGAACTTGGGATCTTCGGCGTACAGCGCTCGCTCCATTTGCTCGAGCATTCGCTGCTCGTGCTCCGAGAGCGGCACGGAGTCCTCCTAGTCGTCGGTCGCGGGGGGCGACCGGGATGCGGCCCCTTCAAGGATAGGCAGGGAATCGGCCCCCGTGAAACCCGCCCTCAACGCCATTTCGCCAATCCGGGCCGCCATGCCGTTTCAACCGCTGAGGCGTTGATTCCCCAACCATCGATCCGTCATGCCGGATGGTGTACACCGATCATACGGCGCCCGGCGCTTTCACGGGGGTCCAGTGACGCACTGCATGCGCGGCTGCATCGCTGATCAGCCATACGATCAGCCCCTCGCGGGGTCCTCCCGGGAGCCCGGAGGGCTCCCGGTCGCGCCGGGGGTCAGGTCCGCTTCTCGCCCAGGACGTGCAGCTGTGTGGCCACGGCGTGGAACGCGGGCAGCTCGGCGGCGGCCGTCTCCAGCCGCAGCAGCGCCTCCAGCGCCCCCGGCTGGGTGTCCACCAGACCGCCCGGCACGAGGTCCGCGAAGACCCGCACGCCGTGCACCGCGCCGACCCGCAGGCCCGCGCCGCCGACCAGCTCCGTCAGCTGCTCGGCCGTGAAGCGCCGGGGCACCGGATCGCCCTCGCCCCAGCGGCCCGCCGGGTCGGTGAGCGCCTGCCTGGCCTCGCTGAAGTGCCCGGCGAGCGCCCTGGCGAGCACGGCCCCGCCGATCCCCGCGGCAAGCAGGCTGAGCGCGCCGGCCGGGCGCAGCGCGTCCGACACGGTCCGTACGCCGTCGGCCGGGTCGTCCACGTACTCCAGGACGCCGTGGCAGAGCACCGCGTCGAAGCCGGCCCGCCCGACCACGTCGAAGAGCCCGTGGATGTCACCCTGCACACCGTGGACCCGGTCGGCCACCCCGGCCTCGTCCGCCCGGCGCTCCAGCGCGAAGAGCGCGTTCGGACTCGGGTCGACCACGGTCACCCGGTGTCCGAGGCGGGCGACGGGCACGGCGAAGTTGCCCGTGCCCCCGCCGGTGTCGAGGACGTCGAGGACGTCCGTCCCGGCGGCTTTGGCCCGGCGCTCCAGGGCCTCCTTGAGGACCTCCCAGACCACGGCGGTGCGGAGGGAGCCCCGGGGGCGCGATGGTGTCTCCCCACCGAAGACAGGGGAAGGGTCCGACACGGCAGTTGACTCCTCGGCGCGGTGCCGCCCCGGGCGGCGGGGCGTGAACGGTGCGGGCTCCGCCCACCCTATTGCCTCGGCCGCCCCCGCCCCTCACCCCACGGCGTCCCCCCGTCCCGGTAACTCCGCCCGGGGCTGGGGCAGGACCGGCGCGAGCACCAGCATCCGCTCCACCAGGCGCAGGAACATGGCCACGTCACGCAGGAGGTCGTCGGCGTCGCGGCTGCTCGCCGCGCCCTGTATGCCCGCCTCGGCGCGCGCCCTGCGCGCGGCTCCGGAGGCGAACAGGGCGCTCCACTCGGACAGTTCGGGCGCGATCTCGGGGAGCACCTCCCAGGCGGTCCTGATCCGGCGGCGGCGCGGCGGGGTGGTCTCGGGGCGGCCCCGGGCGGCGAGGACGGCGGCCGCGGTGCGCAGGGCGGCGAGGTGGGCGGTGGCGTAGCGCTCGTTCGGAGTGTCCAGCGTCGCGGCCTCGTCCAGGCCGTCGCGGGCCTTGGAGAGCAGGTCGAGGGCGGCCGGCGGGGCCGTGGCCCTTCGCAGGACGGGGTGGACGTCGCTCGGTGGTCCGGTCAGTGAGGGGGCAGGGCCACCCGTAGGGCGCCGACGTGCGGCACCGGCGTGGGAGCTGGCCATGGCGGAACCTCCTGTCCTCGTGTGACGGCTCTGTGGCCGTATGTGTTCATCGTGGAGCACGCCACTGACAATCACCTCTGACCTGCGACGTTGCTTCCTACACAGGTGCGGACGAGGTTTTTCGCGGCGGCCGGAAAAGCACCCCGCCCAAGAGCCCGGACACACGAGAGCGCCGGTTCGGCGGGACTCGGTCCTCCCGAGCCCCGCCGAACCGGCGCGTTCCCCCCGTTCCCCCGTGCCCCGTTCTCCCGTCCCCCGTTCCCCCGTTCCCCCCTGTCCGGCTCCCCCGCCCCCGTACCCCGTACCCCCGTTCCCCCCACCACGTCAGGGGTGCAGCACCGTTCCGCAGCCCCGTGCCGGCGGTGCCGGCGCCGCGCCCCTTCCGTGGTCCCCACTCTCCCCTCCGCGCCGGTGGCGGCCCATCCGCGCGCCTACTCATCTCACGCGGTGAGTAGCCGTACTCAGAACCGGGTTCCCGTCCCCACCCCGCGGCGGCCCCGCCGTGGCTACGATCGCGTCCGTGTCCGTACTCCCCCTCGTCTTCACCAGCGGCTGGGCCAGCGGGATCAACGCCTACGCGGTGGTCCTGCTGTTCGGCGTGTTCGGTGCCACCGGGCTGACCGACGAGGTGCCCGCCTCGCTCCAGCGCACCGACGTGCTGATAGCCGCCGGCCTGCTCTTCCTCTGCGAGGCCGTCGCCGACAAGATCCCGTACGTCGACACCGTCTGGGACACCGTGCACACGGTCATCAGGCCCGTGTCGGGCGCGGTGGTCGGGGCGTTGCTCGCCGGTCAGAGCGGTTCGCTGCCCGACCTCGCGGCGGGCGCGGTCGGCGGCTCCACCGCGCTGGTCAGCCATCTGGTGAAGGCCGGTACGCGGATGGCCGTGAACACCTCCCCCGAGCCGTTCAGCAACATCGCCCTGAGCACGCTGGAGGATCTGGGCGTCGCCGGGATCATCACGTTCGCGCTCTTCCATCCGGTCGCCGCCGCCTCGATCGCCGCCACGCTGTTGGTGCTGGGCGTCGTGACGGTGGTCTTCCTGGCCTCCCGGATCCGCCGTTTCCTGCGGCGCAGGGCGCGGGGCCGCGTTGTCAGTGGCCCCGGATAAAGTCCCTGGCATGGCACGGATTGTGGTGATCGGCGCGGGCATGGGCGCCATGGCGGCGGCGGCCCGGCTGGCCGTGGCGGGCCACCGGGTGACGGTGTACGAACGCGCGGCGACGTACGGCGGGTCGGTCGGCCGGTTCGCGCGCGCGGGTTTCGTCTTCGACACCGGGCCGGGGCTGCTGCATCTGCCGGCGGTGTACCGCGACCTGTTCGTCAAGACCGGCAAGGAGCCGCTGGAGGCGTGCGTCGAGCTGCGGCAGGTGGACCCGGCGGCCCGGCACGTCTTCGCCGACGGTACGGACGTCCTGCTGCCCGACGCGTCACGGGCCGGGGTCGTCTCCGCCCTCGACGCGGCGCTGGGCGGGGGCGCCGGGGAGCGCTGGGGGGAGTTCCTCGGACGGGCCAGGGACACCTGGGACCGGTCCAGGAGGCCGCTGTTGGAGGAGCCGTTGCCCGCCGACCGGGGGCCGCTCGCGCACGATCCGTATCCGGCGGTACGGCAGAGACGGCTGCTGCGCGGCGCGCGCCGGGCCGGGACGGTCGCGCAGACCGGCGCCTGGGAGCTGGCCGACCCCCGCCTCGCCGCCCTGCTGGACGGGTACGCGCTGTCGTACGGCCTCGATCCGCGGCGCGCCCCGGCGAGCGCGGCTGTGCTGCCGTATCTGGAGCAGACCTTCGGCAGCTGGTATGTGGGCGGCGGGATGAGGGAGTTGGCGCGGGCGGTGTACGAACGGTGCCTGGCGCGCCGGGTGGAGTTCGTCTTCGGGACCGGGGTGACCAGGATCGTGGAGAAGGACGGCGCGGCCACGGGCGTCGAGTTGGCGGACGGCACGGTCGTGGCGGCGGACCGGGTGGTGGCGGGTGTCGCGCCGGGTCCGCTCGCCGGGCGGGAGGTCCGGGAGGCGGGCGACGTACGGCCGGAGGGGCGGGACGTGCGACCGGGGGGCAGGGACGCCTCCCTGGCGCCCGGGCGGTTCACGGTGCTGCTGGCGCTGCGGGGCGGGCGGCCCGGGGACGCCGCGCACCGGACGGTGGTGCACTCCCCCGACGGCGCCGCCGAGACGGCCGATCTCTTCGCCGGGCGCCCGGCGGCGCGGCCCACGGTCACGGTGCTGCGTCCCGACGACCCGGCGACGCGGCCCGACGCGGACCACGAGGCGGTGACGGTCACGGCGACCGTCGCCGCGCAGGGCCCGGTCGACTGGACGGACGCCGGGCTGCGGGAGCGGTACGCGGACGCGCTGGTCACGGCGGCGGAGGCGGCCGTGCCCGGGCTGGCCGGGCGGGTGGAGTGGCGCGAGATACGGACGCCCGCCGACACGGCGGAGCAGACGGGGGCGGCGGGCGGTTCTGTACCGGCACCCGCGCTGGCCGGGGCGGACGGGCACTTCCTGTATCCGGCGAACAGCACCGCGCTGACCGGGCTCCACCGGGCGGGCGGCTGGGCGCATCCCGGGGGCGGCCTCGCTCACGCGGGCATGTCCGGCGCGCTGGTCGCCGGGCTGATCGTGGAGGGGGCGGACTTCCGCGGCTCGCGGTAGCCGGTCCGTACCGGTACGAGCCGGTCAGTACCGGTACTGCTGCTCGTTGTTGTTGTAGCCGGGGTCGTAGCCGTAGTCGCGCGGCTCCTCCTGCGGCATCGGCGGGACCTGCTGGTCGCCCTCGCGCTGCTGCGGGACCCACACCCCGCCGGGCGGGGTGTCGGCGCTGTACTGCTGCTGGGCGGCGTAGGGGTCCGCGTACTGCTGCTGGCCGCCGTAGCTGTCGTACGCCCCCTGCTGCTGACCGCCGCCGTCGGACGTGCCGATGTACGGGTCGGAGTAGGCCGCGTACGGCTGGTCGGTGCCGTAGCCGTACTGCGCGTAGGCGTCCTGACCCACGCCCTGGCCGACGCCCTGGCCGGTGTCCTGCGCCGCGTAGACGCCCTGGCCGGTGCCGTACGCGTTCGGGTCGGCGTACGGGTCCTGCGCCGCGTACGGCTGCTCCGGCGCGGCCTGCCCGTACCCGGCGAAGGCGTCGAACGCCTCGCCGTACGGGTTCTGCTGGGCCTGGTCGTCCTTGTAGACGCCGTACTGCCCAGTGTCGTCGGGGAGCGGCTGCGGTTCGTACACCGCCCCCATCGTCGCCGTCATCGCGGCGTCCAGGGCGGGCACGGCCATGGCCGGTTCGTACTCCAGGTCCGAGACCTGGAGCGTGGGCTCCTGCTCGCCCCCGCCGACCGCCCTGCGCCGGCGGCTGGCTCCCGGGCTGCCGCCCAGCGCCCAGCCCGTCGAGAAGCCTCGGCGGAAGGAGAGCGTCACATACGCCTGCCCGACGGCGAACGCGATCGCGCCGAGCGCGATGACGAAGACGGACGGCATCAGGACACCCAGCACCACACCCATGAACCCGGTGAAGGCGAGAAGTCGCCAGCGCAGCCGCGCCTTGTACTGGAGCAGCACCTCACCCAGCAGCCACAGCGCCACGATTCCGAATGCGATGTAGAGGACCGTCCAGCCCATGCCCGCCCCTCTCCTGCGGCCACCACCCCGGGACAGGGCGGCCACGGCCGGTCACGACTGCTCGCGCAGTCCGAGATTCTCGTAGATTTCGAGCGTCGCCGTGGAGTTGTTGAGTGTAATGAAGTGCAGTCCGGGGACGCCCTCGGCGAGCAGTCCCGCGCAGAACTCCGTCGCGAACTCGATGCCAATGGAGCGTACAGCGGCCGCATCGTCCTTGACGGCGAGGATCCGCTCTTTCAGCGCCGACGGGACGGCCGCGGTGCTGAGCTGGGGCAGCCGCTCCAGCATCCGCACGCTCGTGACCGGCATGATTTCCGGAATGATCGGAGTTGCGCAACCGGCGGACTCGACCCGGTCACGAAGGTGGAGATATCCGTCAGGTTCGAAGAACATCTGCGTGATCGCGTAGTCGGCGCCGGCCCGGCACTTGTCCACGAAGTGGCGGATGTCCGTGTCCCAGTCGGACGACCGCGGGTGCATCTCGGGGAAGGCCGCGACCCCGACGCAGAAGTCTCCCGACTCCTTGATCAGGCGCACCAGTTCCGCCGCGTACCGCACGCCCTGCGGGTGCTTGACCCACTCGCCCATGGGGTCGCCGGGCGGGTCGCCCCGTACGGCGAGGATGTTGCGGATCCCCGCGTCGGCGTACTGCCCGATCATGTTGCGCAGTTCGGCGACGGACTGGCCGACGGCCGTGAGGTGGGCGACCGGGGTGAGGGTGGTGTCGGCCGCGATCTGCTCGGTGGCCTTCACCGTGCCGGCCCGGGTGGAGCCGCCCGCGCCGTACGTCACCGACACGAAGCTGGGGGCCACCGCCTCGACCCGGCGCAGCGCGTTCCAGAGGTTCCGCTCGCCCTTCTCGGTCTTGGGCGCCCAGAACTCGAACGAATAGGTGGTCTCGCCCGCGGCGAGCAGTTCACGCACGGTCGGTGCGTGATCTGTTCTGGTCGAAGGTGTACCGAAGGCCATACGTGCAGGTTATCGAGGGTGTGGCGGTCTCCCAAGCGAGCGGGGGGCATTTGACCGGTTTGCCGGTCCCCGGTCCACGCCTCGGACACCCGGGAGGCCGCTCGCGGGGGACGAGCCGCCGGTCAGCGGGACCGCTCACGCACCCGCTCGGCGAGCGAGGCCGTCGCCGCCGCCGGGTCGTCGGCCTCCGTGATCGCCCGTACGACCACCACCCGGCGGGCGCCCGCGTCCAGCACCTGGTCGAGGTTGCCCGCGTCGATGCCGCCGATCGCGAACCAGGGGCGGCCGGTGGCCAGGGCGGCCGTGTACCGCACGAGGTCGAGGCCGGGCGCGTGGCGGCCCGGCTTGGTCGGGGTGGGCCAGCACGGACCCGTACAGAAGTAGTCCACCCCCGGCTCCGCCACCGCCGCGTCGACCTCCGCCTCCGCGTGGGTGGACCTGCCGATCAGCGGCGCCTCGCCGAGAAGGGCGCGGGCGGCGGGGACCGGGAGGTCACCCTGGCCCAGGTGCAGCACGTCGGAGCCGATGGCGTGGGCCACGTCGGCGCGGTCGTTCACCGCCAGCAGGACGCCGTGGCGCCGGCTCGCCTCGGCGAAGACCTGGAGGTGTTCCAGTTCCTCGGCCGCCTCCATGCCCTTGTCGCGCAGCTGCACGATGTCCACGCCGGACGCCAGGACGGCGTCGAGGAACTCGGGGAGGTCCCCCTGCTTCCTGCGGGCGTCCGTGCAGAGGTAGAGCCGGGCGTCGGACAGCGCGGTACGTACCGCGGTCATGTCTGTGGGCATGAAGGATCCCCCCGTCGGTTCGCGGGGGACAGCGGTACGGGACCGCGAGGGCGGTGCCGTACCGCCGCGCGCCGCGTGCGGTGCTGTGGTTCAGCCGGTCCAGCCGATTCAGCCGATTCAGCCGGTCGGACGGTTCAGACGGCGAGCGCCTGGGCCCGGCGCTTCACCTCCGTGCCGCGATTCTCGCTGAGCGCCTGCGCGGGCGTGCCCGGCAGGGTGGGGTCGGAGGTGAAGAGCCACTCCAGCATCTCTTCGTCGGTCCAGCCGTCGTCCCTCAGGAGCGTCAGGGTCCCGGCGAGACCCTTGACGACCTTGCCGCCGTCGATGAAGGCGGCGGGCACCTGGAGCGCGCGGTTCTCACCGCGGCGGACGGCGATCAGCTGGCCTTCCTTCACCAGCTGCCGCACCCGCGTCACCTCGACATCGAACAATTCGGCGATATCGGGCAGGTGGAGCCAGGCAGGGACGAGAGCATCGATCTTTGCGTCAATCTCGGTCACGAGGACAAGCGTGCCATCCCGGACGGGCGGACGGTAGTTGGGTTGCCCCGGCCGAGGGGGGACGCGTTCCCCGCCCGCTCAGAGGACGGCCTTCTTCAAGGGGATCGCGGGATCCGCCAGCCGGTGGGGGTCCAGGCGGGTGGCGGTTTCCAGCAGTTTCCTGGCCTGGGCCAGGTCCCGGGGCCGGCCCACCGCCAGCAGGGCCACCAGCGCGCCCTCCCGCAGCCACGCCACCGACCACGCCGCCTCCGCCGGGTCGCCGCGCCACACCAGGGTGTCGGCGGACGCGTGGTGGCCCGCGTACTGCACGAAGCGGCCGAACTGCTCCGACCAGAAGTACGGCACCGGGTCGTAGACCCCTTCGGTCTCCCCGATGATCCGGGCGGCGACGGTACGGGGGCCCTGGAGCGCGTTGTCCCAGTGGTGGACGAGCAGCCGCGCGCCGTACCGGGCCGAGGGGAAGGAGGCGCAGTCGCCCACCGCGTACACCCCGGGCAGCGACGTCCTGAGCCGTTCGTCCGCCGTGACGGACCCGTCCGGGCCCAGCTCCACGCCCGAGCCCGCCAGCCAGCCCGTCGCGGGCCGCGCCCCGATGCCCACGACCACCGCGCCCGCCGGCAGCCGCCGGCCGTCCGCGAGGACCACCGCGCCCGGCTCGACGGACGCCACGCGCGCGTCGGTCAGCAGTGCGGCGCCGCTCTCCGCGTACCAGCCGGCCATCGGCGCGGCCACCTCCGCCGGGAGGACACCCGCGAGCGGCCGGTCCGCCGCCTCCACGACCGTCACGGCGCACCCCGCCTCCCGCGCGGCCGTCGCGAACTCCGCGCCGATCCAGCCCGCGCCCACGACCACCACGTCGTCCTGCCGCCCCAGCACCGGCCGCAGCCGCTCGGCGTCGTCCAGCGTGCGCAGCAGATGCACGCCCGGGACGTCCTCCGTGCCGGGCAGCCTGACCGGCTCCGCGCCGGTCGCGACGACCAGCACGTCGTACGGCACAGGACCGTCCGCCGTGTCGAGTTCCCGTACGTCCGGCCGCAGCCCGGTCACGGCGAGACCGAGCCGCAGGTCGACGGAGAGCGCCGCGAAGTCGAGGTCGAAGGACGACCCGTCGGCCTGGCCGAGCAGGACCGCCTTGGAGAGCGGCGGCCGGTCGTACGGCGGATGCGGCTCCGCGCCGATCAGGGTGATCCGGTCGCGGAAGCCGCCCTCGCGCAGGGCGACCGCGGTCTGCACCCCCGCCATCCCGGCCCCGACGATGACGACGTGCCGCTCTTCCGGGTGTCTCCGCTGCTCGCTCACCCGATCACCTTAGAGAACGGACGGACCATCAGAAGGCAGCTCCTCCACCACGCTCGTCCCGCTGCCCTCCCGCGACTCCCACTCCCACGTCTCCTCCAGCCGGACCCTGCCGTCCGGCAGGTCCACCACCAGGGAGACGCAGTGCCCGGAGGACGTCCCGCCGTCCCTCCTGAGCTGTACGTAACGGAAGTCCAGCCGGTCCCCGTCACGGGTCCCCACCAGATGGCCCCGCTCCACGTCACCGCCCTCGTAGGCGGCCCAGATCCGGCCGTCCCGCTCGCCGTACGTGAAGCGCGTGCGGGTACCCACCTGACCCGGCGCCTGGTCGGCGACGGGGGCCAGGACAAGACCGTCCAGCGAACGGGCCACGGTGATTGCTCCCTTACCGGGCGGAGGACAGGGCGTTAGTCTGGCGGGTGACACTACCTCGCGGGAGCCCGGACGCACCGGGCTGAGAGGGAGGCTGACGGCCTCCGACCGTACGAACCTGATCCGGGTCATGCCGGCGA
Source organism: Streptomyces sp. NBC_01317 (assembly GCF_035961655.1). Taxonomy (NCBI): domain Bacteria; kingdom Bacillati; phylum Actinomycetota; class Actinomycetes; order Kitasatosporales; family Streptomycetaceae; genus Streptomyces; species Streptomyces sp. NBC_01317. The sequence goes on along the minus strand of NZ_CP108393.1, from coordinate 6,134,678 downwards.
AGGGAGGGGCTGGACGCCCATGCAGTCGTCCCATACGGGTCAGCACCCCGAAACCCACACCTCCGACGTCCTGGTGGTCGGAGGCGGCATCATCGGCCTGGTCACGGCGTGGCGGGCCGCGCAGCGCGGACTCCGTACCGCCGTCGCCGACCCCGAACCGGGCGGCGGGGCCGCGCAGGTCGCGGCGGGCATGCTGGCCGCCGTCACCGAACTCCACTACGGCGAGGAGACGCTCCTCGGGCTCAACCTCGCCTCCGCCGCGCGCTACCCCGCCTTCGTCGCCGAGCTGGAGGCGGCGAGCGGCCAGGACACCGGCTACCGGACCTGCGGCACGCTCGCCGTGGCCCTCGACGCCGACGACCGCGCGCATCTGCGCGAACTGCACGGCTTCCAGCGGCGTTCCGGGCTCTCCTCGGAGTGGCTCTCCGGCCGCGAGTGCCGGCGGCTGGAGCCGATGCTCGCGCCCGGCGTACGCGGGGGCCTGCGGGTCGACGGCGACCACCAGATCGATCCCCGCCGGCTCGCGGCGGCGCTGGTGACGGCGTGCGAACGGGCCGGGGTGGTCTTCCACCGCGCCTTCGCGAGCCGCCTCACCGTCGTACGGGACCGGGCGACCGGCGTCGTCCTGGCCGACGGCCGCGTCCTCTCCGCCGGCCAGACGGTCCTGGCGGGCGGGAGTCTCAGCGGGAAGCTGGCGGGTCTGCCGACCGATGTCGTACCGCCGGTACGGCCCGTGAAGGGCCAGGTCCTGCGGCTCACGGTGCCCCGGCCGTACGCGCCGTTCCTGTCCAGGTCCCTGCGGGCCGTCGTACGCGGCAGCCACGTCTATCTCGTGCCGCGCGAGAACGGCGAACTCGTCGTCGGCGCGACCAGCGAGGAACAGGGCTGGGACACCACGGTCACGGCGGGCGGGGTGTACGAGCTGCTCCGTGACGCGCACGAATTGGTGCCGGGCATCACCGAACTGCCCTTCACCGAGGCGAGCGCCGGGCTGCGGCCGGGTTCGCCCGACAACGCGCCCCTGCTCGGGCCCACCGCCCTCCCCGGCCTCCACCTGGCCACCGGCCACTACCGCAACGGGGTCCTCCTCACCCCCGTCACCGGGGACGCGATGGCCGACGTGCTGACCACCGGCGAACTCCCCGAGGTCGCGCGCCCCTTCACCCCCCGCCGCTTCTCCCCCGCCCCGGTACGTCAGGAGCAGCTCGCATGACCGACACCGTGAACGCTTCCGCGACCCTCACCATCTCCGTCTCCGTGAACGGCGAGCCCCGCGCGGTCGGCGCGGGCACCACGCTCGACGTGCTGGTCGCGACGCTGACCCCCGCGCCCTCGGGTGTCGCCGCCGCCGTCAACGAGACGGTCGTCCCGCGCTCCCGCTGGTCCGGCACCCTCCTGCGCGACGCCGACCGGGTGGAAGTCCTCACCGCCGTCCAGGGAGGCTGACCATGGCCGACGACCGGCTTGTCATCGGCGACACCGTCCTCGACTCCCGCCTGATCATGGGTACGGGGGGTGCGCCCAGCCTCGACGTCCTGCGCAGGTCCCTGATCGCCTCGGGCACCGAACTCACCACCGTCGCGATGCGGCGCCTCGACCCGACCGTGCAAGGGTCCGTGCTGTCCCTCCTCGAATCCCTGGGGATCCGGGCCCTGCCCAACACGGCGGGGTGCTTCACCGCCGGGGAGGCGGTCCTGACCGCGCGGCTCGCCCGCGAGGCGCTGGGCACGGACTGGATCAAACTGGAGGTCGTCGCGGACGAACGCACGCTGCTGCCCGATCCGATCGAGCTGCTCGACGCGGCGGAGACGCTGGTCGACGACGGCTTCACGGTCCTGCCGTACACGAACGACGACCCCGTGCTGGCCCGCAAGCTGGAGGACGTGGGGTGCGCGGCGATCATGCCGTTGGGGTCGCCCATCGGGTCCGGCCTGGGCATCCGCAACCCGCACAACTTCCAGCTCATCGTGGAACACGCGAACGTCCCGGTGATCCTGGACGCGGGCGCGGGCACGGCGTCCGACGCCTCGCTGGCGATGGAGCTGGGGTGTGCGGCGGTGATGCTGGCGTCCGCGGTGACGCGGGCGCGGGAGCCGGAGCTGATGGCTTCCGCGATGCGGTACGCGGTGGCGGGGGGCCGGTTGGCCTTCCGGGCGGGCCGAATCCCCCGCCGCCGGTTCGCCCGTGCGTCCTCGCCCTCGGAGGGCGTCGCCACACTCGACCCGGAGCGGCCGGCGTTCACGTAGCCGTTTCGCCCGGTGACCGGTTGCGCTTACTGATGTCCTCAATCGCCGGACGGGCTGGGTGTGTCGTGGTGACGGGGGGCGGGGCCTGCGGAGGTACGTATGTCCGGACTGCATGTTTTACGGCGCCTCAGGAACCCCGGACATTCACGGTAGCCATGCGCCACAAAACACGCTTTACGTCCGGACACACGCACCTCCTCCGACCCCACCCCCCTCACGCCGAGGGTGAGCTCAACGACCCCGCCGGCCCGGGGAGCCTCGCCTCTGCCCGGTGGACGGTGCCGCTTACTGATGTCCTCAATCGCCGGACGGGCTGGAGTGTGCCCCTGCCCGGGGCGCGGGCGCGGCTTACCGATGTCCTCAAACGCCGGACAGGCTGGAGTGTGCCCCTGCCCGGTACGCGAGCGCGGCTTACCGATGTCCTCAAACGCCGGACGGGCTGGACGCTGCCCCCGGTGTTCTCCAAGGCCGGAGCGGGCCGGGGTTGTCTTGAACGCGGGCGTGGAAGGGGGACGGGCAGGGGTCGTGTCCGGAACGTAAAGCGTGTTTTGTGTCGCGTGGCGAACCCGAATAAAACAAGGTCCTGAACGCGACGTAAAACATGCAGTGCAGGACACGACCCCTGCCCGGCCCCCGGCAACAACCCGCACCCAGCCCACCGGGGCCGCAGCGGGCACAACCCAGCCCGTCCGGCGATTGAGGACAATCAGTAACCCGCACCCGCCCGCACCGGGCAGACGCACAAACAAAGCCCGTCCGGCGACTGAGGACAACACGGACGCGCGCCGCGCGTCACAGGTGCGCTGCAAGAAGACCGCGCCCCGGCGCACCCACACCCCCGGCTCGTACACTCGCACCGTGGACACGACCCTTCAGGACCCCCTCGTCGGGCACCTGCTCGACGGCCGGTACCGCGTCGACGCGCGCATCGCGGTGGGCGGCATGGCCACCGTCTACCGCGCGTTCGACACCCGGCTCGACCGGGTCCTGGCCCTCAAGGTGATGCACCCGGCGCTCGCCGGAGACGTCGCCTTCGTGGAGCGGTTCATCCGCGAGGCCAAGTCCGTCGCCCGCCTCGCGCACCCCAACGTCGTCGCCGTCTTCGACCAGGGTGCCCAGGGCGCGTACGTCTACCTCGCGATGGAGTACGTCCAGGGCTGCACCCTGCGCGACGTCCTGCGCGAGCGCGGCGCGCTCCGGCCCCGGGCCGCGCTGGACATCCTGGAGCCCGTGCTCGCCGCGCTCGGCGCCGCCCACCGCGCCGGGTTCGTGCACCGGGACATGAAGCCGGAGAACGTCCTCATAGGGGACGACGGCCGCGTCAAGGTCGCGGACTTCGGGCTCGTACGGGTCCTGGGCGACGTCACCAACACCACGGGCACGGTCCTCGGCACGGTGTCGTACCTCGCGCCCGAGCAGATCGAGCACGGCACCTCCGACACCCGCGTCGACGTGTACGCCTGCGGGGTCGTCCTCCACGAGATGCTGACCGGCGGCAAGCCGCACGCCGGTGACACCCCGGCGCAGGTGCTGTACCTGCACCTCAACGAGGACGTGCCCGCCCCGTCCACCGCCGTGCCGGGCCTCGCCGTCGAGCTGGACGGAATCGTCGCGGCGGCCACGGCCCGTGACCCCGGCCACCGCCCGTACGACGCCGTCGCGCTGCTCGCCCTGGCCCGGGAGGCCCGCTGCCGGCTGAGCGACGCCCAGCTGGACGCCGTACCGCCGAAGGCCAAGCCCGTCCCGGACGGCGGTGCCGAGGGGCGTACGGCGGTGATCCCGCGCGTGCTGCCTCCCGAGGAGCCACCGCGCGCCAACCGGCGGAAGCCCGACGGAGTCCACCGCACCAGCCGGCTGGAGATGGCGCCCCCGGACCTCCCTCACGCGCCACCTCGCGGCGCGGCCCGCGCCACCCGCCCGCCCCGCCGGGGCGTCATCGCCGCGCTCGTCGCCGTGCTGCTCGTCCTGGGCGTCGGCACAGGCGTCTGGTACATCAATTCAGGCCAGTTCACCCGCGTGCCTTCCCTCCTCGGGCAGACCGAGCAGGAGGCGAAGAAGCGGCTGGCCGACGCCGGCCTGGACGTGAAGGTCGGGAACGACTTCAGCGACACCTTCGAGCGCGGCACGGTCATGGGCAGCGACCCGGACTCCCGCGCGCGGGTCCGCGGCGGCGGTCCTGTGACCATCGTCGTCTCGCGCGGCCCGGAGGTCGTGAAGGTCCCCGACCTGGAGGGCTCGACACTCGCCGAGGCGAGGCGGGTGCTCAGGCAGGCCGGCCTGGCCGCCGGTGTGGTGACCCGGTCGTTCGACGACACCGTCGAGCAGGGCGCCGTGATCCGTACGGACCCCGCCTCCGGGGCCGAGGTGCGGCCCGACTCGGGGATCAGGCTCGTCGTGAGCAAGGGCGGCCCGGTCGAGGTGGAGGACGTGACGGGCGAGACCGAGGAGGACGCCACCGCCCGGCTCACGGACGCCGGCCTCAAGGTGCGTATCGCTCCCGGGCGCGTGAACTCGTCGGAGGACGCCGGTTCCGTAGCCCGGCAGTCCGTCGCGGAGGGCACCGAGCTGGCCCGGGGCGACACGGTCACGCTGACCCTCTCCAAGGGGCCCCGGGAAGTGACGGTGCCCGACGTCACGGGCCAGAAGCTCGACGAGGCCGAGAACGCCCTGGAGGACGCCGGCTTCGAGGTCAGCGTCGACCGGAGCTTCCCGTTCCTGGACGACACCGTCTCCGAGCAGTCCGTCGAGGGCGGCGGCACCGCCCCCGAGGGCAGCACGATCACCATCAAGACCAAGGGACTCTGAACACCGATGCGCAACCCTGTCGGCGGCCACGTACCGGTGGCCGGCGGCCTCGCCACGACCGGTCTGGCCTACGCCCGCGAGTTGGGCGCGGAGGCCGTCCAGGTCTTCGCGGCCAATCCGCGCGGCTGGGCGACGCCCGCCGGGAACCCGGCGCAGGACGAACAGTTCCGCGGCGAGTGCGCCGCCGGGGAGATCCCGGCGTACGTCCATGCCCCGTACCTGATCAACTTCGGCTCGCACACGGAGGCGACGGCCGACCGGTCCGTGGACTCACTGCGCCACAGCCTGCGCCGGGCCCGCGAGATCGGCGCGCTGGGGGTGGTCGTGCACACCGGCTCCGCGACCGGCGGCCGCTCCCGCGAAGTGGCGCTCGCGCAGGTACGGGAGCGGATGCTGCCGCTGCTCGACGAGCTGACCGAGGACGACGACCCGTTCCTGCTGCTGGAGTCGACCGCGGGTCAGGGGTTCTCGCTCTGCTCCAGGACGTGGGACTTCGGTCCGTACTTCGAGGCGCTGGACTCCCACCCCAAGCTGGGGATCTGTCTGGACACCTGCCACATCTTCGCGGCGGGCCACGACCTCGCGGAGCCGGACGGGACACACCGGACCCTGGACCTGCTGGTGGAGACGGTCGGGGCCGGGCGGCTCAAGCTGATCCACGCCAACGACTCCAAGGACGTGGCGGGCGCGCACAAGGACCGCCACGAGAACATCGGTACGGGCCACATCGGCGAGGACCCGTTCCGCGCGCTGTTCACGCATCCGGCGACCGAGGGCGTACCCCTGGTGATCGAGACACCGGGCGGCAAGGAGGGGCACGCGGCGGACGTGGCGCTGCTGAAGAAGCTCCGCGACGAGTAGGACGGGCGGGTAGGACGGGCCCGCGGACACGCCCTACAGCTCCGGGCCCTCTCCCGGGCCCTCCTGGTACGAGTAGCGCTGCTCCGCCCAAGGGTCGCCGACATTGTGATAGCCGCGCTCCTCCCAGAAGCCGCGGCGGTCGGCGGTCATGTATTCCACGCCCCGGACCCATTTGGGCCCTTTCCACGCATACAGCTGCGGTACGACGAGGCGCAGCGGAAATCCGTGCTCGGCCGTGAGCAGTTCGCCGTCCTTATGGGTGGCGAAAATCGTGCGGTCGGCGGCGAAGTCGGCGAGTCGCAGATTGGCACTGAAGCCGTATTCGGCCCAGACCATCACATGGGTGACGCCGGGGGCGGGCGGGACCAGTTCCAGGACGGTACGGGCGGGCACTCCGCCCCATTCGGCCCCCACCATGCTGAACTTCGTCACACAGTGCAGATCACCGATCACCGTGGAGAACGGAAGCGCGGAGAATTCCTCGTGATTCCAGCAGCGTTTGCCGCCGTCGAGCGTGGCGCCGAAGACCCGGAATTCCCAGCGTTCCGGCCGGAAGCGGGGGACGGGGCCGTAGTGGGTGACCGGCCAGCCGCGCTGGAGGCGCTGACCTGGTGGAAGTTCGGCCTGATCCGGCTCTTGACGTTCCCGGTTCGGCTGCCCCATACCTTCCATGGTGACAGACCGGAAGGGGTGGTCATGACCAGGTCTCGGCGGATTCGGGCAACTGGTAGTAAGCATGCACTTACTGGACGCCTCCCGGTGGCAGTGCGAGGATTCCCGCATTCCTGCCCGTCACCCGCCTGGAAGGAGCCGCCGCGATGCAGGGCGACCCCGAGGTCCTCGAATTCCTCAACGAGCAGCTGACCGCGGAACTGACCGCGATCAATCAGTACTTCCTGCACGCCAAGATGCAGGAGAACTTCGGCTGGACGAAGCTCGCGAAGTACACGCGCGCCGAGTCGTTCGACGAGATGAAGCACGCCGAGCTGCTCACCGACCGGATTCTTTTCCTGGACGGCCTGCCGAACTACCAGCGGCTGTTCCATGTCCGGGTGGGGCAGACGGTCACGGAGATGTTCCAGGCGGACCGTGAGGTCGAGGTGGAGGCGATCGACCGCCTCAAGCGCGGGATCGACGTCATGCGCCAGAAGGCGGACCACACGTCCAAGCGGATCTTCGAGTCGATCCTGGCGGACGAGGAGCACCACATCGACTATCTCGACACTCAGCTCGCGCTGGTCGAGAAGCTCGGTGAGCCGCTGTATCTCGCCCAGGTCATCGAGCAGCCGGACAGCTGACCCTCAGGCCGCCGGTACGGATCCGGCGTGCGCGGCTTCCGTGAAGACGGATTCCACGAGAGCGGATTCCGTGAGAGTGGATTCCGTGAGGACGGCTTCCGCCCGTACGGGTTCCTTGAGCAGCTCGCGGCGGGGGCACACCGCTCCCCGGCCGAGGAGGGACTGGATCCGGCGCACGCACGAACCGCAGTCGGTGCCGGCCTTGCTGGCCGAGGCGATCTGGCGCGGGGTGCAGGCGCCGCTGTCCGCGTGCTCCCTGACCTGCTTCTCGGTGATGCCGAAACACGAGCACACGTACACGCGGTTCACCTCCGGCGGGAAACAGTGGGGCAATGGCGGCGGGCGGTCACCCCGACCGTCCCGGTGAGGCAAACCTAACCTTACCCGCCACCGCCCGCACGCAAAAGTCCCGGAACGGACGATGGGGCGCGGATCACATCGATCCGCGCCCCCTCGTCCGTTCCTGTCGCCTACCGCTACTGCGCCCGGTACATCTCCGCCACGAGGAACGCGAGGTCCAGCGACTGGCTGCGGTTGAGCCGCGGGTCGCACGCGGTCTCGTAGCGCTGGTGCAGGTCGTCCACGAAGATCTCGTCGCCGCCGCCCACGCACTCCGTGACGTCGTCGCCCGTCAGCTCCACGTGGATGCCGCCCGGGTGGGTGCCGAGGCCCTTGTGCACCTCGAAGAAGCCCTTGACCTCGTCCAGCACGTCGTCGAAGCGCCGGGTCTTGTGCCCGGAGGCCGCCTCGAAGGTGTTGCCGTGCATCGGGTCGGTCACCCAGGCCACGGTCGCGCCGGAGGCGGTGACCTTCTGGACCAGCTCGGGAAGCTTGTCCCTGACCTTGTCCGCGCCCATCCGGACGATGAAGGTCAGCCGGCCCGGCTGGCGGTCCGGGTCGAGGCGGTCGACGTACGCGAGCGCGTCGTCCACCGTCGTCGTCGGGCCCAGCTTGACGCCGATGGGGTTACGGATCCTCGAAGCGAACTCGATGTGCGCGCCGTCCAGCTGGCGGGTGCGCTCACCGACCCAGACCATGTGGCCCGAGACGTCGTACAGCTCGCCCGTCCGGGAGTCGACGCGGGTCAGCGCCGACTCGTAGTCCAGCAGCAGGGCCTCGTGCGAGGAGTAGAACTCGACCGTGCGGAACTCCGCCGGGTCGGTCCCCGCCGCCTTCATGAAGTTCAGCGCGTTGTCGATCTCGCGCGCGAGCTGCTCGTAACGCTGCCCGGAGGGCGAGGACTTCACGAAGTCCTGGTTCCAGGCGTGCACCTGGCGCAGGTCGGCGTAACCGCCGGTGGTGAAGGCGCGGACCAGGTTGAGCGTCGCCGCGGAGGCGTTGTACATCCGCTTGAGCCGCTCCGGGTCCGGGATCCGGGACTTCTCGTCGAAGGCGAAGCCGTTGACGGAGTCGCCCCGGTACGTGGGCAGGGTCACGCCACCCCGGGTCTCGGTGTCCTTGGAGCGCGGCTTCGAGTACTGCCCGGCGATCCGTCCGACCTTGACCACCGGCACGGACGCCGCGTACGTGAGGATCGCGCCCATCTGGAGGAGGGTCTTGAGCTTGCCGCGGATGTGATCGGCGGAGACACCGTCGAAGGCCTCGGCGCAGTCGCCACCCTGGAGCAGGAACGCCTCGCCCTTGGCGACGGCGGCCATCCGGGCGCGCAGCTGGTCGCACTCGCCGGCGAAGACGAGCGGGGGGTACGACTCCAGCTCGGCCACCACTCCGCGCAGGGCTTCCCGGTCCGGATACACCGGCTGCTGGGCAGCGGGAAGATCTTTCCAGGTCGGCACTTGGGTCGGGGGGTTCTGAGCGTTCACTGTCACGCGTTCAGATTACGTGGTCGCGGCCTGTGCCACGGCCGATGCTCAGAGTATGGAATGCCACACACTTCCGGGGCGGTCGATGCGCTAAGGTGCCGTCCATGTTCGCGCACGCACAGCAGACCTGGTGGTGGACCGCTCACTCGGCGGCCCACTGATTCAGCGCGCGACACGAATCGAGAAGGCCGCCCGAGGGGCGGCCTTCGGTGTTTCCGGGTCTTCTCGGGAAGCGGGCCGTTCCTCCCCACCCGGAAGGAACACCGCCCATGACCGCCACCCCGACCGCCGCCCTCCTCGGCCGGCTCCTGGACCCCGCCTCCCCGCCCTTCGCCCTGCTCCGCCGCCGCACGCCGGGCCGTGACCACGACGTGGTGGAGCTGCTGATCGGGCCGGTGCACGAGGCCGCGCGCCTCGCCGACCTGCCGGACGGGGAGCGCCCCGCGCTCGCGCTGGTGCCGTTCCGGCAGATCAGGGAACGCGGCTTCGACGTACGGGACGACGGGACGCCCCTGGCCGTGCTGGTCGCGGACGAGCGGTACGAACTGCCGTTGGACGAGGTGCTCGACCTGCTGCCGGGGCACGCCGTACGGGTCGAGGGCGGCGCCTTCGACCTGGACGACGAGCGGTACGCGCGGATCGTACGCAAGGTCGTCGAGGACGAGATCGGCAGTGGCGAGGGCGCGAACTTCGTCATCCGCAGAACATTCGGGGGGCGGATCCCCGGCTTCGGCCGCGCCGACGCCCTCGCCCTGTTCCGGCGGCTGCTCGCCGGGGAGCGGGGCGCGTACTGGACCTTCGTCGTGCACACCGGGGAGCGCACGCTCGTGGGAGCCAGCCCGGAGGTGCATGTGCGGATGAGCGGCGGGACGGTCGTGATGAACCCGATCAGCGGCACGTTCCGCTACCCGCCCGGGGGACCGACGGCGGAGGGCCTGCTCGGCTTCCTGGGCGACCGCAAGGAGACCGAGGAGCTGTCCATGGTCGTGGACGAGGAGCTGAAGATGATGTGCACCGTCGGCGACCGGGGCGGGGTGGTGATCGGGCCGCGGCTCAAGGAGATGGCCCATCTCGCCCACACCGAGTACGAGTTGCGCGGGCGGTCCTCGCTGGACGTGCGCGAGGTGCTCAGGGAGACCATGTTCGCCGCGACCGTGACCGGGTCGCCGGTGCAGAACGCCTGCCGGGTCATCGAACGCCACGAGGTGGGCGGGCGCGGCTACTACGCGGGCGCGCTCGCCCTGATCGGCCGGGACGCGGGCGGGGCGCAGACGCTCGACTCCCCCATCCTGATCCGTACCGCCGACATCGACCGCGACGGCGGGCTGCGGGTGCCGGTCGGCGCCACGCTCGTACGGCACTCGGACCCGGCGGGCGAGGTGGCGGAGACGCACGCCAAGGCGGCGGGCGTGCTGGCGGCCCTGGGGGTGCGGCCCGGCAGGCCGCGGACCGCCCCGGAAGGCCCGCGCCTCGCGGACGACCCGAGGGTGCGGGCGGCGCTGGACGCCCGGCGCGCGGACCTCGCGCCGTTCTGGCTGAAGATGCGGACCGCGCCGGGCTCCCTGGCCGGCCACGCGCTGGTCGTGGACGGCGAGGACACCTTCACCGCGATGCTCGCGTACGTCCTGCGCTCCTCGGGCCTGGAGGTGACCGTACGGCGCTACGACGAGCCGGGCCTGCGGGCGGCGGTGGGGGCGCACCCCGGGCCGGTGGTGCTGGGGCCGGGTCCCGGCGATCCGGCGGACGCCGCCGACCCGAAGATGGGCCTGCTGCGCGGACTGGCCGCCGCGTTGCTCCGCGACCGGCGGCACGGGCTGCTCGGGATCTGCCTCGGCCATGAGCTGATCGCGGCCGAGCTGGGTCTGGAGACCGTACGCAAGCGGGTCCCCCATCAGGGCGCGCAGACCGGCATCGACCTGTTCGGCCGGGCGGAGACGGTCGGCTTCTACAACAGCTTCACGGCGGCCTGCGACGACACGGCGGCGGCCGAACTGGCGGCGCACGGCATCGAGGTGAGCCGCGGGGACGGGAACGGTGACGCGGCGGACGGTGAGGTGCACGCGCTGCGCGGCCCCGGGTTCGCGTCCGTGCAGTTCCACCCGGAGTCGGTGCTGACCCTGAACGGGCCGGAGATCGTACGGGAGTTGCTCGCCGGGGCGATGAGCGGCGCCCGCGCCCGGGTGTGAGGCGGACGTCCGGACCCGGGGCCCGGGGCCCCGGGTCCGGCCGGACGTCCGGCTCAGACGTCGTCGAGGCCGCGTTCGATGGCGTACCGGACCAGTTCGACGCGGTTGTGCAGTTGCAGCTTGCCCAGGGTGTTCTGGACGTGGTTCTGCACGGTGCGGTGCGAGATGACCAGCCGCTCGGCGATCTGCTTGTACGACAGCCCCTTGGCGACCAGCCGCAGCACCTCGGTCTCCCGGTCGGTGAGCTGGGGGGCCTTCGGCTCGTCCGGGGCGGCGGGCAGGGGCTCGGAGGCGAGCCTGCGGTACTCCCCGAGGACCAGCCCGGCGAGACCGGGGGTGAAGACCGGGTCTCCGGCGGCGGTCCTGCGGACGGCGTCGACCAGCTCCTCCGTACTGGCCGACTTGAGCAGGTAGCCGGTGGCGCCGGACTTGACCGCCTCCAGCACGTCGGCGTGCTCGCCGCTGGCGGAGAGCACCAGGACCCGCAGGCCCGGCTGGAGGCCGACCAGCTCCTTGCAGACCTGGACGCCGGGCATGCCGGGCAGATTGAGGTCGAGGACGAGGACCTGCGGGGCGGTGGCCCTCGCCCGGCGCACGGCCTGCGGGCCGTCCCCGGCCGTGGCGATCACCTCGAACCCCGCCGCGTCCAGGTCCCGGGCGACGGCGTCGCGCCACATCGGGTGGTCGTCGACGACCATCACCCTGATCGGTCCCGCCGTCCCCGTCATGTCCGTGCTCATCGCTCCGCCTTCCCCCGTGGAACCCTCAACTCGACTTCCGTGCCCTGCCCCGGGACGGAGATCAGCTCCGCCGTACCGCCCAGGTCCCGCAGCCTCCCACGGATGGACAGCGCGACTCCGAGGCGGCCCTCGCCCTCCGCCTGCGCGAGCCGGCCCTCCGGGATGCCGGGGCCGTCGTCCCGTACGGTCACGATCACCTCGTCCGGATCCTCCTCGACCAGGATCCAGGCGCGGGCGTCCGCGCCCGCGTGCCGGCCCACGTTGTCCAGGGCGGCGCCGACGGCGGCGGCCAGCTCCCTCGCGGCGGCGGGCGCCAGCAGGACGGGGGCGCCGGGCTCGGCGAAGGTGACCTTCGAGCCCGTGTACGGCGCGAGGAGCGAGCGCAGGTCGCACGGCTCCTGTACGTCGCCGAGGGCCGCGCCGGCCACTGCGCCGGGGTACGCGCCGGCCGCTCCTTCGCGGGCCGTGGGGACGAGCCCGCTGGAGACCAGGGTCCGCAGGGCGACCTCCTGCTCCCCCGCCATCCTGCCCAGTTCGGCCGCCTCGCCCCCCAGGGCCGTACCGCGCCGCTGCACCATCGCCAGCACCTGGAGGACGCTGTCGTGGATGTCACGGGCCAGCCGTTCGCGCTCGCGGGTCGCGGCCTCGATCTCCAGGGCGCGGGCGAGGATGCGTTCGGAGGCGCGGGCCACCTCCACGATGTAGCCGATCGCGATCGAGGCGATCCACACCAGCAGCACGTTGTGGAACGTGTCCCTGCTGGGGTGGGCCCGCTCGATGAGGTTGGCGACGGCGACGAAGGTGGAGGCGAGCGCCGCCCACCGCCAGCCGCCCTTGATCGCGAACGCGAGGACGGAACCGGCCGCCCATATCGTCGGCAGGGTGGGGCCGTCGACCTGCTGCGCCTGCTCGTCGGCGAGCGGGGTGAGCAGGATCCCGACCACCGCGACGGTGAGATCCGCGCCCAGGAACCGCTTGGTGCAGCTCGCGGCGTTCGCCACCCGGGGCAGGGTCGCGGCGGTCCAGACGGCGAGGAACGCGAGGAAGACGATCGCGACCCACGGGCGTTCGAACTTGTCGCGCTCGAACACGAACAGAAAGATCGCGTAGACGGCGGTCAGCACCCGGTAGCCGGTCAGTGCCCGCCACAGCGGCTGCTCGACCGACATCCGTACGACACGCTCACGCTTCACCACGGCCCCGCCCCCCGTTCCGCGGCCCCCCGGCCACGCCCGCCGTCACTCGCCGGACAGGCTTTTTTCCTTCGCCGCCTCGGCCAACTGCCGCTTCGCGGCGGTCGCGTAGACGTCCACGTACTCCTGACCGGACAACTTCATGATTTCGTACATGACCTCGTCCGTCACCGAGCGCAGGATGAACCGGTCACCCTCCATGCCCTGGTACCGGCTGAAGTCCAGCGGCTTGCCGATCCTGATGCCCGGCCGCATCAGCTTGGGCACCACCTTGCCGGGCGGCTGGATCTTCTCCGTGTCGATCATCGCGACGGGGATGACCGGCGCGCCGCTGGCGAGCGCCACCCGGGCCAGGCCGCCGGGCTTGCCCCGGTAGAGCCGGCCGTCGGGCGAGCGGGTGCCCTCGGGGTAGATGCCGAACAGCTCGCCCTTGGCCAGGACGTCGACGCCGCTCTTGATCGCCGCCTCACCCGCCCCGCGCGCCCCGGAGCGGTCCACCGGCAACTGTCCGACGCCCTTGAAGAAGGCCGCCGTCAACGTGCCCTTGATGCCGGGCGTGGTGAAGTACTCGGCCTTCGCGATGAAGGTCACCTTGCGGTCGAGAACGGCCGGAAGGAAGAAGGAGTCCGAGAACGAGAGATGGTTGCTCGCGAGGATCGCGGGCCCTTCGGCGGGAACGTTCTCGATGCCCTCCACCCAGGGCCTGAAGGCGAGCTTCAGCGACCCTCCGACGGAGAACTTCATTGCACCGTAGATCAACTCGGATGCCTCCTGTGTGCTGTCCGACTGACCTTAACGCGTGGGCGTCCCGCACTCTCCTTCCTGGGGGCCGAACGCACCTGGTCGGTGTCGGTCCGGTCGCGTACGGTGAAGTACATCTTCCGAGCCTCACGAACAGGAGACCCCGGTGCCGGTCCTTCCTGGAGCCGAGCCGTACCACCACGAGGGCGGCGAGGTCGGCGTCCTCCTCTGTCACGGATTCACCGGTTCCCCGCAGTCGATGCGCCCTTGGGGCGAGCATCTGGCGGAGCGCGGGCTGACGGTGTCGGTGCCGCTGCTCCCCGGGCACGGCACCCGCTGGCAGGACATGCAGTCCACGCGGTGGCAGGACTGGTACGCGGAAGTGGACCGGGCGCTGCGCGAGCTGCGGGAGCGGTGCGCGCGGGTCTTCGTCTGCGGGCTCTCCATGGGCGGGTCGCTGGCGCTGCGGCTGGCCGCCAAGCACGGGCCCGCGATCAGCGGGATCGTCGTCGTCAACCCGGCCGTGAAGATGCACGGGGCGGCGGCGTACGCCCTGCCGGTGCTCCGGCACGTGCTCCCCTCGGTCGGGGGGCTGGCGAACGACATCGCCAAGGACGGGAAGGTGGAGCTGGGGTACACACGGACGCCCCTGCACGCCGCCTACTCACTGGGGAGGCTGTTCCGTCTGGTGGACGCGGCGCTGCCGCAGGTGACCCAACCGCTGCTGCTGTTGCGCAGTCCGAAGGACCATGTCGTGCCCCCCTCCGACTCCGCCCGGGTGCTGTCCCGGGTCTCCTCGACGGATGTCCGGGAGATCTTGCTGGAACAGAGCTACCACGTCGCGACGTTGGACCATGACGCGGAGCGGATCTTCGAGGAGAGTCACGCGTTCATCGGCCGGCTCGCTCCGACTGTCGGGAAGAAGGGGAGCACCACCGGTGGCTGAGCAACATGACGCGGACCGCGAGCCGCAGCCGATCGACGAGGACGCCGCCTGGGCGGCGATCGTGGCCGGGTACGGCGACGAGCCCGCGGACCCCCCGGGCGCCAAGCCGTTCAAGTCGGTGGACGGACTGGCCCTGCTGGAGGGCGGGAAGAACAGCACCGGGGGCGGCCAGGAGCCGTCCCCGGACAAGGGCGCGAAGAGTTCTGAGAACAGCGCTGAGAACAGTGCCGAAAAGAGTCCCGAGAACAGCCACGACAGTGGCGCGGAGAGTGGCGCGGACAGCGGTACGGACGAGGTGAGGCCCCCGCTGGGGGGCTCGGTGATCTTCGCTCCCGGGGTGGGTTCGCCGGTGGCGGGCCCGCGCGACTACGTGGCGCCGGAAGACCCCGAGGACCCCGACGACGAGGGGCACTTCGTCCCGCCGGAGCCGCCGCCGCTGCCGGAGGCCGACGTCACGTCCAAATTCGCCTGGCTCGGGGTGGTGGGCGGCCCGGTGCTGATGCTGGTCGCCGTGCTGCTCCAGTGGGACATGACGTGGTGGCTCACCACGATCTGTGTCGGCGGCTTCCTGGGCGGCTTCGCCACCCTGGTGGCACGGATGAGCCACGGCGACGACGAGGACGACGATCCGGGGCGCGGCGCGGTGGTGTAGGGCGTACGGCACGGTGTCACGCGTCCCGGCCTCGGCCGGGACGCGGCTCCCCGGGGGCGGGACGCGCGACGGACTCAGGACGCGGGTACGCGTACCGCCGCCAGCACCGGCAGGTGGTCCGTGGCCATGCGCAGGTCGTGGTCGGTGAGGCCGGGCAGGCCGCGCGGCACCCCGCAGCCGAGCACCTCCACGCCCTCCGTGGCGAAGATCGCGTCGATGCGCCGGGGCGGTCCGCTCCGGACCCAGGTGTGCTCGCCGCCCCAGGGCGTGGCCGCCCAGCAGTCCTGGAGCTTGGCCGCCAGCAGCCGGAACGCATTCCTGCCCGGCGGCTCGTTGAGGTCGCCGCCCGCGACCGCGTGCGGGACGTCCAGCGCGTCGAGGCGGTCGAGCAGCATCCCCGCCTGCGCCTCGCGTTCACCGGCGTCCAGGCTCAGATGGCAGCTGAGCACGCCGAGCCTCGCCCGTCCGAACCGTACGACCGCCGTCGCGAACCCGCGCCGGTGCAGGCCGGGGGTGCGGGGCAGCAGGACGTCCTCGGTCCGCTCCACGGTGGCGCGCAGGGAACAGAGCAGCAGCGGGCCCGCCGCGGTGCCGCCGCCACCGAGCACCACCAGGTCGGTACGGGAGGCGAGCCAGGCGGCGCGCTTGCGCCAGCGGAAGAACAGCGGGGCCTCCTGGATCAGCACCAGGTCGGGCGCGCAGGCCTTGATCACCCGGACCAGCGCCTCACGGTCGTCCCGCATCGAGCGGATGTTGTAGCTGAGGACCCGGATCACGGCCGAACCGTCCGGCTCGGTACGGGAGTCGGGCAGCGGTGGCGGCATTTCCATGGTCACCAGATTACGTGAGCCACCCACGGGGTCCGCGCCGACACCGGGCGGGGACATGGCTGTGCCCGCCGCACCCCCCGCCAGGTCCTGTCCGGCGGGTGCGACGGGCACAGTCGTACCTGATCAGCCCTGATCAGCCTTGTCTTGCCAGATCCGCGGCGCCCACCAGCCCGGCCTCGCCGCCCAGTTGGGCGGCCAGTACCTGGGCGTGCGGCCGCCACTCGCCGCCGATCAGCCAGCGCCGGAAGGACTTGCGGATCGGGTCGAGGACCAGTTCGCCCTCGTCCGACACGCCTCCGCCGACGATGAACGCGGACGGGTCGAAGAGCGAGGCCAGGTCTGCCAGGCCCGCGCCCGCCCAACGGGCCAGCTCCCGGAAGGAGTCGACGGCCACCGGGTCACCGGCGCGGGCGGCGGCACTGACGTGCCTGCCCTCGATGCCCTCGGCGGTGCCGTCACCGAAACCGAGCAGTATCTCGGCGTTCTCCGGGGTCGCGTTGGCGCGCTGGCGCGCGTACCGGACCAGGGCGCGGCCGGACGCGTACTGCTCCCAGCAGCCCTGACTGCCGCACCCGCACAGCAGCCCGTCCGGTACGACCCGGATGTGCCCGAACTCCGCCGCCACGCCGAAGCGTCCGCGCCGCAGCTTGTTGCCGATGATGATGCCCCCGCCGAGGCCGGTGCCGAGGGTGATGCAGATGACGTCGTCGTGGCCCTGCCCGGCCCCGAACCTGTACTCGCCCCACGCGGCGGCGTTCGCGTCGTTCTCGACCACGACCGGCAGGCCGACGCGCTGTTCGACCTTGTCCTTGAGCGGTTCGTGCCGCCAGTTGATGTTCGGCGCGAACAGGACGGTGGCGCGCTTGTCGTCGACGTAGCCGGCCGCGCCGATGCCGACCGCCTCGATCTGGTGTCCCTCGCCCGCGCCGGAGACGGCGGCGCAGATCGCGTCGACGATGCCTTCGGCCGTCTGCGGGGTGGGCACCTTGTGCATTCCCCTGATGGTGCCCTCTTCGTCGACCACGCCCGCCGCGATCTTGGTGCCGCCGATGTCGACGCCGATGGTGAGTCCCATGAGTCCCTCAGTTTTCGGTCGTGCCCCGCTAAGGCCAACCGTACCCGAGGGCGGGCGCCCGCCTGTTCAGTCCAGGTCGATGCGGCCGTCCGGACCTGGTCCTTCGTCCCTGGGGTCCGTGGGGTCGTGGGAGCTCTTTGTGTCGTCCGTGACACCCGGGGCGTCCGGAAAGGCCTGCTCGCCGTTTCCGTACCCCTTCGCGCCGCCCGTACGCTCCGCGGGCGGCACCACGGGTCCGCTTTCGGGGCCCTTGGTCCAGCGGCTCTCCTGGCCCTCGACCGCGTCGCGGTAGGCGGCGAGGAGTTCGTTGCCCGCGGCGGCGAGGTGGTCGAAGACTCCGGGGTTGCGCTCGATGACCGGTTCGACGGCGGCCCTGGCCTGGTTGATCAACTGCTGGACGGCGCCCTGCGCGGCCATGCCGAAGAGCGGGTTCTGGAGCGAGGTGACCTTGTCGGTGACGGCGTCGACCAGCTTCCGCAGTTCCTCGGAGGCGGAGGCGGGCGGGCGGCCGTGGACGGCCCGGCGGCGGGCTTTCTCCGCCTCCAGGTCCTCGGCGCACGCCGTGGCCCAGGCGTCCGAGTCGGCGGCGGGGCGCTCGGTGGAATCGCTCACGGGGGTTCTCCTGCGTCAGGGACGGCGGAAGGGTGTACCTCCGACGGTACCCGAACGGCGGTACGTCCTTCAGTTCGAACACGGCCGCAGGGCGGCGCAGGGGCTCAGTCCGAACGCGGCCACAGGGCGGCGTCGGGGGTGAACCTGACGCGCAGCAGACCGTCCGCGAGGGCCGCGCCGGCGACCGTGCAGCGGCGCAGCACGGAGGGCAGCGGAACGATGCGGCGGAACGGGCCGACGGTGAGGACGAGTTCGTCGTCCCTGCGCACGAGGTGGAGTTCGCTCTTGGCGACGCCGGGCAGCGGGAGGCACCAGACCAGCAGCCCGTCCTCGGCGAGCCGGTCCTCGACCCGCCACGGGTCGTCGCGGCGCCCGGCCTCCTCCGGGCCGGCCGTCTCCACGGCGAGTCCGGCCTCCGCGTCCGTGTCCAGCCGTGCGAGGTCGCCGGGGCCGTGCGGGTCGCGGCCCAGGTGGCGTACCGGACGCAGGGCGGAGGCGGGCGTCCCGGCGCCGCGCCACGCGTCCAGGCTCTTGTGCTGCTGCGCGGCCAGGGTCGCCAGCCAGGGGTCGGCGGAGTCCGGTGGCAGCAGCCGGTTCGGTACGAGCGTGCCGACGGGCAGGCCGTACAGCGCGGCCCCCGCGTGGGCGAGGCGCAGGGCCTCCTCCCCGGCGGGTCCGGGTTCGGCGACCAGGCGCAGGGTGGTCCCCCGGTCCTCGATCACCGACTGGACGGCGGCCAGCTCGGCGTCCCGGTGGGCGGCCATGTCGTACAGCCACTGGGCGGGCAGGGGGACGCCGGCCAGCTGGGCCATCATCGGGCGCAGGGCGCGCGCGGCCTGCCGTTCGCGGGGCAGCAGCCGGCGCAGATAGCGGCGCAGCTGTTCGGGCAGGGCGAGGGTGGCGAGGGCCTCGCGCAGCGGGGGCAGATCCACGACGACGACGTCCCAGTCGCCTTCGGCGGCCCGGCGCAGGGCGTGCAGCAGGGCGAACTGGCCGCTGCCGGGCAGCTCGGTCAGCTCCTCCGCGCGCAGCGGGCGGGCGCCGAGGAGGTCGAGGGCGGGGGTGACGCGTTCCTGGAGGGTGAGCAGTTCCGTACGGAAGTGGTCACCGGAGTCGACGCGCGCGGCCCACAGGCCGTCCGCGGCCTGCGCGGGGTCGGCGGGGCCGGGGCCCGGGGGCGTACCGAGCAGGGTGTCGAGGGGGTCGGCGGAGAGGAGCAGGGTGCGGCCGCCGCTCCGGGCGGTGGCCAGGGCGGTGGCCGCGGCGACCGTCGTACGGCCCGCACCGCCGGGGCCGGTGACGAGGACCGTACGCATACGGGTCAGACTCCGGGGACGGATTCGACGCGCTTCTTCAGCCCGGCGAGCGCGCGGTCGATGATGACCTTCTCGGCCTTGCGCTTGATCATGCCGAGCATCGGGATCTTGACGTCGACGGTCAGCCGGTAGGTGACCTCCGTGCGGTCGCCGGCGCCGACGGGCGCGAGGAGGTACGAGCCGTCGAGCGAGCGCAGCATCTGGGACTTCACGAGCGTCCAGCTGACCTCGTCGTCGCCGGTCCAGGTGTACGCGAGGGTGTGGTCGTCCTTGATCGCACCGGCGTCCAGGACCAGTCTGACCTGCTCGGCGCGGCCCTTGGCGTCGCGTTGGAGCACCTCGGCCTCCTTCACCTCGCCGGTCCACTCCGGGTAGCGGGCGAAGTCGGCGATCACGCCCATGACGTCGGCCGGTGCCGCCTCGATCGTGATGCTCGAACTGGTGTGTTCCGCCATCGCCGTGCTCCTCAGTGCTGGGTACGCGGTGTGCAGGCTATCGCGACCGCGCCCGTCACCATTCCAGTGCCCACGGGCGCCCGGTGGCGGCGAAGTGGCCGACGTTCACGCACTCGGTCGCACCGACCCGCATCCGGCGCGCCAAGGGCTGATGCACGTGGCCGAAGAGCGCGTAACGGGGCTTCGAACGGTGGATGGCGGCGAGGAGCGCCCGGCTGCCGCGTTCGAAGCGGCGGGCGACGGTGTCGTACGTCAGCTCGGGCACGTCCGGCGGGATGTGGGAGCAGAGGACGTCGACCTCGCCGAGCGCCTCGACCTTGGCGGCGTACTCCTCGTCGGAGATCTCGTAGGGCGTGCGCATGGGGGTGCGCAGCCCGCCGCCGACGAAGCCGAAGACCCGTCCGCCGATCTCGGCGCGCTCGCCGTCGAGGACGGTGGTGCCCGGTCCGGCGTACTCGGGCCAGAGCGTCGGGATGTCGACGTTGCCGTAGGTGGCGTACGTAGGAGTGGGGAGGACCGCGAACATCTCCGCGTACTGGCGGCGTACGGCCCCCTCGATGGCGGCGGCGGGCTCGACGTCCAGCGTCGCCCACAGCGCGCGGCCGAACTCCCTGGCCTCGTCGAAGCGGCGGGCGGTGCGCAGCTCGACGATCCGGTCGGCGTTCCCGACGCCGAACAGGTCGGGGAAGATGCCGCGCGAGTGGTCGGCGTAGTCGAGGAAGAGCACGAGGTCACCGAGACAGACCAGGGCGTCGGCGCCGTCACCGGCCGTGGCGAGGGCCTGGGTGTTCCCGTGCACGTCACTGACCACGTTGACTCGCGTACCGGCTCGCGTACCTCTACCTGGCATGACGATCACCCTAGAACCTTTGCCCCCTCACCCGGGAGAGGGGGCCGGACCTGCGGTTACCCCGACGGTGTCGGAGGCGTGGACTACTGTGCGCGAGGTACCGTCAAAGTCGTGTGACGCGAGGAACATCTGGCCGGGGCCCCCTATCCGTAGGTCAGTACCGGTGGGTAACGTCCGGGCAGTCCGGTCGTGCTCGCAGCCACCGAGCACCTGCCCGATCTTGGACCGCGGCCGGCGCACCACACCGACGTGGCGCCGGCGCCCGATGAGGAGCAGCAGTCTTGCGCGAGTTCAGCCTTCCGGCCCTGTACGAGGTCCCCTCGGACGGCAATCTGACGGATCTGATCCGCCGCAACGCCGTCCAGCATCCCGACGTGGCCGTCCTCGGCCGCAAGGTGGGCGGTGTCTGGACAGATGTGACCGCGGTCCAGTTCCTGGCCGAGGTCAGAGCCACCGCAAAGGGCCTGATCGCGGCGGGCGTCCGGCCGGGTGACCGGGTCGCGCTGATGTCCCGTACGCGCTACGAGTGGGTACGGCTCGACTTCGCGATCTGGACCGCCGGCGCGGTGACCGTACCGGTGTACGAGACCAGTTCGGCCGAGCAGGTGCAGTGGGTCCTGGGCGACTCGGGCGCGGTCGCGGCGATCGTGGAGAGCGACGGGCACGCGGAGACGGTGGCGTCGGTACGGGACGCGCTGCCGGAGCTGCGGGACGTGTGGCAGATCGACAAGGGCGGGGTCGAGGCGCTGGTCACGAGCGGCGCGGAGGTCGACGACGCGACCGTCGACGCGCGCGCGTCGTCCGCGAAGGCCGACGACCCGGCGACGATCGTCTACACCTCGGGCACCACGGGCCGCCCCAAGGGCTGTGTCCTCACCCACCGCAGCTTCTTCGCCGAGTGCGGGAACGTGGTGGAGCGGCTCAGGCCGCTGTTCCGTACCGGTGAGTGCTCGATCCTGCTCTTCCTGCCCGCCGCGCACGTCTTCGGGCGGCTGGTCGAGGTGGCGGCGGTGATGGCGCCGATCAAGCTCGGCTGCGTGCCTGACATCAAGAACCTCACCCAGGAGTTGGCGGCCTTCCGGCCGACGCTGATCCTGGGCGTGCCGCGCGTCTTCGAGAAGGTCTACAACGGGGCGCGCGCGAAGGCCCAGGCCGACGGCAAGGGCAAGATCTTCGACAAGGCGTCGCAGACCGCGATCGCCTACAGCCGCGCGCTGTCCACGCCCCGGGGGCCCTCGCTGGGCCTGCGCATCCGGCACACCGTCTTCGACAAGCTCGTCTACAGCAAGCTACGCGCGGTGCTGGGCGGCGCCGGGGAGTACGCGATCTCCGGCGGCGCGCCGCTGGGCGAGCGCCTGGGGCACTTCTTCCGGGGCGTGGGGTTCACCGTCCTGGAGGGGTACGGCCTGACCGAGTCCTGCGCCGCGACGTCCTTCAACCCGTGGGACCGCCAGAAGATCGGCACGGTCGGGCAGCCGCTGCCGGGGTCGGTCGTACGGATCGCCGACGACGGCGAGGTGCTGCTGCACGGCGAGCACCTGTTCACGGAGTACTGGAACAACGAGACGGCGACGGCGGAGGCGCTGGCGGACGGGTGGTTCCACACGGGCGACATCGGCACGCTGGACGAGGACGGGTACCTCGCGATCACCGGGCGCAAGAAGGAGATCCTGGTGACGGCGGGGGGCAAGAACGTGGCCCCCGCGGTCATCGAGGACCGCATCCGCGCGCATGCGCTGGTCGCGGAATGCATGGTCGTGGGCGACGGGCGCCCCTTCGTGGGCGCGCTGATCACCCTCGACGAGGAGTTCCTCACGCGCTGGGCCACGGAACACGGCAAGCCCGCGGGGTCCACGGCGGCGACCCTCCGCCTCGACGCGGAGCTTCTGGCGGAGATCCAGGGGGCGGTGGACGAGGGGAACGCGGCGGTGTCCAAGGCGGAGTCTGTTCGAAAGTTCCGTGTTCTTTCTTCGCAGTTCACGGAAGCGGGGGGGCATGTGACGCCGTCCCTGAAGCTGAAGCGGAACGTGGTCGCGAAGGAGTTCGCCTCGGAGATCGAGGGCCTGTACGCGTCTTGACGTTGCCCCGGTGGTCGGTTGCGCTTACTGCTTGTCCTCAAGCGCCGGACGGGCTTGTTTGTGGCGTCTGCCCGGTGCGTTTGGCGCGGCTTACTGATGTCCTCAATCGCCGGACGGGCTGGGTTTGTCGTGGTGGCGGGGGGCGGGGCCTGCGGAGGTACGTATGTCCGGACTGCATGTTTTACGGCGCCTCAGGGACTCGTCCAGTTCACCGGTAGTCATGCGCCACAAAACACGCTTTACGTCCGGACACACGCACCTCCTCCGACCCCACCCCCCTCACGCCGAGGGTGAGCCGAACGACCCCGCCGGCCCGGGGAGCCTCGCCTCTGCCCGGTGGACAGTGCCGCTTACCAACGTCCTCAATCGCCGGACGGGCTTGATTTTGGCCTCTGCCCGGTGCTCGGGCGCGGCTTACTGATGTCCTCAATCGCCGGACGGGCTGGAAGTGGCCCCGGTGGTCTCCAAGGCCGGACGGGCCGGGGGTTGTCTTGAACGCGGGCGTGGAAGGGGGACGGGCAGGGGTCGTGTCCGGAACGTAGAGCGTGTTTTGTGTCGCGTGGCGAACCCGAACCAAACAAGGTCCCGAACGCGACGTAAAACATGCAGTGCAGGACACGACCCCTGCCCGGCCCCCGGCAACAACCCGCGGACAAAGCCCCGGCCCGCAGCGGGCACAACCAAGCCCGTCCGGCGATTGAGGACAACACGAACCGCAACCCGGTCACCCAGACCCGCGGCCCACCGGCCCCAAAACGCCCGTCCGGCGACTGAGGACATCAGTAAGCGCAACGGACACCGCTACAGCAGCGCCTCCAGGCGGGACGCCAAAAGATCCCAGCGCCAGCGGTCGTTGACCCAGGCCCGGCCCCGCTCGCCCAGAGCGTGCCGCAGGGACGGATCCAGGAGCAGCGTCACAACCCGGTCCGCCGTCGCCGTCGACGCGAGAGACGCCGGAGCGCCCGGGACCACCCACCCCGTCTCGCCCGACAGCACCGCATCCGGCGCCCCGCCCGAATCCCCTGCGATCACCGGCAGCCCCGTCGCCGACGCCTCCAGGTACACGATGCCTAGGCCCTCCACGTCCAGGCCGCCCCGCCGCGTGCGGCACGGCATCGCGAAGACGTCGCCCGCGCCGAAGTGGGCCGGCAGCTCCGACCACGGCACCGCGCCGGTGAAGCGTACGGACTCCGAGACCCCCGACGACCGCGCCAGCCGCCGCAGCGCGGACTCGTAGGGGCCGCCCCCCACGATGAGCAGCACCGCGTCCGGCACGGCGGAAAGAATCTCGGGCATCGCCCGGATCAGCGTGTCCTGCCCCTTGCGCGGCACCAGGCGCGAGACGCAGACCACGACCGGACGGTCCGTCAGGCCCAGACGGGAGCGGACCTCGGCGCCCCCCGACCCCGGGTGGAACGTCTTCTCGTCGACGCCCGGCGGCAGTTGGACCATCCGCCCGGCCGCCGCGGGCGACAACGCGGGGGCGATCCGCGAGCGCGTGTACTCGCCGAGGTACGTGATCGTGTCCGTACCCTCCCCGATCCGCCGCAACAGCTGCCGGGACGCAGGCAACTGCGCCCAGCCCGCCTCGTGCCCGTGCGTCGTCGCGACCAGGCGCCGCGCGCCCGCCCGCCGCAGCGCGGGCCCCATCAGCCCGAGCGGGGCCGCCGCGCCGAACCACACGGACTCGCAGCCGTGCGCGCGCAGCAGCTCCGACGCCCGCCGGGTGACGCGGGGGGTCGGCAGGAGCATCGTCGTGGCGTCGCGTACGACCGTGAAGGGCTGCTCCGCGTCGAACGCGGCGGTCGCCTCCGCGCCTTCGCGGCCGCGCTTCCAGGTGGAGGCGTAGACGACGACCTTCCCGGGGTCCAGCCGCAGCGCGATGTTGTGCAGGAACGCCTGGATCCCGCCGGGCCTGGGCGGGAAGTCATTGGTCACGATCAGGGTCTTGTGCATCGCCCCGAACAGTATCGCCGCGGACCGTGCCCGACGGCCCTGCCTCCCCGCTCCCGCCCTCTCCCGCCCGGCATCATGACAACCATGACCAGGTGGGTGGGCCGGGCGGCAACCAACAGACGGGCGGCGGTGCCGGCGGGCGCGGTGGGGACGGGCGCGGTGTGGGCCGTCACCAGGGCCGCCCTGCTGCTCTGCGTCTTCAAGGTCGTCACCCTGCCGGGCCCCGACGTCACCGGCGACGTCTCGGTGATCTACCGGGGCTGGTTCGAGGTGCTCAGGACCGGCACCTATCCGCTGGACGACGTGACGTGGCAGTACCCGCCCGCCGCCGCGCTCGCGATCGCCTCCCCGGCGGCGCTGCCCTTCCTCGGGTACGCCACCGCGTTCTTCGTCCTGGCGTGCGCCTGCGACGCGGTGGTGTTCGCCCTGCTGCTGCGGGCGAGCCGCCGCCCCGGCGGGTCGGCGCGCGGGGTCCGGGTGTGGGTGGCGGGGGTGCCGCTGCTGGGGCCGACGTCGTACGCGCGGTACGACCTGATGGTGACGGCCGTCGCCGTGGCGGCGCTGGTCACCGGGGCGCGCCGCCCGGCGGTGAAGGGCGCGCTCGCCGGGTTCGGCGCGCTGTTGAAGATGTGGCCGGCGCTGCTGCTGGTGGGCACCCCGCGCGGGCGGCCCACCCGCCGGACGTGGGCTGCGGCGGCCGGCACCGCGCTCGCGCTGACCGTGGTGTGCTGGGCGGCGATGCCCGGCGCGCTCGCGTTCCTGGCGTTCCAGCGCGACCGGGGTACGGAGATCGAGTCGCTGGGCGCGCTCGTCCTCCACGGCGCGCGGCACTTCGGCTGGGAGGGGGAGGTGCTGCTGAACTACGGCTCGGTGGAATTCCTCGGCCCGTACGTCCCGCTGGTGAGCGGCGCCGCGCTGGCCCTGTCCGTGGTGGCGCTCGGCTGGCTGGTGGTGTGGCGGCTGCGGGCGCGCGAGTTCGCCGCGAGCACGCCGTACGACGCGGCCTTCGTGGCGGTGCTGCTGTTCACCACGACGAGCCGGGTGATCAGCCCGCAGTACCTGCTGTGGCTGGTCGGCCTGGCCGCCGCGTGCCTCGTGGTGCGCACGAGCGGGATGGTGCTGCCCGCGCGCCTGGTGCTGGTGGCCACGGGGGTGACGCTGCTGGAGTTCCCGCTGCTGTTCTCGCACGTCGTCGCGAGCGACCCGCTGGGCGTGCTGCTGCTGACCGTACGGAACGGTCTGCTGGTCGCGGCGGCCCTGATCGCCTGCCGGCGGCTGTGGGTACGGACGGTGGCGGCGCCCCGGCGGCGGGCGGCGCGGCTCGACCTGGTCAGCCCAGGCGTTTCCGTACGTACGCGCGCCACCGCACGGTGAAGTCCTCCGGCGTGGTCGACAGGACGTCGTTCATGGCCTTCTCGACGGCCCCGTCGGGCTGCCGGCCGGCGCCGACCGCCCGGTAGAAGGCGAGCAGCCGCTTCTCGCCCCAGTGTCCGGCGATCAGTTCGCAGGCGAGCCAGCCGCTCTCGTAGGCGCGGGCGAGGGCGTCGGCGTCCCCGCCGAAGGAGAACGCGTCGTTGTCGGGGAGCGCGGCGGGCACCTCGCCGCGCTCGACGGCTCGCTGGAGTTCGGGGGCGATCTGCGCGGCGGTCCGGCCGGTCGAGCGGTACGCGACCCAGTCCGCGAAGCCCTCGGAGAGCCAGGTGGGGGTGGCGGAGGAGGTGGCCGTGCGGGTGGCGACGTGGGTGGTCTCGTGGGTGAGGACGACCCGCTGCCCGAAGTCGCCGAGGGCGCCGTACGCGGCGGGGTTCACGATGACCCGGTCGGCGGGTGAGGCGCCGGAGCCGCCGGTCTCCCCCGTGGTGACGGCCGCGATGCCCCGGTAACCGTCCTCGGGTGCCCCCAGGAGGGCCGCCATGGCGGAGAGGGAGGCCGGAACCAGCAGGACGACGCGGTGGGCCCAGGCGCCCGTCCAGGCGTCGTCCACGGCGGGTACGGCGAGGTCGGCGGTGGCCGCGACCGCGCGCAGCCGGGTGGTGGTCTGCCCGACGCCGAGGACGAGGCTGTGCGTGCCGCGTACGACTCGTACCCTGCCCTGCTGCCAGAGCTGCTGGGCGCCGCCCTCCGCGGGGCGGTCGCCGGTCACGTACCAGCGGCCGGTGTGCTCGGTCAGGCTCAGTTCGCGGGGGGTCGACACGGGGGCGCTGTCGTAGCCGGCGATCCGGTAGCGCAGCTCTACCTGCGCGGTGGCGCGGCTGCCGGACCGTTCCACCCCGGTGACCCGGTACGCCCAGGAGCTGAGCGGTACGTCGGCGAGGTTCGCGAACTCCGCGCGGGCGGAGGCGCGCAGACTCGTTGCCGCAGGATCGAGGGCGGCGAGGTAGGCGCTCTCGTCCCGGTCCAGGACACCGGCGGCCCGGCCGTCCAGCGTCCGCCGGATCGCCGCCGTGGCGGGGTCGGGCGCGGGCGGCGCCCCGGAGCACCCGGACACGAGCAGCAGCCCGGAGAGCCCCAGCCCGAGGACCCTCCGCCGGGTCGGGTGTCCTCTCTCATGCTCCGCGGCGATACGCCGCTGACCTGCCACGTCACGATCGTACGGGGGCCACCCCCGCCCCCGGCACAGGCCCGCCACGCCCCGTGGAGCTCAGATGCGGGTCACCGAGGAGACCGGCATCATCCCCACCGGGTCGTACCGCACCGCCGCGCCCGGGTACGGGGCGTGGATCACCTGGCCGTTGCCCACGTACATCCCGATGTGGCTCGCGTCGTCGCGGTACGCCACCAGGTCGCCGGGGAGCGCCTGGGACAGCGGGACCTGCCGGCCCGCGTACCGCTGGGCCTGCGAGGTGCGGGGCAGGCCCACCCCCGCCTGGGCGTACGACCACTGCGTCAGCCCCGAACAGTCGAAGCCGGTGGGCCCGTTGGCGCCCCACACGTACGGGCGGCCCACCGCGCGCTCCGCGGCCTGGACCGCCGCCCCCGCGCGGCCGGAGGCCGGTGCCGCGCCGGAGGGGCCGAACATGCCGTCCCGGTCCGAGGAGCGCGACGCGCGGTCGAAGGACGCGCGGTCGGCGTCCGGCAGGGCGTTCACGAGCCGTCGCGCCTCGACGAGTTTGCGCTCGACGGTCCGCTTGTGGCGGGCGACGGCCGCCCGGCTGCGTTCCAGCTCGGCCAGGTCACGGGCGGATTCGAGCCGCTCCTGCGCCAGTCCGCGCTGTGCCTGCCGGAGTTCCAGCAGCGTGCCGGACTGGTGCTCGGCGACCCGGTCCAGGACGGACGCCTTCTCCAGGTACTCGTCCGGGTGCGAGGAGAGCAGCAGCGCCAGCCCCGGGTCGATGCCGCCCGAGCGGTACTGGGCGCCCGCGAGTGAACCGAGCGCGCCGCGCATGCGGTTGATACGTTCCTGGCCGCGCGCGGCCCGGTCCTGTGCCTGGTCCACCAGCGCCCGCAGCTCGTCGGCGCGTTCGCCGGCCTTGTTGTACAGCTCGGTGGCCTTCTCGGCCTGTTCGAACAGCCGGTCCACCCGGGCGCGGGTCGCGTCCGGCGTCAGATGGGGGTCCGCGCTCGCCGGGACGGCGCCGAGGGCGGCCGCCGCCGTGGCCGCCGCGACGGACACGGCCGTCACGGCGCCGCCGCGGACACCGAATCCCTGACCGGGCTGTGAGGGGCGACGATGGGACACCACAGAGCCGCGCTCCCTTCCGCTGTACGCACACGCGCAGCCCCTGCCGCCCGACGGGCGGACCGATGGCCGGGGTTGCGCGTGGCAGACAGTAGCCGGGCGGACACGGAGCGGCCAACGACCGGCTCGCGCACACACAGTGACGCCCCGCCGTCGACCACAGGTCACCGGCGGGGCGTGGTGCCGACACGGGAGCGGGGAAGTTCGCCCGAATGGGCGGTCCCCGTCGTGTCGTGCCGTGCTGGAGGGGTGTTGCTCGGATCTGGAGGGGTGCCGCTCAGATGCGGACGCCGAACTGGTAGCTGCCGGCCCACTCCATGGCCTCGTACCGCACCACGGCGCCGGGCTTGGGGGCGTGGATGACCTGGCCGTTGCCGACGTACAGGGCCACGTGGCTCAGACCGCTGAAGAACACCAGGTCGCCGGGGGCCAGTTCGCTGCGGGCGATGCGGGTGCCCTCGTTGGCCTGGGTGTAGGTGGTACGGGTGAGCTGGACGCCGGCCTGGGCGTACGACCACTGGACCAGTCCCGAGCAGTCGTAGGCGTTGGGGCCCTCGGCGCCGGATATGTAGGGCTTGCCGAGCTGGGTCTTGGCGGCGGCCAGGGCGGCGGCGGCGCGGCCCGAGGCGGGCGCCGGGGTGTCGCCGAGGTCCACGCGGTCGTTGCCGCGGCTGGCGCGCTCCGCGTCGGCGGCCACGAGGGCGGCGCGCTCCTTCGCGGTCAGGGTGTTGAGCACCTGCTGCGCGGCGGCGAGCTTCTTCTGGACTTCCTTCTTGTTGTCCGCGAGCTGCTTGCGGGCGTCGGCGAGGTCCTTGACCTTGTCCTGCGCCTCGGTGCGCTGCTGGGCGAGGGACCGCTGCTTCGCCTGGATCTGCTGGAGCGTCTCGGCCTGCTTGGCACTGACCTGGTCCAGCGTGGAGGCCTTCTCCAGGTAGGTGTCGGGGTCCGAGGAGAGGAAGAGCTGGATGGACGGGTCGATGCCACCGGTGCGGTACTGGGCGCTGGCGATCGAACCGAGCTCGTCCCGGAGGTCGTTGAGGTCGTCCTGGCCGTTGGCGACCTTGTCCTGGAGGGTGCCGACCTGCTTCTCCAGCTTGTCCTGCGCGTCTTCGGCGGCGTGCAGCTTCTCGTTGGCCACCTCGGCCTCGTGGTAGAGCTTGTCGACCTGCTCCTTGACCTCGGCCTTGGAGGGCTTGGGGGCCGCGTTGGCGGCCTGGGAGGTCAGCGCCACGGCAGCGGCCGCGGTCACGGTGAGAACGGTCACCCGGGCGCGGTTGGGCTGCTTGGGACGACGGTGGGACGCCACGAAGGCGAGCTCCTTCTTCCTCAGCCGCCTACCGGGCAGGGGACGAATGTCCCGGCTCCGCGCCTTCAGCTCCCCCGGGAACCGGGCTGAACGGCGTGGACTCGGCGGTTCCTTCGCTGCCACCCCGAATGGGTGATCGACCGCGCGAAGGTTCGAGGCCTGACCCTAGTGACCTTCTTGTGATCAGTTCAAATCCTCACGGGAAAAATCTCGGCCGCGAGGGGCATAATTTACCGACACCACACAGGCAGTAATGGGCATTTGACGCTGCGGTGGCCACAAGAGACGCTAATTCGGTCATTGGCCGCACGAGTTGACTAGCTACGCGAAAGCCGCTTCAGCAACAAGGCGGACGCGACGGGCCGGGCGCCGGCCTTCGCCACTCCGTCCGCGACCTCACGGTCGGTGGAGACCACCACGACGGGCCGCCCGGGCGGCTCCGCGCGGACGAGCTGGCGGATCAGTTCGTCCGCCGTGATCCCGGGCTTCGAGAACAGCACCCGTACCCCGCGCGGCGGGGCGAGCAGCACCGGGGCCGCCAGCTCGGCGCCGTCGAAGACACACGTCATCTCGGCGCCCGACTGGGCCGCCAGCATGGCGAGCCCGCCCAGCAGCCGCAGCCGCTGCTTCTCCAGCGGCATCGTCGGATAGCCGGTCTTGGTGACGTTGTAGCCGTCCACGATCAGATGCGACTGGGGCAGCGCCAGCAACTGGTCGAGCAGCGCCGGGTCCAGGTCGGACAGCGCCCGCGCCGCCACGTCCTTCGGCGACATCCGGCCCGGCTCGACGGCGTCGACCGTGTCGGCGGGCCGGGTGTTGGCCGGCGGCAGGGCCAGCTCGCGGCGCAGCCCCTGCGCCGACTCCAGGACCGTGTCCAGCAGCAGCCGCAGCCGCATGTCCTCTATCGACCGGCCCTCGCGCGCGGCCCTGCGGCTCGCCTCGACCGTGGACTCGGCCTCGGTCAGCCGCGCCCTGATCCGCCGCGTCTCGCTCTCGGCGGCCGACACCTGCGCGGCGGCCTCGGCCTTGAGCGCCTCGGACTCGGCGGTCGTACGGCGCA
This sequence comes from Streptomyces sp. NBC_01317, assembly GCF_035961655.1. Taxonomy (NCBI): domain Bacteria; kingdom Bacillati; phylum Actinomycetota; class Actinomycetes; order Kitasatosporales; family Streptomycetaceae; genus Streptomyces; species Streptomyces sp. NBC_01317. The sequence goes on along the minus strand of NZ_CP108393.1, from coordinate 6,103,970 downwards.
GGGCGGCCTCGCCCCGCTTGACGTCGCTCTGGGCGCTGCGCAGCTTGCGGTGGAGCGACTCGGCCTCCTTGCGGGCCGCCTCCAGCTCCGTACGCAACCGCTCGTTCTCGGTCTTCGTCAGCGCCCTGGCGACGGCCAGCTCCTCGCGCAGCCGCTCCAGTTCGCGCCGGGCCTCCTCGCCCGCGCGCTCGGCGTCGGCCCGCTGGGCCTCCTCGCCGGCGGCCGCCACCAACTTCACCCATCCGGGGGGCCGCAGCACGTACGCGGCGGCGGCCACATCGACGGGATCGGCCGCGGCGGGCGGCGATCCGGACTCCAGGGCGGCGGACAGCTCGGGCTGCGACTGGGTGATCCGCTCCCCGATCCGCTGGCGGAAGAGGGGGTCGCTCTCCAGTGCGGCGGCCATCGCGTTGCCCGCGAACTTGGCACGCCTGTTCGGGGTGAAGCGGGCGTACTGGCGCAGCTGCGCCGGGAGTTCGGTGACGGTCAGCCCGCCGAAGGCGTCGGAGACCAGCGCGACGACCCGGCGTCTCACCCCGTCCGGGAGCGGACGGTCGAGCGCCTCGGCGGCGTCACCGCCGGCCGCACCGGCCGGCTCGGCACCGCTGTCCGGCTGCTCCACGCTCCGTCACCCCACTACCCTCGGGCGGTTCCCTCAGGAACCGGCGCCCGGCCTGTCGACCAGCTCGATCTGGTCCACCGCGTTGCACCAACGGCAGCGCACGGACTCGATGGTCTCACTGACCACCTCACGCTCCTCCACCTTCGGCTCCCCCGCCAGGTCCAGATGGACGTACTCGACGACCCTCGACGACCGGGTCACGTCGAAGCGCGTGAGATTGCCGCAGAGCGTGCAGCGCCACCGGGTGGCGGCCGTCGGCCGGGGAACCGTCGTCATCGTGCCGTCCTTGAGTGTCGGGGTGGGGCCGGCGGTGCGCCGTCGAACGTGTGGATGTCCGCCCGTAACCCTACGGCCTCGCGGGTACCCCATTGTCCGGCGAGGCATTCCCGCCCGATGACTCCCGGTACGCCATGCTCTGTCCGTGATCAATTGGCGCACGGCGAACGACGGCCCCGTGGTGACGTACGGACTGATCGCGCTCTGCGTGCTGACGTTCCTGGTCAGCCCCCTGTCGGGCTTCACCATGGCGTACGGGAGGGGCGAGGCGCTCCTCGGGGCGCAGAGCGCGTACTTCGAACGCTGGGGCGTCATCCCCGACCAGCTGACGCACGACCCCACCCCGCGCGCCCTGCTGACCCCTCTCACCGCGCTCTTCGTCCACGGCAGCTGGCTGCACCTGCTGGGGAACATGCTCTTCCTCTACGTCTTCGGGGCGATGACGGAGGAGCGGATGGGGCGACTGCACTTCGCCCTGTTCTACCTGGCGGCCGGCTACGCCGCCCTGTTCGTGTACGCGATGGCCAACGCGGGCTCGGAGCAGACCCTGGTGGGGGCGTCGGGCGCGATCTCGGCGGTGCTGGGCGCGTTCCTGCGGCTCTTCCCCCGGGCGCGGGTCACCAGCCTCTTCCCGTTCCTCCTCTTCCTGCCGCTGCGCTTCCCCGCCTGGATCGTGCTGATCTTCTGGTTCGTCCTCCAGTGGGTGGCGGCCCGGAACGCCGGATCGGGGCCCGGGGTCGCCTACCTCGCCCATCTGGTGGGCTTCGCCGTGGGCTTCTGCTACGCCTGGGGGCGTTACCGGCGGAGCGATAGGGTGGAAGCCAAAGCCGTGACCACCGAGGGAGAACGTCAACCGTGATCACCGCGATCGTGCTCATCAAGACCAGCGTCGGCCGGATCCCCGAGATCGCCGAGTCGATCGCCGCGCTGGACAGCGTCAGCGAGGTCTTCTCGGTCACCGGCACGTACGACCTGATCGCCATGGTGCGCGTGGCCAGGCACGACGACCTGGCGGACATCATCCCCGGGTCGATCAGCAAGATCGAAGGCGTCGAGGCGACGGACACGCACGTCGCGTTCCGTACGTACTCCCAGCACGACCTGGAGGCGGCCTTCGCGATCGGACTCGACGCGTAGACCGCCTCCTGAGGTGCCGGGGCGTATCCGGACGGGCGTACGTCAGACGGTCTCGCCGTCCCGGTCCGGGACGCAGCGGCCTTCCTCGGTGCGGTAGCTCCAGCGGGCGCCCTCGCGCACCAGTTCCTTCACCGCGCCGACGAACCGGTCCACGTGCTCGTCGGGCGTTCCCGCGCCGAAGCTCACCCGGATGGCGTTGAGCGAGCGCTCGCCCGGCTCCGCCTCCGGGGCACCGCACTCCCCCGGGTCCTGCGGGTCGCTGCCCAGCAGCGTCCGTACCAGCGGGTGGGCGCAGAACAGGCCGTCCCGCACCCCGATGCCGTACTCGGCGGAAAGCGCCGCGGCGAAGTGTGAGCTGTTCCAGCCCTCCACCACGAACGAGAGCACGCCGACACGCGGGGCGTCGTCCCCGAACAGCGACAGCACCCGGACCTCGGGCACCGCGGCCAGTCCGTCCCGCACCCGGCGGACGAGCCGCTGCTCCCGGGCGACGAGCGTGTCGAACCCGGCCTCTTCGAGCGCCTTGCACGCCGAGGCGATGGCGTACACGCCGATGACGTTGGGCGAGCCGGCCTCGTGCCGGGCGGCCGTGGTGTGCCAGTCGACGTCCACCCCGCCGTCCGCGCGCCGGGCGACCTTGCGGCTGGCGCCGCCGCCCGCGAGGTACGGCTCCGCCTCCCGCAGCCAGTCGGCGCGGCCCGCGAGGACACCGGAGCCGAAGGGCGCGTAGAGCTTGTGCCCGGAGAAGGCGACCCAGTCGACGTCCAGTCCGGCGATGTCGACGGGGTGGTGCGGGGCGAGCTGCGCCGCGTCGAGGACGATCCGGGCGCCGTGCCGGTGGGCGGCGGCGGCCAGCTCCCGTACGGGCCAGATCTCCCCGGTCACGTTGGACGCGCCGGTGACACAGACCAGGGCGGGGCCCTCCTCCCGCCCGGCGAGCGCGCGGTCGAGCGTGGCGACGGCCTCGTCGGGGGTACGGGGCGCGTTCAGGTACGTCACCCGGGCGTCGCGCCAGGGCAGGAGCGAGGCGTGGTGCTCCGTCTCGAACACGAAGACCTGGGTGCCGGCGGGGACCACGGCGGCCAGCAGGTTGAGCGAGTCGGTCGTCGAACGGGTGAAGACGACCTGGTCGCCGGGGCGGCAGCCGAGGAACTCCGCGACGGTGCGGCGGCTGTTCTCGAACAGGTCCGTCGACAGCTGGGAGAGGTAGCCGGCGCCCCGGTGCACGCTGCCGTAGTACGGCGCGTAGGCGGCGACGTCGTCCCAGACCCGCTGGAGCGCGGGGGCGCTCGCGGCGTAGTCGAGAGCCGCGTAGGTGACCTCGCCCCCGGTGACGAGCGGGACCGTCACGTCACGCCCGAGCACGGGCAGCGGCGCCGCACAGGCGGGGTCCTCGGTGGTGGTGGTGCTGGCGCCGGAGGTGGCCGACGACCTGGCGGCGGCGTTCGGGTATGCGGACGTCACGAGACTGCTCCCTCGAGGACCTGGACCCCAAGAAAGCCAGGGGTCCGCGCTTGCCGTAGACCTCGCTGCCTACGGCCTGGTCTTCACCCGGGGCACCCCGCCACGGACGGAGGGTTGCCGGACAGCGAGCCGGGGCCTAAATCGCTGTCACTCATGACCTTGTGCACGAGCTTGACACAGACGGGCAGCGGCCTCAAGTCCGCGTCCGGGATGTGGAACAGAGCAGGTGGGGGGGGAACGGAAGAGGCGGGGCGCGGCCGGTGGCCGTGCCCCGCCCGCCCGCTCCCGCTACCGGTGCGACGCCTCGACCCAGCGCGCGAGGGCCCGCCCCGCCGCGCCCGAGTCCACCGACTCCGCCGCGCGCGCGATGCCCGCCGCCAGCTGGAGTTCCAGCGCGTCGTCCGTCGGGTCCAGCGCCACCAGCGCCGCCGCCGCGTTCAGGAGCACCGCGTCCCGTACGGGGCCGGTCTCACCCGCCAGCAACCGCCGGGCCACGTCCGCGTTGTACGACGCGTCCGCGCCCCGCAGCGCCTCGACCGGCACCAGCGGCAGACCCACCTCACGCGGGTCGAACGGCACCTCGCCGACCTTCCCGTCCCGCACGACCCACACCCGCGAGGTCGCGGTCGTCGTCAGCTCGTCCAGCCCGTCGTCGCCCCGGAAGACCAGCGCCGAACTGCCGCGCTCGGCCAGCACCCCCGCGACGATGGGCGCCATCCGCAGGTCCGCCACACCCACGGCCTGGGACCGTACCCGGGCCGGGTTGGTCAGCGGCCCGAGGATGTTGAACGTGGTCTGCGCGCCCAACTCCCGGCGCGCCTTGGCCGCGTACCGCAGCGCGGGGTGGAACTTCACCGCGAAGCAGAAGGTGATCCCCGCCTCCTCCGCGACCTCCGCGACCCGCTGCGGGGTCAGTTCCAGGTTGACGCCGAGCTTCTCCAGGACGTCGGAGGCGCCGCTCGCGGACGACGCGGCGCGGTTGCCGTGCTTGACGACCTTCGCGCCGGTGCCCGCGACCACGATCGCCGCCATCGTGGAGATGTTGACCGTCTTCGCGAGGTCGCCGCCGGTCCCCACGATGTCGACCGTACGGCCGGGCACCTCGATGGTGTTGGCGTGGGCGTACATCGCGCGGACGAGGCCGGAGACCTCCTCGACGGTCTCGCCCTTCGCCCGCAGCGCCACGGCGAAGCCCGCGATCTGCGCGTCGGTGGCCTCGCCGTCCATGATCTGGTTCATCGCCCAGGCGGTGTCGTCCGTGGACAGGTTCTCGCCGCGCAGCAGGGGGTTGAGGACGCCCGGCCAGGTCCGGGCCGCCACGGTGTCGCCTCCGACGGGGGTAACAGCGCTCATGCTCGCTCCTGGGTGTCAGCAGAACGGGCCCCGGCCTGCCGCCGGACCCGCCGCCCAGCCTATCGGCGGACACCGCCCCGGCGGGCCGCGTGCCCGTACTGCGGACCGGCCGGTGTCGAGGGCGACACAACCGCAGCGGCCTCCGGACCGACGCCGAGGGCCCCGGCCCGGTCTCCGAGAAGGAGACCGGGCCGGGGCCCTCGGTGGTGGCGACCCTGGGGCCGGTGGGATCAGTGGTGGCCGTGGCCGCTCGTGATCTCCCTGTACTCCTCGGCGGTGGGCTTGGGGATCTGGGTGTTCTCCCCGTAGAAGCCCTTGCTGAGCTTCACCCGTGCCTTCTCGACCGGCGAGACCTTCCGCTCGACACCGTTCTCGTCGACCGCCGGGCCGAGTTCGGCCGGCTTCTGCTGGTCGTGCGCGGTGAGCTTGTAGAGGTCGCCCTGCTCCAGCGGCGTGTGGACCTCGACGAACTCGCCGTGCGGCAGCCGCTTGATGAGCCCGGACTCGCGTCCGTGCAGCACCTTCTCGGCGTCCCGGCGCTGGAGGCCGAGGCAGAACCGCTTGGTGACGATGAAGGTGAGGACCGGGACGACGAAGAACCCGACCCGGACGAACCAGGTGATGGTGTTGATCGACAGGTGGAAGTGGGTGGCCCAGATGTCGTTCCCACCGCCGACCAGGAGCACGAAGTACCACGACAGCCAGGCGACACCGAAGGCCGTACGGGTCGGCGCGTTGCGCGGCCGGTCCGCGATGTGGTGCTCGCGGTCGTCCTTGGTGACCCACGCCTCGATGAACGGGTAGACCGCGATCGCGACGAGCACCAGCGGGAAGATGATCAGCGGGATGAACACACCCAGGACCAGCGTGTGGCCCCAGAAGTTGATCTCCCAGCCGGGCATGAACCGGATGAGCCCCTCGGAGAAGCCCATGTACCAGTCGGGCTGCGCGCCGGTGGAGACCTGGTCGGGCCGGTAGGGGCCGATGGCCCAGATCGGGTTGATCGTGGCGATCGCCGAGACGATCGAGATCACACCGAAGACCAGGAAGAAGAACCCGCCGGCCTTCGCCATGTAGATCGGCAGCAGGGGCATGCCGACGACGTTCTTCTCCGTACGCCCGGGGCCCGCGAACTGCGTGTGCTTGTGCACGAACACCAGGATCAGGTGCCCCGCCACCAGGCCCAGCATCAGTCCGGGCAGCAGCAGGATGTGGACCGAGTAGAACCGGCTCACGAAGTCGCCGCCGGGGAACTCCCCGCCGAACAGGAACATCGAGATGTACGTACCGACGATCGGCACGGACAGGATCGCGCCCTGCACGAAGCGGACACCGGTGCCGGACAGCAGGTCGTCGGGGAGCGAGTAACCGGTGAACCCGGTGAACATGCCGAGGACGAACAGCAGGAAGCCGAACAGCCAGTTGACCTCACGGGGCTTGCGGAACGCGCCCGTGAAGAACACGCGCATCATGTGCACGAGCATCGCCGCGAGGAAGATCAGCGCGGCCCAGTGGTGGATCTGGCGGATCAGCAGACCACCGCGGACGTCGAAGCTGATGTCCAGCGTCGAGGAGAACGCCTCCGACATCCGTACGCCCTGGAGCGGGACGTAACTGCCGTGGTAGACGACCTCGTTCATCGACGGGTGGAAGAACAGCGTCAGATAGACACCCGTGAGGATGATGATGATGAAGCTGTAGAGGCTGACCTCGCCCAGCATGAAGGACCAGTGGTCCGGGAAGATCTTCCGCATGTTGGCCTTGGCCAGGCCGTAGATGCCCAGCCGGCCGTCCGCCCAGTCGGCGACCCGTTCTCCGGCGGGCGCCTTGCGGTTCGTCGTCTCGTCCGTGCTGTTACTCATCCGCGCTCCCAGAAGGCAGGGCCGACGGGCTCTTCGAAGTCGCCGAGCGCCTCGAGATTGCCCTCACCGTTCACTCCGATCCGCAGCTGCGGAAGGGCGTGACCGGCCGGGCCGAAGAGGACGCGGGCGCCGTCGGCGAGGTCGAAGGTGGACTGGTGGCACGGGCAGAGCACGTGATGCGTCTGCTGCTCGTACAGGCTGATCGGGCAGCCGACGTGGGTGCAGATCTTCGAGTAGGCCACGATCCCCTCGTGGGACCACTCGAGTTCGCGCTTGTCCTTGATGTCGTCCGGCTGGATACGGACGATCATCAGGGCGGCCTTGGCGATCTCCTGCTGGAACTCCTCGCTGTCCTCCTCCAGCCCCTCGGGCATGGCGAAGGTCAGCGAGCCCACCACGACGTCCTCGGGACGCAGCGGCTCCAGGGTGTTCATGTTGATGAGCTGCTTGCCCTTGGCCCACAGGGTGCTGCGGAGCTTCTTCTCCGGCAGCGGGCCGAGGTCGCGCAGCAGCACCACACCGGAGAGCGGTACGAACGCCAGCGCCCCGAACATCGTGTTGCGGATCAGCTTGCGCCGGCCGAAGCCGGACTCCGACGCACCTGCCGCGAAGTCCGCCAGGACCTTCGCCTTGACCTCGGGCGTCGCCGCGATGGGGTGGCGCTCGTCGGTCATCTCGACGTCCGACATCAGCGTGCGGGCCCAGTGGACCGCGCCGGCGCCGATGCAGAACAGGGCGATGCCGAGCGTCACTCCCAGCGAGAAGTTCAGGATGCTGATGTGCCCGATCGGCCAGATGTAGACGATCTTGTCCACCGGGAACGCGACGAAGGACGCGATGAACGCGACCGTCGCCAGCATCGAGAGCAGGAACAGGAAGGCGACCACCCGCTCGGACCGCTTGGCGGCGCGCTCGTCGATGTCCTGGATCCGCGGCTGATGCGCCGGCAGTCCCGGGTCGGCGAACGGATCGTCCGCCCGCTCGACCGCGCCGCCGTGCCCTGGCTCCTGCGCGCTCGGCAGGTTCTCTTCTTCTGGAATCTCTTGGCTACTCATGACTTCTTGGCCTTAGCGGTGTGGGCCGCGACCCAGATGGCGACTGCGATACATGCGCCGAGCCCGAAGATCCAGCCGAACAGGCCCTCACTGACGGGGCCGAGGCCGCCCAGGTTGAGACCGCCGGGGCTCGGGGCGTCGGAGCCGTTCACCGCCTGGATGTACGCGATGAGGTCCTTCTTCTGCTGTTCCGGCATCGTCGTGTCCGGGAAGGACGGCATGTTCTGCGGGCCGGTCTGCATGGCCTCGTAGATGTGCTTCGGATTGACGCCGTTCAGGTTCGGTGCGGTCTTGCCGTGTGTCAGCGCGCCGCCCTCACCCGTGAAGTTGTGGCACTGGGTGCAGTTGGTACGGAACAGGTCGCCGCCCTTGGCGATGTCCGCGCCGTCGGGGCTGTACTGCTCCGAGGTCGGCTGGGCGGGTCCCGCGCCGAGGGACGCGACGTACGCGGCGAGCTGGTCGATCTCCTTCTGCGAGTAGATGACCTTCTTCTTCGGCACCTGCGCGCCGGGCTGCTGGGCCGGCATGCGGCCGGTGCCGACCTGGAAGTCCACGGCGGCCGCGCCGACGCCCACCAGGGAGGGACCGTCGCTGCTGCCCTGGCCGCCCACTCCGTGGCAGCTCGCACAGCCCACGGAGTAGAGCTTCTTGCCCTCCTCGATGGCGAGTGACTGGGAGGTGGTGTCGGCCTGCGCCTTGTCCGCGGGCGCGAACGCCGCGTACAGCCCCCCGGTGGCCGCCAGCGCGAGGAGTAGGACGACGACCGCAGCCAGCGGATGGCGTCGTCGTGCGGAGAGCTTTTTCACGGATTACCCCGGTGTCAGGATCTTCTGCGTCGGTGCTTGCTGGACAGTGTGCGGACGCGCTCAGGCGCGCGGTCCGTTACTTGATCAAGTAGATCGTGGCGAAAAGGCCGATCCAGACGACATCGACGAAGTGCCAGTAATAGGACACAACGATGGCGGCGGTTGCTTGTTCGTGGGTGAACCTCTTGGCCGCGTACGTCCTGCCGAGGACGAACAGGAAGGCGATCAGGCCACCTGTCACATGCGCACCGTGGAAGCCGGTGGTCAGGTAGAACACCGAGCCGTACGGGTCGGAGGACAGCGAGATGCCGTCGTTCCTGACCAGTTCGGTGTACTCGAAGATCTGACCGCCGATGAAGATCGCACCCATCACGAACGTGATCACGAACCAGGTGCGGAGCTTCTTCACGTCACCGCGCTCCGCGGCGAAGACGCCGAGCTGGCAGGTGAGGGAGGAGAGCACCAGGATCGTGGTGTTCGTCGCCGAGAACGGAACGTTCAGGGACGACGCCACTTCCTTCCAGTGCTCCTCCCCCGTCACGGATCGCAGGGTGAAGTACATCGCGAAGAGGGCCGCGAAGAACATCAGCTCGGAACTCAGCCAGATGATCGTTCCGACGCTGGTGAGGTTCGGCCGATTGACCGACGGGTGCGCGTGCCCGGTTTCTACTGTCGTTGCTGTCGCCACGACCGACATTATGTCGGTCCCTTATCCCGCCCTCACTCCGGGGGGTGCAGTTCGGTGTGTCCATGCGCCTGTCCAGCCCGAACGGCCCAGCGAAGACCTGTCATTACCCGTGCTGACATGCTGTCCGACGGAGTAGCATCCGCGCATCGGTTCATGGCACGTGCCCTGAAGCCCTCGCAGACACGGATGTCACGGAGGAACAATGCAGCCGACCGCCACGGTGCTGGTCTACAGCGACGACGCGAACACCCGCGAGCAGGTACGGCTGGCGGCGGGACGCAGGCCGGCCGCCGACGTGCCGCCGATCCGGTTCCTGGAGTGCGCCACCCTGCCCGCCGTGATCAAGGCCCTCGACCAGGGCGGCATCGACGTCTGCGTGCTGGACGGAGAGGCCGCGCCCTCGGGCGGTATGGGCGTCTGCCGGCAGATCAAGGACGAGATCTTCAACTGCCCGCCCGTGCTGCTCCTGATCGGGCGCCCGCAGGACGCCTGGCTGGCCACCTGGAGCCGCGCGGACGCCGCGGTGACCCTTCCGGTCGAACCGGTCGGTTTCGCGGACACCCTGGCCGCCCTGCTGCGTACGAGGCAGGCCGTGGGGGCGTAGTCCCCGCCGGGCTCACACGGAGGAATGAACGGGCGGGTGCCGTACGGGAGTGACCCCGTACGGCACCCGCCCGTTCGCCCGTCGCCCGTCAGACCTCAGGACGCAGCCGTCCCGCCGCGGCGGGTCCCGTGCCTTCCGGGACGCCGGCGGTCAGGACGCTGCCGCCGCGCCACTTGTCCCAGCTCAGGTTCCAGTCGCCGAACCCGTTGCCGAAGTTCTCCATCGTGTGACCCTCGCTGTTGACGACCCGCACGATGTCGCCCTGGCGGACGACCCCGAAGAACCACTTCGCGTTGTCGGTGGACATCCCGACGCAGCCGTGGCTGACGTTGGCGGAGCCCTGCGAACCGACGGACCAGGGCGCGGCGTGCACGTACTCACCGCTCCAGGTGACGCGGGTCGCCCAGTAGACGGGCAGGTCGTACGACTCACCGCTGCCGGCCGCGATGCCGACGCTCGTCCCGCGCATCCGGACGAACTGCTCCTTGCCCAGGATCACTTTGATCCCGTTACGCGTGGAGAAGCCCGGTTTGCCGGTGGTCACGGGAATGCTTTTTATCTCTTTGCCGTTGCGGTAGACCGTCATGTAGTGCGATCCGGCGTCGGCCACGGCCTCGACGCGGTCGCCGGTGGACAGCTTCAGCGGCTTGACGGGCCCGCCGTACAACCTCCCGACCCTCACTCCTTGGAGCGTACTGGTGGCGGTGACGGTGCCGTTCGCGGGCCAGAATTCCTTCGGCCTGAAGTGCAGGGTCTTGCTGTCGACCCAGTGCCAGGCGCCCTGGGCGCCGGGGCTGGAGCGCACCTTGAGGGAGCGTTCGACGACGGCGCGGTCCGCCTTCGCCTTGACCGGGGCGCTGAGTGTCGCGGTGACGGGCTGCCCGACGCCGTACTTGCCCGCCTCGGGGCCGAACTTGACCGTGAGGAGCTTCTTGCCCTTGGGGGCCTGGGTGTCGAAGGAGAGCGTCCGGGAGCCGGGGGCGCCGCCGTCGTCCTCGGTGGCGACGTGGACGGTGTAGCGGGTGCCCGCGGCGAGCGGGGCCGTGGAGCGCCAGCGTGAGCCGTCGGCGGTGAGTTCACCGGCGAGGTAGCGGCCCGAGGTGTCGGTGGCCGTGACGTCCGTGATGCGGCCGCCGCCGCCCTTGGAGGTGACTTCCAGGGGCTTGTCGGGGTTGGCCTTCTTGCTGCCGGAGGGGGCGCTGAACGCGATCTGTCCCGCCGCGTCGTAGGGCTCGGCCGAGAGGGGGTTGTCACCGCTGTCCCCGCACGCGGTCGCGCCCGCCCCGAGGGACACGACCAGCAGGGTGCAGCTGAGAACGGTGCGGAAGCGTGGGGTGTGGTTCATGCCCCTCACGCTATGAAGCTTCGCCGTCCACAGCGCGACGGAGTAGGCCGAACGGGGGGAGGCCGGGCACTCCTCTCGGAGTGTCCGGCCTCTTTTCGCCTCAGGTCGTGCTACTGGGTGCGGCTCTCACCGCGGTAGTACTCGAAGACCCAGCCCCACAGGCCCACCAGGATCAGCGGCGCCGAGAAGTACAGCAGCCACCAGCCGATCGCGATGCCCAGGAAGCCGAGCGCGCCGCCGACGGCGAGCGAGAAGGGCTGCCAGCTGTGCGGGGAGAAGAAGCCCACCTCGCCGGCCTCGTCCGCGACGTCGGCGTCCTTGTTGTCCTGGGCCATGGCGTCGACACGCCGGGCCGTGAAGGACAGGTAGAAACCGATCATGATCGTCAGGCCGAAGGCCAGGAAGAGCGCCGTCGTGCCGGCGGCCTCCTTGGACCACACGCCGTACAGCACGGCGATGCCCAGGATGAAGACGCTCAGCCAGAGGAAGAGCGTGCCTTGGATCTTCACTTCCCGGCCTCCTTGCCACCGGCGAGGGCGCCGGTCCCGGCTCCGTGACCGGAGGTCTCCAGCTGTTCGAGCGCGGCGATCTCCGGGTGGTGGAGATCGAACGCCGGGGATTCGGAACGGATGCGCGGCAGGGTGAGGAAGTTGTGCCGCGGGGGCGGGCACGAAGTCGCCCATTCGAGGGAACGGCCGTAGCCCCACGGGTCGTCGACCTCGACCTTCTTGCCGTACTTGGCGGTCTTCCACACGTTGTAGAAGAACGGCAGGATCGACAGGCCGAGCAGGAACGAGCTGATCGTGGAGATGGTGTTCAGCGCGGTGAATCCGTCGGCGGCGAGATAGTCCGCGTACCGGCGTGGCATGCCTTCCGCGCCCAGCCAGTGCTGCACGAGGAAGGTGCCGTGGAAGCCGATGAACAGCGTCCAGAAGGTGATCTTGCCGAGCCGTTCGTCCAGCATCTTCCCGGTGAACTTCGGCCACCAGAAGTGGAATCCGGCGAACATCGCGAACACCACGGTGCCGAAGACGACGTAGTGGAAGTGCGCGACCACGAAGTACGAGTCGGAGACGTGGAAGTCCAGCGGCGGCGAGGCCAGGATGACGCCGGTCAGACCACCGAAGGCGAAGGTGATCAGGAAGCCGATCGTCCAGAGCATCGGTGTCTCGAAGGACAGGGAGCCCTTCCACATCGTGCCGATCCAGTTGAAGAACTTCACCCCGGTCGGGACCGCGATGAGGAACGTCATGAACGAGAAGAACGGCAGCAGCACTCCGCCGGTGACGTACATGTGGTGGGCCCACACGGTCACGGACAGGCCGGCGATGGAGATCGTCGCCGCGATCAGGCCGATGTAACCGAACATCGGCTTCCGGCTGAACACCGGAATGATCTCGGAGATGATCCCGAAGAAGGGCAAGGCGATGATGTACACCTCCGGATGCCCGAAGAACCAGAAGAGGTGTTGCCACAACAGGGCTCCGCCGTTGGCGGCATCAAAGACATGTGCTCCGAACTTGCGGTCCGCCTCCAGTGCGAAGAGGGCGGCGGCGAGCACCGGGAAGGCGAGCAGGACCAGCACACCGGTCAGCAGCACGTTCCAGGTGAAGATCGGCATGCGGAACATCGTCATGCCGGGGGCGCGCATGCAGATGATCGTGGTGATGAAGTTGACCGAACCGAGGATCGTGCCGAAGCCGGAGAAGGCCAGGCCCATGATCCACAGGTCGGCGCCGACACCCGGCGAGCGGACCGCGTCCGACAGCGGGGAGTAGGCGAACCATCCGAAGTCGGCGGCACCCTGGGGGGTGATGAAGCCGCTGACGGCGATGATCGAGCCGAAGAGGTAGAGCCAGTAGGCGAACATGTTCAGCCGCGGGAACGCCACGTCGGGCGCACCGATCTGGAGCGGCATGATCCAGTTCGCGAATCCGGCGAACAGCGGCGTCGCGAACATCAGCAGCATGATCGTGCCGTGCATCGTGAACGCCTGGTTGAACTGCTCGTTCGACATGATCTGCGTGCCGGGACGGGCCAGCTCGGCGCGCATGAAGAGCGCCATCACCCCGCCGATGCAGAAGAACGCGAACGACGTGATCAGGTACATCGTGCCGATCGTCTTGTGATCGGTGGTGGTCAGCCACTTCACGACGACACTGCCGGGCTGCTTGGGCCGTACCGGAATCTCGTTCTGGTACGCGTCCTCAGCCGCGGCGGCACCCTGGGGTTCGTCGAGGATGCTCACAGGTTCTTGTCCTCCGCGTTCCTGGCGGGGTCCGTCTGCGCGATGCCCGCCGGGATGTAGCCGTTCTGGCCTTCCTTCGCCAGGTCCTTGAGGTGCTGCTGGTAACGCTCCGGGGAGACCACCTTGACGTTGAAGAGCATCCGGGAGTGGTCGACGCCGCAGAGTTCGGCGCACTTGCCCTTGAAGGTGCCCTCCTGATTGGGGGTCACCTCGAAGGCGTTGGTGTGGCCCGGGACGACGTCCATCTTCATCAGGAAGGGCACCACCCAGAAGTCGTGGATGACATCGCGGGAGGTCAGGATGAAGCGGACCTTCTCGCCCTTGGGGAGCCAGAGGGTCGGGCCGGGGTTGCCCGTCTGCGGATTCCGCTCGCCCGGGACACCGGCGTCGTAGACGCCTTCGGCGCCCTTCGGGAAGTCCTTGAGGAACCGGTTCGGGATGGAGCTGATCTCACTGGGGATCTTCGTCCCGGTGGTCGCGTCGCCGTCCACGTTCTCGATGTAGTTGAAGCCCCAGCTCCACTGGTAGCCGACCACGTTCACGGTGTGGGCCGGCTTGTCGGAGAGGTTGAGGAGCTTCGTCTCGTCACGCGCGGTGAAGTAGAAGAGCACCGAGACGATGATGAGGGGGACCACGGTGTACAGCGCCTCGATGGGCATGTTGTACCGGGTCTGCGGAGGTACCTCCACCTTGGTGCGGCTGCGCCGGTGGAAGATGACGCTCCACAGGATCAGACCCCATACCAGTACGCCCGTGATGAGCGCTGCCGCCCACGAGCCCTGCCAGAGGGAGAGGATCCGAGGGGCCTCTTCCGTCACCGGGGTGGGCATACCCAGGCGGGGGAAGTCCTTGTACGTGCAACCGGTGGCGGTCGCAAGGATCAGGCCCGCAGTCAGCACCTGCGGCAGCGTCCGCCGCATCGGGCGCCGCGACGAGCGGTCGGAGCCGTTGGGACTCACGTAGCGCCTTCCCGAGAGTCTCGCCCGCACGGCCGGCTGCGGCCGTGTCGGTCGGTCGCCGGCCCTGACGCGGGCAGGGGTTTGGATGTTTATGCGGACCAAACCCTACTGGACGCAATTCGGGGCCTCGCAGCGAGGGTGCCCAACGCGCCGCCGCGCACCTCGAAGGGGTGGAATACCCCCCTCCGGGACGCTTCTGACGCCCCCTCCGGGTGCCTCGGCCGACTCGCCGCGCGGGCACCGGGGTTAGCGTGGCGGCGTGCCCTACTTCGACGCCGCCTCGTCCGCCCCGCTCCACCCCGTCGCCCGCCAGGCGCTCCAGGCCTCGCTGGACGAGGGGTGGGCCGACCCCGCCCGGCTGTACCGGGAGGGGCGGCGGGCGGCGCTGCTCCTGGACGCGGCGCGGGAGGCCGCGGCGGAGGCGGTCGGCTGCCGTCCCGACGAGCTGGTGTTCACTCCTTCGGGGACGCACGCGGTGCACGCGGGAGTGGCCGGGGTCCTCGCGGGCCGCCGGCGTGTCGGCCGGCATGTGGCCGTCTCCTCCGTGGAGCACTCCTCGGTGCTGCACGCGGCGGCGGCGGGCGGCGACGTGACCGAGGTGCCGGTGGACCGGTTCGGGGCGGTTTCGCCCGAGTCGTACGGTGAAGTCCTGCGTACGGACACGGCGCTGGCCTGTCTCCAGTCCGCCAACCACGAGGTGGGGACGGAGCAGCCGGTGGCCGGGGTCGCCGAGGTGTGCCGCGGCCGGGAGGTCCCGCTGCTGGTCGACGCGGCGCAGTCGCTGGGGTGGGGGCCGGTGGAGGGCGGCTGGTCGGTGCTGACCGCCAGCGCGCACAAATGGGGCGGTCCCGCGGGGGTGGGGCTGCTGGCCGTCCGCAAGGGGGTGCGGTTCGCCCCTCAAGGCCCCGCCGACGAGCGGGAGTCGGGGCGGGCCCCCGGCTTCCAGAACATTCCGGCGGTGGTGGCGGCGGCGGCGTCGCTGCGCGCGGTACGGGCGGAGGCGGAGGCGGAGGGCCTTCGCCTGCGGACGCTGGTGGACCTGGTCCGCGCCCGGGTGCCGGAACTGGTCCCCGATGTCGAGGTGGTGGGCGATCCGGTGCGCCGGCTCCCCCACCTGGTCACCTTCTCGTGTCTCTATGCCGACGGCGAGGCGCTGCTGCACGCGCTGGACCTGGCGGACTTCTCCGTCAACTCCGGCTCGTCCTGCACGAGCGGCACGCTGACCCCGAGCCATGTGCTGCGGGCGATGGGCGTGCTGTCGGAGGGGAACGTACGGGTCTCGCTGCCGCCGGGCACCCCGGCGGCGGAGGTGGAGCGGTTCCTGGAGGTGCTGCCCGGGGCGGTGGCGGGGGTACGGGACCGGCTGGGCGCGCCGGTCACGGTCACCGGCCCCGGCGCGACGCCCCCGCTCGTGGTGGACACGCTGGTGGTGGACGCGCTCGGGCGGCGGTGTCCGATCCCGGTGATCGAGCTGGCGAAGGTGATCGGTGACGTGCCGGTCGGCGGGACGGTGACGGTCCTCGCGGACGACGAGGCGGCGCGGCTGGACATCCCGGCGTGGTGCGCGATGCGGGGCCAGGCGTACGTGGGCGAGGAGCCGGCGGACCACGGTGCCGCGTATGTGGTCCGCCGGGTGTCGTGACCAGAGGGGCGGCCGGGCGTCGCCTCGCGGCTGCTGCCCGGCGGCGTCCCTCCCCCGGCTCAGACCAGGTAGGTCCTGACCTCGGTGGCCGCGTCGTGGCCGTACGCCTTGGTGAAGCGCTCCATGAAGTGCGTGCGGGCGAGCGTGTACTCCTGGGTGCCGACCGTCTCGATGACGAGCGTCGCCAGCATGCAGCCCACCTGGGCCGCGCGCTCCAGGCCGACGCCCCAGGACAGGCCGGAGAGGAAGCCCGCGCGGAAGGCGTCGCCGACTCCGGTGGGGTCGGCCTTGGTGTCCTCCTCCGGGCAGCCGACCTCGATCGGGTCCGCGCCGACGGATTCGATGCGCACGCCCCGCTTGCCGAGGGTGGTGACGCGGTGGCCGACCTTGCCGAGGATCTCCTCGTCGGTCCAGCCGGTCTTGGACTCGATGAGCCCCTTCTCGTACTCGTTGGAGAAGAGGTACGTGGCGCCTTCGAGCAGGGTGCGGATGTCGTCGCCGGTCATCCGGGCGATCTGCTGCGAGAAGTCCGCGGCGAAGGGGATCTTGCGGGAGCGGCACTCCTCGGTGTGGCGGAGCATCGCCTCGGGGTCGTCCGCGCCGATCAGGACGAGGTCGAGGCCGCCGACGCGGTCGGCGACCTTCTTGAGCTCGATCTGGCGGGCCTCGCTCATCGCGCCCGTGTAGAAGGAGCCGATCTGGTTGTGGTCGGCGTCCGTGGTGCAGACGAACCGGGCCGTGTGGAGGACCTCGGAGATCCGGACGGAGGCGGTGTCGACGCCGTGCCGGTCGAGCCAGGCGCGGTATTCGTCGAAGTCCGCGCCGGCGGCGCCGACCAGGATGGGTCCGGTGCCGAGCTGGCCCATGCCGAAGCAGATGTTCGCGCCGACACCGCCCCTGCGCACGTCGAGGTTGTCGACCAGGAAGGAGAGGGAGACCGTGTGGAGCTGCTCGGCGACCAACTGGTCGGAGAAGCGGCCGGGAAAGGTCATCAGGTGGTCGGTGGCGATGGAGCCGGTGACTGCGATTCGCACGGCGTGAACGCTCCTGGGGAGGAGAACGGTTGACAGTTCACGCTACCGGTTGCCCGGCCGCCTTCCTAAGACGCCCCAACCCGGAAAACTACCCGATAGTAGAACTTTCTCCGCGAGCCGGTCCGTGCGACTCTTCGACCATGGCCAAGGACAGCATGCCGTTCGAGAACCCCTTGAGTACCGCTCCGGTCGGGGGCGAGGCCGGGAGCGAGGACGAGGTGACCCTGGCCGGACTCCGCGAGGACTGCGCGCGGATGGCCTCGCACTGGGCGGCGGGGTCCGCCGGGACGCGGGCGCCCGTGCCGCCGTCCCTGATCCGCGGCGTGACCGTACCGCCGGGGTCGGCGCGGCTGCTCGACAAGATGGCGGAGTACGGCGACTGCTGATCCGGGGCGGCGCTCGCGTGATCCGGGCGGCGCTCCCTGCCTGTCCCCCGTTCGGGGGAACCGCCCGGCGCTCCCTTCCGTCCCACCGGTGTCCCCGTCCGGGGGACACCACGTGGTCGACGGCCGAAGGAGCGAAACGGTGACGAGTACGGAGCCCGAGCAGAGCACCGGCCCCGGCGGTCCGCGCCGGCGGCGTTCCCCGCTGGCCGTCGCGACGGTGGTGGCGGCGGTCCTGATCGCCGGAGGCGGCGGCCTGTACTTCGCGGGCGCCACCCCGGGCGGCAACGACAGGGGCGGCGGCCCGGGGGCGAAGAGTGATCCCCCGCCCCTCGCCCTGGACAGCGCGGCACAGGCCACGGAGCCGTCCGCGCCGCCCCCCGGGATCGCGCCGGGCGAGCCGGACCCGAACGGGGTGACGTACCGCGCCGGTGTCGAGCTGCCCGACGGCCCGGACGCGGCGCCCGTCTACCGTACGGACGGTACGGTCGCCGCGGCCGACGTGGCGGAGCTGGCGGCGGCGCTCGGCGTGGCGGGGACCCCGCGCACGGACGGGACGGCGTGGAAGGTGGGCACGGACCAGGACGGTTCCGGGCCGCTGCTGCGGGTGGAGAAGCAGGCTCCGGGGACATGGACGTTCGCGCGCTTCGGTCCTTCGCCGGGCGGCGACAACTGCCTCAAGGGCAAGAGCTGCCCGGGCGGGGACATCGCGGCCGGCGAGGGGCCCGCGGTGAGCGAGGCGGCGGCGGAGAAGGCGGCGGCCCCGGTGCTCAAGGCGCTGGGCCAGGACGACGCGAAGCTGGACGCGCGGCAGCTGATGGGCGCGGTCCGGGTGGTGAACGCCGATCCGGTGGTCGGCGGGCTGCCCACGTACGGCTGGTCGACGGGGATCCAGGTCGGCGCGGACGGCACGGTGACGGGCGGCAGCGGGCAGCTCAAGGCCCCGGAGCGGGACCAGGAGTACCCGGTGGTGGGCGCGGACGCGGCGCTGGCGGAGCTGAACCGTACGGCCGGCGGCCCGCCCGGGTCCGGGATCGGCGGCTGTGCGACGGCGGAGCCGCTGGAGGGCGGGACGGAGCCCGCCGCGCCGTGCGAGCCGGGCACGGGTCCGGCCGTCCCGGAGCCGCTGGTGATCGACCGGGCGGTCTTCGGGCTCGCCCTGGAGGCCGAGGGCGGCAGGCCGGCGCTGGTGCCCGCGTGGCTGTTCCGGGTGGCGCCCGGCGGGGGCGCGGAGCCGTACACGGTGACCCGGACGGCGGTGGCGCCGGAGTTCGTGACGGCGCCGTCCGCACCCTCCGTACCGCCGCACAAGGAGGCACCCGGCGGGGGCGCGGGCGAGGGCGTTCGCCCCGTGATCTCGTACGACTCCGAGGGGACGTCCCTGACCGTGCGCTTCTGGGCCGGTGTGTGCGGCTCGTACGCGGCCCGGGCCGACGAGAAGGGCGCGGACGTGAAGGTGACCGTGTTCCAGGCGGATCCCGACCCGGACCGGGTGTGTGTGGCGATGGCGAAGGAACAGACGGCGACGGTGGCGCTCAAGGCGCCGCTCCGCGCGCGGGGTGTGGTCAACGCGGCCACGGGTGAGCCGGTGCCGCGAGGCTGAGGGGGGGACGCGGGGGCCGTACGGTCCCGTGGTCACGCGCAGGCGAAAGGCGGCGGTCCCGTTCGGGGCCGCCGCCTTTTGTGCTGGTCCGGCCGGGCCGGACCGGCCGTTCTAGCTGAAGGAGTCTCCGCAGGCGCAGGAGCCCGACGCGTTCGGGTTGTCGATCGTGAAGCCCTGCTTCTCGATGGTGTCGACGAAGTCGATGGAGGCGCCGCCCAGGTAGGGGGCGCTCATCCGGTCGGTGACGACCTTGACGCCGCCGAAGTCCTTGACGACATCGCCGTCGAGCGAGCGCTCGTCGAAGAAGAGCTGGTAGCGGAGGCCCGAGCAGCCGCCGGGCTGGACAGCCACGCGCAGCGCGAGGTCGTCCCGCCCTTCCTGGTCCAGCAGGGCCTTGACCTTGCCCGCGGCTGCATCCGACAGGAGGATGCCGTCGCTCACGGTTTTGGTGTCGTCCGATACGGACATCTGCTTCTCTCCCGGGTTGGTACGGACTGCTTGCCGACACTGCAACCGGCGCGGCCGCGGATTCATTCCGGACCCTGGCGTGTGTCATTCCCTTCTTCATGCTCGCACACGGGGTCGCCGAACGGGAGCGGGAGCCTTCGCGGGATTCCCGAACGGGAATGCGTCACATCGACGCTATCGCCATCGTCAAAGTGACGTGAACCAGTTATGATAGATAACGTCAAATAGACGAGAAGGCTCGTTCGCAGAGAAGTTCGTAGACAAGAGAGGGTGCGTGACGTGACCACCGCCCAACCCCAGCAGGACCTCGCCGTCCAGCCGACTCCCCTCGCCCTGCTGCTGCTCGGCCGCCAGGCCGACCCGCGCAGCGAGCGGGGCGTGGAGTGTCCCGGCGATCTGCCCTCCCCGTCCGACCCGGATCTGGTGGAGCGCGCCCGCGCGGCGAAGGAGAAGCTCGGGGACAAGGTGTTCGTCCTCGGCCACCATTACCAGCGCGACGAGGTCATCCAGTTCGCCGACGTCACCGGTGACTCGTTCAAACTCGCCAGGGACGCCGCCGCCCGCCCCGAGGCGGAGTACATCGTCTTCTGCGGGGTGCACTTCATGGCCGAGTCGGCGGACATCCTCACCGGTGCGGGCCAGAAGGTCGTGCTGCCCGACCTGGCGGCGGGCTGCTCCATGGCCGACATGGCGACGGCCGAGCAGGTCGCGGAGTGCTGGGACGTCCTGACGGAGGCCGGGGTCGCCGAGCAGGTCGTGCCGGTCTCGTACATGAACTCGTCGGCGGACATCAAGGCGTTCACCGGCAAGCACGGCGGCACGATCTGCACGTCCTCGAACGCCGAGCGCGCGCTGAACTGGGCCTTCGAGCAGGGCGAGAAGGTCCTCTTCCTGCCGGACCAGCACCTGGGGCGCAACACCGCCGTACGGGAGCTGGGGCTGTCCCTGGAGGACTGCGTCCTCTACAACCCGCACAAGCCGAACGGCGGCCTGACCACCCAGGAGCTGCGGGACGCCAAGATGATCCTGTGGCGTGGTCACTGCTCGGTGCACGGCCGGTTCTCGGTCGAGTCCGTCCGTGACGTACGGGAGCGGATCCCGGGCGTGAACGTCCTGGTGCACCCGGAGTGCAAGCACGAGGTCGTCTCCGCCGCCGATTACGTGGGCTCGACCGAGTACATCATCAAGGCGCTGGAGGACGCCCCGGCCGGCTCGAAATGGGCGATCGGTACGGAGCTGAACCTGGTCCAGCGGCTGGCGAACCGTTTCGCCGCCGAGGACAAGGAGATCGTCTTCCTCGACCGTACGGTCTGCTTCTGCTCCACCATGAACCGCATCGACCTGCCCCACCTGGTGTGGACCCTGGAGTCGCTGGCGGAGGGCAACGAGGTCAACCGGATCCAGGTCGACAAGGAGACGGCGGACCTCTCCCGGCTGGCGCTGGAGCGGATGCTGTCGCTGCCGTAGGCACGTACGACCGCGTGACACCGCCCCCGGAGCAGCTGCTCCGGGGGCGGTGTCGTGGGTGCCGGACCGGCCGGTCAGACCTTCGCGGGCTCCGGAGCCGAGGGCTCCGACGGGGCGGACCCCGCCTCCGGGCCGCGCTTGGCCGCCTTCTTGGCCGCCCGGCGCTCCTTGCGCAGCTCCACCATCGCGTACAGCGTCGGTACGAGCAGCAGCGTCAGGATCGTCGACGAGATCAGACCGCCGATCACCACGACCGCCAGCGGCTGGGCGATGAAGCCGCCCTCGCCGGTGATGCCCAGGGCCATCGGCAGCAGCGCGAAGATCGTCGCCAGGGCCGTCATCAGGATCGGGCGGAGCCGGTGACGGCCGCCCTCGACCACGGCCTCGACCACGCCGAGCCCCTGCTTGCGGTACTGGTTGATCAGGTCGATCAGCACGATCGCGTTGGTGACCACGATGCCGATCAGCATCAGCATGCCGATCATCGCCGGGACGCCCAGCGGGGTCCCGGTCACGATCAGCAGGCCGAGTGCGCCGGTCGCCGCGAACGGGATGGAGACCAGCAGGATCAGCGGCTGGATCAGCGACCGGAAGGTGCCGACCAGCAGCATGAAGACGATCGCGACGGCCGCCAGCATGGCGAGCCCCAGGTTGACGAAGGCGTCGTCCTGGTCCTGCGAGACACCGCCGATGGAGGCGGTCGCCCCGGCCGGCAGCTTCAGCGCGTCGATCTTCGACTGGAGCGTGGCGCTGACCGCGCCGGTGTTGTCACCGGTCGGCCTGGCCGTGATCGTCGCCGCGCGGGCGCCGTCGATCCGGGTCATCGAGACCGGCCCGGGGACGAGCGCCACATCGGCGATCTCGCCGAGCTTGACGCCGTTCAGCGGCAGGTTCTTGAGCTGGGCGATCGTCACGGCCGGGGTGGCCGAGGTGACGACGACATCGCGTTCGGTGTCGTCCAGGATCGCCGTACCGGCCTGGGTGCCGCGGACGGCCTGGCCGACCGCCGCGCCGAGCGTCGCGTCGTTGTAGCCGGCGTCCGCCGCCTTGGGCGTCGCCTTGACCGAGATGCGCGGCACGCTCTGCGCCAGGTCGCTCTGGACGTCGGTGACGTCGTCCAGCTTCGCGACGGCGTCCCGTACCTGCGCGGCGGCCTTGTCGAGCACGGCCCCGTCGGAGGCCTTCACCACGACGCTGAGGTCCTGGCTGCCGAAGCCGCCGCCCGCGGAGACCGTGGTGTCGCCGATGCCGTCGACCCCGGCCAGCTCCTTCTCGATCCGGTCCGTGGTCTCCTCGTACGTCGAGGCGTCCTTGAGCGTGATGTTGTACGACGCCTGGTTGGCGCCCGTACCGCCGCCGAAGGCCGCCAGGAAGCCGGACGAGCCGACCGTGACCTGGTAGTCCTTGATCGTGTCGATGCCCGCGAGGACCTTCTCGACCTTCTTCGCGGCGGCGTCGGCCGTGGTGAGCCCGGTGCCGGCCGGCAGCTCCTGGCTGAGGGAGATGACTTCCTGGTCGCCCTGGTCGAAGAAGTTGGTCTTGAGCAGCGGCGCCATGCCGAACGTCGCGATCAGCACAATGGCCGCGATGCCCACGCTGGTGAGGCGCTTGCGGGTGGCGAAGCGCAGCACCGGCACGTAGAAGCGCTGGAGCCTGCTCTTGTTCTCCTTCTCCTCCGCCAGGCGGCGCGCCTCGGCGGGTTCGACGCCGACGGACTCCTTCGGCGGGCGCAGGAACCAGTACGAGAACACCGGTACGACGGTCAGCGAGACGAGCAGCGAGGCGAGCAGCGCCGCCGTCACGGTGAGCGAGAACGAGCCGAACAGCTCGCCGACGATGCCGCCGACCAGTCCGATCGGCAGGAACACGGCGACGGTGGTGAGGGTGGACGAGGTGACCGCGCCCGCGACCTCCTTGACCGCGACGGTGATGGCGCTGTAGCGCTCCTCGCCGTAGCCCAGGTGCCGCTTGATGTTCTCCAGCACCACGATCGAGTCGTCGACGACCCGGCCGATCGCGATGGTCAGCGCGCCGAGGGTGAGCACGTTGAGCGAGAGGTCGCGCGTCCACAGGACGATCAGCGCCAGGACGACGGAGAGCGGGATGGAGATCGCGGTGACCAGGGTGGAGCGCAGCGAGCCCAGGAAGACCAGGATCACGATGACCGCGAAGAGCAGGCCGAGCGCGCCCTCGGTGGTCAGTCCGGAGATCGACTTGGAGACGGCCGGGCCCTGGTCGCTGGCGACGGTGAGCGTGGCGCCGGAGCCGAGGTCCTCGCGCAGGTCCGACAGCTTGTCCTGGACGGCGTCGGAGATGGCGACGGCGCTGCCGTCCTTGTCCATCGTGATCGCGATCGCGAGGCTGGGCTTGCCGTTCGTACGGGCCAGGGAGACCGCGGTGGACGGCTTCTGCTCGACGGTGGCGAGGTCACCGAGCCGTACGGGCTTCGCCGGCTTGGCCGGGCCCGCGCCGCCGGGGGCGGGCTGGGGGGTGATCCGCAGGTCCTCGATCTGCCGGAGCGAGGTGTAGCCGCCGCCGACCTGCACGGTACGGCTCTTGCCGTCCTCCTCGAAGGAACCGGCGGGGACGGTCGCGCCGCCGGTCCTGAGCGCGTCGGCGAGTGCCTGGTTGCTCAGACCCGCCGCGGCGAGCTTCCCGGGGTCGGGGGTGACGGAGACCTGGAGGTCCCGCACGCCGTCGACGGTGACCTGGCCGACGCCGTCGATGTCCTCCAGCGCGGGGACGACCGAGCGGTCCAGCTGGTCGGCGAGCGCCTGCTGGTCCTTGTCGGAGGTGACGGCGAGGACGACGGTCGGGATGTCGTCCGTCGAGCCGGCCACGACCTGCGGGTCGACCGTGTCGGGGAGCTGGCTGCGGGCCCGGTTCACGGCCTGCTGGACGTCCGCGACGAGCTGCTTGGTGTTCTCGCTGCCGAAGTCGAAGCTGGCCATGACGACGGCGTTGCCCTCGCTGGCCGTGGAGGTGACACCGCTGATGCCGTCGACGGCCTTGAGCGAGTTCTCCAGCGGCTCGACGACCTGCTTCTCGACCACGTCGGGCGAGGCGCCCTGGTAGGGGGCGAGCACGGAGACGATCGGCAGTTCGATGGACGGCAGCAGCTGTTGCTTGAGCTGAGGGATCGCGATCGCGCCGAAGACGATCGCGATGATCGACATCAGCCCTATCAGGGCCCGTTGCGCGAGGCTGAATCTGGACAGCCAGGACATGGGGTCTCTCTTCTGTGGTGTACGCGGCAGGGTGGGCGCGGGAGCCCGACCGGGGAAGTCTGCGGGGACGGTCCCACCGTGCGGGCACAGTGGCGGCCGTCCTCCTCTACGATCTGCCATCCCCGGGGCGGATGCGTAGGCCGTAGGTCCATTTCCTTACGCGCCGCATACCGCGTCTGGAGTACGCGGCGGCGTAGCGTCACTCCACCCTTGGACGGACCAGGCCCGATTCGTACGCGATTACCACCAATTGGGCGCGGTCGCGGGCGCCGAGTTTGGCCATCGCCCGGTTCACATGGGTCTTGACGGTCAGCGGGCTCACCGCGAGGCGCTCGGCGATCTCGTCGTTGGAGTGGCCGCCCGCGACCAGGACCAGGACCTCGCGCTCGCGCACGGTGAGCGCGGTGAGGCGTTCGGAGTAGGCCGCCGCGTCCCGGTCGTCCACCGAACTCCCGCCCTGGGCGAGGAAGGTGGCGATCAGGCCCTTGGTCGCGAGGGGCGAGAGCAGCGCCTCGCCCGCGGCGGCGATCCGGATCGCGTTGAGCAGTTCCTCGGGCTCCGCGCCCTTGCCGAGGAAGCCGGAGGCGCCCGCGCGCAGCGACTGGACCACGTACTCGTCCACCTCGAACGTCGTCAGCATCACGACGTGCACCCCGGCGAGTTCGGGGTCGGCGCTGATCATGCGGGTGGCGGCGAGGCCGTCCGTACCGGGCATCCGGATGTCCATCAGGACGACGTCGGCGCGCAGTTCGCGCGCGAGGGTGACGGCCTGGGCGCCGTCGGCGGCCTCGCCGACGACCTCCATGTCCGGCTCGGAGTCGACCAGGACGCGGAAGGCGCTGCGCAGCAGCGTCTGGTCGTCGGCGAGCAGCACCCTGATGGTCATGCGGTCTCCCCGGTGGGCGCGGTGGGCGCGGTCCGTGCCGGTGGCACGGGTGGCGCGGTGGGTGGGGGCGGTACGGAGGCGGTCCGCGCGGGCGGCGTCGCGGGGGGCGCCTGGAGGTGCCCCTTCACCGGGAGTATGGCCTGGGTGCGGAAGCCGCCCCCGTAGCGGGGTCCCGCGGTGAGGGCGCCGCCGAGCGCGGTGACGCGTTCGCGCATGCCGAGGAGGCCGTGGCCGCTGCCGTCGGCCGGTTCGCCGGTGCCTTCGCCGTTGTCGAGCACGGTGACCTCGATCGTGGGGCCGACCCGTACGACACTCACCTCTGCCCTGGCGCCGGGGCCCGCGTGCTTCCGCGTGTTGGTCAGGGCCTCCTGGATGATCCGGTACGCGGCGAGGTCGACGGCGGCGGGCAGGCGCGGGACGCCCTCGCCGGCCGCGAAGGTGACGGGCAGGCCCGCGTTGCGGAAGGTCTCCAGGAGCCCGTCGACGTGCGCGAGTCCGGGGGCCGGCTCGGTGGGCGCCTCCGGGTCGCCGGACTGGCGCAGCAGCCCGACGGTGGCGCGCAGCTCGTTGAGCGCGGAGCGGCTGGCCTCCCGTACGTGGGCGAGGGCTTCCTTGGCCTGGTCGGGGCGCTTGTCCATGACGTGGGAGGCGACGCCCGCCTGGACGTTGACCAGGGCGATGTGGTGCGCGACGACGTCGTGGAGGTCGCGGGCGATACGGAGGCGTTCCTCGGCGACGCGGCGGCGGGCCTCCTCCTCGCGGGTCCGTTCCGCGCGTTCGGCCCGCTCGCGTATCGCGTCGATGAAGGCGCGCCGGCTCCGTACGGCGTCCCCAGCCGCGCACGCCATGCCGCTCCAGGCGAAGATCGCGAGGTTCGCCTGGGCATACCAGGGTCCTGAGCCGAAGCACATCGCGGCGGCGGTGAGGACGGTCATGGTGGCGAGGCCGACCCGCCAGGTGGTGGGGCGGTCGGTGTGGGCGGCGACGGTGTAGAGCGCGACGACGGCGCTGACGACGACGGGGGCCGGGGGGTCGCCGGTGACCAGTTCCACAGCGGTGACCGCGCCGGCGCACAGCAGGACGGGCATGGGGGCGCGGCGGCGCAGGACGATCAGGCAGGCGCCGAGGAGCATCAGGCAGACGCTGAGGACGGTGGGGCTGCGGGTGCCGAAGGTGGGGGTGTTGTGGCCGGTGCTCGGATCGGCGAAGGAACCGACCAGCATGGCGACGAAGACGGCGGCGGCGAGGACACCGTCGGGCGCGAGGGGATGCGCGCGGGCCCAGGTCCGGGAGCGCGTGAACGCGGTG
The DNA here is from genome assembly GCF_035961655.1 of Streptomyces sp. NBC_01317. Lineage (NCBI taxonomy): Bacteria > Bacillati > Actinomycetota > Actinomycetes > Kitasatosporales > Streptomycetaceae > Streptomyces > Streptomyces sp. NBC_01317. Next base: position 6,077,533 of record NZ_CP108393.1, on the reverse strand, counting down.
CCGAGGGAGGTCGTCGTCACCTGGGCCACGGTACGGGGTGCGGGAAGCGCGGGAGCCGCCGCGGAAAGCATGGCGCCCCACACCTGGAGGCGTGGGGCGGCCGAGGTGCGGGACGCCTCGGACAGGATCTGTTCAGACCGACGGGATCAGGCCGTCGTCGTTGAGCAGCGCGCGGACCTCGTCCAGCGTCGCGCCCGGCGCCGGCAGGATCAGCCCCGACGGCTCCAGAGTGTCGTCCGCCAGTGGCTCGCCCAGCTCTCGGACCTTGCCCAGGAGGGCGTGGAAGGTACGGCGGAAGCCGTCCTCGTCGCCGCCCCTGACCTCGGCCAGCAGTTCGTCGTCCAGTGTGTTCAGTTCGGCCAGGTGGCTGTCCGCCAGCTTCACCTGACCCTCCCCCATGATCCGTACGATCATGACGAGCCCCTACTGTTTGTTGAATTTGTCCGGGTTCTGGGGGGCGTCCTGCTTGTCGCCCTGGCCGCCCTCGATCGCCTGCTGAGGCGAACCGCCGGCGAGCTCCGCCTTCATGCGCTGGAGCTCCAGCTCCACATCCGTACCACCGGAGATCCGGTCCAGCTCGGCGGCGATGTCGTCCCGCGCCACGCCCGACTGGTCCTCCAGCGCGCCCGACGCGAGCAGCTCGTCGATCGCGCCCGCCCTGGCCTGGAGCTGGGCCGTCTTGTCCTCGGCCCGCTGGATCGCCATGCCGACGTCGCCCATCTCCTCGGAGATGCCCGAGAAGGCCTCCCCGATCCGGGTCTGCGCCTGCGCGGCCGTGTACGTGGCCTTGATCGTCTCCTTCTTCGTACGGAAGGCGTCGACCTTGGTCTGGAGGCGCTGCGCGGCGAGCGTGAGCTTCTCCTCCTCGCCCTGGAGCGTGGTGTGCTGCGTCTCCAGGTCGGTGACCTGCTGCTGGAGCGCGGCGCGGCGGGACAGCGCCTCACGCGCCAGGTCCTCGCGGCCGAGCGCCAGCGCCTTGCGGCCCTGGTCCTCCAGCTTGGTCGACTGCCCCTGGAGCTGGTTCAGCTGAAGCTCCAGGCGCTTGCGCGAGGTAGCCACGTCGGCCACACCACGCCGCACCTTCTGGAGCAGTTCGAGCTGCTTCTGGTACGAGTAATCGAGGGTCTCGCGCGGATCCTCGGCCCGGTCAAGGGCCTTGTTTGCCTTCGCGCGGAAGATCATCCCCATACGCTTCATGACACCGCTCATGGGCTTCGCGCGCCCCCTTCTGACGGACGTGAGATCCAGCACTTCAACAGAACCCACAGTACGGGCCCTGTCTCTATTACCGCACTGTTCGGAGGCGAATGCGCTCCTCCCCAAGGACGACTGTTCCCCGATCCGGTCAGGCGCGAGGAGTAGGTGACCCTGAGGAAACTCAGGTACAACATGCGCACAACAGGCCCGGAACGGACAAAGTCCGCGTCTGTACCGGTAGAGACGTCCGCTGTTGCGGGATCGTTCCCCGCGGGGGTGGGGCCCAACCGCGACACCCCGTACCCTTGGGCTTTGTGTTCCGTAGCCGCGCCAATACAGAGAAGGCCGCCACTCAGGTGACGTCGGACCTCTCCACGCAGACCCGCGACCCGCAGGCCCCCAAGGGCCGCCCGACCCCGAAGCGCAGTGAGGCACAGTCGCAGCGGCGGCGTGCCTCGACGCCGACCGACCGCAAGTCGGCCATGAAGCAGCAGCGCGAGGCGCGCCGCACCGACATGGCCCGCCAGCGCGCCGCGCTGGCCAGTGGCGACGAGCGGTTCCTGCCGGCCCGCGACAAGGGCCCGGTGCGCCGCTATGTCCGCGACTACGTGGACTCACGCTTCTGCATGGCGGAGTTCTTCCTGCCGCTCGCGGTGGTGATCCTGGTCCTGAGCATGGTCCGGGTGGGTTCGCTCCAGAACATCGCGCTGCTGCTCTGGCTCGGCGTGATCGTGCTGATCGTCGTCGACTCGATCGGCCTGTGGCTGCGGCTGAAGAAGCAGCTGGCGGAGCGCTTCCCCGACACCCCCAAGCGGGGCGCGGTGGCCTACGGGCTGATGCGTACGCTCCAGATGCGCCGCCTGCGTCTGCCGAAGCCGCAGGTCAAGCGCGGACAGCGGCCCTGAGCAGCGGAGTCTCCGGTTTCGCGGGAGCCTCGAAAGGCTGGCTCGCCGGGCTCGGAGGGGTACGCAACGTCGTCCGCCAGGAACTGGTGGCACGGCAGCTGGACGAGCAGATCGCGGCCCGCTACCCGGTGGGGCAGCGGCTGAGGATCCTCGACGTCGGCATGGGCCAGGGCACGCAGGCCCTGCGGCTGGCGCGCGCCGGGCACACGGTGACCGGCCTGGAGTCCGACGGGGACATGCTGGCGACGGCCCGCGAGGCGCTCGCGGGCGAGCCCGCGGGGATACGTGAGCGCGTCACGCTGATCGAGGGCGACGGCCTGGAGACCGGGGTCCACTTCCTGCCCGGCAGCTTCGACGTGGTGCTCTGCCACGGCGTGCTGATGTACGTCCGGGAGCCCGACGCGATGCTCGCGGGGCTGGCCAGGATGCTGGCGTCCGGCGGTCTGCTCTCGTTACTGGTGAGGAACGCGGACGCGCTCGCGCTGCGCCCCGGCCTCGCCGGGGACTGGCCGGGGGCGCTGAACGCCTTCGAAACGGACACGTACACCAACCGCCTGGGTGTCCAGGTCCGCGCGGACCGGCTCGACGCCCTGACGGCGACGCTCGCGGGGATCGCCGCGCCGCTGCACGCCTGGTACGGGGTACGGGTCTTCACGGACCTCGCCCCGAACGGCACCCCGCCCCCGGACGACGGCGACCTGGAGCGGCTGCTGGCCGCGGAGGACCGCGCGGGGCGGACGGAGCCGTACCGGAGGGTCGCCGCGCTGCTCCATCTGTGTGGCGTACGGGGCTGAAACCGGCCGGGACGTGAGTCAGGTACGGACCCCCGTGCCGCGTCCTCACCGGCGTGAGTGGAATCGAGAGCGGCGTGGACACCCCGCCCGAGCTGTCCGGCCGTGAGACCTGGCGCGCCCTCCACCGCCATTTCCGCCCGCACCGCCGCGTCGTGGCCCTGGGCGCGTTCCTCGCGCTCGTCGGCGCCGCCACCGGCCTGGCCCAGCCGCTCGCGGCGAAGGCTCTGGTCGACCGGCTCGGCGAGGACGGGTCGATCACGGGGATCCTGCTGCTGCTCACCGGGCTGGTGCTGTTCGGCACGGCCGTCGAGTCGGTGGGCTCGTACCTGCTGGAGCGGACCGCCGAGTCCGTCGTCCTCGCCGCGCGGCGGACCCTGATCGGACGGCTGCTGCGGCTGCGGCTCCCGGAGGTGGAGCGCACCCAGCCGGGCGACCTGATGTCACGCGTCACGTCGGACACCACCCTGCTGCGCGCGGTGACGACCCAGTCGATCGTCATGGCGGCCACCGGCGGTCTCGCGTTCGTGGCGACGATCGTCCTGATGGGCGTGATGGACGTGGTGCTGCTCGGGGTGACCCTCGGTGTGATCGTGCTGATCGGCGGGGCCGTCGCGCTGGTGATGCCGAGGATCGCGGAGGCGACCCGGCGGTCCCAGGAGGCGGTCGGGGAGATATCGACCGTGCTGGAGCGGGCGTTCGGCGCGTTCCGTACGGTCAAGGCGTCCGGCGCGGAGGAACGGGAGAGCGCCGTGGTGGAGGCGGCGGCCCAGGAGGCGTGGCGGCACGGCGTCCGGTCCGCGAAGTGGCAGTCCGTGGCGTCCACCTCGGTCGGGCTCGCCGTGCAGGTGTCGTTCCTGGCGGTGCTGGGCATCGGCGGGGCGCGGGTGGCGTCGGGGGCGATCTCCGTGTCGACGCTCATCGCCTTCCTGCTGTTCCTGTTCTATCTGATCGATCCGGTGTCGAAGCTGGTCAACGCCGTGACGCAGTACCAGGTCGGCTCGGCCGCCGTCGCCCGGATCACGCAGGCGGAGCGGCTGGAGACGGAGGAGGAGTCCCTGGTGGACCCGGCCGGGGTGATACCGGCAGGCGCGGGGGGCGCCGCCTCGGTCACCTTCGAGGACGTCACCTTCCGGTACCGCGAGGATCTGCCGTACGTCCATCACGGCGTCTCCTTCGAGGTGCCGGGCCCCGGCATGACCGCCTTCGTCGGCCCGTCGGGCGCGGGCAAGACCACGGTGTTCGGCCTGATCGAGCGGTTCTACGAGGCGACCGGCGGCCGGGTCCTGGTCGACGGGAAGGACGTCCGTGACTGGCCGCTCGCCACGTTGCGGGCCGCCATCGGCTACGTCGAGCAGGACGCCCCCGTACTCGCCGGGACGCTGCGGGAGAATCTGGTCTTCGCCGCGCCGGACGCCTCCGAGGAGGCGATACGGAACGTGCTCCTGCGGTCCCGGCTCGACGGGCTCGTGGCGCGGCTGCCGGACGGCCTGGAGACGCTGGTCGGCCACCGGGGGTCGAAGCTGTCGGGCGGGGAGCGCCAGCGGGTGGCGATCGCGCGGGCGCTGCTGCGGGGGCCGCGGCTGCTGCTCCTGGACGAGGCGACCTCGCAGCTGGACGCGGTCAACGAGATGGCGCTGCGGGACGTCGTGGCGGAGGCGGCCCGTGAGGTGACGGTGCTGGTGGTGGCGCACCGGCTGTCCACGGTCACGCTCGCGGACCGGATCGTGGTGATGGACGCGGGGAAGGTACGGGCGGTGGGCACGCACGAGCAGCTGGTGGCGGAGGATCCGCTGTACGGGGAGCTGGCGGCCACTCAGTTCCTCGCGTCGGCGCGGTAGGGCGGCGGCGGCCGGGTGAGCCGGACCCGGCGGGTGGACGGCACCCCCTGATCGGCCGCGTACCGCAGGCGCCACCCTGCGGACAAAAGGGATACTCCGGGCATGAATGCTTCCCTTCTCCGGGGCCGTGCGCGCCGGCTGCTGCTGCCCCTGACCGCCGGGATCTGCGCGGTCGCCCTCGCCGCCGGCTGCTCGGGCACCGACTCGGGCCGCGACGACACGGGGGCCGCCGACGTGGCCGGGGCCGACCTTCCGGCCCGGGCCGCGTCCGTGGAGCGCGCCCAGAACGACCTCCAGAGCGCCTACGAGAGCGTCATCAAGAACGTGCTGCCGTCGGTCGTCGAGATCGACGCGGGGAACGCGCTCGGTTCCGGCGTCATCTTCGACACCCAGGGCCACATCGTCACCAACGCCCATGTCGTCGGCTCGCAGAAGACCTTCGCGGTCACCGTCGCCACCCGGGAGCAGCCGCTGGAGGCGCGCCTGGTCGCCAGCTTCCCGCAGGGGGACCTCGCCGTCATCAAGTTGACGAACGTCCCCTCCGGGCTCAAGGCGGCCAAGTTCGGCGACTCCTCCCAGGTGGCGGTCGGTCAGATCGTGCTGGCCATGGGGTCGCCGCTGGGCCTGTCGAGCAGCGTCACCCAGGGCATCGTCTCGGCGGTCGGCAGGACCGTGACCGAGAGCGACTCGGGCGGCGGGACGGGCGCGACGATCGCCAACCTGGTGCAGACGTCGGCGGCGATCAACCCGGGCAACAGCGGCGGGGCGCTGGTCAACCTGGACAGCGAGGTCATCGGCATCCCGACCCTGGCCGCGACCGACCCCCAGGAGGGCGACAGCGCCGCGCCGGGCATCGGGTTCGCGATCCCCGGGTCGACGGTGCAGAACGTCGCCGGGCAGATCATCAAGAGCGGGCGCGTCACCAACTCGGGCCGGGCGGCCCTCGGGATCACCGGCCGTACGTTCCTCGGCACCGACTTCCAGCCCGCCGGGGTGGCGGTCGTCTCGGCCACCAAGGGCGGGCCCGCGGCCGGCGCGGGGATCAAGGCCGGGGACATCATCACCAAGGTGGGCGCCGACCAGGTCACCACGATCCAGTCGCTGTCCGAGACGCTCGCGTCCGACAGCCCCGGGGAGAAGGTCCAGGTGACGTACATCCGCCAGGGCGCGACCCGGACGGCGAACGTCACCCTCGGCGAGATGTAGGCGTACGGCATGCGGGCGTACGGCATGCGGGGGCAAGGCGTTCAGGGGCAGGGGAAAGGGCGCCCGTGGACCTTCCGGTCCTCAGGCGCCCCGCGCTCCGGACCCGGTCAGGCCTGGTCGGTGGCCTGGTCGGTGGCCTCGTCCGCGGCCTTCGCGTCGGACGCGGTGCCGGCCTCCGCGTCGGCCTCGGGCTCCGCCTCGCCGGGCGCGTCGGCCTGGTCCGCGTGCAGGCTCATCGGGCCGTAGATCTTGGTGCTGTCCTCGAAGAGGTGCACCTGGTCGGCGCCGCCCGCGAGCAGCTCCTTCCACGCCTCACCGATCCAGGACTCGGCGTCCCCCTGCGTGGTGAACTCCTCGGGCTCCACCGCCGGCGGGACCTCTGTCCCGTCGGACTTCTCGAACCGCCACGTCCACGCCATGTGCGCCTCCCGGATCCTGCCCAACTGATCAGCTTCCTGCCCGCAGCGTAGCCGGGCGCGCACCGTACGAGGCGACACGGGAGGATCATCTCCGTGGAACTGACTCTGCTCGGCACCGGAGCCCCCGCCGGGCTCCCCCGCCCCGACTGCCCCTGCGCCGCCTGCGCCACCGCCCGCGGCGCCCTGGCCCGCGCCGCGACGGCGCTGCTGGTGGACGGGGTCCTGCTGCTCGACCTCACTCCCGGGGCCGCGCTGGCCGCCGCGCGCGCGGGGCACTCCCTGGCGGGCGTACAGCAGGTCCTGCTCACCCATCCGCACGACGGGCCCGCCGTGGAGCTGCCGGTGGGGCTGCCCGCGGCGGGGCGGGTCGCGGACGGGCGGGTGCTGACGCTCCTCAGCGGGCACCGGGTCAGGGCGCTGGCGATGGACGCGCCCGGCACCGGGTACGAGGTGACGGCGCCCGGCGGCGAGCGCCTGCTGTACCTGCCGCCGGGCGGCGCGCCCGCCGGGCTCCCGGACGGTCCCGGCCGGGGGGCGACGGCTCCGTACGACCTGGTGGCGGCCGATGTGACCGGCCGTCCCGACGCGGTGGCGCGGCTGCGGGCGAACGGGGCGATCGGGGCGTCCACGGACCTCGTCGCGGTCCACCTCGACCACGACGTACCGCCCGGCGCCGAGCTGGACCGGCGGCTCGCGGCGGCGGGCGCGCGGGCGGTGCCGGACGGGACGACGGTGTCGGTCGGCGCGTACCGCGCGGTGCCGCGGGTGCCGCGCCGCACGCTGGTGACGGGCGGGGCCCGGTCCGGCAAGTCGTGGGAGGCGGAACGGCGGCTGGCCACGTTCCCCGGGGTGGTGTACGTGGCGACCGGCGGCGGCCGGGACGGTGACGCGGAGTGGGACGCGCGGGTACGGACGCACCGCGAGCGCAGGCCGGGCAGCTGGCAGACGGTCGAGACCCGCGACCTGGTGCCGCTGCTCGCGCGGGAGGGGCCGCCGCTGCTGGTCGACTGTCTGTCGCTGTGGCTGACGGACGCGATGGACCGGGTGGACGCGTGGAACGAGGAGGCGTGGGAGCCGGGCGGCCGCAGGGCGCTGCGGGAGCGGACGGCGGAGCTGGTCGCGGCGGTCCGCGCGACCCCGCGCACGGTGGTCCTGGTGACGAACGAGGTCGGCTCGGGCATCGTCCCGGCGCACGTCTCGGGCCGCCTGTTCCGCGACGAACTGGGCCGCCTGAACGCGGCGGTCGCCGAGCAGTGCGAACACGTCCTGCTGGTGGTGGCGGGGCAGTCCTTGACGCTGCGGGGGTGAGGCGGGGGCGACACCGCGGGTCGAGGCTCGCGACGCCCCCGATCCCACCGCCGTTCAACCACGGCCGGGTTCGCTAGTGTTCGGCGAATGAGCTCGCTTAATCTCGACGACTTCTCCGATCTGATCGAGCGCCCCGACGGCGGTACGCGGCGTGACGCCGAGGAACGCCGCGAGCGGCTGGTCGTGCCGCCCGGGTTTCTCGGGCGCCTCGACGAGCTGGGCGAGTGGCTCTCCGCCGCGCAGGGGTCCGTCCCGGTCAGGGCGATCCGGCAGCCGCGTGCGGTGGTGTTCGCCGGTGACCACGGGGTGGCCTCGCTGAACGTGTCGGGACGCCCCGCGGGCAGTACGCACGAACTGGTGCGGGCCGTGCTGGAGGGCGCGAGCCCCGCCGCCGTGCTGGCCCGCAGGGCGGGCGTGCCGGTGCGGATCATCGACGCCGGACTGGACTGCGATCCCGGGCTGCTGCCCGACGAGGTCGTACGGCACCGGGTGCGGCGCGGCAGCGGCCGTATCGACATCGAGAACGCGCTGACGTTCGAGGAGGCCGAGCAGGCCGTACGCCTCGGCATGCGCGTCGCCGACGAGGAGGCGGACTCCGGTACGGATCTGCTCGTCCTGGGCGATCTGAGCGTCGGCGGTACGACTCCGGCCTCCACCCTGATCGCCGCCCTGTGCGGCACGGACGCCTCGGTGGTCACCGGGCGCGGCAGCGCGGGCATCGACGACCTGGCGTGGATGCGCAAGTGCGCGGCCGTCCGGGACGCGCTGCGCCGGGCGCGGCCGGTCCTCGGCGACCAGTTGGAGCTGCTGGCGACGGTGGGCGGCGCGGATCTGGCGGCGATGACGGGCTTCCTGCTCCAGAGCGCGGTGCGCCGGGTGCCGGTGGTCCTGGACGGTGTGGTGTCGGCGGCCTGCGCGCTGGTCGGCCAGCGGGCGGCGTTCCGCGCGCCCGACTGGTGGCTGGCGGGCCACATGAGCGGCGAGCCCGCCCAGGCGAAGGCGCTGGACCGGATGGCGCTGGTGCCGCTGCTCGACCAGGGCGTCACGGTCGGCGAGGGTACGGGGGCGCTGCTCGCCCTGCCCCTGGTCCAGGCGGCGGCCGCCCTGGCGGCGGAACTGCCGGAGGCGCCCCTCTCCCCCGCTCCCGAGAAGGACACGGAGGACGAGGCGGAGGACGAGGCGGAGGACGAGACGGACTGACCTCATCTGACCTCGCGCCCGCCTTCGTACCGGCGCACGCGGGCCCCCTCAGTGCGGGGTCCGCGCCGGGTCCGGGCTCGGGGCGCCGCCGATCAGGTCCTGGAAGCGGCGTCGCGGCCCCACCCAGCGTTTGTCGTGGTGGTAGGCGCGCAACGTGCTTCTCGCCCGCTTCTTGTGGCGCCCCCGGTAGAAGCGTTTGGCCCAGGGCGAGCCCGGCCGCGCCAGCCGGATCGCGCCGGTGAGCGCCACGAACGGCACCAGCGTGCCGACCAGCGCCATGCGCAGCTTGCCCTTGAACGCCGCGATCAGCACGAAGGCGAAGTTGACGAGGAGCGTGGCGATCACCGACGTCCGGTTCTCCTGCTGCTGGGTCGTCAGGGAGTTGACCTCCACCGGCGAGAACCCGCTGAGCACCAGCAGCGCCAGCGCCGCCGCCGTGACCACCACCTCCACGCTCTGGCGCCCCTGCTCGGACCAGTAGACGTCCTGGAGGTGGAGGATCAGCGCGAACTCGTCCAGCACGAGCCCCGCGCCGAGGCCGAAGATCACCGCGCACACGCAGGCCGTGACCCCCTGCGTCCCGCTGCCGACCGCGCCGAAGCCGCCGATGACGGTGAGGATCACCCCCGGGACCACATGGTGGATATGCATCCCACCCGGTGAGATGTTCCGGAACGGCCCCTTCCCGGCCCGGATGAGCCGGGTCACCGTACGGGTCACCGCGAAGGTCAGCACGAAGGACGCGAGCGCGAGCAGGGCGGGCAGCTTGCCCGGCTCGACGATGTTCTGGTGAAACCAGTTACCCATGCCACCTGCTTCCGGAGTGCCGGACGGGACGGTACGACGTGACGGTATGGGAAGTTTGCGGGATTCAGCGCCTTTTGAGGGGGCGTTGGGTGTCAGCGTCCGGTGGCGCCCCCCGGCTACCCTTCGCGCGATGACTTCCACCGACGGCTCCACGGACGGCTCCCCGGGCGGCATACCGGCGGACACCTCACGCGCCTCGCTCGCCGACGGCGTGCGCTTCGCCTTCGGCACCCTCACCGTGCTGCCGGTCCGGGTGACCCGCTGGGACCGGCCGGCCGCCGGCGCCGGGATGCGGGCCGCGCCGCTCGTGGGCCTGGTGGTCGGCCTGGCCGCGGCGGCCGTCGGCGCCGTCCTGCTGCGAGCGGGTACCGGCCCCCTCCTCGCGGCCGTCGCCGCCGTCGCCGTACCGGCCGTACTGACGCGGGGACTTCACCTGGACGGTCTCGCGGACACCGCGGACGGTCTGGGCAGCGGGAAGCCGGCCGAGGACGCCCTGCGGATCATGAAACGGTCGGACATCGGCCCGTTCGGCGTGATCACGCTGCTGCTCGTCCTGCTCGGGCAGGTCGCGGCGGTGTCCGAGCTGTACGGGCAGGGCGGGGCGCGCGGCGCGGTGGCCCTGGCCGTGTCCGGGGTGTCCGCCCGGCTCGTACTCACCCTCGCCTGCCGTGCGGGCGTGCCCCCGGCCCGCCCCGACGGCCTGGGCGCGGCCGTCGCCGGAGCCGTACCGGTACGCGCCGCGGTGCTCACGGCGCTGGCGGCCACGGCGGTCTGCGCGGTGGCGGGCGGGGCGTTCGGGTTCACCGGGTCCGTCCACCACGTCCTGGCGGTGCTGGCCGCGCTGGGCGCCGCGCACCTGCTGCTCGGGCACTGCGTCCGGCGCTTCGGCGGGATGACGGGGGACGTCCTGGGCGCCCTGGCCGAAACCGCCGCCACCACCGCACTCGTCGTGCTGACCCTCGGCTGACCCCCGGCCGCCGCCGGCGGGGGGACGCGGGCCCGGGTCCGCTCGGCCAACGCCCCCGTGAACGCCGGATCTCACCGAGCGTAGGCTCCTTCCCGGCGGGCACCAGGCCGAATCGGTCTTACTATGCGGCGGGCACGGTCGGCCCATCCCTCGACCGCCGAAAAACTCAACGGAAGCGAGATTTCACCACCGTGACTGCTCTCACTCTCAGCACTGCCGGGGCGGCGACGCTGCGCGCCGACGTGATCGTCGTCGGCGTCGCGAAGGGCGCCGGGGGGCCGGTTGTCGCGCCCGGCGCCGAAGCCGTGGACCAGGCGTTCGACGGCAAGCTCGCCGCCGTCCTGGAGACCCTGGGCGCGTCGGGCGCCGAGGGCGAGGTGACCAAGCTCCCCGCCCCCTCCGGCCTGAAGTCGCCGGTCGTCCTCGCGGTCGGCCTGGGCTCCGCGCCGGACAAGGACGGGGCGTACGGCTCCGAGGCGCTGCGCCGCGCCGCCGGCGCCGCCGCCCGCGCCCTGTCGGGCACGAAGAAGGCCGCGTTCGCGCTGCCCGTCGAGGCCGCCGAGGACGTCGAGGCCATCGCCGAGGGCGCCCTTCTGGGCGCGTACGCCTTCACCGTCTACCTGGGCGGCGAGAAGTCGGCCAAGAAGAACGGCAACGGCCCGAAGCTGCCGCTCGGCGAGGTCGCCCTGCTGGGCGCCAAGCCCCGCGACAAGGCCCACAAGGCCGCGGCGGACCGCGCGATCGCGCTGACCGAGGAGGTCAACCGCGCCCGCGACCTGATCAACACCCCGCCGAACGACCTCACCCCCGAGGGCTTCGCCGCCGTGGCCACCGCCGCCGGCAAGGACCACGGCGTCAAGGTGCAGGTCCTCGATGAGAAGGCGCTCGCCAAGGGCGGCTTCGGCGGCATCCTCGGCGTGGGCCAGGGCTCGGTGAACCCGCCGCGCCTGGTGAGGCTCGCGTACACCCACCCCGAGGCGGAGAAGACGCTCGCCCTGGTCGGCAAGGGCATCACGTACGACTCGGGCGGCATCTCGCTCAAGCCCCCGGGGCACAACGAGACGATGAAGTGCGACATGAGCGGCGCCGCCGCCGTGTTCGCCGCCGTCGTCACGGCCGCCCGGCTCGGCCTGCGCGTCAACGTCACGGGCTGGCTCGCCCTGGCCGAGAACATGCCCTCGGGCTCCGCCACCCGCCCGGGTGACGTCCTGCGCATGTACAGCGGCAAGACCGTCGAGGTCCTCAACACCGACGCGGAGGGGCGGCTGGTCCTCGCGGACGCGCTGACCCGCGCCTCGGAGGAGAGCCCCGACGCGATCGTCGACGTGGCGACGCTGACGGGCGCGATGGTCCTGGCGCTGGGCAACCGCACCTTCGGGATCATGTCGAACGACGACGCGTTCCGTACGTCCATCCACGAGATCGCCGAGGAGGTCGGCGAGGCCTCGTGGCCGATGCCGCTCCCCGCCGACCTGCGCAAGGGCATGGACTCCCCCACCGCCGACATCGCCAACATGGGTGAGCGGATGGGCGGCGGCCTGGTCGCCGGGCTCTTCCTGAAGGAGTTCGTCGGCGAGGGCATCACGTGGGCGCACCTCGACATCGCGGGCCCCGCCTTCCACGAGGGGGCGCCGTTCGGCTACACCCCCAAGGGCGGTACGGGCTCCGCGATCCGCACCCTGGTCAAGCTCGCCGAGCGCACCGCCTCCGGCGACCTGGGCTGAGCCTTCCGCCCGGTCCGGTCCCGCCCCGGCGCGGGCCGGACCGGGCGGGCCCCGGTGGCGGGCGGCTCCGGGGAGCCAAAGAAATACGGACGTTCGTGCGGGCGTTACGGCGTCGGGGGTGCTCCATCACACGTCCCGGACCCCGGCCCCGCGTCCCGCGTGCCGTGAACAAGTGCGAAGATGGGTTCTCGGCAGGACAGGGCCCCCACCACAGGGCCGAAGAATCAGCGGCCGAAGACCAGCCGCCGCGACGGTCATCGATGACCGCGCCCGGCGCACATGCATGGAGGACGTGACGTGGCGAACGACGCCAGCACCGTTTTCGACCTAGTGATCCTCGGCGGCGGGAGCGGCGGTTACGCCGCGGCGCTGCGCGGAGCGCAGCTGGGCCTGGACGTCGCACTGATCGAGAAGAACAAGCTGGGCGGCACCTGCCTGCACAACGGCTGCATTCCCACGAAGGCCCTGCTGCACGCGGGCGAGATCGCCGACCAGGCGCGCGAGAGCGAGCAGTTCGGGGTCAAGGCCACCTTCGAGGGCATCGACATCGCGGGCGTCCACAAGTACAAGGACGACGTGATCGCCGGCCTGTACAAGGGGCTCCAGGGCCTGGTCGCCTCGCGCAAGGTGACGTACATCGAGGGTGAGGGCCGGCTGTCCTCCCCCACCTCCGTGGACGTGGACGGGCAGCGGATCCAGGGCCGTCACGTCCTGCTCGCGACCGGTTCCGTACCGAAGTCGCTGCCGGGTCTGGTCATCGACGGCGAGCGGATCATCTCCTCGGACCACGCGCTGACGCTGAACCGCGTCCCGGAGTCCGCGATCATCCTGGGCGGCGGCGTCATCGGCGTCGAGTTCGCCTCGGCGTGGAAGTCCTTCGGCACCGAGGTCACGATCATCGAGGGCCTCAAGAACCTCGTCCCGGTCGAGGACGAGAACAGCTCCAAGCTGCTGGAGCGGGCCTTCCGCAAGCGTGGCATCAAGTTCAACCTCGGCACGTTCTTCGACAAGGCCGAGTACACGCAGGACGGCGTCCGCGTGACGCTGGCCGACGGCAAGACCTTCGAGGCGGAGGTGCTGCTGGTCGCGATCGGCCGCGGCCCGGTCTCGCAGGGACTCGGGTACGAGGAGCAGGGCGTCGCGATCGACCGCGGCTACGTCGTCGTCGACGAGTACATGCGCACGAACGTGGAGACGATCTCCGCGGTCGGCGACCTCGTCCCGACCCTCCAGCTCGCCCACGTCGGCTTCGCCGAGGGCATCCTCGTCGCGGAGCGGCTGGCCGGGCTCAAGACCGTCCCGATCGACTACGACGGCGTGCCCCGGGTGACGTACTGCCACCCCGAGGTCGCCTCCGTGGGCATCACCGAGGCCAAGGCCAAGGAGATCTACGGCGCGGACAAGGTCGTCGCCCTCAAGTACAACCTCGCGGGCAACGGCAAGAGCAAGATCCTCAAGACCGCGGGCGAGATCAAGCTCGTCCAGGTCAAGGACGGCGCCGTCGTCGGCGTCCACATGGTCGGTGACCGTATGGGCGAGCAGGTCGGCGAAGCTCAGCTGATCTACAACTGGGAGGCTCTGCCGGCCGAGGTCGCGCAGCTCATCCACGCGCACCCGACGCAGAACGAGGCGCTCGGCGAGGCCCACCTGGCGCTCGCGGGCAAGCCCCTCCACTCCCACGACTGACTCAGTCCGGGCGACGACCACCTACCGCACATTCGTTAGGAGCAACTGAAACCATGGCGGTTTCCGTAACCCTGCCGGCGCTCGGCGAGAGCGTCACCGAGGGCACTGTCACCCGCTGGCTGAAGGCCGAGGGTGAGCGCGTCGAGGCCGACGAGCCGCTGCTCGAGGTCTCCACCGACAAGGTCGACACCGAGATTCCCGCGCCCGTCGCCGGTGTGCTCGCGTCCATCAAGGTCGCCGAGGACGAGACCGTCGAGGTCGGCGCCGAACTGGCCGTCATCGACGACGGCTCCGGCGCGCCCGCGGCCGACGCGGCCCCGGCCGCCGAGGCCGCACCGGCCCCCGCCCAGGAGGCCCCCGCCCCGGAGCAGGCTCCGGCCCAGGCGGCCCCGCAGCAGCCGGCCCCGGCTCCCGCGGCGGTCCCCTCGACCGAGACCCAGGCCCCGGCTCCCGCCCCCACCGCGCAGGCAGCGGCGGGCGGCGGCGGCGCCGAGGGCACCGATGTCGTCCTTCCCGCGCTCGGCGAGAGCGTCACCGAGGGCACCGTCACCCGCTGGCTCAAGGAGGTCGGTGAGTCGGTCGAGGCCGACGAGCCGCTCCTGGAGGTGTCCACCGACAAGGTGGACACCGAGATCCCCGCCCCGGTCGCCGGCGTCCTGCTGGAGATCGTGGTCGCCGAGGACGAGACCGCCGAGGTCGGCGGCCGGCTCGCCGTCATCGGCGCTCCGGGTGCCGCACCGGCCCCGGCAGCGGCTCCGGCCGCTCCCGCCCCGGCGGCGGCTCCGGCTCCCGCCCCGGCCGCCCAGGCACCGGCACCGGCTCCGGCGGCTCCCGCGCCGGCTCCGGCTCCGGCTCCGCAGCCCGCCGCGCCCGCGCCCGCCCCGGCGGCTCAGGCACCGGCGGCTCCGGCCCCCGCCCCCGCCCCGCAGAAGGCCGCTCCGGCCCCCGCCCCGGCCAAGCCCGCCACCCCGGCCCCGGCTCCCGCCGCGACCGCCGGTGACGACGGCGCGTACGTGACCCCGCTGGTCCGCAAGCTCGCCTCCGAGAACGGTGTCGAGCTGGGCTCGGTCAAGGGCACCGGCGTCGGCGGCCGCATCCGCAAGCAGGACGTCCTCGCCGCCGCGGAGGCCGCCAAGGCAGCCGCGCAGGCAGCCGCTTCCGCCCCCGCCGCGCCGGCCCCGGCCGCCGCGTCGAAGGCGCCGAAGCTGGAGACGTCCCCGCTGCGCGGGCAGACCGTCAAGATGACCCGGATGCGCAAGGTCATCGGCGACAACATGATGAAGGCCCTGCACGAGCAGGCGCAGCTGACCTCCGTGGTCGAGGTGGACATCACCAAGCTGATGCGTCTGCGCAACCAGGCGAAGGAGTCGTTCGCGGCCCGGGAGGGCGTCAAGCTCTCGCCGATGCCGTTCTTCGTCAAGGCCGCGGCCCAGGCGCTGAAGGCCCACCCGGTCATCAACGCCCGGATCAACGAGGGCGAAGGCACGATCACCTACTTCGACACCGAGAACATCGGTATCGCGGTGGACTCCGAGCGCGGTCTGATGACCCCGGTCATCAAGGGCGCCGGCGACCTGAACATCGCCGGTATCTCCAAGAAGACCGCGGAGCTGGCGGCGGCGGTCCGCGCCAGCAAGATCACGCCGGACGACCTGGCCGGCGGCACCTTCACCATCAGCAACACCGGTTCGCGCGGTGCGCTGTTCGACACGATCATCGTTCCCCCGAACCAGGCCGCGATCCTCGGCATCGGTGCCACCGTCCGGCGCCCGGTGGTCATCAACCACCCGGACCTCGGCGAGACCATCGCGGTGCGCGACATGACGTACGTCGCGCTCTCCTACGACCACCGGCTGGTGGACGGCGCCGACGCGGCCCGTTACCTGACGGCGGTCAAGGCGATCCTGGAAGCCGGCGAGTTCGAGGTCGAACTCGGCCTGTAGGGCTCTCGGAGACACCCAGTACGGCGACGGCGCCCCTGTCCGGATCACTCCGGGCGGGGGCGCCGCCGTATCGTCTACCCATCGACCCTGTCCCCGAGGAGCGCCTCCCATGACTCCGCCCGTCGTCCACTCGCTGCGCGAGCAGATCCGCGAGCACATCGTGGAGGGGATCGTCAGTGGCCGCTGGAAGCCGGGCGAGCGGATCGTCGAGCGGCGGATCGCCACCGAGCTCCAGGTCAGCCAGACGCCGGTGCGGGAGGCGCTGCGGGAGCTGGAGAGCCTGCGGCTGATCGAGTCGGCGCCGAACAAGGGCGTACGGGTACGGAACCTGACGGCGGCCGACCTGGAAGAGAGCTATCCGGTACGGGCCGGCCTGGAGCAGATCGCGGCGGAGCTGGCGGCGGAGAAGCTGGCACGGGACTGCTCGGCGCTGGAACCGCACGTGGCGGCGCTCTACGACGCGGACCGCACGGCCGACGGGACGGCGCAGGTGCGGCACACGGTGGGCTTCCACCGGGAGCTGGTGCGGGCCGCCGGGAACGCGGTGCTGCTGCACACCTGGGAGGGGCTGGGCATCGAGGTGTTCACCGCGCTGTCGATCCGCTGGCTCGGCACCGTACAGAAGTCGTACGCGGAGGAGCACCAGGATCTCGTCGAGGCGTTCCGGCGGCGGGATCCGACCATCGGCGCTCTGGTGAAGGTGCATGTGCTCGGATGTGCGCCGCGCGCCTGATTCATGCCCTTTTGACATGACTTATCGAGCGTCACTGGGTGCCCTGGTCCACGGCACGGAATGCCACTTTCTTCAGAACGTGAAGTTTTACCCAGCACCCCTTTGATCGATCATCGATCAGCGACTTACAGTCGAACGCGGACTGCACCCAGTCCTTCGCCCTGTCCTGCCAGACAAGGCCCTTCTCCACCCCCCTCCTGTCCGGAAGGCGGCGACCATGCCCGACCCCGTAGGCAAGCTTCCGAGCGAGCTCGACCAGCTCCCGGACCGTGACACCGAGGAGACCGCCGAATGGGCGGCCTCCCTGGACGCCGTCACCGAGCATGCCGGCCCCCACCGCGCCGCGTACCTGCTGCGCCGCACCCTCCAGCACGCCGGGACCGCCGGGGTCCAGGTGCCGGCCCTGCTGGAGTCCGACTACGTCAACACCATCCCCACCGCCGCCGAGCCCGCCTTCGGCGGCGACGAGGCGATGGAGTCCCGGATCACCGCCTGGAACCGCTGGAACGCGGCCGCGATGGTCACCCGCGGAGCCCGCTACGGCGTCGGCGGCCACATCGCCACCTTCGCCTCGGCCGCCTGGCTCTACGAGACGGGCTTCAACCACTTCTTCCAGGGCAAGGAGGGGGACGGCAGCGGCGACCAGCTCTACATCCAGGGCCACGCCTCCCCCGGCATCTACGCCCGCGCGTTCCTCGACGGACGCCTCAGCGAGCAGGACCTGGACCACTTCCGCCAGGAGGCGGGCGGCCAGGGGCTCCCCTCGTACCCGCACCCGCGCCGATTGCCCTGGCTGTGGGAGTTCCCCACCGTCTCCATGGGCCTCGGCCCGCTCTCCGCGATCTACCAGGCGCGCTTCAACCGCTACCTGGCCAACCGCGGCATCAAGGACACCTCCGCCTCGCACGTGTGGGCGTTCCTGGGTGACGGCGAGATGGACGAGCCCGAGTCGACGGCGTCCCTCGCCCTCGCCTCCCGCGAGAAGCTCGACAACCTGACCTTCGTCATCAACTGCAACCTCCAGCGCCTCGACGGCCCGGTCCGCGCGAACTTCAAGATCGTGCAGGAGCTGGAGGCGCAGTTCCGCGGCGCCGGCTGGAACGTCATCAAGTCGCTGTGGGGCTCCGCCTGGGACGAGCTGTTCGCCCTGGACACCACGGGCGCGCTCGTACGGCGCCTGCGCGAGGTGCCCGACGCGCAGTTCCAGACGTACGCGACCCGTGACGTGGCGTACATCCGCGAGCACTTCTTCGGCGCCGAGCCGGCCCTCGTGGAACTGGCCAGACTGCTGACGGACACGAAGATCGCGGAGTGTTTCTTCACCTCGCGCGGCGGCCACGAGGCCCGCAAGGTGTACGCGGCCTACCGCGCCGCCCTCGCCCACAAGGGCGCGCCGACCGTGATCCTCGCCCAGACGGTGAAGGGCTACACGCTCGGCGCCGGCTTCGAGTCGCGCAACGCCAACCACCAGATGAAGAAGCTCTCCGGCGACCAGTTCCGCACCATGCGCGACCTGCTCGACCTGCCCATCCCGGACTCGAAGCTGGACGACGGTCTGGTGCCGTACGGCCACCCCGGTGCCGACTCCCCCGAGGTCCGCTACCTCCAGGAGCGGCGCGCGGAGCTGGGCGGTCCCGCCCCGGCCCGCCGGACGCACGCGGTCGCGCTGCCCGCGCCCGCCGAGAAGCCCTTCCAGACGGTCCACAAGGGCTCGGGCTCCCAGCCGGTCGCCACGACCATGGCGTTCGTCCGCCTGATGAAGGACCTCATGCGGGACAAGGAGACCGGCAAGCGCTGGGTCCCCATCGTCCCCGACGAGGCGCGCACCTTCGGCATGGAGGCGCTCTTCCCCGCGTACGGCATCTACTCGCCGCTCGGCCAGACCTACGACCCGGTCGACCGCGACCAGTTGCTCTACTACAAGGAAGCCAAGGACGGGCAGATCCTCAACGAGGGGATCACCGAGGCCGGTTCGATGGCCGACTTCATCGCCGCCGCGACGTCGTACGCGACGCACGGCGAAACGATGATCCCGTTCTACATCTTCTATTCGATGTTCGGCTGGCAGCGCACGGGCGACCAGATGTGGCAGCTCGCCGACCAGCTCGGCAAGGGCTTCATCGTCGGCGCCACCGCGGGCCGCACGACCCTGACGGGCGAGGGCCTCCAGCACGCCGACGGCCACTCCCACCTCATCGCGTCCACGAACCCGGCCGCGCTGAACTACGACCCGGCGTTCGCGTACGAGATCGCCGTGATCGTCAAGGACGGCCTGCGGCGGATGTACACGCCCACCCCCGAATTCCCCTCGGGCGAGGACGTCTTCTACTACCTCACGGTCTACAACGAGCCGATGCCGCAGCCCGCGCTGCCCGAGGGCGTCGAGGAGGGCATCCTCAAGGGCCTGTACCGCTTCAAGGAGGGTGTGCCCGCCACGGCCGACTCGCCGCGCATACAGCTGCTCGCGTCGGGCACGGCGATCCACTGGATCCTGGAGGCCCAGGACCTGCTGGCCGCCGACTGGGGCGTCACCGCCGACGTGTGGTCCGCCACCTCCTGGGGCGAGCTGCGCCGCGACGGCCTCGCGGCCGACGAGGCGCTGCTGCGCGGCGAGGAGCGGGTGCCGTACGTGACCCGCGCGCTGGCCGGCGCGCCGGGCCCGGTGCTGGCGGTCAGCGACTGGATGCGCCAGGTCCCCGACCAGATCAGCCAATGGGTCGAGCAGGACTACACCTCGCTCGGGACGGACGGCTTCGGCCTCTCCGACACCCGCGAGGCGGCCCGCAGGCACTTCGGCGTGGACGCCAGGTCGGTTGTCGTCGCGGCGCTCGCGCAGCTGGCGCGGCGCGGCGAGGTGAAGCCGGAGAAGGTCCTGGAGGCACGGGAGCGCTACGGCCTCTGAGCCCCCCGCGCCGCACCCTCCGCCCTCTCCCCTGTACGGATCCTGCCTCCCCGCACGGATTCCGCCCCGAAACCCCTGTCGCCGCGCGGCAGGGGTTTCCCGGCGTTTTCCCGGGCATCATGGGGGCCATGCGCGCAGCCAGGCTGATCAAGATGGTGCTCCTCCTCCAGTCCAGACCGTCCATGACGGCCGCCGAACTGGCCGGTGCGCTGGAGGTCTCGGAGCGCACCATCACGCGGGACGCCCAGGCGCTCTCCGAGGCCGGGGTGCCGGTGTACGCGGACCGGGGCAGGACTGGCGGGTACCGGCTGGTCGGCGGGTACCGCACCCGGCTGACGGGGCTGGCGCGCGGGGAGGCGGAGGCGCTGTTCCTGTCCGGGGTGCCCGGGGCGCTGCGGGAGATGGGGCTGGACGACGTGTCCTCCGCGGCGCGGCTCAAGGTGTCGGCGGCGCTGCTGCCGTCGCTGCGGGACGCCTCGGAGTCGGCGGCGCGGCGCTTCCATCTGGACGCGCCCGCCTGGTACCAGGAGCCGGAGACCCCCGAGTCGCTGCCCGCGATCGCGGAGGCCGTGTGGGGCGACCGGCTGC
The DNA here is from genome assembly GCF_035961655.1 of Streptomyces sp. NBC_01317. NCBI lineage: Bacteria > Bacillati > Actinomycetota > Actinomycetes > Kitasatosporales > Streptomycetaceae > Streptomyces > Streptomyces sp. NBC_01317. The sequence goes on along the minus strand of NZ_CP108393.1, from coordinate 6,057,316 downwards.
TGTCGGCCCGCTACCGGCGCGCGGACGGGGAGGTGGAGCGGGAGCTGGCGCCGTACGGGCTCGTGCTGAAAGCGGGCGTCTGGTACCTGTGCGCGTGCGCCGGGGGCAGCTTCCGGGTGTACCGGCTCGACCGCTTCACGGCGGTGGAGCCGCTGGCGGAACGTTTCGTACGGGACGAGTCCTTCGACCTCCCTGCCTTCTGGGAGGAGCGCGCGGCGCAGTTCGCGCGCTCCCTGCTCCGTACGGAGATCGAGATCCGCCTCTCCCCGGAGGGCGTCCGCGCCCTGCCGTACGCCGTGGACCGCGCGTCGGCGCGCGAGGCGATCGAGGCGGCGCCCGCCCCGGACGACCAGGGCCGCGTCACGCTGACGCTGCCGGTGGAGTCCGAGGAGGTGGCGCACAGCCAACTGCTGGTCCTGGGGGCGGAGGTGGAGGTGCTGGCGCCCCTCACCCTGCGCAAGCGCTTCGCCGAGTCGGCGGAGCGGGTACGGGCGCTGTACGGGTGAGGGGCGTGCGGCTGTCGCCGGCTCGGCGGGTGAGGGGCGGCCGGCTCCTCCCCGCTCAGCGGTAGTCGCTCGCCGGGGCGTCCTTCCCGCCGTTCACGACGTCCGTGATGTACCCCCACGCGTTCGGGGTGCTGCCGTCCGCGTCGGTGAACCCGTACGCCTGGGCCAGCGAGAAGCTGGACAGCGACTGCCCGGTCCACCGGTGCCGGTCCGGGTCCGAGGCCAGCGCGGCGACCGCCCGGCCGACGAAGGCCGGGGACTCGGAGATCGCGAACGCCGCGTCCTTGCGTACCCCGTCGCGCCAGTTCTCCTCCCGTACGCCGAAGAAGTCGAGCATCTGCTCCGAGCGGAGGAAGCCCGGGGTGACGGAGACGGCCGTACCGCCGACGCTCCTGAGATCCTCGGCGAGGTTGAACGCCATCCTGATGGGGCCGTTCTTGGCGAGGTCGTAGTAGAAGTTCTCGCGGAACGCCTTGTTCGTCTCGGCGGTGCCGTCCGTGACCTCGACCACCAGCCCGCCGGGCCTGCGGACCAGCAGCGGGAGCGCGCAGCTGCTGGTGATGGCGTGGGTCTTCACGCTCAGCTCCAGCATCCGCAGCCCCCGTTCCAGCTCCGTCTCCCACATCTTCTTGCCGAACTCGACCAGGTGCTCACCGCCCCAGACGTCGTTCACCAGCACGTCCAGCCGGCCCTGCTCCCGGTCGATCCTGGCCACCAGCGCGCGGACCTGCTCGGGCTCCAGATGGTCGGTCGGTACGGCGATCCCCTCGCCGCCCGCGGCGGTCACCAGCTCGGCCGTCCCCTCGATGGTCTCCGTGGTCCGCCCGACCTCGCTGGCCTTCTCCCGGGTCGTACGCCCCGTCACGTACACGGTCGCGCCGGCCGCGCCGAGCCCCACCGCGATCGCCCGACCCGCGCCCCGGGTCGCCCCCGCCACGAGCGCGGTCCTCCCCGTCAACGGCTGTTCCGTCATCCGCCACCTCCATCGGTTCCGGCCGCTTCCCGACCGTTCCACCGACCGTCACACAAAAAGGCGACATCTTCTGTCCGACTTCTTCCGACTCACGATTCACTCCCCATTTCACCCCCTCATTTCGGCGCCTCCGCGTGCGCGGGCCCCCGCCAACCACGATGCTGGACCCGTGATGGACGAGACGGAGTTCTGGGAGATCATCGACAGCACCCGCGAGGCCGCCGACGGCGACCCCGAGGACCACGCCGAGCTGCTGGTGGAGCGGCTGCTCCAGCTCGACCCCGACTCCGTCCTGGACTTCGCGCGGCACTTCGAGGCCCGGTACAACCGCGCGTACCACTGGGACCTGTGGGGCGCGGCGGCCGTCCTCCTCGGCGGGGCGAGCGACGACGCGTTCGACTACTTCCGCTGCTGGCTCATCGGCCAGGGACGCGAGATCTTCGAGGGCGGACTCCACGACCCGGACAGCCTCGCGGAGCTGCTGGACGAGTTCGACGAGGATCTCGACGGGGACGGCGAGGAGCTGGGGTACGCGGCGGACGAGGCGTACGAACAGCTGACGGGTGTGGTGGCGCCGGACCTCGGCGTGGCGGCGCAGCCGGCGGAGCCGGAGGGCACGCCGGTCGACTTCGAGGACACGACGGCGCTCGCGGACCGGTTCCCCCGGCTGTCGGAGCGCTTCGGTACGCCCTGAGGTTCAGGTCTCTCACCCCAGGGCCAGGGGTCCCTCACCCCAGGGGCCTCTCACCCCAGGAGCGAACGGCCCATCAGCACGTCGTCCACGTACTCCCCGTCCAGCAGGAACTCCCCGGGCAGCACGCCCTCCACGGCGAAGCCCTCGGCCTCGTACAGCCGCCGCGCCGGCAGGTTGTGCCCCAGCACCCGCAGGGTCAGCCGGCGCGCGCCCTGGTTGCGCGCGTGCAGCGCCGCCGCGCGCAGCAGCGCCCGGCCCACGCCGTGGCCGCGCGCCGACTCCCGTACCGCGAGACCCTGGATCTGCCGTACGTGCGCGTTGCACGCGAGCGGGGTGGGGCGGCCGATCCTGACGTACCCGACCAGGCGGTCGCCGATCTCCGCGACGAGGTGTTCCTCGGGGCGGTGCCGGTCGTCGTAGAACGGCTCGTAGGGCGGGCGCGGTCGTGGGTGCACGGCGTGGAGCGGCGACCAGGTCTCCCGGTCGAGCCGCCCCAGCGCCTCGTCGTCGTCCTGAACGGCGGGACGTATCTGCGATTCCGACATGGCGCAACTGTGCCATGGGGCGTCCCGGGGGCAGGATGGGCGCATGAAGATCGCGGTCACCGGCTCCACCGGGCTCATCGGCACGGCTCTTGTCAGCTCCCTGCGCGCGGACGGGCACGAGGTGGTGCGCCTGGTGAGACGCCCCTCGCGGACCGGCGACGAGGTGGAGTGGGACCCGGTACGGCAGTACGTCGACACGGCGGGGCTGCACGGGTGCGAGGCGGTCGTCCACCTGGCGGGGGCGGGCATCGGCGACCACCGGTGGACCGACGCGTACAAGAAGGAACTCCGCGACAGCCGTGTCCTCGGCACGGCGGCGATCGCGGAGGCCGTGGCGTCGCTGGAGGTACGGCCCCGCGTGCTGGTCTCCGGCTCCGCCGTGGGGTTCTACGGCGACACGGGCGACCGGGCGGTCGACGAGTCGGCGCCGCCGGGTGAGGGCTTCCTGCCGTCGCTGTGCGTGGAGTGGGAGGAGGCGGCCTCGGCGGCGGAAGAGGCGGGCATCCGCACGGTGTTCACCCGCTCGGGGCTCGTGGTGTCGCCCAAGGGCGGTGCGTGGGGACGGCTGTTCCCGCTGTTCCGCGCGGGTCTGGGCGGGCGGCTGGGCTCGGGGAACCAGTACTGGAGCTTCATCGCGCTGCACGACCATGTGGCGGCGCTGCGGCACGTGATCGACACGGAGTCGCTGGAGGGCCCGGTGAACCTGACGGCCCCGTCACCGGCGACGAACCGCGAGGTGACGGCGGCGATGGGGGCGGCGTTGGGGCGGCCCACGCTGTTTCCGGTGCCGGGGGTGGTGTTGCGGGCGGCGTTGGGGGAGCTGTCGTCGGACATCCTGACGAGTCAGCGGGTGCTGCCGGCGCGGCTGCGGGAGTCGGGCTTCACGTTCGCGTTCCCGACGGTGGGGGAGGCGGTGGGGGCGGCCTTGTCTTGACGCCCTTGGGCGTCGCGGCGCCCGGTGCCGGCGGCCTGTTTGTGCGGTGCGCACGGTGGTGGGCGCGGCTTACTGATTGTCCTCAATCGCCGGACGGGCTTGGTTGTGCCCGCTGCGGGCCGGGGCTTTGTCCGCGGGTTGTTGCCGGGGGCCGGGCAGGGGTCGTGTCCTGCACTGCATGTTTTACGTCGCGTTCGGCGGGTCGTTCAGTTCACCGGGGCCACGCGACACAAAACACGCTCTACGTTCCGGACACGACCCCTGCCCGTCCCCCTTCCACGCCCGCGTTCAAGACAACCCCGGCCCGTCCGGCCTTGGAGACCACCGGGGCCACTTCCAGCCCGTCCGGCGATTGACGACATCGGTAACCCGCACCCCCGCACCGCACAGGGGAACCATCCAGCCCGTCCGGCGTTTGAGGACATTGGTAAGCCGCGCCCGAGCACCGGGCAGGGCCACACTCCAGCCCGTCCGGCGTTTGAGGACGTTGGTAAGCGGCACCGTCCACCGGGCAGAGGTGAGGCGCCCCGGGCCGGCGGGGTCGTTGAGCTCACCCTCGGCGTGAGGGGGGTGGGGTCGGAGGAGGTGCGTGTGTCCGGACGTAAAGCGTGTTTTGTGGCGCATGACTACCGGTGAGCCATACAAGTCCCTGAGGCGCCGTAAAACATGCAGTCCGGACATACGTACCTCCGCAGGCCCCACCCCCCGCCACCACGACAAACCCAGCCCGTCCGGCGATTGAGGACAATCAGTAAGCGCAACCAAACGCACCGGCACAAGGAAGCGCGACGAACACCGGGCACACGCGCCGCCCATGCCCCCATGCCCCACCCCACGCGCGGCCACCCCCACCCCGCCCCCTTCCTACGCTCGTCGTGAACTCGGGAAGACGACCTCGGGGAGGGCCACGTGCTCAGCAGCACCCACACAAGGACCGCGCACACAGCGCAAGACGTTGTCATCATCGGCGCCGGCATCGCCGGCCTCGCCGCCGCGCATCATCTGACCGCCGCGGGCGTGAGCGTCCGCGTTCTGGAGGCCGCCCCTCACCCCGGCGGTCGTATGAGCACGGAGCATGTGGACGGCTTCCGCCTGGACCGGGTGGGGCCGTTGCTCAGTACCGCGTATCCGGAGCTGCTCCACACCCCCGCCCTGGAGGGCATCGCGCTGCGGATGTTCTCGCCCGGCGTGCTCGTCCGGCGGAACGGGCGGCTCCACCGCGCCGGCACGATCGAAAGGACCGGCCTCGCCGGCAGCGCCGCAAGCGCCGGCACCGTCGAAAGGAGCGGCGCCACCGAAAGGAGGCGCGGCGTCGAGCTGACCCCCCGCCCACCCAGGCGCGCACACCGCGCACTCACCACCGCACGCGCCCTCGCGAGCGCCCCCGCGCGGGCCCGCCAGGACCGGACCGCCCTCGGACCCGCGGCCACCCGCCGCGCGCGGCCCGACCGCCCCACCCACGCCGCCCTCGCCGCCAGCGGCCTCCCCGCCTCCGCGGTCGACGGCTTCGTACGCCCGCTCCTGACCGCGCTGCTGGGCGACCCGGGCCTGTCGACGTCCAGCCACCGCGCCGACCTCGCGCTGCGCGCGTACGCCCGGGGCCGGCTCTGCGTCCCCGCGGGCGGCGCGTCCGCCCTGCCGGAGCTGCTCGCGCGGACGCTGCCGCCCGGCACCGTCGTGACGGACGTGTGGGTGACGGAGGCATCGATCAACCGCGTCGCCACCAAGGAACACGGCGAGATCGCGTGCCGTTCCCTGCTCGTGGCGACCGGCGCGCGCGCCGCCGCGGAGTTACTGCCGGGGCTGCGGGTGCCGGACTTCCACCCGGTGACGGTCCTTCACCACACCGCCCCCACCGCCCCGTCGGCCGATCCGGCCCTCGTCCTGGACGCCGAGACGGGCGGCCCGGTCGCGCACACGGCCGTGATGAGCGCGGTCGACCCGTCCCGTACGCCGGACGGCCGGGTCCTGGTGTCCTCCACCGTGCTCGGCACCCCGCCCCCGGCCCGGGAGTTGGACCGCGTCGTGCGGGCGCAGCTGGCCGGGGTGTACGGAACCCCCACGGACGACTGGGAGTTGCTGGCCGTGCACCACACCCCGGAGGCCGTACCAGCGATGCCCGCGCCGCACGACCCGCACCGGCCGGTGCGGCTGCTGTCCGGCCTGTACGTGTGCGGGGACCACCGGGACACCAACACCGTGCAGGGCGCGCTGTTCTCGGGCCGCAGGGCCGCCCACGCCGTCCTGCGGGACCTGGGGGTGAAGCCCGCGGACACGGAGGCGTAGGAACCCGGGACGCCGGGACGCCGGGACGCCGGGACGCGCCGCGTCAGCCGATCGTCGCGACCCGGTCGCGATAGTTCCGTACCGCCGCCGCGTCCCGGAACGGCTCCAGGCGGCGTTCAAAGTCGCGTACGTACTCCACCGCCCGTACCGACCGCATCTCGGCGGCCTGCTGGGCCGCCTCCGCGCCCAGCAGGCACGCCTGGTCCAGTTCGCCGAGCCCGAGGCGGCCCGTGGCGAGCACCACCCGGCAGAAGAGCCGGCTGCGCGCCAGGGCGGGCGCGCGCAGCTGGAGGGAGCGTTCGGCGTGCTGGACGGCGGCGCGGTACTGCTGGAGGTCGCGGTAGGAGTGCGCGAACTCGTCGGCGAGCTGCGCCTCGTCGAAGTACCGGCCCCAGTGCGGTACGTCGTCCCCGGGCCGTGAGGTCTCCAGGGCGCGTTCCGCCCGTACGAGGGACGAGGTGCAGGCCCGTACCTCGCCGAGGACCCCGTGCCCGCGCGCCTCGACGGCGTGCAGCAGGGCCTGGACGACCGGGGGCGCGGAGGAGCCGACGCCCTGCTGGGCGACGCGGGCCAGCTGGACGGCCTCGCGGCCGTGGCCGAGGTAGACGGCCTGGCGGCTCATGGTGATCAGGACGTACGAGCCGTAGGCGCGGTCCCCGGCGGCCTGGGAGAGGCGCAGGGCCTGGACGAAGTACCGCTGGGCGAGGCCGTGGGCGGCGATGTCGTACGAGGTCCAGCCCGCCAGCCGGGTCAGGTCGGCCGCGGCGGCGAAGAGGCGGCGCCCGGTGGCCTCTCCGTACAGTCCGCGCAGTATCGGCTCGACCTCGTGTTCCAGGTACCGGACGAGGGCCTGGCGCGCGTGGCCGCCGCCGTACGCCTGGTCGAGCGCGCGGAACAGCTCGCCGACCGACCGCAGCGCGGCGATGTCCCCGGCGGTGACGCGCTGGCCGGTGGTGCGTTCCGTGCGCGGGCGGGGGACGGTGGCGGGGCGGCCCTGGGCGGGGACGCGGGTCCGGCGCTCGCGGGCGGCGGGGTCCCGTGACCCGCGCGGGCCTTTGTCGTACGGGGCCGTCGGCCCGTTGGCTCCCGGCCCGTTGGCTCCTGGCCCGTTGGCTCCTGGTCCGTTGGCTCCTGGTCCGTTCCCGGTGGCGAGGTCGGGGTGGCCGACGCGTTCGTCGGCGCGGCCGATCAGCCAGTCGCGGCTCGGGACGACCAGTCCGGCCGGGGTGAACGCGATCTTGCGCAGTTCGGCGTGGCTGCCGGAGTCCTTGCGCCAGAGCCCGCCGACGATGTCGACGGCCTCTTCGGGACTGGCGGCGAATTCGAGCCCCGCGTACACCGGCGCACACGCGTCGAGCCCGAGATCCTGGGCCGAGAGCCGGCGTCCGAGCCGGCGTGTGAAGACCTCGGCGATCAGCGCGGGGGTGGTGCCGCGCGGCTGCTGCCCGCGTAACCAGCGGGTCACCGAGGTCTTGTCGTACCGCAGGTCGAGGCCGTGTTCGATGCCGAGCTGGTCCACGCGGCGGGCGAGCCCGGCGTGGGAGAACCCGGCCTCCGCGATGAGCGCGGCGAGCTGGCGGTTGGGGATGCGCTGGGGTGGTCGTTCCGACATCAGCTGTAGGGTCTCCTGCCTTCCGGGCCCCGGAGCAGCCCTCATGGAACGGCGTGAATTTAGCGGCACGAGGGGTCCGTACCGCCACCTTCGTCCTACATTCATCCGATCGTGTGAGGATTTACGGCGCCGCTGACGCAAGCGCGTGCGGCAGGGGCGGGGGGCGTGTGCCGGCGGCAACTGCCGGACCGGCCGACTCCGGGCTGAGGCCCCGTACACCTGCCCGGCGGCTCCCTCCCGCGCCGCCGTACAGTGGCGAGGGCGTGACGAACGCGCCACGAAGCTTCTTGAGGAGGCACGGCCCGTGAGTGAGTTGCGGTACGTCCATCTGGGATTCGGCGAGGAAGCCGTCGAGTACCGGGAGGCCTGGCAGGAGCAGCGCCGGGTCCACGCGGCCCGCTTCGCGGACGAGCTTCCCGACACCTGTCTGCTGCTGGAGCACCAGTCGGTCTACACCGCGGGCCGGCGTACGGCGGACAGCGAGCGCCCCCTCGACGGCACTCCGGTCGTCGACGTGGACCGCGGCGGCAAGATCACCTGGCACGGTCCCGGCCAGCTCGTGGGGTATCCGATCCTCAAGCTGCCGCGCCCGGTCGACGTCATCGCGCACGTCCGCAGGCTGGAGGACGCGCTGATCCGGGTGGCCGCCGAGTTCGGGGTGGAGACGTCCCGGGTGGAGGGCCGCAGCGGGGTGTGGGTGCTCGGGGACCCGGTGGCGGACCGGCCGGCGACGGGCGGGCTCACGCTGGACTTCGACCCGCGCCTCCAGGACGACGAGTTCGACCCCCGGATGAACGGACCCGAGTACGCGCCGTCCAACGCCGGCCAGCGCCGGGAGGACCGCAAGCTCGCGGCGATCGGGATCCGTATCGCCAAGGGGGTGACGATGCATGGCTTCTCGCTGAACGTGAACCCGGACAACACCTGGTTCGACAAGATCGTGCCGTGCGGGATCCGGGACGCCGGGGTCACCTCGCTCGCGTACGAACTGGGCCGCGACGTCACGATCGCGGAGGTGCTGCCCTCCGTGGAGCGGCACCTGCGGGACGTACTGGAGAGCACGGAGCCGAAGCCGCGCGAGATCGCGCGCGAGCCGGAGCACGCGACCGCGTAGGCCGCGTGCGCCCGTGGTGGAGCCGCGTGCGCCCGTGGTGGGGCCGACCGGGGGAATGCGCCCTCGCGGCGCCGGGTTGGCCAGACGTAATGCCGCGCAAACAACGGGCGTAACCTGGTGTTCGCCGAAGAATCGAATGCCGCGCCAGCAGAGAGAGGTGCCGGACGTGTCCGCTGTCGCACCCGACGGACGCAAGATGCTGCGTCTGGAGGTCCGGAACAGCCAGACTCCCATCGAGCGCAAGCCCGAGTGGATCAAGACCCGGGCGAAAATGGGTCCCGAGTACACCAAAATGCAGAGCCTCGTGAAGTCCGAGGGCCTGCACACCGTCTGCCAGGAAGCGGGCTGTCCCAACATCTACGAGTGCTGGGAGGACCGCGAGGCGACCTTCCTCATCGGCGGTGACCAGTGCACGCGGCGTTGTGACTTCTGCCAGATCGACACGGGCAAGCCGCAGGCGCTGGACCGTGACGAGCCGCGCCGCGTGGGTGAGTCCGTCGTCACGATGGACCTGAACTACGCCACGATCACCGGCGTCGCCCGCGACGACCTGGAGGACGGTGGCGCGTGGCTGTACGCGGAGACCGTCCGCCAGATCCACGGGATGACGGCGGGGCGCGAGGCCGGCGGTACGAAGGTCGAGCTGCTCATCCCCGACTTCAACGCGGAGCCCGCGCAGCTGGCCGAGGTCTTCTCGTCCCGCCCCGAGGTGCTCGCGCACAACGTCGAGACGGTGCCGCGGATCTTCAAGCGGATCCGCCCCGGTTTCCGGTACGAGCGCTCCCTCGACGTGATCACGCGGGCCCGCGAGGCCGGTCTGGTGACCAAGTCCAACCTGATCCTGGGCATGGGCGAGGAGCGCGCGGAGGTCAGCGAGGCGCTGCGGGACCTGCACGGGGCGGGGTGTGAGCTGATCACGATCACGCAGTACCTGCGTCCTTCGGTACGGCACCACCCGGTCGAGCGCTGGGTGAAGCCGCACGAGTTCGTGGAGCTGAAGGACGAGGCCGAGGCGATCGGTTTCTCCGGTGTCATGTCGGGGCCGCTGGTGCGTTCGTCGTACCGCGCGGGGCGGCTGTACCAGCAGGCGATGGACCGGCGGGGCGCGGTGGTGGGCAGCCAGGCCGCCGTGTGAGGTCGTACGGGGCGTCGCTTGAGTCCTACGGGCGCCGTGTGAGTCGTACCGGCGCCGTGTGAGTGCGCCCGCGCGCTCGGTGTGAATCCCAGCACAAGCGATTACCTCTGAGTAGCGCGCCGGTGGAACCCCGGCGGAACGCGGTCCGTACCCTCCCCGCAGGTCGGGGGCGGCCTACGGGCCGCGTCCGCGTTCCCGGGCGCCGGCGGGGGCGTACACCGGCCTCGTACCCAGGCTTCATGGGCGTTTGACCGGTCGGTCACGCCCTGGTAACACCAGTCCGTGACGCTGAAGCCACGCGTCACGGACACGCTCCATGCCGTTCCAGGCCACTCCAGGCCGCTCCAGGGGGAATGCCACCATGCAGGTCGCGCACATACGGCCCGTCCGCTCCGTCCGGCCCGTCGCCGAGTCCGGTGCGGACGCCAGGACGACAGTGATCCGCCCCACCACCTCCCTGCCCGCCGTCGCGCTCCCGTCGGTGGGGACCGCGCTGCGCGTGGTGGAGTCCCTCCTCCTCAGCGGCGGGCAGCGCACGGCCCGCCGTAACGCCTGGACAGCCGTCCAGGAGGACCGCCGCAGGGCCAGGGACCGGGTCGAGGCACAGCATGTGCTGGAGGCGGTGTCGGGCCGTACTTCCGAGGCCGCGTCGGACCGCGCTTCCCGGGCCACGTAAACTCCCGTACATGGCGGCGAAGGAAAACGCAGACTCTGCTGCGAACACCGGGCGACTGAAACAGATCGCTCTTACCTACAAGATGACCCGGAAGGCCGACTCGAAGGTCGGTCTTGTCGTCGCGGGTGTGGGAATCGTCACCTTCGGTGTCTTCCTCGCGGTCGGGTTCTTGATCAACCACCCCATCTACCTGGGGATCCTGGGCTTCATCCTGGCGTTCCTCGCGATGGCGATCGTTTTCGGCCGCCGTGCCGAGCGGGCGGCCTTCGGTCAGATGGAGGGCCAGCCCGGGGCGGCGGCCGCGGTGCTGGAGAACGTCGGGCGCGGCTGGACGACGACCCCGGCGGTCGCGATGAACCGCAGCCAGGACGTGGTGCACCGGGCGGTCGGCAAGGCCGGCATCGTCCTGGTGGCCGAGGGCAACCCGAACCGGCTCAAGAGCCTGCTGGCCGCCGAGAAGAAGCGGATGGCGCGGATCGTGGTGGACGTGCCGGTGCACGACATCATCGTCGGTGACGGCGAGGGCCAGGTGCCGCTGAAGAAGGTACGGACGACCCTGCTCAAGCTGCCGCGCGTGCTGGCGGGACCGCAGGTGACGTCGACCAACGACCGGCTGCGGGCGCTGGGAGATCTGATGAGCAACATGCCGCTGCCGAAGGGTCCGATGCCGAAGGGCATGCGGATGCCGCGCGGCGGGAAGATGCGCTGAGCGGTCGCGTACCGCTGACGTATCGCTGACGGAGGAGGGCGGCGCGGGAAGGCTCCCGCGCCGCCCTCCTCTGTTGTTTCGTCCGCTCAGGTCCTGACCTGTACGGCGCCGGAGAGGCGGTCGTGGAAGCCGCGGCCGTCCCGGTCCCAGATGAGGGCGGGGACGGCGAGGCAGAGCAGTACGGTGCGCACGAGGACGCGGACGAGCGAGAGCCGGCCGCCGTGCTCGGCGACGACGCGGAGCCCGAAGAGGCGCTTTCCGGGGGTGAAGCCGACCGTACCGACGGTGAGAAGACTGAGGACGAAGAGGACGCCGAGCGCCCAGTTGCCGGTCTTCTGCCAGTCACCCGCCGCGAGCAGCCCGTATGCGATCAGCATGCACAGCGCCCAGTCGAGGAAGAGGGCGCCGAAGCGGCGGCCGAGCGGGGCGACGGACCCCGGGCCGTGCTCCGGGAGACCGAGCCGCTCGCCCCGGTAGCCGAAGTCGACGCCCATGTTCTCGGCGGCGGCGCGGGGTCCGGAGAGCCAGGATCCGATTACTTGCCTGTTGTCCACCCGTCCACGGTACTGGGCGGGGATTTACCCCCTCTTGACGGGGGTCGGGGAGCATCCCGGCGGCGTCGTGCGCACCGGGGCTGGTTAACTTCTACGAAACAAATGGGTCACGCTTGAGAAATCCCGGAAACCTAAGGTCGGGTCCAGCGTGTGCCACCGCACTGGCCGCACCACCGAGCGACAAACCCCCGCCCCTCCTCGGGTCGGGAGGAGGAGGAGCTGGATGTTCCAGAACGCCGACGAGGCAAAGAAGTACATCGCGGACAACGACGTCAAGTTTGTCGACGTCCGCTTCTGCGACCTGCCTGGCGTGATGCAGCACTTCACGATCCCGGCAAAGGCGTTCGACCCCGCCGAGGAGCTCGCCTTCGACGGTTCGTCGATCCGCGGCTTCCAGGCCATCCACGAGTCGGACATGGCGCTGCGCGCGGACCTGTCCACGGCCCGGGTCGACCCGTTCCGCCGTGACAAGACGGTGAACATCAACTTCTTCATCCACGACCCGATCACGGGCGAGCAGTACAGCCGCGACCCGCGCAACATCGCCAAGAAGGCCGAGGCCTACCTCGCGTCGACCGGCATCGCGGACACCGCGTACTTCGGCCCCGAGGCCGAGTTCTACGTCTTCGACAGCGTGCGCTTCAACACCACGTCGAACGAGAGCTTCTACCACATCGACTCCGAGGCAGCCGCGTGGAACACCGGCGCCCTGGAGGACAACCGCGGCTACAAGGTCCGCTACAAGGGTGGTTACTTCCCGGCCCCGCCGGTCGACCACTTCGCCGACCTGCGCGCCGAGATCTCCCTGGAGCTGGAGGCTTCCGGCCTCCAGGTCGAGCGCCAGCACCACGAGGTGGGCACCGCCGGCCAGGCGGAGATCAACTACAAGTTCAACACGCTGCTCGCGGCGGCCGACGACCTGATGCTCTTCAAGTACATCGTGAAGAACGTCGCGTGGCGCAACGGCAAGACCGCGACCTTCATGCCCAAGCCGATCTTCGGTGACAACGGCTCCGGCATGCACGTCCACCAGTCCCTGTGGCAGGGCGGCACGCCGCTGTTCTACGACGAGCAGGGCTACGCGGGCCTGTCGGACACCGCCCGCTACTACATCGGCGGCATCCTCAAGCACGCCCCGTCGCTGCTGGCCTTCACGAACCCGACGGTGAACTCGTACCACCGCCTGGTCCCCGGCTTCGAGGCCCCGGTCAACCTGGTCTACTCGCAGCGCAACCGCTCCGCCGCGATGCGCATCCCGATCACGGGCTCGAACCCGAAGGCCAAGCGCGTCGAGTTCCGCGCCCCGGACCCGTCCTCGAACCCGTACCTGGCGTTCTCGGCCCTGCTCCTCGCGGGCCTCGACGGCGTCAAGAACAAGATCGAGCCGGCGGAGCCGATCGACAAGGACCTCTACGAACTGGCCCCGGAGGAGCACGCGGGCGTAGCCCAGGTCCCCACCTCGCTCCCGGCGGTCCTGGAAGCCCTAGAGGCGGACAACGAGTATCTCCAGGCGGGCGGAGTCTTCACGGCGGACCTGATCGAAACCTGGATCGACTACAAGCGCACGAAGGAAATCGCCCCGATCCAGCTGCGCCCGCACCCGCACGAGTTCGAGCTGTACTTCGACATCTAGGAAAGCCAGCTAGACGACCTGGAAGGGAGTCTTGGAAACCGGCTGCGAGCTGCGAAAACACTGTTCGGCAGTTCTCGTTGCTTCTATCGGTTTTCCGGCTCCTGCGCACCGCGTAAGCACCGCTCGGTCGACTCTCTGACTAGTGTCAAATACTGAGGGCCGCCACCCACTTCGGGTGGCGGCCCTCAGTCGCGACACCGGGCCATACATTCCGAGCCGTCACCCACTTTCCTGCTGAACGGCCATCGCAACAGACGGCCTAAGGCAGACGTGCGGCGATGAGCCCCTCCACGTCACACCCCCGAACCATCCAGCTACACCTGACGAACTGCGCCGCTCGAAGGAAAACGCCGTTTTCAGAAGGGTTCCCAAAAAGGCCCCCTCGTGCAAGGAGAGCCGATACGATGCTGAACCTACTGACGTCCGACCAGAAAGTGAGTGCCCAGGAGTGAACCTCGCGACAATCGAACGAATGGTGCGAGACGGGGACCTGAGCCTCGACGCGATCAAATATCTCATTGATTGTCGCGGCGAATGCGAGTGGCTGGATTTCAAACAGCTCCTCCGACTTGAGAGCGACTACGACGCAGCCGCTTTTGCTAAAGATGCGGTCGCCATGAGAAATACGGGGGGTGGCTACCTTGTTATCGGCGTCCAGGATAAAACCTGGGTACCGGTGGGCCTCAGTTCCGAACTGCCATATGATGCGAAACTCCTCCGCGATAAAGTTCGTCGAGCGACAGGGCTGGAAATATCAGTAGACATAATCCAGCATAAACTACGCTACGCAGGAGAACCGCGATGGTTTGCTGTAATTTTAGTGAGAGCAGCTGCCAAAAGAAGGAAGCGGCGCACTCCTTCCCTCGTAAAAAATGACTTCCAACCAAAAGAATCATATGGTCTCCGTCGCGGCGAAATATATTTTCGCCGCGGTGATTCAACCGTTCGACTGGACAACAGAGAGGAGCTCGAGGAACTTCTTGACGACCTAGAAGAAAGAGCGGATCAAGATAGCCTTGAACGGGAACAATCGAAGACTCCATTCGCCGTGGATACAGGAACCTATCGCCTCCTAGAGAAGGATTTCCAGTACTTCGTTGGACGGGACCAATTGCGAGACCAGTTGATCTCAGCAGTTACCAAAGATCCCCGAATTTGGATCATCAACGTCCACGGACCTGGAGGTGTCGGAAAATCAGCTCTCGTCACTTGGGCCGCCTACCACTTCTACGCCCAGAGAGAGTTTGAAGCGATCCTGCAGCTCACAGCAAAGGAGACCGCACTCACATTTGGGGGTATTTCACGCTCGCAGATCCGAACATTATACTCCCTCGAAGGCCTTCTCGATCAGGTCCTATTGCTGTTCGGCGAGGAACCTCCTGCTATTCTTGACGACAAAAAGAAACTCGTTCTGGAATGGCTTTCAGTTTGGCCCACACTTATCGTCCTAGACAATCTAGAGACCGTCGACGACGGGAGAATCATCTCCTTCATTCAGAACCTACCTCCATCCTCACAAGCCAAGGTCATCATAACGAGCCGCCGCAAGACTGGCGGATGGGAGCACCCTGTCACCGTCCCCGAACTGAACCACGAGGAGACTCGCGACTTCGTTGCGGTCAAGTCTGGAGAACTCCGGATCGACCTACCACTAACAGAACGGCGAATTAACGAAATAAATAAAGCCTGCGGAGGTCTCCCATTGGCAATCCAGTGGACTCTGGGTCGATACAAATTGCATGGCGACCTCAATCAAGCACTCGACGCAGTGCAAAATGAAGATTCACCGGTACTCGAATTCAGCTTCCGCAATATCTGGGACGTTCTATCCGTGGACGCAAAACGCACATTGAGCGTCATGTCCATCTTCGAAGCGCCGCCCGGGGATAACCTCCTCGCACTCGCTACAGAAATTCCGCGCGAACGTCTTGATTCAGCTCTACACGAACTGGAAGAGGCGACTCTAGTGAGCCGGCAGGTGCATCCGGCTGACGGACAGGCAACCTACAGCAGCCTACCCATCACCCTCTCTTTCGCAGCGAACCAGTTAGCTCGTTTTAGCGATTTAGAGACCGGCGCCCGTCGCCGAGTTCAGCAGTACACGCAGCAAATGGAGCTGAAATCATGGGAGGTGGAAAGGTTCGTCGGAGTGTTCGAGAGGTACGGAATTGAAGCAGATAGCGAGAAGCGGGGAGTGATCCTCTGCAGGCGCGGCGAGTCTGAAACGTTCTCTGGAAACATGGACGCCGCTGGCGCACTCTTTAAACAGGCGCGCGATGTCGCACCGACCAGTGCTTACGTATTTGCGATGAGCGCAAGCTACGAACTCGCGCGCAACAGGATTGGGGAAGCCATAAAGTTTGCAGATGTCGCCTGCGCGCGCGCCAGCCGGTTCACCGGCGGACTCGCGTACAGCACAAAGGGAAGAGTATGTGACGCCCAGCGAGACAAATTTGGTCGTGTCAACGCTTTGCGGCGAGCCGTGGAATATTCCCCGACAGATCTCGTATTACTTCACCAGCTTGGTGTTGCACTTAGCCGTGCCGGGGAAACCACTGAAGCCATCGATAAATTCACGGAGATCATCACTACGGAAGCCGCGCGAGATGTTCCGAGCGAAACCCTGCTCATGGCACTCAAGACGCGGATCATAAATTATCGACGCGTAGGTTTGAATCGCCAAGCGCAGGAAGATCTTACCCTAGCGAAAGACCTTCTGGCCAGACACCCTCATCTCAGCCCCCAGGCTCACCATATTGCAGAGCTGGAGTAATCCCCGAATCTCTTGAAAGCGTGAGCGCGCTCCCAGTATGAAACTCCGGCGCGCCGAAAAGCTGAACATGGATCGGACTCTGCTCACCCCCAGCCTTCCAAGGGAACACATGCACCGTTAGTCAAGTACTGCCGAAGGGCAGCGCTGTGGTGTCCACGGACTCTTTCGGGATGACATCAGCTTCGACCCAAGCAGCGCGGAGCAGATGGAGGTAATCGCTTCGCGGGTTCGGTCCGAGGTCATGCCCTCCAAGAGGACCAGTGCATGGGTCCAGGCGGCGACCGCCTCGTCCGCACGCGCCTCGGCCGCGAGGCTGTCGCCGAGGTCGGCTTGGTTGAGGGCGTGAACGCGCTTGTACTTCTCCGAGTCCCGGGGCAGAGCGTCATGGTGCTGCTGCTCGGTGCCGACGTGATCGGCAAGGTCGGTCCGTGTACGGGGTGTGGCTGGCCACAGTGTCGGCGACAGCGTGAGTGATGCGGAGAAGCGCTTCGATCCGGCCGTCCACATGGCCCAGGCCGCGAGTGAGGGCGCCTTCGACAAGGGCGACGCAGCGGTGTGGCTGTTTGGAGCTGAGTGACTAGTGCGCGAGGGCGCGCATCATCCAGGCGGCATGAGCCCTGAGGTCAGCTTCGCGGGCGGGCAGGTAGCCGACCTGGTAGTAACGCTGAGCGGCGCCTTCCTGTCCGAGGTCGTGATGTTTCTACCCCGCGAGATAGGCGAGTTCGGCGACGGCGCCGGAGGCGGACCGGCGTAAGGCTTCGGTGCCGAAACGGCCGCAGAGCACCGGAGCCGCCGTATTGGCGAGGTAGGCCGTGATAGTGGTCAAGCCGTGGCAACCGCCACGACGTTCATCTGCGGCGCCGAATGCCGCCGTGATCTGCCGTACGCCGTCGATGTCGTCGCCACCGACGGCGGAAGGGCCCGTACGGGCACGGAGCATCCGGGAATCGGTGCTTCGCTGCCTGGAACGGCTTCCTGACGGCTGTGACCAATGGCAACGAGCTGAAGTCTGTCGGATCCTTGCTGCCTTGTTGCACACGGTCGGAAAAACGGAGCCGCAGGACGAGCAGCAAGGCTGCCACCGACGAGCTAGGGAGCAACCCCGCGTGCACCCGTTGTGTACCGGCAATCGATCGATCCTTGGAAACATGCAGTTCAGAACCGTTCTCCACCTGCTCGTCAATATTTAGGCCCGGCCGTCGCGGCGCACCGCAGGCACGGATCTCGCGAAGCCCGATGGCCCGTCAGGGTTGGTCAGGCTCTCGTCGCTCTTCACGGAGAGCGGCGGAGTCCTGTCGTACGGGCGCCGGAACGCGGGTCAGGGCGCCTCGAAGACGATCCTGGGAACGCGGTCCATGTAGGCGGGGCTCGGCGTGCCGGGTGGGAGTGCGGGGCGCAGCCGGTCGAAGACGGCCGCGACGCGGTCCGGGCCGTACTCCCTGATGTCGTCGGTCGCCTGGAGCAGCACCCCGCCGCCGCTCAGGGGGACAACACGGGCGAACGCGGGTGATTCGGCGAGGGACTCGGCGCCGCCCAGTCGGCGCGTCACGCCGGCGGAGCAGACCGTGACCCAGGAGTAGCCGCGCAGGACGGAGTCGAGGCCCGGGAGGGTGTCGTCGGGGAACAGCCCCAGGGCGACCTCCAGTTCGGTGCGGTCGGCGTCCTCCCCGTCGTCGGCCAGCGAACCGAACAGGATCTCCGGATCCGCGCGGAGCCGCCGGTCGAGGAAGTCGAGCCAGCGCCGCTGGACGTCCCGGCTCGTCGCGGGATCGGTGAACTCCCTGCTGGAGGCCCGGACCGTGAGGGTCCCGAAGTCCGGTGCATCGACGTCCCGGACGACGGACGCCGCCCAGTGCTCGGAGCCGGGAAACCCGTTGGAGGCGAGCCGCCCCAGCGACACCCATGCCTTCGCCGGTACTTCGTCCAGCCGTCCGAGGAACGCGTCCCAGTTCTGCGGCGTCCACACCTGGCGGGAGAGCTTCGTGGACTTTCCCGGCTTGTAGGCGGGAGACACCCACAGCGTGCCCCAGAGCTCACCCGGTTCGCCGTACGGCACCCCCGGACGCCGCAGCACCGACGCCCGGCCCTTGAGGTCGAGCCCGTTGGCGAACGGGTCCAGGCGCGGCCCCGTCAGGACGCCGAGGGCGTCGAGCAGCCACGACTCCACCCAGGCGCGGAACGCCGACGTGTCGGCCGGAATCGCCCGGCTGACCGTCACGGTCACCTGGTCATTGAGCGGCGTACGGGACGAGGGCTGATCCATCGTTGTGAGTGGACGGCGTTGTCTGTGGAGGGCCTTGTCTGTGGGTGTTGTCAGTGGATGACGTCGAAGACGTTCTTCTGGAGGCCGTTGGGGTAGGTCTCGTGTTCGGTGAGGTGGAGCTTTTGGGTGTCTTTGTCCGTGGTGCTGAACAGGCGCTTGCCCGCGCCGAGGAGGAGGGGGAAGACCAGGAGGTGGTAGCGGTCGATCAGGCCGGCGTCGGAGAGGTTCTGGTTGAGGGTGGCGCTGCCGTGGATGATGATCGGGCCGCCTTCGGTCTCCTTCAGTGCGGCGACGTCGTCGAGTGAGCGCAGGATCGTGGTGTCGCCCCAGTTCGTGACCAGGTCGTTGTCGGTGAGAGTGGTGGAGACGACGTACTTCGGCATGACCTTGTACGTGGCGAACTCCTCCATGTCCGGCCAGACCGCGCTGAACGACTCGTAGCTGGTCCGGCCCAGGAGCATCGCGGCGGCTTCCTCCTGTTCGCGGCCCTTGATCTCGAACGCCTCGGGGAGGAACTCCACGTCCTTGAAGGTCCAACCCGAGTTCCGGTAGCCGGGCTCGCCGCCCGGGGCCTCCACGACGCCGTCGAGTGAGACGAAGGCGGTGCTGATCAGGGTGCGCATCTTGCTCTCCTGTTGTGACTGGTTGCTTGGCTGGTTGGTTGGTTGGTCGGGACGGTTCGCCGACTCTCAGTGATTGATTGACCGGTGATCGCTGGGAAACTCATCGGAATTGTTCGGTGTGGTGCCAGTGTGTTGTCACCGTTTTGCCGGCGCGGACCGACCGTACGCTTCCTCGTGTACGGGCCCGGCAGCGGCGTGGCCCGAGTCGGGGTCGATCGGGTACCTCCACGGGCGGGCGGCGGGTGCGCTTATCGTTCAGCAGCGAAACAAAACCGGTCCAGGTACGAGGAGCGAATGACGTGAGTGCGAGTGGGGCGCCGGTGCGGTTCGGGCTGGTCGGGACCGGGTGGCGGTCGGAGTTCTTCGTACGGCTCGCCCGCGCGCTGCCCGATCGGCTCACTGTTGTCGGGGTGGTCAGCCGGTCCGCCGAGCGGGCCGCGGAGGTGGAGGCCGCGTGGGGCGTGCCCGTCCATCGGAGCGTTGACTCGTTGACGGCCGGGGTGGGGGGAGCAGCGGGAGCGGGGGACGTACAGCCGGAGTTTGTCATCCCGTCCGTGCCGTGGGACGCCACCCCGCGCGTGACCAAGGAACTGGTCGCCCTCGGCGTCCCCGTCCTCGCCGAGACACCCCCCGCCCCGGACGCCGAAGGCCTGCGGGACCTGTGGCGGGCGACCGGCGGCAGTGTGCTGGTGCAGGTCGCGGAGCAGTATCCGCTGATGCCGGGGCACGCGGCGCGGCTGCGGCTGGTACGGGACGGAGTCATCGGTGACGTGACCTCCGTACAGCTGTCGTCCACGCACCTCTACCACGCGGTGTCCTTGATCCGGCACCTGCTCGGGGCCGGTTTCGAGCCCGCCACCGTGACGGCCCGGGCGTTCACCGCCCCGCTCGCCGATCCGCTGTCCCGCGACGGCTGGACGGACGATCTGACGCCCCGGGACGCCGAGACGTGCCTGGCCTTCCTCGACTTCGGCGGCGGGCGGATGGGGCTGTACGACTTCACCGACAACCAGTGGTGGAACCCGCTGCGCGGCCGGCGCATGGTCGTACGCGGCTCGCTGGGCGAGATCGTCGACGACCAGGTGGTCCGGATGGCCGACCCCCGTACACCCGTGGAATCGCCCCTGGTCCGCCGCCTGACCGGCACCGATCTCAATCTGGAGGGGCGGGAGCTGCACCACATCTCCTTCGACGGCCGGGTGGTCTACCGCAACGAGTACGTCGGGGCGCAGCTCTCCGAGGACGACCTCGCCGTCGTCGACCTGCTGTGCCGTACGGGCGCGTGGGTGCGCGGCGAGGGGCCGGAGCCGTACCCCCTCGCCGAGGGGTGCCAGGACCATCTGCTCAGCCTCGCGATCCAGGAGTCCGTACGAACCGGGCGGGCCGTCACCACGGAACGGGAGGCGTGGGCGGGCTGAGGCGTGGGCGGGGTGAGGCGTGGGCGGGGTGAGGCGTGGGCGGGGTGAGGCGTGGGCGGGGTGAGGCGTGGGCGGGGTGAGGCGTGGGCGGGGTGACGGCCCGGGGGGTGACGGCCCGGGGGGGGAGGGGTGTCAGGAGGTGATCGTGTTCCGCCAGGAGTGCCGCGGTTCGAAGCCGAGCGCCTCGCGGGCGCGGTCGATGGCCAACAGCGTCTCGTACGTACCGATCTCACGCGTCAGCTTCACCCCCGGGAACACCTCGGCCAGCAGCTCGGCCGACGGCCGGTCCATGACGGTGTCCGCCGCCGCGATGACAAAGCTGGGCGCGCCGGTCACGGGCGCGGTGAGCCCGAGGCGGCAGGCCGCGGCGGCGTCGCGGGCGTCGATGTAGCCCCAGAGGTTCCACTTCCGCAGGTGCGGGTCCGACCAGTAGCCGGGCACCAGCCGGTAGTCGTCCTCGACATGGACGTTGGACAGCCGCAGCGCCACGAAGGGGATGCCCGACCAGTCGGCGACGTGCTGGGCGGTCGTCTCGCTCGCCACCTTGGAGAGGGCGTAGGTCGAGGTGGGGTACGGGTAGTGGTCCTCGTCCACCGGCGCGTACCGGGGCGGGACGTCGAAGGGCAGGCCGAGGGTGGTCTCGCTGGACGCCCATACGACGCGGGAGAGCTTGTTGTGCGCGGCGGCGAGGAAGACGTTGTTGTTCATCGCCAGGTTGGTGTGGAGCGTGTGGGCGGCGGGGAACAGGCCGGGCGCCGGGATGTTGGCCAGATGGACCACCGCGTCGACCTCGCTGAGGGCGTCGACGGCCTGCCCGTAGTCGGTCAGGTCGGCGAGCAGGAGCGGTACGTCCGTACCGGCCGTCCTGCCCCGCTCGCCGCCGTCGGTCGCGATGTCCACGGCCAGGACGTCGAAGCCGTGATCCAGGAGATCCGCTACGACGACCTTGCCGGTCTTTCCGGTGGCTCCGGTGACAGCGACGGTGGTCATGGGTCCGCTCCTTGCTCGACGGCGTTTGTCGATGGGTGACGCGTCGTTCCATCCTCCCCTGTCGGTGCCTCCCCCACCACCGCGTCACGCCCCCGGCGTACGCCTACTCCTCGATCGCCCCGCCCACCGCGCGAAGGTGGTCGCGGAAGGTCAGGTCGGGGTTACGGCGCCGCTCGGCCAGGTACGTGTCGAATCGGACCTGGGAGCGGAGGGAGGCCCCCGCGCGGATCCGTTCCGCCTGCCGGTGTTCTGTGTCGCGGATCGTCTCGGCCAGGTTGAGGAGGTCCTCGATCCCGGCGGCGGGGAGGAAGAGGGCGCCGTCGTCGTCGGCGACGACCAGGTCGTCGCGGCCCACGGTCCACTCCCCCACCGCGGCGGAGGTCAGGGCGTCCTGGGGGCGGGGGTCGAGGCGTTGGGGGCCGGTGGGGAGCGTCCCCAGGCTGAAGACCGGGAGTCCGATCGCGCGCAGGTCGGCCGTGTCGCGGTGCAGGCCCCAGATCACGATCCCGGCCAGTCCCGCGATACGGGCCTCCAGGGCCATCAGGTCGCCCACGCAGGCCTCGTCTTGCCGTCCGGCGTTGTCCACGACCAGTACGTCGCCGGGGTCGGCCCCTTCGAAGGCCTCCAGGAAGACGTCCACGCTGCCGGTGTGACGGGCGGGGACGACCCGGCCGGCCAGGCGGCTGCCGGGTTCCAGGGCGCGCAGGGCGGTGGGGGCGCAGCGCACGGGGATACGGGCGCGGATGCACGCGTCCGCCAGATGGGCGGTGGTCACCGCCGCGAACCGGCTCTGGAGATCATTGTCGTTCGCGCCTGTGGTGCCTGTGGTGTGTCTCACGTCTGTCATCCTCGCGTACCTCTCTCTGTGCTGGGGGGAAAGTCTGGCATCGGCCGCCGGGATGTGTCCCTTGTCCGTGGGCGCTGGCACCATGACCGCATGAAGATCTACAACTGGCGGCCGTTCCTGGACCGGTGGAGTGCGGACTGGATCGACTCGCCCGGCGCGGAGGGGCGCGAGGACGCGGCCGAGGAGATCGTGCGGGACCGGTGGCTCGGGTTCGCGCCGGCCGGTGCGGAGCGGATCGCGGCCCTGGAGGAGCGGCTGGATGCGGAGTTGCCGCCGTCCTACCGGTCCTTCCTCGCGGTCACGGACGGGTGGCGGCCGGCCGGGACGGCCGTCGAGTTGCTCGGGACGGTGGACGGAGTCCACTGGCACAAGGGCGCCGAGCTCCAGGAGCTGTACGAGAGCGCGCTGGACGAGGAGTCGTCCGACGACGAGGTGGTACGGGCCGGGATGCGGGGGCGCGCGCTCCAGCTGTCCGTCGCGTCGGACGCCACCGACCTCCTGCTCGACCCGGGTGACGTGAACGCGGACGGTGAGTGGGCCGCGTACCTCCACCGTGCGTGGTCGGGGGAACTGCCGGTCCGTTACGAGTCATTCCTCGACCTCATGCAGGCGCTCTTCCGGGACTTCCACCGGAGCAACGCGGGCCCGGAGTTCGTCAACGCGACCACGCGCGAACTCGACGCGTCCGTGGAGGAGGCGCGGGTGGCGTGTCTGGCGGGTGAGGACATCGACGAACAGCTCGATGTGTTCGAGGACGCGGCGGAGCACGGCCGGCCGCGGGCAGGTGGGTTCCGCGACGAGCTGACGGCCCTGCTGAACGGCCGGCCCGGTGACACGGGGGGCCGACTGCTGCCGTACGAGCCGGTCGGGCCCTTCCGCACGGCGGTCGACACCGCGCGGGAACAGGCCCGTTGGGGCGACACCGACGCGGCCTGGCGCACGCTCGCGACGGCTGTGGGCACGTGGGAGGCGTACGGCAACGAACACGTCGCCCCGGTCGGGCTCCTCGCCGATCCGATACTCGGTCCGGTGATCACTCCGGAGCGGGGGCGGTACCTGCTGGAGACGCCACGCGGGGGTGGGCGGGGCGGAAGACACGAGGGTGGGGCGTGGGACGCGGCCGGGCTTGTGTCCCGGGAGATCGGGCTCACCTGGCTCGCCGATCACGTGGAGCAGCCCGGCGACTACCGCTTTGTCCTCGTCCGGGACGTGTCGCCGGAGGAGGTGGCCGCGCGGGTCGGAGAGGGGCCGCTTCTCCCGCCGAGCGACGAAGGGGACATCCGGCGGCGGTCGTTCGGCCCCGACGGCCGGCCGGTGGTCCGGGTGGGGTCGGCCGGGGAGGGGTGGAGTTTCGCCTATGGGACGGTCCTGGAGCCGTTCGGGTCGGGGCAGTTGAACGATCCGGGCGAGCGGGCCTCACGCGGCACCGAGGCGGTCACCATATGGGTCGAGCGGGGCGACACCTCGGCGGGACGGCCCGGCGTCTTCTACTTCTCCTGCGCGGAGGACGGAGAGCGCGGGTACGGATTCACCGTGCGCGGGGACGAGATCGAGGAGTGGGGGGACGTTCCCGAGGCCCTCGATCCGGAGGAGCTGTTCCCGGGCGCGGAGGTGCCGGAGGACTCCGTGGAGTCGGAGGAGTCGGAGGAGTCCTACGAGGACGAGGGGCCGGCGCCGGTTGCTCTCGACGTGGACGACGAGTACGAGGCGCTCGACGCGGTCACGGGGATTTTTGGTGTCGCGCTGCCCCAACTCGCGCTGCGGCGGGGACGGTTGCACACCGTTGCGACCGGGCCGTGGATCGCTGCCCGATGACCACCACACCGGGGCCCGAGCCGATCGAAACGGAACGGCTCACGCTCGTCCCCCTGAGGGTCGGGCACGCGCGGGAGATGGCCGTGGTGCTCTCCGATCCCGCTCTGCACGGCTTCATCGGCGGGGCTCCGGAGACGGAGGCGGAACTGCGCGTGCGCTACACGCGGATGGTCGGGGGATCCCCGGATCCGGAGGTGTCGTGGTGCAACTGGGTGCTGAGTCTCCGCGCCGAGGGGGCGGAAGGCGCCAGGGGCGCCGAGGGGTCCCGGGACGGCGGGGGCGCGCTGGCCGGGACCGTACAGGCCACGGTCACGTCGGCCGACCCCGGCAGCGCCCCTGGCCAGGGCGCCGTCGCCGAGATCGCCTGGGTGGTAGGAACCCCCTGGCAGGGCCACGGACTCGCCTCCGAGGCCGCGCGAGGGCTCGTACGGTGGCTGGAGGCGCGCGGCGTCGGCACGGTCGTCGCGCACATCCACCCGGAGCACGGCGCCTCGGCCGCGGTGGCCCGCGCGTGCGGTCTGACGCCGACCGACGTGTGGCACGACGGGGAGGTGCGCTGGGAACGGCGGCTCGGTGGAGCGGCGGGTAATGGAGAGGGGGTAAGCGGCAAAGCGGGCACCTGACGGTGCCGGACGCCGGACGCCGGAAACAATCCCGTACGCCCGGCGCCCCGGCCCGCGCCCCTACCCGATCAGCGCGCGCACCATGCGGCACGTCGTGTCGGACGGCGGGTGGATGCCGATCCTGGCCGCCGTGCTCCTTATCCTGCGGTTGCCGGCGTTCTCCGGGTGGTACACGCCCGAGTCCAGCAGGGCGATGGCGAGGCGCATGGCCTTCAGTCGGCGGTTGTGGGTCTCGTACCACTCACGCGGCTGTCCCGCGGGCAGTGGCTTGCGCTCTGGCGTCGGCTGGATCCGGATCGTTTTTGTGGTAATTGTCGTGACTGTGGCAACGGCCATCGGCGACCTCCCGGCACGGTGGTGGAACCCTCACGAACTCCCTCAATTCTACCGCCCCCCACTGACAATCGGGCCTGGCCAGAGGCTGTTTGACGGCAAGAAAGCAGCCCGGCGGCAAGAGGGGCGGAAGAGGCTGGAACGGCGGTGCCGGAAGTTGACGCCCCCGCGATTGAGCGGAACGAACGCCCCACCCGTATCCCAGGGCACACGGAACCCCAGCCGGCCCGCCGCGCGCGGCCGGGAACAGGAGCCCCCACACGTGTCCCGCAAGAAGACGCTCAGCCGTAAGAAGAAGATCTCCCTGCTCGTCGGGGCGGCAGCCCTGGTCGGCGGTACGGCGGTGGTGATGACCGGTACGAGCCAGGCGTCCGTCGCCTGTGACGGGTTCGCGACGGCCCTCGGCAACAACGAGGCGTTCATCGCCGGGCAGCGGTCGGCTCCCGACGCCCAGTCCGAGGCGCGGATCGCCAACCGGGTGGCGGTCATCGAGCAGATCAAGGTGCAGCAGAAGGCGTCCGGTTGCCGGGTCGGTGAGGGCAGCAAGGGCGTGGTCGCCGGTGGTGCGGCCCAGAAGCCTCCGGTCGTGAAGCCCCCGGTCGTGAAGACTCCGCCCGCCACGACGGCCCCGGTCACGACCCCGCCCGCGCAGCAGCAGCCCGCCACGGGCGGGGCCGACAACGGCGCGGGGCAGGTCGTCTGCCCCGGCTCGACCGTCACCCTCTTCAACGAGGAAGGCGCCCCGGGCGCCTCCAGCGGTCAGTTCCCGGTCGGTACGACGCTGCGCGTGACCAACCTCGACAACTCCAAGTCGACCACGGTGAAGGTCACTTCGACGTCGGCGAGCTGTGTCCTGCTGAACAACGCCGCGTTCGAGCAGGTCCGCGAGCCGGGCAAGTTCCTGATCCGCAAGGCCCGGATCGAGCGCGTCGGCTGAGGGGGGACGCAAGACCTGCGGCGGTACGGGTACGGGCGCCAGCCCCCGTACCCGTACCCCTCGCGGCTACTTCCCCGCCGCCGCCACCTGCTTCTCGGCCTCCGCCAGGATCTCGGTCAGCCGCAGTCCGAACCGCACGTCACACGCGTGCGGCAGCCCCGTGCGGACCGACGCCAGCAGCGCGTCGACCGCCGCCTCGAAGGAACCGATCGGGTCGCCCCACTCCTCCGGCAGCGACGCGATGCCGTGCTCCCCGTTCACGACGAACCCCGTGCCCGACCCCTTCGACGGCGCGCTCAGGCTCAGCGCGGCGGTGCTCGTCGCGCCGGACGTGTGCCGCAGGACGAGGTGGGTGAGGTCGGGCTCGCCCCGTACCGCCGTCACCTCGGTGACGTCACCGAGCAGCGGGATCAGTACGGACAGCGCGTGGGGGCCGACGTCCCACAGCCCGCCCTTCTCCCGGCGCCACGGCGAGTCCGCGAACGGGCTGCTCACCGCGCTCGGCCCGTACAGCGAGCCGAGCCAGTGCGCGTGGGCCGTGAACCAGCCGCCGGTCGCGACCTGTTCGTCGATCCAGGCCGACGTCACGGGCGAGAAGCGCAGCGTGCAGAAGACCACCGACGCGACGTTCGCGGCCGCGGCGGCGTCCGCCACCGCGCGGGCCCCTTCGACGGTTGTCGCGACCGGCTTGTCCATGATCAGGTGACAGCCGGCGGCCGCGGCCCGTACCGCGAGCGGTGCCTGGACGTCCGGCGGCAGGGCGAAGGCGATGGCGTCGCTCTCCGCGAAGAGCGCGTCGATCCCGGCCTCGCCGGAGTGCGCGGTGGTGTCGTGGGCGGCGGCGAGGGCCACGGCCGCCTCGGGGCGCCGCCCCCAGACACCGCTGAATTCGAGGCCGGAGTGGGCGGCCAGGGCCGGGGCGTGCGTGCGCTCCGCCCAGGGGCCCGCGCCGAGGAGTCCGATACGTGGTGGCTTGCTCATGGCGCTCAGTGTGCACCGGGCGTGCGACGGGGGCGCGGCCAGGGCGGAAATTCCGTGGCCGGGGTGGTGGGGGTCGGTGTTACGTTGCACGGGCCGGCCGCGGGCCTCCGGTGCGACTTCCGGGACTTGCCTCTTGAGCAAACATTTCGCTGTTCGCGCCCCCATGCCCCGGCCGGCATCCGACGGCACGTACCGGGGGGGGACACCGTGGCCGAGACCTTCGCGGATCTGATCGCGGCCGAGGACGTGCTGCTGTTCGTGAACGCGGCCGTGACAGCGACGGGACAGCGGGAGTTCCGCTCCGACGCGCACGCGCAGCGGCTGTCGCTGGACTTCCTGCACGCGTACGTGTGCGTCAACTACCGGCCCCTGTATGCCGCCACACTCGCGCTCGACATCAACGACCACAACGCGGCGCGGATCATCGAGACGCTGCTGCGCGGCGCCGGTGAGGCGAGCGCGGAGGAGAAGCGGGTGGAGGGGCGGCTGATCGCCCGGCGGCTGGCGGTGCTGCCGCCGCAGCGGGTCTACCGGCTGTTCCGCGCGCTGCGGGCGGCCCGGGTGAACAACCGCCGTACGCGCGCGATCCTGCGCGACTGGCTGGCCGCGCGGCCGGATCTGGGGCACGACGCGGTGAAGTACCGGCGGGGTCTGAAGACGGCCGCGCGGCACGCCCATCTTCCGCTCGGGGCGAGCAAGGAGGGGGTACCCGCCGAAATCGGTGATTTCCTCTTCGCTCCCGGCCGGCGCACGAAGTACCGGCATCCGCTGCTCGACGCGCACCGCCGTGCCCACTACGAACAGGGAGCGCTGTACGAGCTGCCGTTCACGGTCGCCGAGGGGTTCGCGGGTCGGCACGGCGTGGGCCGTGAGGCGCTCGTGGAGCGGATCGCGCCCCGGATGACGCGGCTGGAGCGGCTGCGGACCCAGGAGTCCACGGGGGTGCGGACGGAGCGGACGGAGCAGCGGACGGATCTGACCGTCATGCCGGTGACCCGCCTGGCGCTGTACGTCCTGTCGCTGCCCCTGGACGAGCGGGTACGGCGGCGGGCGGAGCTGACGAAGGCGCTGCGGGCGGCGGCGCGCCGCACGGCGGGGCCGTACCGGGGGACGTGGGGGCGGGTCGCCGCCGTACTGGACGACAGCTATTCGTCGTCCGGTTCGGGCGAGAAGCGCCGCCGCCCGCTGGGTACCGCCCTGGCCTGCCACTTCCTGCTGGGGTCCCTGGCGGCGCCGGGCGCGTACACGGCGTGGTGGACGTCGGGCACGGCGGATCCGCTGCTGGTACGGCCCTGGGGGCCGACCCCGCTCGGGACGCGGATTCTCGACGCCCTGGAGCACGCCCCCGAGCGGCTGGTGATCGTCTCGGACGGATGGGACAACGCGCCTCCCGGGCTCGCGGGCGAGGTGCTGCGGGTGTGGCGGACGCGGCTCGACCGGGAGGGGCGGACGAGCGTGGTTCATCTCAACCCCGTATACGACACGGATGGTTTTGACGTACGCCGGCTCGCACCGAGCGTGCCGACGGCGGGGATCAGGGACGCGGAGGATCTGCCGGCCCTGGTGGAGATCGCGCAGTTCGCGGAGGGGCGTACGGGCATCGCGGAGTTGCGGGAGTACCTGGACCGGCGGGTGGCGCTCTTCGTGGAGGACGACTCGTTCTGTTACTTCCCGGGTGAGCCCGTGGGCGTACCGGACGGGTCCGCGCGGGACGGACGGCGATGACCCGGCTCGACCTGACGGGGCTGACCACGCGCCCCGCGCAGGTGTGGGGCGGCATCCGGCTCGTGCCGCTGGTGCGCGCGGAACCGGTGCCCGGACTGCGGCTGCACGCGGAGATCTACGCGGGGCTGGGCGCGGTCGCGCTCGACGACGGCACGGAGTACCTGTCGTACGTCCCGCACGGTTTTGTCGCGGACTGGTCCGGGGAGGAGACGGAACCGGGACAGGGCAACGGACAGAAGGCAGGGCAACGCGCCTCCTACGGGACCCAGTTGGGCGCCGGGCGGCCCGACACCGTGACCGTCCACCGCCACCACCGCATGGTGAAGCGCCGCAGGCCCGGCAAGGGGCTGTCCGGCGGCGCCGCCACGGCCCGCTGCCGTTTCCTGCCGCTCCACCTGGCTCTGGAGGGCTATCTGGCGCTGCACTTCGGCGGTCCCTCCGTCGCCTGGGAGGAGTGGTCACGGCAGGCGGTACGGCAGGGGTTCTCGCCCCGCGAGGAGGAGGCGTACCTGGGGCTCGACGTCCGGGGACTCGCCGACGCGCTGCGGGTCTTCGAGATCCACCCCGGCCAGTGCGGGGTCCTGGTCCACACGGCCGACTCCCTCGCCGCGGCCTTCGTCGTACCGCATCCGGACGACTACCGCGCGCTGCACCCGAGCCTGCTCCAGGACCTGTACGGCGAACTGGTCCACCAGTACGCCCACTTCGGCGCGCCCGTCGCCGAGTTCGAGGCACGGATCTCCGGCCGGTACGTGGCGACCCTCGCCGGTCTCCGGGCCCGCGCGGTGGCGCAGGAGCGGCTGTGGAGCGAGACCCACGGGGACGTCCTGGCGCGGGAGTTGCTCACGGAGTCGTACGCCTCCGAGCGGGTCTTCCGGATGGGCTCGTACGAACTGCGCCGCTTCCTGCCGCCGTTCCGGCGCGGCGGCGCGGAGCAGCACATCGGTGAGCTGATCACGGACCACAAGGGGCGCACGGCGTACCTCAAGACGTTCCGGCTGTCCGACGCGCAGATCAGGCGCGGTCATCTGCTGAGCGTGCTGGCCGCGCACGACTGGCGGTTGGACGGGACGGCGGCGGCGCTGAGCACCACGTACGAAGAGCTGGTGCGCCGGATGGGCGCCGCCGGGTTCGCGCCGCTGCTGAACGAGCACGTGGTCGCTCGGAGGATCGCGGAAACAAAATAAACCTGAGTAACACGCAGTTCATGAACGGGCAACAACCGGGACATGACAGATTGCGACGCTTCTGGCCACAACTGCTGCACCCGCAAAGGATGAGGCCCCGTGACCTTCAAGGCTGAGTACATCTGGATCGACGGAACCGAGCCGACCGCGAAGCTCCGCTCGAAGACGAAGATCCTGGACGACGGTGCCGAGCTGCCCATCTGGGGCTTCGACGGATCGAGCACCAACCAGGCCGAGGGCCATGCCTCGGACCGTGTGCTCAAGCCGGTCTTCTCCTGCCCGGACCCGATCCGCGGCGGGGGCGACGTCCTCGTCATGTGCGAGGTCCTGAACATCGACATGACGCCGCACGAGTCCAACACCCGGGCGCAGCTGACCGAGGTCGCGGAGAAGTTCGCGGGCCAGGAGCCGATCTTCGGCATCGAGCAGGAGTACACCTTCTTCAAGGGCGCGCGCCCGCTGGGCTTCCCCGAGGGCGGCTTCCCGGCCGCGCAGGGCGGCTACTACTGCGGCGTCGGCGCGGACGAGATCTTCGGCCGTGAGATCGTCGAGGCGCACCTGGACAACTGCCTCAAGGCGGGTCTGGGCATCTCCGGCATCAACGCCGAGGTCATGCCGGGCCAGTGGGAGTTCCAGGTGGGCCCGCTGGCGCCGCTGGAGGTCTCGGACCAGCTGTGGCTCGCGCGCTGGCTGCTCTACCGCACCGCCGAGGACTTCAACGTCTCGGCGACGCTCGACCCGAAGCCGGTGAAGGGCGACTGGAACGGCGCGGGCGCGCACACCAACTTCTCGACGAAGGCCATGCGCGAGACGTACGAGGCGATCATCACGGCCGCCGAGTCGCTGGGCGAGGGCTCGAAGCCGCTCGACCACGTCAAGAACTACGGCGCGGGCATCGACGAGCGGCTGACCGGTCTGCACGAGACCGCCCCGTGGAACGAGTACAGCTACGGCGTCTCGGACCGCGGCGCCTCCGTCCGCATCCCGTGGCAGGTCGAGAAGGACGGCAAGGGGTACATCGAGGACCGCCGTCCGAACGCGAACGTCGACCCGTACGTGGTCACGCGCCTGATCGTGGACACCTGCTGCACGGCGCTGGAGAAGGCCGGACAGGTCTGACCGGGCCGTACCGGACCGGAACCACACGCAGCTGAGGGGCGACCGCCGGGCAGGCGGTCGCCCCTTTCGCATGAGTGCGGAGGAGCATCCAGGAGGCGTCCGGGAGGCATCCGGGAGGGGACTTCCGGGCCGACGGGAGGCGTCTTCGGCGCCGCCGGAAGGTGGCGTGCGACCCGTCCCGCGCCCGGCGTGCGCGTAGTCGCGTGAAAAGGGTCTGCTGCCCCGGGCAGCCATCTGCTTCAATGGGGGCATGGCCAGCTTCCAGCACACCGCGACGGGTCGCATCGACCTGGAGCCGTTCTGGCCGTCCCGGCAGCATCACGATTTCGACCGGGTGTGTTGTCGCGCGAAGAACGCGCCGGCCCTCTAAAGCTTTCCTTCTGGCCTTCGGCCGCCGCGCATGACGTACGTCCTGTCGACACGACGACTCCTTCGCGCGAAAGAGCTGACCTCTCATGGCGAACCCCCGTTCCTTCTCCGCGGCGACCGCCGCCGCCCCGCTCACCCAGAAGCCGCCCGCCCCCGGCCGTCACCGGCTGCGGGCCGTCGACCGTGACGAGACCGTCCCGGCCGCCTTCCCCGCCGCCGTCACCGCCGGGCAGGCCGTGGACTTCCTGCCGCCGGGCGCGACCTGGCTGCCCGCGCCGCAGCACACCCTGCCCTCCCTGCCGGGCCAGCCGCCGATGGTCGGCTACCTCGTGCTCGTCCCGGCCGACCAGCACGCGGCCGCCCTCGCCGCCTCCGTGCCGTACCTCGCCGCCGACCCGGCCGACCGGGCGGCGGGCCGGGGCGCCGCGCCCAGGACCGAGAGCGCCGGCGGCCCGGTACGGATCGACAGCGTCCAGCGGACGGCCCTGGTGGACGGACAGCAGCTGGACCTGACCTACCTGGAGTTCGAGCTGCTCGCGCACCTGGTGGCGCACCCCCACCGGGTGCACACCCGGGACCAGCTGGTCACGACGGTCTGGGGCTACGGACACGTGGGCGACGGCAGGACCGTCGACGTGCATGTGGCGCGGCTGCGCCGGAAGCTGGGCGTCGAGCACCGCCACACCATCCAGACGGTACGGCGGGTCGGGTACAAGTACGCCCCCTGAGCCCCCTGCACCGCCTGAACCATCTGAACCGCCGGCCACGGCACACCGGCACGAGGACGCACCGGGACCCTGACGGGCCGGTGCGTCCTCGGTTCACGCCTCAGGCCGTCTTCTTCGGATCCTGCCTCGCCCGCGCGCGGGCCGACAGGCCCAGCGCGCCGTCCAGCAGCAGGAACGCGAGCAGGCTGATCCCCAGCAGCGGGACGAACCAGCCGACCACCGCCGTCACCGCGGCCAGCGGCAGCAGCACCTTCAGGGGCACCTTCCGCCAGGCACCGCGCGCCATCGGCCGGCCGACGCCCGTCCTCCGCTCCTGGGTGGGCCTGCGCTGCCACCACATGCGGTAGCCCCAGAGGATGATCAGGATCAGCGACAGGGCGAGCGCGGCGAGGGCCAGCTGGTTCACGAGCCCGAGGAAGACCCCCATGTGGGCGTCGATGCCGAAACGGGTGAGCTGGGCGAGCACGGGGTAGTCCGCGAAGCGCAGCTCGTCGATGACCATGCCGTCGGCCGGGTCGACCGCGACCGAGTCGAGCCGGACCGGGAACTGGGTGTCCGTCTGCGCGACGACATACCCGTTCCCCTCCGTCGGGAGCGTCACCTGCAGCGGTCCGTCGAGGCCGGCCTGGCGCGCGGCGACGACCGCGAGGTCCACCCCGACGTCCATGCCCTCCATGCCGGGCATGTCGTCCGTCATCCCCGGCATGTCCTCGTGGCCCTCGTGTCCCCCGCCCGTGGAGCCCGTACCGCCGTCGAGCGTGGCCGAGACGGAAGGAGTGGAACCGCCGAGCTGGTCCTGGATCTTGCCTATGTTGGCGCCCGCGTACGTCGACCAGGTCAGGCCCGTCGCGGAGAGCAGGACCAGTCCGGTCACGGCCCACAGGCCGAGCGAGCCGTGCAGGGTGAGCGTCCTGCGCCGGCCGGTGGCCCCGCTCTCGGGGAGGAACAGGGCGCGTTTCGAGGTACGCCTGCGGGCGAGCCACAGGACCACGCCGCCGAGGGCCACGACCCAGAGCCAGCTGGCGGCCAGTTCGCTGTAGAGACGGCCCGGTTCGCCCAGGTGGAGATGGCGGTGCAGCTCGGAGAGCCAGGTGCGCAGCGGGAGGGCGCCCGAACCGCCGTAGCTGGCCAGCTGGCCCCGTACCTCCGCGGTGTACGGATCGACGAAGACCGCGAGGGACTTGCCCTCGCCGACCTCGGGGGTGGACATCAGGACGCGGGTGGTGGCGCCGTCCTCGGACGAGGGGCGTACGGACGTCACCTTGCCGTCCGGGTGCGCGGTACGGGCCGCGTTGACCTGGGTGGAGAGCGGGAGGACGCGGTCGCCGACCGGGACGCGCAGCTCGTGGCGGTAGACCACCTTCTCCGCCTGGAACGAGAGCGAGTAGAGGAGCCCGCTGACGGCGGCGACGAGCAGGAACGGGGCGATGAGCACGCCCGCGTAGAAGTGCAGGCGCAGGACCAGCGGACGCAGCGAACTCCACGCGGACGGGGTGCCGGTGGGGGTGCCGGTGGTCGTGGCGGTGGGGGTACCGGTGGTCGTGGCGGTATCGGTGGGGGTGGCCGCCGGGTCGGTCAGAGTGTCGGAGACGGTGGAGGCGGTGCCCTTGACGGGGTCCGCGTCCTTGAGGGGATCGTCGATGGCCATGACTGTCCTAGGTGTGGGCGTGGGCAAGGGGGAAGCGGCCCCGGTGCCGGCCGACGTCAGACAATGAGGACGTCAGACAATGAGGACGAGCGCGGCTCCCGGGTCCGTGGTGCGAGCGGTGCGCACGACGGGCGGACCACGCCGGGACAGGCTGTGGGCGAGGACCACGCCACGGAAGCGGCGCGGGGCGGGGGCGCCCGGGGCGAGGGGGGCCGGCCGGGGTACGACGGGCAGGCGGGCCGGGGCGAGCGGCAGCCGCAGCGGGATGAGCGCGAGGGCGCCGAGTGTCCGTGCGAGCTGGAAGAGCGCGGCCTCGCCCCGGGCGAGCCAGAGGGCGCAGACGGCGGCGGCGAGCACGTGCGCGGCGATCATCGCGACCGGGGTGTCGGTGACGGCGGCGAGCGCGGGCTCGCCCGTACCGCCCGTACCCATGTCCATGCCGGGGCGCCCCCCCATGCCGGACACCATGCCGAGGCCGGAGTCGAGACCCGCGCGCGCCCCGGCGCCTGTCCCGGTCATGGCGTGCCGGTCGTGCGAGGCCGGGGACGGTCCGTACGGCAGCACCCCCGCGAAGAGCAGATGCAGCGTGCCCTGGACGGTGAGCAGTCCGGCCCCGAGGGACAAGAACCCCCGGCGGCGCCCGCCGGCGAACCAGGCGACACCTCCGGTCGTCCCGAAGGCGGTCAACAGCGCCCCGAACGGGATCTCGTGCCCGGACGTGTACAAATGCCCCAGCGCCGCCAGCGTCACACACACCGCCGCGAAGGCCGCGGCCCGCAAGGCGCGCATCGGCGACCGGGCATCTGTCATGGTCCGCACATGCTGCCATCCCGACCGGGCGCGCGGCAGGTCCCAAAAGCCGCCGATTCGCCTGGCGGCGAACTTCTCTTTCCGGTGCGCGCGGCGGCGGGCAGAGTCGGTTCCATGAGACTTCTCCTCCTCGGTGGTACGGAATTTGTCGGGCGCGCCGTCGCGGAGGCGGCGGTGGAGCGGGGGTGGGAGGTGACCGCCTTCCACCGCGGCCGGCGTGCGGCGCCGGACGGCGTGACGTCCGTGCTGGGCGACCGGACGGACCCCGACGGGCTCGCGGCGCTCGCCGGCGGAGCCTGGGACGCGGTGGTCGACACCTGGTCGGCGGCGCCCTCCGTGGTGGGCGAGGCGGCCACGGCGCTCAAGGGGCGCGTGGAGCGGTACGCGTACGTGTCCAGCCGGTCGGTGTACGCCTATCCGACCCCGGCGGGGCTCACGGAGGACGGTCCGCTGGTCGAGGGCGCGTCGGCGGACGCCGGGCGGACCACCTACCCCCAGGACAAGCTGGGCGGCGAACTGGCCGCGGTGGCCGCCTTCGGCGACCGTGCGCTGCTGGTCCGTGCCGGGCTGATCCTCGGTCCGTGGGAGAACATCGGCCGACTGCCGTGGTGGCTGGGGCGGATCGCCCGGGGTGGACCCGTGCTCGCTCCGGGACCGCGCGACAACCCCCTCCAGTACATCGACGTGCGTGACCTCGCCGCGTGGATCCTGAGCGCCGTCGAACAGGGCCTCGGCGGCCCGTACAACCTGGTCAGCCCTCCCGGGCACACCACCATGGGCGAGCTGCTCGGCGCCTGCGTCCGGGCCACGGGCTCCGACGCCGAGCTGCGCTGGACCGGCCCCGGGCCGATCCTCGCCGCGGGTGTCGAGCCGTGGACGGACCTGCCCGTCTGGCTCCCGCCGGGCGAGCTGCACGACACCCTGCACCGGGGCGACGTCACCAAGGCCCTGGCCACGGGCCTCCGCTGCCGCCCGGTGGAGGAGACGGTCACGGACACCTGGACCTGGCTCCGCTCCCTCGACGGCCGGGCCCCCCAACGTCCGGACCGTCCCCCGGTGGGCCTGTCCCCGGAGGTGGAGGCGAGGCTCCTGAACGCGGAGGCGTGAGGAGCCGAGACCCGTGGACCGCGCGCCGGGCCCCTCAGGCCAGAGGCCGGACCGCCCCCGACAGCACCGGTATCGCGGCAGGTATCGGACCCATCGGACCCGGCATCCCGGCCACCGACGCCGCCAGCGCCGCCCTCAGTGCCGTCACCCCCCGCCACCACGGGCCCGCCTCGCCCTCCGCGTCCGCCCACAGTTCGCGCAGCTCGGAGTCGTCCGCGAGGACGCGGTCCAGGGCCAGGACCGCCACGTTCCTCAACTCCCCCGGGAAGCGCGGCAGCGGCTCGTCGGGGCCGTACACCGTCTCCACCGGCGGGCCCCCGGGGCACTGCGCGGCCACCAGTGCCGCCGCCGCGACGGCCACCACCGCCTCGCTCTCGTCCGGGCCGCCGAGAACGCCGGTCGTACCGGTCACCCGGACCAGCGCCTCCCGGACCAGCTCCGTCCGGCCTTCCACGGTGGCGTCGTCGAGATCGGCGGCGAAGTCCGCCGCGGTGTCGCTGTCGAAGTGTCCGGTGTCCCACGTGCCCATCGTCCGCCCCTGTTCGCCCGATCCGTCGATGTGTCCGATCGTGCCACCCCCCACTGACAATCGGCTCTGACCTGGGAGGACCGGGGAGGACCGGGGAGGACCGGGGAGGACCGGGGAGGACCGGGGAGGACCGGGGAGGACCGGGGAGGAACGCCCAGGAGTGATCAGGGGTGGTGCTGGCAACACCCCCCGCCGGGGTGCGAACCGGCTGCCCTGCCGCGCCACCCCGCCGCCAGACTGAGGGCCTGCCCGGGGGCCGGGCCGGGGCCGTCCGGCCGCGAAGGAGAGGGACCATCATGAACGCAACAGACATACGAGGCGCGGTACAGGCCGCCGGCCGGGGGCTGGTGCTCGGGCTCACCGCGATCGTGGGATCGGTCACCCTCTTCGTCCTGACCGTGGTGTCGCTCGCGCTCACCCCGCTGGGCATCGGCTTCCTCACCACCCCGTCGGCGCTGGCGGCGGTCAGGGCGCACGCCAACCACCGCCGCCTGCTGGCCGCGAAGTGGTCCGGGGTACGGATCCCGCCGCCCTACCAGCCCCTCCCGGACGACGTACGCGGCGGACTCACCGGCCGGGTCGAGCGCACCGTACTCCTCCTCAAGGAGCCCGCCACCTGGCGTGATCTCCGGTGGCTGCTGGTGGACATGACGGCGGGCTTCGCCGTCGCGATCGCGGCCGCCTGGCTGATGCTCTTCCCCGTGGAGGGACTCGTGCTGGCGGCGGGCCTGTGGCGGGTGTTCGCGGACGACCGGTACTGGTACGCGTTCGTCCCCGTCGACAGCCAGCTGACCGGCCTGCTCGCGTTCGCGCTCGGCCTGGTGATCCTCGCCGCCGGTGTGCGGTACGCCCCGACGCTCGTACGGGCCCACTTCACCCTGACCAGGGCCCTGATCGCCCCCACCCAGGAGGAGGAGCTGGCGCGGCGGATCGAGCGGCTCACCGAGT
The DNA here is from genome assembly GCF_035961655.1 of Streptomyces sp. NBC_01317. Lineage (NCBI taxonomy): Bacteria > Bacillati > Actinomycetota > Actinomycetes > Kitasatosporales > Streptomycetaceae > Streptomyces > Streptomyces sp. NBC_01317. The sequence goes on along the minus strand of NZ_CP108393.1, from coordinate 6,020,172 downwards.
CCCGGCACGACGCCGTGGACACCTCCGCCGCCGAACTGCGCCGCATCGAGCGGGATCTGCACGACGGGGCGCAGGCCAGGCTGGTCGCGGTGGGCATGGACCTGGGCACGGTCGAGGCGCTGATCGAGAAGAACCCGGCCAAGGCCAAGGAGTTGCTCGGCCAGGCGCGGCTGTCGTCCGCCGAGGCCCTGACCGAACTGCGTGATCTCGTACGCGGGATCCACCCGCCGGTGCTCGCGGAGCGCGGTCTCGGGGACGCCGTACGGGCCCTGGCGCTGCGGCTGCCGCTGGAGAGCGAGGTCAACGTGGAGCTGTCCGGCCGGGCGGAAGCGCCCGTCGAGTCCGCCGCGTACTTCGCGGTGAGCGAGGCGCTGGCGAACGTGGTGAAGCACGCGGGCGCCGAGCGGATCTGGGTGGACATCTCGCACAGTGACGGGATGTTGCGGATCGCGGTCACCGACAACGGCGGGGGCGGAGCGGCGATCGGGAAGGGGTCGGGGCTGAGCGGCCTGGAGCGGCGACTCGGTACATTCGACGGAGTCCTGGCCGTCAACAGCCCTGTGGGCGGTCCCACCATGGTGACCATGGAGATTCCTTGCGCGTTGTCCTAGCCGAAGACCTCTTCCTGTTGCGCGACGGTCTCGTACGGATGCTGGAGGCGTTCGACTTCGAGATCCTCGCGGCGGTGGAGACGGGGCCCGAACTGACCAAGGCCCTGGCGGAGTTGGAGCCGGACGTCGCGATCGTCGACGTACGGCTACCGCCGTCCCACACGGACGAGGGCCTCCAGTGCGCGCTCGCCGCCCGCCGGGCCCGCCCCGGCCTGCCGGTCCTCGTCCTGTCCCAGCATGTCGAGCAGTTGTACGCGCGTGAGCTGCTGGCGGACGGCACCGGCGCGGTCGGCTACCTGCTCAAGGACCGGGTCTTCGACGCGGAGCAGTTCATCGACGCCGTGCGCCGGGTCGCGGGCGGGGGTACGGCGATGGATCCGCAGGTGATCCAGCAGCTGCTGTCCCGCCGGGGCCAGGACAAGCCGATCGCCGCGCTGACACCGCGCGAGCGGGAGGTCATGGAGCTGATGGCGCAGGGCAGGTCCAACGTGGCGATCGCCGGTCAGCTGGTGGTCACGGAGCGTGCGGTGGCCAAGCACACCTCCAACATCTTCGCGAAGCTGGGCCTTCCGGTGTCGGACGACGACAACCGGCGGGTGCTGGCCGTCCTCGCGTATCTGGACCGCGGCCGGACGTGAGCGGCCGGGGACGCGCCGCGCGAAACCTGCGGGGCCGGGGACGAGTCGTGCCGCAATGGGGGGTATCCGCCCGTTTTGCCGCCGGAGATTTCAATGAATTCTCAGAACCTCTGAACACTCCCCGAATGCCGTCCGTATGGAACGGAGCGCTTCGCTTCCCCTGCCGCGATTTCCCTGTAACCGGCAACGAAGCTTGAGGAGTTCCATGGCACGCACAGCGAGAAGAAAACGTTCCACCGTGGCAAACCGGGCGATTGCCGCCACGGCTGCCTTGCTCCTGGGCGGGGGTGGGCTGATAGCAGCCAATTTCTACGCATCCGCGGGTGAGGGCTGGTCGAAGGACAAGCAGCCGCCTGCCCAGGCCGAGAATGCCGCGCAGCAGATGTCGACCATCGACTGCCCCGAAGTGGCCAACGCCATCACGGACGTGCCGGAAGCGGCCCGTGCGGCGGTCGACGGGGAGCTGGCCGGGATCGACAGCCAGATCACCGAGGCTTACCAGAAGTTCGCCGATCAGAAGGCACAGATCGAGCAGGATCCCACCGTTGCCGACAATGCGATTCTCAATCCGTTGAAGGACAAGCGCCTGGAGAGCTTCGGCAAGATCTCCGCGGCGATCACCGGCGCCGGCGGGCAGCAGCCGCAGGGTCTTGAAGCCCTCGCGCCGTGCACCCTGCGGGCGCAGGCGCAGGACCCCGCCGCCTCCCCGGACCCGTCCGCGGCCGAGAGCGCCCCGGCCGAGGGCCAGGACGCCGGTGCGCAGAACAACGGGCAGGCCAGCCCCAGCGCCAGCGCGCCTCCGGCGGCCGGCCAGGGCGGCAACGGCCCGGACGCCTCGGACTTCGTCAGCATCAAGTCCGTCCGGCCGAACGTGGTGAAGCCGCGCAAGCTGCGCCAGGCGTCCCGGGGTTCGTTCACCACCTCATGCGGGGTGAACGCGAACAAGAAGTATAATTCCGACAACGTCATTGTCGCGCCCGGTGTGAGCAACGGCGCCCACCACATGCACGATTACGTGGGCAATCAGGGCAACAACGCCTTCGCCAGTGACGACGCGCTCGCCGCGGCCGCCACCAGCTGCCGCAATCAGGGCGACAAGTCGACCTACTACTGGCCGGTGCTCCGTCTCCAGAACGGCCAGGCCGAGTTCGACGTCAACGCGGACGGCGGCGGCAAGGAAGGAAATGCCGGAAAGATTCAGACGCCCAACGAGGTGACTCTGAAATTTGTCGGCAACCCGACCTCCAAGGTCGTCGCGATGCCCCGCTTCCTGCGGATCATCACGGGTGACGCCAAGGCCTTCGTCAACGGAAACGCGAACGCCAACGCGTCGTGGAGTTGCACCGGATTCGAGAACCGCCAGCTCAAGGACAAATACCCGATCTGCCCGCGCGGCAGCAAGGTGGTCCGTACATTCAATTTCCAGAGCTGCTGGGACGGCCAGAACACCGACAGCGCGAACCACCGCACCCACGTGGCCTTCGCCGATGCCAACGGTCGCTGCCAGAACGGGTTCAAGGCGATTCCGCAGCTCCAGCAGCGGATCGTCTACCGCGTCCCGCCGGGCCCCGGCTTCGCGGTCGACTCCTTCCCGGAGCAGCTGCACAAGCCCGTGACCGACCACGGTGACTTCATCAACGTGTTCGACACGCGGATCATGAACAAGATGGTGAGCTGCCTCAACGCCGGAACCAGTTGCCGCTGAGGCAACCGGCCCGACGCAGTCGGCACCACCACGCCGGTCAGCGCATGGACGGCATATCCTCCATACCGTCCATGCCGGGCATGTCACTCATGTCGTGACCGGTCGGATCGGCACTCGTCCCACCACCGTTCTGCGCGTGGTGGGACGAGCCCGTTTCCACCTCCCCGCCCAGCCGGCCACGCACCGTGGCGACCACGGCCGCCTCGCCGACCACGACCCACTTGCGGCCGACGAGGTACGAACCGCCGTAGTCCTTGGCCTCGTTGATCCACTCGCGCTGGCCGCGGTCGGTGGCGAAGGTCGCCAGGACGTACTTCCCGTCCCCGGTCGCGCAGTTGGCCTGCCGCAGCTCGGCGGCGTCCGTCGAGATGTTGGGCTCGCACTTCGCCTTCGAGGCGAGCTGTTCGAGGCTCCCCGTCGCCGTCTTCGGCACCTGGGGGGCCTTGTTGTCGTTCGCGCCGCAGCCCGCCGTCAGGACCAGGGCCAGAACCGCGACTGCCACACCTGCTCGTTCCGTACGCATACGGCCCATCGTGCCTTGTCGAACGCGTCTTCGTGTGGCCTAAGTCGTAATAAACGGAATGAGCGGAATGACTCATTCCGGGGTGACCACGGGATTCCGGGGTGACCATCGGACCAATCGCTCGTTCTGCTGCACGTGCGCCCACACGACTCCGTCACCGCCCCCGCCCCCGCCCCCGCCGCCGCCACCGCTGCCGCCCCCACCGCCGGTCCCGTCGACGTCGACCAGGCCGAGGCGGCGCTCGTCGAGCACTACCCCCGTCTCGTACGGATCGCCTACCTCGTCCTCCCCCCGTCCCTCGGCCGGAACCGGCGCGTCCTGACCGCGCACGCGCTCGTCCAGCGCTCGCTGCCCCGCGGCCGAACCGCCACCGTCGACGGCGTGCTCCCGGGACCGCGCCGGGCGGGCGGCGGAGGCGGCTCCGACGGGGCGCGGAACCCCGGTTACACGTACGTACGCGGCCGCGTGCTGCGCCAGGCCCTCGACGCCGGCCGCCCGCTGACGCTCCTCGCCCGGCCCCGCCGCGCCCAACTGCCGCCGGTGCTGCCGCACGTATGGGGCCTGCGGCTCTTCCCGCGCTCCGGCGGGGCCGACGAACTCGCCCTCGACCAGCGGCTCTCCGCCCTCTCCGGGGCGGCCAGGGCCGCGTTCGTCCTGCGCGGCCTGGAGGGGCTGGCGGACGCCGACGTACGGCGCACGCTGGGCGCGGCCGGGGCCGAGGACCCGGCGGGGGCGCTCGCCCAGGCGGTCGCCGCCGAGACGCCGGAGAGCGGCGCGCTGCTGCGGTCGGCCGAGTTCGACCCCTGCTCGCTCCAGGCCAGGCCCACCGACCTGATGCGCCGGCGCCAGCACGCGAAGGCGGCGCTCGCCGCGACCGCCGCCCTGCTCGTCTGCGGGACACTCCTCGGGCTGCCGGGGGACGGCTGGGGCCCCGAGAGCGCGGCGGCCCCCTCGTACGCCCGCAACCCCATGGCCCAGTCGGCCCTCGACCCCGCGAAGGTGCGCCGGGTCGCGCCCACCTTCTGGGAGAGCTCCGCCCGTACCGACTTCTCCGCCTGGCCCACCCGTGGCGCGCTGGCCGCCGACACGGGACTGCTGCGGCGGGCGCTGGCGGTCTGGGCGCGGCCGGGCCGCACCGTCCAGGTCTCCACCACCCCCGGGACCCCGTCGGGACCGCCCATGGGATCACCGCAGTTGCTGTACGCGGGCCGGGTCGACGCCGCGCGCGTCGTGCTGCTGTACGACGGCCTGCGGGTCGTGCGGTACGCCGAGGCGACGGACGGCGGCGACGCGGCGGGGCTGGACTTCGCCCGGGTCGACGGCGCGGACGGGTCCGCGTCCGGGGCGCTGGTGGTGGCGCGCTCGGACAGCAACGTCCGCTATCTGACGGCGCCTTGGGTGACCCGTACGTCCGTACGGGACCTGCGCGACCCGGCTGCGGAAGCCCGGCCGCTGGGGCGGGACGCGGACGGCGTGACGGACCCGATGGACAGCCCGGCGACGGCCCGCGACTGCGGGTCCTGGGACACCCTCGACCTCCGGGACGGCTCCCACGACCGGCTGCTCACGGACCTCGGTGAGCTGACGCCGGCGCGGCTGACGTCCGGGCCGCCGTCGTCCCCCTCGGACGTGTCGAGCGCGCGGGACCGGGTGGCGTGGGCCAGGACCGCGTGTCTGCTGCCGACCGTCCGCTCGCACGGGGTGCGGTCGGTGAACTCCTGGGCGTTCGCGCGCCAGACGCTGCCGGAGGCGAACGGCACGGCGGAGTGGCTGTGCACCCGCGCGGAGACCTGGCGGGGTACGGGGAGCCGGGTGCTGGCCCAGTTCCAGCCCCCGTCGGCCACGAAACCCGCGTCGGCGGGGGCGATCGCGGCCCGCGCGGAGGACTCCCTCGCGTGCGGGGCGCGGGGGCCGCGTGAGGTGCTGGCCGGGGTGCTCTGGAAGTCGCGGGGCGGCCAGTGGTACGTCCTGGCGGCGGGCAGCGAGGAGATCAGGTCGCTGGAGGTGTCGGGCGGGGTGAAGGGCACCGCGAAGGGGCGGCTGCTGGCGGTACGGGCCTCGGCGGGCGCGCGGGCGGAGTTGAAGGGGGCCGTGGAGGGCGGCGGGTCGGTGGGGGCGCTGCGGTGACGCGGGGCGCACGGCGGTGACCGGGGCCGTACGCCGTCAGCGGGCGCGGCCCCCACGCCCTACGGCAGCAGCCAGTCCGCCCCCAGCGCCGACAGCAGGCACACCGCCAGCAGCCAAGTCCCCAGGCGCGTACGGCCGTTGCGGCTCAGCTCGATCACCACACCGCACAGGATCATCGCCAGCCCGTACACCCCGACCACCAGGACCGACGTGCGTTCCGCCAGCCGTACCGCCAGCAGCACGGCCATCGCCACCAGCAGCACCGACGCGAGCGTGACCCGCAGGGCCCGCGCCTGACGGGGCGTCAGACCGGACGCCGGACCGGGCGCCAGACCTTCGGCGGGTGTCTCCATCGGCTGGTCCGGGTCAGATGAGGTCATGGACCGGCAGCGTAATCGACACCCCGGGGAGCGTGCCCGTTAGGCTGTTCGTATGACGACCGGGGTGCGCCGCAGGATGGGCGTCGAAGAGCGGAAGCAACAGCTGATCGGTGTCGCGCTGGAGCTGTTCAGCCACCGCTCCCCCGAGGACGTCTCGATCGACGAGATCGCCGCCGCGGCAGGCATCTCCCGGCCCCTCGTCTACCACTACTTCCCCGGCAAGCAGAGCCTGTACGAGGCGGCGCTGCGCCGGGCGGCCGACGAGTTGGCGGAGCGGTTCGTGGAGCCGAGGGAAGGGCCGCTCGGGGCCCGGCTGTCGCGGGTCATGGAGCGGTTCTTCGACTTCGTGGAGGAGCACGGTCCCGGCTTCTCCGCACTGATGCGCGGCGGCCCAGCGGTGGGTTCCTCGACGGCGAACGCGATGATCGACGAGGTGCGGCAGGCCGCGTACGTACAGATCCTGTCCCATCTGGACGTGACCACCCCGCCGGCGCGGCTGCACCTGGTCGTCCGGTCCTGGGTGTCGCTCGCCGAGTCGACCGCGCTGATCTGGCTGGACGGGCGCCACATCCCGCGCGCCGAGCTGGAGTTGCAGCTCGTGCACGACTTCGCGGCGCTCGCCGCGGTGAGCGCCGCGTACGACGCGGAGATGGCGGCGATCCTGCTGCGGATCGTCGCGGACGAACCGGCCGAGGGTCCGTTCGGCGACCTGCTCGGCCGGCTCATGGGGCTGGGTGCACAACTGCCGGGCCAGCGCCTCCCGTAGAAGGCCGGCCGGGGCCGTCGATCAGCTGGTGCCGTAGACGACGGTGACCTGGGTGAAGCCGAGGGACCGGAGCAGGCCCTCCAGCATGCTGGTGGTGTTCTTCTCGGCGCGGCCGGCCAGTTCGCTGTCCTTGGCCGCTTCCCCGATGTGCTTGGCGGCCAGCTGGTTCACGGCCCGCTCGCTCGCCGCGTTGTCCGAGAACAGGTCACCGAGCCGGTCCAGCAGTCCCCGCTGCTTGGAGACGGCGTAGGAGCGGTCGGGGTCGAGCGCGGGCTTGCCCAGCTGCGCGTGCGGCAGCCGGATCGTCGCCATGGTCCGTTCCTTGTCCGTGGTGACGCTGTTCTCGCCGATGCCTCCGAAGTCCACGTAGGCGCTGACCGTACCGGCGCCGACGTAGAGGGTACGGGTGCCGCGGATCGCGTCCGGCAGGTACTTGGCGTCCTTCTCCAGGTCCACGACCACCTGGAAGTTGCCCGAGGCGGCTTCGTAGCGGTCGAGGTCCTGCATGGACTGGAGCAGGGTCGGGCCTGTCCGGTCCTTCGTCTCGCTGCCGAAGATGTCGCCGAACCCGGGGATCAGGTCCAGCTTGCTGCCGGCGAAGAGCAGCGCCGCGACGGCGACGAGGGTGATGAGCAGCTTGCTCCACCAGGACAGCCCCGCCGGGCGGGGCTTGTGCTGGCTCTGTTCCGGTTGCACGTCGGTGGACGTCATACCCCTCTGATTTCCCGCCGTGCGCGGTTCACACGGGCGCGGCGGGGTCCGTTACAAGATCCGTATCAAACGGCCCCGCCGTGCCCGTTCCGGCGCCTGGTGTCAGCAGTTCCTGGCGCCCGTGTGGAGGGCAACGGCCGTGTTGGAGCCGAGCGTTGCCGTGAACTTCCCGGCGCTGTCGACGGTCACGCGCCGGCCGCTCTGGACGTCGCAGTAGTTCCCCGGGGGCAGGGAGGTCTCGAACGTACGGGTCAGCGCGGAGCCTTCGTGGTTGAGGGCCACGTACCCCTTCGTCCCCCGGCCGAAGGCGATCTGGTCACCGCCGTTGTCCCACCACCGGGTGACGGCCTGGCCCCGGGTGGTGTTGCGGAAGGCGACCATGGAGGCGATCTCCCGCCAGGCGTGCTGGCACTTCCAGCCGTCGCTGTAACAGGTCCTGACTGTACCGCCGTTGGGCGGGCCCGCGTCCCGGTCGGTGAACTCGTAACCGGAGTTGATGTCGGGCGATCCGTAGGGCCAGGCCAGCATGAAGACGTTGGCGAGGGTGTAGTTGGCGCCGTCCTTGTAGCTGAGGGTGTCGCCGCCGCGCTCGGTGTCGTGGTTGTCGACGAAGACGGCCGCCTTGTCGCCCCGCATGAAGGCCCAGCCCTCGCCGTAGTTCTTGAGGTAGGCGAGGTTCTCGTTGAGGAAGACCTGCTTGAGGCTGCGGCCGTACCGGAACTCCTGGACGTCACCGGTGTTGAGGTACTCGTCGGGCGATATCGCCTCGCCCGCGCCGTAGATGACCTCCTGCTTCCAGTACGCGCCGGGGTTGGTCAGCCGGCTCTTGATGTCGGCGAGATCGGCGGCCGGCATGTGCTTGGCGGCGTCGATACGGAAGCCGTCGACGCCCAGCGAGAGCAGGTCGTTGAGGTACGCGGCGATCCGGCCGCGTACATACGGCTCGCCGGTGTCCAGGTCCGCGAGGCCCACCAGTTCGCAGTTCTGTACGTTGGCCCGGTCCTGGTAGTTGTTGATCTGCCCCCGGCAGTCGTCCAGGTCGGCGCCCGAATAGATGCCGGGATACGTGTACTTGGTGTACGGGGAGCCGCCGGTGCCGGTGCCGTCACCGGCGGCCATGTGGTTGATGACGCTGTCGGCGACGACCTTGACCCCGGCCGCGTGGCAGGTGCCGACCATCGCCGAGAAGGCGGCGCGGTCGCCGAGGCGGCCGGCGATCCGGTAGCTCACGGGCTGGTACGAGGTCCACCACTGGCCGCCCTGGATGTGCTCCTGGGGCGGCGAGACCTGGACGTATCCGTACCCGGCCGGGCCGAGGGTGTCCGTGCACGCCTTGGCGACGGAAGCGAACGTCCACTCGAAGAGGACGGCGGTGACGTCCTTGGTGCCCGGTGGGACGGCCTGCGCGGTCCCGGCGGGGACCGCGAGGGCGGTGGCGGCCGCCCCGAGGGCGAGCGCGGCGGCGAGAGATCTGCGGACCATGGTTCCTCCAGCACTGGTGGGGGTGTGCGGGTGACGGTGGTGCGGCCTCGCGTGGCGACGCGCTCTGCCCTCAAGGCTCCTTACGGTGTGGTGCGGTTCAGGGGGACGGGTACGGATGGGGCCAGGGGTAGGGCTTCGGCTCGGGCTCCGCTCAGAGCGTCCACCACGCCGTCGTGTCCGGCGGCAGGTCGGCGTGCGTCCCGTCGGGCGTCACCGGGCCGCTCGACAGCAGGAGCCGGCCGCGTACGGGGATCCGTACCGGCTCCGAGGTGGTGTTGACCGTGCAGGCGAAGCCGTCCCGGGTGAAGGCCAGGACACCCGGGGGCGCGTCCAGCCACCCGACCGAGTCCCCGGCCCCGAGCCCGGGGTGCTCGCGCCGCACGGCCAGCGCGGCGCGGTACAGCTCCAGGGTCGAGGACGGGTCACCGGTCTGCGCCTCGACGCTCAGCTCGCCCCAGCCCGCGGGCTGCGGCAGCCAGCTGCCCGCGCTGCCGAACCCGTACGAACTGCCCTCGCGGGTCCAGGGGATGGGGACCCGGCAGCCGTCACGGAAGCCGTCCTGGCCGTCCGCGCGGAAGTACGACGGGTCCTGCCTGGCCTCGTCGGGCAGGTCGGTGACATCGGGCAGGCCGAGTTCCTCGCCCTGGTAGACGTACGCGGAGCCGGGCAGCGCCAGCATGAGCATCGTCGCGGCGCGGGCCCGCCGCAGGCCGAGGGCGCGGTCGCCGGGCTCGCGCGTCTGGGTGCCCGCGCCGGGCGGCCCGGCGAAGCGGGTCGCGTGGCGGGTGACGTCGTGGTTGGAGAGCACCCAGGTGGCGGGGGCCCCGACGGGCCGCATCGCGGCGAGCGAGGCGTCGATGACCTCGCGCAGCGCGTCACCGTCCCAGGAGGTGGCCAGGTACTGGAAGTTGAAGGCCTGGTGCAGTTCGTCGGGGCGTACGTAGCGTGCGGTGCGCTCGACGGTCCGCGTCCAGGCCTCGGCGACGGCGATGCGCTCGTCCGGGTACTCGTCGAGGATGGTGCGCCACTGCCGGTAGATCTCGTGGACGCCGTCCTGGTCGAAGAACGGCGTGATCTCGTTGGCGAGCAGCCGGAGTTGGGCGTCCCCGCCGATGTCGGGGAGTCCGTCGGCCTTGACCAGTCCGTGGGCGACGTCGATACGGAAGCCGTCCACGCCCATGTCCAGCCAGAAGCGCAGGATCGAGCGGAACTCGTCGGCGACGGCCGGGTGCGTCCAGTCGAAGTCGGGCTGTTCGGGGGCGAAGAGGTGCAGGTACCAGTCGCCGGGGGTGCCGTCGGGGTCGGTCGTCCGGGTCCAGGCGGGCCCGCCGAAGACGGACTGCCAGTCGTTGGGCGGGAGTTCACCCTTGGCGCCCTTGCCGGGACGGAAGTGGTAGCGGGCCCGCAGCGCGGAGCCGGGGCCCTCGCGCAGGGCGCGCCTGAACCAGTCGTGGGCGACGGACGAGTGGTTGGGCACGACGTCGACGATGATCCGCAGGCCCAGGCCGTGCGCGTCCCGGATGAGGGCGTCGGCGTCGCGCAGGGTGCCGAACATCGGGTCGATGGCGCGGTAGTCGGCGACGTCGTAGCCCGCGTCGGCCTGCGGGGAGGCGTAGAACGGGCTGAGCCAGACGGCGTCGACGCCGAGGTCCCTGAGGTACGGGAGCCGGCGGCGTACCCCGTCGAGGTCGCCCATCGCGTCGCCGTTCCCGTCGGCGAAGCTGCGGGGGTAGACCTGGTAGATCACCGCGTCCCGCCACCAGCCCGGGCGGTGCCCCGGGGCGTCGTCGGACGTCCTGGCGGCCGGGCGGGAGGAGGGGGCGGAAGGGGCGGTGAGGTGCTGGGTCATGTGGTTCCTGGAGTGTCTGAGGGGTGCGGAGGTGGGCGGGCCCGCGCGGGGTCAGCCCTTCACCGCACCGGCGGACATGCCGGTGACGAGATGGCGCTGGGCGAAGAGGAAGACCAGCGCGGCGGGGACGGCGATCAGTACGGACGCGGCGGACATCGGGCCCCACTGGGCCCCGTACTGGTTGACGAACTTCTGGAGGCCGCCGGCGAGCGTGAGGTTCTCGTCGCCGACCATGAACGCGGAGGCGTAGGCGACCTCGCCCCACGCGGTGATGAAGGAGTAGAAGGCGGTCACCGCGAGCCCCGGCTTGGCGAGCGGCAGGACGAGCCGCCAGAAGGTGCCGAAGGGCGTGAGCCCGTCGACCATGCCGGACTCGTCTATCTCGCGGGGGATGGTGTCGAAGAAGCCCTTCATCATCCAGGCGCAGAACGGCACGGCGATGGTGAGGTACGTGATCACCAGCCCCACCGGGTCGTTGAGCAGCCCGAGCCCGGCCATGATGTTGTAGATCGGCACGATGAGGACGGCGACCGGGAACATCTGGGTGACGAGCAGCGTCCACATCAGCCCGCGCTTGCCGGGGAAGCGGAAGCGGCTGACGGCGTAGCCGGTGGTGGCGGCGACGAAGACGCCGAGCACGGTGGTGAGTCCGGCGATGACCAGCGAGTTGCCGAACCAGGTCAGGAACGGGGTGTCGCGCAGCAGCCCGGTGTAGTTCGCGAAGGTCGGGTCCTTGAAGAAGTCCGTGGTGGTCGCGTGGGCGGCGGGCTTGAGCGAGGTCAGCAGGACCCACAGCACGGGGAAGACCGCGATCACCGAGGCCACGACGAGGGTGGTGTGCAGCGCGACGGAGGCCAGGGGTGAACGGCGGTTCCGGTGACCGGCGTTGGTCAGGGCGGTGACCCGCGCGGCGGCGGACGGGGTGTCGGTCGCGGTGTCGGGGGCGGCGAGGGTCACCAGCTGTCTCCCTGGTTGCGGAGCACGCGCCGGTAGAGCGCGGCGAAGAGCATCAGCAGGACGAGGATCAGCACGCCCCAGGTGGAGGACTGCGCGTAGTCGCGGGGGCTGATCTCGAAGGAGAACTTGTACGCCTGCGTGACCAGGATCTGGGTGGCTTCGCCGGGTCCGCCGCGCGTCAGCAGGAAGATCACCGGGAACATGTTGAACGTCCAGATGGTGGAGAGCAGGATCACGGTCGTGCTGACGGGCCGCAGCCCCGGCAGGGTGATGTGCGCGAAGCGCTGCCAGGCGTTGGCGCCGTCCATCTCGGCGGCCTCGTACATCTCGCCGGAGATGGACTGGAGGCCGCCGAGCAGGGCGACCATCATGAACGGCACCCCGAGCCAGATGTTGACGGCGATGACCGAGAACTTGGCCCAGGTCGGGTCGTTGAGCCAGGGCACGGCGTCGATGCCGCCGCCGGCGAGCAGCTTGTTGAGGAGCCCGCGGTCCTCGTTGTAGAGGAAGCGCCAGGCGAAGACGGAGACGAAGCCCGGCACGGCCCAGGGCAGGATCAGCAGCATCCGGTAGAGCGAGCGCCCGGCGATGCGGCGGTTGAGGAGCGTGGCGAGGCCCAGGCCCAGCGCGAAGGTGACGGCGACGCAGGAGACCGTCCACACCAGGGTCCAGCCGAGGGTGGAGAGGAACTGATTCCCCGTCAGGGCTGCCCGGTAGTTGTCGAGTCCGACGAACTCGTAGGTGGCGGGCAGGTTGTTGACGCCGATGTGGCGTGCGACGTTGCGCTCGTTGGCGTCGGTGAGCGACAGGTAGACGCCCCGTACCAGCGGATACCCGATGATCACGCCGATCACGGCGACGACCGGGGCGACCATGGCCCACGCGTACCAGTGCGTCGAGACGGCGCGGCGGAGCCCGCCGGAGGGGGTGCCGGTGCCGCGGCGGGGGCCGCGGGCGGTGTGCTCGCCCGGGGTCCTCGCCACCGACCGGCCGGTCTGGACGGCCATCAGCCGGCCCGCCTTCCTGTTACTTCCAGCCCTTGAGGAGCTTGCGGTACGCGTCCCCGGTGGCCGAGGCGCCCTTCTCCGGGGTGGTCTGGCCGGTGAGGACCTTGGTGTATTCGGTGACGAGCGGCGCGAAGAGGCTGCCGGTCTCCGGGATCCAGGGGCGCTCGACGGCCTTGTCCACGACGGGCTTGAAGAAGCCGACGATCTCGTTGTCCGCGACTCCGGGCTGTGCGTAGACGGAGGTACGGGTGGGCAGCAGGCTCAGTTGTCCGGCGATCCGCGTCTGGCTCTGTACGGACGTCATGTACTCGGTGAAGGCGTACGAGGCGTCCAGGTTCTTGGAGCCCGCGTAGACGGCGAGGTTGTGGCCGCCCTGCGGAGCGCCCTGCGCGGCGGAGCCGGCGGGGACGGGCGCGATGCCGAGGTTGGCCTTGTCCTTGAACTGCGCGCCGCCGTAGGTGTCGGTGACGGCCCACGGACCATTGATCATCATGGCGACCTTGCCGTCCTTGAACGCGGCCTGCATGTTCTCCCAGCCGTCCGTGGCGTCGGTCTGGGCGGCGCCCGAGTCGACCAGGTCCTTGACGACGGTCATGGCCTTGACGCCGGCGGCGTCGTCGACCGTGACGGTCTTGCTGTCGGCGTCCACGAGGTTGCCGCCCTCGCCGTACAGGAAGGACAGGAACCAGTACGCGTCGTCGCCGCGCAGGTAGAGCCCCGTCTTCCCGGTCCTGCTCTTGATCGTCTTGGCGGTGGCCTTCAACTCGTCGACTGTCGCGGGGACTTCCACCCCCGCCTCCTTGAAGATCTTCTTGTTGTAGAAGATGCCCATGGAGTCGATGACCTGCGGCACGGCGTAGGTCTTGCCGGCGTAGCGGGTGGAGGCGGCGGCCTGCGGCAGGAAGTCCTTCTCGTCCTTGAGCGCCGGGGTGCCGTCCAGCGGCGCGAGATAGCCCAGATCGGCGAACTCGGGTGTCCAGGCGACCTCGGAGCGGATGACGTCGGGGGCGCCGGAGTCCGCCTGCGCCGCGTTCTTGAACTTGTTCTGGGCGTCGCCGAAGGGCACGTTGACGTACACGACGTCGACCTTGGGATGCAGTTTCTCGAAGCCCTCGGCGAGCTGCTTGAAGACCTTGTCCTCGCTGCCGACGGTCGACGTGTCCCACCAGGTGACCTTCCCCGACAGTTCACCCCCGGCGCTCTTGCCGCCGTCCGACGCGTCGTCACCACCGCACGCGGTCACGGCGAGGGCCAGGGTCACGGCCAGGGCTGTGGCCGTTATGCCACGTCGCATCCGAACTCCTTCAACTGCCGTACCGCTCCGTTGCGGCTCCGGGTCGGACGTGAAGGTAACAGCGTTGCAAGAAGCCCGAAAGACCTTGCGGAAGATTTCCGCCGGACCCGGCGATTGTTACAAGTGCCCAGGCGTGGCGGGGCCGTACGACCTGACGGGGCACGGAAACCCGGCACGGACAGGGCAGAAAGGTTTCGCAAGATCTTGCAGAACGAGGCCGCGTCCGCTCCTCGGCCGTCCGGTGGGCAATCCGGTGAACCACCGGTACAGTCCACTCCCATGACCGCACGGCTTGCCGACATCGCAGCCCAGGCGGGGGTCAGCGAAGCGACGGTCAGCCGCGTTCTGAACGGCAAGCCCGGGGTTGCCGCGGCCACCCGCGAATCCGTACTCGCCGCACTCGACGTCCTCGGGTACGAGCGCCCCGTACGCCTCCGCCGCCGCAGCGCGGGGCTGGTCGGCCTGATCACCCCGGAGCTGGAGAACCCGATCTTCCCGGCGCTCGCCCAGGTGATAGGCCAGGCGCTCACCCGTCAGGGGTACACCCCGGTGCTGGCGACCCAGACCCCCGGCGGCTCCACCGAGGACGAGCTGACCGAGATGCTGGTCGAGCGGGACGTCTCCGGCATCATCTTCGTCTCCGGGCTGCACGCCGACACGTCGGCGGACATGCGGCGGTACGAGAAGCTGCGCGCCCAGGGGGTGCCGTTCGTCCTGGTGGACGGCTTCTCGCCGAAGGTGCAGGCCCCCTTCATCTCGCCCGACGACCGGGCCGCCGTACGGCTCGCCGTGACGCACCTCGTCTCGCTGGGACACCACCGGATCGGCCTGGCCGTGGGGCCGGAGCGGTTCGTGCCGGTGCTGCGCAAGATCGAGGGCTTCCGGGCCACGGTCCACGACCTGCTCGGCCTGTCGCCCGCCGAGACGGACGAGCTGATCCAGCAGTCGCTGTTCACTCTGGAGGGTGGTCAGGCGGCGGCCACCGCCCTCATCGAGCGGGGCTGTACGGCGGTGGTGTGCGCGAGCGACATGATGGCGCTCGGCGCGATCAGGGCCGGGCGGCGCATGGGCCTGGACGTGCCGCGCGACCTCTCGGTCGTCGGTTTCGACGACTCCCCCCTCATAGCCTTCACGGACCCGCCGCTCACCACGGTCCGCAAGCCGGTGCCGTCGATGGGCCAGGCCGCGGTCCGTACGCTCCTGGAGGAGATCGGGGGCACCCCCGCCCCCCACAGCGAGTTTGTCTTCATGCCCGAACTGGTGGTCCGGGGGTCGACCGCGTCGGGGCCCGGACGTCGTCCGTAGGGCGTCCCGGCGTCGTCCGCGGGGCGTCCCCGAGTCGTCCGCAGGGCGTAGCGAATGCGGGACCGACCCGACCGGGGGATGATCGGTCGGGGAGTCCGGATCTGGCAGACTCCTGGCTATGGGTGAATCGACCGTGAAGGCGCAGGCGGCCCGAAGGGCCGGCTCGTCGTCCTTCACCGACGAGGTGGCTGACACGACAGACACAGCGAGGGACACGGAAACCGAACCGGTGGAGAAGCACACGTTCATCCGGCGCCTCCGGACACCCCGCAAGCCCCGCCTCTGGTTCGAAATCCTGCTGATCGCGGTGAGTTACTGGATCTATTCGCTGATCCGCAACGCCGTACCCGAACAGCGGACGAAGGCCCTGGAGAACGCCGACCGGATCTGGCACGCGGAACGCCTGCTGGGACTCGGCTTCGAGCGGGCCGTCAACCACGGCGTCAATTCCGTGACGTGGCTCATCGTAGGGATGAACTACTACTACGCCACACTGCACTTCATCATCACCCTCGGAGTGCTGATCTGGCTGTTCCGCAGTCATCCGGGGCGCTATTCGGCGGCCCGCCTGGTCCTGCTGGCGACCACCGTCGTGGCCCTGCTCGGCTACTACCTGTTCCCGCTCGCGCCGCCACGGCTGATGACCAACGGCCACTTCATCGACACCGTCTCCCTGCACCACACGTGGGGCTCGCTGTCCTCGGACAACCTCAAGACCGTGTCGAACCAGTACGCGGCCATGCCGTCGATGCACATCGGGTGGTCGACCTGGTCGGGCCTGACGATCTTCGCGCTGTGCCGGATCCCGTGGGTACGGATCCTCGGGCTGCTCTACCCCGTGGTGACGCTGCTGGTGATCGTCGCCACCGCGAACCACTTCTGGCTGGACGCGGCGGGGGGCCTGGTGTGCCTGGCGTTCGGCTTCACCGTCTCGTACCTCTGGTACGGCTCGCTGCCGTACAACCTGCCGCGTTACGTGGACGGGCGGCGGCCGAAGAAGAAGCGGGGGTCCAGTACTACGCCCGGTAGTGGGGCTCACTCCGCCCCGTAGAACAGCCTCTCCATCACCCCGCGCGCCCTGCGCGTCGTCCTGCGGTAGTCGTCCAGCATGTCCCCGCTGTGCACCTCCTGCGTCTGGCCCCGCGTGGGCCCGGCACCGTACCCCAGGTAACGCCCCATCGCGCCCAGCTCGCGGCCGTCCGACGGGAAGGTGTCGCCGGGCCTGCCCCGTACGAGCATCACCCCGTTCCTGACCCGGGTCGCCAGCACCCACGCGTCGTCCAGCGTCTGCGCGTCCTCCTCCGACAGCAGCCCCGCCTCCCGCGCCGCCGCCAGCGCCCGGCGCGTCCGGGTGGTCCGCAGGCCCGGCTCCGCCCAGGCGTACCGCATCTGGAGCAGCTGGATCGTCCACTCGACGTCCGAGAGCCCGCCGCGGCCCAGTTTGGTGTGCAGGGTCGGGTCGGCGCCCCTCGGCATCCGTTCCGTCTCCATCCGCGCCTTGAGGCGGCGGATCTCGCGTGCGGAGTCCTCGGCCAGGCCCTCGGCCGGGTAGCGCAGCGGGTCGATCAGCTCGACGAAGCGGCGGCCGAGGTCCGCGTCGCCCGCCATCGGTTCGGCGCGCAGCAGGGCCTGGCTCTCCCAGACCAGTGACCAGCGCCGGTAGTACGCGGCGTAGGAGGCGAGCGTACGGACCATGGGGCCGCTCTTGCCCTCGGGGCGCAGATCGGCGTCGATCAGCAACGGCGGTTCCGGGCTGGGGACTTCGAGGAGGCGGCGCATCTCGGCGACCACGGCGTTCGCCGCCTGGGCCGCTTCCTGTTCGCCGACGCCCTCGCGGGGTTCGTGGACGAAGACGACGTCCGCGTCGGAGCCGTAACCCATCTCGTGCCCGCCGAACCGGCCCATGCCGATGACCGCGAACCTGGTCGGGAGGGTGTCGCCCCACCGGCCGCGGACGGCGGCGCGCAGGGCTCCGGCGAGGGTGGCGGCGTTGAGGTCGGTGAGGGCGTTGCCGACCCGGTCGACCAGCGCGCCCGGGTCCTCCTCGGCGGGGCTCTCCTCGGTCCCGTACGAGCCGATGATGTCGGCGGCCGTCGTACGGAACAGCTCACGGCGGCGCATCCCGCGTGCCGTCGCGACGGCGCCCTCGGCGGTCTCCGCGCGGCCGATCGCCGCGATGACCTCCTGTTCGAGGTGGGCGCGGCCGTGCGGCACGAGCCCGTGGGGGTCGCCGAGGATCGCGACCGACTCGGGGGCACGGAGCAGCAGGTCGGGGGCGAGGCGGCCGGCGGACAGCACCCGCGCCAGGTTCTCGGCCGCCGCGCCCTCGTCGCGCAGCAGCCGCAGGTACCAGGGGGTCTTGCCGAGCGCGTCGGACACCTTGCGGAAGCCGAGCAGGCCGGCGTCGGGGTCGGCGGAGTCGGCGAACCAGCCGAGCAGCACGGGCAGCAGCGTCCGCTGGATCGCCGCCTTGCGGCTCACCCCGGACGACAGTGCCTCCAGGTGGCGCAGGGCGGCGGCCGGGTCGGCGTACCCGAGCGCTTCGAGGCGCTGGCGGGCCGCCTTCGTACTCAACCGGGTCTCGCCGGGGGCGAGTTGGGCGACCGCGTCGAGCAGGGGGCGGTAGAAGATCTTCTCGTGCAGCCGCCGTACGACCGAAGCGTGCCGTTTCCAGGCCTTGTTGAGTTCGACGACGGGGTCGCCGCGCAGGCCGAGGGAGCGGCCGAGGCGGCGCAGGTCGGCCTCGTCCTCGGGCACCAGGTGGGTGCGGCGCAGCCGGTGGAGCTGGATGCGGTGCTCCATGGACCGCAGGAAGCGGTAGGCGTCGTCCAGTAGGGCCGCGTCCGCCCTGCCCACGTAGCCGCCGGCGGCCAGCGCGCCGAGCGCGTCGAGCGTGGAGCCGCTGCGGAGGGAGATGTCACCGCGGCCGTGGACCAACTGGAGGAGCTGGACGGCGAATTCGACGTCGCGCAGACCGCCGGGGCCGAGCTTGAGTTCACGGTCCAGCTGGGCGGCGGGGATGTTGTCCACGACGCGGCGGCGCATCTTCTGCACGTCGGGGACGAAGTGCTCGCGGTCGGCGGCCTGCCAGACGAGGGGCGAGACGGCGTCGATGTACTCGGCGCCGAGCGGTACGTCCCCGGCGACGGCGCGGGCCTTGAGGAGGGCCTGGAACTCCCAGGTCTTGGCCCAGCGCTGGTAGTAGGCGAGGTGGCTGCTCAGGGTGCGGACGAGGGGGCCGTTGCGGCCTTCGGGGCGGAGGTTGGCGTCGACGGGCCAGATGGAGCCCTCGACGGTGGTCTCGGAGCAGATGCGCATGAGGTGGGAGGCGAGGCGGGTGGCGGCCTGGACGGCCTTGCCTTCGTCGGTGTTGAGGCTCCCGCTCCCGTTCTCGCCGTTCTCCATCGTCCCGGCGGGGGCCTCGGGGAGGCCGCCCACGAAGATCACGTCCACGTCGGAGATGTAGTTCAGCTCGTGCCCGCCGCACTTGCCCATCGCGATGACCGCGAGCCGGCAGGCGGCGGCGTCCTCGGGCGCGGCGGCGCGGGCGATCGCGAGGGCGGCGCGGAGGGTCGCGGTGGCCAGGTCGGCCAGTTCGGCGGCGGTCTGGGCGATGTCGATCGTGCCGCAGACGTCCCTGGCCGCGATGGCCAGCAGGCAGCGCCGGTAGGCGATGCGCAGGGAGACGGGGTCGGTGGCGTCGGCGAGCCCGCGTTCGAACTCCGCGACCCCGGGGTGCAGGTCGGACGACTCGTACGTCACCAGGACGTGCCAGTCGTGCGGGTGCCTGGCCAGGTGGTCGCCGAGCGCCTCGGACGCGCCGAGCACGCCGAGCAGCCGGTCCCGGAGGGGCTTGGCGGTGAGCAGGGTGTCCAGCAGGACCCGCCGCTCCCCCGGGTTGGCCGCCTCGATGAGCCGTACAAGACCGCGCAGGGCCAGATCGGGATCGGCGGTGGCGCCGAGGGCGTCGAGGAACAGCGGGTCGGACCGTACGGTCGCCATCTCCGGGACGTCGAGAAGCCCCTCGGCGCCGGACGGATCGGTGAAGCCGTGGCGGAGCAGACGGGTGAAAATACTGCTCCTGCGCCCCGGCATCGTCATGTCGCCGTCTCCCGTCCGCGTTCCCGCCAGCGTTCCCGATCAAGCTGAGGGGATCGAGCGTAACCGCAGGGCGGGGAGGCGGGACCGGCCGCGTCCGGCGCGGTCGGGAAGAGTCGGGAAGAGTCGGGAAGAGGACCGATGACTTCGGGCCGAGGGGCCGGTCCACCTCTACGAGATCCCGGCCCCGGGACCGAAACACACCAGGAGCGGACGATGGCACCGAAGGAACCCGAACCCCGTACAGAACTGGACACCCGTTACGGCGAGCCGCAGGCGACGGCGACCGCGTGGCAGGAGGCGGTGGCCCTGCTGACGTCGGCGGAACTGTTCTGGCTGACGACCGTACGGCCCGAGGGCCGCCCGCACGTCACCCCGCTGCTGGCGGTGTGGTCGGACGGCGCGCTGTACTTCTGCACCGGCGCCGAGGAGCGCAAGAGCCGCAACCTCGCGCAGAACCCGGAGGTGATCCTGACGACCGGCACGAACGCCCTGGCCGGGGGCTGCGACCTCGTGGTCGAGGGCACGGCGGTCCGCGTGACGGACGAGGCGCGCCTGTCGGCGCTGGCGCGGGCGTGGGAGGCGAAGTACGGCGCCGAGTGGCACTTCGAGGTACGGGACGGCGGCTTCGCGGGCGACCGGGGGAACGTGGCCGTGGTCCACGAGGTGGCGCCCCGGACGGCATTCGGCTTCGGGAAGGCACCGTACAGCCAGACGCGCTGGCGTTTCTGACGCGCCGTACCGCGTAAATCACTGGTCCGGGACGGTGACCCGATGATGTGCTTCCGAGGTGACACACCATCCAACAGCCCCACTCGACCCGCTCGACCGGGTCGACCAGTACCGCGACACCCTGCCCCGCCGGATCGGCCGGGCCGAGGACTTCGGACCGCTGACCCTGTTCGTACGGGAGGACGGGGGCAGACCGCTCCAGGCCCGCCCGACCCGGGGCTGGCGGGGCCGGCCCGTCACCGCGGCGGACGTCGCGGACGTCCGGGCGCGTCAGCGCGAACTGGGCGTCCCCGAGAGCTTCGAGTGGGTCCACGAGTCGGCGCCGGCCCTGCGCCCGGCGGTGGAGGAAGCGGGCCTGCCGGTCACGCCCCGCCCCCTCCTGATACTCCCGGAGGAGGCCCCCACCCCACCCCTGGCCGACCTCACCCCACCAGGGGTCCAGGTCGTGACCCTCACGCCGGACGCCCCGTGGCTGCCCAGCGCGGTGGCCACCGCGTACCTGTCCTTCGCGAACCTGGGCACCCACGTGGGCGACGTGGGCCCGGCGGACCTGCCGGAGGCACAGACACGACACGCCCCCGAGACAGCCCTCATGGCCCGTCGCATCCGCGAGGGCAGCACCACTCTGGTCGCGGCGGTGGAGGACGGCGTCGCCGTCAGCTCGGGCCTGCTCCCGGGAGTGGTGGACGGAGTCACCGAGATCTGCGCCGTCGCCACCCTCCCCACGGCCCGCCGCCGGGGCCTGGCCCTGGCGGTCACCGCGGCCCTGATCCGCGAGGCCCGCTCCCGCGAGGCCCACACCGTCTTCCTGGGCGCCACGGACGCCCAAGTAGCCCGCATCTACACCCGCCTGGGCTTCCACCCCAGAGCAACCGCCCTGGAAACGTGACACTCGACCCGCCCCCGCCCAAATGAATGACCCCGAGTCGGCGGATGGCGCCATCGGCGGGCGGAGCCATCAGATGCAGGTGGTGGAGGTACCGACCTGTGCTTACAGGACCGTGAGGCTTGTGCGGGATTCTAATACCGTGACTTCTGAGCGGCGTTCCTCACACCTTCCAACTCTGCACGAACGTGCTCACCGAGGTTCCCGCACGTCCACTCACCGGGCCGTCGCTAGGCTCGTCGGGCAGATGAACAACTTCCTGCGGTCGTGAACGAGACTGCGATGAGATTGCGCACCTGCGAACGTCCCATAGCAATACCTACGGCTTCTTGCGGATCTTACGTTTCTTTGCGTTGGCTTCCTTCTCCTTGCGCTGCGCGACTCCGTAGGCCGACCAAGGCCCTTGGTGCTTTGCGCAGCGGGAAGTACCGAGCACGGCGAGGTTCCGACATGCTGCACCAGCCTTGGTACGAGCGCCACACCTGGACTGAGATGTCATTCGGTACCCCTTACGAAGAGGCCAACTCCAGACCTCAGGAAGGCTTCCACGTTGTGCTCGCCCGGGGGAGGCGTACAGGGGAAGCATGGGAGCATCCCTTCGAATTCTCACGAAAGCAGGCGGAGCGGGGACCTTGGCCAGCAGAGGCCGGGTGGCCGACCACTCCTTCGGTGACCTCTTCGTCCCGAACGCGATCAGGCACCTTGCCGATGTAGGGCCGCTGGCATCCGCTGGCTCGTTCAACAGGCTGATCGTCCACGAGGTCCCGTCATGTTCGCTCCGGCTGGCTCGTGTTCGGATCCCACAAGAGGGGGCTGAGTGGCGGCTGACCGAGCTGTGCCGACAACTCGCCTGGTCCCGAGCGCTGCGTGACACAAGCTATGCGGCGAGTCGTCACCGGGATTCAAGCCGAGGCCTACGCACTTTGAATTGTCCGATCTTGTTCCGCGGGCATCCAAGAAGCCGGGCGCAGGCTTCTGCTCCCGAACGGGCACCCTGTACAGGTGGTCAAAGCCGGGGTGGTTCATGGGCCGTCGTCGGAAAGACGACACGGCCGGCGCTAGTGGTCAGAACCGATTCGCCGTTCGGCGGGACTGTGTGTGCACTCAGGTCGCTCCATGCTTCCCATGTCAAGCGCCACAGCCCTGGCAGAGCTGTCGAGTGGATCGCGCCGCGGGAACGGCTCTGTGCTTGGTTCCTCGGGCGCCAGTCACCATCGCGGTGCCGGCGGCGGCTGTTCAGAGGCGGTGCGGTGGCAAGTTGCAGCATGTGTTCCAGTGCAAGGCCACAGACGAGGGAGCCCAGCTTCGCGGCAGCGGCCTGTTCTTCAACGGGAGTCTTTTCAAGAAGGGACGGCCACTCTAGGACGACGACCCTCTCCCACAGTTCAGGCGGAATAGTGTTGGCCAGGTGGTGACTCTCCCCGACAGGCAGATCGCGTAGACGGCGATCCGCCTCTTGGGTCTGTCCTACGTAGCAGAGACCCGTTCCGGGGATGAACACTCCGTAGAGGACTGCACCGGTGACGCCCGGGGAGTCCCCGGACGGGCCACACAGCAGGGTCCCGACCGAGTGTGCGAACCCGAAGCGTCGCTCCTGCCACAGCGCCAAACCCGACGCATCGGACATGAGCGTATGGAGAGAGCTGCGCCAGCTCCGGTAGGCATCCTCGTAGTGCTGATCAGTCACAAGAGACATTCTGGGCCACCAACGTCGCAACCCACGCCTTCCAAGTTGCCCCCTCTAGTTCCACTGGAGTCCACACGGGTCTGCATCGATCTACTAGTCTGGTAGAAACTAGTAGATCAGTAGTAGTTAGCCACAGGTAGTCACGCCCAGCCCAGACAAGCCAGCCGCGGACACCTGGACACCTGAGCTGCGAGGATGCATCGATCTACTAGTCTGGTAGAAACTAGTAGATCAGTAGTAGTTGGCCACAGGTAGTCACGCCCAGCCCAGACAAGTCAGCCGCGGACACCTGGACACCCCGCAAGAGGAGTGCCCCCATGAAGCGACCGATGCCACCACCGGAGCCCGATGAGCTCATCCGGTGGATGTTCAGGGCCACCACTCCTGAAAAGCTGTCCCTGATCCTTGAAAATCCCGGCGCTGGACCGGCTGACGAATATTTCCCATGGGATAAAATCAGGCACAAGACCCCGCCGGATGGGCTTAACCATAAAGAGTGGTGGGCCGGCATCAAGTTCATCCGCCGCCAAATGAGTCGCAGCCTCCCCCTCGCGGACGTTAAAGGTGAGCCGTTTACCTTTGCCCTCCCGGATAAGATCCTGAAAGCACTTGAGCAAATCACCCGTGACGCCAGCGGAAAAATCACAATCAGTGAGGAGGTGACCAATCCAGGAACAAGAGATCGCTATCTCGTAAATTCACTTATCGAGGAAGCGATCAACTCAAGCCAGCTTGAGGGCGCCTCTACCACTCGACGCGTCGCGAAGGAAATGCTGCGTGCAGGTCGCGCACCCCGCTCCCGCGACGAACGAATGATCGTGAACAATTACCAAGCCATGCGTATGATTGGAGAAATCAGAGACAGGCCCCTAACTCCTGAGCTGATCTGTGAGATCCACAGGATCGTCACTGACGGCACGCTGGACAATCCAAGCGCCTCCGGCAGGTTCCAACTTCCGAACGAAGAGCGAGTCAGCGTCTACACCGATGACGGGGTCCTCCTGCACAGCCCTCCACCCGCTGAACTCCTGCCCGAGAGGGTGGCACGGCTGTGCCGGTTTGCCAACGGCGAGCTGGATGAAGGTGGCTACGTCCCACCGGTCCTTCGAGCAATGACCATTCACTTCATGATCGGCTATGACCATCCCTTCGAAGACGGGAACGGCCGCACCGCTCGGGCGCTGTTCTACTGGTCAATGCTGAATCAAGGATATTGGCTGACCGAGTTTGTTGTGATCTCGCAGATCCTCAAGAATGCACCAGTCGACTACGCGCGGAGCTATCTACATAGCGAAGACGACGAAAATGATCTCACCTATTTTCATCTTTACCAGCTGCAAGTTCTTCGACGATCGATCGAGAACCTGCACAAATATCTCGCCGAAAAAACCAGAGAAGTGAAGGCTCTCCAGAAGAAAATCTCCCGTGCGGCCGAAGCGTTCAATCACCGGCAGATCGCACTCCTGGACTATGCGCTGAAAAATCCAGGCGCATCGGTGACCGCTCAATCACATATGAGCAGTCACAATGTTGCCTACGAAACAGCTCGACAGGATTTGATCGGGCTTGAGAGCCGCGAACTCTTCTTGAAGCGGCGCGCGGGCAGATCATTTACCTGGACGCCAGTTTCGGATCTCGATGTGAGGCTCCACCACCTGGACGACTCTGAAAACGATCGCCACGACCGGCTCTGAGAGCCAGGTCTGGGACTCGCCCTGCTCTGCGGGCGTCCACCCACAGGACGCCACGGCGGCCCGAAACAAGGCCTCAGCCACGTGGCCTCTTCCTCACCGGGCACAAACGAGTCGATCTCTGAAGCCTGCACGGCACAGTTACTCATACACTGAGGCGACATCGACCAGCACCGACTCACTGATCATGAACCCCTGATCCGGGTAGATCGGCAGCCATTGCAGATTCCCGACAAGCATGTCGACCAAAGACAAACGCCATGGGCGTAGAAGCGCTCACGATTTGAATGCCTGACCACAACTCGGGCCCCGAGGCCGAACGCGCGACGCCCGTCGTACGGCTTGCTGAAGCGGAAGTTCTCGCTTGTGTTCCGAGCTCGAGTCCCACGAGCACGGCGGAGTCGAGTAACCGAAGCCCAAGCCGTCCGTTCTCGGTTGCGGACATGGGTTATCTCATCATCAGGCTGGTTGGCCATGCGAGGAGAATAAGCGGCATCATGTCGCGTCGGTAAATCCACCTCCGTATCGACCACGCCCAGGTCATGACTGCAAAGTCCGACGGTGACACCGGATCACCGTTGAGCAAAGGCCGTCGAAGACCTACAAGGCAACCGCTCCCGCACCCGATGGCCCAGAGTCGACCCAGTTCGAGTGAGACGACTACGGGCCGACAGTTCAATACCCTCGGCTCGTAGTCGTCAGACACATGGGATGTAGCTGCTGGGTCGGAGTTACAGGACCGGGAGGTTCTTGCGGAGTTCGAAGGCGGTGACCTCCGAGCGGTATTCCTCCCACTCCTGCTTCTTGTTGCGGAGGAAGAAGTCGAAGACGTGTTCGCCGAGGGTTTCCGCCACCAGTTCGCTGCGTTCCATCAGGGAGATCGCCTCGCCGAGGTTTTGCGGGAGGGGTTCGATGCCCATCGCGCGGCGTTCGGCGTCGGAGAGGGCCCAGACGTCGTCGTCGGCGCCGGCCGGGAGTTCGTAGCCCTCCTCCACGCCCTTGAGGCCTGCCGCGAGGAGGACCGCGTAGGTCAGGTAGGGGTTGGCGCCGGAGTCGATCGAGCGGACCTCCACGCGGGCCGAGCCGGTCTTGCCGGGCTTGTACATCGGGACCCGGATCAGCGCGGAGCGGTTGTTGTGGCCCCAGCAGATGTACGAGGGGGCCTCGCCGCCCGAGCCCGCGGTGCGGGTGGAGCCGCCCCAGATGCGCTTGTACGAGTTGACCCACTGGTTGGTGACCGCCGAGATCTCGGCGGCGTGCTTGAGCAGGCCGGCGATGAACGAGCGGCCGACCTTGGAGAGTTGGTACTCCGAGCCCGACTCGTAGAACGCGTTGCGGTCGCCCTCGAAGAGGGAGAGGTGGGTGTGCATGCCCGAACCGGGGTACTCCGAGAAGGGCTTGGGCATGAACGTGGCGTTGATGCCCTGCTCCAGCGCGACCTGCTTCATCACCAGACGGAACGTCATGATGTTGTCGGCCGTGGAGAGCGCGTCCGCGTAGCGGAGGTCGATCTCCTGCTGTCCCGGCGCGCCCTCGTGGTGGCTGAACTCCACCGAGATCCCCATGGATTCGAGCATGGTGATCGCCTGGCGGCGGAAGTCCATGCCGACGTTCTGGGGCGTGTGGTCGAAGTAGCCGGAGTTGTCGGCGGGGGTGGGCCGCGAGCCGTCCAGCGGCTTGTCCTTCAGCAGGAAGAACTCGATCTCGGGGTGGGTGTAGAAGGTGAAACCCAGGTCCGAGGTCTTGGCGAGCATCCGCTTGAGGACGTACCGCGGGTCGGCGAAGGACGGCGAGCCGTCGGGCATCAGGATGTCGCAGAACATCCGCGCCGTGCCGGGGGCCTCCGCGCGCCAGGGCAGGATCTGGAACGTGCCCGGGTCGGGCTTGGCGATCATGTCCGACTCGTACACGCGGGCGAAGCCCTCGATCGCCGAGCCGTCGAATCCCATGCCCTCGTCGAAGGCCTGCTCCAGCTCGGCGGGCGCCACGGCGACCGACTTCAGGAAGCCGAGCACGTCGGTGAACCAAAGGCGTACGAAGCGGATGTCGCGCTCTTCCAATGTACGGAGCACGAATTCCTGCTGCTTGTCCATATTAGCTGTCCTACCCATCCTTGCTGGTCAGGCCACCTGCTCCCATGCCGAGGGGCACGTTGGGGCACACGAGCATCCCACCACACGATTTCCGGCGCGTTGCGAACCCCGGTCCAACGCCTTCCGTCGCGCGGATGTACGGGTCTCTGCCCATAGTGCCTGCTCGGCGGATACGCCGGTACCTCCGGCGGCCGGTCGGTCCTTCGGTTCGGCCGCCGGTCCGGTCGTCGGTTCAGTCGTCGGTTCAGTCGTCGGTCCGGTTGTCGGTGCGGTCGTCGGTGCGGTCGTCGGTCTGCCTCGTGTGGGTGTCCGACCAGCCCAGGGGGTACGGCTCCGAGTCCCCGACCGGAGCCGCAGGTTCCCCGCCCGCCTGGGTGAAGGCCGTCAGCGCCGTGACCAGATCGGCGCGCTGTCCGGGTGGCAGCCGTTCGACGATGGCCGTGATCTCGTGGCGTCGGGCGGCCGAGACCTCGTCCACCAGTCGCCTGCCGTCCGGTGTGAGCCGCAGCAGGGTCTCGCGGCGGCTGGCCGGGTTGCTCCGCCGGGCGGCGAGGCCCGCCGCGATCAGCCGGTCCAGCATGCGCATGGCGGTCGAGGGGTTCACGCCGAGCCGCTCGGCGACCTCCACGAGCTTGGCGTCGCCGTGGGTGTCGAGGACCACCAGCAAGCGGTACTGCGGGAGGGTCACCCGGTCGGGGACCGCCGCCAGCGCGCGTACGGAGATGGCGACGAGCAGCCGGGAGGCCGCGAGCACGGCGTGCGTCACCGCGTCGACGTCACCGGGGATCGCCTCGCCGGGGTGGGCGGTCGGGTCGGCCGTCGCGTCGGCCATCGGGCCGACCGTGGGGTCGGTGGTCGGACCGGCGGTCGGATCCGACGGCCCTTCGGCTCGACGTGGTGGCTCTGCTCGGTCGGCCATGCCTCTTTGTACCCCGCCCGCGCCCGGTTCGTACCGCAACGGGTGGGACCGTCGGCCCGATCCCCGGCCGGAAGCGGCTCCTCACTGCTGCTACCGGGGCAGTACGCACTACGATCTGCGCTCATGGGGGGAGCCCGCCGCACGCGCATCACGCGTCCCATGGCATTGCTGAGTGCCGTGGCGACGCTGTTCGCCGCGCTCTTCGTCTGTCTGGGCCCCGGCAACGGGCCCGCCGGGGATTCCGCCCGGGGCCCCGACAGCCATCATCGCGCCGCCGCCCCGTTCACCCCCGTGAACGAGCCCGTGGCGCGGTACAGCTGCCCGTACGACGGCAACGACTGCGGATACTTCCCGCACCTGAGCCCGGCCGTGCTCACCGTACCGCCGCCGGCCGCCCCCCTGGACGCCGGAGTCCCGCATCCGCTGGTCGAACCGGCGGCCCCCGCGGGCCGGCTCCCCCGCCCCGGTGCGCAGGCCCGCGCGCCGGACCTCCACGTCCTTCAAGTACTGCGGACGTAGTCCTAAGACGTAGCCCCAGCCGGGAACCCGGCGCCCCTGTGCGCGCGGGATTCCCGGGATCACCGCCACCCGTCACGTACGTACGCAGTCACCCCCAGAAGGACAGACACCATGGCTTCCAAGTCCCAGTCCGCCGAGCGCAAGGCCCGAATAGAGCAGATGCGCCGCGCCGAGCAGGCCCGTGAGCGGCGCAGTCGCATCATCACGATCACGGTGAGCGCCGTGGTCGTGGCGGGTCTCGTCGCCTTCGGCGCCGTGATCCTGAACAAGGAGTCCGACCAGAAGGAACAGGAACAGGCCGCCGCCAAGGAGCCCGTGAAGGGCGAGAAGTCCTGGGACGCCAAGAAGCTCACCCGTAACCACGTCACCGAAGCGGTGAAGTACCCGATGAAGCCGCCGGTCGGCGGTGACCACAACCAGGTCTGGATGAACTGCGACCGGAACGTCTACAAGGACGCGATACCGGACATGAACGCGGTGCACTCGCTGGAGCACGGCGCGGTCTGGGTCACGTACAACGACAAGGCCTCGGACGACGACGTCAAGACGCTGACCGACAAGGTCGGAAAGACCGCGTACACGCTGCTGAGCCCGTACAAGGACCAGGCCGGAACGATCATGCTGAGCGCGTGGGGCAAGCAGCTCTCGGTCGACAAGGCGTCGGACCCCCGGGTGAACCAGTTCCTCACGAAGTACGTGCAGGGCCCGCAGACCCCCGAGCCGGGCGCCGCCTGCACGGGTGGAATGGGCGCGCAGTGAGGCTCGGGGTCGTGGCCTCGGTGAACCGTACGCAGTGGGCGGCGATCGCGGCCGTCGTGCTGGCGCTGCTCTTCGCCGGCGCGGCGACGGTGGCCTCCGCCGGGCGGGACGACGGCGCGGGAGCCCCCCGTACCCCCGCGGCGGGCTCGCCGGACGCGGGCTTCGCCCGGGACATGGCACTCCACCACCAGCAGGCCGTGGAGATGTCGTTCATCGTGCGGGACAGCACGGACGACGAGGACGTGCGCCGGCTGGCGTACGACATCGCCAACACCCAGGCGAACCAGCGCGGGATGCTGCTGGGCTGGCTGGACCTGTGGAAGCTGCCGAAGGTCGAGTCGGGCGTGGAGCCGATGGCGTGGATGCCGATGGACACGCGGATGGGGGCCGGGCACGCCATGTTCGAGCCGCACGACGGCGCGCTGATGGAGGGCATGGCCACGACGGCGGAGCTGGAGCGGCTGCGGAAGGCGCGCGGCAAGGCCGCCGAGGTGCTGTATCTCCAGCTCATGACCGACCACCACAAGGGTGGCGTGATGATGGCGCGGGGGTGTGTCGATCTGTGCGCGGCCGGTACGGAGCGTGACCTCGCGCAGGGCATGGTCACGGCGCAGGAGTCGGAGATACGG
Source organism: Streptomyces sp. NBC_01317 (assembly GCF_035961655.1). Lineage (NCBI taxonomy): Bacteria > Bacillati > Actinomycetota > Actinomycetes > Kitasatosporales > Streptomycetaceae > Streptomyces > Streptomyces sp. NBC_01317. Next base: position 5,990,804 of record NZ_CP108393.1, on the reverse strand, counting down.
CTGATGGCGGACCTGCTGAAGGAGCGGGGGGCGAAGCCTCGGGGATGATCGCGGCGGTGGCGCCGGGCGGGCGGGGTGGGTCGGGGGGCTCCTCGTACGCCCGGCCGCCCAGCCCGGCCCGGCCGCCCCGCCAGGCCGCCGCGCGCGGTCGCGCCGGTCGCGCGGTCGCGGTCGCGTCATCCGGACGGCCCCCGGAGAATGGGGTGTGGCTCGGGGAGTACGGCCAGGACACGCAGGAGGTACGACCCCATGACCACCGCCAAGGACATCATGCACCCGGGGGCCCAGTGGATCCCCGCCCACGAGACCCTCGACCGCGCCGCGCAGATCATGCGCGAGAGGGAACTCGGGTCGCTGCTCATCGCCGACGAGCAGGAGCGGCTCGCGGGCATCCTCACGGACCGCGACATCGTCGTCGGCTGTGTGGCGATGGGCCACGACCCGTCGAAGATCACTGCGGGCGATCTCGCCCAGGGCACTCCGCGCTGGATCGACTCGGACGCGGACGTGGGCGAGGTGCTCCAGGAGATGCAGAGCCACCAGATCCGCCGGCTCCCGGTCATCCAGGACAAGCGGCTGGTCGGGATGATCAGTGAGGCCGACCTGGCCAGGCACCTGACCGAGTCGCAGATGGGCGCGTGGGTGGAGCAGGTGTACGCGCGGGGCTGAAGGTCCACGTACGTGCGCGCCTGAGGTCGCCGCACCCCTGGTACGCGGCTGAGATCTTCGTACGGTACGCAGCCGGCCCGCCCCGCGCGGGAGCGGAACGTCCGTCCCCGCCGGAGTGGGACCGGCCACACCCACGTCTCACCGCACGACATCGCGTCAGAAAGACGATTACACTGGTTCCGTGCCTCAACTACGCCTCGCTCTGAATCAGATCGACTCGACCGTCGGCGATCTCGCCGCGAATGCCGAGGCGATCGTGCACTGGACCCGGCACGCCGTCGAGCAGGGAGCGCATGTCATCGCGTTCCCCGAGATGGTGCTGACCGGCTACCCCGTCGAGGACCTGGCCCTGCGGTCGTCCTTCGTGGAGGCGTCCCGGGACGCTTTGCGCGCCCTCGCGGGCCGCCTGGACGCCGAGGGCTTCGGCGGGCGGCCGGTGATCGTCGGCTACCTCGACCGTTCCGAGAAGGCCCAGCCCCGGTACGGCCAGCCCGCCGGCGCGCCGCAGAACGCGGGCGCGGTGCTGTTCGGCGGGGAGGTGGTGCTGACGTTCGCCAAGCACCACCTGCCGAACTACGGGGTGTTCGACGAGTTCCGGTACTTCGTGCCGGGCAACACTCTGCCCGTCGTACGGGTCCACGGCGTCGACATCGCGCTGGCGATCTGCGAGGACCTCTGGCAGGACGGCGGGCGGGTCCCGGCGACCTGCTCGGCCGGTGCCGGACTGCTGATCTCCATCAACGCCTCTCCGTACGAGAAGGAGAAGGACGACACCCGCCTGAACCTGGTGCGCAAGCGCGCCCAGGAGGCCGGCTGCACCACGGCGTACGTCGCGATGATCGGCGGCCAGGACGAGCTGGTCTTCGACGGGGACTCGATCGTCGTCGACAAGGACGGCGAAGTCGTGGCGCGCGCCCCGCAGTTCGCGGAGGGCTGTGTGGTGCTCGACCTCGATCTGCCGGCCGCGCCCGCGGTGCCGCCGTCGGGGGTGGTGGACGACGGGCTGGTGATCGACCACGTCGTCCTGTCCGAGGAGCCGCTGCCCGCGTACGAGCGTGAGCTGTCCGGCGGGTACGCGGAGCGGCTGGAGGACGACGAGGAGATCTACTCGGCGCTGGTGGTGGGGTTGCGCGCCTACGCGGCGAAGAACGGCTTCCGGTCCGTCCTGATCGGGCTCTCCGGGGGCATCGACTCGGCGCTGGTCGCGGCGATCGCGTGCGACGCGGTGGGGGCGGAGAACGTGTACGGCATCTCCATGCCGTCCAAGTACTCCTCGGACCACTCGAAGGACGACGCGGCCGAACTGGCCCGCCGTACCGGCCTCAACCTGCGCACGGTGGTCATCGAGCCGATGTTCGACGCGTACATGGACGCGCTGGGCCTGACGGGGCTGGCGGAGGAGAACCTCCAGTCGCGGCTGCGCGGTACGACGCTGATGGCGGTCTCCAACCAGGAGGGCCAGATCGTGCTCGCGCCGGGCAACAAGTCCGAGCTGGCGGTGGGGTATTCGACGCTGTACGGGGACTCGGTCGGCGCGTACGGGCCGATCAAGGACGTCTACAAGACGACCGTGTTCCGGCTGGCGCGGTGGCGCAACCGCGCGGCGGAGGAGCGGGGGCAGGTGCCGCCGATCCCGGAGAACTCGATCAGCAAGCCGCCGAGCGCGGAGCTGCGGCCGGGCCAGGTCGACACGGACTCGCTGCCGGACTACGACGTCCTGGACCGGATCCTGGAGCTGTACGTGGACCGGGACACGGGCAAGGACGCGATTGTGGCGGCCGGGTTCGAGGAGGAGCTGGTGACGCGGACGCTGCGGATGGTGGACGTGGCGGAGTACAAGCGGCGGCAGTATCCGCCGGGGACGAAGATCTCGGCGAAGGGCTTCGGCAAGGACCGGCGCCTGCCGATCACGAACCGGTGGCGGGAGTCCCCTTCGGGGTGAGGCGGGGGCCGTGCGCGGGCCCGGGTCCGCCCGGGGGCGGCTTTGTCCTCAAGCGCCGGACGGGCTGGTCGATGACTCGGATTCCGGCGTATCGCCTGGTCAGAAACGACAGAAGCCCCGCCCGTGCCCCTCGGGGGACGACGCACGGACGGGGCTGCCGACACGCTGGGCCAGGCTTTCGTCCTCAGCGTGCCGGGGTTCCTGTTCCTCGCGCGTCACACACGCGTGGTCGTCACGACACGGAGGGACGAACCACCGGCGTCGCGACTCATGACGCCTCGGGGTCTGCCAGCGGTTTGTCGTGATCCGGATGGCGGCCGAGCAGAACGATGCAGTCACTCACCGCGCTCCTGTCCCCCACCGCCCTTGCCGCCTTCTTCGCCTTCTCCAGACGGGCGCACTCCGCGCACTCACTCACGACTGCCTCCGACCACTGCGCGCGTTGGTTTCTTTCACTTCGGCGGACAACGCTTCGGCGTCCGTCAGAGACTCGACGCTTTCCAAGTCGGCTTCCCATTCCTTGCCCCCGCCGACCGGCCGAAGCATGGCGTATGGACCGGCCTTGCCCATGTATCGGCCGAGCCTGCCCTTGTTGTCCCGAACGAGTCTGCCGATACGGGGCAGTTCACTGTTCCCGATTCCTTCGTCAATCTCGCGGCGCGTAGTCTCTGCCATGGCTGCCTGCCTCCCAGGTGGTCCATGCCCCCGGGCCGTCGCCACGGCTGCGGGGGTCTGTGCTGTCCGGTGCACAAGACGTGCTGTCTGAAAAGGTTCAACCGGACACGGCAGTTGAAGGAACAGCGAACGGGGAACCCCGCAAGCCCATTTGGGGAACCCCTCTGAAGCGCCCGGACTACCCTGGGACGACACTTCTGTCCCAGTAAGGTGGTGGCGGTCATGGACGATCGCGAGACACGGCGCGGCGGTTACCCGCTCACGATCCCCGCCACGCTGCTACAGAGCGAGACCATGCGCCGAGCCTGCGCGACTCGCGACTTTCAAGAGGTCTTCCGTCTCGTCAACAGACGTACGGGCTCAAGCTACGCGGTGATGGCTGCCGCAGTCGGCAGGATGACGAGCTCACGCGTGAGCGATGTAATCCGTGGTGTACGAAGAATTCGCGGGCAGGGAGTGATCGAACGCGTAGCTGACGGATTCGGCATCCCCGGCGAAATGATTGGGTTACCCCCGCGGCCGTGGGAGGGTTCCCCAGGAAAAGTCCTCCTGCCTCAATCGTCAACCCATTCTGAAACAAGGCAAGAAGCAGCGGATACAGCACATCCCCTACCGCAGAACGACGAAGAAACTCTCACTTCTGCTCATTCCGATGTGCTTCTGGTCTCGGTATGGATCGAAGGGAGGAAACAGATCGTGCCCATCAGTCGGCGAACCCTGATTACTGGCGCGATTGGCGCCGGCCTACAAGTGGCAGACTTAACGCGATTTCCTGAACTCATCAACGAATCCAATCCAGTAACCGCACCGTTGGCGAAGTTCGACGCAAGCCGTATCGAGGCAGCGACAGAACATCTCCGAGACATGTGGCATTCCCTTGTCCGTGCTGACAACCTCTTCGGCCCACGGCACGCTCTCACGGCAGTGCGCCAACAACTGTCCATCCTCGAATCACTTCTGGAACAAGCCGGAGGTGCCCAGCGCTCCGAGTTACTGAGACTTGCCGCCCAATACGCCGAGTCCGCTGCTTGGCTGCACGAAGACTCGGCAGATATACAGAGCGCCACAAAGTGGACCAGCCAAGCCATGGAATGGGCAACCGAGTCCGGCGATCAAGCCATGGTGACGTGGACACTTTTCCGAAAGAGTCAACAAGCCACCACGAAGAAAAGCGCTGCGCAGACTATTAGCCTTGCTCAAGCTGCCCAAAGAAATAGCCCTGCCCTTACGCGGCCCATGCGAGCGGCGGCCATACAACAAGAAGCGCACGGGTACGCATTGGATGGGGACGAAGTCTCCTGCCATGCCCGTCTGGACAATGCCCATGACTTTGCAGCCTCACCGGACACAAAGGGAGACGCTCGCACCGGGCACGGAGATTTCTGTACTGCAAGTTATATCGAAATTCAGCGCGCTAATTGCTGGCTCACCCTCGGGCGGCCCGATCTGGCCGTCCCACTTTTTGAAACCGCACTCGACAAGCTTCCCGACGCCTACGAGCGTGACAGAGGTCTCACACGAGCCCGCCTGGCACTTGCATACGCCAAAATACGAGAGTACGACTCAGCGGCAGCACAAGCCGCCTCCGCGCTGAGCATGGCGCGTAGTTCCGGATCATTGCGCACGATGCATGAGTCGGTGTCCGCAGTGAACACACTCGGGGAAGTCCATACATCACAGGCAGTCTCTCAACTTTTTGACACCATTAAAGAAGAGGGGAGTTTCTGAAGTGGCGAATGTCTATGAGATGGCCGCAATGCGTCGCGCAATTGCAATTTCAGCTCAGGGCCTTGGGTCAACCAGCCCGAACCCGCCTGTTGGCTGTGTCATTCTCGACAGTGAGGGACGAACGGCCGGCGAAGGATATCACGTACGCAAGGGCGAATCACACGCGGAGGTCAATGCGCTTACCAACGCCGGAAAGCGGGCAGAGGGCGGAACAGCCGTCGTCACGCTGGAACCATGCAATCACTACGGACGCACACCGCCATGCCGTGAAGCACTGATCAATGCGAATGTCGCCAGAGTGCTCATTGCCGTAATGGACCCGACATCTCGTGGTGAAGGCGGGGCGGCGCTTCTACGGAGAGCCGGAGTGGAAGTTGAACAGGGTTTCCTGAAGAATGAGGCACTTCTCGTTCTGGGCCCGTGGCAGGCATCTCTGAGCTACGGTCACCCGTTCATTACATGGATCTACGAAGCGGGAGTGGACGGGAAACCCATTCCTTATTCTCTACAGGGTGTCGCGCTTGAAGAAGCGGATAAGCTCCGAGCCTCGTACGATCTAGTGATCAACCAGGAAGGCGGCATCGAGGAAGGAGAACCGGGAGGGCACGGAACCGGCGTATTCCAGCTTCCAAATGGAGCACTGAGCAACGATGTCAATGAATTCACAAAAGCGCTCGGCAGCACAGGATCACGATCTGTTCTGCTGTCCGGCGCAGTTGATCAGTTCTGTCGGATCGCTTCAGCCGGAATGGTTGACAAGGTGATCTGCTACCTACCGCGAACATCGCCCTCTAGGTCGCCCAGGAAGGATGTCGGCAGGATTACTGCAATTCCGGACGGATACCGGTTGACCGAGGTTACCCGGACGGCATCTCATGTCCGCCTTACAGGAGCCAGAACTTAGAGGTTATCTTACAACGGCTAACACAATGAGGTGGATCCCGCCTGGTTCCCGTGAGCTCGCGGCTCATTTGGTTAGCCATCGCCCAATGGATCATCGCCCGGGATCTCTGCGGCAAAGATTCGTAGTCCCGTGCCAGACGGCGGTGCCGCATCAGCCAGCCGAAGGTCCGCTCGATCACCCATCGCTTCGGGAGCGGCTCGAATCCCTTTGTCCGCGGTCGCCGCACGACCTCGACATCAATGCCCAGTCGGGCGCCATGGTTGAGGACGCTGTTCTGGCAGCCGCCATCGGCCCAGACCTTCGACACGCTGGGATGAGCTGCGGCCAGATCGTCGAGCAGGAGCTTGCCGCCGGCGGTGTCGTGCACGGACGCAGCGGTGACGAGGACGGCCAGTACCAGGCCGAGAGTATCTGTGATCAGGTGCCGCTTGCGTCCTTTGATCTTCTTGCCGGCGTCGATGCCCTGGCTGGTCTCGGGCACGTTTGCCGAGGTCTTCACGCTCTGCGCGTCGACCACGGCCGCGGTCGGCTCACGGTTGCGACCGTGGGCCCGGCGGGTCTTGTCCCGTAACAGGTCGTGGACTTGCCGGGTCGTGCCGTCGGCTTCCCACTTGGCGTAGTAGTCGTAGACGGTCTTGCACGGCGGGAAGTCGTGCGGCAGGTACTCCCACGGAATGCCGGTGCGATTGACGTAGAGGATCGCGTTGACGATCTCTCGCAGGTTCGTGCACCCGAGCTGCCGTTCCGGGCCCGGTTCGCTTGGCTCTCCAGGCGGTGAAGACAGGTTCGATCAGGACCCAGCGGACATCCGAGACATCACTGCGGTACGGGCGACGAGCGTTCACACCTCGCCCAACGACCGCCAACCCCCACAGTCACAAAATCATCCCGAACTACCAACTACACAGACCAGATGCCCTCTAAGCCTTGATGGGTGCGGCCGACCTCGCGGCCTGCTCGATCTTCGCGTAGTAGGCCGCACGGGCTTTCTCGTCGATCTGCTTCTCGTGTTCGGGGCGCATCCCGGTCCGGCCGTCGAGGCCCTCGCGGAGGATGTCGGCGTGCCCGGCATGCCGGTTGGACTCGCCGACGACATGGACCATGACGGCGAACAGGTTCGTGTGGGGAAAAGGCTCCGGCCACCACGGCACGTGGCCGGGGGTGTCGAGGGGAAGCTCGTTGATCGTCGCGTCCGAGTGTTCCCACGTACGCCGGTAGAACGCGATGATCTGATCGCGGGTCTCGCCCTCGGCCGCCCACAGATCGCCACCGTCGGAGTCCTGCCACCGGGGCAGCGGTTCCGGGGAAGGGCGGTCGAAGACCTCGCCGAAGTACCTGGCCTCGACGGTGGCCACGTGTTTTACCAGGCCGAGCAGGCTGGTCCCGGTCGCTGTCAAAGGCCGGCGGGCGTCGTACTCGGACAAGCCGTCAAGTTTCCACAGCAGCGCCTCGCGGTCCCGCCGCAGTCTCCCGTGCAGGTTGTCCTTCGCGAATTCATCGATCATGCGGGATGAGCCTGCCATGGGCCGCTCATGCTCAGTGCGTCGGGATCGGGTGACGGTCCTGGGGGGTGTTTTCCGCCACCACGCGTGACGCGGACCCGCCCGCCGAGCCGGGCCCGTCCAGGCGGCCCGCGACCAGGGCGATCGTCAGGCCCAGTACCGCCAGCACCGCCCCCACCAGCGTCGGGGACATCCAGCCCCAGCCCGCCGCGATCGCCGCGCCGCCCAGCCACGCGCCGCCCGCGTTCGCGAGGTTGAAGGCCGAGTGGTTGGACGCCGAGGCCAGCGTCGGCGCGTCCTTCGCCTTCTGCATGACCAGCATCTGGAGCGGCGTGGTCGTCAGGAAGCCCACCGCCCCCAGCACCACCACCGTCACCAGCGCCGCCCACTGCACGTGCGCCGTGAAGCGGAACGCGACCAGCACCACCGCGAGCGTGGCGAGCGACACGTACAGCGTCGGCCGCAGCGCCCGGTCCGTCAGCGGGCCCGCCGCCAGCGCGCCCAGCGTCATGCCGATGCCGAACAGCGCGAGCACCACCGTCACCGACGACTCCCCGAAGCCCATGACCTCGGTGGTCATCGAGGCGAGGTACGAGTACACCGCGAAGACCCCCGCGAAGCCGAAGACCGCCGTGGCAAGCCCGAGCAGCACCTGACGGTTCCCCAGGGCGCGCAACTCCCGGCCGAGGCTTTGATGGGCGTCGACCGGTACGTACGGGACGAGCCTCGCCAGCGCGCCCAGCGCCACCAGGCCGATCACGGTCACGACCAGGAACGTGGCGCGCCAGCCCAGGTGCTGTCCCAGCAGCGTGGCCGCCGGGACCCCGACGATGTTGGCGACGGTCAGGCCCAGGAACATCGTCGCCACCGCCCGTGCCTGCCGCCCCTCCTCCACCAGCCGCGACGCGACCACCGCGCCGACCCCGAAGAACGCGCCGTGCGGCAGCCCCGCGAGCAGCCGGCCCGCCAGCAGCCAGCCGAAGCTCGGGGCGAGCGCGGAGGCGAGGTTGCCGAGGACGAAGAACCCCATCAGGAGCAGGAGCATCCGCTTGCGCGGGATACGGGACCCGACGGCGGTGAGGAGCGGGGCGCCGAGGACCACCCCGATCGCGTAGGCGGAGACGAGATAGCCGGCGGTCGGTACGGAGGTACCGAGGTCGTCCGCGACGTTGGGCAGCAGGCCCATCATCACGAACTCGGTCGTGCCGATACCGAAGGCACTTACAGCGAGGGCCAGCAGCGCCAAGGGCATGGGGAGGGAAGCCTTTCCGGAGAAGGGGAGCGGTGTGAGGACGCGTTCAGTAAGTACCTCGACTGAACAAAGTCTCTCAGACGTTTTCTTCCCACGGATGAACCGGCGGATGGACCAGCAGATGAACGCCCGGTTCCGTACCCGGTCCGCGTCTCAGTCCGCCCGCAGCTCCACCCGCGCCGCGACCGGCAGATGGTCGCTGTCCGTCCTCGGCAGGGTCCAGGACGCCGTCGGCTCGATGCCCTTCACCATGATCTGGTCGATGCGCGCCATCGGGAACGAAGCCGGCCAGCTGAACCCGTACCCGTCCCCCGCCGCCCCCTGCGTGGAGCGCATCTGGGACGTGACGGCGTTCAGGGAGCGGTCGTTCATCGTGCCGTTCAGGTCGCCGAGCAGGATGACCCGGCCGACGGGCTCGCGGCTGATGGCCACTCCGAGCGCGTCCGCGCTGTTGTCTCGCTGGTTGGCGGTGAAGCCGGCGTGCAGCTTGACCCGTACGGACGGCAGGTGCGCCACGATCACGCCGACCTGCCCCTCGGGCGTGGTGATCGTGGACCGCATCGCGCGGACCCAGCCCAGCCGGATGTCGACGGGGCGGGTGCCGGACATCGGGTACTTGCTCCACAGCCCGACCGTGCCCTGCACGGAGTGGTACTTGTACGTCCCCGCCAGCGCCTTCTCGTACGTCGGTACGTCGGTCTCGGTCAGCTCCTCCAGCGCGAGGACGTCCGCCCCGGCCTCGGCGACCTCGCGCGCGGTGCCCGCCGGATCGGGGTTCTCCGCGTTGACGTTGTGCGTGGCGACGGTGAAGTCGCCGCCCCCGCCCGACTTGTCGGCGAGGAGGCCGCCGAAGAGGTTGACCCAGACGACGGCGGGCAGGAGGAGCGCGATCAGCGCGGTCGCGGACCTGCGCAGGAGAGCGAGGACGAGAATCACCGGGATGACCAGGCCCAGCCAGGGCAGGAAGGTTTCGGTGAGGCTGCCCAGGTTGCCGATCCGGTTGGGGATCTGCGCGTGCAGGATCATCAACAGCGCGGCCAGGAGCGCGAGAACGGCGAGAACGATGCCGCGCCGCCAGATGTTCCGGCCGCCACGCCATCGGGACAGCACGTTCCGGATCCGGGCTCCCGCACCCGCGCGCTGGTGTTCCGCGTCCGCGCCGGTCTCCACCGACTCCGCCGTGTACTCCTGCGTCATGTCCGCTGCCCTCACTGCCTTGCCGTGCACGCCCGCCCCCGACCCTAGGGGATACGCGGCCGCTTTCTCTGCCGTCCGGGACGGCCGTACTGCCACGAGGACGAAACCGGCGCGCGGAGGGGTTCCGATCACGGGCAGATCACGACCGGTTGTGACAGAACCCGCACGATTGTGGTGTTGCCAACGTCACGTGGGCGACGGGCAGTCGGGGCGCCGCAGGCCGTCCCGGCGTCACGCCTCGCGCGGGCCGATGCCCCCCATCGCGGCTCCGATGATCTGCTCGGCCAGATCTTCGGGCAGCGGCGCGTCCGGGCGGTGCAACGTCCGTACGAGCATGGCGCCGACCAGCAGGTCGTTCATCAGGTCCACCGGGACGTCGTCGCGCAACTCCCCCCCGGCGACGGCGCGGCGGAGCACCGCGAGCGTCGCCTCGTGGCGGGGTTCGATGACGAGCCTGCGGTACTCGGCCCACAGGGTGGGCCGGCTCTTCATCTCCGCGAAGACGTTGTGGAGGAGGGCCGAGGAACGCTGGGCGAGGCCGCGCGTGCGCAGGGACTCCAGCAGGACGGCGAGATCGGCGAGGGCGGACGTGCCGGGGAGGGTGGGCTCGGGAGGCTCGATGTCCCGCACGACGTCCACGAAGAGCGCCTCCTTGCCCTGCCAGCGCCGGTAGATGGTCGCCTTGCCGACGCCTGCCGTACGCGCGATGCGCTCGATGGAGAGCGTGCCGAGGGGCACGCCCTCCTCCAGGAGGGACACGACGGCGTCCAGGATGGCCCGTTCGGCCGCCTCGCTCCGAGGGCGTCCGCGCCGGTGCTCGCCGCCCTGTTCGTACTCCTGGTCCCGCACGTACGCCACCTCTCGCCGCCCGGCCCGAGCCCGTCCCGGCCCGGCCCAACCTGTCCGGCCCCCGATTCTCGCCCACCGGCGCGGACATGGACGCCGATCGCCGTACCGCGCGCCGCCGCCGGTCGGTCGCGCGCCGGCGGTCCGTCGTGCGCCGGCGGTCCGTCGTGCGCTGCCGCTCCGTCGCGCGCTGCCGGTCCGTCGCGTACCGCCGCCGGTCGGTCGTGCGCCACCGCCCGTCAGTTGCGGGTCGCCGGCTCCCGGGACGAAGGACGGTCCGCCTGGGGGAGCTTCTCCCCCGGGGCGCGCCCCGGCAGGAACAGCGCGACCACCGCCACCCCGATCAGCGCCACCACCGCCGAGCCGAGCGCGGTCAGGTGCATCGCGTGCAGGAACGCGTCGTGCGCGGACTCGACCAGCGGGCCGCCCGCCGGGCCCAGCTTGCCCGCGACCGTCAGCGTCGCCTCGATCGACTCCCCCGCCGCGTCCCGCGTACCCGCCGGGAGCGCGCCGAGGTGGCTCTCGATGTCGCCGCGGTACGTGGCGGACAGCACCGACCCCAGGACCGCGACGCCCAGCGCGCCGCCCACCTGGCGGAAGGTGTTGTTGATCGCCGAGCCCGAGCCGGCCTTCTCGCGGGGCAGCGCCTGCATGATCGCCACGGTCACCGGCGGCATGATGTGGGCCATGCCCGTACCGAGCACGAAGTAGTCGACACACAGCACCCACACCGGCGTGCCCGCCGTGAACAGGGCGAACGCCGCCAGGCCCCCGGCCACCAGCACCATGCCCGCCGTGCAGACGACCCGTGCGCCGAACCGGTCGACGACCAGCCGCGCGCGGGGCGCGAAGATCATCTGGGCGGCGGCGAGCGGCACGATCAGCAGGCCGGACCGGAGCGCGCTGTAGCCGCGCACGCTCTGGAGGTAGAACGCCGAGAAGAACGTGACGCCCATCAGCGCGAAGAACACCAGCGCGATCGCGGCCACGGCGGCGGCGAACGCCGGCTTCTTGAAGTACGTGACGTCGATCGCCGGGTGGCTGCTGCGCTTCTCGTACCACACGAAGCCGGCCAGCACGGCCACCCCGCCCAGCAGCGGCGCCAGCACCGAGACCTCGGTGAAGTCGGCCAGCTCGCCGCCGCGGATGATGCCGTACACCAGCAGGACCAGTCCGATGATGGAGAGCACCACGCCCAGCGGGTCGAGCTTGCCGGGCCGGGGATCCCTGGAGTCCGGCACCAGCAGCACCATGGCGATCAGCGCCACGGCGGCCACGGGCACGTTGACCAGGAAGATCGAGCCCCACCAGAAGTGCTCCAGCAGCAGACCGCCGGTGATGGGGCCGATGGCTATGCCGAGGCCGACACTGCCCGCCCAGATGCCGATGGCCTTGGGCTGCTCGTCGCGCTCGAAGACGTTCATCAGGACGGCGAGGGTGGCGGGCATCACAAACGCCGCGCCGAAGCCCATCAGGGCGCGGTAGCCGATCAGTTCGGCCGGTGAGCCGGACATCGCGGCGAGCGCCGAGCCGACGCCGAAGACGGCGATGCCGAAGAGCAGCACCTTCTTGCGGCCGATGCGGTCGCCGAGGAGTCCGGCGGTGAAGAGCAGCCCGGCGAAGACCAGCGTGTAGCTGTTGATCGCCCATTCGAGCTCGCTCTGGGTGGCGCCGATGCCCTCGGGCGCGGGGGCGGCGATGGTCTTGACCGCGACGTTCAGGATCGAGTTGTCCAGCACGACGATGAGCAGGCTGAACATGAGGACGCCCAGGATCGCCCAGCGGCGGCGGTGGACGGCTTCGGGTATGCGGGATGCGGCGACTGGCGCGCCGGACGGTGTGGACATGACCAGCAGCGTAACGTCATTTCGATACGAGACCGTCTCGTATTGGAAAGTCTTTACCCACGGTCGCCCTGGGTCCCACTTCCCGTGGACCGCTCCGGGATGCCACCATGGGTGTGGTCCGGGGACACCGTCAGGGTGCCTCGAGATGACGAAAGGGCCATCGGCCATGACTGCTCAGGCTGCGCACAACCAGCAGGGACAGCAGGATCACCGGAACAACCGGACCTCTCCCGCGGGACGCCCCGGAGACGGCACCAAAACGCTCTACGGCGGTACGAGCTCCCGCCGCGTCACCGTGCACGACCTCTCCGCCGCCAAGGAGCGCGGCGAGAAGTGGCCGATGCTCACCGCCTACGACGCGATGACGGCCTCCGTCTTCGACGAGGCGGGCATCCCCGTCATGCTCGTCGGCGACTCCATGGGCAACGTCCACCTCGGGTACGAGACGACCGTGCCGGTCACGCTCGACGAGATGACGATGCTCTCCGCCGCCGTCGTACGGGGCACGAAGCGCGCCCTGATCGTCGCGGACCTCCCCTTCGGTTCGTACCAGGAAGGGCCCGTCCAGGCCCTGCGCAGCGCCACGCGCCTGTTGAAGGACGCGGGGGTCGGCGCGGTCAAGCTGGAGGGCGGCGAGCGCTCGCACAGCCAGATCGAGCTGCTGGTGCAGGCCGGCATCCCGGTCATGGGCCACATCGGGCTCACCCCGCAGTCCGTCAACACCCTGGGCTACCGGGTGCAGGGCCGCGGCGAGGAGGCCGCCCAGCAGATGCTGCGCGACGCCAAGGCCGTCCAGGACGCGGGCGCCTTCGCCGTGGTGCTGGAGCTGGTGCCCGCCGAGCTGGCCGCCGAGGTCACCCGCATCCTGCACATCCCGACGATCGGGATAGGCGCGGGGATCGAGACGGACGCGCAGGTCCTCGTCTACACCGACATGGTGGGACTGACCGGCGGCAAGGTGCCGCGCTTCACCAAGCAGTACGTGAACCTCCGCCAGACCCTCGGGGACGCGGCGAAGGCGTTCGCCGACGAGGTCGTCGCGGGAACGTTCCCGCAGGAGGAGCACACCTTCCACTAGCCACTGCCGCACGAGCGACGGCCCGCCGATCTTCCCCCGTCGGCGGGCTGTTGCGTGCCCGGAGGGACCCTGGTCCGCCGGGCCGGAACGTGCTTGTCGGTGGAATGTCGGCCGTGCGCCGGGCGCCTGTCGGACATCTGTCGGCGCGTTGTCGGTGGCACCTGGTCCTATAGGGGCATGACGCGAATCGACAAGAACCCCAACGGCGGCCGCACCGGCCACGCCGTCGAGGTGCGGGGGCTGGTCAAGCACTACGGCGACACCAAGGCTCTGGACGGCATCGACCTCGATGTCCGCGAGGGCACCGTCCTCGGTGTGCTCGGGCCCAACGGCGCCGGCAAGACAACGCTCGTCCGCATCCTCTCCACCCTCGTCCAGCCGGACGCGGGCACCGCCATGGTCGCGGGGTACGACGTGCTCCGCCAGCCGCGCCAGCTGCGCCGCACCATCGGGCTCACCGGTCAGTACGCCTCGGTCGACGAGAAGCTCTCCGGCTGGGAGAACCTGTACATGATCGGCCGGCTCCTCGACCTGTCCCGCGCGGACGCCCGCCGCCGCTCCGACGAGCTGTTGGAGCGCTTCTCGCTCACCGAGGCCGCGAAGAGGCCCGCGATGCAGTACAGCGGCGGCATGCGCCGCCGGCTCGACCTGGCCGCCTCGATGATCGGCCGCCCGGCCGTGCTGTATCTGGACGAGCCGACGACGGGGCTCGACCCCAGGACCCGTAACGAGGTCTGGGAGGAGGTGCGGCGGATGGTCGCCGAGGGGGCGACGGTCCTGCTCACCACCCAGTACATGGAAGAGGCCGAGCAGCTGGCGAACGAGCTGACGGTCATCGACCGGGGCCGCATCATCGCCAGCGGCGGCGTCGACGAACTGAAGGCGCGGGTCGGCGGCCGTACGCTCCAGATCCGCCCGGCCGATCCGGCCCAACTCGCCCCCATGGCGCAGGCGCTCACCGACAGCGGACTGGTCGGCCTGGCCGGCGCCCAGGCCGATCCGGCCGAGGGCCTGGTGCATGTGGCCATCCTCAGCGACGAGCAACTGACCGCGGTCATAGGCCTGCTGGGCGAGCGCGGCTTCGGCATCGCCAACATCGGGACCCATCTGCCCAGCCTGGACGAGGTGTTCCTGGCCATCACCGGCCAGAAGACCTCTCTGTCCGACGACATCACCACCGACGCCGACGCCGACGCCCGCACCGGCACCGGCACCGGCACCACACCCGAGGAGGTCGCCGCATGAGCACCACCACGCTGCCCACATCCACCCCCGGGACGCCGGCCGCCGGACCGGGCGACCGGCTGCCGCGCGCCGCCTCCGCCGGTGTCGTGGACGACGGACGGATCGGACTGCGCGCGAATCTGCGGCACATCGGCGCGCTCGTGCGCCGTAACGCGCTCCAGATCAAGCAGGACCCGGAGTCGATGTTCGACGTCCTGCTGATGCCGATCATCTTCACGCTGCTGTTCGTGTACGTCTTCGGCGGCTCCGTGGGCGCGAGCCTCGGCGGGAGCCGCGGCGAGTACGTCAACTACGTGATCCCGGGCCTGATGGCGATGATGGGCATGAACATCGCCATGGCCGTCGGCACCGGCGTGAACGACGACTTCCGCAAGGGGGTCATGGACCGGTTCCGTACGATGCCGATAGCGCGCTCGTCGGTCCTGATCGCGAAGATCGTCGTGGAGATGGGCCGGATGCTGGTCGCCACGGCCATCCTGCTCGGCATGGGCTTCCTGCTCGGTCTTGAGATCAAGTCCTCGGTGCTCGACCTCTTCGCGGCGATCGGGCTGTCCACGGTGTTCGGTGCCTCGCTGATGTGGATCTTCATCCTGCTGGGGCTGACGATGAAGACGGCGCAGGCGGTCCAGGGGACGGCGATGCTCGTCCTGATGCCGTTGCAGTTCGGCTCCTCGATCTTCGCCCCGCCGTCCACGATGCCCGGCTGGCTCCAGGCCTTCACGGACTACAACCCGCTGTCCAACCTGGCCGACGCGGCCCGGAGCCTGATCAACGACCAGCCGGTCGGGCACTCGGTGTGGATGACGCTGGCGTGGTCGGCAGGGATCACACTGGTCTCGATGCCGCTGGCGGTGGCGAAGTTCCGCAAGAAGTCCTGAGGCGGGCGCGGGGTGGGGCGGCGCGGTCGTACGGGGGGGGAGGCGGCCCGGTCGTACGGACCGGGCCGGCCCCTCTCCCGCCTCCCGTCTCACGTCTCACACGCGGGCGACGGCCTCCTCCAGCGAGAGGTGGCCGCCTTCCGCGTACGCCGTCCCGAACGCGTCCTCGTCGCCGAGCGCGGCCATCGCGGCCAGCACGGCCCGTCGGGAGGCGGCGAGCAACTCCCGCTCCGTCGGGGGCCGGAAGTGACCGGCGGGGGTCAGCGCCTCGGACGCGCCGAGCAGCCGGGCCGCCTCGCGCGCCCGCTCCTTGTCGTTCCCCGCCAGGCCCGCCAGCGCCCACGCGGCCGTCGCCAGATAGCCCGCCGCCATGTGCGGGGCGACCATCTGGGACAGGACCGAGTGGGACTGCCGCAAGGCGTTCCTTATCTCTTCGAGCGCTTCCGCGTACCGGCCGTCCTCGCAGTCCAGCCAGGCGTACGCCCCCTGGATGAAACCCTGGAACACGGCGAGCGTCTCGTGCCGGAAGGCCTCCGAGATCACGCCCAGATGACGCCTGGCCTCCTCGCCGCGCCCCGTGCGGCCCAGCCGCAGCGCGAGGAAGAGCCGGGCCGCGATCAGGGACTCGTGCGAGACGTCGTGGCTGTCGTCCAGCACCGCGCGCAGTATCGCCTCCCCCTCCGCCGCGCGGTCCGTCTCGAACATGCTGCTCGCCATCCGGGCGCGCAGCACGGCGATCTGGCTCCGCGCGCCCAGGCTTTCGACGTGGCCGATCGCGGCGGCGAAATCGGCGACGGCGAGTCCGTACTCCCCGCGCCTCTCCCGCGCCTCGCCGCGTGCCGACAGCGCCTCGGCCCTGCCCCAGGCGTCACCGAGGGTGTCGTAGATCTCCAGGGCGCGGTCGGCGTCCCTGTCCGCGTCGTCGGCCCACGCGCCGCGGTTGGCGAGGATATTGGCCCGCATCTGGAGCGCGCCGGCCAACTCCCAGTCGTAGCCGAGCCGTTCGCAGGCCGCCACGGTCTCGTCCAGTACCTCCCTGAGCCGTTCGTCGCCCCCGTTCATCAGGGTCGCGAAGAACCAGAGCGAGGCGGGGAACCGGCAGGTCTGGGGCAGCCCGGCCCGGTAGACGGTGGCGACGCTCCGCAGCCACTCCTGCCGCTCGGGCGTCTCCCACTCGTCCTCGGCGTGCTCCATTGTGACCATCTCGACGATCCGCACCTGGCGCCGGGCCTCGATCAGCTGGTCGTCCGCCATGGGCGGCGGGAGGTCCGTGCACCGGAGGTGCAGGGGCGGAGCGGGTTCGGCGGGCGGGGCGAAGGGGTCGGGGCCGAGGGACGCGGCGGCGGTGGCCCACTGGCGGCCCTCGGTGCGCATGTCCCGTATCGACCAGAACCAGGCGAGCGACAGGACCATGCAGAGCACCTCGTGCTCGTCGCGGGCGGCGACGGCGCGGCGCAGGGCGGTGCGGAAGTTCTCGTGCTCCAGCTGGAGCAGGGCGATCGCGGCGAGCTGGCCGGAGCCGCGGAGGAGGGGGTCGGTGGTACGGGCCAGCTCGCGGTAGTACACGAGGTGCCGCCGCTCGGTGGCGGCCCGGTCACCGGCATGGCGGCCGGCCTGGTCACCGGTCTGGTCACCGCCCGGGTCTCCTACGACCTCACCCGCCTGGTCGAGGCGCTCGGCGGCGTACTCGGCGACGGTCTCCAGGAGCCGGTAGCGCATGTCGCCGTTCGGCGAGGGGGCGGCGACGACGAGGGACTTGTCGATGAGGGAGCCGAGGAGGGCGGGGACGTCGGGGGAGCGTACGGGGTCGCCGGGCGTCGTACCGGCGCAGACCTCCTCCACCGCCGCCAGGCCGCAGCCGCCCGCGAAGACGGACAGGCGGCGCAGGACGGCGCGTTCGGCCTCGTCCAGCAGGTCCCAGGACCAGTCGACGACCGCGCGGAGGGTCTGCTGGCGGGGCAGGACCGTCCTGCTGCCGCTCGTCAGCAGTCTGAAACGGTCGTCGAGGCGGTCGGCGATCTGTCGCGGGGACAGCAACCGGAGCCGGGCGGCGGCCAGTTCGATGGCCAGCGGCAGTCCGTCGAGGCGACGGCAGATCTCGGCGACGGCCTCCGGGTCGGCCTCGGGGTCGAAGTCGGGCCGCACGGCCCGGGCCCGCTCGGTGAACAGCCGGTGCGCGGAGCGGGGCGGCAACGGCTCGACGGGCCGTACGACTTCACCCGGCACCCCGAGGGGCTCCCGGCTGGTGGCCAGGACGGTCAGGTTCGGGCAGCGGGCGAGCAGTTCCTCGGCGAGGGTGGCGGCGGCGCCGATCACGTGCTCGCAGTTGTCGAGGAGGAGGAGCATGCGGCGGCGGGCGCAGTGCTCCGCCAACCGTACGAGCGGCTCACCGGCCTGCCGGTCGACGGCCCTGAACTCCTCGGCACCCGCCCCGCGCAGCACGGTCTCCCGCGCGCCGAGCGAGGTCAGGACGGCTTCGGCGACGGTCTCCGGGTCGTCCACGGGGGCGAGTTCGGCCAGCCAGACCCCATCGGGCCAGGCCCCGGAGGCCCGTTCTGCGGCCTCCTGCGACAACCGGGTCTTCCCGGCCCCACCGGGCCCGAGGAGCGTGACGAGCCGGGCACCGGAGAGGTCGGCCCGGATGGCGTCGATGTCCCCTTCCCGCCCGACG
Organism: Streptomyces sp. NBC_01317; assembly: GCF_035961655.1. NCBI lineage: Bacteria > Bacillati > Actinomycetota > Actinomycetes > Kitasatosporales > Streptomycetaceae > Streptomyces > Streptomyces sp. NBC_01317. The sequence continues at coordinate 5,972,370 of NZ_CP108393.1, read as the reverse complement.
AAGCTGGTGAGGCGGGCGCGGAGGTTGCCGGGGGCGGGGGCGCCGGCGCTGGGCGCGGGGGCGGGGCCGCCGCGCTGCTGCCCCTGACCGGACGCTTGCCCGTGGCCCGGGTGGCCTCCCAGCCCTTCGCGCGGCCACGCGGGGGCCTGACGGCCCGACAACTGCCCTTGACCGGAGACCGGCCCGCCACGCTGCCCGCTCCCGTACGGGCTGTCCCCGCCCGACGGCTCCCATGACGACCGCCCCTCGTCCGAAGGGCCTCCGTCCCAAGGGGCTTCGCCCGACCCGACGCCACCCGACCGGACCCCGGCCGGCGAAGCGCCGTCCCACCGGGCTCCGCCCGACTCCCGCCCGCCCGACCGGGCCCTCTCCGACCCGGCCTCGTCCCACCGGTTCCTGTCCGCCCGCCGCTCATCCGACGGGGCTCCGCCCGCCTCGGATCCGTCCCACTCCGCGCCGTCCGACCGGTTTCCGTCGGGCCGCCGCTGGTCCGACCGAGTCCCGTCCGAGGGGGCTCCGCCCGGCCTCCCCTCGTCCGACCAGGAGTCCGGCCGCCGCTCGGCCCATCGGGCTTCGCTCGACCCGGATCCGTCCGACCCGGACCCGTCCCACCGGGTTCCGTCCGGGCGCCGCTCAGCCGGCCGGTCCTGAGGGCGGCCGTGTTCCGACGACGGCACCCCGTGCGGCTGCCGCCGGCCCTCGTCCGTTTGCCGCGCTCGCGCCGTGCGGGTCTCCGGGCCCGTATCCCGGCCGGTCGCCGAGCCGGTCTCCGGAGCCGGCGCCGTACCGGACGGGTCCGGTGGGTTCCCGTCGCCGGGCGCACCCCGTGTGTCCCCGGCCGTGCCGCGCCGACCGGGCGCCGCGCCCGGGGCGCGGCCCTCGTGCAGCAGCTCCTCGTGCAGCGCGCGCAGGTCCGGGCCCGGGTCGGCGCCCAGGCGGTCCGCCAGGCCGCGGCGGACCTCGTCGTACGCGACCAGCGCCTCCGCCGTGCGGGACGCGTCGCGCAGGGCGCGGATACGGAGCGCCTGAAGCGGTTCGTCGAGGGGGAACTCCTCGCAGAGCGCGGCCAGTTCGGGCAGGGCGTCCTCCGCGCGGCCCAGCGCGAGCGCGGCCGTCAGCCGGGCCCTGCGGGCCTCCAGCCGGCGGGTGTCCCAGCGCAGGGCCTCCGACGCGCGGTCGGGCAGATCGGCGAGCGCGGGCCCGTGCCAGAGGGCGAGTGCTTCATCGAGGAGTACGGCGGCCTTGCCCGCGTCGCCGTCCTCCAGCGCCCGCGCGCCCTCCCCCGCGAGGCGGCCGAAGCGGTGGAGGTCCACGTCGTCCTCGTCGGCGGTCAGCCGGTAGCCGCCCTCCGAGGACACCACCGCGTCATGCCCGAGCGCCCGCCGCAGGCGTCCGACCAGCGCCTGGAGCGCCGCGACGGCGTCCGCGGGCGGATCCCCGTCCCACACCTCGCCGACCAGCACCCCGACGGGGACGCTGCGCCCGGCCCGTAGCGCGAGCACGGTCAGCAACGCACGCAACCGCGCACCACCGAGCGCGACGGGGGTCCCGTCGTCCTGAAAAGCCTGGGCGGTGCCGAGGAGTCGGTAGCGCATCCGCCCATTGTCCCCGCCCGACAAAATCCACGAAGCCGGCGGGGCCGCACACACCGATCGCGGCGCGTCCCGGCCGGGGCCGGCCAGTAGCGCCGGCACCACTGTCTCGTGGCGCCCCCGCCCCCGCCGGGAACCGCCGCGCCCGGCGGGACGTTCCCCGGCCGTCACGAGTACGGTCGTTCCGCACCGGCAGGCGCCGGCTCCCACTTCCCAGGAGACCCACCCATGACCACCGCAGCCACCCGCAGCAGCGATCGGCGGATCTCCCCGGTCTTCCTCGGGATCGCCGCCGTCATGGCGGTATCGGGATGGGCCGTGTGGACGGACTTCTCCGCCAACGCCGGGGTCGCCGTCTTCCTCTTCGTCACCGCCGCCTGGGTCGTCTCCCTCTGTCTGCACGAGTACGCGCACGCCCGCACCGCCCTGCACAGCGGCGACATCTCCATCGGCGGCAAGGGGTACCTCACCCTCAACCCGCTCAAGTACACCCACGCCCTGCTCAGCATCGTGCTGCCGGTGCTCTTCGTGATCATGGGCGGGATCGGCCTGCCCGGCGGCGCGGTCTTCATCGAGCGCAACCGCATCCACGGCCGCTGGAAGCACAGCTTGATCTCGGCGGCCGGCCCCCTGACCAACGTCCTGTTCGCGCTCGTGTGCACCGCGCCGTTCTGGCTGCACGCGCTCGACGGCGTGCCGGACACCTTCGTCTACGCGCTCGGCTTCCTGGCGCTGCTCCAGATCACCGCCGCGATCCTGAACTTCCTGCCGGTCCCGGGCCTCGACGGCTACGGCGTCATCGAGCCCTGGCTCTCGTACAAGATCCGCAGGCAGGTGGAGCCGTACGCGCAGTTCGGACTGCTCGCCGTCTTCGGCATCCTCTTCATCCCGTCCGTGAACGCGGGCTTCTTCGACCTGGTCGACACCGTCCTGAGCGGCCTCGGCATCCCGGCCGACACGAACATCACCGCCTGCGGCCAGAACCTCTACCGCTTCTGGAACGACCAGAGTCCCTACTGCCAGCCGCAGTAGGCACAGCGAGAAAGCGGGACGACTGCCAGCCGCAGTAGGGCGGCGAGAAAGCGGGACGCGCTCAGCCCGCCGCCGACACCCCGTCCGCCGCGCGCCGCGCCTTCGCCCGGCGCAGGTAGTACCAGGCCATGTTGGACGAGAGCCCGGCCAGCAGCAGCCACACGACGCCGAGGAAGCTGCCCTGGACGAAGGAGACCACGGCCGCGATCACGGCGAGGGCGCAGACGGCGAGAGCGTACAGAGCGAGGCGGGGCATAGCGGTCGGCTCCTGTCGGGGGCGAGCGGGGGGGTACTGCTTCCTGGGCGGCACCGCGGTCATTCAGGTCGTACGGGCCCAGTCTCCCCCACCCCGGGCCCGTACCCGGCTCCGGGGACCGTCAGACGTCCGTCACCCGCAGGCCCGCGTGCGCCTTGTACCGGCGGTTGACCGAGATCAGGTTCGCCACCAGCGACTCGACCTGGTGCGCGTTGCGCAGCCGCCCCGCGAAGACACCCCTCATCCCCGGGATGCGCGCCGCCAGCGCCTGCACGATGTCCGTGTCCGCGCGGACCTCGCCCAGCACCATCACGTCCGTCTCGATCTCCTCGACCGCCTGGTCCTGGAGCAGCGGCGCGGAGAGGTGGTGGAAGGCGGCGGTCACCCGGGAGTCCGGCAGCAGGGCCGCGGCCTGCTCGGCCGCGCTGCCCTCCTCCGGGGTGAGGGCGTACGCGCCCTTCTTGTCGAAGCCCAGCGGGTTCACGCAGTCGATGACGAGCTTGCCCGCCAGCTCCTCGCGGAGGGACGCGAGGATCGTGGCGTGCCCGTCCCACGGGACGGCGACGATCACCACGTCACTGCGCCGGGCGCACTCCGCGTTGTCGGCGCCCTCGACGCCGTACCCCAGTTCCGCCGCCGAGGCCGCCGCCCGGTCCGCCGCGCGGGACCCGATGATCACCTTCTGCCCGGCCCGCCCCAGCCGGTAGGCGAGACCGCGCCCCTGGTCCCCCGTACCCCCGAGCACACCGACCACCAGACCCGACACGTCGGGAAGGTCCCAGGGGTCCTTGGCGGGGGGCTTGGGCACGCTGCCGTTGTCACTAGAAGTCATACGGCGGAGCCTACTTGCCGCACCGTCCACACCCGCCCCGGCCGGTCCGCGTCCCGTTCGGGTGAGGTGCGGTGGAGTGGCGGCGGCCGGGGCGGGTGGTCGGGCAGGATGCGCCCCATGGATGCCGTACGTGTCGCGCTGTTGCGTGAAGTCCTGGCCGGTACGGAGTGGTTGTCGGCGACCCGGCGGTTCGCGGGGGCGCTGCGGTCCTCCGTGGTGCCGCACGGCGGGGGGCTGCTGCTGGTCGGGACCGAGGAGTACGAGCCGTGGCACCTGGCGGCGCACCTGGTGGACGAGGCCGCGTGGTCCGGGCAGCCCGAGCTGGATCCGACGCTCGTACGGCACCGGGTGCGGGACGGGGACCCGGCCCATCTGGCCGTCGGCCTGGGGCGGCTGGAGGCGGCGGGGCGCGGGGAGACGCTGCTGGTGGTGGCGCCGGAGCGGCCGGACGCCGGGCTGCTGGAGCGGGTGCACGACGCGCGGCGGGCGGGGGCGACCGTGCTGTCGCTCGACGGTGGTGACGTGGAGGTACGGGGCCTGGCGCACGAGGCGCTGACGGTGGTGGCGGCGGACGCGGCGCACGGCGTGGACCTGGACACCGTGCAGCATCTGGTGTCCGCGGCGGCCGGGGAGAACAGCCTGCCGGCCCAGCGCGGGAAACGGCGGTTCCGGGACCGGCTGTCCCGGCTGGCCGACCAGCTGACGGCGCCGCCGCCGTCCCGTTGGTGAGATCCCCGGTGAGATCCCTCACGTGGGGAGACAGGACTGCCCGCTGAAATACGGTTGCCCTCTACAGGCTTCCGGCCTCAGCATGGCCCCCTGTGACCAAGATGTTCGCCGCGCTCCTGCCGGATCTCTCCCCCCTCCGCTCCTCCCGGGACTTCCGGCTCCTCTGGGTCCAGGGGCTGGTGACGAACTTCGCGAGCTTCATGGCGATGATCGCCCTGCCGCTCCAGATCAAGGATCTGACCGACTCCCCCCTCGCGGTGGGCGCGATGGGCGCGGTAGAGCTGGTGCCGCTGGTGGTCTTCGGCCTGTACGGCGGGGCGCTCGCCGACGCCGTCGACCGGCGCAAGGTCATCCTGCTCACCGAGGCCGGGCTCGGCGTGCTGGCCGGGGTGCTGCTGGTGAACGCGCTGCTGCCGGAGCCGCTGCTGTGGCCGCTGTACGTGGTGGCGGCGGGAGTCTCCGCGCTCGCCGGGCTCCAGCGTCCCGCGCTGGACTCGCTGCTGGCCAGGATCGTCCCGCACGACCAGCTCACGGCCGCCGCCGCGCTGAACGCCGTGCGCTGGCAGATGGGCGCGATCGCGGGGCCGTCGCTGGCAGGGGTGGTCGTGGCGTTCGCCGGTCACGCCCCGGCGTACGGCATCACGATCCTGGGCTTCGCCGTCTCCGTACTGATGTGCCTGCGCCTGTCGCCCGCACCGGCCGCGCACGACGCGCAGAAGCCGTCGCTGCGGGGCATCGCGGAGGGCGCGCGGTACGCGTGGAGCAGACCGGTCCTGCTCGGGACGTACGCGATCGATCTGGCGGCGATGCTCTTCGCCTTCCCGAACTCGATCTTCCCGTTCCTCGCGGACGACCTCGGCGCGGAGTGGTCGCTGGGGCTGATGTACGCGGCGGGCTCGGTCGGCTCCGTACTCCTCAGCCTGACCAGCGGCTGGACCTCACGGGTGCGGCGGCACGGGCTCTTCGTGGTGTTCGGCGCGGCGGGGTGGGGGCTGGCGATCACGGCGGCGGGGTGGTTCTCCAACGTGTGGGTGGTGCTGGTCTGCCTGGCCTTCGCCGGGGCGGGCGACATGCTGAGCGGCCTGGGCCGCTCGACGATCTGGAACCAGACGATCCCGGAGGAGCTGCGCGGCCGGCTGGCGGGCATCGAGGTGCTGTCGTACAGCGTGGGCCCCCAGGTCGGGCAGGTCAGGGCGGGTGCCATGGCCGGCTGGACCGGCACCCGTCCGGCGGTGTGGGGCGGCGGGCTGGCCTGCCTGGTCTCGGTGGGGCTGCTGTCGGCGGTCCTGCCGAGGCTGGTGACGTACGACGCGAGCACGGACGAGGACGCGTTGCGCCGCCGCGCGCGGCAGGAGGCGCTCACGCCGACGCCGCCGACCGTGCCCGCACCGCCGACGACCCCGGCACCGCCGACGACCTCGCTGCCCGCGGGGTGAGGGGGCGGGAGGGCCGTACGCGCTCCCCGGCGCCCGCCGCCCCGTCGCCCCCGTCCGTCCCTCAGACCGTGCCGTCGACCTGCTGGGGCCGGACACGCCCTAGGGCGTGTCCGGCTTGTCGTGCCACTTGGGGTCGTTCTCCCACTCCGTGTTCCGCTCCTTCGCCGTGTCCATCGCGTGCTCCGCCTCCTGGCGGGACGCGTACGGGCCGAAGCGGTCCTTGGCCGGGCACTCGGGGCCCTCCTCGACCTTGCCGTGCTCCAGGCAGTAGTACCACTCGCCCGGCTTGCCCACCGTGCGCTTCTTGAACAGGGCCATGCCCGGCTCCCTTTCTTCTCCGTCGTCCATGACGTCCCTGACGCCATGCTGCCCCCCGGCCGCCGCCGCGACGCTGGTTAGACTCGCTCGCATGTCTGGCCAGTCGCTGCTCGTACCAGGGGAGCTCTCTCCCGCACGTTCCGTTCCCGGAAACATCCGGCGCCCCGAATATGTCGGGAAACCCGCTCCTACCCCGTACACCGGGCCGGAGATCCAATCCGCCGAAACGATTGAGCTGATGCGGATCGCGGGGCGCATCGCCGCGCAGGCGATGGAGGAGGCCGCGAAGCACATCGCGCCGGGGGTGACGACCGACGAGCTGGACCGGGTCGCCCACGCCTACATGTGCGACCACGGCGCCTACCCCTCGACGCTCGGCTACCGGGGCTTCCCCAAGTCCCTCTGCACGTCCGTCAACGAGGTGATCTGCCACGGGATTCCGGACTCCACGGTGCTCCGCGACGGCGACATCGTGAACCTGGACGTCACCGCGTACATCGGCGGCGTGCACGGCGACAACAACGCCACCTACTTCTGCGGTGACGTCGACGAGGAATCGACACTGCTCGTCGAGCGGACCCGCGAGGCGCTGAACCGCGCGATCAAGGCCGTACGCCCGGGACGCCAGCTGAACGTGATCGGGCGGGTCATCGAGTCGTACGCCAAGCGCTTCGGCTACGGCGTCGTCAAGGACTTCACCGGCCACGGGATCAACACGTCCTTCCACTCCGGACTCATCGTCCCGCACTACGACAGCCCGCACGCCACGACCGTCATCAGGCCGGGCATGACCTTCACCATCGAGCCGATGCTCACGCTCGGTACGTACGAGCACGACATGTGGGACGACGGGTGGACCGTCGTGACGAAGGACCGCAAGCGGACGGCGCAGTTCGAGCACACCCTGGTGGTGACGGACACCGGCGCGGAGATCCTCACGCTTCCCTGAGCCGCCTCGCGGGCCTCTCCGAGCGCGCGCCCCTGGTGGGAGCCGGGTAGCGTTTTACCGACAGGACGTCGGGAACCAGTTGACTTAGGTAAGCCTAAGTAGGAGGATCCGTGGTGGCAAGCCCCCGCGCTGCCACCGTGGGCACTTCCGGTGCTCCCGTCCCCCTCGGTCCCCGGAGGCCCGCCTTGGACGCACGCACCGTCACCGACAGCACACCGTTCTCCACCCTGATCCGCGTCGCGTCGCACGAACAGCACACCCAGGCCGAGACCTCGCCCTTCATGGGCGACCTGCTGGGCGGGCGGCTCGGGGTGGACGCGTACACCCGCTACACCCAGCAGCTGTGGTTCGTGTACCGCGCACTGGAAGGCGCCTCCGAGGCACTGGCGGACGATCCGGTCGCCGGTCCCTTCATCCGGCGCGAGCTGGCGCGCACGCCGGAGCTGGAGCGCGATCTGGCGCATCTGTGCGGTACGGAGTGGCGTACGGGCCTGGAACCGCTCCCCGCGACCGCCGCGTACGCGGCACGGGTGGAGGAGTGCGCCCGCGCGTGGCCCGGCGGATACGTGGCGCACCACTACACCCGCTATCTGGGTGACCTGTCCGGCGGCCAGATCATCCGCGACCGGGCGGAGAAGGCGTGGGGCTTCGCCCGTAAGGGGGACGGGGTCCGCTTCTACGTCTTCGAGGGGATCGCGAACCCGGCCGCGTTCAAGCGCGACTACCGCGAGCTGCTGGACGCGGTGGCGGCCGACGACCTGGAGAAGCAGCGGATCGTCGACGAGTGCAAGCGGGCGTTCGACTTCAACGGGGCGGTCTTCCGTGAGCTGGGGGACGAGTTCCCGCGCAGCGCGTGACGCGTGACGCGTCACCGGTGACGACGCCGGGCGGACAGGCGCCCGCCCGGCAGCCCCTCAGCCCCTCAGTGCGTCTCGTGCGTCTGGTGCAGCCGCACCCGGCCGCCGATCTCGATCTCGCCCCGGGGAGCCGGCGCGGTGAGGATCTGCGAGCCCCGGCCCTGCGTGATGTTCAGCGCGCGGCCCAGCTGTTCCGTGAGCAGCAGCGCCGCCGCCCCCGTCGCCTCGTCCTCCGCGATGCCGTCGTCCCGGCGCGGAAAGCCCCGGGCCCTGACGCGCCCCGCCGCCTCGTCCTGCCACGCCCAGGCGTAGAGCCAGCCCTCACCGGGCGGCGGGGCGGGCAGGGCGTCGACCTCGGCGACGGAACCGTACTGCCGGAGCTGCCGGGGCGGCGCCCATTCGGGGCGGGCGGTGATCCAGGTGAACTCGCCGTCCTGGCGCACCCACACCTCACCCGCGGGCGGGTTCACGGACTCCAGGTCGAGCAGCCACGCCGTCCCCACCAGGGGGTGGCCGGCGAACGGCAGCCGCAGGCCCGGGGTGTAGATGTCGACCACACCGCGCTCGGGGTCGTCGACGAACACGGTCTCGCTGTAGCCGAGTTCGGCGGCGATCGCCTGCCGGTCGGCGCGGTCGGGGTGGTCCCGGCCCTCGCGCACGACGCCGAGGGTGTTGCCGTGCCGGCCGTCGGCCCCGCAGAAGACGCTGAGTACGTCGATGTCATTCACCCGGGCATTCAAACACCCGGGGCCCCGCACTTTCGAACAGGACATCGACCCTGAGGAGCGGCCTCGCCGAACCGCACCTCGAAACAGGCGAATCGGACACCTTGACCTCCGCTTGACCCACCCATGGCCGGCCCGTGGAGCACCCGTGATCCCGCCGTGTCCGAGCCCGAGGACTGAGATCCGAATCACTGGACGAAGAGGGCAAAGTCAGGTAAGCCTTCGTTAAGTTAGGTCTGCCTCACCAACGTCCCCGTCCCTCGCCACCACCCTTGTGGAGTCCCGCATGCGCCCTGCCCGCCTCTCCGTCGTCTCCGCGATCGCCGCGGTGGCCGCCCTGACCGCCGTCACGGGATGCGCCGACAGGAGCGACGCCAAGGCCGGCGGCGACGCCGTCCAGGTCACGGCGAAGGACACCTCCTGCGACGTGTCGAAGAAGGAGTTCCCTTCGGGCCACGTCGAGTTGGCCGTCGAGAACAAGGGCTCGAAGGTCACCGAGGTCTACCTCCTCTTCCCGGACGACCGCATCGTGACCGAGCGCGAGAACATCGGCCCCGGCACCAAGGTCACGCTGACCGCCGAGGTGAAGTCCGGCGCGTACGAAATCGCCTGCAAGCCCGGCATGAAGGGCAACGGCATCCGCCAGAAGGTCACCGCGACCGGGGGTACGGCCGTCACGCGCAGCCCGGAGAAGGACGCCGCGGTCGCCGCGTACCGCAAGTACGCCCAGGAGCAGGCCGATGCCACGCTGCCGAAGGTGAAGGTCTTCACCGACGCCGTGCGCGCCGGTGACATCGAGGGCGCGAAGAAGGCGTACGCGCCCTCCCGCATCGGCTGGGAGCGCACCGAGCCCGTCGCCGAATCCTTCGGCGACATCGACCCGTTGGTCGACACCCGCGCGGACGGCCTGGAGAAGGGACAGAAGTGGACCGGCTGGCACCGGCTGGAGAAGGAACTCTGGCAGGACAAGAAGCTGAGCCCGGACGCCACGGCCCTCGCCGACGAGCTGGACAAGGACCTGGCCGACTGGCAGAAGCGCGTCGGCAAGGCGGTCATCACGCCGACCTCCATGGCCAACGGCGCCAAGGAGCTGCTCGACGAGGTCGCCTCCGGCAAGATCACCGGCGAGGAGGACCGCTACAGCCACACCGACCTGGTCGACTTCAAGGCCAACGTCGAGGGGGCGCAGCAGTCGTACGAGCTGCTCAAGCCGGTCGCGGGGAAGAACGACGCGGCTCTGGTCACCGAGCTGGACAAGCAGTTCGCCGCGCTGAACACGCTGCTCGACAAGTACCGTACAGGCGGGGCCGATTCGTACGAGTTCGTCTCGTACGACAAGGTCCGTGAGCCGCAGCGCAAGGAACTCTCCGACGCGGTGAACGCGCTCGCGGAGCCGCTCTCCCGGCTCGCGGCGGCCGTCGTCAAGTAGTCAGGCAGCAAGGCACCAGTAAGGCATTCGAGCAGCCAGGCAGGGGACGCGTACGCCGTGAACGACCAGACGACCGAAAGCTCTCCCGGAGCCGCCGACGGATCCGGCCAGGGCGCCGCGCCCTCCCGCCGCTCCCTCCTCGGCTGGGGCGGCGCCGGGCTCGCGCTCGGTGCCGTCGCGGCCGGCGGCACCGTCGCGGCGGTGCGCGGCGGGGACCCGACCGAGCCCGCCGCGGAGAGCGGCGCGGCGGTCCCCTTCCACGGTACGCACCAGGCCGGCATCGCCACCGCCGTACAGGACCGTCTGCATTTCGCGTCGTTCGACGTGACGACGAAGGACCGTGCCGAGCTGGCCCAGCTCCTCAAGGACTGGACGCGGGCCGCCGAGCGGATGACGGCCGGCCAGGCGGTCGGCGACGGCGCGTACGGCGGGCTCGCCGAGGCGCCGCCCGACGACACGGGCGAGGCACTGGGGCTCAAGCCGTCCCGGCTCTCCCTGACGGTCGGCTTCGGCCCGTCGCTCTTCGCCAAGGGCCGGTTCGGCCTGGAGGACCGGCGGCCCGACGCGCTGGTGGACCTGCCCGCGTTCCCCGGCGACAACCTGGACGCGGCACGCACCGGCGGTGATCTGTGTGTGCAGGCGTGCGCGGACGATCCGCAGGTCGCCGTGCACGCCATCCGCAACCTCGCCCGCATCGGCTTCGGCAAGGTCGCGGTGCGCTGGTCCCAACTGGGCTTCGGCAAGACGTCGTCGACGACGCCGGGCGCCCAGACCCCCCGTAACCTCTTCGGGTTCAAGGACGGCACCAGCAACATCGACGGGACGGACACGGCCGCGCTCGACCGGCACGTGTGGGTGTCGCGGAAGGACGGGGCCGGCTGGCTGGCCGGCGGGTCCTACCTGGTCGCACGCCGGATCTCGATGCGGATCGAGAGCTGGGACCGCACCTCCCTCCAGGAGCAGGAGGACATCTTCGGCCGGGACAAGGGCGAGGGCGCGGCGGTCGGCAAGGCGCACGAGCACGACAAGCCCAACCTCAAGGCGATGCTGCCGACCGCGCATGTGCGCCTCGCGCACCCGGACTCCCATCACGGGGTACGGATGCTGCGGCGCGGCTACTCCTTCACCGACGGTACGGACGGGCTCGGCCGGCTCGACGCGGGCCTGTTCTTCCTGGCCTACCAGCGGGACGTGCGGGACGCGTTCATCCCCGTACAGCAGTCCCTCGCGCGCTCCGACGCGCTCAACGAGTACATCCAGCACGTGGGTTCAGCGGTCTTCGCGATCCCGCCGGGCGTCCGGGACAAGGACGACTGGTGGGGCCGGACGCTGGTCTCCTGAGCAGAGAGAGCAGAAGGGACCCGCCGTGTTCGGCAATTACCTGATCGGTCTGCGAGAGGGCCTGGAGGCCAGTCTCGTCGTCTGCATCCTCGTCGCGTACCTGGTGAAGACGGGCCGGCGCGACGCGCTGCGGCCCATCTGGATCGGGATCTCGGTCGCGATCGTGCTGGCGCTCGCCTTCGGCTTCGGGCTCGAATACGGCTCGCAGGAGCTGACGTTCGAGGCGCAGGAGACGCTGGGCGGTTCGCTGTCGATCGTCGCGGTGTGCCTGGTGACGTGGATGGTCTTCTGGATGCGGCGTACGGCCCGGCACCTCAAGGCGGACCTGGGGGCGAAGCTCGACGCGGCGCTGGCGATGGGCACGGGCGCGCTGGTCGCGACGGCGTTCCTCGCGGTGGGCCGCGAGGGCCTGGAGACGGCGCTGTTCGTCTGGGCGTCGGTGCGCGCGTCGCAGGACGGCACGTACGAGCCGCTGACCGGTGTGCTGTTGGGGCTCGCCACCGCCGTCGTACTGGGGTGGCTCTTCTACCGGGGCGCGCTCAGGATCAACCTGGCGAAGTTCTTCACGTGGACCGGCGGGATGCTGGTCGTCGTCGCGGCGGGGGTGCTCGCGTACGGGGTGCACGACCTCCAGGAGGCCGACCACATCGGCGGCCTGTCGGACAAGGCCTTCGACATCAGCTCCACCATCCCGCCGGACAGTTGGTACGGCACGCTCCTCAAGGGCGTCTTCAACTTCCAGCCGGATCCCACCGTGGTCCAGCTGGTCGTGTGGCTGCTCTACCTGATCCCGACACTCGCGCTGTTCCTGGCCCCGGTATGGTTCGGACGGTCAGTTGGAGGCGGGGGCGGGGCCGAGGAGCAGAAGGCGACCGATGATGAGGCCGATGCGGGCAGTGGTGGGGCTGGCGGCGGTCGCGTCGCTGTCACTGACGGCGAGCGGGTGCGTGACGGTGCACGGGGAGCTGGCGGTCGTACCGTCGGCGAAGCGGAGTGAGGCCGCGCGGGCGCTGAAGGTCTTCACCGACGCGTACAACGCCTCGGACCTGGCGTACGATCCGGCGCTGGACGCGGAGCAGGTCACGGGCGCGCTGGGCGCGATCAACCAGGCCGGGCTGAAGTCGCGGAGCGTCACGGACCCGGCCGGCAACCCCCGGCACGTACCGCTGGAGCTGACCGACGCGAAGTTCACCATCCCCAAGAAGGCGGGCTGGCCGCGGTTCTTCCTCGCGGACACCGACAGCAACCGGGACGTCGACGGCGGGCCGCAGGACAACAGCTGGCTGCTGGTGTTCGTGCGCAACGCGAAGGACCGTCCGTGGGAGGTCGCGTATCTGGCGATCCTGTCCAAGGGCACGGTGCCGGCCTTCAAGACCGACAAGGACGGCTGGGGCGAGGCGATATCGCCGGACGACACGAACTTCGCGGTGGCGCCGAAGGCACTGAGCGCCGAGTACACCTCGTACCTGCGGACCGGCCGGCCCGCGCACTTCGCGCCGGGGCCGCACACCACCGCGTGGCGGACGGACCGTCAGAAGCGGGCGCGCGTCCCCGGGTTCACCCAGCAGTACGTCGACCAGCCCCTGAACGGCGGGGACTTCGCCCCGGTCGGGCTGGCGACGGAGGACGGGGGCGCGTTCGTCTTCTTCGCCATGCGCTTCTTCGAGCGGCAGACGGCGGCGAAGGGGCTGCGGCCGCGGGTGAGCGCAGACGTGAAGGCGCTCATGACCGGCACGGTGACCAACACCGTGACGAAGGAATGGATGTCGAACCAGGCGGTGGTCGTCCCGCGCGCCGGGGCGGGCTCCGGGACGGCCTCCGGCCAGGTCGACGTCATAGGCCGCTTGCAGGGCGTGACGGGGGCCGTGGGCTCGTAACGCGGGCCATCGGCGGGGTCGTTCAGCGGCCCAGGGGCCAGGCCACCGCGTGCGGGTCCAGTTCGCCGTTCTCGCCCGCGTACCGCGCGCACGCGTCCGTCAGGGTCTCCAGCAGTGTCAGGGGATCGGGCAGCGGCAGCTCGGGGCCGCGGATCCAGCGCACCGCCAGGTCGCCCGGGAGCCGCGCGGGCGGTACGAGGACGTAACTGCCCCGGCAGTGCCAGCGCAGCCCCGGATGCTCGTCCATCGTCTCGGGGTGGCAGTCCAGTTCGCAGGGCCACCACTCGTCCTCGTCCTCCGGGGTGCCCCGGGTGGCGGTGAAGAAGAGCATGCGGTCGCCGCCGGAATCGGCCACGGGGCCGACGTCCACGGACCGTTCCAGCAGCCGCTCCAGCGCCCGGCTGCCCGCTTCCAGCGGCACGTCCAGCACGTCGTGGATCATGCCGGTCGCGGTGATGAAGTTGGCCTGGGGCTGGTTGCGGGCCCACCGCTCGATCTGGGCGCGGTCGGTGGTGGACTGGGTCTGCCAGGCGAACGAGATGGGGTGTCTGGCCGGGGTCGGACAGCCGATCCGCTCACAGGAACAGCGGTAGCCGAGGGGATGGGCCGCGGGCGAGACGGGCATACCGGCGTCGGCCACGGCGAGCAGCAGTGCCTCCCGGTCCGCCGCCGCCCCGTCGAGCGCCTCGGCGCTCTTCTTGGCACGCCTGCGCAACCACTGGGGAATCCTGCTGTCCGTGCCGCGGTAGCGGCCGAAGTCGTCGCCCATCTATCCCCTCACACACCTCACGCCGGCCCCTGCGGCCTCACCCATGGTCGCACCATCCTGCCTCCCGGGTGGCCGCCCTCCCCAGCCGGGGGTCGGCCACATGTGAGCCGCCGGTGGCCCGCCCGGCCGACCGCCGGTCGGCCGCCGGCCGTCCGCGCCTCGCCCCGCCGGTCAGCCGCGCGGGGCGAGACCGTACAGGGCGTAGTCGGCGACGGCATCCGCGTATGCGTGGGTGAGCGGGAGGGTACGGAGCAGCCAGCGGTGCGCGAGGGGGCCCGCGAGGAGTTCCAGGGCGATACGGAGGTCGATGTCCTGCCGTACGTCACCGGCTTCCTGACCGGCCCGCAGGCGCTTCACGTAGAGCTGGAGCTGGGGTTCGAGGAGCTTGCGGGCGAACTCGGCGCCCAGTTCGGCGTCGACGATCCCCTCGGCGGCGAGCGCGCGTGAGGGGAGGTCGTACGCGGGATCGTTCATCTCGTCGACCGTGGCGCGCAGCACGAGTTTGAGGTCCGCGGCCAGGTCACCGGTGTCGGGGATCTCGTACATCCCCGCCCCGTCGGCGGCGGCGCGGGCGGCCTGCTCGGTGAGATCGAGGAAGGCTTCGAGGAGGACGGCGCCCTTCGAGGGCCACCACCGGTAGATCGTCTGCTTGCCGACTCCGGCGCGGGCAGCGATGCCCTCGACGGTCGTCTTCGCGTAGCCGACCTCGGTGACCAGGGCGAGCGCGGCGTCATAGATCGCCCGGCGGGACCGGTCGCTGCGGCGGGTGGAGTCGGGTGCCCTGCTGTCGGCCATGGCGTCAATCTACCAACGGGTAGAGGCGAGACGTATCGTCTCGACAGCTGACGGGGAGACCGGCAGGACCGCACCGGGAATCACCCGAACGGATCACGGGGCGGCGGGCGGCGGCCAGGCGTCGCCCCACCCCGTGTCCCGGGCCGCGCGGTACAGCGCGCCGTGCCGCTTGGTGACCGTCTCGCCGCGCAGTCCGTCCGACGGGGTGCACAGCTCCAGCAGCACCTGGCCCTTGCGGATCTGCGGCTTGCGGATCACCCGGTTCCGCACCGGCCGCGGTGCGAAGCGGACCGCCGCCACATAGCTGAACTTCTCGTCCTCGTACGGCAGCGAGCCCCCCTTCACCTGCCGGTGCAGGGAGGAGCGGGCGACCCGGGCGGCGAAGTGGCACCAGTCCGTGCCCGGTTCGATCGGGCAGGCGCCGTCGTGCGGGCAGGGCGCGGCAACGCGCAGCCCCGCGCCGATGAGCTGCCGCCGGGCCTCGATGATCCTCAAGTAGCCATCGGGGGTGCCGGGTTCCACGATCACCACGGCCTGGGCGGCCCGCGCCACGTCGGTGACGAGCGCGCCCCGGTCGCGCTCGGTCAGTTCGTTCAGGACGTACGAGACCGTGATCAGGTCGGTGTCGGGCAGGACGAGCGGGGTGCCGATCCTGGCGCGCCGCCAGTCGACGGTACGCAGCGCGGGGAGGCCGGAGCGTTCGGCCAGCTCCCGGCCGAGCGCGAGGGCGGGCTCCGCCCAGTCCAGGACGGTGGTGGTACGGGGCTCCGCCCACGTCGCGTCGGCCGCCCAGACCGCCGCGCCGGTGCCGCCGCCCACGTCCAGGTGGCTGGCGGGCACCCAGTCCGGCGCGGCGTCCGCGAGCGCGTCGAGCGCGGCCCGTACCGCCTCGAACGTCGCGGGCATCCGGTACGCGGCGTAGGCGGCGACGTCCGACCGGTCGCGCAGCAGGGGCGTGCCGGTCGGGGTGGTCCCCCGGTAGTTCGCGATCAGCCGCTCGACGGCCTGGGCGGCCTGCTTGGGCGGCAGCCCGTCGAGCAGGCCGGCGAGGGCGGTGCGCAGGGCGTCGGGGGTGGGAAGGGTGTCGGCGTTCACCGCCGAATCGTACGCATCTTCGCCGGTGCGTTTGGTTGCGCTTAGCTTGTTTTTTAACCAGTTCGTCGGGGTTTGGTGCCGACCTTGTGGTGGGCCGGTCGCTGGTATGCCTCGCTGCCGGTGAGGACTCGTCCCACGTCGTGGTGGGGTGCAGGTCTGTGGTTCTTCGAGCCGGGCGGGCGTCCAGGGCCGGGTGTGGTGGGTTTCGGTGCCCCGGCCGGCGAACCGGTCGTCGTGCGGAGGTTCCGGAACCCGCGCCGGACGCGGGCCGGTGTGAGTTTGTGCGGCGGCGCTGGCTTCTCCCACGGTCGGCGGAGGTCGGTCGCGAGGGGGCGGGCGAGGCGGAGTTGGGTGTGGGCGGCGATGATTAGCCAGGTCCAGCGGTCGGCGGCGGCCGAGTCGCGCAGGCGGGGCCGGGTCCAGCCGAGGGTCTGCTTGAGCATGCGGAAGGTGTGCTCGATGTCGAAGCGTCGCAGGAACGCCTGCCAGCAGCGGTCGACGTCGGCTTCGGTGGCGCCGGTGCGGGACCACCACAGCCAGACCGGCTTGTTGACCCCGCCGGACGGCAGGTGTTCGACTGACAGGCGGATGACGGTGCCTTCGATGACCGGCAGCGGGCCGTCGTGGTCGAGCCAGGCGGCCCGCTGGGTCAGCCGCGGGTGGAGCCGGTCCCAGGCCCGCGCGGTCGCCGTGCCGTAGAGGCGGGTGCCGGTGACCGTGACGGCCTGCTCCTCACCCCAGGTCGCGGGGTCGCCGAAGACGAACTCCCCGCCGTGCTTGGGCGGCCGTCCACCCTTCGGGTTCGCACGGAGAAACTCTTCCCGCGAGGGTGCCGGGCGGCGCATCACCCGGTCCGACCGTGTCCGGCCCAGGATCTCGACCGGCAGGCCGGACAGCAGGTGGGCGATGCGCGGGGCGTCGTATCCGGCGTCCAGGACGATCAGGACGTCCGGGTCACCCTCGCTCCACTGGCCCGCCGCGACGAGCCGTTCGACCACCTCGCCGACCTGGCGGGCGGTGACCGCCGCCAGGTCCGCGCCGGGGGCCAGCCGGACCGCGTCCAGGAACGCCGACCAGGAGGTGCGGCCGGCCTCCAGGGCGACGACCACCGAGTACGGCCAGCCGGGCATCATCTGGTGCTTGGCGTTGCCACGGCCGTAGGTGTGACAGAACGAGCGGTCCGGCACGGTCCCGGCGTCCGGCCGCAGCCACGGCGAGACGTCCACCGCCAGGACCAGCCGCCCGTCGCCCGCCCGCGGCAGCGGAACCCCGGCCAGCGCGCGCCGCAACCGGGCGACATCGAGCCCGCCGCGGTTCAGGCCGGCGTAGAGGGAACCGTGACCCCGGCGGTGCTCGGGTGCCAGGGCGAGGTCGACCAGCGACCGTACCGGTCCGTCGGTGCACAGCACGGCGTCGGTCAGCTCGAACAGTGCGTCCGCGCGGGCGGTCAGGCAGTCGTAGAAGTCGGTCCGGAACCGGGACAACACGGTCAGGGACTCGACGCGAACAGCGTTGTACAGCAGACTCACCCTCGCGGCCTTGGCATGATCAACAGCGTCTCGACAACGCACATGATCACACCAAGGCCGTACCACTGCCGCATCGCCCGTCAGGCGCCAACTGGCCTCTCAGGGACGGACGTTAAACAACAAGCTTAGTGCTTGTCCTCAATCGCCGGACGGGCTTGGTTGTGGCCTCTGCCCGGTGCGCGCGCGGGTTACTGATGTCCTCAATCGCCGGACGGGCTGGGTGTGTCGTGGTGGCGGGGGGTGGGGCCTGCGGAGGTACGTATGTCCGGACTGCATGTTTTACGGCGCCTCAGGAGCTCCGGACATTCACGGTAGTCATGCGCCACAAAACACGCTTTACGTCCGGACACACGCACCTCCTCCGACCCCACCCCCCTCACGCCGGACGGGAGACGCAACGACTCCCCGCCTGGGGTGGGCCGGGTGGTAACGCGGGCCGGGAAGGGGGACGGGCAGGGGTCGTGTCCGGAACGTAGAGCGTGTTTTGTGTCGCGTGGCTACCGTGAATGTTCGGGGTTCCCGAACGCGACGTAAAACATGCAGTGCAGGACACGGCCCCTGCCCGGCCCCCGGCAACAACCCGCGCATACGCAACCGGCCCGCAGCGGGCACAATCAAGCCCGTCCGGCGATTGAGGACAATCAGTAAGCCGCACCCACCCGCACCGGGCACGCGGCCGATCTCACCCCCGGGGGGACCATGAGACAGCGGGCCTTACGCCTGTCCTTGCTGGCCGGCAGCATCGTGGTGGCGTTCTTCGTCCTCCTCGCCGTCTACGGTGACCGCGCCGAAGAAGGCGGCGCCGAAGCCAAAGCCGCCCGGGGCGACGAGAAGCCAGGGGCCAGGAGCGTCGCGCCCCCGGCCCGGCTCACCGTTCCGCCCGTCTACGACACCGCACGCGGCTGGGAGATCACCGGCCCCGCGCCCGCGCCGGCGTACACGCCCACGTCCACGCTCGCGTACGCGCTCGCCGGGGTCGGTACCGCGACCCGCCTCGCCCACCTGGAGAGCGCCGGGGAGAACCGCTTCCGGCTGCGGACGCTCGACCCGGCGTCCGGCGAACGCGGCTGGGAAGGCACGCCCACCCGCGCGCTGTTCGCCCCCGGCCTCGCCCCCCGCCTGCTGGCCGTCACCGCCGCCGACGGCAGCGCGTACTTCGTGACCTGGTCGTACGGAAAGCTCGACGCGACCGCCCCGGCGCCCTCCGACACGATCGTCTCCCTCGACGTGTACGACGCGACGACCGGCGCCCGCCGCCGCGTCGAAGTGCCCTGGCCCGCCGCGCCCGTCGTGACCGCCGCAGGACCCCGCGTACTGATCAGCGACGGGAAGGCCACCGGCGCGGTGGTCGACCCGGCGACCGGCGGGGTGTCCCGGGTGGAGCCCGGCGCGCTCGGCCGGCCGAAGGGCTGCCGGGAGTGCGGCCGGCTGACCGAACTGCGCGCCGTGACCGAGCAGGGCGTACTGGTGGGCGGCGCGGCCGAATTCTGGGTCCGTGGCGGCTGGTTCAGCCGTACGGTCGCCCCCACGGGCACCGCACCCGCCTCCGGAGTGCTGTCATCCGTCGCACCGGGCCGGATCCTCGCCCGCTGGCAGGGCAAGAGGAAAGCGAAGGACACGGCCACGCACGAGACCTGGGCGGTGCACGACATGACCACCGGCAAGGTGCTGGCCCGCACGCGCTGCCGCAGGCCCGCGCTCGCGCCCGTCGACGCGCCGCAGCCCGCCCTCTCCCCCACCGGCCGCTACCTGATCGCCGGCCGCCTCGCCTTCGACCTGGCGACGGGGAAGGGCCAGTGCTTCGAGGAGGCGGACGGCACCGGTCCGCTGACCCTGACGGCCGTGACGGACGAGGGCACCGCGTACGGCGCGGCCCTGGCCCGCTCGGTGACCGACGCGCTGGCCGGCGGCGGCAGCCCGGTCGAGGTCGACCTGACGGCCGGGCAGCCGGAGGCGGTGGCGCTGGCCCCCAACGTACGGCTGCCGGGCGGGAGCACGGCGGGCATGGGCCTCTTCCCCTGGACGGACGCCCGGGACCGGCCGCACCTGACGGCGTACCCACTGCGCCCCTGACACACGCCGGACAGGCCCTACGGCGTCGGCCGCCGCCGCTGCCAGGGCCGTACCAACCCCAGGAAGCAGCCGATCGCACCGGCCGCGCTGACCACCTGGACCAGGGCCATCGGCGCCGCCGTCCCCTCGCCGCCGATCCCGACGAGCGGCGAGGCCACGGCCCCGATCAGGAACGACGACGTACCGATGAGCGCCGAGGCCGAACCGGCCGCGTGCGGAGTGCGCATCAGCGCCTGCGCGTTGGTGTTGGGCATCGCCAGACCCATCGCGGACATCAGGACGAACAGACCCGCGGCGACCGGGAAGAGCCCCACCGTGCCGAACACCCCGGTCGTCATCAGCAGCAGCGCCACCCCGGCGAGCAGGATGACCGCCAGCCCGAAACCGAGCACCCGGTCCAGGCTCACCCGGCCGACGAGCAGCTTGCCGTTGATCTGGCCGACCACGATCAGCCCCACGGAGTTGACGCCGAAGAGCAGGCTGAACATCTGCGGCGAGGCGCCGTAGATCTCCTGGACGACAAACGGCGAGGCCGCGATGTACGCGAACAGCGCGGCGAAGGCGAGACCGCCCGCCAGCATGTAGCCGGTGAACACCCGGTCGGCAAGCAGCCCGCGCATCGTTCGCAGCGCCTCAACGACACCCCCGCTGTGCCGCTTCTCCTCGGGCAGGGTCTCGTGGAGCCACTTCCACACCACGAACGTGAGCAGCGCGCCGATCACGGTGAGGACGAGGAAGATGCCCCGCCACTCGGTGAGCCGCAGCACCTGACCGCCGATCACCGGCGCGATGATCGGCGCGACACCGGAGATCAGCATCAGCGTGGAGAAGAACCGCGCCATCTCCACCCCGTCGTACAGATCACGCACCACGGCACGGGCGATGACGATCCCCGCGGAGCCCGCCAGTCCTTGGAGGAGGCGGACGCCGATGAGGAGTTCGACGTTGGGGGCGACGGCGCAGAGGGCGGTGGCGAAGACGTAGACGACCATGCCGAGGAGCAGCGGTCCGCGTCTCCCCCACCGGTCGCTCATGGGCCCGACGACGATCTGGCCGAGCGCCATGCCCATCAGGCAGGCGGTGAGGGTGATCTGGACGGTGGCGGCGGGCGCGGCGAGCGAGCCGGTGACGTCGGGCAGCGCCGGGAGGTACATGTCCATGGAGAGCGGGGGAAGGGCCGTGAGCCCGCCCAGGACGAGGGTGACGAGGAGCCCGGCCCGGCGGGCGGTGGGGCTTTCCGCGAGCCGCTGCGTGTCCTGGGGAGGTGCCTGGCGCCGGGACGGCGGCTTCCCCGCCGTCCCGGCCGGGCCCGAACCCGCCTCCTCCGGCGGCCTCTTGCCCGCGTCCGGCAGGAGTTGCCCCGGTCCTATGTGGCCTATTCGTCCCTCGGTGGTCCGCCCGCCGTCAGGCATCCGCATCTCCATGTCGTTGAATCCTTACCTATGCTCTCAGCTCAGGCGGAGTGGTCAGGACCTATTGATCCGGGATGCACGCGGCACCCACGAATACCTACGGATGAGGCAGGCAGCACATGACAGCGGAAGCGGAACAGCCGATACCGGCGACTCGGGCGACACCGGTGGCGGCCGGCCGGGCGGTGCGCTGGGGTGTCCTGGCGACGGGCGGGATCGCCGAACGGTTCGTCACCGAGGTCGGTGAACTGCCGGACGCCGAGATCGTGGCGGTCGGCTCGCGCGGTGACGCCTCGGCGAAGGAGTTCGCCGGACGGCTCGGGATCCCGCGCGCGTACGGCAGCTGGGCCGGGCTCGTCGCCGACGAGGACGTCGACGTCGTGTACGTGGCCACCCCGCACTCCGCGCACCGGGCCGCCGCCGGGCTGGCCCTCACCGCCGGGAAGCCGGTGCTCTGCGAGAAGGCGTTCACGCTCGACGCCCGGGAGGCGGGCGAGCTGGTGGCGCTGGCCGGGGAGCGGGGGCTCTTCCTGATGGAGGCCATGTGGATGTACTGCAACCCCGTGATCCGGCACCTGGTGGCACTCGTACGGGACGGGGCGATCGGCGAGATCCGTACCGTACAGGCGGACTTCGGCCTGGAGGGCCCGTTCCCGCCCGAACACCGGCTGCGCGACCCGGCGCTGGGCGGCGGCGCGCTGCTCGACCTCGGCGTCTACCCGGTGTCGTTCGCCCAGCTGCTGCTCGGCGAACCGGACCGGGTCCAGGCCGACGCGCTGCTCTCCCCCGAGGGCGCCGACCTCAACACGGGGATCCTGCTGGGCTGGGACGCGGGCGCGACGGCGCTCCTCACCTGCTCGGTGACGGCCGAGACACCCCGTACCGCCACCGTCACCGGCACGAAGGGCCGGATCGAGATCCCGGCGGGCTTCTTCGCCCCGGACCGCCTCGTCCTGCGGCGGTCGGGGGCGGAGCCGGAGGAGATCACGGAGGCCCGGCTCACGGGCGCGGGCGGCCTGTGGGGGATGCAGCACGAGGCGGTCGAGGTGATGCGCTGCCTGCGGGCGGGCGAGACGGAGTCCCCGCTCGTGCCGCTGGCCGGCACGCTGGCGGTGATGCGGACGCTGGATGCGGTGCGTTCGCTGATCGGCGTGCGTTTTCCGGCTGACGCGGGGCGGGCGTAGCCCGCGGGGGTGCGTGGTGTTCTCATGCCGGACGGGCGTCTGCGGCCCGGTGGTGGACGCGGCTTACTGATGTCCTCAATCGCCGGACGGGCTTGGGTGTGCCGTGGTGACGGGCAGTCAGGCCGGGCTCAGGCCCGGGCTGCCCGCCTCCGTCACGAAGGACGCCGCCGTTCTGACCGGGCCCCCCGGTGCCGTGACCACGTCCACCGTACGGAAGTCCGCCCTGGCGCGCGTGAGGCCCAGCTCGACGTTCACGTAGCCGCGCCGCCCGCTGTAGAACTTCATGTGCGGATTGGCGGCCATGAAGGTGTCCCAGTCAGCCGGCCGATCCTGTCCGTCTCTCCCGCTCGTGACGGACGTCGCCACGATCTCGGTGCCCAGCGTGCGGGAGTCCGGGTCGTCCCAGTCCTTCTTGATGTCGTACGCGTGCCCCGTGTGCACGTCCCCCGACAGCACCATGAGGTTCGCGAGACCGGCCGCCTCGGCCCCGTCCATCAGCCGCTGCCTGGAAGCCGGATAGCCGTCCCAGGAGTCCATCGACAGCTTGTGACCGGCGGTCGGGGCGGTACGGCGCCGGGCGAAGGTGACCTGCTGCGGTACGACGTTCCAGGTCGCCGCCGAACTCTTCCAGCCGTCCAGCAGCCAGCGCTCCTGGGTCTCGCCGGTCAGGGTGCGCGAGGGGTCCTCGGACTTCGGGCCGGGCACCTGCCAGCCGTCGCCGTACGCCTGGTCGGAGCGGTACTGCCGGGTGTCCAGCACGTCGAACTGGGCGAGCCGTCCGTACTGGAGCCGCCGGTAGAGCCGCATGTCCGGGCCCGAGGGCGCCTGGAGGGGGCCCAGCGGCTGGTTCTCCCAGTACGCGCGGTAGGCGGCGGCCCTGCGCAGTAAGAACTCCTCCGGGGACACGGAGTTCTCGGGGATGTCACCGGCGTAGTTGTTCTCGGTCTCGTGGTCGTCCCACGTGACGACGAACGGGTGCGCGGCGTGCGCGGCCATCAGGTCGGGGTCGGACTTGAAGAGCGCGTACCGCAGCCGGTAGTCGTCCAGCGTGACCGTCTCCCGGTTGAAGACGGCGGGCAGGGTGCGGTCGGTGTAGTCGCGGGCGCCGCCGACGGACGACACGGCGTACTCGTACAGGTAGTCGCCCAGGTGGAAGACGACGTCCACGTCCTCCTCGGCGAGGTGCCTGAACGCGGTGAAGTACCCGTCGTGGTACGCCTGGCAGGAGACGGCGGCGAACCGGAGGCGGCTCACCAGCGCGCCGGGCGCGGGGGCGGTACGGGTCCGCCCCGCCGGACTGATCCACGTACCGGTACGGAAGCGGAACCAGTACACGCGGTCGGGGTCGAGGCCCCGCACGTCGACGTGCACGCTGTGGTGGAACTCGGGGTGCGCGGTCGCCTCGCCCCGCGCCACGACCCTGGCGAACCCGGCGTCGGCGGCGACCTCCCAGCCGACGGCGACGCGCTCGGGAGGCAGGCCGCTGTCGGGTACGTACGGGTCGGGCGCGAGCCTCGTCCAGAGCAGGACGCCGTCGGGGCGGGGGTCGCCGGAGGCCACGCCGAGGGTGAACGGGTCCGCCGCGACCTTCCGGGCGTCCAGCTCGGCGGCGCCCGCGACACCGGCGGCGGGAAGGTTCACGGCGAAGGCGAGCGCGACGGCCCCGGCGCTCGCGCCGGTGAGGAGGCGGCGGCGGGGGAGGCCTCTGGCCCGCGCCAGGGCCGCGAGGCGCTGCGCGGCGGCCCTGAGTTCGGGTGCGTGGCGGTGTGCGGCGGTCATGTGCCCCTCCCCTGACGGCTCCCCCGACGACGGTCCGTGCCTCGCCTATCTGTACCTCAACTACGCTGCGGGCCCATGAACGCCATGCGGGAGATCAACTCCAAGCACAAGATCGCACTAGTGACGGGCGCGGGTTCGGGCATCGGACGCGCGGTGTCGCTCGCGCTGGGGCGTGCGGGGTGGTCGCTGGTGCTGGCGGGCCGGACGGCCTCTGCGTTGACGGAGACGGCGGAGGCGCTCGCCCGCGCGACGGGCGGTGACGACGTGCTGGCCGTCCCCACGGACGTGACCCTCCCCGAGGAGGTGGACGCGCTCTTCGCGGCGGCGCGGGAACGGTACGGGCGGCTGGACCTGCTCTTCAACAACGCGGGCACGTTCGGGCCCGGCGGCGTGCCCGTGGACGAGCTGCCGTTCTCGGCGTGGCGGAAGGTCGTGGACACGAACCTGACCGGCAGCTTCCTGTGCGCGCAGGCGGCGTTCCGCCAGATGAAGGCGCAGGATCCGCAGGGCGGCCGCATCATCAACAACGGCTCGGTCTCGGCACACGCGCCCCGCCCGGACTCCATCGCGTACACCGCCACGAAGCACGCCGTGACCGGCCTGACGAAGTCCCTGTCCCTGGACGGCCGCGCGTACCGCATCGCGTGCGGCCAGATCGACATCGGCAACGCGGCGACGGACATGACGGAACGCATGCGGCGGGGCGTGCCGCAGGCGAACGGGGAGGTGGCGGTGGAGCCGGTCATGGACGTGGGGGATGTGGCGGGGGTGGTGGCGCATATGGCGGGGCTGCCGCTGTCGGCGAATGTGCAGTTCGCGACGGTGATGGCGGCGGGGATGCCGTTGATTGGGCGTGGGTGACGTTTCGCCCCGTGGGCGGCGCGGGTTACTGATGTCCTCAATCGCCGGACGGGCTGGGTGTGTCGTGGTGGCGGGGGGTGAGCTGAACGACCCCGCCGGCCCGGGGAGCCTCACCTCCGCCCGGTGGACGGTGCCGCTTACCAACGTCCTCAATCGCCGGACGGGCTTGATTGTGGCCCTGCGCGGTGCTCGGGCGCGGCTTACCGATGTCCTCAAACGCCGGACAGGCTGGATTTTGGCCTCTGCCCGGTGCCGGGTGCGGCTTACGGATGTCCTCAAACGCCGGACGGGCTTGATTTGCCTTGACGCGGGCGTGGAAGGGGGACGGGCAGGGGTCGTGTCCGGAACGTAAAGCGTGTTTTGTGTCGCGTGACTACCGTGAATGTCCGAAGTCCCCGAACGCGACGTAAAACATGCAGTGCAGGACACGACCCCTGCCCGGCCCCCGGCAACAACCCGCACCCAAACCACCGGCCCGCAGCGGCACCATCAAGCCCGTCCGGCGATTGAGGACAATCAGTAACCCGCACCCGCCCGCACCGGGCAGACGCCACAAATAAAGCCCGTCCGGCGATTGAGGACAACACGAACCGCAACCCGGTCACCCAGACGCGCGGCCCACCGGCCCCAGAACGCCCGTCCGGCGATTGAGGACAAAGCCGGCCGCCAGGGTCAACACCTGGGCCCCCCGGAATGCCCGGACAGGGCCCCCGCGTTAACGTGACATGCCCGACCACACCACCACCCCGCTCCGATACACCGCCTTCTCCGCCGACCCCGCCGGAGGCAACCCCGCCGGTGTCGTCCTCGACGCCACCCACCTCGCCGACAGCGACATGCTCGCCATCGCGAAAGACCTCGGCTACAGCGAAACCGCGTTCCTGACCGCGCCGCCCGACGACCTCGGCGAGCCCGGACGCGCCCACACCGTCCGGTACTTCAGCCCCCGCGCCGAAGTACCGTTCTGCGGCCACGCCACCGTCGCCACCGCCGTGGCCCTCGCCGACCGCATCGGCCCCGGGGACCTCGTGTTCGCGACCCGCGCCGGTACCGTGCCGGTCACGGTCACCCGCACGCCGGACGGGACCCTGCGCGCCACGCTGACCAGCGTCGAGCCGTACGTCACAGACGTGACCGACGCCGACGTCAAGGAGGCCCTCGCCGCGCTCGGCTGGGCGGCCGCCGACCTCGACCCCGCCCTCCCGGCCCGCATCGCGTTCGCCGGCGCCCGCCACCTCGTGCTCGCCGCCGCGACCCGCGCCCGCCTTGCGGACCTGGCGTACGACTTCGACCGCCTCGAATCGCTGATGCGGCGCCTCGACCTGACGACCGTTCAGCTCGTCTGGCGCGAGTCGGCGGACGTGTTCCACGTGAGGGACCCGTTCCCCGTCGGCGGCGTCGTCGAGGACCCGGCGACCGGCGCCGCGGCGGCCGCGTTCGGCGCGTACGCCCGCGAGTTGGGCGTCGTACCGGACGCGGCGACCCTCACCCTGCACCAGGGCGCCGACATGGGCCGCCCCGGCGTGCTGACGGTGGAGCTGCGGGCGGGCGACGCGCGCGTCCGGGTGGGCGGCACGGGCGCCCGAATCCCCGACGAGGCGGGGGCCGGCGACGGGGACAAGAACAAGGACAAGGATGGAGGCACGGGCGAAGACGCGCGGTAGCCGTCTACGCCGCCAACAGCCGCGCGATCTCCGTCAACTGCCCCTCCCCCAGCGGACCGTACGCCAGCGCCCCCGCGTTCTCCTCCGCCTGGGCCACCGACCGGAAGCCCGGGATCGGTACGGTGTGGGGGCTGCGCGCCCAGAGCCAGGCCAGCGCGCCCTGCGCGAGCGTGCGGCCCTCGCTGGTGAGGATGTCCCGTACGGCCTCCACCCGCGCCGACCACTCCGGCACCGGCACCCCGCCCGCGGCGAACCACTGGAGCCACGCCGGCGGCACCACACGGATGTCACCGGCCTCACCCCGGCCCCCGGTGCGGTACTTCTCGGTGAGCAGCCCCATCGCGAGGGGGCTGCGGTTGACGCTCGCGAGGTCGCGCTCCGCGCAGAGGGCGAGCATCGCGGGCGCGTCCAGGAGGACGTTGCACGCGTGCTGCACGGCCGCGCAGTGCTCCCCGTCCGCGAAGAGCGCGGCGCGCTCGGGATCGTCGGTGCTCCACGCGTACGCGCGGATCAGCCCTTCCCGTACGAACTCCTCGCAGGCGTCGCGCAGTTCGGCGGCCTCCTCCAACGGGGCGTCGGACAGGTGCAGTTGGAACAGGTCGACGCGATCCGTACCGAGCCGCCGCAGCGACGCGGTCAGCGCCTGACGCGCGAAGGCGGGTGAAGTGTCGCTGCCGGTGACGGACTTGGCGGACTCGTCGAAGACGTTGCCCCACTTGGTCGCGATCACGACCTCGTCGCGCCGGCCCCGCAGCGCCCGGCCGAGGACACGTTCGCTGTGCCCGGCGCCGTACACGTCCGCCGTGTCGAAGAAGGTGATACCGAGGTCGAGCGCCCGGTGGACCGCGGCGACGGACTCGTTGTCGTCCACCGTGCCCCAGCCGAGCGGATTGCCCTGGCCGTCCTGCCACTCCCCGCCGATGGCCCAGCAGCCGAAACCGAGTGCGCTGACGGTGATCCCGCTGCGTCCCAGCGGCCTGGTCCGTATCGCTGTCGCTTCCATGGGAGGGAGCGTACGAGTTGGAGTGCGGGCGAAGTCCAGGGCGCGGCCCGGACCGGCTGCCCGTACACACCGAGCCATGGGGGAACCGTTCGCGGCGGGGGCCTCGGCGGTCACGCGCCCGGCCCCCCGCCGGCGCGGGCTCAGGCGCCCTCGACCGCCGCCTTGATCCGCTGGGCGAAGGCCGGCGCGTCCTTGCGGGCCGCGCTCAGCGCGACACCGACGAGGAGCTTGCCGATGCCGTGGCCCTCCAGCACGTTGTAGATCCGCACCCGCGTCCTGCCGCCCTCGATGGACTCCAGGTCGTAGCCGCCCTCGGTGGCCGTGACGGTGTTCTTGGAGGTCTCGGTCCAGCGGATCCGGGTGGGCGCCACCAGCTCACTGATGCGGAATTCCCGCTTCGTGGTCATCCCGGCGTCCTTGACCGTGCTGAGGAAGACCGTGTCGACCCCGGTGGCGCCCTCCGGGGACTTCACGATCTGCTGCACCCGGGGGCTGAACTTCGGGTCGTTCGTACCGTCGGCAAGGAACGCGAAGACCTCCTCGATGGGGCGGTCGATCTCCGTGGTCGCCTCGAACTGTCCAGCCATGATCACTCCTAAGTCGCTCAAGCAACGTGGGGCGGAAAAGACCCCGGCCCGGCGTGAACGGCAGCCCGCGGGGGCGGGCCGGTGCCGTACCCCCCATTCTCGCGGGTTCGCACCCTCCCCCACCACCCGAAACGTCCGACACGCCGCCCGGGCCCCATCCCGTAAGGGATGCCGGAGCCCGTACGGTACGGCCCGGCGGGGGGAACCGGGCCACATGCTTCCGTTTCCTGCTTCCGCCCCTTGCTTCCGGCCCTTCCTTCCCGGCCCTTCCTTCCGGCCTTTACCTTCCGTCCTTCACGGCAGGGTCTTCTTGGCCGCGACCGGGGAGTCCTCCCGGTAGAAGATGTCGATGTCGACCTCCTCGCCCCCGACGATCATCGTGTCCCAGGCCCCGCTCTCCAGCAGGGTCCGCAGCGTCGCGCTCTTCATCGTGCGCAGATGGTCCTTCAGGACCGTGTCGTCGGGCATGCCGGGAATGCGCGGCGCCAAGCGGTCGCGGATCGCGCGCAGTTGGTCCATCAGCGCGTCGATGTCGGCTTCCTTGTCCAGGCCGCCCGCCGCCTCCGCCCCCTCCGCCGCCGCGATGCTCTGCGCGATCTTGTCCTTGATCGCGGAGGTGACCCCGTCCTCGTCGGTGGTCACCATCGCCTTCCAGGCCCGGCTCTTGTGCCGGTACTGGAGCATCGACATCGCCGCTTCGTGGCGTACGAAGTCGGCGTCGCGGAAGGGCCTCCCCTTCCAGCTGTTCTTGAGCGAGCGCGCGAGCGAAATGGCCGACGCCAGACCGCTGTTGAGCCCGCGCCCCGGCCAGAAGTGGATCGCGTTGGCCGCGTCGCCGAGGAGGAATCCGTACGTTCCCGGAGTGGTCGACGTCGCCGAGTACAGGTGGGCGGTGAAGCGCGGCCGCTGCACCATGTCCAGCCGGAACGCGGTGACGGCGCTGAGGTTCCCCTCGGAGATGCCGAAGAACGCCAGCCCCTCCGTCACCCGCTTCCACAGCGCCGAGCCCCTGACCAGCGCGGGCAGGAACAGCGTGCCGTGGGTGGAGCAGTGGAAGTCGCCGTCCTCGTCGCGTCCCATCACGCAGGGGCGCGAGGCGATGCAGTCCTCGAAGACGTGCCGGACGGGGTCGATGCCGACCACTTCCTTGGCCTCCGCGTCGGTGAGGCGCATGTTCAGGAAGCCCTCGCCGCGCAGGGCGTTCAGCAGGAAGCGGTTCTGCGCGACGGTCAGCAGGACGGTCATGGGGTCCGTCAGGTCGGACTTCACCCGCAGGCCCAGCACGACATCCTGGACGTGATGCCCGTCCAGCGAATAGATCGATTTGTCGGCGTTGCCGAATTTCGACGTGAAATGCTCACGCGTCCGGGACCGGCCGCCCTCGCAGATCGCGAGCACATGGTCCTTGACCAGGGTGTCGTGCTGCTCGGTCGGATCGAATTTCGCCGGAACGAGGGTGATGCGCTCGGATTTCTCGTTCGCTATTTCGAGCAGTTTGTCCTCGACGTGCGCGATCCGGATGTTCCGGGGATTGAATCCGCGAATCGAGTCCGGGCCCGCGGGCCACATCTCGGAATACGCCTCGGGGGTGAAAAGGCGCGCCTGGATCTCTTCGGGGAGATTCAGGTACTGGCGGCTCTGGACCGTGACGACCTGCTGCCGCCGTACGTTCCCCTGGCCCTGGTTCTTCCATACGATCCGCGCGTCCTCCTGGACCCAGCGGCCGTCGTACACCGTGATGGCCACCTGGGGGCCGAGGAAGTGCTCCAGCAGCAGGGCGAGGCTCAGCCCGACCGGTCCGCCGCCCGCGATCGTGACCTTGAGGACCGGGCCGGGTTCGACGGCCGGGGTGGAGGCGATGAGCGACTCGATCAGGGAGAGATCCATGATCGTCTCCATGGCGTCGGCGACCTCGAAACAGAACGTCTCGTCGCCGATCTTGATCAGGTCGCCGGGCCGCAGCACGTGGGAGGTCACGCGCTTCCCGTTGACCAGGGTGCCGTTGCTGCTCCCCCGGTCGTGCAGGACGTAGCCGTCGGCCTCGCGGATCACTTCGGCGTGGAAGCGCGAGGCGCTGCCACCCGTGATGACCACGCTGTTGTCGCCCTTGCGCCCGAAGGTGATCGGCTGTTCGCCGACCGGAAAGCGTCGTCCGGCGAGAGCACCTTCACGCCCAACTATTTCGGGTGGCACAGGTGACTCCTTCCATGGTTCGTAGAGAGGGGTTGTAGGGAGGGGTTGCAGAGAGGGATCGTGGAACTGCTGGGACCGATGCGATGAACTGCTGAGACCGATGCGCGCCCGTCGTCACCGAGCCGCCGGGCGGGGCGTCACGTACCGGGCCGGCCAGGTCCCCCCGCATGATCCGTTTCTGCTTCGGAGCCGGGTCGCCCCTGTTCAGCGCATGCGCCAGGGCCTCCGGCCAGTCGGCAGCATAGCCCGCTGCGCGGCCGGTCCTGAGGGCATGTCAGCGCCCGCGCGTGGCGGGCCGCCGGGACCGGACCGGCCCGGCCCGCGCGGGGTCGTACCGCCTACCGGACACACGAGATCCGCGCCCATCCCGTTCACCCGTCACTTCGCCACTTCCCCCGCCTCCGCCTCACCGCTCACGGCCCGACCCCGCGTCGGGGACGGCTCGCTGAGGGGTAATCGAACACTGGCCATTATTGCCCCAGGAGGGCGTGAATCGCTCCGGTCGTACGGAGGGCGGGAGGGGGCCGGAACGAGGAACCGGAACGATGGGCCGGAATGGTATAACTCCTCAGACAAGCGGAGGAGCTGTCTATGCCGTCATCCATCCGCCGCCACCCCCTGGCGGCCCAGGTCGCCGACGTCCTGCTGGAGCGCCTCCGGGCGGGCGAGTGGCCGCTCGGTCACAAACTGCCCGGCGAGACGACCCTCGCGGCCCAGCTCGGCGTCGGGCGCTCGACCCTGCGCGAGGCGATCCGTGAGCTGTCCGGGAAGGGGGTGCTCGACTCCCGGCAGGGCTCCGGGGTGTACGTCACCGCGCTCGACGTGCCCGAGGACCGTGAGACCGTCCTGCGGAACGCGTCGATCGTGTCGGTGATCGAGGCCAGGATCGCGATCGAGGCCGAGGCCGCCGGCCTCGCCGCGGCGCGGCGCACCCCCGCCGACCTGCGCACGATGCGACGGGCGCTGCGGGAGCGCCGTACGGACGGCCAAAGCCTCGACGCCCACGTCGACGCCGACATGGCCTTCCACCGCACGGTGGTGGTGGCGGCCCACAACGACGTCCTGACCGAACTCTTCGACGGGTTCGTCCCGCGCGTACGCACCGCGATGATCGACATGCTCAGGCTGCGGCCCCTCGTCTCCGAGGAGGCCGATCACGCGCTGCACGAGGCGCTGGTACGAGCCGTCGCGGACCGCGACCCACGGGCGGCCACGGAGTCGAGCCGCTCGCATCTGACCACTCTGAAGGAGGCGTTCGCGTGACGCGGGCGGCGGCGAGGGCCGGGCATCTCCCGGTGGTGGAGCTGGACGACGTGACGTTCCGGCGCGAGGGCAAGGAGATCCTGCACGGCATCAGCTTCGCCGTACGCGAGGGGGAGCACTGGGCTCTCCTCGGCCCGAACGGCGCCGGCAAGAGCACCGTGCTCGGCTTCTGCGGCGCGGTCACGCACCCGACATCGGGTACGGTCCACGTCCTGGGCGGCCGGCTGGGCCGGGTCGAGCTGCAAGCGCTCCGCCGTGCGATCGGCCATGTGAACCCGCGCCACCCGCTGCGGTCACCGCTGACGGTCCGCGAGGTGGTCCTGACGGGTCTCACGGGGTCGATCGAGAGCCCGCCGAGGTGGCGGCCCGGACCCGGCGACCTCGACGCGGCCGACTCCCTCATCGACATGCTGGGCCTGGCGGGCAGGACGGACGCGAAGTGGCCCACCCTGTCGCAGGGGGAACGCGGGCGGGTCCTGATCGCCCGCGCCCTCGTGTGCGACCCGCGCCTGCTCCTCCTCGACGAACCGTCGACGGGCCTGGACGTGGCGGCCCGCGAACAGCTCCTCGAAACGATCGACCTGCTCGACAGCACCCATCCCGCCCTCGCGTCGATCCTGGTCACCCACCACCTCGAAGAACTGCCGACCTCGACCACCCACGCCCTGCTCATCGACGACGGGCGGGTGGTCGCCTCCGGCGCGGTGGAGTCGGTCGTGACGACGGAGAACGTCTCGGCGGCCTTCCACCACCCCATCAACGTCCGGCACGAGGACGGCAGATGGTCCGCGAGGGCGGCCCGCTTCGCCGCGGCGGAGGTCCGCGTACTTGGGGGCGGGTGACGGGAACAGGCAGGGGCAGGGGCGCTTCCGGCGAGCGGAACGTCAGGTGGGGCGGATCGGTCCCGGTGGGGCGATCCGGATCAGGTCGGCGACCAGCTCGCTGAAACGCGCCTCGCCCAGCGCCTCCCGCCAGGGCGCGACGGCGTCCCGGGCTGCCCGGTCGGCGGCCCGGGTGGCGGCCCAGCCGGTCTCGGTCAGCTCCAGGAGGCGGGCGCGGGCGTCGTGGGGGTGGGGGCGCCGGACCACGTACCCCTTGCGGACCAGTTCGTCGACGGACTGGGCGGCGGCCTGCTTGGTCACTCCGAGGTGCTCGGCCAGGTCGGCGGTGGTGGCGCCGCCCCGCGAGATCCGCACGAAGGCGAAGCCGTGCGCCGGCCGCAGATCCTCGAATCCCTGCTGGGACACGCGCGCGTGGATCTCTTGCACCAGCTGTCCGGAGAGGGCCAGTACGAGAGCGGAGAAGGCCAGGGCGTCGTCCATAGGCTTGACTATAACTCGTCAAGCAGCTTGTCTACATGGACAAGCTGCTTGCCCATGAGGAGGAACACCCCCATGCCTTTCATCCGCAGCGACGAGGCCGTCGTGCACGAGACCCACGGCGTCCGGTTCGTTTCGTACATCCGCCCTGGTACGGGCAGCCAGGACCTGGCCGCCTGGCGCGGCGAGATCCCGGCGGGAACGGTGGCGCCGGCCCATGTGATCAGCGAGGAGGAGACGTTCTACGTCCTGTCCGGCCGCCTCCGCCTCACCATCGACGCCGAAACGGCCGAACTCGACGCGGGCGACGCGGCGGTGGCCCCGGCCGGCTCAGAGGTGGCGGTCGCCAACACCACGGACGACCTCACCCACATATGGGTGACCACCCGCGTCGGCCTGACGGCCCGCCTGTCCGACGGCACCAGGATCACACCACCGTGGGCCCATTGAGTGGGAAGGCAACAGGCAGGGACTCTCCATCCCGGCGGTCAGAGGCTGGCGAGAAGGCCATCAAGCGGGGCGGGTACGCGGTCGAGGTCCAGGGCCTCGACCAGAACCCGCCCATAATGGATCTTGCGCCCCTTCTTCGTACCGAGGAAGCGCCGCAACTGCTGCCGCGAGGTACGGCCCTGCTGCGCGGGCTGACGCAGAAACGTCTGGAGGGCGCGCAGATCGCCCTCGGCCTCGACCAGTTCCGCCACCCGGTCCGTACCCAGGGCACGGATCAACTCATCCTCCAGGTCAGCCACGCAGACAAAAAACCCTTCCCGCGCCGCACCGGCCCGCTCCAGCCCACGGGCATAGAAGGAGAACTCCGCCTCGTCACACAACCCCACGAGCCGCAGCCCAAGGCCGGGCGGCCCAAGAAGCTGAACGAACCGCCCCACACTCATCGCACCACCCATAGGCAGCACACAGACCCCTTCGGCGGCCAGATCCCTACCGCGCCGCGCAGCCAACGCACTTACCGCGGCGGCATCACTGGGCCCTTCCAACAGAACAACAACCCGCACGCCCACCCGCCCGGCCAACTCCCGCGCAAGCTCCCCGGAACCACCGGCAGCCCACGCGAGAACCACGTCCCGGAACACCCCCATGTCAGCCACGCCACGAGTCTCCGCCCTTACGGCCCCTCACGGTAGGCAATTTCAACCGACACGCTCCCGGCCACAGCCGCCGAGCCAGTACGCACGCGCCGAACGCACGACGCCACCGACAGGCGATCAGAGACGATCTACACAAAGGGCCCTTGACCAGCACTTTCGCTGGTCGCGGGCCCTGAGCGGCAGACGAGTCGGGCTGTACGCCGGGTTCTGTCTCCCGGTTGCCTCGCGGCGGCCGGGGAGACGGCCATCCATCTAGGACCGGCGTTGCCGCCGGCCTCGTGCGGTCTACCCGCGGACATCGGGCGGGCAGCCCTCAAGCGTCCGCGCAGGGTCTCGTTCTACGGAGGCCCCTCTTGACCTTGCTCCGGGTGGGGTTTACCTAGCTGCCCAGGTCGCCCTGGGCACTGGTGGTCTCTTACACCACCGTTTCACCCTTACCGGGGGCCGAAGCTCCCGGCGGTTTGTTTTCTGTGGCACTGTCCCGCGGGTCACCCCGGGTGGCCGTTAGCCATCACCCTGCCCTGTGGAGCCCGGACGTTCCTCGGCAAGATCGGAGATCTTGACGCGGCCGTCCGCCCGGCTCGTCTGCCGTGTTGACCATGTTACCCGCCGTGCGGGCGGCCCCCGCACGGCGTGAGCCGCTTGACCTTGTCGCGGCGTCAAGGTTTCTACTGGGCGTATGCGGATCGGAGAGATCGCCGCGCTGATCGGGGTCACCCCGCGGGCGGTACGGCACTACCACCACCGGGGCCTGTTGCCCGAGCCCGGGCGCCGGGCCAACGGTTACCGTGAGTATTCGGTACGGGACGCCGTCCTGCTCGCCCGGATCCGCCGGCTGACCGAGCTGGGGCTCGGTCTGGACGAGGTACGGGACGTGCTCGCCGACGACGCCGGGCGTGAGCTGGCCGAGGTGCTCGCGGAGCTGGACGCCGATCTGGCCCGGGAGGAGCGGGCGATCCAGGAGCGGCGCGCCAGGCTCGCCGAGCTGATGGCGGGCCCGCTGTCCGGGGGCGCCGTCCCGGTCTCCCCCGCGTTGACGCGGCTCCTCGGGACGCTCCCCGCCACGGACTCCCCCATGGCCGCCAAGGACCGGGAATTGCTGACTCTCTTTGACACCGCTCACGGCGACCGGCGCGTGTACGAGGCCCTGCGTCCGCTGGCTCACGACGCCGAAATGCTCGCGCTCTACCGGCGGTTGGACGACCTCGCAGAAGCGCCGCGCGACGATCCGCGCATCCCGCCACTGGCGGCGGCGATCGCGGCGGCCGTCCCCGACACGTTGATCGACGCGATCCCGGCGGAAGGACAGCCGATGGACGCGGGCTTCGGCGCCGCCCTGCTGGCCGACTTCGCCCCGGCGCAGGCGGAGGTCGTCCGCCGGCTCATGGAGACGTTGACCGAGCGAGTACGGGCGAGGGTGCGGGAACGGGAACGGGAACGCGCGCGAACAGGTGCTGTGGCGAGGGAGGTCGGGGACGCGTGAGGTGGGGGCATGGTGTGGCGGCGCCGCGTTTCGGGGGCGGGTTCGGCGGGGGTGTGCTGTCCGTACCGGTCTCCGTGCGGCGGCTGTTTCTGCATGAGGTACGGGGCGTGGGCAGCCTGGTCCGTTGGGTCGCACGCCGCATGCACGGGGTGCGTGGCGGCGACCGCGCTGTCCCGTACACCGGGCCGCAGACCGCGATGGTGTACGGGATCCTCTTCGTCTCGGTCGTCGAGACGGTGGCCCTGACCGTCCTGCTGACCCCGTGGCCCCTCGTACACCGCATCATGCTCGTCCTCGACCTCTACGCGGTGCTGACCGTGCTCGCACTGCACGCCGGGTGCGTGACGCGGCCCCATGTCGCGTGCGCGGACGGGTCGTTGAGGATCCGGTACGGCGTGCTCTTCGACCTCCTCGTCACCCGCGACCGGATCGCTTCGGTGCGGGTCGAGCGGCGCTATCCGAGCGGGGGGCTGATTCAGTTCGCCCCGGCGGCGGACGAAGGCGAGGGCGGTGGCGTCCTCGATCTGGTGGTCGGCAGCGAGACCTCCGTACGGGTGGAGCTGACCGAGCCGGTCACGTTCGTACGGCCCCTGGGGCGTACGGGCCGGGCCCGGGTGATCCGCTTCCACGCGGACGAGGCCGACGAGCTGGTACGTGCCTTGCGGGCGGCGCACACCTGAGGGCGCGGGGCGGGCAGGTCCGGGGCCGGGTCGGTCCATTGCCGCGCCGACCCCGCCCGTCGCCTACCCTGGCGCGCGGGGCACCCCCCGTCCCGTACGTCCCCGAAGGAGAACCACCGTGCTCGTGCTGCTCCCCCCGTCCGAAGGGAAGGCCGCCGCCGGGCGCGGCGCGCCGTTGAAGCCGGAGTCCCTGTCGCTGCCGGGTCTCGCCGGGGCCAGGGCCGCCGTACTGGACGAGCTGGTGGAGCTGTGCGCGGCCGACGAGGACAAGGCGCGTGACGTGCTCGGCCTCACCGAGGGGCTGCGTGGCGAGATCGCCAAGAACGTCGGGCTGCGGACGGCGGGCGCGCGTCCGGCCGGAGAGCTGTACACGGGCGTGCTGTACGACGCCCTCGGCCTCGCCTCCCTCGACACCGCAGCGAAGCGCCGCGCCGGGAAGTCGCTGCTGGTCTTCTCCGGGCTGTGGGGTGCCCTACGGATCGGCGACCGGATCCCCCCGTACCGCTGCGCGATGGGGGTCAGGCTGCCGGGACTCGGCGCGCTCGGGACGTACTGGCGGACCCCCATGCGGTCGGTCCTGCCCGAGGCGGCGGGCGACGGGATGGTGCTGGATCTGCGCTCGTCCGCGTACGCGGCGGCGTGGAAGCCGGAGGGCGCGCTCGCCGGGCGTACGGCGACGGTACGGGTCCTGCACGCGCAGGTCGACGAGGCGACCGGGGTCGAGAAGAGGTCCGTGGTCAGCCACTTCAACAAGGCGACGAAGGGCCGGCTGGTCAGGGACCTGCTGACGGCCGGGGCCCGGCCCAGGACGCCCGCGAAGCTGGTGGAGACGCTTCGGGACCTGGGGTACGTGGTGGAGGCGACGGCTCCGGCGGGGGCGGGGCGGACGTGGGCGCTGGATGTGGTGGTCAGGGAGATCCACTGAATCCCCTGAGGTGGTCCCCCGCCGTGCGTTGCGTCGTGCGCAACGCTCGTTGCGTGGTGTGTGTACGAGGGGCAGGATGACGCCATGACCTCCCTGCTCGACCTCGCTCCCGTCATCCCCGTGGTGGTCCTCCACGACGCCGCCGACGCCGTCCCTCTCGCCCGTGCGCTGGTCGCGGGCGGGCTGCCCGCGATCGAGGTGACGCTCAGGACACCGGCCGCCCTGGACGCGATCCGCGCGATAGCGGCGGAGGTGCCGGACGCGGTGATCGGGGCGGGCACGGTCATCACCCCCGCCGGTGTGGCCGGATCGGTGGCGGCGGGGGCGCGCTTCCTGGTCAGCCCCGGGTGGACGCCGACGCTGCTGGACGCGACGCGGGAGTTCGGTGTGCCGTTCCTGCCGGGGGTGTCGACGGCGTCGGAGGTGGTGGCGCTGCTGGAGTACGGGGTGACGGAGATGAAGTTCTTCCCTGCGGAGGCGGCGGGCGGCACCGCGTACCTCAAGTCGCTGAGCAGCCCGCTTCCGCAGGTCCGGTTCTGCCCGACGGGCGGCATCACGGCGGAGTCGGCGCCGGAGTATTTGGCGCTGCCGAATGTGGGGTGTGTCGGGGGTACGTGGATGATTCCGCCGGACGCTCTGGCGGCGAAGGATTGGGGGCGGGTGGAGGCGTTGGCCCGGGAGGCCTCTACGTTGGGGTTGACGCGGCGCGTCTGAGTGGTGTGTTCCGGGGGGCCTTGCGGGTGCGGCCGGGTGCGGGCCGGTGCTCGGTGCGGGCCGGTGCTCGGTGCGGGCCACTGATGTCCTCAATCGCCGGACGGGCTTGAATTGGCGCCCGACGGGCTGGGATCGGCGAAGTGCCGTACGGCGAAGTCCTCCAGGGGGCGGTAACCCAGGCGTTCGTACAGGGCGTTGCTCGTCGGGTTTGCCGTGTCCGTGAAGAGCAGGACCTCCTGCGCGCCCACCTCGCGTGCGGCCTCGCTGACGGCTGCCGTCGCCGCCGCCGCGTATCCGTGGCCGCGGTGTGCGGCCGGGGTGTAGACGGGGCCGACCCTGACCTGGCCCGCCACGAGGGGTGCGGTCGCCGCCAGGGACACCGGTTCGCCCGCGACCTCCCAGAACAACAGGCGGCCGTCCGCCACGCGTTGGGCCGTCGCGGCCGAGTGGTCCGTCCCGGTGGGCTCCCCGATCTCGTCCGCGAACGCGTTCACCCACTCCACCGCGAGCGGGAGATCCTTGTCCGTGGCGTACCGGGCCCGGCCCTCGGGCGCGGGGCTGGGCGGCGTCAACTCCCCCAGCCGGAACAGCCGGAGGCCGGTCGCGCTCTCCTCCGGACCCGCCGCCCACGCCTCGGCGAAGGCCCGCGCGGTCTCCGTACTGCCCTGGACACCGGTAACCGGGCCGCCGGTCGCACGCAACACGCGGGCCAACGCCGACGCGGCGCCCGGGCTCATGGGTCCAAGGACCGGCGGACGCGGCGGTGTCCGCACAAACGCGCCCGTCACTTCCGCCCCAGCCCGCTCCCGCCACCACCCGAAGCGGGCGGGCGCGGCGGGCGCGGCGGGCGCGGCGCCTGCCGCAGCGGCGGCCGAGCCGTTCCGCAGCAACTCGCTCACGGTCAGCAGCACGGTGTTACGCGCCGCGTCCCGCGCGAGGTACGCGCCCGCCGCGCGCCTGAACTCCTCGACGTCCTCTGTCAGTTCCCAGGCCATGGCCCCATGGTGGTACGCCCCCGGCCGCATCGGCACCTCGTTTTCACACCGGCCGGTGCAGGCCTGTCCTACGGCCTTGCCACAGCAACCTGCCAAGATGTTCACCACCTCTAGATGGCGAAGCCTCCGTCGACACTGATCGTCGTTCCGGTGATGTAGCGGGCGTCGACGCCGGTCAGGTAGGTGACAGTGGCAGCGATGTCGTCCGGCTCGGCGTAGTGCCCCAGTGCGGTCAGTCCGCGGATCATGTCGGCGTCGGGTCCGCCGGCGGGGTTGGCATCCGTATCGGTCGGCCCCGGGTGAACGAGGTTGACGGTGATGCCCCGCGGCCCCAGATCGCGCGCCAGGCCCTTGGTCATACCGATGAGCGCGGTCTTGCTCGTCGCGTACAGGCTGAACCCGGGGAACACCGTCCGCTCGGCCATGTTGCTGCCGATGCGTCCCCCGTTGCCCATGTGCCGCGCCGCGGCCTGCGAGGCCACGAACGGCGCCCGCACGTTCACTGCCATGGTTCGGTCGAACTCTGACGGCCCGAGATCCTCCGCAGGTCCGACCAGGAACACGCCCGCGTTGTTGACGAGTACATCGAGGCCACCGAACGTTGCCGCTGTCTCGTCCACGGCCCCGATCACAGCAGCGACGTCGGCGCTGTCAGCCAGGATCGCAAGGCCCCGACGACCCTCCGCCTTGATTTGATCGACCACCTTGGCCGCACTCTCCGAGTCTCGCTCATAGGTCAGCACCACATCGGCGCCTTCCCGCGCGAGCCGCAACGCCACCGCCGCGCCGATGCCACGGCTGCCGCCGGTGACCAGGGCTACTTTGCCTTCGCTCTTGTTCATGGCTCCAGCGTGATCGCCGGAAGGCAACCTGTCTGGCGGTAAACCGCCATGACGTTCGATCACCTCCCCGCAGCGGTAAGCGGTTTGGGCCCGCGGACCGGTGACGGAGCAGCGCCCCCACCGCCCCCCGTCAGCGTCAGCGCAAGTGCGACGTGTCGTTCAGGAGTCTCAACGACGCGTTGCCGTCCGCGTAGTACGCCACAACCGACACCGACGCCGCCGAGAGTTCCATCCGGAACAGTGACTCGGGCGGTGCTCCGAGCGCCAGCCGTACCAGTTCCTTCACCGGCGTCACGTGGGTGACGACCAGGACCGTACGACCCGCGTACCGGCCGAGGAGGCGGTCGCGGGCCGCCGCGACCCGGCGGCCTACCGTCGCGAAGCTCTCGCCGCCGCCCGTGGGGGCCACTTTCGGTGAGCTGAGCCAGGCGGCGAGGTCGTCGGGGTACCGCTCCCGTACCTCAGCGAACGACATCCCCTCCCACGCCCCGAAGTCCGTCTCGCGCAGGTCGTCCTCGATCACGACGTCCAGGCCCAGCCGGTCCGCCGCCGCCTGCGCGGTCTCGCGGCAGCGCAGCAGGGGCGACGAGACGATGTCCTGAATCGTGCCGCGCGCGGCGAACGCCGCGGCGGCGGCCTCCGCCTGCCGGCGGCCGACCGGCGACAGCTCCGGGTCCGTGCCCCCGCTGCCGGAGAAGCGCTTGCTCGGGGTGAGCGCCGTCTCGCCGTGCCGGAGGAGGACGAAGGTCGCGGGCGGTCCGAGGTCGGCGGATCCGCCCCAACCGGTCGACGTGTCGTCCTTCTCGGTCTTCTCGGTCTTCTCGGTCTTCTCTGCCTTCTCGGCGTTCTCGGCGTCCGCCGACGCGTCAACAAGTGCGACAGCAGGCGCACCCGTGGACGCGGGACCCCGCCCCGCCGCCCCCACATCCAGCGCCGCCGTCGACGCCGAGGCGTCCCACTGCCTGCCCTGCTTGCCCGCGTCCATCGCCTCGTTCGCCAGCCGGTCCGCGTGTTTGTTCTTCTCGCGCGGGATCCACTCGTACGTCACCCGGTCCGCCGGCAGGATGCGCGCCGCCTCCGCCGCCAGCGGCCTCATGTCCGGGTGCTTGATCTTCCAGCGGCCCGTCATCTGCTCCACGACCAGCTTGGAGTCCATCCGGACATGCACCCGGGCCTCCGGGTCGAGCGCCTTCGCCGCCGTGAGCCCCGCGATCAGGCCCTTGTACTCGGCGACGTTGTTCGTGGCGACCCCCACGTACTCGGCCGCCTCCGCGAGCGCCTCGCCGGTCCGGGGGTCGAGGACCACCGCACCGTACCCGGCCGGTCCCGGATTGCCCCGGGAGCCGCCGTCCGCCTCCACGTAGAAGGTGGGCGTGGGGGGCGGGGTCGTTCCTTCCGTGGGCACTGTCATCGGCTACAGGCCCGAGTCGGCTGTACGGACCAGGATCCGGCGGCAGTTCTCGCAGCGCCACACCGCGTCGCGCGGCGCCGCCTTGACCTCGTTCACCTCGGTGATGTTCAGCTCCAGCTGGCAGCCCTCGCACCGCCGCCGGTAGAGGCGGGCCGCGCCCACCCCGCCCTGCTGGGTGCGCAGCTTCTCGTACAGCTTGAGGAGGTCGGCGGGAAGGGTCCCGGCCACGACCTCACGCTCCTTGGTGACCGTCGCCGCCTCGGCGTCCAGCCCCTCCGTGGCCGCGTCGCGGCGCACGATCGCGTCGTCGGTCTTCGCCTGGACGGAGGAGACACGTTCCGTCAGCTCGGTGACCCGCTCCTGCGCGGACTCGCGGCGCTCCATCACTTCGAGGACGACGTCCTCCAGGTCTCCCTGGCGCTTCGCGAGCGAGACGATCTCCCGCTGGAGGCTCTCCAGGTCCTTGGACGAGCTGACCGTGCCGGAGTCGAGGCGCTGCTGGTCGCGTACGGCGCGCTGGCGCACCTGGTCGACGTCCTGCTCGGCCTTCGTCTGCTCGCGGGCGGTGTCGCTCTCCTCGGTCTGCGAGGCGACGAGCAGGTCCTTCAGCTGGGCGAGGTCTTTGGTGAGCGACTCGATCTCGGCGTGCTCGGGCAGCGAGCCACGCTTGTGGTCGAGCTGCGACAGCCGCAGGTCGAGGGCCTGGACGTCGAGGAGGCGGATCTGGTCGGCGGGGTCGGCGTTCAGTTGGGGGCTCCTGAGGAGAGGTGGGCGGACCAGGGGTCGGTGACCGTCTTCGAAACGTGGACCCGCAGGTCCCAGCCGTGGCGGTCGGAGATCTCGTCGAGCTGGGCGGCGGCCTGCTCGCACCAGGGCCATTCGGTGGCCCAGTGCGCGGCGTCGACCAGTCCCAGCGGCGAGTGGTGGGTGGCCTCCGAGACCGGGTGGTGGCGCAGGTCGGCGGTGAGGAAGACGTCCACACCCGCGGCTCTGACCTGGTCGAAGAGGCTGTCGCCCGAGCCGCCGCTGACGGCGACGGTACGGACGAGCGCGGCCGGGTCGCCGGCGATCCTGATGCCCTGCGCGGTGGCGGGCAGCCGGTGGGCGACGCGGGCGGCGAAGTCGCGCAGGGTGGCGGGCCGGTCGAGTTCGCAGATACGGCCGAGGCCGCGGCGCCCCGCCGGGTCGGTCGGGTCCGGTACGAGGGGTCGTACGATCCGCAGGTCCAGCGCGCCCGCGAGGGCGTCGGAGACGCCGGGGTCGGCGCTGTCGGCGTTGGTGTGCGCGACGTGCAGGGCGATGTCGTGCTTGATGAGGGTGTGCACGACACGGCCCTTGAAGGTGGACGCCGCGACCGTCGTCGTACCGCGCAGATAGAGCGGGTGGTGCGTGACGATCAGCTCGGCGCCGAGCTGCACGGCCTCTTCGACGATGTCCTGGACGGGGTCGACGGCGAACAGGACCCGGGTCACGGACGCGTCGGGATCACCGCAGACCGTGCCGACGGCATCCCACTGCTCGGCACGCTCGGGGGGCCAGAGGGTGTCGAGCGAGGCGAGGACTTCGGACAGTCGGGGCACGGGGAAAGGCTACCTGCCCGCCGTGCCCCGCCGACCATGCCGTGGGGGCCCCGCCGACCATGCCGTGGGAGGGCCCGGCAACCAGGCCGTACTAGGGCGTGTCCGCAAAGTGGGGCCTGGCTCGCGACGCCTGGCACGCGCGCTCGCGGCGTTGTCGGACCCACCCCGTACATCCAGTACGGGGTGGGTCCTCCGCCTTGCGATCGCACGCACCAGACCCCGCGAGCCCCGCCCTCCGGGCGGACGACCCCACTTTGCGGACACGCCCTAGGGCCGGGAAGAGT
Organism: Streptomyces sp. NBC_01317; assembly: GCF_035961655.1. Taxonomy (NCBI): domain Bacteria; kingdom Bacillati; phylum Actinomycetota; class Actinomycetes; order Kitasatosporales; family Streptomycetaceae; genus Streptomyces; species Streptomyces sp. NBC_01317. Next base: position 5,929,451 of record NZ_CP108393.1, on the reverse strand, counting down.
CACCCGCGATCACTTCGCGAGGTAGCCCCGCAGGTCGTCCAGGACCAGGTCCGCCGCCGTGACGCCGAGGCCCAGGTACCACGTCTCGTCGTCGACGTTCTCGACATGGCCGCTCTTGACCGCGGCGAGGTTCTTCCACAGCGGGCTGGAGGTGGCCGCCGCCTCGTCGGTCTTCGACGGGTCGCCGAAGGTGGCCCAGAAGATCCAGTCGGCGTCGGCGTCGTCGATCTTCTCGGGGCTGATCTCGACCGCGAGGTCCTGGATCTGCTGGTTCTCGGGCCGCGGCAGCCCGGCGTCCTTGAGGATCGTGCCGATGAACGAGCTCTCCGCGTACAACCGCAGCTGTCCCGGGCGGAAGCGGACCATCGAGATCGTCGGCTTGTCGGTGCCGAGGGCCGTGTCCAGCGCCGCGACCCTCTTCTGGTAGTCGGCGAGCTTGGCCTGGGCCTCGGCCAGTTTGTCGAGCGCCTTGGCGTTGAGGAGGTAGTTCTCCTTCCAGGTGAAGCCGGGCCGGATGGAGAAGACCGTCGGGGCGATCTTGGCCAGTTCGTTGTACTTGTCCGCCGCGCGCAGCTGGCTGCCCAGGATGAGATCGGGCTTGAGGGCCGCGATGGCCTCCAGGTTGAGGCCGCTGATCGTGCCGACGCTCTTGGGGTTGCCTGCCTGCTTCGCCAGATAGGCGGGCAGGTGGTCGCCGGGCTGGGTGGCCGCCCAGCCGACCGGCTTGACGCCGAGCGAGACAACGTTGTCGAATTCGCCTACGTCCAGCACGACCACCCGCTGGGGGCGCGCCTCGATCACGGTCCTGCCCATGGCGTGGGTGATCGTGCGCGGGAACTCGCCCGGCTTCGCGTCCGTCCCGAAGGCCGCGGTCTTCTTCGCCGCACCGGCGAAGTCCTCACCACCGGTGGCGACGGCGGCCTTGCCGGCGGCGTCGGCCTTGGCGCCGGCGCCGGAGCTGTTGTCCGAGGACGTGTCGGAGGAACCGCTGCCGCACGCCGCGAGGGTGAGGGCGGCGGCGAGAGCGACCACGGCGGCTGTGCCACGGCGTCGCACGGACAGTCGTACGGACATCTGTGTGCTCCTGGGGGGAGAGAAAAACGATTCGCTTAGGCGAGCCTTACCTTATCCACGACGACCGCCGACAGCACAACCACCCCCTCGATCTCAGGCGAATCCCCCCATCGCCACCCTTATGTATGAAGAGACCGTTCTCGCGTTGTTCGGCAGGAAGTGCGATGGCTAGCTTCGTCGCCGGAGGTGACCAACCGATGACGGTCTGTGCCATCGAGAAGGCGACGGAGGACGGAGCGGTACGGCGCAACCCGTTCGCGATCACGGCGGACGGCACCTACGCCGCCCGGCTGGCGCTCGGGAAGGGCGGGGCCGACGCGTGGTTCGCGGAACGCTGGACGCTGGACGGGCACGAGCCCTACGCCGTGCCGCTCCCCCTCGGCCAGCCGGAGGAGCCGGACACGGACGTGGTCCCGCTGACCGACGGACGGGTGCTGGTACGGCGGCGGGTGGCGGACCGGCACGACTTCTCGCTGCTGTACCCGACGGGCCCCGGAACGGGTCAACTGCCCCTGGGCTCCCTTGAATACGGCGAGGGCCCGGACGCCGGGGAGCTGACGGTCCTGCCGCCGTCGCCGGACGGCCGCCGTGTCCACGCCCTGCGGGCGGGGGCCCGTACGACCACGGTCTGGCAGGTGGCGGGCGGCGCGTCCGGTCCCGAGCGGGTCGCGGAGGTGGCCGGCCACTGCTCCGGGGGCGTCTGGCTGGACCGTACGGGACGGTTCCTCGCCCTCGACCGTGAGCGGGACGGCATGGTGAAGGCCGTGGCCGTCGACCTCGACCGGGGCGGCGAGGTCACGGAGTTGCTCCGGATCACGGAGGAGAGCAACGACCGGCTGGTACTGGCGGACCCCGACAGCGGCCTGCTGCTGATCCGGTCGGACGCGGCGGGCCACGACCGGCTGGGCTGGGGCGTGTGGGGCAGCGAGCGGCCGGTGCGCTTCCCCGACTGCCTGCGGCTGGCGGACTGCGCGGTGACCCCGTTCGCCGTACAGCCGGGGCAGGTGCTGATGCCCGAGAACTGCGCGGTGGCACTGCGGATCGACGGGGCGGCGGGCAGTTGGCTGGGCGTGTGGCGCCCGGCGGGCCGTCAGCTGCATCAACGGGCCGCCCCCGAGGGGTGGTTGGCGGGGGCCGGGCTGTGGACCCCGGAGGGCGGGCTCCGACTGCCGTACGCGACGGCGGCGGTGCCGTGCGGGGTGGCACGACTGACGGCGCCGATGGATGCCCCCCGGTCGCCCGGGTCGGGGCCTCGGTCGGGGTCGATCACAGAACCGGCACAAACGGAAGGCTCCGACGGGGAACCATCCGGCGCCTCCGGCACTCCTGTGATGTGCAGGCCGGTGCCGTTGCAACAGGCACCGCTCACCGGCCGCGGGGCACCTGGCTGAGTCCGGTCCTGGGGGCGGGCCTAGACTTTTGCCGGGGCTACGCAGCCGTACCGACCGAACGCTGTCGGTGACCGTGGTGTGCGCGCGTGGTGGGGAATGTGACCACGCGGTGTGGACAGGGACCACGACTCCGCCGGGGGCGGTGCGGGGGCGGCCGGCCCCTGCGCGTACCCAGCGGAACGACCTGACCAGCAGCGATCACGACGGGGTGACTTCCCACATGTCTGAAGCCCGAACCGACACGACCCAGGGGCGGCCGGTCCCGCACGGAGCGGCCGACCGCCGGGGCGACGACGGCGGCATCGGAAAACACCGAGGGGGCGCGGCTCCGACGGAGGACTCGGCGTCTCCGGCGTACGGACGGCACCGCCGCCCGGAGGAGAACAGCAGGGCGGCCTGAACGGGCGTCCTGGGAGGGGCCGTCGCACACCGACAGCGGTGAGCGGCGGCCCCTGCGTGTGTTCAGTCGGTGTGGGCCGGACCCGCCAAGTGACATATGTACTGCCCGAGTCCGTACATGCGCCTCTGCCGGGGCCGTACCCGTGCTCCGTAGCGTCGTCACCATGACGCGGACAGCAGAACGAGCGGCTCCGGGGACTCTCCCCGACTCGCCCTCCATCGCCGTGAGTTTCACCGGCGTGGTGAAGAGCTTCGGTACGGTACGGGCCGTCGACGCGGCCGATCTCACGATTCCGCGCGGCGAGACCGTCGCGCTGCTCGGCCGCAACGGCGCGGGCAAGTCCACCGCCATCGCGCTGCTCCTCGGCCTGGACGAGCCGGACGCGGGGACGATACGGCTCTTCGGGGAGACGCCCGCGCGGGCCGTCGCCGCCGGGCGGGTCGGGGCGATGCTCCAGGACGGCCGGCCCATCCGCCGGGTGACCGTACGGGAGTTGGTGTCGTTCGTCGCGAGCACCTTCCCCCGTCCCCTCCCGGTGGACGAGGTGCTCGCCCTCGCCGGGCTCACCGGCCTCGCGGGGCGGCGCGTCGACAAGCTGTCAGGCGGCCAGGCACAGCGGGTCCGGTTCGCCGTCGCGCTCGCCGGAGGACCCGAGTTGATCGTCCTGGACGAGCCGACCGCCGCCCTCGACGTGGAGGCCAGGCGGGCCTTCTGGGACTCCATGCGGGCGTACGCCGACCGGGGCAACACCGTTCTCTTCTCCACGCACTACCTGGAGGAGGCCGACCGGAACGCGGACCGGATCATCGTGATCGACCACGGCAGGGTGGTCGCCGACGGGACCGGCGAGCGGATCAGGAGCGCGGCCGGCGGCCACTTGGTGTCGTTCGACCTGACGGAAGGAAGTTCTCAAGGCGCCCACGAGCTGGGGCGGTTGCCCGGCGTGGTGTCCGTCGAGGTACGCGGGGGCCGGGCCCAGCTCCGTACCGACAACTCGGACGCGACGGTGGTCGCCCTCGCCGCCCGGGGGCAGATCCGCCGGCTCGAAGTGACCCCGGCCACGCTCGAAGACGCCTTTGTCGCCCTGACCGACAGCCCCCTCACCGACACCAACCCCACGAAGGAGAAGGTGTGATGCGCGCCTACATCGCGCTCGAAGTGCGCAGGACCCTGCGCGACCCCGGCTTCCTGATCTTCGGCGCGGGCGGCCCCGTCCTGATGTATCTGCTGTTCACCAACATCGGTGTGGACAACGACGCGGCCGCCATGGAGTGGAAGATCTCCTCGATGGTCGGCATGGCGGCGTACGGCGCGCTCGGCGCGGCGGTGTCGACCGGCACGGGGATCGCCGAGGACAAGTCCCAAGGCTGGCTGCGGCAGTTGCGTGTCACACCGATGTCGCCGCGCGGTGTGGTGACCGGCCGGGCGCTGAGCGCGTCGGTGACCGTCCTGCCCACACTGCTGGCCGTGCTCGCGGCGGGCGGTCTGGTCAACGGCGTACGCCTGGACCTGTGGCAGTGGGCCGCGCTGGTCGTGCTGCTGTGGGCGGGCGCGCTGCCCTTCACCCTGCTCGGCATCGGCAACGGCTACCGCCTGACCGCCCAGACCACGGGGGCGGTGAGCATGGGCTCGCTGATGCTGCTGGCCGTGATCGGCGGGCTCTGGTTCCCGATCGACGCGTTCCCGGACTGGCTGCGGTCGGTCGCCGCGTACACCCCGGCCAACCGCTTCGCCGACCTGGGCTGGTCCACGGCGGCGGGCCACGCCCCGGGCGCTGTCACGATCATGGTGCTGCTCGGGTGGCTGGCCGTGTTCGGTTCATACGCTGTGCTCTCGTACCGCAGGTCAGCGAGGACAGCATGAGGCCGACGCACAGGAAACGAGACCGGACCTCCGCCGAACCATGCGAGGAGAAGCACGACAAGCAGGGCAGGCCCGGCCCTCCCAGCGGGTACACCCTGCTGCCCTGGCTGCTGCTCGGCCTCGGCTCCTTCTCCAACCTCGTCCAGGGAAAGACCTCCAACGCCTGGATCGCCGGCGCCGGGCTGCTGGTCTTCAACTCCCTCTACATCTCGGTGGTATTCCGGTCCTTCGTCCCGTCCCGGCGGAACACCCCCACCACTTGGTGGCTGCTCGGCGCGATGGCGGTGCCGACCTTCGGCCTCGCCGCCGGGTACGGCGACAACTGGCTGATGTTCTTCCCGCTCTTCGGACTGGCCTGCGGGAGTGTGCTGCGGGGCCGGCTCCTCGGCTTCGTGGGTTTCCCGCTGACCGCGGCGGCGGCGGTCGTCTCGGCGTACTACGAGGGCTGGGACGCGATCACCATCGCGTACGGCACGTTCATCTCGATGATGGTGACCGCCGCGATCCTCACCCTCGCCGAGACGGTGGGGGAACTGCGCGCCACCCGGCAGGAGTTGGCCCGCTCGGCGGTGGAGCAGGAGCGGCTGCGGTTCTCCCGTGACCTGCACGACCTGCTGGGCCACACGCTCTCCGTGATCGTGGTGAAGGCGGAGGCCGCCCGCCGGCTCGCGCGGCGTGACCTGGAATCGGCGCTGACGCAGGTCGCCGACATCGAGTCGGTGGGCAGGCAGGCCCTGACGGAGATCCGCGAAGCCGTCAGCGGTTATCGCGAGGGCAGCCTCTCCGCCGACCTGGACCGGGCGCGCTCCGCCCTGACGGCGGCGGGGATCGAGCCGCTCGTACGGATGTCGGGGCCGCCGCTGGAGCCGCAGACCGAGGTGCTGCTGGGGTGGGTGGTACGGGAAGCGGTGACCAACGCCGTACGCCACAGCTCCGCGACCCACTGCGTGATCACGCTCGACGGCTCGGCGGAACAGGTCCGGCTGGAGATCACGGACGACGGAGTGGGCCCCCTCCCCGACCTCGCCGTCGTTTCGGATCGGCCGGAGGACGGGCCGGAGGACGGGCCGGTCGGCGGCCCGGTCGGCGGCCCGGTGTCCCGCGGCGGTACGGGCATCCGCGGCCTGACCGAACGCCTCGCGGCGGCGGGCGGCTCGCTGGAGGCCGGCCCGGCGGGCGCCCGTGACGCCCCGGCGCGCGGCTTCCGCGTGACGGCCGTACTCCCGGTGGACACCTCGGCGAGAGCCACCGCCCGCTCCCGGGACTGCTGACCGACGCCGCCTTCGCCCTACCCTGTTGGCCGTGACGGACTTGCCGCAGGACCACGGCCCGGCCCCGAAGGTACGGCTGCTCCTCGCCGAGGACCAGGGGATGATGCGCGGCGCCCTCGCGCTGCTGCTCGGGATGGAGGAGGACATGGAGGTCGTCGCCCAGGTGGCCACCGGGGACGCCATCCTGGAGGCCGCGCTCACGTCCCGCCCCGACGTGGCCCTGCTCGACATCGAACTGCCCGGCCTCAGCGGGCTGGACGCCGCCGCCGAGCTGCGGGACCGGGTGCCCGGCTGTCGCGTACTCATCCTGACCACCTTCGGCCGGCCCGGGTATCTGCGCCGGGCCATGGAGGCGGGGGCGGCGGGTTTCCTGGTCAAGGACGGTCCGGTGGAGGAGTTGGCGGGTGCGGTCCGCCGGGTGCTCGCGGGCGAGACCGTCATCGATCCGGCGCTGGCCGCCGCCGCCCTGAGCGCGGGGCCGAGCCCGCTCACGGCGCGCGAGCGGGACGCGCTGAACGCGTCGGCCGACGGCGCGACGGTCGCCGACATCGCGGCGAAGCTGCACCTGTCCGAGTCGACCGTACGGAACTACCTCTCGTCGGCCATCGGCAAGACGAGCACCCGCAACCGCATGGAGGCGGTACGGGCGGCCCGCCGCCAGGGCTGGCTCTGAGAGAGCGGACGGGCGCCCGTCACGTCTCCGTGCGCCTCGGCAGCCACACCAGCATCAGCACGACCCCCGCGAGCAGCACCCCCGTACCCGTCCGAAACGCCAGCGCGTACCCCGCCGTCAACGCCTCCGGCGTGGTGCCGCCCGCCGTCCGCGCCGCCGCCACCGTCGACAGGACGGCGAGACCCAGCGCGCCCCCCATCGTGCGCGAGGTATTGATCAGGCCGGAGACCAGGCCCGCCTCCCCCGGCGCGGCGCCCGCCGTGGCCAGCGCCGCCAGCGGGGTCGCGGCCAGGCCCATGCCCACCATCATCAGGATGCCGGGGCCGAGGACGACGGTGAGGTACGTCCCGTCGGCCGTCATCGTCGACTGCCAGCCGAACCCGGCCGCGGCGATCAGCGCCCCCAGCACCGCCAGGTCGCGCGCGTCGATCCGGGCCATCAGCCGGGGCGCCAGCTTGGAGCCGAGGACGATGCTCAGCGAGCTGGGTATCAGGGCCAGTCCGGCGTCCAGGGGCGTGTAGCCCAGGACGTTTTGGATGTACACCGTCATGAAGAACCACGTACTGAACGAGGCCGCGCCGCAGACGAACATCGCCGCGTTGGCCGCCGACACGGCCCGGACCCGGAACAGCCCGAGCGGCATCAGCGGCGCCTTCGTCCGCGCCTCCACCCCCACGAACAGCCCGAGCAGCAGGGCCCCGGCGGCGAGCGGCAGCAGGGTCGGCGCCGCGCCCCACCCCTCCTCCTCGGTCTGCACGATGCCGTACGCGACCAGGGCGAGGCCGGCCGTCACCAGGACCGCGCCGGGCAGGTCGAGCCGCCGCCGCTGTTCCGTACGGCTCTCGGCCAGCCACACCACGGCGCCGACCAGGACCAGCGCGCCGATCGGCACGTTGATCAGCAGCACCCAGCGCCAGGACAACAGATCGGTGAGGACCCCGCCGACCAGTCCGCCGGCCGCCCCGCCGCCCGCCCCGACGGCCGACCACGTACCTATGGCCCGGGTCCTGGCGACACCCGACGGCACGGCGGCGGTCAGGATCGTGAGCGTCGCGGGCGCCAGGACCGCCGCGCCGAGCCCCTGCACGGCGCGGGCGGCGAGCAGTTGCCAGCCCTCCTGGGCGAGCCCGCCCGCGAGGGAGGCCAGGGTGAAGACCGTGAGGCCCGTCAGGAACATCAGCTTGCGGCCGAAGAGGTCCGCCGCCCGGCCGCCGAGCAGCATGAATCCGGCGAAGGCGATCGCGTACGCGTTGAGGACCCATTGCAGGCCCGCGGCGGACAGCCCCAGGTCGGCGCGCATCGAGGGCAGCGCCACATTGACCACGGACACGTCGAGGACGACGAGGAACTGGCCGGCGCAGGCGGCGAGGACCACCGGCCAGGTGCGGGGGGACGCGGGGGTGCGGGCGGACAGGGGGGCGCTGTCGGTTTCCGTGGAGGGTCGGGGCATGGCGGTCATGGTCCCAGGCGTCCGGCGGTCCGTACATCGGGATTTCGATGTACGACCTCCCCACCGCGCGGGGACGGTGACATCGCGTCAGGACCACCGGCCCGAGGAGGGTGACATTCAGGGGCATTCACTCCCCAAATCACCCACCGGGAAATTACCGGATGCCGGTCCGGAATAACGGGGCGCCGAGAGAAGGTTCACACTGCATCCACTTCGCCGGCACACCCATGCCCGCACTCTTCCCTGCCGGAGGCCGCCCGAATGCCGCAGACGACGCACGATCAGTTCGCCGGGACTCCCCCGGTCACCCGGGAGCGCAGAGCCGGCGCCATCGTCCCCGTCCTCGCCTTCGCGGGTATCACCGTCGCGGTGATGCAGACACTCCTCGTCCCGGTCATCAAGGACCTGCCCACCCTGCTGCACACGGCACCGGCCAACGCCACCTGGGTCCTGACCGCCACCCTTCTCGCCGGTGCCATCTCCACCCCGATCATGGGCCGCCTCGGCGATCTCTTCGGCAAGCGGCGCATGCTCCTCGCGAGCCTCGCCGTCATGGTCGTCGGCTCCCTGGTCTGCGGCTTCACCGACGACCTCATCGTGATGATCGCCGGGCGGGCCCTCCAGGGCTTCGCCATGGGCGCCATCCCGCTCGGCATCGGCATCATGCGCGACGAGCTGCCGCGCGAGAAGCTCGGCTCGGCCATGGCCCTGATGAGCTCCTCCATCGGCGTGGGCGGCGGACTCGCCCTGCCCGCCGCCGCGGTGGTGGCCCAGAACACCGACTGGCACACCCTGTTCTTCGGCTCGGCCGGGCTCGGCGTGCTCTCGATGGGGCTCGCCTTCTTCCTCGTACCGGAGTCCTCGGTACGGGCCAAGGGCACGTTCGACTGGCTCGGCGCGATCGGCCTCTCCGCCGGGCTGGTCGCCCTGCTGCTTCCGATCACCAAGGGCAGCGACTGGGGCTGGGGTTCCGGCACGACGCTCGGACTCTTCGCCCTGGCCGCCGTCATCCTGCTGCTCTGGGGCGTGATGGAACTGCGGATCGCCGCCCCGCTGGTCGACCTGCGCACCACGGCCCGCCGTGAGGTGCTGCTCACCAACCTCACCTCGATCATGGTCGGGGTGGCGTTCTACGCCATCACGCTCGTCCTGCCGCAACTGCTCCAGCTCCCCACCTCCAACGGATACGGCCTCGGCCAGTCCATGGTGGTCGCGGGCCTGTGCGTGGCGCCGCTCGGCCTGACGATGATGCTGACCGCTCCCCTCTACGCCCGGATCTCCGCCCAGTACGGGCCCAAGGTGTCCCTGATGCTCGGCATGCTGGTCATCGGTGTCGGGTACGGCGCGGGGCTCGGCCTGATGAGCGCCGTCTGGCAGACGGTCGTCATCTCCGTCGTCGTGGGCGCCGGGATCGGACTGGCCTACTCCTCGCTGCCCGCGCTGATCATCGGCGCGGTCGACCCGTCGGAGACGGGCGCGGCCAACGGGCTCAACACCCTGATGCGGTCCGTCGGCACGTCCATGTCGAGCGCCGTCATCGGGATGGTCCTCGCGCACACGTCCGTCCAGGTGGGCGGGGTCGCTGTGCCGACCCTGCACGGCTTCCGTATCTCGTTCGTCATCGCGACGGGTGCGGTGGTCGGCGGGCTGGTGCTGGCGTCGTTCCTGCCGTCCCAGGCGGCGGGGCGCCGGGCGGCCAAGGACGCGGCGGGCGGCGGGGAACTGCTCGGGTCCGCCACGCTGGTCGCCGGGTCCGGCGGATTCCGGGGGCGGGTACTGGACGCGTACGGCGCTCCCGTCGCGCGGGCGAACGTCACCCTGATCGACCGGGGCGGGCGGCAGGCCGGGCTGACCGTCGCGGACGAGGACGGCGGCTACACGCTGCTGCCGCCCGCCGAGGGCCACTTCGTCCTGGCGGGGACGGCCACGGGATACGCGCCGTTCGCGTGCCCGGCCGTGTACCCCGGGGGCGGGGTGCCGGTGGAGGTCGACCTGGTGCTGGCGGAGGGGGCGCAGGAGCGGGTGCCGTCCTAAGAGGGCGATGCGGTACGGGGGCCGGGGTGCGGGCGGAGAGTCCGGGACCGTACGGCACCATGAACACCCGCACCCCCCGTCCGTACCCGCACCAGCCGCACCACCATGAGGAGAGCCCATGCCCGCCGGGACCCAGGCGATCGCCCCGGAGCCGGAGGTCCTCGCGGCCTTCGAGTCCGCCAAGGGGTTCATGCCCGTCCACGAAGGGCTCGCCCTCCACGCGGCGGCGGTCGACGCGGGAGCGCTCGGTCTGCCGCTCCTGGAGGTCGGTACGTACTGCGGGCGTTCGACGATCCTGCTGGCCGCCGCGGCGCGCGCGGCCGACACGGTGGCCGTCACCGTCGACCACCACCGCGGCAGCGAGGAGCAGCAGCCGGGGTGGGAGTACCACGACCCGGCGGTGGTCGACCCCGGCCTCGGCCTGATGGACACCCTGCCCACCTTCCGCCGTACGCTCCACCGCGCCGGCCTGGAGGACCACGTGATCGCGGTCGTGGGCCGTTCCCCGCAGGTGGCGGCGGTGTGGGGCCGGCCGCTCGGGCTGGTCTTCATCGACGGCGGTCACACCGACGCGCACGCGAACGGCGACTACGAGGGCTGGGCCCCGCACCTCGCCGAGGGCGGCCTGCTGGTGATCCACGACGTGTTCCCCGACCCGGCGGACGGCGGCCAGGCTCCGTACCGTGTCCACCGCCGCGCCCTGTCCTCCGGCGCCTTCACCGAGGTCTCGGTGACGGACTCGCTGCGTGTCCTGCGGCGTACGGCGGCGGGACTCTGACGCCGCGGTCTACGATCACGGCGTGTCGTACGACGAGAGCCAGCCCGCCCCCCGCCGCCGCTTCGGCCGGACCCCTCTCACCCTCACGGTCGCCGCGCTGGTGCCGGCCGCCGTGGTGGGAGTGCTCGTCTGGCAGGGTGTGGGAGGAGCCGACAGCCACGGTGGCACCGCCGCGGCGGTCACCCCCGGTGCCTCGCCGACCGGTCGCTCCGGCACCCTGCTCGACGACGGCGTCCCCGGCGACACCGATCCCGCCGCCCCTGCCCCCGGCCCCCTCGCGGGCAAGGTCGTGGTCATCGACCCGGGGCACAACACCCGTAACCACCTGCACACCGGCGAGATCAACAAGCAGGTGCAGATCGGACCGACCAGCAAGGAGTGCGACACCACCGGCACCGCCACCAACGCCGGTTACGCGGAAGCCCAGTTCACGCTCGACGTGTCGCACCGGCTGCGCGACCTCCTGAAGAAGGAGGGCGCGACGGTGACCCTCACCCAGGACGACGACCGCCCGTTCGGCCCGTGTGTGGACGAGCGCGCCCGGATCGGCAACAAGGCGAAGGCCGACGCCGTCGTCTCCGTCCACGCGGACGGCTCGGCGGTGGGCAACCGCGGCTTCCACGTGATCCTGCCCGCCGTGGTGAAGGGCGGCGGCGCGGACACCACCCCCATCGTCGGCCCCTCGCGCGATCTCGGCGAGCACATCGCCGGCCGGTTCGCGGCCGTGACGGGCAGTGCCCCCTCCAACTACATCGGTGACGGAACGGGGTTGGACGTCCGCAAGGATCTCGGCGGACTCAACCTCTCGACCGTGCCGAAGGTCTTCGTCGAGTGCGGCAACATGCGCGACCCGAAGGACGCGGCGCTCCTCACCAGCGCGGACTGGCGGCAGAAGGCGGCGCGCGGGCTCGCCGAGGGCATCAGCGGCTATCTGGCGCGCTAGGGCGTGTCCGCGAAGTGGCGTCTCGGGCGGTCCTGCCAACGGGCCCCGGGCGTCCGGGCACCGGGCAGACGCCCCGCTCGGGCAGGCGATAGATTCATCCGTACGATGGGGAGCCGCCCCCGAGCTTCGCACCGCGCACCGCCTGACGGCGGCCCACGAGACCGCCCCGACGAGACGACTGACGAAGGACTTTCACGTGAACTTCCGCTCCCTCACACGAGGCGACGGCGTGGTGATCGGAGCAGCGGTGTTGCTGTTCATCGCCTCGTTCCTCAACACGATCGGCTGCGACGGCAGTGGGTGCGACAACGCGCCGACCGCCTGGGACAACGGCGTCCTGATCCTGGGGATCTACCTGGCGGGCCTCATCGGCGCGGCACTGATCGTCGTGTCCCGCGCGCTGCCCCGGCCGCTCAAGGTCGCGGGGATCGAACTGGCCCCGTTCGGCGTCGCGTTCACGGTGTTCGCGGCGTGGACCGCGCTCGGCGCGCTCTTCGACCCGGCGGGTTCCGCGATTCTTCCCGACGGGTTCAGCGTCGACGCGGGGGCCGGGCTCATCCTCGGTTTCATCGCGGCGCTGATCCTGGCGGGCGCCGCGGTGGCGACCCCGCTCGTCCCGCCGCTCAAGGCCCCGCTCCTCGGCGCCCCGAGGCCGCCGGCCCCGCAGCCGTACGCCGGACAGCCCGGCGGTCCCGGCGCTCCCGGCCAGGGGTACGGCTACCCGGGCGGCCAGCAGCCGTACGGCGCGCAGCCGGGTCAGTCCCAGCCGTACGGCGCGCAGTCCGGCCAGTCCGGGGCGGGCCAGCCCTTCGGCGGGCAGGCCCAGGGCCAGTCCCCGGCGGGGCGGCCGCAGGGCCAGCAGTCCCCGTCGCAGGGCGGCGCGGCCGGTCCCGGCGCGGGTGACTTCGCGCCGTTCTGGTTCGCGGTCCCGGTGGCCCGGCCGCTGTACGGGGAGGACGGCTCGCCCAGCCCGATCGCCGAACTGGCGCCCGGCACCTGGTACCTCGCGGTGGAACAGCGCGGTGGAGGCCTGGTGGCGCAGACGCAGGACGGCCGCCGGGGTGTCCTCCAGGACACCAGCGGCATCCAGCGCGGCTGACCTTCCAAGCCCTTTTTGTACGTGTGTGGCCCCCCGCCCGGTCAGGGCGGGGGGCCACACGTGTGTACGGGGGATCCGGGCGGCCCAGCGGGTTTCACGCCCGAACAATCGGCAACACGTTCGACATGTCCTCAACGACGCGCAGTGGAAGCGGCTCCGCGGCGACGATCATCGTCGTCATCGCGGACATCATGGCCTTCATCCTGGGCCTCTGGATCCTGATGTACCTGCTGGACGCCAACCGTGCCAACGAACTGGTCGACTTCATCCAGGACGCGGCACGCTGGCTGGCCGGCTGGTCCTACGACCTGTTCACCTTCGACGAGGCATGGGCCCGCGTCGTGTGTGGCTACGGTCTTGCCGCCATCGTCTACCTGTTCATCGGCCACGCGCTGGCCAGCCGGCTGCGCCGCCACTGACCCGGCACCCCGGCCGGCGCCCACCGGCCTCCAGGACGTGTCCCGCAAGTGGCCCTTCGCACGCGCCGGTTCAACCGCAGCAGTCCGGTTCCAGTCCGGACGGCAGCCGTTCGCCGCTGAACACCGCGGTGGTCGCCTCGTCCCCACCGAGCGCGGCCGCCGCGAGCAGCAGCGCCCCCGCCGTCCAGGTGGTCCGTTCCTCGGGCCAGACGGCGCGGTTGCCCTCGAAGACGTACCCCGTCCAGTACATTCCGTCCTCGGCACGCAGGTGCTGGACGGACTGGAGGATCTCCAGCGCCCGGTCGGACTCCCCCACCACCCAGAGCGCCAGGGCGAGTTCACAGCTCTCGCCGCCGGTCACCCACGGGTTGGGCAGGACACAGCGCACCCCCAGGTCCGGGACGACGAAGCGGTCCCAGCCCTCCTCGATCCGGGCCTTGGCCTGGGTCCCCGTCATCGCGCCGCCGAGGACCGGGTAGTACCAGTCCATCGAATAGCGGCTCTTGTCGAGGAAACGTTCCGGGTGGTCGCGGATCGCGTGCCCGAGCGCGCCGGCCGCCAACTCCCAGTCCGGCTGCGGCTCCTCACGTTCCTCTGCGATCGCGAGTGCGCAGCGCAGCGCCTGGTAGATGGACGAACTGCCGGTCAGCAGAGCATCCTTGACGGGAGTGCCGTCCGCCTCGCGCTTCCAGCCGATCTCGCCGCCCGGCTGCTGGAGCGCCAGGACGAACTCGACAGCGGCGTGTACGACCGGCCACATGCCGTCGAGGAACCCGTCGTCGCCGGTGGCCAGGTAGTGGTGCCAGATGCCGACGGCCGCGTAGGCGCAGAAGTTGGTCTCCCGGCTCAGGTCGTCGTGGCCCCACGTCCGTCCGGTCCCGTCGGTGTCGGCGTAGGCCGCGTACCAGGACCCGTCCTCGTTCTGCCGCGCCGCCAGCCACGTGTAGGCCCGGGCGGCCGCCTCGGGTTCCCCCGCCGCGTCCAGGGCCATGGCCGCCTCGACGTGGTCCCAGGGGTCGAGGTGGTGGCCGCGGAACCACGGGATCGCCCCGTCGGGCCGCTGGGCGGCGAGGATTCCGGCGACGGTCTCGGCGGCCTCCTCGTCGGTGAGGACTCCCGGCAGGACGAGGTGTTCCGTACGGCCGGGTCCGGCTCCGGGGAGGGTCACGCGGCGTCCGTCGTGGACAGGCCGGACACCGGCAGGTGCGGCTTGGTCGCGTAGGCCACGAAGCTCTTGCCGACCACCGGGTTGAGGAGCCGCTCGGTGAACCGGGTGGCGAAAGGCTTCTTCATGATGTCCCAGACGAGCAGCTGATGGTACGCGCGGACGGGCAGCGCCTTGTCGTTGTCCACGCCGAAGGCGCACTTGAGCCACCAGTACGGCGCGTGGAGCGCGTGCGCGTGGTGGGTACCGTACGGCTTGAGCCCCGACTCCCGCATCTTGCCGAGGAGTTCGTCGGCCTTGTAGATGCGGATGTGCCCGCCCTCGACCTCGTGGTACGCGTCCGACAGGGCCCAGCACACCTTCTCGGGGCCGTACCTCGGCACGGTCACGGCGATCCGGCCGCCGGGGCGCAGGACCCGGACCATCTCCGCGAGCACACCCTTGTCGTCGGGTATGTGTTCCATCACCTCGGAGATGATGACCACGTCGAACGACGCGTCGGGAAAAGGCAGGTTGAGCGCGTCGCCCTCCATGGCGGTGGCGGTGGCGCCCTCCGGTGCCTCGCCCTCCTGCTTCATCGCGGCGAACCACTTGGCGACTTCGCGGATCTCCTCGCCGTTCCGGTCGAGCGCCACGACCTGGGCGCCGCGCCGGTAGCACTCGAAGGCGTGACGGCCCGCGCCGCACCCCAGGTCGAGCACGCGGTCGCCCGGGGCGAGCGGGAAACGGGTGAAGTCCACGGTCAGCACAGGGTCCTGCTTTCGCGGTCGGGGCGATGATGATGACGAGGGGAGTCCGGGCGTGGCATCAGCGGGAGCCGCCCCCGGCCACCGTGGCGGCTCCCCCGCGTGTACGGTCGCGCCGCTCGGCGATCGCCGCGCGGTACAGCTCGGCGGTGCCCTGCGCGGCCCTGGCCCAGGTGAACCGGGCCAGCACGCGCTCCCGGCCCGCGGCGCCGAGCCGTACCCTCAACTCCCGGTCCTCCAGCAGCCGTCCGAGCGCGGCGGCCAGCGCGCCCGCGTCGCCGGGCGGCACGGCCAGGCAGGTCTCGCCGTCGGCGCCCGCGACCTCGGGGATCGCGCCTCCGGTGGTGGCGACCAGCGGGGTGCCGGTGGCCATCGCCTCGGCGGCCGGCAGGGAGAAGCCCTCGTAGAGGGACGGCACGCAGGCGATCTGCGCGCCACGGACCAGGTCGACGAGTTCCGCGTCGGAGATGCCCTTGACGAACTCGACCGCGTCTTCGAGCCCGTACCGCTCCAGGGCCCGCGCGACCGGCCCGTCCTCGGCCCGGCGGCCGACCACGACCAGGTGGGCGGCGGGGTGTTCGGTCCTGAGTTTGGCGAGCGCCTCGACCAGGTGCACGAGGCCCTTGAGCGGGACGTCGGCGCTGGAGGTGGTGACGATCCGGCCCGGGATCTCGGGCACGGCGGGGTCGGGCGAGAACAACTGCGCGTCCGCGCCGATGGGGACGACGTGGATACGGTCCGCCCGTACCCCGAGGTCGTCGCCTATCTCCTGCTTGGACGAACCGGACACGGTCACGACGGACGGCAGCCGGCCCGCGACGCGCTTCTGCATGCGCGTGAAGCCGTACCAGCGGCGTACGGAGGCGCGGCGCCGCCAGTCCGTTGCCGCGGCGAGGTCCAACCGCCGGTCCACGGTGATGGGGTGGTGGATGGTCGTGACGAGCGGCGCGCCCAGGTCGCCCAAGAGCCCGTATCCCAAAGTCTGGTTGTCGTGGACGACGTCGAACTCGCCCCGGCGGGCCAGGAGATGGCGCCGGGCCCGGAGCGAGAAGGTGAGCGGCTCGGGAAACCCGCCGGTCCACATGGTGGCGACCTCCAGGGCGTCGACCCAGTCCCGGAACTCGCCGCGCTTCGGCGTACGGAACGGGTCGGGCTGCCGGTAGAGGTCGAGGCTGGGCAACTCGGTGAGGGTCACTCCGGCGTCGAGTACGGGGTAGGGCTGGGCGCCTATCACCTCGACGGTGTGCCCGAGGAGGGCGAGTTCGCGGGACAGGTGCCGGACGTAGACGCCCTGACCGCCGCAGAAGGGGTTGCCCTTGTAGCTGAGCAGGGCGATCCGTAGGGGGCCGCTTTTTCTGTTGGACGCTGCGGCCCCGGTGTCCGCCGCGATGGCCTCAGCGGTCACACTTGGCCCCCTTCTTCACTGCGCTTGCGGACGTGATCGTCCGCAGGGTCCGAATCTACCGGCAGGTAGCGGGGGTGGAGTGGCCGGATCGGGTGATTCGCACCACGGTGCTCGCGCGGGCGGGTCGTGCTCGGTGTCGTGCTTGGTGTCGTGCTTGGTGTCGTGCTTGGTGTCGTGCTTGGTGTCGTGCTTGACCTGGAGCGCGCTCGAAGTTTTACGGTTCGTGCTGGACCGGCGCGCACGTCGACGTGCCGGCAGACCGTATCCGGAGGGCGTATGACCACCGACCACACCGGCGGCGAGAGTGAGCCCGCCGAGACCCGTCAGGACCGGTTCGACCGGGGCATGGACGTGCTCGGGAGGGTCGACGGCGAGGGCGGCCGGAAGGTGATCGACTCCCTCGCCGACGTGTCCCCGGAGCTGGGCCACCAGGTCGTCGCCTGGGCCTTCGGCGAAATCTACGACCGCCCCGGGCTGGCGCCGCGCGACCGTCAACTGGTCACGCTCGGCATCCTGACGGCGCTGGGGGGCTGTGAACCCCAACTTGAGGTGCACGTCAACGCGGCGCTGAATGTGGGGCTGACGCCGGAGGAGATCGTGGAGGCGTTGTTGCACGCGGCGGTGTATTGCGGGATGCCGCGGGCGCTGAACGCGACGTTTGCCGCGAAGCGGGTCTTTGCGGCGAGGGGGGTGCTTCCGGTGCCGCCTTCCGCGTAGGCGCCGCGGTCGCGCTTTTGTCCTCAATCGCCGGACGGGCTTGATTGTGCCCGCGCGCCCGGTGCGGGTTACTGATTGTCCTCAATCGCCGGACGGGCTTGATGGTGCCGCTGCGGGCCGGTGGTTTGGGTGCGGGTTGTTGCCGGGGGCCGGGCAGGGGTCGTGTCCTGCACTGCATGTTTTACGTCGCGTTCGGGGACTTCGGACATTCACGGTAGTCACGCGACACAAAACACGCTTTACGTTCCGGACACGACCCCTGCCCGTCCCCCTTCCACGCCCGCGCCAAGACAAATCAAGCCCGTCCGGCGTTTGAGGACGCGGTAACCCGCACCCGGCACCGGGCAGAGGCCAAAATCCAGCCTGTCCGGCGATTGAGGACATCGGTAACCCGCGCCCGCGCACCGGGCAGGGGCACACTCCAGCCCGTCCGGCGATTGAGGACGTTGGTAAGCGGCACCGTCCACCGGGCGGAGGCGAGGCGCCCCGGACCGGCGGGGCCGTTCACTTCACCCTCGGCGTGAGGGGGGTGGGGTCGGAGGAGGTGCGTGTGTCCGGACGTAAAGCGTGTTTTGTGGCGCATGGCGAACGTGAATGTCCGGGGTCCCCGAACGCGCCGTAAAACATGCAGTCCGGACATACGCACCTCCGCAGGCCCCACCCCCCGCCACCACGACAAACCCAAGCCCGTCCGGCGATTGAGGACAATCAGTGACCCGCGCCGCCCACGGGGCGAAGGTCAGCCGATACGGACCACCTGCGGATCATGGTCGCTCGCCTGGTCCGCGAACTCCGCGTTCACATGCACCACGTCGTACGACAGCCTCCGCACCCCCGGACTCACCAGAATGTGATCCAGCGTCTGCGAGTTGCCGTCGTACACATAGCTGTACCGCTCGTCACGAGGCAGCGTCGACATCAGATCCGTCAGCACCCGCCCCCGCGTAAGCGCCTCGACCGGCGGCGAGAACGGGAAGTCGTTCAGGTCGCCGAGGACGACGACCTTCGCCTTGCGGTCCTTCGCCAGCAGGCCGGACACGAACGTGTTGACCTCCTTCGCCTGGGCCAGGCGCTGCGTCTCCGAGCTGAGCACCGGCGGCTGGAAGCGGCCGTACATCGGCTGGTCCCCGCCCTTGGAGTTGAAGTGGTTGCCGATGACGAAGTACTGGTCGCCGCGGAAGGTGAACTCGCCGACCAGCGGCTTCCGGCTGCTCTTCCACGCGTCCGACGTCGGGTTGATCCGGCCCGGCGACACGGACAGCGTGATGTCCTTGCCGTGCCTGCCCGCGGGGACGACCTTCACGGCCGTCGTCGCGTCGCCGCCCGGGTGGTCGACGAAGCCGACGCGCTTGGGGTTGAAGAGGAAGACGTTGCGGATGTTGCCGCCGGGCTCCCCGCCGTCGGTCTTGTCCTGCGGGTCGACGGACCGCCAGGAGTACGTGGGACCGCCCGCGGCACGGATCGCCGCCGTGAACTGCGCGAGCGTCTTGTCCGCGCTGAGCGTCCCGTCGTCCGTCGCGCCGTTGTCGTCCTGGATCTCCTCCAGGCTGACGATGTCCGGCGTGGCGAGGTTCTTGACGATGCCGACGGCCAGCCGGTCGAACTTGGCCTGCGGGTCGCTCGGGTCGAGGTTCTCGACGTTGTACGTGGCCACGGCCAGCTCGTCGGACTTCGCCTTCTTCGCGACCTCCGGCCGGAGCCCGCCGGACTTCACCGTGCCGAGCGTGGTCGCCTGGAGGGAGTACCCGCCGAAGCTGCCGTAGTCGAGCGGCCCCGAGGTGACGCCCTTGAGCGTGTCACCGACGTTGGCCGTGACGCTCGCGCCGGTCAGCGAGGCGACGAGCAGGCGGCCCGAGTTCTGCTGGTCGTACGCGCCGTACAACGTGCCGCCGCGCTCGGTCGGGTTCTGGCGGGGCTTGGTGGTGATCCAGGTCTCGCCGTACTGGTTGGACGCGCCCACGACGCGGCTGTCGCCGGCCTGGACGAGCATGCCCTCGCGGGACTCCAGCCAGTCCAGCGCGTACGTACGGGGGAGCAGGGTGAGGGGCTCGATGTTGCCGCCCTGCGCGTCCGGGGCGTACCGCTCGGGCACGGTGCGCGAGCCGATCACCTCGGTGGCGGGCAGCGGGTTGCCCGAGGAGAGGACGACGGTCGTGGGGGCGGTCAGCTCGGTGACGGACTGGCCGCCCGCGGCCGCGCCACCCGGGTAGTACTCGCTGACCTTGCCGCTGACCAGGACCGCGTCACCGGGCTTCACCTGCGGGGTGACAGAGCCGGTGAAGACGAAGACGGCCTCGCTGGTCGCCGCGTCCTGGTCGGGCTGCGGGTCCTGGAACCAGAAGCCGCGCGACGAGCCGGTGGCGCGTACGGCGGTGACCACACCGGGGACGTTGCCGACAGTCGCCCCGGACTGCGGGGAGATCCGGGTGGCGCCCTGGATGTCGTGGATCCGGAGGTCGCCGGGGGTGGTGTTGGTGGGCTCGGGGGTCGGCGTCGGGGTGGGCTCGCCACCGCCGCCGGTGCCCGTGCTGTTCCGGGGGGCCGGGGCGGTCGCGGTCAGGTCGGCCGCGTTGTCGTCCGTGTCGGTCAGCGTGGCGTTCCTGCTGACGGAGGTGGTGTTGCCGGCGCCGGTGACCGGGGAGGTCTCCCGTACGGTCGCCGTACCGAAGCCCACGAGGTCCTTGATGCTGGTGTCCGCGGCGCAGTCGGCGGCGGTCAGGCAGGTCAGCGGAGTGGTGGACCGCACCAGGGCGACCGTGCCGCTCGTCGCGGACAGCGGGATCGTGCCGGTCGCGTCGGGGGCGGGCAGGGCGGTGTCGCCGCCGGTGCCCTTGGCCTCCTGGATCAGGTAGCTGCCACCGGCGGGAACGGCCCCGGTCAGCGGGGTGGCCTGCCACTTGGAGGTGGGGCCCGGCGCGCCGCTGAGGTACTGGACGGACCAGCCGGTCAGGTCGAAGGGACCGTCACCGGCGTTGCCCAGCTCGATGAAGTCGTGGGTCAGGCTGGCGCCGCTGTTCCCGCCGCCGCCGTACACCTCGGCGATCACGGCGTCCGGTGAAGGGCTCGCCTCGGCGGTGAACGGGAGCGCCATGAGCGAGCCGACCAGGCCGACGGGGACCGTCAGAGCGACCAGTCTGGCCCGTCTGCCGCGCAGGGCCGGGGGTATGGATGAGGGCACGAGGAGCCCTTTCTCTGCTGTGAGAAGGCCGAAAGTCGGCTCAAGATACGCGCGTAGACAGACTCCCAACAAGACCTCTTTCCGCCCAAAGGCCAAGTGTTTCCCGAGTGTTCGCCGGATTTAACCTGGTTGTCGGGCGGGACGGCGGGGCGTGTCCGTGGGGGGCGCGCGTGATCCGCCCCGCGCGTGGGGGGTTCGGACCGCTCCACGGGACCGCGCCGGGAGGCCCCTCCGCTCGGGGGCAGTTGGGCCGGGGCCGGTACAGTGTGCGAGTCGTCATCTGTCCGTACGGGGAGAAGCCGGGGCAATACCGGCGGTAGCCGGAATGTCCCGCCTACGGTCGTGACCGGCTCGCGCCACCGGAAACCGCCGGTGGACGGCATCGTCGAGGTTTACGGGGCCGGAGCCTGGTGCCTGAGTGTGCCTGAGCCCGGCTCCCGCAGGAGAGGCCCAGCCCGCCATGACCACCGTTCGCCGCAGTGCGGCCGTACTCGCCGCATCCGCCGTGCTGTGCGTGACTCTCGCTCAGACGGCCGTCGCGGGCGGCGATGTACGGGCACCGTCCCCGGACGCGCCCTCCTCGACGCCGGCCCCCTCGACCGCGAACCCCTCGACGCCGGCTCCCTCCTCCCCCGCCCCTTCCTCCCCTCCCGCGGGCACCGCCCCGACCACGTCCTCCACCTCGACGCCCGCCACGCCCGCCGGTCTGACGGCGCCCAGGCCCGCCGCGCTGCCGCCCGGCCTGTACGGCACGGCGGACCCGACACGGGACGGGGTGTGGCGCCAGTCGCTGGCGATGCTGGGGCAGTACGCGGCAGGCCAGCGGCCCGCCAACAGCGCCATCCTGTGGTTGAAGGGGCAGCAGTGCGCGAGCGGCGCGTTCCCCACGTACCGCGCCGATCCCGCCGCCCCGTGCGACGCGGACACGGTCACCGACCCCAACGCCACGGCGGCGGCGGTGCAGGCGCTCTCCACCCTGGGCGGCCAGCGGCCCGTCATGCTCAGCGCCCTGAACTGGCTGCGGAGCGTGCAGAACGCGGACGGCGGCTGGGGCCACACGCCCGGCGGCCCGAGCGACGCGAACTCCACCTCGCTGGTGATCGGCGCCCTGAGCGCCACCGGCATCCGGCCCAGCTCGTTCCGGTCGTCGGAGGACCATCACGCCTACGACGCCCTGCTCGGTCTCGCGGTGCCGTGCGACAAGAGGACGGGTCGCACGGGCGGATTCGCCTACCAGCAGGGCGGTACGTCCGGTACGGGGCGACTGGTCGCCGACAACGACGCCACGGCCGCGGCCGTGCTCGCCGGGGTCGGCAAGCGCATGGTGGTCGCGCCGGTGAAGGCGGGCCCCGCGCCGGTCTGCCGGGGGACCTCCGGCCTCACCCCGGAACGCGCGGCGCGCAACGGCGCCGCCTACCTCGCGTCCGCGCTGGCCAGGACCGGGCACCTCGACCGGCCGCCGCTGCCCGGCACGTCGGACAGCACCCCGCTGGCCGACCCGGGGAGCACCGCCGACGCGGTCGCCGCCCTGGCCTCGTCCGGTTACGCGAACCAGGCGGCGGGCGCCCTGGAGTGGCTCAAGAAGAACGCGGGCCCCTGGGCCGCCGAGAACGGCCCGGCCGCCTACGCCCAGCTGATCTTCGCCGCCCACACGACGGGCACGGACCCGAGGAACTTCGGCGGTCTCGACCTGGTGCGGCTCCTGAACGCCACCGGTCCCGCGCCCATCCCCGTACCGAGCATCACCGCGCAGCCGGTGGCCGAGATCCGGAGCGGCGGCCTCGGCGGCACGGGCTTCGGCATCCTGTGGGTCATCGGCATCGGCCTGGCGGCGGGGGTCGCGATCGGCTATCTGCTGAGCAACCGGGGCAGGACGGGCCAGCACCAGCAGCTCTGACCCGTCGCCACAGGCGTCAGGCGTCAGGCGTCAGGACGACGGTTCGCGCGCCGAGTCGGCCGTATCCGTCGTCCCGGCCGTATCCGTGGTCCCGTCGCTCGCCCTGGCCGACCTCGTCGCCTTCCCCGCCGGGAACGGATCCGGCTTCACCAGCGAGGCCGCCTTCGGCAGCAGCTCGCGCCGCCCCGCCAGCAGGTACGTCAGCGCGAATCCCGTACCGACGACCGTCGCCCCGCCCACCGCGTCCAGCACCCAGTGGTTCGCGGTGCCGACGATCGCCGAGACCGTGAACAGCGGATGCAGCAGCCCCAGCGGCTTCATCCACTTCGGCGCCAGGATCAGGATGATCAGCCCGCACCACAGCGACCAGCCGAAGTGCAGCGACGGCATCGCGGCGTACTGGTTGGTGAGCTGCGTCAGCGCGCCGTAGTCCGGGCTCGCGAGGTCCTGCGGGCCGTGCACGGTGTCGATGAAGCCCATGCCGGGCATCAGCCTCGGCGGGGCCAGCGGGTAGAACCAGAAGCCGACCAGCGCGAGGATCGTCGCGAAGCCCAGGGAGGAGCGCGCCCAGCGGTACTGCGCGGGGCGCCGCACGTACAGGATGCCGAGGATCGTGAGCGGCACGATGAAGTGGAAGGTCGAGTAGTAGAAGTTGAAGAAGTCCTCGGCCCACCCCGCCTTCACCGTCGCGCGGTTGGCCCAGTGCTCGATGTCGATGCCCAGCGCCCGCTCGACGGAGTGCACCTGCCGGCCGTGCTCCTCGGCCTCCGCCCGGCCCCCGGCCGCGGCGAGCCGGATCTTCGCGTAGACCGAGTAGCCGACCCGGATGACCAGCAGTTCGAGGAGCAGGTTCGGGCGGCTGACGACCCGCCGCCAGAACGGCGCGAACGGGATACGGCTCCAGCGCGACGGCACCGGCCGCGCGTACTCGGTCGGCACGGGCCGGTAGAAGTACGGAGACGTAAGGGACAGGAAGGGCACCCCGCACGCCGCCGCGAGCGCCGCGACGAGCAGCACGTTGTCCCGTACGGGATGGAGCACCGCCATGTTCGGCAGCAGCATCTTCCCCGGCAGGGTCATCACCAGGACCACCACCGCCGGCCACACGAGCCGGTCCCTGGCCTTCTTGCCGACCCGCCCGACCACGGCCAGCAGCACCCACAGGAGCTGGTGCTGCCACGCGGTCGGGGAGACCGCGACGGCCACACAGCCCGTCAGCGCGACGGCGAGCAGCAGTTGTCCGTCGCGCGCGTAGCGCACCGCGCGCCGCAGGCCCAGGAAGACGACACCGGCGGCCAGGAGGAGGAAGAGGACGATCTCCAGGGGCCCTTCGAGGCCCGCGCGCAGGAGGGCGCCGTGCAGGGACTGGTTGGCGAGGGAGTCGGCGGGCTCGCCGAGGCCGACGCCGCCCACATGGTGTATCCAGTACGTCCAGGAGTCGGCCGGCATGGCGGCCCAGGCCAGGGCCGTGGAGAGCGCGAAGGTGGACACCGACGTGACGGCGGCCTTCTTGCGGCCGGTGAACCAGAGCAGGGGCGCGAACAGCAGGACGGCCGGCTGGAGGGCGGCTCCGACGCCGATGAGGATCCCGGAGCCCCGCTCGCCGCGTACGACGAAGCAGCCGAGCAGGACGAGCAGCACGGGAAGGATGCTGGTCTGGCCGAGGCTGAAACTGTTGCGTACGGGCAGGGACAGCATGAGGAGACTGATCGCCAGAGGCGCGGCCAGCAGGCCCGTACGGCGCGAGGCGCGGCCCGGCAGGGCGCGGGCGACGACGAGGCCGAGCGCGACGACGAGCAGCAGCGTGCCGAACGTCCAGGCGATGCCGAGGCTCTCCTGCGCCGCGCGGGTCAGCGGCTTGAGCACCAGACCGGAGAACGGGGTGCCGGTGAAGGCCTTGGTGTCGTACAACGAACCTGTCACGTGCAGGACGCCGTTGTCGCCGACCCAGGTCTCCAGGTCGGTCAGCCGTTCACCGGGCGGCCGTCTCAGGACCGCCGCCGCCTGTCTCACCGCGAGCACGGCGGCCACGAGCCAGAGCACCACGCGTACGGTGCCGAGCCTCGCCCCCGCCGAGCCCGCCGCCATGCCGCCGTTCACGCTGTGCTCCGCATTCGCCACGCCGCGCCGACCCTCCGTCCGAAAACGCCATCCCTGGGGCATAGAGCCTCGCACCACCCTTCCGGGAAGACTCAGGCAACCCCCTCTTCGCCTGACTGTCATCCCTGTTTTGTCTCGATGCCCATGTCGTCGGCATGCACGTCGGCAGAGACGGACCCGGCGGGACCCGGATCACTCCAGAAAGGAATCCTGCACCCCGGCGCGCCCCGGCCCGAACCACGACGCGCCCGCGAGCGGTACGCGGGCATGCGGATGTACGGACCCGCGGAAGGGAGGCGATGTGCGGACATGCGGAAGGGAGGCGGCGGGCCGTCCCTTGCCCGCCGCCTCCTGGTCTGTCACGGCCGCGCCCCTGGGGGCGCGTGCCTCAGCCGCGCGTCAGATGCGCAACAGCCGTTCCGTGACCTCGCGGTAGCTCTGGAGAGCGAGCCGGAGGTCCTCGGTGTCCTTGCCGCCGTCCTTGTCCTGACCGGTGGTGTCCCAGTCGGCGCGGAGGGAACGGGGGCGCTCGGCGAGCACCTTGCTCAGCCGCTCGGCGGTCTCCTCCAGCACGCCCGCGGCCTCCTCGACGGAGCGCCTGGGCCCGTCGACGAAGGAGCTGAGCGCGTCCTGGAGACGCTGGTTCAGCTTGTCGCTCTCGTCCTGCGGGAAGAACCGGGCCTTGGTGTGGTCGGCCTTGCCGGAGGTGGGGGCCTTGCCGGTGTCGGTGGCGGTGGTGCCGGCGGACGGGCGGGTGGCGGTGCCGGTCGCCGTACGGTCCGTGCCGGCCGTCGTACGGTCCGTGGCGTCCCTGTCGGTGTCCGCGGTGGTGCCGCGGGACGGGGTCTCCGGCGTACGGACGGAGCGCTTCACCTCGCGGCTGTCCCGCACCTCGGGGGTGGCGGGAGGCCCGGTCGGCCGGTCCGCGGCGGTGGTGCCGGTGGTGCCGGTGGTGCCCGTGTCGGTCGCGGTCGTACGGTCCGGTGTGCTCGTACGGTCCGCGGTGTTCGCCCTGTCGGCGCCGCGCGTGCCGTTCGCGCTGTTCATGCCGTCGTTGTTGTCGGTCTTGTTGTCGGTCTTATCGGTGGTGTTCGGGTCGTACGTCATCACGCACCACTCCCTTTGGGTCGCAGTGAAAGGTTCCGGTTCCGGCCGGCGCTCCCGTGGCGGACGCCACCGTTCTCGTCGGGACGGGCCAGGATCAGCTGTTCGAAGAGCCGGCGCGCGCCGACCATGGCCTCGCGCAGCTCTTCCGTGCTCGCGCCGCTCCCGGCGTCGGAGGCCGCGTGGTGGACCGTCCGGTAGCCGTCCACCTCGTGCGCGTGGTGGACGGAGAGGGCGTCGAGCTGGTCGTCGTACGCCGTGTCGGGGTAGCCGCGCTCCGCCGCGAGCCGGGCCAACAGTTGGTCGGCCTGGGCGACGGCCTCCTGGGGTGCGTCGACAAAACGCTCCTGGAGTCCGGCCCAGGCGGCCACGTACTGCTCGCGCTGCTCGGCGGAGAGGGGCTGGGTCCGCAGGTCGCCGTGGCGGCTGACCCGCTCGGCCAGCTCGTGCTCGGCGGCCTTGGTGTCACCGTCGTGCCGCGCCACGGCGCGGTCGTACTCCGGGCCGAACCGGCGCTTGAGCCCGCCCCGCCCGTTTCCCTTGCCGGGTCCGGCGTACAGGACGGCGCCGACAATGATCACGAAGACCACGATCAGACCGATGACGATCAGGACTGTGGACATGGTTGCCTTCCTGTTTCTCTACTCGTCCCGGCTCGTAAGCTCGTAAGTAAGTGCTTCTGGCATTCGGGTTGCCCGTAATCCGTTGGCCAAACAGTCCGGGCCGCCGATAGGGAAAGGACCATGAACTGGTCCGTACGTCCCGAGTCGTTCGCCACCCCGGAGGCGACGCGCCTGCGCCGCGCCTACTACGCCGAGGTGGCGAGCCGTTACTGGCACCGGCCGGCGACGGAGGCGGAGACCGACGCGGGGCTCGCGGACGACCCGCCGGACGGGCTCGTACCGCCGACCGGGGAGTTCGTGGTGGGGAGATACGGCGGCGAGGCGGCGGCGTGCGGCGGGCTGCGGCTGCTCGCGCGGGAGTTCGAAGGGCCGGCCGACCTCCCGACGACCGGCCTCCTGACGGCCGAACTGACGCGCGTGTACGTCACCCCCGCCGCACGCGGCACCGGCGGTGGCGGCGCGCTGCTCGCGGCCCTGGAGGCCGCCGCGCGGCGGCTCGGGGCGCGGCGGATCGTGCTCGACACCCGGCTCGACCTGGTGGAGGCGCGGGGGCTGTACGGGAAGCACGGGTACGGGGAGATCCCGGCGTACGGGGAGCCGGGCCCGTACAGCGAGATCTGGTACGGCAAGCAGTTGACGGACTGACCCGGCAACACCCCCCACCGGCCGCTCCGTTCAGGCGGCGTGATCCCTCGGCGCGTCCGGGCCGCGCGGGCGTTCGCCGTCGGAGCCGCACAGTTCCGCCGTGAGTTCCCGTACCAACTGCACGAGGTCTGTTGGCCGTTCGGGGGTCCACCAGTCCCCCAGCAGTTCCGCCAGGGACTCCGAGCGGGCGTCCGCGAGCACCTCGCCCGCGTCAACTCCCCGGGCGGTGAGCGTCAGTTGGATCCCCTCGCGGCGGACGAGCGCGCGTTCCTCCAGCTGGCGGGCGGCGTCGGTGATGACCGTGACCGGGAGGGGGACGGAGTCGGCGAGCAGGCCGGGCTCGACCGCGCCCTGGCGCCGGATCCGCAGCAGCAGCCAACTCGCCGCGGGGAGCAGGTCGTAGCCCGCTTTCGCGGTGATGTCCTCGTAGATCCGGCGGCGGCCCTCGCGCGTCCCGAGGACGGACAGGGCGCGGGCGACCTCGTCGTGGGAGGAGCGTTCTACGGGGTTGGCGGCCAGGGTCTGGCTGGCCTCCGGCGCGGTCACCGAGCCGCGCAGCTTGTCCTCCTTGAGGAACCACGCGACGACGAAGGCGACCAGGACGACCGGCACGGCGTACAGGAAGACGTCGGTGATGGAGGAGGCGTACGCGTGCAGGACGTCGGGGCGCAGGGCGGCGGGCAGCCGGGTGACGGCGCGCGGGTCCTCGGCGAGGCTGTCGGGGCTGACGCCGGGGGGCAGCGGGCGGCGGGCGAGGGTGTCGGCGAGCTTGCTGTGGAGGAGGTTGCTGAAGATCGTGCCGAAGATGGCGACGCCGAAGGAGGAGCCGATGGACCGGAAGAAGGTGGCGCCGGAGGTGGCGACGCCGAGGTCCTGGTAGCTGACGGAGTTCTGCACGACCACGATGAGGACCTGCATGACCATGCCGAGGCCCGCGCCGAAGACGAAGAAGTAGGCGCTCATCTCCCAGGTGCCGCTGGTCTCCTTGAGCTGGTGGAGCAGGAGGAGCCCGACGGCGGTGACGCCGGTGCCGAGGATCGGGAAGACCTTCCAGCGGCCGGTACGGCTGACGATCTGGCCGGATCCGGTGGAGGTGATGAGCAGCCCGGCGACGAGCGGCAGCATGTGCACGCCGGAGAGGGTGGGGGTGACGCCCTGCACGACCTGGAGGAACGTGGGGAGGAAGGTCAGCGCGCCGAACATGGCGAAGCCGACGACGAAGCTGATGACCGCGACGAGCGTGAAGGTCCTGATGCGGAAGAGGCGCAGCGGCAGGACGGGCTCGGCGGCGCGGCGCTCGACGCGGAGGAAGACGGCGAGCAGGACGAGGCCGACGGCGGCGAGCGTGATGATCTGCGGGGAGCCCCAGGGCCAGGTGGAGCCGCCGAGTGAGGCGACGAGGACGAGGCTGGTGGCGACGGAGGCGATGAGGAGCGTGCCGAGGTAGTCGATCGTGTGCTTGGTCCGGCGTACGGGGATGTGCAGGACGGCGGAGATGACGAGCAGCGCGACGATCCCGATCGGGAGGTTGATGTAGAAGACCCAGCGCCAGCTGAGGTGCTGGGTGAAGAACCCGCCGAGGAGGGGGCCGAGGACGCTGGTCGTACCGAAGACGGCGCCGAAGAGGCCCTGGTACTTGCCGCGTTCGCGCGGCGAGACGATGTCGCCGACGATCGCCATGGAGAGCACGATCAGCCCGCCGCCGCCGAGGCCCTGGAGGGCGCGGAAGGCGATGAGCTGAGGCAGGTTCTGGGAGATCCCGCACAGGACGGACCCGACAAGAAAGATGACGATGGCGGTCTGGAAGAGCTTCTTGCGGCCGTACTGGTCGCCGAGCTTGCCCCAGAGGGGGGTGGCGGCGGTGGAGGCGAGCAGGTAGGCGGTGACGACCCAGGAGAGGTGGTCGAGGCCGCCGAGCTCGCTGACGATGGTGGGGAGGGCGGTGGAGACGATGGTCTGGTCGAGCGCGGCGAGGAGGAGGCCCATGAGGAGGGCGCTGATGGCGGCGAGTACGGTACGCGGGCTCTGCCCCTCGCCGGGCACGGGACTCGCGACCCGCTCCCCCGCGTCCTGAGCTGCCATGCGCCGCCTCCTCCGCTTCCCCCGCACCACCCGGCCCCCCGCCGGCCCTCCCCACCCCTCGCGCCTCTCCCACCCATCCTGCCCATCTTGACCGCTGCGTCCCGTTATGCCCCGCCGAACCCCCGTCAGGTCACCCGGCCGCCGACACGGCCCGGGGAGGGGGCCTGCATAATCGCCGGTTCAAGGGGAGGGGATCCACTTTGAACAACAAACGGAACGGTTACGGGCCGGGGCCCGGCGTTGCCGGACTCGGACCGGGACCGGGCGCGGCGTCGGCCGCCGGGCCCGGGGTCGAGCCGACCGCCGGGCCGGGGACGGACTCGGCCGCCGGGCCCGGCACGCGGCCAGGTGCGGCAGCGGAGGCCGGGTCAGGTGCCGGAGCGACCGGCGAGCCGGGTGTCGGTACGGCCCAGGGGCCGACCGTGGGGTCCACCGCCGGCGCCGGTGCGGAGCCGGCCGCGGAGACGAACGCGGCGCCGGGCGCGACGCCGGGCGCCGGGCCGGCGGCCGCCGGAGCGGAATCGGGGCTGGGCGCCGGGCCGGGCCCGGGGACGGGCGCAGGCGCGGAAGCGGGCGCCGGACCCGGAGCCGCACCCGATTCCGAACCCGAGGCGGGGCCGGGCGCGGAAGCGGGCGCCGGACCCGGCAGGGGAGTTGATGGCGGGCCCTGGGTCGGGGCGGGTGCGGTGGCACGGGAGAGTGGGGCCCACCGGGCGCACGCCGGTGGTGACGTCGCGGCTCGGGTCTGTCCTGAGTGTGGGACCGCCACCGCCGTCGGTGGCGGGCCCGGGTGTTTCTGTGCCGGGCGGGTCGCCCGGGCCCATCGGGCCGGGCGGAGCCAGGAGATCGCCGCCGCCGAGGTCTTCGACGAGCGGCGCGTTCGGCCGTACGTGTCCCTGCCTACCGGGAGCGACGAGACACGCGCGCCGTTTGTCACGGCCGGTCCGCTGCCTCCCCTGGCGGCGCCCGTACCGTACGGCGCCCCGCCGCGTCCCGCACCGCCGCGCGACATCCTCGCGCCACGTCGCCGGCGGCCCCTCAAGGCCGTGGTGCTGGGTGCGGCCGCCGTCGCCGTGGTCGGGACGGCGGCGTTCGCCGGGGGGTTGTTCTCCGCCGACGACGCCGACCCGGCGCACGTGGACGAGAGCCTCGCGGGCTCCCGGCCCACCGCGTCCGCCCCCGACGTCGCGTTGTCGGAACAGCCGAGCGAGACCCCGGCACCCTCCGCGTCCCCGGACGCGACGATCAGCGCAGGCTCCGTGCCCACAGCGTCCGCCTCGGAGTCGGCGAAGCTCTCCGCGCCGCCGAAGGCCGTACCGTCGGAGCGGCCTTCGGCCACCGCCTCCCCCACCGCCCGCCCGGCCGACGCGTCGCCCCGGACCTCCACGCCTCCCGCCGCCCTCACGGGCGGTGCGCTGCGTCTCGGCGACTCCGGCCCGGAGGTCGTCGAGCTCCAGCAGCGGCTGGCCGGGATACGGCTCTACCAGGGCGCCCCGGACGGCCAGTTCGACCAGCGCGTGCAGGTGGCGGTCGCGGCGTACCAGATCTACCGGAAGATCGGCGGCGACCCGCGCGGCGTCTACGGCCCGGACACGCGCCGGTCCCTGGAAGGCGAGGCAGGGGGGCAAGGCCAGGGAAACGGGCCCGGACGCGATCACCAGGGCCCCGGACGGCGCCACTGACCCAGTTTGTATGATGACTGAACAAAGCGGCTCCGCCCGTACTCCCTGACCGGCGGTCGGAGCCGCTTGCCTCTTCTCCCGTCCCTGGAGCGCCCCGATGCCGGCCACCACCCCGCCCGCCGCGACCGTCCTGACGACCCGTGGCCTCCTCCTGGACATGGACGGCACCCTCGTCAACTCCGACGCCGTGGTGGAGCGCTGGTGGCGGCGCTGGGCGGTCGGGCACGGCCTGGACCCGGACGAGGCCCTCAAGGTCGTCCACGGACGCCAGGGGCACGCCTCCATGGCCGTCCTGCTCCCGGACCGCCCGGTGGAACAGAACCTCGCCGACAACCGCGTGATGCTCGCCCAGGAGACCGCCGACACGGACGGCGTGGTCCCCGTCCCCGGCGCCCCCGCCTTCATGGCGTCCCTCGCCGGCCTGCCCCACGCGCTGGTCACCTCGGCGGACGAGACCCTGGCCACGACCCGTATGAAGGCCGCCGCCCTCCCCCTCCCCGCCCTCCGCGTCACGGCGGAGTCGGTCACCTCCAGCAAGCCCCACCCGGAGGGCTTCCTCAAGGGCGCGGCGGCCCTCGGCCTGGCCCCGGCGGACTGCATGGCGTTCGAGGACTCGGAAGCGGGCATCACGGCGGCCCTCGCGGCGGGCACGCGCGTGGTCGGCATCGGCCCCCGCGCCCTGCCCCACTCCCCCACGGTCCACGCGGAAGACCTCACCCACGTCCGCGTGGAAGCACTCCGGGACGGCGGGATCCGCCTCCACATCACGGCCTGACGGTACGGAGGGCACGGGGCCTCACCGGCGAACTCACGGCCCGCCGCCCGACGGTGACCGGCACGCACCGCCCCCGCGCGGGCCCCCTCCCCGTGGCGCCCCGCGCCCCCTCACGCCCCCCACCACACGCAACAACCCCCACACCACCCCGAATCAACGCGCGTCCACCTCTTGATATGACGTGCACATGTCGTCACGCTGTTACCTGACGCCCACCCCCACGAAACCCGCCACCGCAACGATGGCGGGCGGTCGTCGTACAGCTCTCTCCACACCCCCACCACAAGGGAGTTCGCATGTCTGGTGTCTACGCGCGTGGAATTCGCCGCACCGCCGTCCTCGCCGTCTCCGCCGCCCTCGCCGCGGCCGCCACCCTGCTCACCGCACCCACCGCCCAGGCCGCGCTCCCCACGCCGGTCAGCGCCGCCACCGCCCGTACGTACCTCACGCAGTTGACGGTGAAGGCGGAAGGTTCCTCCAGCGGTTACAGCCGCGACCTGTTCCCGCACTGGATCACCCAGTCCGGCGCCTGCAACACCCGCGAGGTCGTGCTCAAGCGCGACGGTACGAACGTCGTCCAGGACTCCAGCTGCGCCGCCACCAGCGGCCGGTGGTTCTCGGTGTACGACGGCGCCACCTGGTCGGCCGCCGCCGACGTGGACATCGACCACATGGTGCCGCTCGCCGAGGCCTGGCGTTCCGGCGCGAGCAGCTGGACCACCTCCCAGCGGCAGTCCTTCGCCAACGACCTGACGCGGCCGCAGCTCATCGCGGTCACGGACAACGTCAACCAGGCCAAGGGCGACCAGGACCCGGCCACCTGGCTGCCGTCCGTCACCTCGTACCGCTGCACGTACGTCCGCGCCTGGGTGCAGGTGAAGTACTACTGGAAGCTGTCGGTCGACTCGGCGGAGAAGAGCGCGCTCCAGTCGATCCTGAACGGCTGCTGACCGACGGCGAACGGGCCACGAACAGGCCACGGACCGGAGAACGTTTCCCGATCCGCGCCCCGATCCGCGTCCTGATCACCCGCCCCACTCGCCACGTCCCTCCGTCGTTCCGTACCGTACGGAACGACGGAGGAGGGCATACATGACCGGGCTGCGCCTGGGACCACTGCTGCGGTACGTCGACTGGGACGGCCGCGGCACCGCGACCGTCTGGGTCGAGACCGACCGGCCGTGCACCGCCGAAGTGCGGTGCGAGGACGGGGCGTACGGCACCTCCCGTACGTTCACCGTCGCCGGCCACCACTACGCCCTGATCCCGGTGACCGGGCTGACCCCCGGCACCGCCACCCCCTACGAGGTGGTGCTCGACGACCACCGCGTCTGGCCGCCCGAGGAGTCCCGCTTCCCGCCGAGTGTGATCCGCAGCCCCGCCGCGGACGCCACCGACCTGCGGGTCTCCTTCGGCTCCTGCCGCTGGGCGTCCCCGCCGCACGGCGAGCCCGACCCGGTCGGCCCCGACGCCCTCGACACCCTCGCGCTGCGCATCGCCGCCGAGACCACCGCGACCGGCGAGACCCTCGCGACGGGCCCGGACAGCCGTGGGCGGGAACGCCCCGACGTCCTCCTCCTCATAGGGGACCAGGTCTACGCGGACGAGACCTCGAAGGCGACCCAGAGCTGGCTGGCCAAACGCCGTGACCTGAGCGAGCCGCCCGGCGAACAGGTCGCCGACTACCAGGAGTACAGCCATCTGTACGACGAGTCCTGGGGCGACCCCGACGTCCGCTGGCTCCTCTCCACCGTCCCCAGCTGTATGATCTTCGACGACCACGACCTGATCGACGACTGGAACACCAGCGACGCCTGGGTCGCCGACATGCGCGAGAAGCCCTGGTGGCAGGAGCGCGTCCTCAGCGGGCTGATGTCGTACTGGGTCTACCAGCACCTCGGCAACCTCTCCCCCGCCGAACTGGAGACGGACGAGGTGTACGCGG
The DNA here is from genome assembly GCF_035961655.1 of Streptomyces sp. NBC_01317. Classification (NCBI taxonomy): domain Bacteria; kingdom Bacillati; phylum Actinomycetota; class Actinomycetes; order Kitasatosporales; family Streptomycetaceae; genus Streptomyces; species Streptomyces sp. NBC_01317. Next base: position 5,895,992 of record NZ_CP108393.1, on the reverse strand, counting down.
AGGTCCGCGCCGCGTCCGACGGTACGGACCGGCTCCGGGAGTTCGCCTCCGAGGCAGACCGCGATCCGGCGGGGGTGCGCTGGAGCTACCGGCGCGACTTCGGCCGTACACGGCTGGTCATGGTCGACTCCCGGGCCGCGCGTGTCCTGGAGGAGAGCGAGCGCGCGATGCTCGACGAGGGCGAGGAGCGGTGGGTCCGCGAACAGGTCCTCGACGGGCAGGGACCGCCCGACGAGCGGGGATCGTACGACCATCTCCTCGTCGGTACGTCCCTGCCCTGGCTGCTCCCGCCCTTCATCCACGACGTCGAGTCCTGGGACTCCGCCCTCTGCGGCGGTGAACGCGGGCCGCGCTGGGCGCGGTTCGGCGAATGGCTGCGCCGGGCGGCCGACCTGGAGCACTGGGCGGCCTTCCCCAAGTCGTTCGAGAAACTGACCGCGTTGATCGCGGAGGCCGGCCGCGGACCGGGAGCGCCGGCGACGGTATGTGTGCTGTCGGGCGACGTGCACCACGCGTACATCGCGGAACCGCGTTGGACGGACGCCTCGGGCGGACCGGACGCGCGTGTCCTCCAGTTGACCTGTTCGCCGGTGCACAACTCCATCCCCGCGTCGATGAAGATCGGTTTCCGGTTCGGCTGGAGCGGGCTCGGGCGGGGGCTGGGCCGCGCGCTCAAGCGGCACGGCCGGGTGGGCCGTTCGTCGGTCGCGTGGCGCAGGACGGGCGGGCCCTGGTTCGGCAATCAGCTGATGACGCTGACGCTGCGTGGCCGGTCCGCCGATCTGAGGCTGGATCACGCGCTCGCGAAGGAGGGGGGCGCGGAGTTGGTGACCGTACAGGAGCGGTCCCTGACTCCGTGACCGTCTGACTCCCCGACGCAGAGGGCGGCCCGGGCAGTGAGCGACTGTCCGGCCGCCCGGGGCGCCGAATGGGTGATCCGCACAAACTCTTTCCCGAACCCCCTTGATTTCCTTGCCCCAACCCCTCCGTGATCCTTCCCACAGAGGGTGATCCCCCGCCCAAGGGTTCGACTCCCGGCGGACCAGCGGCATGATGAGCGGACGATCCGCTTCCAGTGGCGGCCTTCCCTTCCTCCACCCCCCATGTCCCGGGAGCCACAGCTTGTCCGATGTACGGCAGCCCCTGCCCCACTCCCTCGCCGTCGTCGGCGCCGGCCCCCGCGGCACCTCGGTTCTCGAAAGACTCTGCGCGTCCGTGCCCGAACTCGCCCCGGACGTCCCGCTGACGGTGCACGTGGTCGACCCGGAGCCGCCGGGTCCCGGCCGCGTCTGGCGCACCGACCAGCCCGCCGAGCTGCTGATGAACACGGTCGCCTCGCAGGTCACCGTGTTCACCGACCCGACCGTGGCGTGCGAGGGGCCGATACGGCCGGGCCCGAGTCTGTACGAGTGGGCCGTGGACCGGCCCGGCGAGCGCCTCGGCCCGGACGACTACCCGAGCCGGGCGTCGTACGGCCGCTATCTGGAGTGGGCGTTCCGGCGTACGGCCGACCACGCCCCGGAGAACGTGACGGTGGTGGTCCACCGGGCGCGGGCGATCCGTCTGGATGACGACCTCACGGATCTGACGGACGCGGCGGACGTGACCGACATGTCCGCTCCGGAGAACCCGGACGCGAACGACCCGGGCGGCCCAGGACGCCCCATCCTCCGCCGTCCCCGCTCCCGCCCCCGCCAGATCCTCACCCTCGACGACGGAACGACGCTCTCCGGGCTCTCCGCCGTGGTGCTCGCCCAAGGTCACCTACCGGTGATTTTCGGTCAGACCCAGGCTGTACTCGCGGAGTATGCGGAGCGTCACCGTCTGCGCTACGTCCCGCCCTCGAATCCCGCCGATGTCGACCTTTCCGGGATCGCTCCCGGCGAACCGGTCCTCCTGCGCGGGCTCGGCCTCAACTTCTTCGACCACATGGCGCTGCTGACGGCGGGCCGTGGCGGGATCTTTGCTCGTGACACCGAGGGGGTCCTCGTATACCACCCGTCGGGCCGCGAGCCCGAGTTGTACGCGGGATCGCGGCGCGGGATCCCGTACCAGGCGCGCGGGGACAACGCGAAGGGCCCCTCCGAGCGGCACCGCCCGCTGGTGCTGACGCCGGACGTGATCGCGGGGTTCCGCAAGCGCGCGGACGACGGCGACCGGCCGGACTTCCTGACGGAGATATGGCCGCTGGTCGCGAAGGAGGTGGAGGCGGTCTTCTACGCCACGGTCCTGGCCGCGGCCGCCGGCCCCTCCTCCCCCGCCCCCTTGTCCTCCTCCCTGTCCTCCACCCTGTCCTCCTCCCTGTCCTCCTTCCTGGACCGCTTCCTCGTGACGCCGCACGGCAGCCCGCAGGAGTCCGCCGTCCTGGACGACGCCGGGTTCGAGGCCGCCGCACGCTGGTCCTGGGACCGGATCTCCCGCCCGTACGGCGGCCGGGTCTTCCTCGATCCCGCCGATCACCGCGCCTGGTTGCTGACCCATCTGCGCCAGGACGCCGCCGAGGCCGCGCTCGGCAATGTCGCGGGCCCGGTCAAGGCGGCCCTGGACGTCCTGCGCGACCTGCGCAACGAACTGCGGCTGATCGTGGACCACGCCGGCCTGTCCGGTTCCTCCCGGCGCGACCATCTCGACCGCTGGTACACGCCGTTGAACGCGTTCCTCTCCATCGGGCCGCCCCGCCGCCGCATCGAGGAGATGACCGCCCTGATCGAGGCGGGCGTGCTCGACGTGATCGGGCCGCGGATGAACGTACGGGTGCAGGACGGGGTGTTCGTGGCCGAGTCCCCCGAGGTGCCGGGATCGGCCGTACGGGCCACGACCCTCGTGGAGGCCAGGCTGCCGGAACCGGATCTGCGGCGCGGCTGCGACCCGTTGCTCTCGCGACTGCTGAAGACGGGTCAGTGCCGGCCGCACACCGTCGGTGGTTACGAGACGGGTGGCCTGGATGTAACACGTCGCCCGTATCACCTGATCGACCGTCAGGGAGAGCCCCACCCGCGGAGGTTCGCGCTCGGCGTGCCGACCGAGGGAGTGCACTGGGTGACGGCCGCGGGCGCGCGGCCGGGTGTCGACTCCGTGATGCTCTCGGAGACCGACGCAGTGGCACGTGCCACCTTGGACATCCTGGTCAGAGGCGTGAAACAGGACGCGGCGCGAATTGATCGCCGCCCAAATGTTGAACTTGCAAGCATTGATTAGGGATACCTAACGTGAGGGAGCCTCATCGGTCCAGACCATTGATCGAAGGAGTACACCCCCCATGAATGCTCGCCTCAACCACGCACAGCCCTACGCGCTCGGACTGTTCCGGGTGGTCGTCGGACTCCTCTTCGCGTTCCACGGAGCGTCCTCGGTCTTCGGACTCTTCGGTAAGGACGCCACCTCGGCCGGTACGTGGCCGGGTTGGTACGCCGCCGTCATCGAACTGGTCGGCGGCGCGCTCATCCTGCTCGGCCTCGGGACCAGGACCGCCGCCTTCATCTCCTCGGGCTCGATGGCGTACGCGTACTTCACCGTGCACCAGCCGGAGGCGCTCCTCCCCATCCAGAACCAGGGCGAGGGCGCGGCCATATTCTGCTGGGCGTTCCTGCTGATCGTCTTCACCGGCCCGGGCGCCTTCGCCCTGGACCAGCTCTTCACCTCACGCGGGTCCGGCGGCGCGGGCCGCGGGTCCGGTGAGGAGCGGAAGGAACAGCCGGAGCCGGTGGCCGCCTGATCTCGTACCGCCCTGTCCCTTTCCTTGGCTTTCTCGGCTTTCCTCGGCTTTCCTTGGCTTTGACTGGCTTTCACTGGCTTTTGACGGCGCCCCGGCCTCCCTTGGCGGCCGGGGCGCCGTCAAGCCGTAAGGGCACGGCCCCGGGAAAGGCTGGAAATTCCCGGCACCCCGGCGCGTCGGCCCGTACCCTTCAGGCGTACGCTGTATGGCTGGCAAGCTGCTCCTGTCTGCACTCCTGCGACTACGCGGCGTTGTTCACAGGATCGGGCGGGGAGTCGGAAAAGTGTTGGACAGTTTGGGGTCGCTGACGGGCAGCCCGTGGATCTACGCCGTCGTGGCTCTTTCCGTGCTTCTGGACGTGTTTCTGCCCGTCCTGCCCAGCGGCGTGCTGGTGATCACCGCCGCGACGGCGGCGGCCGCCGGTACGAGCACGGTCGTCAACGCGGCCGACCAGGTGGCCCGCGTACCGCGCGAGGTGCCCTCGCTCCTCATCCTGATGTTCTGCGCGGCCGGCGCGTCCGTCCTCGGTGACCTGGCGGCCTTCCGGCTCGCGTGGCGCGGCGGCGACCGGCTGGACCGGGCCATCGCGCGCTCCCGCCGGCTGACCACCGCCCAGGCACGCCTCGGCGGCGCGCTCAGCGCGGGCGGCGGCGCCCTGGTCGTCATCGCGCGCTTCGCGCCGGCGGGCCGCTCGGTGGTGTCCCTCGGCGCGGGCGCGGCACACGGCAAGGTGAAGGAGTTCCTGCCCTGGTCGGCGCTGGCGGCGGTCGCGTGGACGGGGTACAGCGTGGGCCTCGGCTACTTCGGCGGCCAGTGGCTGGGCGCGAGCTGGGTGGGCGCGGCGCTGTCCGTCCTGGCGCTGTTCGCGGCGGGCTCCCTGGCGGCGTACCTCATGCGGCGCCCCGCGCAGGAGGCGGCGGAGGCAGGCCCGGCGAAGGCGGGCCTGGCGAAGGCGGGCCCGGCGGAAACCGCGCAAGGACCGGCCCAGGTGCGGCCCACGACGTCCGAGCCGGTACCGGCGTCCTAGGACGGGCGCGGGGTGCGGGCCCGGATCGCTCAGGCGTCCACGCCTTCCTTGACGGCGTCCACGGCGGCCTCGGTGTCCGCCCGCTTGGCGCCGCCCCGGACCTCGATGCCCTGGAGCAGCCTTGCCGTGGCCTCCGCGATCTCGTCGACGGCCCGCGCGAAGACCTCGCGGTTGTGGGCGGCGGGCTCACGGAAGCCGGACACCTTGCGTACGTACTGGAGGGCGGCGGCCCTGATGTCGTCCTCGGTGGCCTCTTCGGGGAGGACGGGCGGACGGAGGGTCTTGATGCTGCGGCACATGCTTCCAGTGTGCCGCGTTCGGCGGCCGGGCAGAACCTGGTCAGTCACAAAACTGAACTGATAAATTCGCCCGCATGACTCTCCTTGATCCAGTCGATCCGGTCGACGGCCCCGCTCCGGCCGATCCGGTTGATCTGTCCACCCTGACCGGACTCGAATTCCTCCGCCGGGCGCAGAAGCAGCCCGGCGACGTGCCGTCCATCGGGCGGCTGCTGGGAATGACGTTCGACGAGGTCGAGGAGGGACGGGTGGTCATGTCCCTCAGCACGCGCCCGGACTTCTCCAACCCGCTCGGCTCGGTGCACGGGGGTATCGCCGCGGCCCTGCTCGACTCGGTCGTGGGCTGCGCGGTGCACTCGACGCTGCCCGCCGGTGTCGGTTTCACGACGCTGGAGCTGAAGGTGAACTACATCCGTACGGTCGCCCTGGACGCGGGCCGGCTGACCGCGGAGGGCACCACGATCCACGTGGGCCGGCGCACCGCGACCGCGGAGGGCCGGGTCACGGACAAGCGCGGCAAGCTGGTCGCCCACGCGACGACGACCTGCCTCATCCTGCGCCCGTAGGGCGGGGCGCGCCAGGCCCGTGCCGGCGAGTCGTCAGGCCCGTACCGAAGGAGTCATCCGGCGCGGGTCGATGGCCTCGCCGCAGTTAGGGCAGGACAGTTCGGGCGCGATGGTGTGCCCGCAGGTCTCGTGACGCAGCCGTACGGGCGGGCCGTCGTCGCCCGCCATCCACCGGTCGCCCCAGGTGAGGAGCGAGACGATCACGGGATAGAGGCCGACGCCCTTCTCGGTCAGCCGGTACTCGTACCGCTCCGGCCGTTCCTGGTACCGCACCCGCCGCAGCACCCCGTGCTCCACGAGCGTGCCGAGCCGCTCCGTGAGCACCGGCCGCGAGGCGCCCGTACGGCTCCGGAAGTCCTCGAACCGCCGTACCCCCGCGAACGCGTCCCGCAGCACGAGCAGCGTCCAGCGGTCCCCCACCACGGACAACGCCCGGGCGATCGAACAGTCCACCTCGCCGATCTCGCTCCACCGCATCCCCCGAGTGTAGAAGGACTGCACGCGCGGTCGGCCGCTCGCGCACGGCCGGGATGTCACACTCCGGGGCGCCGGCGGCTCTCAGGGCGGGAACGGCGCGAAGAGGAGGCCACGATGCCCGACACGACCGGCACGACCGGCACGACCGGCAAAGAGACGGCGGAGAACACCGCCACCGTTCCCCCCACCCCGAGCACTCCCCCTACTCCCCACACCCCCACACAGGTGTTCACCGACCACCGCGAACTGCTCTTCTCCCTCGTCTACAACATGCTCGGCAGCGTGGCCGACACCGAGGACGTCCTCCAGGAGACCTGGCTCGCGTGGGCCGCCAGGAACGCGGCGGCGGACGCGGCGCCCGTGGACCACCCGAGGGCCTATCTCGTACGGATCGCGGTGAACGGGGCCGTGGCCCGCCGCGCGGCCATCACCCGGCGCCGTGAGACGTACGTGGGCTCCTGGCTGCCGGAACCGCTCGTCACCGCGCCCGCGGGCACCCTCGGTCCGGCGGCGGAGGCCGGGGACGCCGCCGAGGCGGCCGAGCGCGCCGAATCCGTCTCGCTGGCGATGATGGTGGTGCTGGAGACGCTCACCCCGCTGGAACGCGCGGTGTTCGTCCTGCACGAGGTGTTCGGCTACGCGCACACGGAGACCGCCGGCATCCTGGGCCGTACCCCCGCCGCCGTACGCCAACTCGCCCACCGCGCACGGGAACACGTCCACGCCCGGCGCCCCCGCTACCGCGCCGACCCGAAACTGCGGCAGCAGGTCACCGAACGTTTTGTGGCCGCGGCCTTCGGCGGCGACCTGGAGGCGCTGCTGCGCCTCCTCGCCCCGGACGTCACGCTCTGGAGCGACGGCGGAGGCAAGTCCAAGGCCGCGGGCCCCCGCCCGATCCACGGCAGCGACAACGTGGCGCGCCTGCTGGTCGCCCGCGCCACCCACGCGCCCAAGGACCTCAGCATCCGCTACCGGCGGGTCAACGGGGACCCGTCGGCGGTGCTCTTCAGCGGGGAGTCCCCGTTCGCGGTGCTGGTGGTGGACCTGACCCCGGAGGGCGACCGGGTGAGCGACATCTACAACATTACAAACCCAGACAAACTGACGACCCTGACCGACCGAACTCCTGAACAACCGAACTAGAAAGGAATGGCACCATTCCCAGAGATCCGCAGCCGCCCACTGCCGATGGCGGTGGTCGTGGCGACGACGACCCCCTCCTGCCCGTCGGGCAGCCGGATCGTCACGTCCCCGCTCTCCATGGCGGCGAGAAAACCCTCCGCCATCTCCCCGGTCTGCGCACTGCCGCCCCACTGCCTGACGTCACCGCTCCGACTGCCGCTCAACGTCGCGACGACCTCGATCGTGGAGTCCCCGGCGATGAGGGTCGCGGGCCCCTGATAGTTACTCATCCCCCCAGTGTGCGCCCCACCGCGCCCACGTCCCGCCACCGCACGCACAAAAGCCCCCCGGCCTGTTCGGCCGGGGAGCTTCCCACCGGTGGGCGCGGACGGGTTCGAACCGCCGACATCTGCTTTGTAAGAGCAGCGCTCTACCCCTGAGCTACGCACCCGTGGATGAGGCAACAGCGTACATGGACAAGGGGGCCGGGCCGCAAACCAGTAGGGGTGGGGGCGCGAAGCGGGTGGGGGGTGCGGGGGTTAGCCCCACCCCTAAGACGGTGGGCGGCCGGATCGGCTGGGGTGGGGTCGCGTTCGTACGGTGGGAGGGCCGGTGGGGCCTACGTACGAGTTACGCGATTTATTGGGGGACGATCACTGTGGACGTATTTCATGACCGCGCCAACCGCCGCGGCCGCAGCGGTGTGCGCGCGCTGCTCGCTCTCGGGGGTGCGGCGCTGCTCGCGCTCGCCGTCACCGGGTGCGGCAGTGGGTCGGACGCGTCCGACGCGCCCGTCGAGCACCGGTCGTTCGCCTTCTCCGGCAAGAAACTGACCATCGACGCGGGGAACTCGTCGGTCACGCTCGTCCCCGCCGACGTGAAGACCGTGGACGTGACCCGGCAGGTCGACGGCTGGGTGTTCATGGGGAGCGGGCCCGACGCCGAGTGGCGGATGTCGGGCGGCACGCTCACGCTCCGCGTGAAGTGCGACGCCGTCGCGAGTGACTGCGAGGGGCAGCACCGCGTGAAGGTGCCGCGCGGCGTGGCCGTGAGTGTCGAGGCGGACAGCGGCAAGGTCCTCGCGACCGGGTTCGACACCGCGCTGAGCCTGGTGGCGCGGAACGGGTCCGTGACCGTCAGGGATTCCAGCGGAACGCTCGACCTGGGGAGCGACAACGGCAAGATCGTCGCCGAGGACGTCAGCGCCAGGACCGTCAGCGCCAAGGCGGACAACGGGTCCATCCACCTCGCCCTCACCACCGTGCCCGACTCCGTGGACACCTCCAGCGACAACGGCAAGATCGTCATCGACCTGCCCAGGTCGAAGGCGTCGTACGCGGTGACGGCCGACAGCGACAACGGCAAGGCCGACGTCGACGTACCGACCGACAGGAACAGCACGCACGTGGTGAAGGCGCGCAGCGACAACGGACAAGTCACGGTCCGAAGCGCGAACTAACGGACCCGTGTGTTCGTCCTTACCTGGTGGGAGAATGGACCAGGGCAGGGCGAACTCGGCACGGGAGAGGGATGTGACGGCGACACACGCGCAGCCGCACGTAAGAGCGAAGGCGAGTGCCGTCCGTGATGTCCTCACGGTGCTGCTGCTGCCTGTGCCCCTGGCGATCGCGATCCTGCCGGGGGCGTTCGCCGGCGGGGGTACGCGGCGCTGGTTCGGGGGCCGCGGCGAGAGCCAGCGGGCCGACGCGCAGGCGGCGAAGGACGCCGCCGCGGCCGCTTTCTACGAGCTGGACACCGCCCAGCGCGATCTGCGGATCTCGATCGAGACGATCACGGCCGTGGACAGCTCGCCCAGCGCCCAGCGCGCCGTGAGCGACTTCACCGCCCTCGGGCACCGGATCGACGAGGTCAGCAGCGGCTACATCAGCGCGGTCGACGCCCACGACCTGGACCGGGACGACCTGGACCCGTCGAGCGTCGCCAAGGCGCGTACGGAGCTGACGAAGGCCAAGGACGAGCTGGACCGGGTCAAGGGCGACCTCGACCGGTTCGAACAGGGGCTCGGGCCCCTGCTGGACAAGGCCGAGACCCAGCTCGCCCGCCTCGCGCCCGCCGTGGAGCGGGCCCGGCAGGGGCTCCTGGCCGCCAGCGACGCGCTCGACGCCGTCCGGGCCTCGGGGCTGCGGGCGGACGACCTCGCCGCCCGGCTCGCCCAGCTCGGCCCCGAGCTGACGAAGCTGAACCAGGGCGCCGGGCAGCACGGCGTGACCGAGACCCTCCAGCGCGCGGACCGGGTGCTCCGGGACGCCGAGGCGGTACGGGCCGAGGCGGACCGCCTCCCCGAGCGGGCCAGGGAGATAGACCGCCGGCTGGTGTCGCTCCGTACCCGCGCCCAGGCGCTCACCACCCGCGCGGGCTCCGTGGAGCCGATCCTGAGCGAGCTGCGCCGCCGTTTCACCGCCGAGTGCTGGCAGGACCTCCAGCACGTGCCCGAGCACGCGGCCACCACCGTCCGCCAGGCCGAGGAGAAGCTCAAGGAGGCGGGCAAGGCGCGCGAGGACCAGCGGTGGCCGGACGCGACGGCCCTGCTCGGTACGGTCAGGGCGCTGCTGAACAGTACGGACGAGGCGGTCTCCGCGGCCGGTGACCGGTTGCAGCGGCTGAACGCCGTGTCGAAGGACCCGCAGCACGAGATCGACCGCACCCGGTTCGCGATCCGTGACGCGCAGCGGCTGGCGATGGCCGGCCGCAGCGTGCCGGAGCCGCGCCACGCCCGGCCGCTGGACGAGTCGGTGGCCCGGCTGGACCGGGCGGTGGCGGGCCTGGAGGGCCGGCATCCCGACTACTGGCACTTCCTGACCGAGACCGAGGCGGTACGGCAGTCGGTGGCGCATGTGGTGTCCGACATCCGCGAGGAGCGCGGGGCGGGGGCCTGACGGGCGCGAGCACCCGGACGCCGCCCGACTTGTGGGGAAGGTGGGGTGGGCGGATCGTGGAGGTGGAAGAGACACCGTCCTCTGGGGTACGTACGGCCTGAAGGAGATCTCCCATGACTCTCTCCTCGCTCCGGTCCCTGCGTTCGCACGCGCCTCCGAGATCCCGGCAGCCGAGGTCGAGGCCGCCCGGATCCCCACAGCCCGGGTCCGAACAGCCGAGGTCCGTACAGCCGACGTCCGAACAGCCGAGGTCCGGGCCCCCGAGGTCCGAACAGCCGAGGTCCGGGCCGCCCGAATCCCGGCAGCCCAGGACGGGGCCGCTCAAGACGGGGCCGCTCCGGTCCCGGCCACGGCGGCGCGTACGGATCGACGAGGCCCTCCCCCTGGATCACAAGCTCAACCAGGTCTACCGCGTCGGCGCCGGACTCATCGGCCTGGCGCTGCTGGTCTTCGGGATCCTCGGCCTCATCGACCAGATCGGCTTCTTCACCACGGGCAGCGACAGGGTCGCGGGCCTCAACACCAACGGCACGCTCAGCGTCATCTCCCTCTGCGTGGGTCTGATCCTCTTCGCGGGGATGGTGGTCGGCGGGAACGTCGCCTCGACCCTGAACGCGTTCTTCGGCGTGGTCTTCATCGGCAGCGGCTTCGTCAATCTCGCCCTGCTCGACAGCGGCCACAACTTCCTCGCGTTCCGCATGCAGAACGTGCTGTTCAGCTTTGTGGTCGGCATCTTGCTGATGTTCTTCGGGATGTACGGAAGAGTCAGCGGCGGCCTCCCCCACGACAACCCGTACTGGCGGGCCCGCCACCCGGAACAGGCCGAGCGTGAACAGCGCCGGCGGGCCAGGGGCGGCCGGAACCGGGTGGGCGTGGGTTGACACCGATACCCTGGGCGCATGCCTCGCTACGAGTACCGCTGCCGCTCCTGTGGGAACACCTTCGAACTCCGCCGGCCGATGTCCCAGTCCGCCGCCCCCGCGATGTGCCCCGCGGGGCACGACGACACCGTGAAGCTGCTCTCCACGGTGGCCGTCGGTGGAGCCGCCAAGGGCAGCGACGCCCCCGCGCCCTCGGCGGGCGGCGGAGGCGGCTGCTGCGGGGGCGGCTGCTGCGCCTGATGCCGTAGGGCGGGAGCCGGGAGCCGTACCAGCGCCGTACCACCTAAGGCGTGCCCGCTCGGCGCCCGCTCAGCCCGCCCGGTCCAGCACCGGCCGTGGCCCGGCCTCCGCCGCCGTGAGCAGGCGGCGGAGGATCTCCTCGCCCGCCGCCACCCCCGCCTGCGGAAGATTCTCGACGTGCGGGGCCGTCCAGCCGGAGTCGGCCAGTTCGCCGTGGCCCGGGCGCCAGCCGTGGTCGGCCGCCAGCAGCAGGTCCGCGTCGAGCAGCGAGTCCCCCGCCGCCAGGGTCAGTTCGGCCCCGGTACGGCGCGCCACCTCGCGCATAGCGGCGCTCTTGGTGAGCGGCCGCGGTACGGCGTAGATCTTGCGGCCCTGGAGGGACACCGACCAGCCGCGCGGCCCGGCCCACTCCGCCAGCGCCTTCACCCAGCCCTCCGGCAGCAGCGTCCGGTCCACGACGAGATAGGCGAACAGGTCTTCCGCGACACGCTCCTTGAGGAGCCAGGCGGGATCGGACACGGCGAGGAGATGCGCGCGCACCTCGGCCAGGGACGCGCACTCGTCGGCGAGCCGGCCCGCGACCCGCGCCTGCCAGTCGGGGTCGGACACCCCGTCGACCAAGAGATGCCCTCCGTTGGCGCAGATGGCGAACCTCGGTGCGGGTCCCGGCAGTTGGACCCGGCCGTACTGCTCGCGAGTACGGGTCGTGGTCGGTACGAACACGGTCGTACGGGCCAGTTGGTCCAGCAGCCCGGCGGCCGTCTCCGTCATGTACGACAGCGGCTTGCTCCCGTAGACCTCGACGCACAGCAGCCGGGGAGCCAGCGCGTCGGGCATCATGAGCTGGAGGGCCCCGGTCGAGTAGATCAGGGTCCTGTCGAGGTCGCTGGCGACCAACGTGGTCGCGTTGCCGGGCGAGTTCACCACGGGGGACGTCACCGGGGCGTTCACCGCGCCGCCACCGCCTTGCCGTCCGCACCCGTCGCGCCCCGCGTGAAGTGCGGGTGGATCAGACCGACACAGGTGTACGGCAGCCCCTCCACCTCCTCCACCGGCACCCCGCGCTGCTCGGCGAGCAGCCGGACATGGTGGAGGTCCGCCCCCGCGCCGGTCCTGGCCAGGATCTTCCAGGGAACGCGGCGCAGCAGCACCCGGGTTGTCTCCCCGACGCCAGGCTTCACCAGGTTCACGTCGTGGATGCCGTACTCCTCGCTGATGCGCTCGACGGCCGCCCAGCCCTCCCAGGTGGGGGCGCGGTCCGCCGAGAGCAGTTCCTTGACCTCCGCGTCCACGGCGGGCACGACCTCGTCGAAGCGGGCCGCGACGCTGTCCAGGAAGAACCCGGAGACGTCGGCGCCGGCGAGTTCGCGGTAGTACTTCGCGCCGTGGAAGTCGTCCGGGCCGACCAGGTCGGAGCGGAGGACCGTACGGGAAATCAGGCCGGAGACCGTCGAGTTGAGGCACGCGGAGGGGATGAGGAAGTCCTCCCGGGTGCCGTACGTCCGTACGCACCCGCCCGGGTCCGCGAGGACGGCGATCTCGGGGTCGAAGCCCTCGAACGCGCCCAGCGCGTCTACCAGTTCGCGCGTGATGGCGCCCTTGCCGGTCCAGCCGTCGACGAACACAACGTCGGCCGGGTCGTGGTGGGCGGCCAGCCAGCGGACGGCGTTGGCGTCGATGCCCCGGCCGCGCACGATGGACACCGCGTAGTGCGGCAGGTCCAGGCCGTGCCGGTGCTGGGCCCAGCGGCGCATCAGGACGCCGACGGGGGTGCCCGCGCGGGCCAGGGAGACCAGGACGGGGCGCGGCGAGCGCTCGGCGAGGACGGTCTCCGTCACCGTGCCGACGGCGCGGGCGATCCGGGCGGCCGAGGTCTCCAGGGCGGCCTTGAACAGCTCCTGGTACTGGTCGCTGGGCTGGTACTCGACGGGGAGGGACTCGGCGTAGTGCGCGCCACCGCTCTGTATCGCCTCCTCCCGCTCCTCCGTGGGGGCCTCCAACTCCACGTCGGACAGGTCCTGGAGGAGCCAGCCGACCTCGTCGGCCGCGTACGAGGAGAAGGCGGGGCCACGCAGGGGTTCGGGCAGCATGGGGCGTTCCTGCCGTTCGGGGTGGTTCACGGGTGGGGGGACGTACGGGGGCGGAGCGACGTACGCGGGCACGGGAAGGTACGTAGGGACCACGGCCAGCACCACACGCGGGACGTGCGCCGCGAGGCGGGCCAACAGGCCGCCGGGGCCGTGCAGTTCGGCGGAGTCGGCCAGGGAGTCGACCACCGCGACCACGGCGTCGAAGCCGCCGCCCGCGACGTTGTACGCGTACCGGTCGCCGCGCCCGTCGGCGCCCTCGCCTGCCTCGTTGGCCGGGAAGGCAGCGGTGTCGTGCGCGGGGAAGACCAGCCGGGTCCGTATCGCGTACCCGGGGTCGTCCACGGCCAGGACGGGCGAGCGGGTGGTCGTTGAATACCGCACCTCGGCGGGGGCGGGCAGGGTCCGCTCCAGCTCCTGGGCCAGCCGCAGCGGCACGTACATCAGCTCCTCGAAGCCCAGGACGAGCACGTTCCTGGCGCCGCCCAGCTCGGCGGCGAGGGTGGCCGCCATGCCGGGGAGGGCGGATTCCAGCCGGGCGCGGTGGGCGGGGGTGAAGCCGTGCCGGCCGCCGTCGGGCAGCCCTTCGGGCCAGCCGAGATCGACCCGGGTCACCGGGCGGCCCGGCGTACCGGCACCGGAGGCGGCGCGAGAGTCACCGGCGGCGGACCCGAGGGCCGCAGCCGCAGCCCGCACCTCCGCCTCGTGCTCCGCCACCAGCGCCTGCCCCTTCTCCAGCACGCCCTCCGGCAGCACCACCGTGCCCGAGGCGAGGGCTATCAGGTCGACCCGCGCCCCGATCTCCCCCGCGAACTCCGCCAGCCGCCCCTGGTCCGCCGCCGAGCGCATGTCGACCAGGGCCACGATCACGTACCAGGAGCGGGGATAGCGCTCGTGGAGGGCCCTGATGGTGTTCAGGACGGTGTTCCCGGTCGAGAACTCGTCGTCCACCAGCACCAGCGGACCGTCCCCGGCGAACGCCTCGGGGTCCTCCGGCAGCAGCAGGTGCGAGGTCGCGTGCGAATGCGACTCCTCGAAGCCGCCCGCCCGCGCGACACCCGGCACAGGACGTCGGGTGGAGTGCAGATACGGCGCGTCCCGCACCCCGTCCGCGACCGCGTGACCGAGACCGGTCGCGGTCTCCGCGTACCCGAGCACCAGCGCGCGGGCGACGTCGGGGCCGAGGAGCGTACGGACCCGCTCGCCGAGGGCGACACCCGTGCCGTATACGAGTCCGGGGTGCTGCGGCACGTGTTTGCCTAGGACGTTCGAGACAAGGAGGTGCGCCCGTTTGGGGTTGCGCCGCAGGGCCAGACCGAGCAGATCCCGCAGGTTCTCAGCGCCGGCGGGATCGTCCGCGACACCACCCGCGAGTTCGACTCCCAGCCGTTCGGCGACCCATGTACCCGACCACACCATTCCGGGGATCGCTTCCTTCCCTGTGGATTCCGGCCCTGTGGATTCCGGCCCTGTGGATTCCGGCGCTTCGCTCACTCCGCGAGGCCGGCGGTGAGCAGCTCCACGAAGCCGACGTCCTCGCGCGCGACACCGAAGACCTCGGCGCGCTGGAGGGTGCGTTCGGCCCACGCGCGGTGGGGCTTCACCTCGTTCATCTTGTTCGTGTACGCCGACCTCAGCACACCGCCCCCGCCCCGCTCGGGCCGCAGGATGTCCTGCGCGTCCGAGAACTCCTCGTGACTGACGACCGACAGCGCGTGCACGGGCAGGACGTGCGAGGGATGGATGCAGGTCTTGCCCTGGAGCCCGTTGGCCCGGTCCAGCTCGATCTCGCGCAGCAGCCCGTCCAGGTCGTGCTCGATCAGGGCCGTACGCAGCTCCTCGGCGCGCCCCTCCTGGAAGGGGCTGCGGCGCAGCTGGGGCTTGAACATGCGCTCCTGCGTCCTGAAGTACTCCCAGACGGGGCCGGTGACCGTGAAGCCCGTACCGTCCGCGCGGCCCAGGACGTTCACGACGTCCTCGATGATCCCGGCGACGATCCGTACGTCGTACGCCGTCATGTCGGGCGAGCGCCGGAGGCCGTACGCCGAGCAGAAGTCGGTGACGCCCAGGCGCAGTGCCAGGACCCGCTCGCGGTACTTGTCGACGACCCCCGCGATGCCGGTGAGCGTCTCGGTCCTGGTCTCCAGATGGAGCAGCTCGGGCGATTCGAGGACGGGCATGGCGAAGAGCCGGTGGCCGGTGCGCTCCTCGGTATCGGTGATCGCTTCCAGGAAGGGGGTGCCGCGTTCGGCGGTGAACTTGGGGAGTACAAATCCGGACAGCAGCCCGGCGGCGGGTCCGATCCGCGCCACGAGGTCCGGAATCTGCTCCGGTTCACGGACGCGGATGAAGAGCAGGGGCAGTTCGTCCCCGCGTGTGTCAAGATCGGCGAACTGCCGGACGAGGTTGTCCTCGCCGGCCTCGACCTCCGAGTCATCGATGGAATCTTCCAGGCAGAGCACCATGGAGACCACTCCGGAGCGGTGCTGTTTGATCACGTCGTCGGCGAGGCGCGGGCGCGTCGCCGGGCTGTAGAGCGTCGCCCCGAGGGCGGCCGACATGATGCGTGCCGGGGAGTCGGCGGTGAACTCGCACGGCTCCTGATGGAAGAGGCCCTCGCGGGCAGTGGGCGGGATATGCCCGAAATGACGCATGTGGATCCCCCGTACTGCCGGTGTGGCCGGTTGGACATGTGGCCGGTAATAGTACGTATGGACAGGTGTCAAGAGTTCCCCGTGTGCGTGAAATCCAGGTAACTCGTCCGCTTCGTGGCTGTGTCCTGGACATGGAGGGCGGCCCCACGTTGTCCCTACTGCCCTGGGGAAGGCAGGATGACCCGCATGACGCACGCGATGCTGAAGGGCTCGAACGTCCCGCTCGACGCCACCGCCGTACGGGCCGTGCTGCGCTGGTCCCCGGGCACCGGAGTGCCCGATGTGGACGCCTCGGCCCTGTTGCTCGGGACCGACGGCCGGGTGCGTTCGGACGACGACTTCGTCTTCTACAACCAGCCCCGTCATCCGTCCGGGCTGGTCAGAAGGCTGTCCAAGAAGCAGGTCAGCGAGGGGCTGACCGATTCCGTCGAGGCGGACCTCGGCGCGCTCGACCGCACGGTGGACCAGGTGGTCCTCGCGGCGTCCTGCGACGACGAGGGGGAGGACGCGGGCACCTTCCGGCAGGTGCGTGACCTGCGGATCCTGCTGTACGACGCCCAGGTGACCGACGGCGAGCCGCTGGCCGTGTTCGACGTGCAGCCGGAGACCGGCGACGAGACCGCCGTGATCTGCGGCGAGCTGTACCGGCGCGGGGACGGCTGGAAGTTCCGGGCGGTGGGGCAGGGCTATCTGAGCGGTCTGATCGGCCTGGCCACGGCGTTCGGCGTCTCCGTGGACGACACGGCCGATCCGGCCGACTCCGCCCCTGAGCCGGCCGCGCCCTCCCCCGACGACCAGGCGACCGCCGCCTGGCCGGGGCCGGGGCCCGTGACGGCCGTACAGCCGCCCGCCCCCGCCGCGTACGTACCGCAGCCGCCGCTGCCGTCCCAGCCGCCCGCGTACGGCTACCCCCAGCCCGCCGCGGGCGACCCGTCCGGATACGGCTATCCGCAGCCGGCGGCGTCGCCGCAGCCCGCGTACGGATATCCGCAGCCCGCCGCGGCGGCCGCCCCCGCCCCCGACCCGAATTTCCGGCTGCCCCCGATGGGCCCCCAGTTCCTCAGCTCCTAGGAGCTGAGGAACACACCCCGGGGTGCGCCGGGGTCTCCGTACGGGGGACATGCTCAGGTCTTCGTCTTGTAGCCGCGTCCCCATTGCAGGCCCCAGCCGTACAGCCGGTCCAGCTCCGCCTGGAAGCCGTAGACGAACTTCACCTCGCGCCGCACGATCAGCTCGCCCTTGACGGTCTCCAGTGAGAAGACCGCGCAGGAGCGGGCCTGCGGCGCGTGCTCGTCCAGTTCGATCTCGACGCGGGGGCCGTTGCTCGGATAGAGCGTGATCGTGGCGTGCGTACGGTCGAAGGCCGGCGTCTGGTCGTAGATGTAGACGAAGACCAGGAGCCGCTTGATCTCCTCGCGGTGGTCGAGGTTGATGAAGATCGTCTCGCCCGAGGAGCCGCCGAACCGGTCGTCACCGCTGAGCTTGATGTACGGCGCCGCATTGAGGTCGCCGAAGAAGCCGCCGAGCGGCTGGACCACGCCCTTGCTGCCGTCGGTCAGTTCGTACATGCAACCCAGGTCGAGGTCCACGTTGACGAACCCCTGCGTGTGCGCCTGCACCACCTCGGGCTGGAAGAACTTCAGGGGGTGGCGCAGCAGCTGGCCGCTCTGCTTGGAGCGGCCGCCGATGTCGGACGTACGCATCCGCCAGGAGAGGTTCACCCGCAGATTGCCCGCCGCCGCGCCCTGCTTGGAGAGCGAGACCGACGGGCGGCGCTTGGTCAGTTCGATGGAGTTGGTGTGCGAACTCCCCGAATCGAACTGCGAAGCGCGTCCCCCCTGCCACAGGTTGTCCCAGAACGCCATGTCCCACCCCAAACTTCGTCGTCGACTCACCGGCACCCCACCGGACAACGGGGCGGCCGCGAGGCTTCCGCCTCTCGGCCGCCCCGTCCGGAGCGTTCCCTCGTTCCCCGTCCTGCCACACCCGGCGGGCCCGGGCTCACCACGGGCTCACCGGAGCACGGGTCCCGCGCGGGTCAGGTACGGATCAGGTACGGATCAGACGCTGACCGCTGTTTTGTCCTCGTCCGGATCCTTGCGGTCCTCGTCACCGCCCGCGGCCTCCAGCGCCCTGTTACGGCGCACGGAGGACCAGAAGGAGGCGGCGATCAGAACAATCCCGACAAGTCCGGTGATCACTTCGTTGATCGAGTGCTGGATGGTGACCAGCAGGATCACGGAGAGCGCACCGATCGCGTAGTGCGCGCCGTGCTCCAGGTAGACGTAGTCGTCCAGGGTGCCCTGGCGGACCAGGTAGACGGTGAGCGACCGGACGTACATCGCGCCGATGCCGAGGCCGAGCGCCATCCAGAAGATCTGGTTCGTGATGGCGAAGGCGCCGATGACCCCGTCGAACGAGAAGGAGGCGTCGAGGACTTCGAGGTAGAGGAAGAGGAAGAACGCGGCCTTGCCGGCCAGGCCGATCGCGGAGATCTCCTTGCCCTCGGCCCGGGCCTTCTCCTCCGCCTCGTGCTCCTGCTCCTCCTGCTCCTCCAGGCGGTTCTCGAAGAACGAGGAGAGTCCGCCGACGACGAGGTAGGTGATCAGTCCGGCGACCCCGGCGAGCAGGACGGTGGCCGACTTGTCCTGGGTGCCGGTGCTGGTGTGGGCGTGGGTGGCGAAGGTCAGCGCGGTGCCGAGCAGGGCGATCAGCGCGACGCAGACGGACAGCATGTCGACCTTGCCGAGCTTGGCCAGCGGGCGCTCCAGCCAGGCGAGCCACTTGATGTCCCGGTCCTCGAAGATGAAGTCGAGGAAGATCATCAACAGGAACATGCCACCGAAGGCGGCGATGCCCGGGTGCGCGTCGGTGACGAGGTCCTTGTAACGGTCGGGATCGTCGAGCGCGAGCTGCACCGCGTCGATGGGACCGACCTTGGCGCTGATGGCGACAATGACGACGGGGAACACCAGCCGCATGCCGAACACCGCGATGAGGATGCCCACGGTGAGGAAGATCTTCTGCCAGAAGGCATTCATCTTCTTCAGGATCCCGGCATTGACGACCGCGTTGTCGAACGACAGGGAGATTTCGAGGATCGACAGGATCAGTACGATCCCGAACGCCTCCCACCCCCACTGCCAGGCCGCGAAGGCCAGGCCGACCGCCGTGATGGCGAACGACCAGCCAAAGGTTTTCAGGATCACTGGCTACCCCATCTGGTTTTACGAGGTTTTCCCCCGCGCAGAGCTCTGCTTTACGAAACGTTGACCCCGAAGTCTAGAGCGATGCCCCGCAGACCGGACGCGTACCCCTGCCCTACCGCACGGAACTTCCATTCACCGCCGTACCGGTAGAGCTCGCCGAAGATCATCGCGGTTTCGGTGGAGGCGTCCTCGCTCAGGTCGTACCGGGCGAGTTCCTGCCCGTCCGCCTGGTTGGCCACCCGGATGAAGGCATTGCTGACCTGACCGAAAGTCTGCCCGCGATTGTCGGCGTCATGGATGGACACCGGGAAAACGATCTTGTCGCAGTGGGCCGGCACCTTGGAGAGATCGACCAGCAGCGATTCGTCGTCGCCGTCCCCCTCACCGGTCAGGTTGTCGCCCGTGTGCTCGACGGAGCCGTCCGGGCTCGTCAGGTTGTTGTAGAAGATGAACCATTCGTCGCCCAGCACCCGGCCCGACTGGCAGAGGAGTGCGCTGGCGTCCAGGTCGAAGGGCGCTCCGGTGGTGGAGCGCGCGTCCCAGCCGAGACCGACCAGCACCTGGGTGAGATCGGGTGCGGCCTTGGAGAGGGAGACATTGCCTCCCTTGGCGAGCGTGACGCCCATGATGGTGAGTCCTCCCCGAGGTGGTGTGATGCGGTACTGCCTGCCATGACGCGCCTGACGTCATGCCCGTTCCCGCCCTGTTCATGCCGTTCGGGCCCGTACCGTACCCGTGAACATCCGGACGAGCACCGTCCGGGGTCCTTCTTCTTGGCGGCTCGCAGCCGGTCAGGACAGGTACGTCTTCTGCCATTCCACCGAGGTCATGTTCAAGGCGGCCTCGGCAAGCGCCTGAGCCGAGGCGGTCTTGAGCTTCTCAAGGCTGCTGTCGATCCATCCCTGAACGTTCGCGCAGCCCTGCTCGCGATACTCGACCGCCTGGATGAGGCACTCGAGTTTGTCCGCGTCGTGCGCACAGATGACTTCCAGGGAGTCGCCCGTCTCGTACTCCTCGACGATCCGCTGAGCCCCCGCTCGCACCGCCGGGTGCGCCGCCGACACCTGGTCCGCGGTCACCTTCTCGTTCGATGCCGCGTCGAGGTAGCGGCGGCCAATGTGAGGGATGTCGCTGACGCGCGTCTCCTGCGTGTCGTGCCAGAGACCGAGCAGCGCCGTCTTCGCCGGGTCGGCGCCTTCCATCATGGCGAGGACCGAACCGATGAGGCCGACACGGAAGGAGTGCTCGGCGATGGTCTCCGGGTCCTTGACGCCGGCGATCCACCACCCGGACCGTTTGGCCCGCTTCAGCATGCCCATCTCGAACAGGAATCCTGCGGTGCCCTTCGCCTGATCCGTGTCTTCCGCCATGTCGTGCGCCTCCCTTTTCACCTGCGGTGGTCGCGTAGAACGTAGTGCACCTCACTGAGTTCCCGCCTTGAACGCGGTGAGATCCGGCAGCCGTCGAGCAGTGCCCCAGTCTGCTCGCAAAGCCGGACGGCCAGATCGGGCGAGACGAGAGGGAGCCACTTGTGGGCCGTCACGAGCGCCCAGAGGGAGTGCACGTACAGGTCGACATAGCCGGGTGCCTGATGAAGACCCTCGACCAACGAGCGCAGGAGTGACGGAGGCTCCCACCCCGGGGGTACCCGGCTCCGCATGAAGCCGTCGTTCGCCTGCGGCAGGGGCGAGACGCCCAGCCAATACGCCCAGTAGTTGAGGTTCGCGGTCTCGGCGGTGTCGTCATCGGCCATCGAGCGTTCGATGAAGTCGAGCAGGGGCTGCGGGTCTCCGAGACGTGCGAGAGCGGTCGTGGTCGAGCGGGCCTCGGCCCAGCGCGGCGTCCAGCCTCGGACCGCGAGGACGTCTCGGCGGGCGTGAAGGGCTTGGGCCCGCCATCCCGACGCCTCCGGACTCCGATCGTACGAGGTGAGGTAGAGCGCCTGGCGGTGGAGCAGGGCGCCGCCCTCCCCCGAGCCGCCGGCGGACTCGGCCACTTCCCAGAGGTGCGTGAAAAAGGCGTCGCGCTCCTGCGAGCCGAGGAGAGGAGCTTTGGCCACAGGGCCCCGGCGGGGCGGAACCGGACAGTTCGCCAAGGCGGGCGGAGTGGTGCCGTTCACAGCCCAAGCGATCATGTGGGCGGTGTCCCGGGTGTGCACCCAGCCGGCGAGGGGGTGCTCGCGCACAGGACCCGGGGGATCGAGAGCCGTACCGATGAGACGGTCGGCGTCCATCGCGGCGTCGAGCAGTCGAAGGACCGAAGCGGCCGCACCCAGGGCGGCCAGTCGGCGCCGCAGGTCTGAGAGAGTGCCTGCCTTCACGTTGGCCAGCGGACGACGACCGGACTCCCATCCCTGCACCGTGGCGAGGTCTGCCGTCAACTCCTCCGCCAACTGAGCCTGGGTACGCGGGATGCTCTCGCGTGCGAGACGGAAGACGAACCCCGCGACTGCGCCCGTAGCGGCACGGCTCGCCGGCGACCTGGCGATCATGAGGCCCCCCGTGCGCTCATCCGTCCAACCCGTACTCACAGTCAGTCCTACCGCACTCACGGCAACTTTACGGTGGTTTCGACGGATCCAACCAGGGCCTCCACGCTCCGTCCGTCCGTACGTTCCAGTTCCGACATCCACTCCGCTTTTGAGGAGACGCCGTGACAACCGCCGTCGAACAGCCCGCCACCGCGCCGTGGGGCGTCGCCCGCCTCGCCCCGTACCCAACCACCGTCCAGCGCCCGCACGCCTCGGTCGCCGTCGACGCCGGCACGCAGCTCGGGGTGTTCCGCGACCTCGCCGGCCGGGTGGTCGAGATGGGTGCGCACGGCACCAGCAAGGGCACCGAGACCTCGACCACAACGAACTCGGACTCCAAGAACGATCAAGGGCAGGACCAGGACTCCGAGCAGGACTGACGACGTGACCGAGGAGAGGCCGGTCCTGGTGGCCACGGAGGCGGACGACCTGACCGCCGACATGGTGATCACCGAACTCAACCGGCGGAACGTGCCCGTGGTCAGATTCAACCCTGCGGACATCGGCGCCGATCTCACCGTCTCGGCTCGGTTCGGCACCTGCTCGGCCTCCATGACCGGGCAGATTCGTACTCCATCGAGAGCCGCTGACCTGACCCGCGTCCGGGCGGTGTACTGGCGCCGCCCCGAGTGGCCCGCCTTCCCTCACCTGGAACCGGACGACGCGCGGTTCGCGGCAGCGCAGGTTCGCTTCGGGCTCGGGGGCGCCCTCTACGGGATGGACTGTCCGCTCTGGGTCAACCACCCCCTGCGTATCGCTGCCGCCGACTACAAGCCCGCTCAGCTCGCTCTCGCTCAGCGGCTCGGTCTCGGCGTACCCCCTACCCTCGTCACCAATGACCCGGCCGAGGCTCGCGAGTTCATCACCGACCGGCGCGACGTGATCTTCAAGACCTTGCGCTGGACGCCGTACGCACGGGACGGCGTGCCGGTCACCGGATGGGCTGATCCGGTAACGGCCGACGAGATCGACGAAAGCGTTCGTGTCACCCCGCACTTGTTCCAGTCCCGCGTGGACAAGGTCGCCGACCTCCGTGTGCTGATCGTCGGCCGACACACGTTCGCCGTACGGATCGAATCCGACCTGCTGGACTGGCGCAAGGATTACGGCGCTCTCACCTACACCGTCGAGCACCTCCCCGACCAGCTGACGAAGGGACTGCACCGTTACCTGGAGTTCCTCGGCCTGGTATCGGGGAGCTTCGACCTCGCCGTGGACCGGGCGGGAAACCACTGGTGGCTGGAGCTGAATCCGAACGGCCAGTGGGGGTGGCTCGAGAGGGAGACCGGCCTCCCGATGTCCTCCGCGTTCGCCGACCTGCTCACACAAGGAGAAACATGACCGACTCCGCGCGCGAGCGCCGCCGACTCGCCGCACTGCTGGCGGAGAACGGCGTCCTCACGTCCCCATCGCTGCGCACTGCCGTCGAAGCCGTGCCACGCGAACTGTTCCTTCACCCAGGGGTGTTTCTCGATGAGGGCGCTGTCTGGCGGCCCGTCACGGCCGCCGGAACCGATCCGGCCGAGTGGCTCAAGATCGCGTACAGCTACGACACCCTCACCACTCAACTGGACGGACATCTGACCGCCGACCGGACCGCTCAGCCCGTTGCGGGAGTGCCCACCTCTTCGTCCACCACCCCGGCCACGGTGGTCAGCATGATCGAGAGCCTCGGCCTGACAGCGGGAACCCGCGTGCTGGAGATCGGCACCGGCACGGGCTACTCCTCCGCTCTGATGTGCCACTGCCTCGGCGCGGACAACGTGACCACGGTCGAGGTCGATCCGGACGTGGCGGAACGCGCGGACACCGCGCTGGAGACGCTCGGATTCTCGGCCTGGACCGTCACCGGCGACGGTCTCCTCGGACACCCCCGAAACGCACCGTACGACCGCGTGATCGCCACCTGTGCCGTTCGGCGCATCCCGCACACCTGGGTCCGCCAGACCAAGCCGGGCGGCGTCATCCTGGGCACGGTGGGCTCCTGGCCGTACGGGACCGGCCTGGCCAAGGTGACCGTGGACAACGACGGCAATGCCGAGGGCCGGATCATCGGCCGCTCCTCGTTCATGCGGGCGCGGTCCCAAGCCGTCGTGCCGGTGGCCGGCGACCTGTCCGCCAGGACCGCCTACGTGGATGACGAGCGGGAGACCAAGGTGTCCCCTGCCCTGCTGGACGACTGGATGCCCGCGTTCCTCGCACAGCTCGCCGCGCCCGGCGCGCATCTCGTCCGCGCCGCCCGGGCCGACGGAACCCGACTGCTCTACCTCTTCGACCCCGATCTGGAGTCTTTCGCGGAGTTCGTCGTCCAAGGTGACGGGTGGATGGTCCGACAAGGCGGCCCTGTGCTCCTCTGGAACAGGATCGAGGAGACGCTCGTCGCCTGGGAGGCCGCGGGACGCCCCGAGATCGACACTGTCCAGCTCCGCATCACGCAGGCATCACATCGCTATTGGATCGAGGGAGCACCGGTTCTGAACTGGGAGCACCGTCTCGGCTGATGCAGGTCAGGGAGGGGACGCCCCTTTAAGGGGCGTCCCCTCCCTGACCTGCATGTTTGCTATTTCAGACGTTGACGCCGAAGTCCTGGGCGATGCCGCGCAGGCCCGAGGCGTAGCCCTGGCCGATGGCGCGGAACTTCCACTCCGCGCCGTTGCGGTACAGCTCGCCGAAGACCATCGCGGTCTCCGTCGAGGCGTCCTCGCTCAGGTCGTAGCGCGCCAGCTCGCTGTTGTCGGCCTGGTTCACGACGCGGATGAACGCGTTGCGGACCTGGCCGAAGGACTGCTGGCGGCTCTCGGCCTCGTAGATCGAGACAGGGAAGACGATCTTGTCGACGTCGGCGGGGACGGCGGCCAGGTTGACCTTGATCGCCTCGTCGTCGCCCTCGCCCTCGCCGGTGAGGTTGTCACCGGTGTGCTCGACGGAGCCGTCCGGGCTCTTGAGGTTGTTGAAGAAGACAAAATTGCCGTCGGTGGCGACCTTGCCCTCGGCGTTCGTCAGCAGCGCGCTGGCGTCGAGGTCGAAGTCACCGCCGGTGGTCGTACGGACGTCCCAGCCCAGACCCACGGTGACCGCGGTCAGGTTGGGCGCGGCCTTGGTCAGCGAGACGTTTCCGCCCTTGCTGAGGCTGACTCCCACGAGTCCTCCCTATGTGTTCTCGGGGCCGGGCAACCATGGTCGGCGACTCACGCCGCGGGCCGCGCGCCCCCTGGAGCGTTGGCATCGGATCAACGACTGGATCCTAGTGACCGGTTCCCGGCGGCTGTGCGATTTCCCGGGGTCCTGACCGATTGGTCCTGACCGGTTCACCGGACGGATTCAGAGGGCGTCGAGTGCCCGGACGTACTGCTGGAGGTCCCTGGCGTCCGGCAGACCGTTGACGATCTTCCAGCGCACCACGCCCTCCTTGTCCATGATGAACGTCCCGCGCACCGCGCACCCCTTTTCCTCGTCGAAGACGCCGTACGCCCGCGAGACCTCGCCGTGCGGCCAGAAGTCCGACAGGAGCGGGAACTCCAGCCCCTCCTGCTCGGCGAAGACACGCAGGGTGTGGATGGAGTCGTTCGAGACGGCGAGCAGGACGGTGTCGTCGGCGGTGAGCGCGGGCAGCCCGTCGCGCAGGGCCCGCATCTCGTCCGTGCAGACACTGGTGAAGGCGAAGGGGTAGAAGACCAGCACCACGTTCACGGCGTCGGCGTCGGCGTCGGCGTCGCGCCCGTGCCCGTGCCCGTGCAGGTCGGACAGCCGTACCGTCCGCCCGTGGTTGTCCCGCAGCTCGAAATCCGGGGCGGTGTCGCCCACCTCGATGGCCATGGCGTACAGCCTACGGACGCACGGGGCCCCCGCCGACCTGGGTCGGCGGGGGCCCTCAGGGCTGCCTCGAAGGCTGCTGACTGCTGCGGCTTGCGCGCTCGGATGCGGCGCTCGGAGTGTCAGCGCTTGGACTTCGCCGCCTTGGGCGTGACGAGCCTGCTGCCTGTCCAGTCCTTGCCGGCGCTCACGCTCCGGGTCTGGGACAGGCCCGCGGTCTGGCCGGCCTCGTTGATGTCGCTCGGCTCGACATAGCCATCACGGCCGGTCTTCGGCGTCATCAGCCAGACCGCACCGCCGTCCTCGATCAGACCGATGGCGTCCACCAGCGCGTCCGTAAGGTCGCCGTCCTCGTCACGGAACCAGAGCAGGACGGCATCCGCCACATCGTCGTAGTCCTCGTCGACGAGGTCCTGGCCGATGAGTGCCTCGATGGACTCGCGGAGCTCCTGCTCGACGTCGTCGTCGTAGCCGATCTCCTGGACCACCTGTCCGGGTTCGAACCCCAGCCTTGCGGCAAGGTTGGTCCGTTCCTCCGCGTGGTCCGCGGTCGCGCTCACGGATTGCCTCCTGATCATGTTTTGGGAAATGCGTCAGCCGCGCGCGTACGCGGGGCATTGGCCGTAGTCCACACGGGCGGGGCGGATCGCGCAAGTACCCGGAGGTCGAGACCGCCGAAACGGTGACGTTCCGGGCCCCTTCGTCGCATCTCCTGCCACTTCGACACCGCCTCCTGTGATGCCCGCCACACTTTTCGTCCTTCTTTGCAAGGTTATGCCGGATCGGTACGCCATTCGGGTCGCCCTCATCGAACAGAACACGGGGACGGGGCGGGCGTAAGCTTGCGGTCCGACGGGTTACCCCACAGTAGAGATGACGTTTCCGCCGCCGCGGTACACGATGGATCGACCCCGTGCAGCGGCACGCCCCGACCGAACAGCGAAGGAACAGCGTGGCTTCCGGATCCGATCGCAGCCCGATCATCATTGGCGGCCTTCCCAGCCAGGTCCCGGACTATGACCCCGAAGAGACCCAGGAGTGGCTCGACTCGCTCGACGCCGCCGTCGACGAGCGCGGGCGCGAGCGTGCCCGTTACCTGATGCTCCGGCTGATCGAGCGGGCCCGCGAGAAGCGGGTTGCTGTGCCGGAGATGCGCAGCACGGACTACGTCAACACCATCGCCACCAAGGACGAGCCGTTCTTCCCCGGCAACGAGGAGATCGAGCGCAAGGTCCTCAACGCGACGCGCTGGAACGCGGCCGTGATGGTCTCGCGCGCCCAGCGCCCGGGGATCGGCGTCGGCGGCCACATCGCCACGTTCGCCTCCTCCGCCTCCCTCTACGACGTGGGCTTCAACCACTTCTTCCGGGGCAAGGACGACGGCGACGGCGGCGACCAGATCTTCTTCCAGGGCCACGCCTCCCCCGGCATCTACGCCCGCGCCTTCCTGCTCGACCGGCTGAGCGAGGCGCAGCTCGACGCGTTCCGCCAGGAGAAGTCGAAGGCGCCGTACGGCCTGTCCAGCTACCCGCACCCGCGGCTCATGCCGGACTTCTGGGAGTTCCCGACCGTCTCGATGGGCCTCGGCCCGCTCGGGGCGATCTTCCAGGCGCGGATGAACCGCTACATGGAGGCGCGCGGCATCGCCGACACCTCCGCCTCGCACGTCTGGGCGTACCTGGGCGACGGCGAGATGGACGAGCCCGAGTCGCTGGGCCAGCTGTCCATCGCCGCCCGTGAGGGCCTGGACAACCTGACCTTCGTCGTGAACTGCAATCTCCAGCGGCTCGACGGCCCGGTGCGCGGCAACGGCAAGATCATCCAGGAGCTGGAGTCGCAGTTCCGGGGCGCCGGCTGGAACGTCATCAAGCTGGTCTGGGACCGCTCCTGGGACCCGTTGCTCGCGCAGGACCGGGACGGCGTGCTGGTCAACCGGCTGAACACGACGCCGGACGGTCAGTTCCAGACGTACGCGACCGAGACCGGCGCGTACATCCGCGACCACTTCTTCGGGGACGACCAGCGGCTGCGCGCCATGGTCGAGAACATGACCGACGAGCAGATCCTGCACCTGGGGCGCGGCGGCCACGACCACAAGAAGGTGTACGCCGCCTACGCCGCGGCCAAGGCCCACAAGGGCCAGCCGACGGTGATCCTGGCGCAGACCGTCAAGGGCTGGACCCTGGGGCCGAACTTCGAGGGCCGCAACGCGACCCACCAGATGAAAAAGCTCACGACCGCCGACCTCAAGGGGTTCCGCGACCGGCTGCACCTACCGATCCCGGACAAGGAGCTGGAGGACGGCGCGCCGCCGTACTACCACCCCGGCAAGGACTCGGAAGAGATCCAGTACATGCACGACCGGCGCAAGGCGCTGGGCGGGTACGTGCCCACGCGGGTCGTCCGGGCGAAGCCGCTGGCGCTGCCCGAGGACAAGACGTACGCGGCGGTGCGCAAGGGCTCCGGGCACCAGTCGATCGCCACGACGATGGCGTTCGTACGGCTGCTCAAGGACCTGATGCGGGACAAGGAGATCGGCAAGCGGTTCGTGCTGATCGCGCCGGACGAGTACCGCACGTTCGGGATGGACTCGTTCT
The DNA here is from genome assembly GCF_035961655.1 of Streptomyces sp. NBC_01317. Classification (NCBI taxonomy): domain Bacteria; kingdom Bacillati; phylum Actinomycetota; class Actinomycetes; order Kitasatosporales; family Streptomycetaceae; genus Streptomyces; species Streptomyces sp. NBC_01317. The sequence goes on along the minus strand of NZ_CP108393.1, from coordinate 5,867,878 downwards.
TCCCGAGCGCGAAGATCTACAACCCGCTGGGGCAGCAGTACGAGTCCGTGGACCGCGAGCTGCTGCTCGCGTACAAGGAGTCGCCGACCGGCCAGATGCTGCACGACGGCATCTCGGAGGCGGGCTGTACGGCCTCGCTGATCGCGGCGGGCTCGGCGTACGCCACGCACGGCGAGCCGTTGATCCCGGTCTATGTCTTCTACTCGATGTTCGGTTTCCAGCGGACCGGTGACCAGTTCTGGCAGATGGCCGACCAGCTCGCGCGCGGTTTTGTGCTGGGCGCGACCGCCGGCCGTACGACACTGACCGGTGAGGGGCTCCAGCACGCGGACGGGCACTCGCACCTGCTGGCGTCGACGAACCCGGCGTGTGTCGCGTACGACCCCGCGTACGGCTTCGAGATCGCGCACATCGTGAAGGACGGCCTGCGCCGGATGTACGGCCCGGCCGTGGAGGGCGAGAGTCAGGACGTCTTCTACTACCTGACGGTCTACAACGAGCCGATCCAGCACCCCGCCGAGCCGGCCGACGTGGACGTCGAGGGCATCCTCAAGGGCATCCACCGCTTCAAGCAGGCTGAGCGGGGCGAGATCCCGGCGCAGATCCTGGCATCGGGTGTGGCCGTGCCGTGGGCCGTGGAGGCTCAGCGGCTGCTCGCCGAGGAGTGGAACGTACGGGCCGATGTCTGGTCCGCGACGTCGTGGAACGAGCTGCGCCGCGAGGCGGTCGACGTGGAGCGGCACAACCTGCTGCACCCGGAGGAGGAACAGCGCGTCCCGTACGTGACGCGGAAGCTGTCCGGCTCGCGGGGTCCGTTCGTGGCGGTGTCCGACTGGATGCGGTCCGTGCCGGACCAGATCTCGCGCTGGGTGCCCGGTACGTACCAGTCGCTGGGCGCGGACGGGTTCGGCTTCGCGGACACGCGGGGCGCGGCCCGGCGCTTCTTCCACATCGACGCGCAGTCGATCGTGCTCGGGGTCCTCACGGAGCTGGCGCGGGAGGGCAAGGTGGACCGCTCGGTGCTCAAGCAGGCCGTGGACCGCTATCAGCTGCTGGACACGGCGGCGGCCGACCCCGGCCCTGAGGGCGGCGACGCGTAGCCCGTACCCGTGGCGGATACGCCGAAGGGCGGCGGGACTCCGGTCCCGCCGCCCTTTGTGTCGCCGAACCCGGCTTCCGTGATACGCCGGGTGTTTTCCGCGGGCCGGCCCGGTCCGCGACCTCCGCGGCCGCACGAGCGGGGGCCCGCACCCTGCGGGTACCCCCGCTCAGCGACTCAAACATGCGTTCCCCGTCAGGTCTCCCAGACCTTGAACGCCCGGACGCGGTACGGCGAGCGCGGCACCCACGTGCCGCCGCCCGGGTACGTCTCGAACTCCCCCGTCTCTCCGCACTCCGCGGACTGGTAGGTGGTCACGGGCCGTCCGGTGCGGTTGGCCAGCGAGGCGGCCGTGGCCCCCGCCGGGAGCGGTACGCAGCTGTCGATGTCGAGTCCCGACAACTCGTGGATCCACCGGGAGCCGGTGAAGTCGTCCTTCCCCCAGAGGCACAACTCGCCCGCCGCGCACGCCCCCAGACGCGGCGGTGCGGCGGTGGCGCTGCCGGCCGGCAGCAGGGTGGTGGCGAGCAGCGCCCCCAGGGCGAACAGGCTCGTGCGTGTGATGGTGCTGATTCGGTTGGTTCCGTTGAATCCGTTGGTTCCGCGCATGCGGATCATCCCCCGTCGTCGTACGTGTTCTTGTCGGTCATCCGTACCCTGACCTGCGCGGGACCCGCCGGGGAAGAGGTCTCGGGGCGTACCACCCGGATAGGCGACGGCCCCGCCGGAAGGTTCCGGCGGGGCCGTGTGGGGAGCGGAATTGACGTCGGGTCAGCCGGAGGCTGACATCAGATGTGCACCCCCGCGTCGGCGGCGTCCGCGTTGACGCCCCGCTTCGTCAGCAGCGCGACGAAGACCGCCACGGCGCCGACGCCGGCGGCGACCAGGCAGGCCAGCCCCATGCCGGACATGAAGGTGTCGTGCGCGACGGAGGTGATCTTCGCGGCGATCTCGGCGGGGGTGCCTGGCGCCACCGGCGGCACACCGACCTGGACGGCCTCGGCCGCCTTGTCCGCCTGGTCAGGCGTGAGCGGCGGCAGGCCCGCGTCGGTCCAGTTGCCCGGCAGGTCGTTGGAGACCTTCGAGGCCATGACCGCGCCGAGCACGGCCGTACCGAGGCTGCCGCCGATCTGCATGGAGGCCTGCTGGAGGCCGCCCGCGACACCGGACAGCTCCATCGGGGCGTTGCCCACGATGACCTCCGTCGCGCCCACCATGACCGGCGCGAGACCCATGCCGAGCAGGGCGAACCAGATCGACATGACAAAGCTGCTGGTGCCTGTCTCCAGCGTGGACATGCCGAACATGGCGACGGTGGTGAAGATCATGCCGGCCGCGAGCGGGATCCGGGGGCCCACCTTGGTGATGACCACCCCGGCGAGCGGCGAGGCGACGATCATCATGCCGGTGAGCGGCAGGAGGTGCAGACCGGCGTCGACCGGGCTCATGCCGTGCACGTTCTGGAGGTAGAACGTCACGAAGAACAGGCCGCCGAGGAAGGCGATGGCCATCAGCGCCATCAGCACCACACCGGCGGAGAGCGGTACGGAGCGGAACAGGCCCAGCGGGACGAGCGGTTCCTTGACCTTCGTCTCCCAGAAGGCGAAGAGCCCGAAGGCGACGAGGGAGCCGATGATGAAGAGCCAGGTCAGGCCCGAGCCCCAACCCCACGTCGGGGCCTGGATGATCGCCCAGACCAGGCAGAACATCGCGGTGGAGAGCAGCAGGATGCCGAGGACGTCGAACGACTTCGGCGCCTTCTCGGCGCGGTGGTCCTTGAGGATCACGATGCCGATCCCCAGGGCCACGATGCCCACCGGCACGTTGATGAAGAAGACCGACTGCCAGCTGACGTTCTCGACGAGCAGACCGCCGATGATCGGGCCGCCCGCGGTGGAGGCGCCGATGACCATGCCCCAGATGCCGATGGCCATGTTCAGCTTCTCGGCGGGGAAGGTCGCACGCAGGAGACCCAGCGCGGCGGGCATCAACAGGGCGCCGAAGAGGCCCTGGAGCACACGGAAGACGACCACGAGCGCGATGCTGTGGGAGAGGCCGATGGCCCCCGAGGCGGCGGCGAAGCCGGTGACGCCGATGAGGAAGGTCTGGCGGTGGCCGAAGCGGTCACCGAGCTTGCCGGCCGTGATCAGGGCGACGGCGAGGGCGAGGAAGTAGCCGTTGGTGATCCATTGGACGTCCGCGAAGCTCGCGCCGAGGTCCTTCTGGATGGCCGGGTTGGCTATCGCCACGATGGTGCCGTCGAGCGCCACCATCATCACACCGATGGCAACTGAGAAAAGAGTCAACCAGGGGTGGCCGCGCAGCCCTTTGGCGGGCGTCGGTGCCGGGGGTTCCGGGGTCTGCGGCGCTGTGTCGACGGTGGTCTGACTAGTCATACCGAGCACGCTAGTGTCAGTCACTGACAGTTGACAAACCATTTCACAAGTCGGTAACTGTCACGTAGCTCACAGATACACTGAGCAGGTCAAAGCGGTGCGAAGCGGTGGAACGAGGACCAATCGGTGGTGCATGAAACGGTGACCGGGCATCCGGTCGGGCTGCGCGCCCGCAAGAAACAGCGCACCCGCGACGCGCTGTTGCGCGTGGCACTGGAACTCTTCACCACACAGGGGTACGAACAGACCACGGTCGACGAGATCACGGACGCCGTCGAGGTCTCCCAGCGCACCTTCTTCCGCTACTTCGCCGGCAAGGAGGAGGTCGTCTTCTCCGTCGTACGGATGGTGGAGGGGCGGTTCGTCGAGGCGCTGCGTGTACGGCCCGCCGCCGAGGGGCCGTTCGAGGCGATGCGCCGGGCCGTCACCTCCGCCTGGCAGGGTGTCAGCGAGGCGATCGAGGCCGTCGTCCCCGTCGAACTGCACATGCGGACCTATCAGCTGATCGAGTCGACGCCCGCGCTGCTCGCCGTGCACCTGCGGCGTTCGGCCGAGTTGGACGAGGAGATCGCGCGGCTGATCGCGGACCGCGAGGGGCTGGACGTGGACGCCGACCCCCGGCCCCGGGTGGCCGTCGCCGCGTTCACCGGCGTGATGCGGGTGACGGGCCGGCTCTGGGGCCAGGGCCAGGACACGAGCGTGGAGTCGCTGGGCGCGCTGTCGGAGACGTACCTGGACCATCTGGGTCCCGCGCTCGCGGAGGACTGGCGGCGGCCGGACACGCCCTAGGGCCGATTCGACCTTACGCGACGTCATCTTCGGTGACTTGCACGCGTGTCGCGCGCCGGAGCGTACGCGCCGCGCGTACCCATGGTGACGTTACCGTCGGTTCATTCCTTCGTTGCGCGTGATGTGCCTCACCCTCGCCACGAGGGCACCTACGCGCGTCCTAGGCTGGTAGTTAGTGACTTCCTTCGAAACTGATCCTCCGTTGAGCGCCTGGCGCATGCTTCTCGCGCTCGCCGTTGTCTTCGTCCTCCTGGCCACCACCGGGTGGACCGCGGTACGCCATCACCGCGGCCCCAGCGAGCCCCTGGAGATCGCCGTCTCCGCGTGGGAGCGGGGCCGTATAGGAGCACGGGACCTCCCCGACACGGACACCTCACCGAAGCTGATCGCGGCCTTCTTCACGTCGCTGACGGCCGCTCAGCAGACCGCGCTGGTGCGCAGATACCCCCTCGTCGTGGGCAATCTCAACGGCGCTCCGGTGACGTTGCGTTACCGGGCCAACCGGCTGGCGCTCCATCAGGCGCGTGAGGTCGAGCGGCGCCGTACGCACGACGTCCGGTTGTCGCCCGACGGGCGCAGGCAGGCGGGGCGCACGATGAACCGCTACACCTCGATGCTCCACCCGGACCGGCGGATGCTCGCCTTCGACCCGTCCGGGAAGGGCCGCGCCGCCGAGGTGTTCGGCGATCTGGACCACGCCGAGCGGGTCTCGATCGTGGTGCCGGGTGTCGACACGAACGTACTGACCTTCGAACGGACCGAACGCAAGTACTCGGCGCCCGCCGGGATGGCGGGGGCGCTGTACGCGGCCGAGCGGGAGGCGGATCCGGACGCCCGTACCGCGGTCATCGCCTGGGCCGACTACACCTCGCCCGCCGGTCTCGGCATGGACGCGGCCATCGGGAAGCTCGCGGAGGCCGGCGGCGTACGGCTCACCGCGCTCGTCCGGGCGCTGCCCGGCCGGTCGCGGGTCTCCCTCTTCTGCCACAGTTACGGCTCCGTCGTGTGCGGGGTCGCCGCAGACGAGCTGCCGGCGCGGGTGACGGACGTGGCGGTCGCCGGGAGCCCGGGGATGCGGGTCGGCAACGCCGCCCAACTGCACACCACCGCCCGGGTGTGGGCCATGCGCGACCGCGACGACTGGATCCAGGACGTACCGTACCTGGCGGTCGGCGGACTCGGGCACGGCGCGGACCCGGTGAGCGGGCACTTCGGGGCGCGGATCCTGTCGGCGGACGGCGCGGTCGGGCACAGCGGGTACTTCGTGCCGGGCACGGACAGCCTCGACAACTTCGCCGACATCGGGGTCGGGTCGTACCGCGCGCTGCGGTGCGCCGACACGGACAGCGACTGCCGGAGCGACCTCCTCCGGGCGGACGCGATCGGACGCGCGTAGAACTCCCCCCGCCGGTGCGGGCGACGCGGCGGCGCGCGGCGCCTACGATGTGCCGTATGGGTGATGTGCTGGGCGGAATTCATGCCACCTGGGAGTTCGAGAGCGATTCCGTGCTCGTCCGCTTCGAACGGGGGATACGCGCGCCGAAGCTCTTCCAGGCCCTCGGTGAACGCCGTGTCCCGCACGCGGCGTTGTCGTCGGTGACGCTCTCCCCCGGCAAGCGCGGGACGGTCGTGCTGCACGCGGTCCCGAGGCCGGGCGCCGATCCCCTGATGGAGGCGGCGGCCGGCCAGCTCAGGGGGAGCAGCGATCCGTACCGGCTGGTGCTGCCGGCCGAGCGCGAGACGCTCGCGGAGTACTACGCGGACGAGCTGCGGGCGGCGCTCGCGGACGGGCCGGGCGCGCGGGAGCGCCTGGAGCCCGCCGAGCGGTTCCTGGTGGACCCGCCGGAACGGCCCAGGACCTTCAAGGCGTTCGACGGCAAGGCCGTCTTCGACGGGGAGCAGGTGTCCTTCCGCTGGTCGTGGACGGGCGCGTCCTCCGCCAAGTGGAAGGCCGGCGACCAGAGTTTCGCGGTCAGGGACCTGCACGGGGTCGAGTGGCGCTCCCCCGAGGTCTTCGACGGCTACCTGCGGCTGCTGCTGCGCGACGGCCAGGGCGCGGACCTGCCGCGGGCCCCGCAGCCGGCCCAGGCCGACCACGACCCGGCGGCCGTGGTCTTCGGCCTCGGCTACGGCCCGGTGCACGAGTCACTGCCGTTCGCGGCGGCGGTCCTCCACGCGGTACGGGGCGCTGGGGCGGCCCCGGGCCCGCCGCGGGTCCCGGTCCACGCGGTGGCGGCGGCCCGCAGCGACCCGGCGGACGTGGCGGAGCGAATCCGCCACCTCGGGGAGCTGCACCAGGCGGGCCTGGTGACGGACGACGAGTTCAGCGCGAAGAAGGCGGAGTTGCTGGCGGAGCTGTGACGGGCCGGCCTCGCGGCCGGGGCCGGCACGGGGGGCGTACCCACGCGCGGGCGCGACCGCCGGCCGACAGAGGGCGCGTGCGATCCCGACCCCGAGCGCGCCCGTCGGCCGGGGCGGGCACGAGCCCGCGCCGCCTGCCCGCAGGGGCGGCCGGCGCGAGGACCGCACGGTCGTACGCCCCCGGCCCCGTACGAGGCGCGACCACCGACCTGGGCAGGACGCGTACGAGCCAGTGCCGCCCGCCAAGCAGCGGCGGGCCGACGCCCAGATCGCAGGGTCGTACGACCCCGACCCCGTACGGGCGAGACCGCCGGCCCGCGCGGGACGCGTACAAGCCTGGGCTGCCGGCCGGCGCCACGGCCGCACCGGCCTGCGCACCCGACCCACACGGCCGAGGCCGACGACCGGCGCCGGGTCGTAGCGGCGTACGCAGCCCGGTCCGCGCGGGCGAGGCCGCCGACCGGCGCCGGGGCGTACCGGAGTACGTAAACCCGCCCGCTGCCCCGCGGCTACTCGCGGCCCTCCGAGACGAACGTCAGGTCCGCGGACCTGCCGCCCGCCACCCGCGACGCGATCGGCTCCAGGAGGTCCAGTTCGCTGTCCGTCAGGACCAGGCGGGTGGCGGCGGTGTTCTCCTCCACCCGGGCGCGGCTGCGTGTGCCCGGTATCGGGACGACCGTCAGTCCGTGGATCGCCGAGCGCTGCTGCGCCCAGGCCAGGGCGACCTGTCCGAGCGTCGCGTTGCGGCCCTCGGCGATCTTGCGTACGGGCTCCAGCAGCGCGGCGTTCGCGCGGGCGTTCGGGCCGTTGAAGCGCGGCTGCCTGCGGCGGAAGTCGTCCTCGCCCAACTCCTGCTCGGCGTTGACGAACGAGCCGGTCAGGAAACCGCGGCCGAGCGGGGAGTACGCCACGAGCGCGACGCCCAGTTCGACGGCGGCCGGCACGATCCGCGCCTCGATGTCGCGGCTGAACAGCGACCACTCCGACTGGAGCGCCGCGATCGGGTGCACGGCCTGCGCGGCGCGCAGCTCGCCGGCGGTGACCTCGCTCAGCCCGAGGTGTTTGACCTTGCCCTCGGCGACCAGTTCGGCCATGGCCCCCACGGTCTCCTCGACGGGGACGCTCACGTCACGGCGGTGCATGTAGTAGAGGTCGATCACGTCGACGCCGAGCCGCGTCAGACTGCCCTCGACACACGCGCGCAGGTACGCCCGGTCGTTGCGGATGGTCCGCAGGGCCGGGTCCGTCGCGGAGACGCCGATCCCGAACTTGGTGGCCAGCACGATCTCGTCGCGGTGCGCCTGGACGAAGGGGGCGATGAACTTCTCGTTCTCCCCCTGCCCGTAGACGTCCGCCGTGTCGAACAGCGTCACGCCGAGCTCCAGCGCGCGCTCCAGCGTCGCCCGCGCCTCCACCACGTCCGTGGTGGGCCCGTAGGTGTCGCTCAGGCCCATGCAGCCGAATCCCTGGGCGCCCACCTCCGGGCCCGTGGTGCCGAGTCGTACCTGGGTCAGGGGTGTGATCGTGCTGTCGCTCATGGGTCTTCAGACCCTTTCCGGCGCCCGACGGGCACCCGCGTAGAAGCTGATCTTGTGGTCGAGCACGGCGACGGTGTCCTGGAGTTCGCTGATCCGGTCGATCACGTCGCGCCGGGTCCGCTCCAGCAGTTCCTGCCGTTCCTCGAACGTCTCCTCGCCTACCCGGATCAGCTCCGCGTACCGCACCATGTCCGCGACCGGCATGCCGGTCAGCCGCAGCTTGGTGACGAACTCCAGCCAGTCGAGGTCCTGGTTGGAGAACCGGCGCTGCCCGGTGTTCGACCGGTCGACGTGCGGCATCAGCCCGATCCGCTCGTACCAGCGCAGGGTGTGCGCGGTCAGTCCGGTGAAGGCGGCGACCTGGCTGATCGTGTAGCGGTCCTTGCCGTCGGGACACGGGTGGGGGCGGGGAGGCGCGGCGCAGACGTCGACAGGTTCTGTCACGGCGGGGCTACTCTCCATCAGCGTCATGCGTCACACGCTAGAACCTTCGAGTGCACTCGAAGCAAGCGAATAATGCGACGAGATTCGCGGCGGGTGGCGCTAGCGTCGTCCGCATGACCCTCGCACGACCCGCCACCCCCGCCGACGCCGAGGAACTCGTCCGGCTCCGCAAGGTGATGCTCGACTCCCACCTCGGGCCCAGTACGGATGTCGGCTGGCAGCCCGCCGCGGTGGAGACCCTCCGGAGGAAACTCGCCGACCCTTCGGGCGATTTGGCCGCTTTTGTCGTGGACCGGCCGGACACCCCCGGCGCACTCGCGGCGACGGCCGTCGGCATCATCGAGTACCGCCTCGGCGGCCCCGCCAACCCCACGGGCACCAGCGGCTATGTGTTCAGCGTCGCCACCGACCCCGACCTGCGCCGCCGCGGCCACTCGCGGGCCTGCGTGGAGGCGCTGCTCGACTGGTTCCGTACGCGCGAAGTCCGGAAGATCGACCTGCGCGCGTCCCGCGAGGGCGAACCGCTGTACGCCTCGCTGGGGTTCGTCCGTACCCCCGACCCCGCCATGAGGCTGACTCTCTAGACCTCTACGCTCGTTGTATGCAGAGTCTGGCGTTGATCGACAACTGGCCCGTGCCGACCGCGGCCGCCGCCGTCGTGCGGGCGGACGGCAGCGTCGTGGGGTCGCGCGGTCCCACCTCGCACCGCTTCCCCCTGGCCTCCGTGACGAAGCCGCTGGCCGCGTACGCCGTACTGGTGGCGTACGAGGAAGGGGCGGTCGAACTGGACGAGCCGGCCGGTCCCGAGGGCTCCACCGTCCGGCATCTGCTCGCGCACTCCAGCGGACTGGCCGCCGACGAGAACCGCGTGACGGCCCCGCCCGGCACCCGCCGGATCTACTCGAACGCGGGCTTCGAGGCGCTGGGCGACCATGTCGCCAAGGCGACCGAGATCCCGTTCGGGGAGTACGTGCGCCAGGCGGTCTTCGAACCGCTCGGTATGACGTCCACCACACTGGACGGCTCCCCGGCCAGGGCCGCCGTCTCGACGGTGGACGACCTGACGCGCTTCGCCGCCGAACTCCAGGCGCCCCGCCTGCTGGACCCGCGCACGGTGCTGGAGGCCATGACGGTCGTCCACCCCGGGCTGTCCGGCATCCTGCCCGGCTACGGGCGGCAGAAGAACAACGACTGGGGCCTCGGCTTCGAGATCCGCGACACCAAGTCCCCGCACTGGACGGGCGGTTCGTCCTCACCGCGCACGTTCGGCCACTTCGGGGTGTCCGGTACGTTCCTGTGGGTCGACCCGGACGCGGGAGCGGCCTGTGTCGCCCTGTCCGACCGGGACTTCGGCCCCTGGGCGATCGAGGCGTGGCCCCCGTTCACGGAAGCGGTGCTGGCGGAACTGCGCGCGGGCTGAGCGACGGGGCCGGTCAACAAGAAAGCGCCTAGAACCGGCCCGACATCTCCCACAACAGGACCTCCGCCGGTCCGCCCGTCACGTCCAGGCCCTCCGCGTCCGTGATCCGCGCCGAGTCCCCCGGTCCCAACTCCTCGCCGTCCAGCCGGACCCGGCCGCGTACGACATGGACGTACACGAACGCCGCGTCCGGTACGGCCGCGCGCTCGTCCTCCCGCAGCCGGCGCACGTGCAGCATCGCCCCGGCCTGCGGCAGGGCGTACGGCGTGGAGTCGGCGATGCCGCGCACGATCTCGTACCCGGGCTCCCCGCCCGGCTCCAGCGGCGCGAGCCACATCTGCACGAACACCAGGGGCAGTTCAGCGTCGTTGCGCTCCACGTGGCGTACCCCGCCCGCCGCGCTGAGCCGCTGGACGTCCCCGGCCCTGACCACCGTGGCGTGACCCGCCGAGTCGCGATGGGTCAGCTCGCCCTCCGCGACCCAGGTGACGATCTCCGTGTGGCTGTGCGGGTGTTCGTCAAAACCGGCGCCCGGCGTGAGCCGTTCCTCGTTGCAGGCGAGCACCGCGCCGAAGCGCAGATTGTCCGGGTCGTAGAACCGTCCGAAGGACAGGGCGTGCCAGGATTCGATACCGGCGGAGGGATCGCCGCCCCGGTAACGCTCCTCTGCGCGCACGACTCGCATCACAGGTCCCACCGTAGGGGATGCCGAGCGCCCCGGCGGCTCCCTCACCCGTACCGATAAGGCAGTCTTGTCCCCGTGCCTGAACCAGCGAACGTAGCCCACTCCCACCCCGCGACACTGCGCCGCCTGGAGCAGTCTGCCGGGCGGCTCGCCGCGAACGCCATCGCGCGCATGGACGCGACGCTGCCGTGGTACCGCGCGATGCCGCCGGAGAACCGTTCGTGGATCGGGCTGGTCGCGCAGGCGGGCATCGCCGCCTTCACCGAGTGGTTCCGCCACCCGGAGACCCCGCAGGCCATCTCCACGGACGTCTTCGGTACGGCTCCGAGGGAGCTGACCCGGGCGATCACCCTGCGCCAGACCGTCGAGATGGTACGGACGACCATCGAGGTCATGGAGACGGCGATCGAGGAGGTCGCCGCCCCCGGCGACGAGTCGGTGCTGCGGGAGGCCCTGCTCGTCTACGCGCGCGAGATCGCCTTCGCCACCGCACAGGTGTACGCGCAGGCCGCCGAGGCCCGGGGGGCCTGGGACGCGCGGCTCGAATCCCTCGTCGTCAACGCGGTCCTCTCCGGGGAGGCCGACGAGGGCGCGGTCTCCCGGGCGGCGGCGCTCGGCTGGAACTCCCCCGAACACGTCTGCGTCCTGCTCGGCACGGCCCCGGACGGGGACAGCGAGCTGACCGTCGAGGCGATCCGCCGGGCCGCCCGGCACGCCAAGCTCCAGGTCCTCACCGGGGTGCTCGGCGACCGGCTCGTGGTGATCGCCGGCGGCAGCGACAACCCGCTCCAGGTCGCCAAGGCCCTGATCGGGCCGTACGCGGCGGGACCCGTCGTGGCGGGCCCGGTGGCGCCCGATCTGCTGGCCGCGACGAAGTCCGCGCAGGCCGCCGCCGCCGGGCTCAAGGCCTGTTTCGCCTGGCAGGACGCCCCCCGCCCGGTCCTCGCCGACGATCTGCTGCCGGAGCGCGCGATCGCCTCCGACCCGGCCGCGCGGGACCAGCTGGTGGAGGAGATCTACAGACCGCTGGAGGAGGCGGGCTCCGCGCTGCTGGAGACTCTGAGTGTCTATCTGGAACAGGCGAGTAGCCTGGAGGGCGCCGCCAGGATGCTCTTCGTCCACCCCAACACCGTGCGCTACCGGCTTCGACGAGTGACTGACGTCACCGGATGGTCACCCTCCGATGTACGGTCCGCGTTCACGCTCCGGATCGCCCTCATCCTCGGGCGCTTGGCCGAGCGGGACGCCCAGTCCTAGACTTTTGTCGTACTCCAACAATTCCCCCGACGGTTCTTCGTCCCTGTCGTCACGGGCGGTGAAGGCCATCCACAAGAGAGAGTGTGAGGGTGCTCGTACTCGTCGCTCCCGGCCAAGGCGCTCAGACGCCCGGCTTCCTGTCTCCCTGGCTCGATCTGCCCGGCGCCGAAGACCGGCTGCGGGCCTGGTCGGCCGCCATCGACCTGGACCTCGTCCACTACGGCACGAAGGCCGACGCGGACGAGATCCGCGACACGGCCGTCGCCCAGCCGCTGCTGGTGGCCTCCGCGCTGCTGTCGGCCCGTCAACTCTTCCCCGTCACCGGCGACCTGGCGCGTGACGTCGGCGCGGTGGCCGGTCACAGCGTCGGCGAGCTGGCGGCCACCGCGCTCGCCGGTGTCCTCACCGACGAGGCGGCCATCAGGCTCGTGCGCACCCGCGGCCTGGCCATGGCCGACGCCGCGGCCGTCACCAGGACGGGGATGTCCGCCCTGCTCGGCGGGGACCCCGACACCACCGTGGCGCACCTGGAGACACTCGGGCTGACGCCCGCGAACGTGAACGGGTCCGGCCAGATCGTGGCCGCGGGCACGCTGGAACAGCTCGCGGCGCTGGAGGCGAACCCTCCGGAGGGTGTACGGCGTGTCGTGGCGCTCAAGGTGGCCGGGGCGTTCCACACGCACCACATGGCCCCGGCGTCCTCGGCGCTCGAAGAGGCCGCCCGCGCGCTCGACCCGGCGGACCCGGCCGTACCGTACGTCTCGAACAAGGACGGTCGGGCCGTCGCCACCGGCGCCGACGTACTGACCCGTCTGATCGGCCAGGTGGCCAGCCCGGTCCGCTGGGACCGGTGCATGGAGACCTTCCAGGAGCGGGGCGTCACCGCGCTGATCGAGCTCTGCCCCGGGGGTACCCTGACCGGTCTCGCCAAGCGCGCCCTGCCCGGCGTGAAGACCTTGGCCCTGAAGACCCCCGACGATCTCGACGCGGCCCGCACCCTGATCGCCGAGCACTCCTCCACGGCTGACTAAAGGAGCCAGAGAGCATGTCGAAGATCAAGCCCAGCAAGGGTGCTCCGTACGCACGCATCATGGGCGTCGGCGGCTACCGCCCGACCCGGGTCGTGCCCAACGAGGTGATCCTCGAGACGATCGACTCGTCCGACGAGTGGATCCGCTCCCGCTCCGGAATCACGAGCCGCCACTGGGCCTCCCCCGAGGAGACCGTGGCCGCGATGTCCATCGAGGCGTCCGGCAAGGCCATCGCCGACGCCGGGCTCACGCCCGAGCAGATCGGCGGGGTGATCGTCGCCACCGTCTCGCACTTCAAGCAGACCCCGGCCATCGCCACGGAGATCGCCGACGCGATCGGCGCGGGCAAGCCCGCCGCGTTCGACATCTCCGCGGGCTGCGCCGGCTTCGGCTACGCGCTGACCCTCGCCAAGGGCATGGTTGTCGAGGGTTCGGCCGAGTACGTCCTCGTCATCGGCGTGGAGCGGCTCTCCGACCTGACCGACCTGGAGGACCGTGCGACGGCCTTCCTGTTCGGCGACGGGGCCGGCGCCGTGATCGTGGGCCCCGCGAAGGAACCCATGATCGGCCCCACGATCTGGGGCTCCGAGGGCGACAAGTCCGACACCATCAAGCAGACCGTGTCGTGGGAGGAGTACCGCCACGGCACGGTGGAGAAGTTCCCCGCCATCACGCAGGAGGGCCAGGCGGTCTTCCGCTGGGCCGTCTTCGAGATGGCGAAGGTCGCCCAGCAGGCCCTCGACGCGGCGGGCATCACCTCCGCCGAACTGGACGTCTTCATCCCGCACCAGGCGAACATGCGGATCATCGACTCGATGGTGAAGACTCTCAAGCTGCCGGACAGCGTCACGGTCGCGCGTGACGTGGAGACCACCGGCAACACCTCGGCCGCCTCGATCCCGCTCGCGATGGAGCGGCTCCTGGCGACCGGACAGGCGAAGAGCGGCGACACGGCGCTCGTCATCGGCTTCGGGGCGGGTCTCGTGTACGCCGCTACGGTCGTTACCCTCCCCTAGTCACGCCGGACCCTCCGGTACGTGTTCCCATATATCCCTCTGCTCAATATCGAAGGAGCGCCCCACATGGCCGCCACGCTGGAAGAAATCGTCGAAGGTCTCGCCGAGATCGTGAACGAGATCGCCGGTATCCCGACCGAGGACGTCCAGTTGGACAAGTCCTTCACCGACGACCTCGACGTCGACTCGCTGTCCATGGTCGAGGTCGTCGTCGCCGCCGAAGAGCGCTTCGACGTGAAGATCCCGGACGACGACGTCAAGAACCTGAAGACGGTCGGCGACGCCGCGAACTACATCCTCAAGCACCAGGACTGACCGCACCGCGCGGCTGACGCCACCCGGTGGTGGCGCCGTATAAAATTCAGCACCCTCTACACGTGGAGAAAGAATTCCAGTGAGCTCGACCAATCGCACCGTGGTCGTCACCGGTATCGGCGCAACCACACCGCTGGGTGGCGACAGCGCATCGACCTGGGAAGGTCTGCTCGCCGGCCGCTCCGGGGTGAAGCCCCTGGAGGGCGAGCGCTTCGCCGGTCTGCCGGTCCGTATCGCCGCCGTCGCGGCGGTCGACCCGGGCGATGTACTTCCCCGTCCGCTCGCCCGCAGGCTGGACCGCTCGGCGCAGTTCGCGCTGATCGCGGCCCGCGAGGCGTGGGCGGACGCGGGTTTCACCGCTCGCGCCGGTGACGACACCTCCGTCGACCCCGACCGCCTCGGGACCGTGATCGCCTCCGGCATCGGTGGCGTCACGACCCTGCTCGACCAGTACGACATCCTCAAGGAGAAGGGCGAACGCCGCGTCTCCCCGCACACCGTGCCGATGCTGATGCCCAACAGCCCGGCCGCCAACGTCAGTCTGGAGGTGGGCGCCCAGGCGGGCGTGCACACCCCCGTCTCGGCCTGCGCCTCGGGCGCCGAGGCCGTCGGCTACGCGGTGGAGATGATCCGCAGCGGCCGGGCCGACATCGTGGTCGCCGGTGGTACGGAAGCGGCCATCCACCCGCTGCCCATCGCCGCGTTCACGAACATGATGGCGATGTCGAAGAAGAACGACGACCCGGCCGGCGCCTCCCGTCCGTACGACACGGGCCGCGACGGCTTCGTCCTCGGCGAGGGCGCCGGCATCGTCGTACTGGAGTCCGCCGAGCACGCGGCCCGGCGGGGCGCGCGGGTCTACTGCGAACTGCTGGGCCAGGGCATCTCGTCGGACGCGCACCACATCGCGCAGCCCGAGCCGACCGGCCGGGGCATCGCGAAGGCGCTGGAGAACCTGCTGGCGTCGACGGACCTCAAGGCGTCCGAGGTCATGCACCTCAACGCGCACGCCACGTCCACCCCGCAGGGCGACGTCGCCGAGATCAAGGCGCTGCGCCGGGTGCTGGGCGACGAGCTGGACCATGTCGCCGTGTCCGCGACGAAGTCGATGACCGGCCACCTGCTGGGCGGCGCGGGCGGTATCGAGACGGTCGCCACCGTGCTGGCGCTGTACCACCGCACGGCCCCTCCGACGATCAACCTGACCGACCAGGACGAGGAGGTCGACGCGGACATCGTCAAGGGCGAGCCGCGCGCGCTCCCCGGCGGGACGATCTCCGCGATCAACAACTCGTTCGGCTTCGGCGGCCACAACGTGGTCCTGGCGCTGCGTACGGTCTGAGTCCGTACGAGCGGCACGCACAACCGCACGGCACGAGGCCCGTCCCCAGGTGGGGACGGGCCTCGCCGCGTGAGGGCTCACGTCACTCGCCCGAACGCCTCATGTCACTCGTCGAAGCTGGCGAAGTACGAGGCCGCCATGTCCTCCTCGCCGTGGCCCAGGTCCCTGGCGCGGCGGAAGCGCTCGGCGCACGCCGCCACGACGTCCAGGTGGACGCCCTCGGCCTCCGCCGCCTCGATGATCAGCCGGGCGTCCTTGGCGCCCGTGTTGACGGAGAAGCTCGGCGTGTAGTCCCCGTCGAGGATCATCCCGGCCTTGGTGTGGAGGTAGGGCGCGTCCATCGGGCCGCCCGAGGTGAGGTCCAGGAACGCCCTCGGGTCGGCGCCGATCCCCTTGGCCAGGGCGAGCGCCTCGGCCGCCGCGTTGGTCAGGGTCAGGGTCCAGCCGTTGGCGACGAGCTTGAGGCGGGTGGCGGAGGCGGAGGCGCCGTCCTCGCCCAGCCAGAGCGTGCGCCGCCCGATGACGTCCAGGACGGACCTGAGGCGGTCCCGGTGCTCCTCGGGGCCCGCCGCCAGCACCGCGAGCTGTCCGTTCTCCGCGGGGCCCTTGGTGCCGACCACGGGCGCGTCGAAGAAGACGACGCCGTACTCCGCCGCGAGGGCCGCCAGCGTGGGGACGTCCGCGAGTCCCACGGTGGTCGACTGGAGCCAGAGGGTGCCGGCGCCCAGGCCGGGCGCGGCGGCGGTGAAGGCGTCCCGGACGGCGGCCGCGTCGTACACGACGGTGAGGACCACGTCGGCGCCCGTCACCGCCTCGGCCGCGGAGGCCGCGACCCGCGCGCCGTCGGCGGCGAGCGCCTCGGCCTTCGCGGGGGTACGGTTCCACACCCGGACGTCGTGTCCCGCGCGGCAGAGGGTGCGGGCCATCGCGGAGCCCATGATTCCGGTGCCGAGGACGGCTACTGCGAGATGATCGGTCATGGGTCCACGGTAGGACGCCCGGACACGGCCCGGCGCTCGGGAGCGCTCAGACGACCTGGTGGAGCCAGCGGACCGGCGCGCCCTCGCCCGCGTACCGGAAGGGCTCCAGCTCGTCGTCCCACGGCTTGCCGAGCAGCTTGGCGACCTCCGCCTCCAGCTGGGTCTCGCCCTGCCGGGAGCGGGCCAGCGCGGCGCGCAGCCGGTCCTCGGGGACCAGGATGTCGCCGTGCATGCCGGTGACCGCGTGGAAGATGCCGAGGTCGGGCGTGGCGCTGTAGCGCTCGCCCTCCGCCGTGGCGCAGGGCTCGGCGGTCACCTCGAAGCGCAGCATCTGCCAGCCGCGCAGGGCGGAGGCGAGCTTGGACGCCGTGCCCGGTTCGCCCTTCCAGGAGAACTCGGCTCTCCAGGTGCCGGGTGAGGCCGGCTGCCGGATCCAGTCGAGCTGGACCCGCAGGCCGAGGACTCCGGCCACCGCCCATTCGACGTGGGGGCACATCGCGCGCGGTGCGGAGTGAACGTACAGAACTCCACGTGTCGTCACCGGGACCTCCAGTGTGGGACGAGGTTCGCCTTTCCCAGCGGCCTCAGTAAACAGCATCGGGAGTGAAACTCCACAAAAGGGACAGTATGTGACATGAGGTAATTTACCGGAGCCACGCGTTCGGGGCCTCTGGTCCGACGTGGGAAAAGCTACCGTGCGGCGGGGTGCCCGGGGTGACGTACCGTCGGTCCTGGGGCCGATATGCGCGAAGCTTTCACTCGCCGGGGCGCCGCCGGATGCCAGGCGCATGTGCCACCGGTACGGGCCGTTCCTGAGCGGCCGGAAGGCGCCGGGAACGGCCCCAGGAGCAACGTCGAACACGAACCGACGGGGAGGACCGCGGATGCGGGAGAGCCGACGGACCGGGAGTGCGACCCCGGCGCGCCGCCGTACGGACGACGGGCGCGCGTGGCGCCGGCGTGGCGGCGCCCGTCC
The DNA here is from genome assembly GCF_035961655.1 of Streptomyces sp. NBC_01317. Taxonomy (NCBI): domain Bacteria; kingdom Bacillati; phylum Actinomycetota; class Actinomycetes; order Kitasatosporales; family Streptomycetaceae; genus Streptomyces; species Streptomyces sp. NBC_01317. The sequence continues at coordinate 5,850,229 of NZ_CP108393.1, read as the reverse complement.
GCGTGTCGCCCGCCGTCCGCGTGTCCTGCTGGCGGCGGTGACCGCCCTGGTGCTCGCCGGTGGCGGGGTGCTGGCCGGCTGTGACACGTCCGGCGGCTCGTCCGCCGACGGCGCGGCGGGCAGGAGCGCCCCGGCCCCCCGGCCGGGGCCCGTGTGGGACCCGGCCCCCGACTCGGTGGCCGCCGTGGGTGACTCGATCACCCGGGGTTTCGACGCCTGCGCGGTGCTCACGGACTGCCCCGAGGCGTCCTGGGCGACCGGGACGGACGGCGAGGTCCGCAGCCTGGCCCAGCGCCTCCTGGGGGCGCCGGGCGCGTCGGGGCGGAGCTGGAACGAGGCCGAGACCGGCGCGAAGGTGTCCGACCTGCCCGCGCAGATGACCCGCGCGGCCCGGCACGACCCCGGTCTGGTCACGGTCATGGTGGGGTCCAACGACGCCTGCCAGGACTCGGCCGCGCAGATGACCCCGGTGGACGCCTTCCGCGCGTCCTTCGAGGCGTCGATGGAGCGGCTGCGGGCCCGCGCGCCGCACGCGCAGGTGTACGTGTCCAGCGTGCCGGATCTCAAGCGGCTCTGGTCCACCGGGCGCGGCGACCCGCTGGGGCGGCAGATCTGGAAGCTGGGCATCTGCGCCACGATGCTGGGGGACGCGCAGGACGTCAGCGCGAAGGCCTCGGCCAGGCGGAGCATGGTGTACGACCGGGTCGTGGCGTACAACGGCGTGCTCAGGGACGTCTGCGCGGAGGACCCGCTGTGCCGGTACGACGGCGGGGCGGTCTTCGACTTCCGGTTCACCGTCGAGCAGCTGAGCCACTGGGACTGGTTCCACCCGAGCAAGGACGGGCAGAGCCGGCTGGCCGCGATCGCGTACCGGAACGTGACGGCGGCGCGTCCGCCGGTCTGACAGCGGGGCGGGACGGTCTAAGGTGCTTGACCGTGACTGCCATAACCACGGAACACGTCGGCGCGACCGACGAGGGCACACCCGTCCTGCGCTGGACCCTCGAACGGGCCGGGACCCTGGTGCGCCTGCTCACGTACGGCGGGGTCGTGCAGTCGGTCGAGGTGCCCGACCGGCACGGGACGGTGGCGGACGTCGTGCTCGGCTTCCCGGACGTCGCGGGCTACCTGGGCTCCCGGGGGCCGTACTTCGGCGCGCTGGTCGGCCGGTACGCGAACCGCATCGCGGGCGGGGCCTTCACGCTCGACGGCCGGACGTACCGGCTGGCCCGCAACGACGGCCCGAACAGCCTGCACGGCGGTGAGCGGGGCTTCGACCGGTGGGTGTGGGACGCGGAGCGGGACGGCGACGGCGTACGGCTGTCGCGGGTCAGCCCGGACGGCGAGGAGGGCTTCCCCGGCCGCCTCGCGGTCAGCGCGACGTACACGCTGGAGGCGGACGGGGCGCTGCGGATCGACTACCGCGCGGAGACCGACGCCCCGACGCCGGTCAACCTGACCAATCACACGTACTGGAACCTGGGCGGCGCGGGCAGCGGCCTCGCGACCGGGCACGTGCTGCGGATCGCGGCGGGCCGGATCACGCCGGTCGACGCCACGGGCGTGCCGACCGGGGAGCTGGCGCCGGTCGGCGGGACGCGCTTCGACTTCCGGGAGCCCCGGGTGGTGGGGCCCGGCTACGACCACAACTACGTGCTGGACGGGGCCCAGGGCGGTACGGGCGTGGCCGCCGAGCTCCACGACCCGGTGTCGGGGCGGGTGTTGACCGTCACGACGACCGAGCCGGGGATGCAGCTCTACACCGGTGACCACTTCGACGGGAAGCCGTACGGTCCCGGGGACGGGATCGCCCTGGAGACCCAGCACTTCCCGGACTCGCCGAACCGCCCGTCGTTCCCGGACACGGTGCTGAGGCCGGGTCAGGTCTTCAACTCCACGACGAGGTACGGGTTCTCGGTGCGCTGAGGCGCGTACGACGCGGTACGTACGGCCCCGAGGCGGTGTCAGGTGCCGCCCCGGGGCCGTACGGTCTGTGTGCCCTGGCCCGCCGAGGGCCCCGCCGTCAGGGCCGTACGTCGATCGTCGTGGTGAGGCGGCGGTCGGCGACCGAGTGGCCGGCCTCGATCTCGTACGTTCCGGAGACCAGCGCCCAGGCGTCCGTCCGCTCGTCCCAGATCTCGAACGCCCTTCGCCGCAGCGGGACATGGACCTCGACCGTCTCCCCCGGGGCCGCCTCGACCGAGGCGAAGCCGGCCAGCCAGCGGGCCGGGCGCTCGGGGGCCACCGCGGGTCCGTCGGCCGGTGTGCCCGTCGGGGCGACGTAGATCTGGACCACCTCGCGGCCCGTACGGACACCGGAGTTGCGCAGCCGGACCCGTACGTCGTCGTGCGTGGCGGAGAGCGTCTCGTACACCCAGTCGGTGTAGCCGAGGCCGTGTCCGAAGGGGTACGCGGGGGTGGTGCCCGCCTTCTCCCAGGCGCGGTAGCCGATGAACAGGCCCTCGTCGTAGCGCAGTCGGCCGTCGGTCGGGGTCGTCGCCGAGACGGGCGCGTCCGCGAGGGTCACCGGCCAGGTGGTGGGCAGCCGGCCGCCGGGCTCCTCGGCGCCGAGGAGGACGTCGGCGAGCGCCGCGCCGCCCTCCTGGCCGGGGAACCAGCTCAGCAGCACCGCCGCGACGTCCTCGCGCCACGGAAGCTCCACCGGGGAGCCGGTGTTGACGACCACGACGGTGTGCGGGTTGACGGCGGCGACGGCCCGTACGAGGTCGTCCTGGCGGCCCGGCAGCCGCAGGCTCGTACGGTCGAAGCCCTCGGACTCGACGCGGGCGGTGGTGGCCACGACCACGACGGCCGTGTCCGCGCCGCGCGCGGCCTCGACGGCCTCCGCGATCAGCTCGTCCGGGTCGTACCGGGGGCCGAGGTGGAGCAGGGAGAAGGCGACGGCCCTGATCGGGGCGTCGGGGAGCGCGAAGACGGTGTGCAGCAGCGAGACCTCGACCGGCTCGCCCGCCGTGAGCACGGCGTGGGCGCGCTCGACCGGGGTGCCGAAGAACGCCTCGAACGGGTCGGCGGCGTCGCCCGGTTCCTGGGTTCCGTCGAAGAGCGTCCCGCCGTCGACGGTCAGGACGAAGCCGCCGAGACCGCGCGTGCCGAAGGCGTGCTCACCGCTCTCCCTCGGCACGAAGCGGCCGGTCAGCTCCACGGTGTGCAGCGTGTCGTGGGTGACGCCGTCGGGCAGGTCGCTGCCCGCCCACTGCACCCGGCCGCCGGGGACGTTCGACGTGCCGAGCACCCGGCCGTCCTCCGCGCGGCAGACGGCGGTCAGCTCGAACCCCTTGTCGGCGTCGGCGAGTTCGTCGCTGGGGTCGGCGCCGAGGGAGTAGGTCAGGGCGCCCTCGGGGAGCGCGGTGGTGAGCCCGTCGAGCGGGGAGACGATGTGGTGCGGGAAGACGACGGCGGAGCCGCCGCCGAGGATCCGCGCGTCGCGGGCGGCGGCGCCGCTGAGGGCGACCGTACCGGCGCGGGCCGGGTCGACCGGCAGGACGGGGTGGTCGCCGCGCACCTCGTTCCGTACGAGCACGAAGGAGCGGCGGGCGACCTCGCGGGCCAGCGCGTCGCCGTCCAGGGGCGCGGGGAGGTCGGTGACGACGGGGGGCGCGCCGTCGAGGGCGCCGACGCGGGCGGCGAGCCGCAGGACGTTCCGTACGGCCTCGTCGACGGCCGGCTCGTCCACCTCGCCGGCCCGGACGGCGGCGGCCAGCGCCTCGCCGTACACGGTCCTCGGTCCCGGCATGGCGACGTCGAGGCCGCCGAGGAGCGCCCCGGTGGTGGAGCGGGCGGCGAGCCAGTCGGAGACGATGAAGCCGTCGAAGCCCCACTCGCCGCGCAGCACCTCCTGCTGGAGGTAGCGGTGTTCGGTCATGGTCGCGCCGTTGACCTGGTTGTACGCGGCCATGATGCCCCAGGGGTGGGCGTTGGCCACGATGGTCTCGAAGGGCGCGAGGTACAGCTCGCGCAGCGGCCGGGGGGCGACGAGGTTGTCGACGGTGAAGCGGTCGGTCTCGGCGTCGTTGGCGACGAAGTGCTTGACGGTCGTGCCGACCCCGCCGTCCTGGACGCCGAGTACGTAGCCGGTGCCGATCTCTCCGGTCAGGTAGGGGTCCTCGCTGTACGCCTCGAAGTGGCGCCCGCCCAGCGGCGAGCGGTGCAGGTTCACCGTCGGGGCCAGCAGGACGTGCACGCCCTTGCGGCGGGCCTCCTGGGCGAGCAGCCGGCCGGCGCGCCGGGCCAGTTCCGGGTCCCAGGTGGCGGCCAGCGCGGTCGGGGAGGGCAGGGCGACCGACGGGTCGTCGGCGGTCCAGCGGACCCCCCGGACGCCGATGGGGCCGTCGGACAGGACGAGGGAGGCGAGTCCGATCTCGGGGAGCGCGGGCAGGGACCACATGTCCTGGCCGGCCAGGAGGCGGGCCTTGGCGTCCAGGTCGAGCTTGCCGAGCGCCGCCTCGACGGCGGCGGTGCGTGCCTGATCGGCCCGGGTGGTGGGTGCGCCTGCCACGGCCGTACCTCCTCGTCGAGTTCGGGTGGACGGTTACATGGTGACCCTGCATCCTGTAAGGAGGTAGGGTTCGTTATTGATTTGTAATATTCGTCGGATGTTCGCGACGGAGCACGGCGGGGTGGGAGGAGCGGGCCGATGGCGAGAGCCAGGAGCGAGGAGCGGCGGGCGGACATCCTGCGCGCCACCCTCGAAGTGATCGCCGAGCGCGGCTACCGGGGGACCACCCTGGGCGGGGTGGCCGAGCGCGTCGGCCTCACCCAGCAGGGCCTGCTGCACTACTTCCCCTCCAAGGAGGCGCTGCTCGTCGCCGTCCTGGAGGAGCGCGACCAGTGGGACACCGGCGGCGGGGGCCGGGGGCGGCGGGGCTGGCGGCTGGAGTTGCTGACGTCGCTGGTGGAGTACAACGCGATGCGCCCCGGGATGGTGCAGACGTTCTCGGCGCTGCTGGGCGAGAGCGTGACGGAGGACCATCCGGCGCGGGAGTTCTTCACCCACCGTTACGACCAGGTACGGGGCAACATGACGGCGGTGCTGCGCGACGAGTTCGGGGACCGCCTGCCGGGCGGGCTCACCCCGGAGCAGGCCGCGCCGCTGCTGACGGCCGTCATGGACGGGCTCCAGTACCAGTGGCTGCTGGACCCGGAGTCGGTCGACATGCCGGGCGCGTTCCGCGACTTCCTGACGCTGCTGCGGGCCGGGGGGCCGGCGCCCGGTTCCTGAGCGGTGTCGTCGAGCGGCGTTCCGGACCGGTATCGCACCATGGTCATCCGGCCGCCCCGAGGCGATACTTCCGCCATCCGACGGAAGGAGCACCCCATGAGGCTCAGGAGCCACACGCGCGTTGGTCTTGTCCTGCTCACCACGGCCGCGCTCGCCCTCGTCGTCCCCGCGCCGTCCGCCCTCGCGCAGGCGCGGGCCGCGTCCGGCCGACAACCCCCCGCCGCACCGGCGTTCACCGTCGAGGAGGCGCGGCTCGACCGGGCCGTACCGCAGGAGATCCTGCGGCGCAGCGGCTTCGACACGGTTGCTCCGGGGCTGGCGCGGGCGCTGGACGGGGCCGGGTCGTACGCCGCCGCCGAGCGGGTGGTCGTACGGCAGGGGCAGCGGCTGTGGCAGCGGGCGGTGGACCGGGTGCAGGGGCGGGGTCCCGCGCGCGGTGACCTGAGCCGGGACGACGACCGGCCGCTGTACTGGGCGCGGTTGGGGATGACCCGCGAACTGCGGGCGTGGCAGCCGGAGTTCCCGCTGTCCGACGCGGCGCGGACGCGGCTGCTCGGGAAACTGGAGCGCGCGTCGCGCGGCCAGGACTCGATGGCGTTCCCCGGCAGGGACCGGCACGGCAAGGCCGTCAAGCGGATCGTGATGACCGGCTTCGACCCGTTCACGCTGGACCGGGACGTCCGGATCAGCAACCCGTCGGGGGCGACGGCCCTGGCCCTGGACGGCACGGTCGTCACGACCGCCGACGGGCCCGCCCGTATCGAGACGGCCGTCTTCCCCGTCCGCTGGGACGACTTCGCGGCGGGAACGGTCGAACAGGCCCTGCGCGGGCCGCTGTCGCGGGCCGACCTCTTCACCACCGTCAGCCAGGGCCGGGTCGGCCGGATCGACGTGGAGCGCTTCAACGGCGCCTGGCGCGGGGGCTTCGGGGACAACGAGAACCTCTCGCGGACCGGGCTCGTCCCCGTCTCCGACCCGGCCTCGCAGCCGCAGTGGACGACGACCAGCCTGCCGTACAGCGCGATTCTCGCGGCGAGCACGGGGCGGTTCCCGGTGTACGACAACACGTCGGTGACGGAGGTGCCGGCGGGTGCGACGGCTCCGGTGGTACGTCCCGGCGGCCCGACCCCGGGCTCGGCGGCCCGCGCCGGGGGCGGCGGCGACTACCTGTCCAACGAGATCGCCTACCGGGCGACGCTGCTGCGCGACCGGCTGGGCCGGGACATCCCCGGCGGCCATGTGCACACGCCGGTCCTGGAGTTCGGACCCGGGAACACCGACCCGGCGACCGGGACGGTGACCGACCCGCAGTTCGTCCGGAACAGGCTGGACATCGTCGCGCAGATCAGGTCGATCATCGTCGTGGCGGCGGGGGGTAGGACGGGAGCGTAGGCCGGGAGCGTAGGCCGCGTCAGAACCGGGGCGGGGTCTGCGGCTCCTGTCCCGGGGCCGGGGGCCAGGTGGTCGTTCCCAGGGTGAGGGTCGCGTCGGGGGCGGGTACGGCACCGTCCCCGGGCGTCGACTCCCGCTCCGGTTCGGTGAGATCGCGGGCCATCAGCGTCGCGCCCGCCACCGCGCCGGGCATCAGGAAGATCGCCACGACCGGGATCAGGAAGGCCAGCGTCAGCGGGACACCGAAGCCCAGGGTGAGCATCCGGCGGCCACGGAGCAGCGCGAGCCGTGCCTTGAGGTCGACCCGCCGCCGCTGGAGGGCCACCGCGACCAGTTCCTCCGTCAGGAAGAACCCGGACACGCAGAAGCCGATCGCGGGCACGACGGTCTGCCCGACGACGGGGATGAACCCGGCGGCGAAGAGCAGCACCCCGTACAGCGCCACCCGCGCCAGAATCCGCACGCTGTCGCGCGCGGAGATCCACAGCTCACGCCAGAGCGGCAGGCCCGACTCCGGGACCTCGCCGCCCTCCGCCCGGTCGACGGCCTCGGACAGCGACTCGTAGAAGGGCTGGCCGACCAGGAGGGTCACCGCCGTGAAGGCGATCACCGCGAGGAAGAGGACCAGTGCGAAGAGGAGCACGACCAGGAAGCCGCGGAAGAGGCCCTGCCACGGCGAGGACCAGTCGTCGGCGAAGGGGGTCGCCCAGGCTGTCAGGTCGTCCGCGCCGTAGCTGAGGCCGACGAGGACCGCCGCGTAGAGCAGGAGGGTGACCAGACCGGGCAGGAGCCCGAATCCGAACCACCGGCCGTGGCCCGCGACCCACCGCTGGCCCTTCATCAAGTAGCCGAAGCCCACACCGAGATCGCCCATGAGGACCACCCTACCGGCGCCTCCGAGACCCTCTTGTTGTCCGGGGGCCACAACCGGTAGACCCTGCGTCACCGATCACTTCCCGTCCACGCGCGCACGCCCCGGAGGCCCTCGCATGCGAATACCCAGACCGGCCCTGATCGCCACCGCCGCCCTGACCGGTGCCCTGCTGCTCGCACCGCCCGCCGCGTCCGCCGTCCACGGCGACGGCGGACAGGCGAACGGCCCGAAAGGCCCGCACCACGTCAGGGAGAGCGGGCGGGAGACCGCCCCGGGCGCCACTCCCCGCACCCGCACCACGAGCCTGCCTTCCGCTCTCACAGGACCGGCGGCCTCGCGCCCGGAGGCCGGCTATCCACGGCGTACGGTCCTCGACGCGCCGCCCGTGGACCCGGCCGACAAGTCGGTCAAGCTCGGCCTGGCGCCCTATCATTCGCTCGCCCCGCGCCTCAACGCCCTCCAGAAGCTGGGCAATCGGGTCAGTGTCGAGGTCGCGGGCCGGTCGGCGGGCGGCCATGAGCTGTATCTCGTCACCGTCACCGCTCCGGAGAGCGCGGGCGAGGCTCGCGAACAGGAGCGGATGCGCGAGCTGATCGAGAACTCCCCGGCGCGGGCCGCCAAGGACCGCCGTATCAAGTCCTCCTACAAAACACCCCTGTTCATCAACAACAACATCCACGGCAACGAGTGGGAGGGCACGGACGCGGCCCTGGAGCTGATCGAGGAGCTGGCGACGGCGCGGGACGCCCGTACCCGCGATCTGCTGGCCACGAACCGGATCCACATCAACGTCACGGCCAACCCGGACGGCAGGATCGCCGGGACCCGGGCCAACGCCGACGGCTTCGACCTCAACCGGGACATGATCACGGCGTCGCAGCCCGAGACCCGCGCGATCCGGCGGATCGCCATCGACAAGCAGCCCGCCGTCATGCTCGATCTGCACGGGTACGTCAACGGCACCCTGATCGAGCCGACCACCCCGCCGCACGGCGAGAACTACGAGTACGACCTCTTCCTCAAGAACGCCTACGCCAACGCCCTCGGCATGGAGAAGGCGGTGAACGACCTCGGCTACACGCCCGGGAAGGACGGTGTGGAGCCGCCCGTCATCCCCTTCCGGGACCAGGAGGAGGGCTGGGACGACTGGCCGCCGGTCTTCACCCCGCAGTACATGCCGTTCCAGGGCGCGGTCGCCTCGCACACCGTCGAGTTCCCGATGACCGTCAACAACCGGTCGTACGACACCCTGCCGGTCGAGGAGCTGCGCCGCCGGGCCGCCATCAACACGGACATCGCGGGCGCCGTGATGCGCGCGACCCTCAACTACACCCTGGACCACCGGACTTCGGTGATCGCCGACCAGATCGAGACGTTCCGGCGGGGCGCGGCGGGTGAGGCGCAGCGGCCGGTGTCGGAGGAGACCGTACCGGGGGTGCCGGGCATCGGCCCCGAGGACGTGTACACCACCGACTTCCCCCGCGCCTTCGTGATCCCGGCCGGGAGCGGGCAGCGCTCGGCGACCGCCGCCGCCCGGCTGGTGGACCACCTGACCGCCAACGACGTCCGGGTCGACCGGGCCACGTCCGGTTTCCGGATCGACGGCCGGGCGTACCAGGCCGGTTCGTACGTCGTCGACCTGCACCAGCCCAAGCGCGGCATCGCGAACGTGATCCTCGGCGAGGGCCGGGACATCAGCGCGGACGTCTCCACGATGTACGACATCTCGGGGTGGAGCCTCGGGCTGCTGTGGGGCGCGAACGTGGACACCGTACGGACCGTGGCGGGCAAATTGCGCGTCCCGGGCCGCCCGGTGACGGCCGCCTCCCCCACCGGCTCGGTGGCCCGCCAGGGCGATCTGCGGCTGCGCCTGGACGACCCGAAGGAGCTGCTCGCCCTCAACTCCCTGCTCGCGCAAGGGGTGAAGGTGCGGCGCGCGGCCGACGGGGCGGCGATCGTGCCGTCGTCGGCCCGCCGCCTCGCGACCGTCCTCGCCGAGCGCCACGGGGTGGTCTTCGCCGCCACGAAGGAGCGGGGGACCACGGCGCTCCACCGCACGCGGGTCGCCGCCTCGGTGACGGCCGGGGAGCAGGCCGCCCTCCGGGAGATGGGCTTCGAGGTGCTGCCGGTGTCGACCGCGATCCTGAACGCGGGCTTCGACTGGTCGTCGGCGGACGTGCTGTACGTCTCCACGGGGCTCCAGTACGGCACGCTCACCCCGGCCGCGCGTACGGCGCTGGACGGCTTCCTCGCCGGGGGCGGCGGGGTGGTCGGCCTCGGTTCCGGGGGTACGGCCCTCAACTCCGCGGCGGGGCTGCTGCCCGTGACGGCGGTCGCCGGGAACGGGGACGCCAACGGCGTGGTGCGGGTGGCCAACGCGGGAGGCGCGATCACCGGCGGCGCACCGGCGCACACCTTCGTCTACGGGCCGCGCTGGTTCACGGCCCTGGGCGCCGGGGTGCGGACGGAACAGTCGTACGGCACCCGCAAGTTGCTGGTCTCGGGCCACTGGCGGGCGAACGAGGACAGCGCGGGTGGTCCCGCCGACGCGGCGGGCCGGGCGTCGGTCGTCAGCGGTACGGCGGCGTCGGGCGCGCGGGTGGTGGTCTTCGGCACCGAGCCGCTCTTCCGCGACCACCCCAAGGGCGTGTTCGCGCAGGTGGGCCGGGCGCTGCTCGGCGCGGCCGGCTGAGCGGGCCGCCGCCGGGGCCGTACCGGACGGTGTGACAGACACGCGGGGCCCGTGTCCCCTGAGGGGATACGGGCCCCGCGCCTCACCGCCTGCTGACCGCTGTGCGATCAGGCGACGGCGAGCGTCACGCTGATGTTGCCACGGGTCGCGTTGGAGTACGGGCACACCTGGTGCGCCTTCTCCAGCAGATCCTTGGCGGTCGCCTCGTCCACGTTCGGGATGACGGCGACGAGTTCGACCTCAAGGCCGAAGCCGCCGGCCTCGGTCTTGCCGATGCTGACCTTGGCGGTCACGGTCGAACCGGATATGTCGGCCTTCGCCTTACGGGCGACCACACCGAGCGCACCCTGGAAGCAGGCGCTGTACCCGGCGGCGAACAGCTGCTCCGGGTTCGTACCGGCGCCGCTGCCACCCATCGAGGTGGGCGGGTTGACGATCACGTCGAGCTGACCGTCGTCGCTGGAGACGCGGCCGTCACGGCCGTTCTCGGCGGTGGCGACGGCGGTGTAGAGAGCGTCGATCTTCTGAATGGTCATGCTGGGAAGGTTCCTTCGCTTGTACGCCGTAGCTCGCGCCCACGGACCACGACGGCCTGGGGTCGAGCATAGGCGGTCGTCAACGGGTAAGTCCGACGATCATCTTTCCAGTGTTCTCACCGCGCAGAACGCCGAGGAACGCGTCGAAGCCGTTCTCGATCCCCTCCACGACGGTTTCGTGGTGCTTGAGTTGCCCCGAGGCGAACAGCGGGCCCACTTCCTGGAGGAACCGGGGCTGGAGCCCCCAGTGATCGGTGACGATGATCCCTTCGAGGCGCAGCCGCTTGGTGACGACGAGGGAGAGATTGTTCGGGCCCGGCGTCGGCGCGCTGTTGTTGTACTGGGCGACCGCGCCGCACAGGACCGCCCGGCCGTGGGTCCTGAACGAGTTGATCGCGGCTTCGAGGTGGTCGCCGCCCACGTTGTCGAAGTAGAGGTCGATGCCGTCCGGGGCGGCGGCCTTGAGCTGCTTCCTGACGGAGCCGTTCTTGTAGTTGAAGGCCGCGTCGAAGCCGTACTCCTCCACCAGGAGCCTGACCTTGTCGTCCGTACCGGCCGAACCGACCACCCGCGAGGCACCCTTGAGCCTGGCGAGCTGGCCGACCTGGCTGCCGACCGCGCCGGCCGCCCCGGAGACGAAGACCGCGTCGCCCTTCTTGAAGGCGCCGACCCCGAAGAGGCCCGCGTAGGCGGTGAATCCCGTCGCGCCGAGGACGCCGAGGTACGCGGAGAGCGGGGCGACGGACGCGTCGACCTTGACGGCACGGCCCGGCTCGAACTCGGCGTACTCCCGCCAGCCCAGGTTGTGCAGGACGTGGTCGCCGACGGCGAACCCGTCCGCGCGGGAGGCGATGACCTCGCCGACCGCCTGGCCGGCCAGCGGCTCACCCAGCTGGTACGCGGCCACGTACGACTTCGCGTCGTTCATCCGGGGGCGCATGTACGGGTCCACCGAGAAGTACAGGTTCCGGACCAGGATCCGGCCCTCCCCCGGTTCGGCCACGGGTATCTCGCGCAGAGCGACGTCACTGGGCCTGGGCCAGCCGTCGGGGCGGGCGGCGAGATGCCATGCGCGGCCGGATACGGGAAGTGCGGTCATGGGGCGGGGCCTCCTCGGTGGGTGCGGGTGGCGGCGGGCCGCCGCACAAAAGCTTCACTACCTGAAAGAACCATGCTCCTAGATATTTCATGTTGTCAAGCAAATGGGTACGCTGGTCCCATGGCCACCACCCGCAGAGACCCGCTGACCCTCGAAGTCGTCGAACTCATCGGCACCGTCGTGGCCCGCTACTACGAGGAGTACGAGCACGCCGCGGCCCAGTACTCCCTCACGGGTGCCCAGGCGCGCGTCTTGGGACTCCTGTCCCTGGAGCCCATGCCCATGCGCCGGATCGCGCAGAAGCTGAAGTGCGAGCCGTCCAACGTCACCGGCATCGTGGACCGGCTCGAAGCGCGTGACCTGGTGGAACGCCGGCCGGACCCGGCCGACCGCAGGGTGAAGCTCGCCGCGCCCACCCCGCAGGGGCTGGAGACGGCGGCGCGGCTGCGGGACTCGCTGAACTTCGCCCGCGAACCGCTGGCGTCGCTGTCGGAGGACGAGCGGCGTGTCCTGCGCGACCTGCTCAAGCGGATGCTGGGCGAGGGCCTGGCCTGACCGGCCTTACGCGCACCACCACAGGATGCGGGTGCAGGTCTCGGTCGGTTCCGGGGTGGGCGTCGGGGACGCCGAGGTCGGGGCGGCCGTCGTGGGCCCGTCCGAGGGGTCCGTCGGCGTGCCGGGACCGGACGCGGAGTCCGAGGGGTCCGGTGAGTCCGGCGCGCCGGTGTCGGCCGGCTCCGTGTCGCCGGGAGCCGGGGATTCCGAGGACGTGGCCGAGTCGCCGGGGTCCGGGGACTCCTTGCCGCCCGGCTTCCCGCTGCCGTCCGGGCCGGGTGAGCCGCCCTTCCCCGTACCGCTGGTCGCGGCGGGACCCGGATCGTCGGGCGCCACCGGCTTCGCCGTGCCGTCCGGGCGCCCGTCGAACTCGGTGGACGCCTCCTCCTTGACCGCGGAGGCGCCGTCGTCGCCGGGCGGCTCCAGCGCCAGCTGGGCCAGACTCAGCGCCCCCGCCGCGAGGACCACCGCGAGCACGCCGACGACGATCCTGCGGCCGCGCTTGCCGCGGGCCCTGCGGGGTCCGGTGCGGGACGGGGCCGAGCGGCGGCGGTCGGGGCGCTCACGGCGGTCGGAGCGGTCGCGGTCGGGGTGATGGCCCACGAGGGGCTCGATCTCACTCTCCGGCGCGTCCGCGAACTCTTCGTGACCTTGATCGGCCCTGCCGTCCTGTCCCGGGGAGCGATTCTGTCGCGGTGCGGGCGGTTCGGGGGCGCTCTGCCGCAGCTCCTCGGCGGGGGTGCCGCATCCGGCGCAGGTCAGTGCGCCGTTGAGGTGCCGACGGCACTGATGGCAGTAGTCCATGGCGCCCGCAGATTATGCGGCCGTGGCGGGCCGTGGAGAACCCGGGCTGTGAAGATCTTGTAAGGGGTCGACGGTTCCGGGTGTGTCATCCCGATTCGGGCGGGTGGCGCGGCGGGCCGGGCAGGCGGTACGGGCGGTATGCGCCGCGCGGTGCGGCGGAACGTACCGGGCAGGATGGCCGTATGACGTCCACCGGGCCGTTCGGGCCGCTCCAGTTCCAGCTCGTCCTGCTGCGCAGAATGGCCGACCACCACCCGGAGCTGGTCGACGACGCCCGCCGCGAACTCGGCGCGTCCCTGGCCGACATGCGGGAGGCCAACCGCCGCTGGCAGGCGATGGTCCGCTCCCCGCGCGCCCGCGGCACGCTCTCCCGCTACCGCTCGGTGCTCGGCCCGCCCGAGCGGACCTTCCCGCGGAAGGCCGGCGACCTGGAGTGCGAGGCCCTCCAGTGGCCCGTACCGCTCTGGCCCGACCTGCGCTTCGAGGCGATGGCCGGGCCCGGCGGGGCCGTATGGAACGAATGGCTGGTCCGTGCGCCGGGGGTGGCCGGACCGGAGCCGCGTACGGCCGAGGACCTGCGGCCCTGGTCGTGCACGGTGGACGAGGTCGCGCGGGCCTTTCCGCCGGCCCGGCCGATGGAGGGCAGCGCGCCGACCCGCCTCCGGCTGGCGTTCACCCTGCCCGGCGGCGGGGGCGCCGTGGCCGATTTCACCTGGGGGCTGCTCCAGGGCTGGACGAGGGGCTGACCGGCCGTGCGGTACGGACACGGCGGCCCAGCGACACGGACCTGGCGTCCCGTCAGCTCCGTACCCCCATCGGGCAACCGCCGGTCAACCGTCCGTACTCCTGACGGCTCATCCCAGCGCGCGCCCCGCTCCCCCCGGCCGCACGATGCGAACAGGACCGGCGGCCGCCGGTGCATCAGATCAGCGCTCTCGGGAGATCCCGCGGTGACCGTCAGTCTTGAGCAGTTGCGCCGTTGCCACATCGCCGTCGACCTGGGGGCCGCCAGGACCCGGGTCTTCGTGAAGGGAGCCGGGCTCGTCGTGGACGAGCCGAGCGTCGCCGCGGTGAACACCCGCACCGGCGCTCTCATCGCCGTCGGCGCGCTCGCCGAGCAGATGACCGGCCGTACCCCCGACTACATCCGGGTGATGCGTCCCGTACGGGGCGGCACCGTCGTCGACGTCGAGATGGCCCAGCGGATGCTCCGCCACCTCCTCGGCGACAAGCTCCGCCGCCAGCTGCGCCGCAAGCCCCGGCTGCGCGCCGCCGCGTCCACCCCGCACGACAGCGACCCGCTGGCCCAGCGCGCGGCCGTGGAGACGCTCGTCGGCCTCGGCGCGCGCCGGGTCGAGCTGGTCGACACCCTCATCGCGGCGGCCGTCGGCTGCGGGCTGCCCGTGGAGCAGCCCACCGCCACCATGATCATGGTGTGCGGCGCGGCGACCACCCAGATCGCGGTGCTCTCGCTGGGCGCGATCGTCACCGCCCAGCGCATCCCTGTCGGCGGCAACGCCATCGACCACGCGGTGATCCAGCACCTGCGCCACCAGCACGAGCTGATGCTGCCCAGCCAGTCCGTACGCCCGCTCCAGCTGGCGCTCAGCGGCAACGGGCTCAGCCCGGACGGACCCACCTCCACCGAGATCCACGGCCGGGACGTCGCCACCGGCATCGCCCGCTCGGTGCTGGTCGACACCGCCGCCGTACGGGACGCGATCTACTCCCCGCTGACCGCCGTGGTCGACGGCATCGGCAAGGTGCTGCGCGACTGCCCGCCCGATCTGGTGGCCGACCTCGCCGACCGCGGGATCATGATGGTGGGCGGCAGCGCGCTGCTGCCGGGCCTCGACCAGATGCTCAGGAACGCCACCGGCATGCCGGTCGCCATCGCCGAGCGCCCCGACATTTGCGCCGTGCTCGGTCTCGGCGCGATGCTGGAGGGCAAGATCCAGCCGATGGTCCTGGATCCGCTGGCCGACGCCCACTGAGGTGGAACGACGTTGCGATGAGTGAGGGTGGCGGGGGCGGGGGGACCCCCAGGGACACCGCCAGGGACACCGACCCCATGGAGTCGATGCCCCGGCTGCCCATGCTGCTCGAAGCGGTCCTGGGCATCGGTACGGATCTCGAACTCCGCGCGACCCTCCAGCACATCGTCGCCACCGCCACGGAGCTGATCGGGGCGCGGTACGGGCTCCTGGCGGTGGCGGACCCCGGCGGCGGCACGCTCGCGGACCTGTTCTCGGCCGGCCTGAGCCCGGAGGAGCACGAGAGCGTCCTGCGGATCCCCGGCGGCAGCGCCGGCCTGCTGGGCGTGCTGTTCCGGGATCCGCGCCCGCTGCGGCTGGACGACATGGCGACCGATCCGCGCGCGCTCTGGGTGCCGCACTCGGATCCGGAGCACCGCAGGTTCCTCGGGGTCTCCATCCAGGTGGACACCGAGATCTTCGGCAGCCTGTGCCTGACGGCCAAGGAGAGCGGTCCCTTCACGGAGGAGGACGAGGCGCTGCTCCAGGTGCTCGCCGCGCAGGCGGGGATCGCGATCGGCAACGCGCGGCTGTACGGGACGGCCCGGCAGCGCGAACGATGGATCGAGGGCGCCGCCGCCGTCACCACCGCCCTGCTGACCGGCGAGAGCGCGGCCGACGCCCTGATGACCGTGGCCGAGTCGGCCCGCGCCCTCGCCGGCGCCGACGCCGGGGTGGTGCTCCTGCCCACCCCCGAGGGCGGCATGGAGATCGTCACGGCGTCGACGGACAACGATCCGGCGGGCATTCTCGGTACGACCATCGCGCCCGGCGCGCCCGTCCTGGTCCAACTGCTGGGCGGTGAGCCGGTGTTCATAGAGGACTCGGCGACCGATCCCCGGATGACCACCCATGTGCGCTCGCGCTTCGGGCCGAGCATGATGCTGCCGCTCCAGAGCGGCGGGAAGCTGATCGGCACGCTCGCCCTGCCGCGCCGCCGGGGCGGACGCCCGTACACGGCGGAGGACAAGCTGCTGGCCACCCAGTTCGCCTCGCAGGCCGCGCTGGCGCTGGTGCTGGCGGACGCCCAGCACAACCGGGAACAGCTGGCGGTGTACGAGGACCGTGACCGGATCGCCCGTGACCTGCACGATCTGGTGGTCCAGCGGCTCTTCGCCACCGAGATGATGCTGGAGTCGACGCGGCGGCGCGCGGCGACCACAGAGCTGGACGAGCTGCTCGGGCGGGCCGTGGACGAGCTGGACTCGACGATCCAGGAGGTACGGACCGCGATCTTCGCGCTCCAGCAGCCGCCCGCCGACGCCCCGACCAGCGTCCGGGGCAGCGTACTGCGCGAGACGGACGGGGCGGCGGTCCTCTTCGGCTTCCGGCCGTCCGTGCGGTTCACGGGCGCGGTGGACACGCTGGTGAACGAGGCGGTGGGGCGGCGGCTCCTGGCGGCGCTGCGCGGCGCGCTGGCGGCGGCGCACCGGCGGGAGGGGATGACGGCGATGGAGGTGGAGGTGGACGCGACGGTCCGGCTGCCGGACGGGCACGGGGGCGTACGGCTGCTGGTGACCGACAACGGGGCGCGGGAGGACGGCGGGGGCGGCGGCACGACGGTGACGTGGCAGGCGGCGCGGACGGACACGCTCTAGGGACCGTCCGCCTGTCTCTTCACGGCGGACGGTCCCCGGAGGGTGTGCGGGTCAGAGCATGTGCGGGTCAGTTCTTCAGGGGCGCCTCTCCCGCCGCGTACCGGATCCCGCCCAGCAGCAACTGCCGGAAGAGGGGATCGGCGTACGACTCCTGGGTGTGGCCCAGCCCGGTGTAGAAGGACCGGCCCTCGCCCTGCGGGTGGTACCAGGTGATGGGGTGGTCCCCGCTCATCTCCCCACCGCTGTACGTGCTTTCGTCCAGGCTCTGGAGCACCGTGACGTCCGCGCGCGGATTGGTGCGGTAGTTGTACCACTCGTCGGTACGGGACCAGGTGGCGTCGAGGTGCGAGGTCGCGGGATGGGTCCTGTCCTCGGTCTTGACGGTCGCCTGCTGGATGGCCGGGTGGCTCTTGAACCAGGCGCCGACGAGTTTCCCGTACGCGGGCGACTCGTACTCGGCGTCGGCGGCCGCGTGGACGCCCACATAACCGCCTCCCCCGTCGACGTACCCCTGGAGCGCGTCCTCCTGGGCGTCGGTGAGCATGTCGCCGGTCGTGGAGAGGAACACCACGGCCTCGTACCCGGCGAGGTTCTCCGGGGTGAAGGCCGCGCCGTCCTCGGTGGCGGTGACGGTGAAGCCGTTCCCCTCACCGAGGGTCTGGATCGCCGCGATCCCCGCCGGGATCGAGTCGTGCCGGAATCCGGCCGTCTTGGAGAAGACGAGCACCTGGTACGGATCGGCTTCGGTGGTCGCCGTCGTCGTGAACGTGAAGGCGTCCACGTCGAAGAGGTTCCCCTGGCCCGTCGGGCCCTTGAAGACGAGGAACAACTCCGTTGAGCCGGAGGGTGCGTCGGTCAGGTCCGCCGTCACGTCGGCGAAGTTGTCCCAGCCGCCGGTCGGTGCGACGGTCGCCGTGCCCAGCAGGGTGCCGGTGGCCGACCCGGCCCGTACCTCGATCGTCCCGCCGACACCGCCGGAGGAGACCCGGGCGGTGAACGTGGCGGCGTTGTCGAGGGCGTACGGCTCGAAGGAGATCCAGTCGCCGTTGTCGGTGAAGCCGACGGTGTTGCCGCCCTCGGCACCGCCGTGGGCCGCGACCTCGATGCCGTTCTGCGCCGAGAAGTGCTCCGCCTGCCGGTGCCGGGGCTGGAGGATGCTCTGGCTGTGCGCGGTCAGGCCGCCCGCGTCGGTGTACTCGGCGTCGAACACCCCGTACAGGTTGGCGGCGCTGTCGTGCTCGCCGTCGGCCGGGACCACGAGGGACCCCGTGCAGCCGTCGGCGGCGGTGATCTGGTGCTGGTGGCTGTCGTGCCCCAGCAGATAGGTCACCTTGACCTTGGCGCAGTCGATCGGGCCATCCTCGGGGTCGCTGCCCTCGACGGAGAACGGCACGGTGTCGCCGAAGGAGAACAGCTCGCCGTCGGTGGGCGTGACGAGCTTGACGGTGGGGGCGGTGTTGCCGACGGTCACCACGAGGCTCGCGGTGCCCGTGAGCCCTTCCGGGTCCTTGACGGTGAGCGTGGGCCGGAAGGTGCCTGTCTCCGTGTACGTGTGGCTCGGGTTCGCGTCCGTGGACGTGGCGCCGTCGCCGAAGTCCCAGGCGTAGGTGAGCGCGCCGCTCTCGGGGTCGGAACTGCCCGCAGAGGAGAAGGCGACGGCGAGCGGCGCCTGACCGGAGGTCTTGTCGGCGGCGGCCTTGGCGACCGGGTTGCGGTTGCTGCCGGCGAGGTATTCGACGCGGTAGAGCGCCTGGTTGCCGGAGCCGGTGCCGTAGTCGAGGACGTACAGCGCGCCGTCGGGGCCGAAGGCCTGGTCCATCACCTGCGTACCGGTCCAGGGGAAGGTGTCGATGGCTCCCGGGGAACCGTCGGCGTGGACCTCGATGGGCTTGATCCACTTGCGGCCGTACTCGGCGGCGAAGAAGCGGCCGTCGAGGGACTCGGGGAACTTCACATTCGAGTCGAGACCGGCGTCGAAGTTGTATACGGGTCCGCCCATCGGGGACTCGGAGCCGCCGCCGAACTCGGGCGGGGAGCCCGCGTCACCGCCGTACTTGATCCAGGCGGCCTTGGGGGCGGGCAGCTTGTCGAGGCCGGTGTTGTGGGGGGAGTTGTTGGCGGGGCCGCCCGCGCAGTCGTACTTCGCGCCCGAGGGACCGCTGGGGAAGGTGTACTCGCTGTACGTCTCCGAGGCGGTGTTCGTCCCCGTGCAGTACGGCCACCCGAAGTTGCCGGGGCCGGTCAGGCGGTCGAACTCGACCTGGCCGCTGGGCCCGCGCTCCGCGTCGGTCACGCCGGCGTCGGGGCCGTAGTCGCCGACGTAGACCGTGCCGGTGGGCTTGTCGACGGATATCCGGAAGGGGTTGCGGAAGCCCATCGCGTAGATCTCGGGGCGGGTGTTCGCGGTGCCCGGTGCGAAGAGGTTGCCGTCCGGCACGGTGTAGCCGCCGTCGGCGGTGGGCTTGATGCGCAGGACCTTGCCGCGCAGGTCGTTGGTGTTCCCGGAGGAGCGCTGGGCGTCGAACTGCGGGTTGCGGTCGGCCCGTTCGTCGAGCGGCGCATACCCCTGGGACTCGAAGGGGTTGGTGTCGTCGCCGGTCGAGAGGTAGAGGTTGCCCTGCGCGTCGAAGTCGATGTCACCGCCCACGTGGCAGCACTGGCCCCGGTCGTTGGCGACTTCGAGGACGACCTTCTCACTGGCCGCGTCGAGGGTGCCGTCGGCCTTGAGGGTGAACCGCGAGAGGTTCAAGTGCCCTTTGAACGGGGCGAAGTCGGCGGCGGTGCCGGTCACCGGGGCGTCCCCGGCGGGAGTGTCCAGCTTGGGCGAGTAGTAGAGGTAGAGGAAGCGGTTGTCGGCGAACCCGGGGTCGGCCGCGACGCCTTGGAGACCTTCCTCGTCATGGGTGTAGGTGTCGAGCTTGCCCGCGACCTTGGTGTTGCCCGCGGCGTCGGTGAGCCGGACCGTACCGTCCCTCGCCGTGTGGACGACCGACCGGTCGGGCAGCACGGCGAGTGACATCGCCTCGCCCAACTCGGCTGCTCCGGTTGCGAGTTGGACCTGCTGGTAGTCGGAGGCGGGGATGTCGGCGGCGGGGTCGGTGGGGTGGGCGGTCGCGGTGGCGCCGACGGCGACCGAGCCGCCGAGCGCGAGGGTGAGGGCGACAAGAAGTCTGGACCACACGGGGGGCCGTACGGGCATCGTGTTTCCTTCCTGACGTGCTGACGTGCGGTGGGGGGACATGCGTCAGTCAGGCAGGGCGCGCGCCGTCGCGCCGTGCTACGGGTGGGGCAGGGGTCCGTCCGTGGGGTGTCGGGAGCCCTGGTTCCGCGGTAGGCGTTTGCATGCTGGCAACACGAAATTAATTTGTCAAGGACGTATCAAAATTCCGGACCGGCCACCGAACGGCCTCCGAATCCGGCCAAGTTGGCCCCTGGGGGCCCGGACCTGCGAACACGCTCAGGCGGTGTGGCTCCGCAGGAGATCGTGCAGGGAGGCGGTCATCCGCGCGACGAACGCGTCCTGGGTGGCGGTGTCCACCGACTCCAGGGAGAGATACGGGTTGAGATCCTCCAACTCGACCAGCAGCAGCTCCCCCTCGGGGGCACGGCAGGCATCGACCCGCTGGATCCCGTGCTCCAGCGTGTTCCACTCGACGAAGCGCCGCGCGAAGGCGAGATCGTCCGCGGTGGCGTCGTACGGCACCAGCTCCCAGCGCCGCGCCGGGTCCGGTGCGTGGAGCGCGTACTGGAAGTCGTGGTCCACGAAGTAGAACGAGACCTCGTAGCGGAACGGGATCAGGGGCTGCACCAGTACGCCGCCGAAGGCGATCTCCCCGAGCCGCTCCGCCGGGACGGTCTCCATCCCTATGGAGTCCGCGCCCGCCTCGGGCTTGACCACGTAGGCGGGGGCGGCGGGCAGCCGGCCGAGGTCCTCGGCGCGGTCGACGGTCGGGATGACGGGATACCCGGCGGCGCTCAGCTCCACGAGGTACCGCTTGCCGGTCATGTCGGCGCGCCCGGTCAGCGGGTTGTACACCAGGACCCCGTCCGCCGCCGCGCGCTCGCGGAAGAGGTCGTACTGCGCCTGGTAGTGCAGCACGGGCCCGCTGTTGCGCACCACGACGGCGTCGAAGGACCCCATGAGCCGTACGGCGTCGAGGGGGTGGCAGAGCGCGAGGTCGAAGTCGCTCCGCAGCCGGGACGACAGCCGGATGTCCTCGTCGCAGTAGCGGCGCCCCTTGGCCTCGTAGGCGAGGTCGGTGACGTAGAGGACGCGGGGCGGGTTCTGGGGGCGCATGGGTGGGTCCGGTCTCGGGGATGCGGCCGGCCCCTTCCGTACGGGCCGGAGAGGGGCCGCTTGCTCCCGCCAGACCTTACGGCGTGGGACCTACGTCGCCACAGGTGTGGGTGTCGGTGTCAGCGCCAGCCAAGGGCGGGGGCGGGCGCGACGTGAGTGAGGATGTTCTCCAGGACGTGACTGTTGTAGTCGACGCCGAGCTGGTTGGGCACGGTCAGCAGCAGCGTGTCGGCCTCGGCGATCGCCTCGTCCTCGGCGAGCTGCTTCACCAGGACGTCGGGCTCGGCGGCATACGTCCGGCCGAAGATCGCGCGCGTGGTCGCGTCGATGTTGCCGATCTGGTCGGCGCTGTCCCCGTCGCGGCCGAAGTACGCCTGGTCCTGGTCCGTGGTGAGCGCGAAGATGCTGCGCGACACGGAGACGCGCGGTTCACGCTCCCAGCCCGCCTCGGCCCACGCCTCGCGGTAGGCGCGGATCTGGGCGGCCTGCTGTACGTGGAAGGGCGCGCCGCCCTCGTCGTTCTTGAGGGTCGAGCTCATCAGGTTCATGCCGAGCTTGGCCGCCCAGACCGCGGTGGCGTTGGACGCGGCACCCCACCAGATGCGCTCCCGCAGTCCCTCGGAGTGCGGCTCGATGCGGAGGAGTCCCGGCGGGTTGGGGAACATGGGCCGCGGGTTCGGCTGGGCGAACCCCTTGCCCTCCAGTACGGACAGCAGCACCTCGGTGTGCTTGCGCGCCATGTCGGCCTCGGTGTCGTCGCCACTGGGCGCGTACCCGAAGTAGCGCCAGCCGTCGATGACCTGCTCCGGGGATCCCCGGCTGATGCCGAGCTGGAGCCTGCCGCCGGAGATGAGGTCGGCGGAGCCGGCGTCCTCGGCCATGTAGAGGGGGTTCTCGTACCGCATGTCGATCACACCGGTGCCGATCTCGATCCGCGACGTCCTGGCGCCGATCGCGGCCAGCAACGGAAACGGCGAGGCCATCTGCCGCGCGAAGTGATGGACCCGGAAGTAGGCACCGTCGGCCCCGAGCTCCTCGGCCGCGACGGCGAGGTCGATCGCCTGGAGCAGCGAGTCCGCGGCCGTCCTGGCCTGGGAGTGCCTGGTGTCGGACCAGTGCCCGAAAGACAGAAAACCGATGCGCTTCATGACGTCGTGAACAACCCACCCGTTTAGTTGATTCCTCAATCAAGTAACGGATCAACAAACCAAGCGCGGCGTATCGGGAGCGGGAACGTCTGCCGCCGACCGACGGCCCGACCGGGACGCCCCCGCTCCGCTACGCCACCGGCGTCCGTCCGTCCCGAGGGCCGAAAGCCTCCAGAGCGTCTTCGTCGGTGGCGCGGGCGTGCGGGAAGTGGTCGGCCCACTCGGCGATTCCCGGGTACGCGGAGTCGTGGCCGACCCGGATGGCGGCGGCCTCGACGTCGAAGGTCGTGGTACGCAGGTCGACCCCCGGCCCCAGCACGGCCCAGTGCGCTCCGGCTCGTCCGTACGGCATACCGACGCTGCCGGGGTTGACGACGAGACGTCCGTGCGCGAGGCGGACGAACGGCATGCATGTGGGTGTGGCCGCGGACCACGGTGCGGAGGTCGGGATCGAGACCGCCGAAGACCTCCTTCCAACGGTCGAGGCGGGAGTCGACCAGGACGACCTCTTCATCGTCACGGGGGGGGTGGCGTGGCAGAACAGCACCTTCCCCAGGCCCCGTACGGACAGGGAGAGCGACCGCGACAACGCCCCGAGAAAGCCGAGGTGGTCGTCCCGAAGCTGCTCGGCCGCCCACGGGGCGATCGGATCGGAAATCGAGTCGCGGAGCCCACGCCGGTACTCGACGAGTTCACGGTCGGCATTACCGCTGATCCAGACAACGCGGTCCCCAAGACCGGTCAACAGGTCGAGAACCTGGACGGGTTGCGGACCGGCCGCGATGTCCCCGGTGAGCACGACGCGATCGGCGCCCCGCACCTCCGGCTCGGCAAGCACGGCCTCCTGGGCCGGCAGGACTCCGTGAATGTCGGACAGGACAGCTACGCGGTTCAGCATGCTCACCACTGTGCGAGCCCGGACAGCCGAGGGACGGGATCGTTCGCCCGACGCGTAGCCCGGGGCGCGACAGCCGCAGACCGTCTGCCGCCAAGCCGACCTCCCAGCCCTCAGGTCAGAACGATCGGATTGCTGAGCGCCGCCATCCGCCCCTCCGCGTCTCGGACCTCCACGCGGACGAACGCCGACTCCTCTTCGCTGGTGACCCACTCGACCGTGCCCGATCCCGTCCCGGTCAACAACGAGTGGTGCGCCTTGCCTTGCTCTGTATGGAAGCTGACGGTGCCGGAGGGCACGCCCTGGACGTCCACGCGCAGCACGGCAGGCTGATCACCGCTGTTCAACCGGTCGCCGATACCGGCACTGCGACCACGGGCGGAGGCGGTGAACGACAGCTCGACGGCGGCCGAGGCCGCGATCCAGCTCCTCCCGGCGCGGATGCCGTCAAGGATCGCGGCCGTATTCAGCTCGTCGGCCAGCACGACAGTGTGCGGAACACCGATCTGACCCTCCAGGTGGGTGTCGCTGTTGCCCATCGCCGGCCGCCATCGTCCCTGGTGGATGTCGGCCGCCAGGGCGCGGCCCCATTCGGCCAGGGCCGCCTCGCACAGCCCACCGGCTCGGTGGACCTCCTCCACACGCTGGTCGACCCGCCCATCCCGGACTCCGTAGCGCCAATTGACCACCACCCCGGGGTCGAGCCCTAGTGCCAGCCAGTGCCCGGCCCGGGTGGTGACCTCTTCGCCCAGGATCCGCCCGCGTGCCGGGCCCAGGCGCGATGCCCGTCAGCGGAGTTGTGCTCGGTGGTCGCGAGAAAATCGAGCCCTACGGAACGGGCACCGACCGCCAATTGTCCTGTGCGGACAGAGCCTCGTCCGGGGAGCGGGGCCACGGTGTGCCCTCGACCTTGCGGGGGAAGGTTAAAAGGGTCAGCTGCAAATGTAAATAAACCCGGTAGGGGCTGACAAACACCGGCCGCATAACCAGAGGGGACTGCCTCACTCGCCCCTTCCGGCGAGAACTAGTGAGGGGCAAGCGACGATCGGATCAGACCTCGATCACCTTAAGTACTTCGTCGCCAAAGTGGTTGACCACCTTGACTGCGATTTTCCCAGACTCCGGCTTGTCAAAGGGACGAGAGATCGTGGTGTAAAGGGACTCCCATGCCTCTTGGTCGACCTCCGCTTTAAGAGCGACCTTGAGTCGCTTGTACGGGTCAAGCGTGCTGTCACCGGAGAAGTAGACATGACGGACGAAGAATGCCTCTTCGTTGTAATCAGTGTCCAACGACCAGAGCATGATTTCCTTGGCGCCCTCCGCCCGAATATCACCGGTGGTCGGGTTGAAGACGTCCAGGCCCTTGATCTCGGCAATGAGCCGGCCGTCGGAGGTCTCCGTGACCTCGATGTCGGGTTCCCCGAAGACTGTAAAAAGGTTCCCGCTTCCAGTGTTCGCCAGTTCCTCGCCCATCGCGAGGTCGGCGTTCATACGGACCAGCATCACCGGCATCCGACCGACCCGCCGCTCCTTCACGACGGAGGCGAAGTCCTTGGAGATCGGCTTGTGATCGTCGACTGCCTGGACCGCGGTCGGATCGAAGGCGAAGCCCAGTACAAGGAGAAGGTCAATTTTCCTGTCTTCAATTGCCTCGCGCGCGGCCTGCTTGATGTATCTCGAGTCCACCGTCCCGTACTCGGGGCCGAGCGCAATGGCAACACGCGTCGGCGTACCTTCCTCAGCATCCTTGCGGATACCCACAGCCGTCAGAGTGCGACCCGAGATAGGCTCTACGGACTCGAAGCGGAGACGCTCGTTCTTGTAGCCGTTCTGTACACCGGCTTTGGCGATGTGCTCCAGGATAGTCTCGGTGTATGACGCACCGGAGGGCATTTGCTCGGCGGCGCGCTCGGAGGCGGGAAGGTCCGTCTCGAAGGCGATGGCCCGGTGCGGAGACAGTGATTCCACGGTAAACGGGCCGGCGACACGGATGGCCTTCTTATTCTCGTACGGGCGATCAAATAGCGTCTCATAGCCAGCGTGCTTCTGGATCGCCGCATCGATCTCGCTGCGAGACATTCCTTCCTTGATATCTGGGTTGTTAGCGATTGCCTTTAGAGTGATATGAGGGACACGCTCGCAGACAAAACCACGTCGAATATCATTGCCGGAGACCGTTCGATCCGGCACCTGCCGTCTAACCTTAGCTTCCTGAGCTTTTCCCTCCGAAGAATCGGCAAGGAGATATGCGGGATACTTGGCACCCATGATGCGGTGTCGCGCAAGCGCGATAGCAACGCGCGAGGTATCGATTGTGATCCAGCGACGCCCCCACTGCTCCGAGACTTGAGCAGTGGTACCCGAGCCGCACGTCGGGTCGAGAACTAGATCTCCGGGATCCGTACACATGAGTACACAACGCTCGATAACCTTAGTATTTGTTTGAACAACGTAGACCTTGTCTGCACCAAATCCCGCAGTCGTCGTATCATCCCACAAGTTATTCTGCGGAAATGCCGGGAAGTCATTGAAATATCGCACGTAACGGAGCGTCCGCCCCAGTCCAATTAGGCGATTGGCGGCTTTGAGTCGATTCATCCCTACTTGGTTGGTCTTCCACCCACCCTTTGAAGGTCGGTACGTAGTGCCGTCTACCTCAACAGGGAAAACCGTAGTTTGCCCAATGCGAGTGGTCTGGCTAGTCAGATTGTCGGCCGTAAAGACCCGTGCACCTTCAGGGGGATTACCAGAGAAACGTTCGCGTTTCCCATCCTGCAACTCTGCAAAGTTATATCCGCTTGAACCAGCTTCACCGAGCTGCTTCAATGTGTAAAGCTGGCGATATTTTACGCTATCCAAGTTGCGCGCGTACCAAATGATGTAGTTATTGATCGCAGCGAGGACGGTTGTACCTCCTGCAAAACTTCCCGCGCCTGAAGTCGTTTTAAATGTGATCAACGATACGAAATTTTCTGGTCCAAAAACTTCATCCAGTAGAGATCGCACGAGGTGAACATTCTCGTCACCGATCTGCACGAACACCGAACCCGAGTCAGTGAGAAGGTCCCGCGTCGCTACCAAGCGATCGCGCAGGTACGACAGGTACGAGCTGATTCCCAGCTCCCACGTATCGCGAAAGGCCTTGATCTGCTCGACTTCTTTCGTTGCGTCGTCGAGGTTGCCGTCTCGCACCCTTGGTTTATCTGTCTTGGCTTGCCAATTAGATCCGAACTTGATCCCGTATGGTGGGTCCAGATACGCCATCTGCACTTTGCCCCGGAGGTTCTCCCGTTCCGCAAGGCTTCCCATGACCTGCAGTGAATCGCCCAGGATCATGCGATTGGTCCACTTCATCGGGTGGTTGTACCAGTCGATCTTGTCGAACTCGTCGGCGATCCCATCGTCGAAAGCACTCAGTCCGAACAGTGAACCTTCGTCCGGATCCTCATGTACGCCGACCTTCCGTCGCCTGGTCTCAGCCATTAGTTCGTTGACCAGATAATGTGGTTCAATACGCTCCTGCCGATAAATCGGCGGGGCGGGCACCTCTAGGTTGCCAGAATCCTGCTCATCCTTCCCCTGCCAAACTAGCTGTGGGTCGAGTGCGGGATCGCGGCGATACCTGACCATTATCGGGGCTGCGAGCTCGTCTGTCACCAGGTCGGGAGCATCTGCGGTCGGGTTGTTGGGCCTTGTTTCGTCGTGCATTATCGTCTGCACACTGGCGCCATTGGCCGATGTGGAAGCGTTGCTGTTCCTTGAAGTCGCCATGGCGCGTGCTACTTCCCTTCCATGAGGCCTGCGGACTGGGGTGGAGAGTACCCCTGATTGATGAAGAAGTTTGCTTCATTGAAAAGTGCATCGAATTCTACAGGGACATCTCCAGGCAGTGCGTCTGAATACCGGCCTGTCACCGTGCCATCGTTGTAAAGGTCCTCGATTGCTCGGTCAATGTGGTACTTGAACGTTGCCGGGTTCTCGCCGACCTCCACGTAACCCCACACCCCGTAGCCACCATGATTGTTCACGGCCGAACACCACAAGTTGCGCGCCGTCTCCGCCTTAATCGACCGCTTGCCGGCAGACTTGCGAGTGCCGGACACCTCAACAATGAGATACCGGTCAATCTCGCCCTCTTGGCGCGGATTGAGACGGACGATAAAGTCTGGCACATATCGGTGTGACCGAGCAGCATGGTGGTACGGGATGTTGAACTCCAAGTGATCGTTCTTGACGTAGGAGTTGACTGCCTTATGGCCCTCTAGAACGAGCGCCATCACCTGCTCCCAGGTGTTACCGGCCAATCCGTCCAGTACTATGAAATTGACTGGACACTTGTCCGGCTGGGATGCGAAGTGCTGCTTGGTAGTGAAGAAGTCGATCGCATCCGTCGAACCTTCAGGAGCATACCTCTGAAAAATCGGCAGAATCTTCGACTGCGTGTTCGCTTCCTGTCGGTTCAGTGCGGCAAAGAAAAGTTCCACCGCCCGAGCCCTTTCCAAATCGAGTTGGGCAATCACCTCTAGAGCGCGAGTGTTGTCCACTCCCACACAGGCGGCGATCCAATCCTTTGCCAGGGCAACTAGGTTCGGGAACATCCAAGGCTTTGGGGAGCCGAGTGGGTCTGTAAGGTAACGCTGGAGTGTCTCGCCCGCAAGTTTGAAAGCCACCTGTTGTATCCGGACGGCGCTACCGTCGCCGATGCGAAGCGTTTCCTTCTGACCGAAGATGCTTTCGTTTTCGATCTGAGTCGCGACCGCCTCGTTCACCTTAAACTGCGGCGCTTCTGTGAAGTCGGCGAAGAATTCAGCATCAGCCACTTCGACACGATAACCCTCCAAGCGGGGAAAAATGATCCGCTGAAGCTCGCGGTCAACCATCGATTGGATTCGAATTGGCTGGGGTCGTGGCTTGGACTGCAGAGTCTGATTCGGGTCTGTCTGGATGAACTGAAAAGGAATGCCGTAGACGTCAGCGAACTCCGGCTCCAGCAAACCGCTCTGGCCTACCGTGTATGAAACACGCCTGAGCCCACGCCCGACCACCTGCTCGCAGAGCAGGTGACTGCCGAAGGCTCGAACTCCCAGAACATGGGTCACGGTGTTGGCGTCCCAGCCCTCTGTCAGCATGGAGACGGAGACGACGCAGCGCACATGCTGCCCGAGCTTGCCCTTTTTGCCCACAGTGTTGAGGACCTCACGTAGCAGGTCCGCGTCGGTCAGAGCGTCGACGTCTCGGTCAGGGAAGCGTGCGTGGTACTCGGTCTTGAACGCCTCAAGTTCCTCGGCTGCTGCAGCTTTGAATTCCGTGGAGAGCTGTGGATTGCCTGACTCGAGCTGCGCCGAGTCGACGATGATGGTACGTGGGACGGTATACCGCTGACCGTGCTCGTCATAGTTCGAAAAGAGCGGAAGATCACCGCGAGCGCCACTCCGGTTGCCCTGCGCATCAACAACTTCGTGGCCAGCAATGCGGTCGTATACCCATTTGGAGACTGCGGTGTTGTTGCACACCACGATAAACACCGGAGGTGTCGCCCCGAGTTGGGACTCGTCATTGCCCCAACGCTCGAAAGACTTCTCATAATGCCGGTACAGGCTGAGGGCCGCGCCGTTGAGAACCGGGGGGAGTTTCTCGTCCTCTCGATTGACTCCTCTCTGTGTGCGCGAGGGCATGTCGTCCTTGATATGTTCCCAGAGGTTCAGGTACGAGACGTCCTTCTGCTCCGCGTCGTCATCTACTGGCACGCGAGGAATCTTTACGAGGCCGGACTCGATTGCGTCTAGCAGTCCGAAATCGCTCACCACCCAGGGGAAGAGAGTCCCCTCCGGGTAGCCGGAGCCGTTGAGGTAGAACGGAGTGGCAGATAGGTCGTAGACGGTCTTGATCCCCGTCTTCGCCATCACGTGCCGAAGCCCGTCAAACCAGCGACGCGCGTCCTCATTGCTCTCTGCCGCTTCCCGCTTCTCATCGCCCGCGAGGTCGTCGAGAGTAACTGCACCATCCGTGGCTGCCGCGCGCGTTTGGTAACAGTGGTGAGCTTCATCGTTGAAAACGACAATCTGCCCCTTGCCACCTCCCCCGAGATCCTTGAGGACTCGGAGGGCCATCTTCTCCGGGGTCTCAACAAAAGGGTCCTCCGTTTTGCCACGGAGCAGGAGCTTCTTTGTTTTCGAGTTGAGGCCCTGGCCCTCGTGGGTCGTCTTCAGCATGAACGCGTGGTAGTTAGTGATGGCAACCTGGGCCTGGCTGAGGGCCGGCCACAAGTCGGCCGGAATGATGTCGCGCTGATGGTAGTAGTTCTCAGGGTCTGAGGGCATAAGGACCCGCAACCGATCCCGGATGGTGACCCCGGGCGCAATCAGCAGAAAACGCTTGGCGAATCGGGCGTCTTGGGGTGTGGCGCTTTTGTTAAGCGTGTGCCAGGCGATGAGCATCGCCATGACCACAGTCTTTCCGCTGCCGGTCGCCATTTTCAAAGCTACTCGGGGCAAGC
Organism: Streptomyces sp. NBC_01317; assembly: GCF_035961655.1. NCBI lineage: Bacteria > Bacillati > Actinomycetota > Actinomycetes > Kitasatosporales > Streptomycetaceae > Streptomyces > Streptomyces sp. NBC_01317. Next base: position 5,820,571 of record NZ_CP108393.1, on the reverse strand, counting down.
CGGCATTATGCTCGGTGTTGGCCAGGTCAAGTTGGTCGCCAATCCATGACTTGCCGAGCTTCACGCCGACCTCGGTGAGGTAGATCGCTGTCTCAACAGCCTCCACTTGGGCGAAGAAGAGCTTTCGCTCACGGTCGACGTTGGTCCAGTACTCCAGCAACCTTCTCGTCGTCGGAGTGACGTTGGGATAGCCGGCTTTGCGCCAACGATCCACCTCGGCGCGAATGTTACCGATGACGCTCTGCCCCTGGCGGGTTTCCAAGATGCCGTCGAAGCCAGAGAGCTCATCCTGTCGGGCGGCATGTCTGGCTGAGCCTCGCTTGCCCCCCTTCCTTGAGCGCGGGATAGGCAACCAGGTCTCGCTCGGCCGGCGCCCCTGGACAAGGTTTCCGGTCGGCTGCCCCCTGTTGTCCAGCTCCCAGTGCTGGGTCGGCTCAGCGAAGGGTGGATTGATAATCGGGTTCTCGATCACACCTGACATCGTCTGCTCTGCTCCCTCACTACCCGAACCGACCCCAGGACCGTACCGCGTGCTACCGACACGTCGCACTCGCACTCGCTATGGATCACAAGATGGGCCCCCTGCGCCAACTGCCCGCCCCTCCACCGCCGCCACAAGTCGGCCCTCGTCTCGTCCGACATCCCGGGCAACCCGATCTCGCTATGCATACCGTCCTCGACCAGCAATGTTGCCTTGACCCCTTTCCTGTAACGTCGTTGCTGCAGGCCGACACGTCTACAGACGAGCTGTCGACCCAGGGCGGTTGCAAGTTCCGGGATCGTGCGGCAGGTCAGGTAGCGGCCGGTTGGGATGCATGGCAGGGCAGTAACGGGCTTCGTGATCACTGTGTGTCCAAGCCCAATGATCATGAGGTTGCGCGCGCCTGCTGCTGCATCTTTTTTCCCCCCACTGCCGTGCTGGTGAACCTAGGTTCACTGGACGCGGTCCGGGTCAAGGACCTACGCCCCTGTTTCGGCTCGGTGTCCGACCGCCCTCGCGGCAAGGCCGGTACTACTCGCTGACAGCGATTCTGCCGGCGTCGTCCGCCGCCTGGGCCAAGGCGCCAATGCGCCGGACTCCACCCTCCGCAGCCGCGTCCCCACAGGCCCAGCACGCTCCTCGCCTACTGGCCCACGCGGCTCCACCACGGCCTACAGCCCCGTCGCCGGAGACCAGCCCCTGACTGCCATCGGGCCCGCACTGGGCATCCGACGACACCCCCGGAGGATCAACGGCCCGACCGAAACTCCTCAGCCCGACCTCGCTGTCCGCCGCCGCCTCGACCTGCCCCCGGGGTGCCAGGTCGCGACGGTGTACCTCCTGCCACCCTGACCGCTATGCGGACTGAGATCCTGCGCGTCACCGTCAGCGAGTCCGCAATGGGCAACGCCATCCTCCTGGTCTCCACCACGCGCATCTGCGTCAAGGTTCGCCACGCAGATGACGCACTCGGGGGGGTGCCTCTATGTTCTTCGTCAACCGTGCGGAGGGCTTCGGTCCGGGTTCGATGTTCTCGGTAGGGCATGAGATTGTCTGGCTGTGCCGGAGTCGATGATCGGGCTGCAGGCGGCCTTGGATAGGGCGTTGTCCCCTTGTTCGTCGCTGCGTGTTCGTGCAGGTCGTGACCTTGCGCCCTTCGCTGCTGCCCCTGAGGCTGCGGAAGTGTTGTTGGGTCTCCTGCTGGACGTCGCGGACACGGCAGTGACTCGATGGACGGCAGAGGCCCTGGCCCGGGCGGGGACGGTGGCTGCGGTGCGAGTCATCGCTCTGGCACTTGCCGAAGCCGACGATAGTCATGCGGATTGGATGCAGACCGGGGTGCAGGACGTGCTCTGGATGCAGACCGGGGTGCCTGATGTCGCGGCAGTCTGCGTGCAGCTTGCTCGGGACGGGGAGACGGCTGTCCGTCAGGGTGCCGCGGAGATCTTGGCGTGGACGGGCGACGCAACACGCTGACGTCGGCTCCGACGGCTGCTGGATTGTTGTGCTGGCGGGCCGGACTGCTGGTGGGCTGGTCATGCGACGGCTGCTTCGGGGGCTCGCTATTCGTAGAAGGTGCCGTCGCGGAGCATGGCGAACAGGACGCTGATGCGTTGGCGGGCGAGGCGCAGGAGTGCTTGGGTGTGGGTTTTGCCGCGGGCGCGGTGCTTGTCGTAGTAGGTCCGGGAGGCTGGATCGGCGTTCATGCAGGCGAAGGCGGAGAGGAACATGGCGCGTTTGAGCTGTCGGTTTCCTCCTCGGGGTGCGTGTTCGCCGTGGATTGAGGTGCCGGAGGACTTGGTGGTGGGGGCGAGGCCGGCGTAGGAGGCGAGGTGGGCGGCGCTGGGGAAGTTGGTGCCGTCGCCGACGGTGGTCAGCAGGACGGCGGCGGTCCTGACGCCGACGCCGGGCATCGAGGTCAGGACCTGGGAAAGAGGGTGGGCCTCCAGCAGGGTGTTGATCTGGGCTTCCAGGGCCCGGCACTGTTCGTGGACGGCTGAGAGGGAGCGGGCCAGGGAGGGGATGACGGTGTCGAGGGTGCCGGTTCCGGGCACGACGACGGTCTGCTCGTCCAGGGCGTCGAAGACGTGGTCGATAAGCCGGGTGGCCATGCGTGGGGCTTTGGGGCGGATGAGCTCGACGAGGCGTCGGCGGCCTGCTTTCCGCAGAGCTGCGGGGGAGCCGTGGCGTTCCAGCAGCCAGGTGACGGCCTGGTGGTCGAGGCGTGGCCCGAGTACGCGTTCCAGGCTGGGGTGGAACTGGGTGAGCAGGCCGCGTATCCGGTTGGAGGTGCGGGTGGCCTCGGCGGCGAGGTCCTGGTCGAAGCCGGTGAGCACGGTCAGTTCGGCGGTGATCTCGTCGGTCAGTTCCAGGGAGCGCAGGGTGTGCGGCATGGTGCGGGCCGCGTCTGCGATCACCGCGGCGTCCTTCGCGTCTGTCTTGGCCTCGCCCGGGTAGAGGTCGGCGATGCGGCGCATGGCCAGGCCGGGCAGGTAGGCGACCTTGCAGCCCGCGTCGCGGGCGACGGTCAGGGGGAGGGCGCCGATGGAGGCGGGCTGGTCGACGATCACCAGCACGGTCCCGAACTTCGCGGCCAGCTTGTCGAAAACGGCCCGGAGCTTGGGCTCGCTGTTCGGGAGCGGCTTGTCGAAGACCTTTTTCCCGGCCGGTGTGAGCCCGTGACCGTGATGAGCACTCTTGCCGACGTCCAGGCCGAGGAACACGCCCACGTCTTCGGCATCGAACATCGCGCCCCTCCAGGCGAGTTGAACGTGCCGGCCTCGGCTGTGGTGTCGTACGCGCGCATCCACGTTATGCAGACCTGCCGCCCGCGAACTATCCGGCATTGCGCCGGACCGGACGGTGGCCGGACCTCTCATTAGCGTCTCCGACGGCACCTCCCGGGCCCGGTGACACCACCCCCCAGGTCATGCCTTCGACAGGGGGACACAGTCATGCCGGGCCCGGAGGCCAGCGGTCCCGTTGCAGGACCGCGAAAAACATAACGGGGAACCCGCCTCCAACTCTTAGACCGTGTCCTATGTGGGGTTGGCTCGTTGGGTCGGGCATGGGGCGGGGCACGTGGAGTTGGATTGTTCCGGACGGACTGTGGGAGATCGCGGAGCCGCTGATCCCTCCGTCGAAGGTGCGGCCGCAGGGCGGCGGGACGCAGGACACGCCTGATGAGACGCTGTTCGCGGCGATCATCTACGTCCTGGTCAGCGGATGCGCCTGGCGGGCGTTGCCACCGTGCTTCGGGATATCGAAGTCCACGGCTCACCGCAGGTTCCTGATCTGGTCGAGAGCCGGCGTCTGGGGCCGGCTGCACGAGGAGATCCTGCACCGATTGGACGACGCCGACCTGCTCGACCTGTCACGGGCCGTGCTCGACTCCGCCCACGTGAGGGCTAAAAAAGGGGCGAACTCACAGGTCCGAGCCCCGTGGACCAGGGCAAGCCAGGTTCCAAGATGCACGTCCTGTCCGACGCGAACGGACTGCCCCTCCTCGTCGGCCTCTCCGCGGCAAACACCCACGACAGCCTCGCCCTGAAGCCCATGATCGAGGGTCACCAAACGAGACACGACCCCCACCGCGGCCGCTACTTCAAGCCCCAACGCCTGCACGCAGATAAGGCATACGACGTCCCCCACCTGCGAAAATGGCTACGGGGCAAACGCATCGGCGTGCGCATCGCCCGTAAAGGCGTCGAGTCCAGCGAACGGTTAGGACGCCGACGATGGGTCATCGAACGCACCATGTCCTGGCTGACCGGCTACCGCCGTCTCAACCACCGTTACGAACGCTACCCCCGCAACTACCTGGCCTTTCTCGGCCTCGCCGCCGCTATCTGCTGCTACAAACGACTCGCCCCCCTCACCACGTAGGACACGGTCTTAACCGTCAATGTCGACGGCGGCGTCACCCGCCTGGTCGGCTCCTAGCGGGGCCCCGGACACCGGCGGATAGTGGATCTCCGGCACCACCTTCACCTGGACGGTGGGAACCGCGAACACGTCATTGGAAAATGGGGCCGCGAACGAGGACGTGGTCCCGAGGCATCTCAGTGCCATGTCCGTGCCGGGCACTGGCATCACAGCGGGAAGTAGAATGTCGGATGCGGCGGACGACGGGTTCACCGGCGAAACCGCAGGGCGCCAGGATGCTGCACCTCGCAGCCGAGGAGAACATCGCGCTCTCACGGACCAGTCCTTCCCCCCCCATGGCCAGGATGGGACCGCAGCGCCCCAAGACCCTCCTCAACCGGCTGGAAGAGGCAGCGGACGCCAAACGCCCGGACCCTCTCGAACCCCGAGACCGGCTCGGGCTGCGCTGCCGCGCGCACTGCCCCCTACAACTAGACACTCGGCCTAGCCCTCGACTACATCGCGGAGGGCAAGATCGCCCCACCGCTGGACCCTGCCGACAACCAGACAGTCTGCAACCACCGCAGCATGAGCCGGGTGAACGGCTCTGCCGACTGGATCGTCGTCACTGAGGGAACCCTGTCCGTCGCACTGTCACAGGACGGCATCGGTGGCTACGACGACACCGTGCCCCTCAACCTAGAAGACATGCGGTTCTTCCCTCTTCGGCAGGGCGGTGAGGCGAACCTGGATGCCCGCGCCGAGCATCTGGGTGCCTTCATGAACTGCTTGACTTCGTGCACGCTCTGCCGTGGCATCAGTTCGATTGGCCGTCAGATTCCGCTGACCATGATCGTCAACGCTTCGGCTGAGCGTGGGCCGAGCAGAACGCCTTCGGCGTGTCTGCCGGGGATGACCCGTTGGCGTGTGCATCCTGGTAACACCTGGTCAAAACGATCCTGCTCGCAGGGCGCGGAGTGGGGCGGGTGGGACTCGAACCCACGGCCGACGGATTATGAGTCCGCTGCTCTAACCGGCTGAGCTACCGCCCCTTACGGCGCGTCGCGCACATTTGTGCGCGCCCGTCAGCCGCAGCATAGCCGCTCATACGATCTCCTGCCTCGGATGGTCGGCAACGCCTGACCTTGAGGACCGCACTCCGCGCCGGACGGTTCCAGGGAAACGAAAAAGGACCCCAAAGGGTCCTTTTTCTTCGCTGCTCCCCCGGCTGGACTCGAACCAGCAACCCTCCGGTTAACAGCCGAATGCTCTGCCAATTGAGCTACAGGGGATCGCGCTCCCCCGACTGGACTCGAACCAGTAACCTGCCGGTTAACAGCCGGCTGCTCTGCCAATTGAGCTACAGGGGATTGCTGTGTTTGCACCGAACGCACCTACCCCGGGCGTCCCGGGCGGCGCACGTTCGCTGCGACACATACATTAGCGCAAGCAGGGGGGTGCTCCGCCAATCGGTATCCCCGGGGTCACGTCGGGTGATGCCCGGTCCTGGCGGGGTACGCGGTAGACAGGGCCCGACGGTCCGACGCTGGGGACTTTGACGCTAGGGAAGGGTGGCAGCCATGCGGTACCGCCTCACGTTCATCGCTGGAGTGGCTCTCGGGTACGTGATCGGCACGCGGGCCGGGCGCGAGCGCTACGAGCAGCTCAAGAAGTCGGCACGTCAGGTGTCGCAGAACCCGGCCGTACGCAACGCCGCCGAGACCGCGAGCACGGTCGGGCGGGAGTACGCGGGCAAGGCGTACCACTCGGTCAGCGCCGTCGTCGGCGACAAGGTCGGGGACAAGATGCCCGGCTCCGTCGCCTCGCGCGTGCGCTCGCTCCGGGAGCGCAGCCAGAACGGCCGCGCGAACGGGAGCGGGCAGGACGACTGGGGTAGCAGCGCCACCTGAGCACCTGAGAGACGTGGGTGGGGCGGTCCCCCGGCCGCCCCCCGATACCCGGCACGTCCCGGGATCGTCCCGAGCGGTGCTCGTGGGGCAGAATCGGGTGCCATGGGAATAGTCGCCGGGTTGGACAGTTCGTCCGGGTTCACACGCATCGTCGTCTGTGACGCGGACACGGGCGTCGTGCTGCGCCAGGGTTTCGCCGCGCATCCCGTCGAACCCAAGGCCACCGAGGTCGATCCGCAGGCCTGGTTGCTGTCGCTCGGCGAAGCCGCGTCCGGCGGGTTGCTGGAGGGGGTCCAGGCCATCGGCGTGGCCGCGCAGCAGCACGGCATGGTCGCGCTGGACCGGCAGGGGAATCTCGTACGGCCCGCCCTGCTCAGCAAGGACAAGCGCGCCCAGGTCGCCGCCGCCGACCTGGTCGACGCCCTCGGCGGCAGACAGGCGTGGGCCGAGGCCGTCGGGTCCGTACCGCAGCACGCGCAGCTGATCTCCAAGCTCCGCTGGATGGCACGGGCCGAGCCGGAGGCGGCGCAGCGCACCGCGCTGGTCCTCCAGCCGCACGACTGGCTCGTCTGGCAGCTCCTCGGCCGGCCGGCTCGCAGGACCACCGACCGGGGCGCGGCCTCCGGGACGGGTTACTGGTCGGCGCGGACCGGTTCGTACCGTCCCGATCTGGTCGAGCTGGCCCTGGGCCATCAGGCCGCCCTCCCCGAGGTGCTCGGCCCCGCCGACTCCGCCGGCACCACCCCGGAGGGGCTCCTGATCTCCGCCGGCACCGGCGAGACCATGGCCGCCGCCTTCGGCCTGGGCGTCGGGGTCGGGGACGCCGTGGTGTCGCTGGGCGCCTCGGGGTCCGTGATGGCCGTCCACCACGAGGCGCTGGCCGATCCGTCCGGGATGATCACGTCGTTCGCGGACGCCACGGGGATGCACCTCCCGGTCGTCCACACGCTCAACGCGGTACGGGCCCTGCGGGGCACGGCGGAGATGGTGGGCGCCGGCGACCTCGCGGAGCTGTCCGCCCTGGCGCTCAAGTCCACGCCCGGCGCCTCCGGGCTGGTGATGCTCCCGTACCTGGAAGGCGAGCGGACCCCCCAGCTCCCGCACACCGCGGGCACGCTGACCGGGCTGCGCCGCGAGTCGATGAAGCCGGAACACCTGGCGCGGGCCGCCTTCGAGGGCATGCTCTGCTCGCTCGCCGACGCGATGGACGTACTGCGCGGGCGTGGGGTGGAGGTCCGGCGGGTGTTCCTGCTGGGGGCTGCCGCCGAGCTGCCCGCCGTACAGGCCGCCGCTCCGGCGATCTTCGGGGCGCAGGTGGTCGTACCGCAGCCCGCCGACTACACCGCGCTCGGCGCGGCCCGTCAGGCGGCCTGGGCGCTGGGGGTCTCGCGGGGGACGCTCGACCCGCGCACCCCGCCGCTCTGGCAGGGCGCGGCGGCGCAGGTCTTCGAGCCGGGCGAGGACGCGGCGGTCGGGACGGCCGTACGGCAGCAGTACGCGGCGACGCGCGAGCAGATCCATCCGGGGGCGTTCGGCCCCGGGATGTGACGGACGTAGGGAAGCAGCAAGGCCGTTCTTGTACGGGGGTCGCGGGGCCCTGTTGTACGGGACCGGCGCCCCGGCGCCTCCAGGTGTGATACACCGCACACTTGGCGCCTGCCCGCGCGCCCCACGCCCAGTACAGCGCGCTTCTTGACCCGGCCTTGGACGTAAATCCATACGGTTCCGCCGCCCGGGTGTCGCAAGATGGGTCCGACCCCCGATCTTGCCGACCCCGAGAGACTCCGCGTGCTGCTACGACTCCTGCGTACCCATCTCGCCCCGTACAAAAGAGCGATAGGTCTGCTGGTCGCGCTCCAGCTGCTCCAGACCGTCGCCACCCTCTATCTGCCCACGCTCAACGCGGACATCATCGACAACGGTGTCGTGAAGGGGGACACGGGCTACATCCTGCGCTTCGGCGGGATCATGATCGCCGTCAGCGTCGGCCAGGTGATCTGCAACATCGGCGCGGTCTACTACGGCGCCCGTACCGCCTCAGCGCTCGGCAGGGACGTCAGGGCCGCCGTATTCGGGCGGGTGCAGAGCTTCTCCGCCCGCGAGGTCGGGCAGTTCGGGGCCCCGTCGCTGATCACGCGTACCACCAATGACGTGCAGCAGGTCCAGATGCTGACGCTGATGTCGTTCACGCTGATGGTGTCGGCGCCCATCATGTGTGTCGGGGGCATCATCATGGCGCTCGGCCAGGACGTGCCGCTGTCGTCCGTGCTGCTGGCCGTCGTGCCGGTGCTCGGGATCTCGGTGAGCCTCATCGTCAGGAAGATGCGGCCGCTCTTCCGGACCATGCAGACCCGGCTGGACTCGGTGAACCGGATTCTGCGCGAGCAGATCACCGGCAACCGTGTGATCAGGGCGTTCGTCCGGGACGACTACGAGAAGAAGCGTTTCGGGGAAGCCAACACCGAGCTGACCGACGTCGCGCTGTCGACCGGCCGGCTGATGGCGCTGATGTTCCCGACGGTGATGACGGTCGTCAACGTCTCGTCGATCGCCGTCGTCTGGTTCGGGGCGCACCGCATCGAGAGCGGCGGGATGCAGATCGGCGCGCTGACCGCGTTCCTCGCGTATCTGATGCAGATCGTGATGGCCGTGATGATGGCCACCTTCATGTTCATGATGGTGCCGCGCGCCGAGGTGTGCGCGGAGCGCATCGAGGAGGTGCTGGACACGCGGTCCAGCGTCGTACCGCCGGAGGCTCCCGTGACGGAGCTGCGGCGGCACGGTCATCTGGAGGTACGGAGCGGGGAGTTCCGCTTCCCCGGGGCCGAGGAGCCCGTGCTGAGGGACGTCTCGCTGGTGGCGCGCCCCGGCGAGACGACCGCCGTCATCGGGTCGACGGGCAGCGGCAAGTCGACGCTGCTGAGCCTGGTCCCCCGGCTGATCGACACCACCGGCGGGGAGGTGCTCGTGGACGGCCAGGACGTACGCGGGCTCGATCCGGCGCTGTTGGCGAAGACCGTGAGCCTGGTCCCGCAGAAGCCGTACCTCTTCTCCGGGACGGTGGCGACCAACCTGCGGTACGGCAAGCCGGACGCGACCGACGAGGAGCTGTGGCACGCGCTGGAGGTGGCGCAGGCCAAGGACTTCGTCTCCGCGCTGGAGGGCGGCCTGAACGCCGCGATATCCCAGGGCGGTACGAACGTCTCCGGCGGGCAGCGCCAACGCCTGGCCATCGCCAGGACGCTGGTGCAGCGGCCGGAGATATACCTGTTCGACGACTCGTTCTCGGCGCTGGACTACGCGACCGACGCGGCGCTGCGGCGCGCGCTCGCGCGGGAGACCGCGGAGGCGACGGTCGTGATCGTCGCCCAGCGGGTGTCCACCATCCGTGACGCGGACCGGATCATCGTCCTGGACGAGGGCCGGGTGGTCGGCAGCGGCCGGCACCACGAGCTGATGGCGGGCAACGAGACATACCGGGAGATCGTTCTCTCCCAGCTGACCGAGGCGGAGGCTGCCTGATGAGCGGTCCTGGCGGACGCATGATGATGGCCGCGGGCCCGACGCAGCGGTCCATGGACTTCAAGGGATCGAGCAAGCGGCTGCTGAAGCTGCTCGCCGTGGAGAGGACCACCCTCTGGTGGATGCTCGGCGCCGGGGTGCTGAGCGTCGCCTTCTCGGTGACCGGGCCCAAGATCCTGGGCCGGGCCACCGACCTGATCTTCGCGGGGGTGGTCGGCGGGCAGATGCGGGAGGGCACCACCAAGGCGCAGGCCATCGACTCGCTGCGGGACAAGGGCGACAACGGTCTCGCCGACCTGCTCTCGGGGGTGGACTTCACCCCGGGCCACGGCATCGACTTCGACGCGATCGGCGAAGTGCTGCTCGTGACGCTGCTGATCTACCTGGGCGCCGGGCTGCTCATGCTGGTGTCCACGCGCCTCTCGATCCGGGTCATCAACGGCACGGTCTTCCGGATGCGCGAGGCGGTGCAGGCGAAGATGTCGCGGCTGCCGCTGTCGTACTTCGACCAGCAGCCGCGCGGCGAGGTGCTCAGCCGGGCGACGAACGACGTCGACAACATCTCGCAGACCATGCAGCAGACGATGGGGCAGCTCATCAACTCCGTGCTGACGATCGTCGGCGTGCTGGGGATGATGTTCTGGATCTCGCCGCTGCTGGCCCTGGTGGCGCTGGTGACCGTACCGGTGTCGATCTTCGTGGCGACGCGGATCGGCAAGCGGTCGCAGCCGCACTTCGTGCAGCAGTGGAAGGTCACGGGCACGCTGAACGCGCACATCGAGGAGATGTACACCGGCCACGCGCTGGTGAAGGTCTTCGGGCGCGCCGAACAGTCCGCGGAGGCGTTCCGCGAAGAGAACGACAAGCTCTACGAGGCCGGGTTCAAGGCGCAGTTCAACAGCGGGATCATGCAGCCGCTGATGCTCTTCATCTCGAACCTGAACTATGTGCTGATCGCGGTCGTCGGCGGGCTGCGGGTCGCCTCCGGCACCCTGTCGATCGGGGACGTACAGGCGTTCATCCAGTACTCGCGGCAGTTCTCGATGCCGCTGACGCAGGTCGCGTCGATGGCGAACCTGGTGCAGTCCGGGGTCGCGTCGGCCGAGCGGATCTTCGACCTGCTGGACGCGCCGGAGCAGGAGGCCGACACCCCGGCCGTGGAGCGGCTGCGGAAGGAGTCGCAGGGCCGGGTGGCGCTGGAGCACGTGTCCTTCCGGTACGACCCCGAGAAGCCGCTGATCGAGGATCTGTCGCTGTCGGTGGAACCGGGGCAGACGGTCGCGATCGTGGGGCCGACGGGTGCGGGCAAGACCACGCTGGTGAATCTGCTGATGCGGTTCTACGAGGTCACCGGTGGGCGGATCACCCTCGACGGGGTGGATGTGGCGCGGATGTCCCGGGAGCAGCTGCGCTCCGGGATAGGCATGGTCCTCCAGGACACGTGGCTGTTCGGCGGGAGCATCGCCGACAACATCGCGTACGGGTCCTCCCGTGAGGTCACGCGCGAGGAGGTCGAGGAGGCCGCGCGGGCCGCGCACGCGGACCGGTTCGTCCGCACGCTGCCCGACGGGTACGACACCGTCATCGACGACGACGGTACGGGCGTCAGCGCCGGCGAGAAGCAACTGATCACCATCGCGCGGGCGTTCCTGTCCGACCCGGTGATCCTCGTGCTGGACGAGGCGACCAGCTCGGTCGACACCCGCACGGAGGTCCTCATCCAGCGGGCGATGGCGCGCCTCGCCCACGGCCGTACGAGCTTCGTGATCGCGCACCGGCTCTCCACGATCCGTGACGCCGACGTCATCCTCGTGATGGAAAACGGCTCCATCGTCGAACAGGGCACACACGAGGAACTGCTGGCGGCGGACGGGGCGTACGCGCGGCTGTACGCGTCGCAGTTCGCGCAGGCGGTCGCCGAGGTCGACTGAGGCAGGACGCGGTACGTGACGGTGCGGCGCCGTACCCGGGTTCACGGGGTGCGGCGCCGCTGTCAGTCCAGGTAGCCGCGCAGTTGATCCGCGTAGGTGTGGTTACGCAGTTTGCCGAGGGTCTTCGCCTCTATCTGGCGTATGCGCTCCCGCGTGACGCCGAAGATGCTGCCGATCTCCTCCAGGGTGCGGGGCCGGCCGTCGTCCAGCCCGTACCGCAGCTGTACGACCTTGCGTTCGCGCTCGCCGAGGGTGGAGAGGACCGCGTTCAGGTGCTGGCGCAGCAGCAGGAAGGCGGCGGACTCGACGGGGGACGCGGCGTCGCCGTCCTCGATCAGGTCGCCGAGCGCCACCTCGTCCTCCTCGCCCACCGGGGTGTGGAGGGAGATGGGCTCCTGGGCGAGGCGCAGCACTTCGCCGACACGCTCGGGCGAGACGTCCAGCTGGGCCGCGACCTCCTCGGCGCTGGGCTCGTAACCCCGTTCCTGGAGCAGCCGGCGCTGGACGCGGACGACCCGGTTGATCAGCTCGACCACGTGGACGGGGACCCGGATGGTACGGGCCTGGTCGGCCAGCGCCCGGGACATGGCCTGGCGGATCCACCAGGTCGCGTACGTCGAGAACTTGAAGCCGCGGGCGTAGTCGAACTTCTCGACGGCCCTGATCAGCCCGAGGTTGCCCTCCTGGACGAGGTCGAGCATGGTCAGGCCGCGGCCGATGTAGCGCTTGGCGACGGAGACGACGAGGCGCAGGTTGGCCTCGATCAGCCGGCGCTTGGCCATCCGGCCCATGACCACGAGGCGGTCGAGGTCCAGGGCGAGGCGGGAGTCCAGGTCAGTGGCGGTGCCGAGCTTCTCCTCGGCGAAGAGCCCGGCCTCGACGCGGCGGGCCAGTTCGACCTCCTCGGCGGCGGTGAGCAGGGGGATGCGGCCGATCTCGCGCAGGTACTGGCGGAACAGGTCGGAGGTGGGGCCGCTGTCGGCGCGGCTGCCCCGGCGGGGCTCGGGCACGTCGTCCACGGGGTCCTCGGTGAGGGTCTCCACGACGGTCACCTGGCGCGGGTGGAGTGGGTGGAGCGGGGGGAGCGTCTCAGGGTGGTGCGCGGCGCGGTTTTGCGCCGGGACGGCCGGTGAGAGGGCCGGGACGGCCGGAGACAAGGCCGGGACGGCCGGTGACAGGGCCGGTTGTTCGGTCAGGTAGGCCGTGAGGTCTTTGGTCAGCGTCAAGGCCGGGCTCACGGACTGGGTCTGGGTCTGCACGGGGGGCGACCTCCAGGGTGATCACTGCCGGTTCGGGGGCGTGCGGCAGCGGGACGCAAACGGCCGGGCCGCATCCGTCCCGTACACGATGAGCGGATCCCGCGGGGGTGCGGCGCCCGACGTGCGTAGCCGGGCCGCGCCCCGGGGACTCAGGGACCGCAACCAGTGTGGGGTACGACACATCACCGCCACGAGGGGCGTGCGGTGTTTTTCTGAGTCCCGTGCGTGACCGGGCCGTTACGGAAGGGGGTCGTCCGGGGGGCGGCCAACGGGCCGCGTGGTGGCGGCCGTACGCGTCAGAGCGCGGCCGCGCCCTGGTTGCGCAGGGACTGGCCGTACTGCTGGAGCACCCACAACTCGTTCTGTACGGCGGCGTAGTGCTCCGGGTCCGAGTGGGTGCCGAGGCGGGTCAGGGTGCCCGTGACGTCGCGGATCCGCAGGTCGACCGCGCGCAGCCGGACCTGGACGAGCTGCTCCCCCGCGTAGGTCTCGTCGATCGTCTTGCCGTGGAAGACCTCGACCGCCAGCTCCGTGACCATCGCGCGCACCGCGTCGTTGGGCGCGGCGTCGCGGACCCGGGCCAGGTACTCGAAGGCGGCCCCCACGCCCTGTTCGGCCCCGCCCGCGTCCTCGATCGCGCGGCGCACGGCCGCGTACGGCTGGGCGGTGAACTCGTCGCCGCCGTACGCGTCGAAGGCCGGGGAGACCAGCTCCGGCCGCTGGAGGGCGAGCTTGAGCAGCTCGCGCTCGGTGCGGTGGGCGGGGCTGCGGAGATTCAGCGCGGGTCCCGAGGGGCCGCGGCCGGCCGGTGCCTGGGCGCCCTGAGGCCCCTGCGGGTCGTTGCGCCGGGCGCCGCGCTCGGGGGGCGCCGCCGGGCCGCGCCCGCCCCGGTCGCGCGCCCAACGCGCCACCTGCGCGACCCGCTTGACCACGAACTGGGTGTCCAGGATGCCGAGGATGCCGGCGAGCTGGACGGCGACCTCGTGCTGCGACGCGCCGTTCTTGATCCGGGCCACGATCGGCGCCGCCTCGTCCAGCGCGGCGGCCCGCCCCGCCGGGGTCTCCAGCGCGTAGCGCGAGACGATCTGGCGGATCGCGAACTCGAAGAGCGGCGTGCGGGGTTCGACCAGGTCCTGGACCGCTTCGTCGCCCTTGGCGAGGCGCAGGTCGCAGGGGTCCATGTTGTCGGGGGCGATGGCGATGTACGTCTCGGCCGCGAACTTCTGGTCGTCCTCGAAGGCGCGCAGCGCGGCCTTCTGGCCCGCCGCGTCCCCGTCGAACGTGAAGATCACGCGTGCGCTGCCGTTGTCCATCAGCAGCCGTCTGAGGATCTTGATGTGGTCGGCGCCGAAGGCGGTGCCGCAGGTGGCGATGGCGGTGGTGACGCCGGCCAGGTGGCAGGCCATGACGTCCGTGTACCCCTCCACCACCACGGCCCTGCTGGCCTTGGCGATGTCCTTCTTGGCCAGGTCGACGCCGTACAGGACCTGGGACTTCTTGTAGATCGCGGTCTCGGGGGTGTTGAGGTACTTCGGGCCGTTGTCGTCGTCGCGCAGCTTCCGCGCGCCGAAGCCGACCACTTCGCCGGAGATGTCCCTGATGGGCCACATCAGCCGGCCGCGGAAGCGGTCGATCGGGCCGCGGCGGCCGTCCTGGGAGAGGCCGGAGAGCAGCAACTCCTTGTCGGAGAAGCCCTTGCCGCGCAGATAGCTCGTGAGGTGGTCCCAGCCGACCGGGCTGTAGCCGACGCCGAAGTGCTCGGCCGCCGCCTGGTCGAACCCGCGCTCGGCGAGGAACGTGCGGCCGATCTCGGCCTCGGCGCCCGACAGCTGCTCGGCGTAGAAGAGCGCGGCGGCCTTGTGGGCCTCCACCAGCCGGGTGCGCTCACCGCGCTGGCCCGCCGGGTTGTAGCCGCCTTCCTCGTACCGCAGCGTGATGCCCGCCTGGGCGGCGAGGCGCTCGACCGTCTCGGAGAAGGAGAGGTGGTCGAGCTTCATCACGAAGGCGATGGTGTCCCCGCCCTCCTGGCAGCCGAAGCAGTGGAAGAGACCCTTGCTCGGACTGACCTGGAAGGAGGGGGACTTCTCGTCGTGGAAGGGGCAGAGCCCTTTCAGGTTCCCGCCGCCCGCGCTGCGCAACTGGAGGTACTCGGACACGACGGCGTCGATCGGGACCGCGTCCCGAACCGCCTTCACGTCGTCATCGTTGATCCTGCCGGCCACGCGTGGATTCTACGGTGGCGCTACGACATCGGCGGACAGTGCGGTCGGGAGGAGGCGCCTCGGAGCGGTCGGGGTCGGGGGCCCTCGGAGTCGTCAGGTGCCGTCGGCCGCCAGCGAGGCGAGCGGCACCGACGGGTCGGCGAGCGCCTCCGGGTCCAGCCGGGCGCCGGAGCGGATCAGGCGCTGGATGTCCTCGGTGACGTCCCACACGTTGACGTTCATCCCCGCGAGGACCCGGCCGTCCTTGGTCCAGAAGGCGATGAACTCGCGCTTTCCCGCGTCGCCCCTGACCACCACCTGGTCGTACGAGCCGGGCGGCGCCCAGCCCGAGTACTCCAGGCCCAGGTCGTACTGGTCGGAGAAGAAGTACGGGATCCGGTCGTACGTGACGTCCTGGCCGAGCATCGCCCGCGCGGCGGCGGGCCCGCCGTTCAGGGCGTTGGCCCAGTGTTCGACGCGCACCCGGTCGACGGGCAGGCCCTCGCCCCAGCCGGAGAGCGGGAAGGCGGCCACGTCCCCGGCCGCGAAGATGTCCGGGTCCGAGGTACGCAGCGAGGCGTCGACCGCGATGCCGCCGCCCGTGGCGCGGTCGGCGAGGGTGAGGCCGGCCGCCTCGGCGAGGGAGACCCGGGGAGCGGCACCGATCGCGGCGAGCACGTCGTGGGCGGGGTGCTCCTCCCCGTCGTCCGTACGGGCCGCCAGGACCATGCCGTCCTGGCCGACGATCTCGGTGAGCCGTACCCCGAAGTGGAAGCGGACTCCGTGCTCCCGGTGGAGGTCGGTGAAGAGCTGGCCCAGCTCGGGGCCGATGACCTGGTGCAGCGGGGTGGCCGCGGATTCGACGACGGTGACCTCGGCGCCGTACTCCCGGGCCGCCGCGGCGACCTCCAGGCCGATCCAGCCGGCCCCGGCGACGACGAGGTGGCCGTTGTCCCGGCCCAGGGCGGAGAGCACCTGGCGCAGCCGGTCGGAGTGGGCGAGGCGGCGCAGGTGGTGGACGCCCGCCAGATCCGTACCGGGGACGTCGAGGCGGCGCGGTTCTGAGCCGGTGGCCAGCAGCAGCTTGTCGTAGTGCACGGAGGTGCCGTCGCCGAGGTGCACGCAGCGGGTGCCGCGGTCGATCGAGGTGACCGTCTGGCCCAGGTGCAGCTCGACCTGGGACCGCGCGTACCAGGCGGGCTCGTGCACGAAGACGCTGTCGCGCTCGTCCTTGCCGGTCAGATAGCCCTTGGAGAGGGGTGGGCGCTCGTAGGGATGGTCGCGCTCGTCGCCGATCAGAATCACCCGGCCGGTGAAGCCCTCCGTCCGGAGGGTCTCCGCGGCCTTCGCCGCGGCGAGCCCGCCGCCGACGATGACAAATGTCCGATGTGCGTCGACCACTTGATGCCTCCTTTTTGCTCAGCCGCCATCTGCGAGCGTCCCGTACGGAGCGTAATGGGGGAAGAGGGGGCGCGCCGGTGCTGTGCGGCGTACGGCGGGCGGGGGGCGTGGCCCGAGCGGGGGGTGAGGGCTGACGGGGCGCCGACAGTGCGTCCCTCTGCCGTCAGTGCCCTCTTCTGTGGAGGCCGCTGTGCAGGGAGCGGGCCGCCGCGTCCGTGAGGGAGGCGATCTGGTCGACGATCACCCGCTTGCGGGCACGGTCGTCCCCGGCCGTGTCGAACAGCGCGCGGAACTGCGGGTCCAGTCCCTCCGGGGCGCCCGCCGTGAGCGCCTCGGCCAGCTCGGCGAGGACGATCCGCTGGTCGGCGCGGAGGGTCTCCTGCTCGGCCCGCTGCATGACGTAACGGTCGGCGACGGCCTTGAGGACCGCGCACTCGTGGCGCGCCTCGCGCGGGACGACCAGCTCGGCGCCGTACCGGGTGAGCGGGCCCGTGCCGTACGCCTCGCGGGTGGCGCCCTCCGCCGCCAGGCAGAAACGGCCGATGAGCTGGCTGGTGGCGTCCTTGAGGCGGCCCTGGGCGACGGCGGAGCCGTCGTAGCCGTGCGGCCACCAGCGCTGTCCCATGAGGCGGTCCAGCGCGGCGGACAGCTCCGCCGGGTCGGTGTCCGCGGGGACGTACCGGCCTATCGCGACCGCCCAGATCGAGTCGCGTTCGGTCTCCGAGGAGAGCGCGGCCGGGTCCACATGGCCGGCGTGCAACCCGTCCTCGAAGTCGTGGACCGAGTAGGCGACGTCGTCGGACCAGTCCATGACCTGCGCCTCGAAGCACGTACGGCCCGCCGGGGCGCCCTCCCGGGCCCAGGCGAAGACCGGCAGGTCGTCCTCGTACACGCCGAACTTCACGGAGGCGGGCTCGGTGGGGTGGGCACCGCGCGGCCAGGGGTACTTCGTCGCGGCGTCCAGGGCGGCCCTGGTCAGGTTGAGGCCGACGCTGACCGGCTCGCCCGTCTCCTCGGACACGACGAACCGCTTGGGCTCGATCCGGGTCAGCAGGCGCAGCGACTGCGCGTTCCCCTCGAAGCCGCCGCAGTCCTTGGCGAAGTCGTTGAGGGCCTGCTCGCCGTTGTGGCCGAAGGGCGGATGGCCCATGTCGTGCGACAGGCAGGCGGTCTCGACGAGATCCGGGTCGCAGCCGAGGGCCGCGCCCAGCTCGCGGCCCACCTGGGCGCACTCCAGGGAGTGCGTGAGGCGCGTGCGCGCGCTGGCGTCCCAGTCCTGGTTACGGGTCCCCGGGGTGACCACCTGCGTCTTGCCCGCCAGGCGGCGCAGCGCGGCGGAGTGCAGCACGCGGGCGCGGTCGCGCTGGAACGCGGTCCTGCCGGGCCTTTTGTCGGGCTCCGTGGCCCAGCGCTCGGTGGCCGCGCTGTCGTAGGGGGTGGAAGGGGTCGAAGGGGTCGAGGGGGCCGGGGAGTGGGATGGGGTCGTACCGGTGGTGCCTGCCATGTATCGAAGGTAACCGGAGGGACCGACAGCGAGTCCCCCCGGGCCACCGCATATCGCCCGGACGGGCCCGGACGGCCCCGGACCGGCCCGGACAGGCCGATCCGGGGGGAAATGGAATAGTGAGTGGATTTCCCCAATACGGCGGTGCGCATGGTGCGTGCATTGTGGCCGAGTTGCGATTTTTAATTTGCGAAAAGATTCCGTAAGTGCTCGAACACGCCGTGTAGTGTGCAATGGACCGCGGTGGGGGCTGCTTCATGGAAAGCCTCACGCTTCACGGGGAAGTCCCGTGGGGGAAGGGGGATATGTGGAGACGACGTTCGCTGCCGCGTTACAGACCCGGCCGATACCTCCCGTGGGCCGCGTGCCCCGTACCACCGTGCCCCGTACCACCGTGCCCCGTACCACCGCTGTGTCCGCGGCTCGCGTCCGTGACACCGGCGTCGCGGGGGGCTGAGCATGGCGGAAGGCGACTGGCGCCCGGTGATGCATCCGGCGGGCTCCGACACCGAGTTGAGGGTGGCCCTGGAGGAGGTCGCGTTCGGCCGGTGGGTGTCCATGCGGACGCTGCTCGCGCGTACGGACACCTCGCGCTCCTGGGCGGCCTGGACGTACCGCAGCCAGGTCCTCGCGGCCTCGGCCGCCGGTACCGACGTCGTCGAGGCGTGGGCGGACGACGAACCCGACGCCACCGCCACGGTGATGCTCGCGCGTGTCGCGTCCGAGCGGGCGCTCCGGGCCTTCCGGGGCGGGCATCCGAACGCGGACAACCTGTGGCACACGGCCCTCGGCGCCTGCCGTACCGCCGTGCACGCGGCGCTGGACAACCCCGTGCCCTGGACCTGTTTCCTGGCCCTCGCCGTCATCGACGAGGACCAACAGGCGGGCGAGCACCGGGTGAAGGCCTCCGACCCCATGCTGCCGGCCGGACCCTGGGGGCTGTTGCGGCGGGCGGACGCCCTGGACCCGTACAACCGCGAGGCGTACCACCGGATGCTCCAGTACTGGCTCAGCCGGCCCGACGCCGCCGCGGTCAGCCACGCGGACGGCTACGCGCGCTGGGTGCTCAGCCGGGCGGAGCAGCCCGCGGCGGCGGCCCTGCTGATGCTGCCGGTGTACGTACGGGTCGAGCGGTGGCGTCGGCTTCCCAGGGAAGCGCTCGACATGCACTGGCTGAACAGCTACGCGATCCAGGACGCGCTGTCCGCCTTTCACGGATGGTTCGCCCTCCGTACGGAGGCGGAGCGTTCCGTACAGGACCTCAACTACCTCGCGCACGCGTTGTGGGCCGGACAGCAGTACAAGGAAGCGGGGAGGGTGTTCCAGGCGATGGGACGTCACATCACGCCGCGTCCCTGGCAGTTCCGGCTCGCCGACCCGGGTGACAGGGATGCCCTCGTCGATCACATCGCGCGCTGCCGCAGCCAGTGCCTGAGTGTCGCCGAGTCCTCCGCGCGGACGAGCCCTGCGCGGTTCGGCAGACACCGGCACCGGCCGGCCACCTGACCGCGCCCGTCCGTCCCCGTACCTCGTCCGTCCCCCGTACCTCGTCCCCCCGTACCCCCTTCGTTCCCTTCGTTCCCGACACCCCCCATCCCCCCACCACCACGGCAGAAGGACGACCGTTGTCTTCCTCGACAGGCACCTCACCGACCGGTTCGCCCACCGGCACCTCAGGGACTTCCGGCTCCTCCCGGACCCCCGCTGTCGGCGACCGGGGCGACACACCGGACGCACAACGCCTCAAGGAGCTGGGCTACCAGCCCGTTCTGGCCCGGCGCATGGGCCCGTTCGGGAACTTCGCCATCAGTTTCAGTGTCATCTCGGTGTTGACCGGTTGCATGACCCTCTACGGATACGGCATGGGCCACGGCGGCCCGGCCGTCATGATGTGGGGCTGGGTCGGCGCCGGGGCCATGGTCCTGATCATCGGGATGGCCCTGGCGGAGGTGACGAGCGCGTACCCCACCTCGGGGGCCATGTATTACATGGCCCGTATCCTCGGCGGACCGCGCTGGGGGTACTACACCGGGTGGATCAACCTGCTCGGCATGCTGGGCGGTCTGGCCGGCAGCGGCTACGGCGCCGCGGCCTTCCTCGGCGCGCTGCTGAGTCTCCAGACAGGCTACGAACCCACACCCGGGTCGACGCTGCTGATCCTCGCGGTCATCCTGACAGCCGTCGCGGCGATCAACCTGTGCGGGGTGCGGATCGCCGCGTTCTTCAACGACCTGAGCGTGTGGTGGCACCTCGTCGGCATCGTGACGATCGTCGGCACGCTGTGGATCCTGCCCGACAGCCACCAGTCGCCCGGTTTTGTCTTCGGTGAGTTCGTCAACGACACGGGCTTCTCGAATCCGCTGTACGTGTGCGCGCTCGGCCTGCTGCTGACCATGTACACCTTCACCGGGTACGACGCCTCCGCGCACCTGTCGGAGGAGACCACCCAGGCCGCCGTCTCGGCGCCGCGCGGCATCATCAAGTCGATCGTGTGGTCGTGGATCGGCGGGTTCATCCTGCTGGCGGGCCTCACGTTCGCGATCCAGGACTACGCCGCCACCCAGGCGACCGCGACCGGGGTGCCGCCCGCCCAGATCCTCATCGACGCGCTCGGCACCGACGGCGCGACGCTGATGCTGCTCCTGGTGATCGGCGCGATGTTCTTCTGCACGATCGCCGTGACCACGTCGGGTTCACGGATGGTCTTCGCCGTCAGCCGCGACGGCGAACTCCCCTTCTCGCACCTCTGGCGCCGCATCAGCCGCCGCACCCTGGTGCCGTACTGGGCCGTGTGCATGACGGTGGTCGCGGCCTTCGCGCTGACCCTGCCGTCGCTGTGGTCGACCACCGCGTACGGCGCGATCACGGCGATCAGCGTCGTCGGGATCACGCCGGTGTACATCATCCCGGTCTTCCTCAAGCTCGTGCGCCCCGAGCGGTTCACTCCCGGGCCGTGGCACCTGGGCCGCTGGAGCAACCTGGTGGGCTGGACGGCGGTGGTCTGGGTGACCTTCTGCACGGTGCTGTTCTGCCTGCCGCAGAGCTACCCCGTCACCATCGACACGATGAACTACGCGGTGGCCGCGCTGGCCGGGGCGCTGCTGCTGGCGACGGCGTACTGGCCGTTCGCGCGCCGCGTCCGGGAGACCCGTACCCACTCCCGCTCGCCCCGGGACATCCAGCAGATGGAGGACATCGTCTGACGCGGGGCCACCTCGGCGTTCCAGCAGCTCACGGGCCCGATCGGGCCGTTGTCAGACCCCCCGCCTAACGTGGTGATCAGTTCGAGAACCAGAAGGTCGGGGAGGGGTCCTGCCATGGGTTGGATCGAAACGGCGGGCGGGTACGCCGTCTCGCTGGAGGGCACGCGGGTGCTGTGCCGCAATGCCGCGGGCAGGGCGCTGAAGCAGGTGCCGCCGAAGCTCAAGGACGACGTCGAGGTGGTCAGGCTCAGGCAGTTGGCCGAGTGGCTGGCGCGGCACGAGAGCGAGTGCCGGGAGCAGGTGGACGCCTGGCTGGTGCGGTCGCTGCCGGTGCCGGTCGCGCTGTTGGCGCGGGTGTGGCCGGACACGGCGTGGCAGGCGGCGCTGCGGGATCTGGTGGTGGCGCCGGTGGGCGAGGACGGGTCGGCGGACACCGCGCGCGCCGGGTTCCTGCGGGACGCGGATCCGGTGAAGGGGCTCGGGATCGTGGATCTCGACGGGGATTCGGTGTGGCTGGACCCGGCGGGAGTGACGTCGGTGCTGATCCCCCATCCGGTGCTGCTCGAAGACCTGGCGGAGCTGCGGGAGTTCGCGGCGGAGCTGAAGGTCGAGCAGGGCGTGGAGCAGTTGTTCCGCGAGGTGTGGCAACGGCCGGAGCCGGAGGGGGTCGCGGGGACGGCCGGCACGGACACGTCCTGGAGCGCGTACGCGAACGGGAAGTTCGCCCAGCTGCGGCATGCCACCGGGCGGGCGCTGACGCTCGGTTACCGGGTGCGGGGCGGCCAGGCGCTGTGCCGGCTGGTCGAGGACGGACGGCAGTTGGAGGCGGCGTACTGGCTGGGGGGCGACTATCCGGACGCGGAGGCGCGGACGGGAGCGCTGGAGTGGCGGGACGGGACGGGGCGGCGGCTGCCGCTCGGTGAAGTGGGGCCGGTCGCCTGGTCCGAAGGTGAGCGGATGGCCGCGCTGGTGTTCGCGGGCCGTGTGGTCGAGAGCGAAGAGGAGGGGGCGCTGTGAGCGGGGGCGTTGTGCGTGGGGGTGTTGTGAACGACGGGCGACCGCTGGAGGCGGGTCTCCCGGCGGGGGATCTGCTGGACGCCGGGGCGGTGCTGCCGCTCGGCGCGGAGGGCGGGGCCGTGGCGGGCGATGTGCTGACGGCCAGGGCGTACGGCCATCCGGTGCTCAACGGGCGCACGGTGGTACGGCTCGTGCCCGGCGCGATCGGGGCCGCCGAGGACCTCTCCGCCGAGTATCTGGGCTTCTCCGCCGCGGAGGTGGCCGAGGTCGGCCGGGTGAAGCGGCAGTCCCTGGGCTTCCCCGCGTGGGCGCTCGTGAACGACCCGGGCAACGGGCATCACGCGCTCGCCGTGGTCAAGGAGATGGAGCGGCTCGCGCGGCTCGTGGCCACCAAGCCGGGGCTGGCGAAGGAGGGGTTCGACGAGATCGGGGAGCGGCTCGACCGTTCCGTACCGCACTTCCTGCCCACCTTCTACGAACAGGTCGCGAGGCTCTTCCTGGCCGTGGAGTCCACGGCGCAGGCGGCGACGTTCTTCGGCAAGGCCAGGACGGCCGAGCAGCGGTACGCGCTGGCGGTGGACGAGGAACGGCTGCGGGAGGTCTTCCTGGAGTTCGCCGCGGCGGGCGCGCTCAGCGGGAAGGCGCTGCGCGAGCATGCCAGGGGGCTGGCGGTACGGCTGTCTCCCGAAGAGGCGCACGCGCAGTTCAGGACCCTGTCCGTGGAGCGGTGCGCGTCCGGACTCGCCCCGTACGCGGGGATGCTGGAGGATCTGCGCCGGCTGTCGAAGGGCGCGGGGCTCGACGCGCGCGCCGAGGAGCGGTCCCTGCTCGCGGAGATCATCCACACGGGGGCGATGAACCGCGCGGCGGTGAGTTTCTGGCAGGCCGCCCTGCCGTCCCTGTCGGACGTGGCGACCGAGGACCGGGCGGTGCGGGAGCGGCTGTTGACGCTGATGCCGGCTCCGGGCGGCGACGCGGCGGCGTTCGACGACTCGTGGCTGGCGCTGCTGGAGCGGTGCGGCGCGGTGGACCTGCTGCTGGACGGCTCGGTCCCGGCGGCCGGCTGGGTGACGTCCTGGGCGGCCCACCGGCAGCGCGGCTGGGGGCAGACCCCGCGGCTCGCCGCCGAACTGACCCTGGTGGAGCGGCTGGTGGACCGCCTGGTCGCGGACGCGGTGCCGGTGCGGCTGAGCAGCGGCACCGGGTGGCGGACCGGGGTGGACCTGGACCTGCTGGACGCCTGTCTGTCCTGGGGCGTGCCGGTCGAGGATCTCTCCGACGAGGGGAGGGAAGTACACCTGGGCAGTTGGGTGTCCGACGAGCGGGAGGGCCGCAGGGATCTGCTGGCGGTGACCTCGGAGCCGCGGTTCGCCCGGGCGCTGCGGGGCGCCGTGGAGCAGGAGGCCGGCCGCGGCGGGGCGCCCGAGCTGCTCGAATCGATGGCCCGTCACCCCGCGCTGCGCACGGTGCTCGCGGGCTGGCTGGAGGAGCGGGCCGACGACCTGGGCCGGCCGTTCGGGCTGCCCGAGCTGAACGACAGGCTGCACCGGTTGTCGCGGTTCTCGTCGCCGTCCGTACTGGCCACCGCGCCCGGGGCGGTCCGGCGGATCACGGCGGTGTCCCCCGCCCCCGCCCTGGCCAGGACCCTGCGCGGCGGGATCCTCGACGAGCTGGGCCATCAGGGGTTGGAGGAGGCCCTGCCCCACCTGGGGAAGACCACGAAGAACGCGGCTCCGGGCGGCAGGGTCAGGGCGGGCGCGGACGAGCCGTACCGGCTGACGGACGCCTGGCCCGCCCTGCTCGTCCGGGTCGGCCCCCAGGTGGCGGCCGTCGGCCCCGACCAGGTGCTCGACCGGCGGACGCTCACGCTGCCCACGGTCTCGAAGACCACGTGGGACACGACCCACATCGCGTACGTGGACGGTCAGTGGCTCGTCGTCAACGGATGGGGTGACGACCGGCGCGGTGTGTGGTCGGGCCGTCCCACCGAGGTCTTCAAGCCCCAGGGCGAGATCAACGGCCAGGGGAACGGCGGCGGCATGCCCTCGCTCCCCCTGGCCGACGGCAGCCGGTGCTACGGCGGCCGGCCGGTCCATCCGGGCGACATCTCGTTCGCGGACGAGCGCAGGCCGGTCGCCTCGGACGGCATCTCCGTCTGGGTCCTGCACGAGAACCAGTGGTGGGAGTACGACCCGGCGTCGGCCCGCCGGGGCCGCGTCTCCGTACCGGCCTTCTTCGCGACGGCCCTGACCGGCGACGCGATCCGGCTGCGGGAGAACGCCTGCCGGCTGCTCCCTGTGCGTCCCGGCCTGGAGTCCTCCCCCTTCGGGACGAAGGACGGACTGCTGGGCTGGTACGTGACGTACGACCCGACCGAGGGGACGCTGACGGCCTGTTCGGTGGACGGCAACCGCGGCCCGGCCGTCCCGGAGCACTCCGGGGTCCCGCTGCCGCCCATGCGGCTGCCGGGCGGAGCCGTCCTGCACCCGCGCGAGAAGGCGTCGTACGGCGGGGCGCAGATCGAGCTGTACGACGGCGAGGGGATCTGCCTCGCTCGCCACACCGCGGGGGGCACGGAGGGGACGTACGGCGCGGGCACCCCGCTCGTCCCGCCGACGTCGCACTGGCACGCGCTGCGGCCCCGCGACGAACGGGGATCGGCCGCGTTGCGCGCGGTGACGGACACGGACGCGGAGGCGCTGCTGTCGGCCGTCGCCGGCGGTGCGGAGCCGGACGCGGCGGTGCGCGCGCTGCTGCCGGAGGTCACCCACCCCGGGCTGGTGGCGGGGGTGGCCGGCGTGGTGAGGGAGGCGGCCCGCCACGCGGAACGCCTCGCGAAGCTCGCGGAGCGGGCGGAGCGGGGTCCCGGGGACCTGGCGGCGGACGGGCCGACGGTGCGTCATGCGTACGACAAGGTGCTGGAGGAGGCGTTCGAGGGCCTGGTGCCCGACGGGTACCACTTCGGCTACCGGCACATGTCCCAGAGCTCGACGGTGATCTTCGACCAGATCGGCCGGTTGTCGGCGCTGCTCGCGGCGGACGGCGTGCCGGGGCGGCCGGAGGCCGCTCCCGAGAGCGTCGGCTGGGTGCCCGTGTACGGATCCACGCTGGTGGCGCTCGCGGTCCGGGCGGCCGTACCGGTGACGCCTGAACCGCATCGGGAGGCCCTGTTGGAACTCCTGGACGCGGCGCTGGACGTACGCGCGGGAGGGGAGGGCGCCGATTCCGGTGAGGGCGTTCCCGGCGAGGACGGCGGCACGGCGATCATGGTCGATCCGCGGGGGCGGCTGCGGATCGTGGAGCTGCGGATGCCGGTCGGCCCCGAGGAGGACGCGGACGAAGACGATGACAATAACGACAATAGCGGCAACGACGACCGACGGCTGCGCGGCGA
Source organism: Streptomyces sp. NBC_01317 (assembly GCF_035961655.1). Classification (NCBI taxonomy): domain Bacteria; kingdom Bacillati; phylum Actinomycetota; class Actinomycetes; order Kitasatosporales; family Streptomycetaceae; genus Streptomyces; species Streptomyces sp. NBC_01317. The sequence goes on along the minus strand of NZ_CP108393.1, from coordinate 5,794,884 downwards.
GGTGCGGCACGCGGGCGCGCGGCGGCTGCTGATCGTCGGTTGTTCGCGGGCCGACGAGAAGGAGGAGTACTGGCAGTGCCTGGAGTACGACCCCGCCGGCGTCTTCGGCGCCTGGGAGGGCACGACGGTCACCGGCTCCACGGTGCTGGGCGCGGCGGACGACCCGGTGCGGGCGCCGGCGGTGCGGCGCCTGGTGGAGTCGGTGCGTGAGCGTGGTCCGCTGCCGTACCGCCCGGAGCTGGGCGTGGAGTTCGCGGAGCGGGTGGGGATCACACCGTCGGCGGGCGTGCTGTTCCAGCTCGGCTGCCCGGGGCTGAACCGCTACCGGGGGAACCAGGTGCCCGCCGAGTACCTGGAGCCGCTGGACGTGAAGAAGCCCGAGCTGGAGTGGGCGGTGTCCCTGCTGAGCGGGCTGGGCAGCGAGCAGCGGCGGTTGTTCACGGCGCTGCTGCTGCCTGCCGACCCGGAGCGCGTGGCCGGCCTGTGGACGGCCGGGTTCCCGGCGGAGCCGCTGGTGGGCGAGTGGATCGCGACGCGCGGCAAGCGGCGGGTCCTGCCTCCTGCCGTGATCCGTGGGGTGGCCGCCGAGTTGCACGCGAGCCAGGCCGTGGACGCGGTGCTCAACCCCGCCTGGCAGGGCGAGCTGACGGGCCGTACGGAACAGCGCCTGGTGGAGGGCGAGCTGGCACCGGTCGACGCGTCGCGGCTGCTCACCGGGAGCACGCTGGGCAGCTGGGTCGAGGCGCTGCGCTGGCTCGCGTACCGGCTGCCGTTCGGCGATCCGCTGCGGGCGGTACTGCCGGAGACGGTGCTGAGGCTGCGGGAGCGGCTCGCCGACCCGGGTCTGCTGATGGACCTGGGGGTGGACCGGGACTTCGCCTACGACCCGGTGTCGCCGCGTCTGCGGGAGGCGTACGGACTGGCGCCGACGCGGGCCGCGGGTGATGCCGAGCTGTTCGAGCTGTCTGCGGCGCTGGTCCTGAAACCGACGCGGTGGGGGACGGGCGAGGAGGTGTGGGTGCGGCCCTCGGCCGTCCTGCCCGAGCCGGGGGTCGACGGCGGAGGCGGCGGGGGTCCCGACCACCCGGACCTCAAGCTGCTGGTGGCCACGGCGGGGAAGGCGTCGGGGCTGGAGGGGCTGCGGGCTGTCCTGAGTGACGAGTTCCTGGCCCTGGTCTCGGCGGACGGCCCGGCCGGCCCGCCGCAGAACCCGCAGCTGAGCGTGGAGGGCCTGGTGGCCGATGTCTCGCGCCGGTCCGGGATCTCGGAGGACGCGTCGGCGCTCTACCTGATGCTGCTGGCGCTGCCCGATCCGACGGACCGGAACCAGGCGGCGTGGACGGGGTGGAAGCCGGCCCGGTTGAAGAAGGCGCGGGCCGAACTGGCCGCCACGGACCTGGTGGTGGAGGGCAGGCGGGCGCGCGCGGGACGCACGGTGTTCCTGCCCGGCGGCTGGCTGGAGGAGAAGGACGCTCCCCGGCTGCCCGTGGAGAGCTGGAAGACGGCGCTGCTGCCGTGGGACAGGCCGGGCTTCGTGGTGCCCGACCTGCCGGTGCCCGCGCTGTTCGAGGCCGCGTGGCGGCGGGTGGGCGACGGCGAGGTGCCGGCGTTCGAGGAGTTCAAGGGCCGTGGCGGCCGGGGAGGCAGACGATGAGGGAACAGACCGTACCGGCGGCGAGGGCGGGCGGCGCCCGGCAGGTGGAGCTGCCGGAGGACCGCTTCGCGGCGGAGCTGGCGTTCCTGGCGTCGTACGACAACGGACCGCGACCGCCGGGCTGGCGGCTGACGCCCCGCGCGGTGGTGCTGTTCGTCTGCGGCACGGACGGCGAACAGCTCAAGGCGCCGGACGGGGGGAAGCTCGCGGTGTCACGGAAGTTCGTAGGCGACCGCTCGCTGGTGGAGCGGTGTGTGGTGACACTCGCGGGCGAGCGCGGGCTGCTGCTCGTGGGCGAGCCCGGTACGGCCAAGTCGATGCTCTCCGAGCTGTTGTCGGCCGCCGTGTGCGGCACGAGCACGCTGACGGTGCAGGGCACGGCGGGCACCACGGAGGACCAGCTCCGTTACGGCTGGAACTACGCGATGCTGCTGGCCAAGGGCCCGAGCCGGGACGCCCTGGTCCCCTCCCCCGTCCTGCGGGCCATGACCCGGGGCGCGGTGGCCCGGATCGAGGAGGTCACGCGCTGTCTGCCCGAGGTGCAGGACGCGCTGGTCTCGCTGCTCTCCGAACGCCGGATGTCCGTTCCGGAACTGGCGGGCGGGGAGGACGGCGACAGCACGGTGCACGCGGCGCCCGGCTTCACGCTGATCGCCACGGCCAACTTGCGCGACAAGGGCGTCTCCGAGATGTCCGCGGCGCTGAAACGGCGCTTCAACTTCGAGACGGTGGGCCCGATCGACGACCTGGACGCGGAGACGGCGCTGGTACGCAGCCAGGCGACGGCGGCGCTGGTGCGCGGCGGGGCGGAGTTCTCGGTGGACGACACCGTGCTGGAAGCCTTGATCACCGCGTTCCGGGACCTGCGGACGGGGAGGAGCTCGGAGGGCTGGGAGGTCGAGCGCCCCTCGACGGTCATGTCGACGGCGGAGGCGGTCCAGGTGGCCACGGCGATGGGCCTGGGAGCGGCGTACCTGAACGACGGCCGCGATGTGCTCCGCATGTTGCCGGGCCACCTGCTGGGGACGGTCCAGAAGGACGACCCGGCCGACCACGCGAGGCTGCTGGGCTACTGGGACGGCCCGATCCGCCGCCGCGCGGAGGCGGGAGCGCCCCTGTGGAGGACGTTGTGGGAGCTGCGCGATGAGCTGGGGTGAGGGGGCGGGGCTTGGGAGGACGGCCCCGCCCGGGAAGGCGTTGAACCGGCTGGCCGACTGTACGGAGCCGTATCTGATCGGGGTAAGGCACCACTCCCCCGCGTTGGCCGCCGCCGTGCCGGCCATGCTGACGCAGGCAGCACCGGAGGTGCTGTTCATCGAACTGCCGGAGGAGTTCGCGCCCTGGCTGCCGTATCTCGCCGACCCGGCGACGGTCCCACCGGTGGCCCTGGCGGGCGGCCGGAGCGACGGAACGGGCGGCGGGCTGGTGTTCCTGCCGTTCGCGGAGTTCTCCCCGGAACTGGCGGCGATCCGCTGGGCGCGGGAGGCGGGGGTGGAGGTGGTCGCGTTCGATCTGCCGCTGGAGGCGCGGGAGGAGCGGGGCCTGGGCGGGGGCGCGGAGGGGGACGGTCGTGGCGGGGCGTTGAGTGCCGCGTTGCGGGCACGGGCCGGGGGGCGGGGCGGGGACGATCTGTGGGATCGGCTGGTCGAGACGATGGCCCCGGGCTCGGGACCGGAGGCCCTGCGGCGGGCCGCGCTGTTGGTGGGCTGGGCGCTGCGGGCGGACGCAGGTGCGGTCGACCCGTACGACCTCCGCCGGGAGGCGAACATGCGCCGCCACCTGGCCGAACGGGTCGGCCGCCGTACGGCCGCGGTGATCGGGGCCTTCCACGCGCCAGCGCTGGTCCGGGGAGGGCCGGACGAGGCGCGGGCCGCAGGGGCCGATGTGGGCCGGTCCGAGGGGGCCGACGTGGCGCGGGCCGCTGGGGCCGACGCGGCCCGGCCTGCGGGGGCCGATGTGGGGCGGGTGGTGGGGGGTGACGCCTCGCCGGCCGCCAAGGGTGGGGGCGTGGTCACCTCGCTCGTGCCGTATTCGTATGCCCTGTTGGACGAGCGGTCCGGGTATCCGGCCGGGATCAGGGATCCGGAGTGGCAGCGTGGGGTGCATCTCGCGGCGGGCGATCCGGTGCTGCTGGACGACCTGTTGACGGCGACCGCCGTACGGATCTGTGCGGCCGTACGGGACGGCGGTCACCCCAGCGGGCCCGCCGACGCCCGTGAGGTGGTCCGGGTCGCCCGGGATCTGGCGTCGCTGCGCGGGCTTCCGGCCGCCGGGCGGGGCGAGGTGGTGGAGGCGGCGCAGACCGTCCTCACGCAGGGGCAGTTGTACGGGCGGGGCCGCGTCGTGGCCGCCTCGATGGAGAAGGTCCTGGTCGGGACCCGGCAGGGACGGCTCGCGCCCGGGACGCCGCGTTCGGGGCTCGGACCGTCCGTCGAGACGCTCCTCGGTGGGCTGTCGCTGCCCACGCCTACCGCGCCGGGCCGCCGCGAGTTGCGTCTCGACGCGCACCGCGGCGACCTGGACCGGCGCCGGGAGCTGGCCCTGCGCCGGCTGGCCGCCTGCCGTGTCCCGTACGGGGAGGAGAGCAGCGTCGCGGGAGTGGGCGACGCCGCCCCGCTGACGACGCGGTGGACGGTGACCTGGTCTCCGTCGACGGCCGCGATGCTCGATGTGACCGGTGTGCGGGGAGTGACGCTGGAGCAGGCCACCGAGGGGACGCTGCGGCAGCGGCGGACGAGGGAGCGCCTGCTCGGCGGCCCGACGGCCCCGGAGGTGCTGGCCGGTCTTGAGGAGGCGGCGCGGTGCGGACTCCCAGACCTCGCCGCGGAACGCCTCTCGGAGACCGCCGAGTTGCTGCCCGCCTCCGGGACGCTGCCCGAACTGCTCACCGGGCTGGCCCTGTTGGACCGGATCAGGTCCGGTCATCTGCCGGGCCTGCCCGGCGGGTGGGAACGGGCCGCGCTCTCCGAGGCGTACGACGACCTCACCGCCGCGGGGGTGCGCGCGCTGGACGGACTGGCGGGTTCCACCGACGCGGAGGACGCGCGGGCGCTGGTCTCCCTGGCGGGGCGGGCCGCGGCGGCGCTCGGTGGCGGTCTGCGGCTCGACGCCGCGCTGGTCCGGCTGGAGGCCGACGCCACGGCGCTGATCAGGGGCGCGGCGGGGGTGGCCCGGGTGTTGCTGGGGAGCGGGGACGCGACGGAGTTCGGCGTCCGGCTGGCGTCCCGCGTGGACGGCGCGACCACGTCCGCGCTCCGTACGGACCTGGGCGGATTCCTGCGCGGCGCGCTGCTCGCGGCGGGTTCGCTGATGGAGACCGGTCCCGCTCTGGACCCCCTGATGGAACGGGTCGAGGCCCTGCCCGACCGGGATTTCCTGGACCGGCTGCCCGCCCTGCGCGCGGGTTTCGACACGCTCTCCCCGGCGGCGAGGAGCCGGCTCCTGGCCACGGTGGAGGACCGCACGGGCCTGGCGGCGGGCACCTTGCCGGGCCCGATGACGGATCCGGCGACGCTGGCGCTCCTGGCGTCGGCGGACCTGGCGGGCCGGGAGGCCCTGACGGCGAGGGGGTTGTTTCCCGGCCTGACGGCCGACCTGGCGACGGGTCTGCCTGCGGGCGCGGGCAGCGGTGAGGCGCGGCCGGCCACGGCGGAGCCGGCCGCAGCCGGACCGGTTACGGCAGGACCGGTTATGGCAGGACCGGTCACGGTCGTCGCAACGGTTGAGGTCGGGGGTGCGGGAGCGGGGACCGTTGCGGTCGGCGTTCCCCGGGATGGCGCGACAGGCGGCGTACTCGCTCTCTCCCCCGGTGAGCGGTGGCGGCTGTTGCTCGGGCGGGGGCGGGAGTTGCGGGGTGGGGCCGGGCGGGTCGGTGCCGCGTTGGACGAGTTGTACGGCTTTGGACGTGGTGAGGGGGCTCGGGGCGAGGAGGGGCGGGGTGGTTCGCGGGGTGGGGACGGGGCGCCGTACCCCGATGTGCGGTCCTGGTCCGAGGAGTTGACCGCGCTGTTCGGGCCCGGCGTCCGCGAGGAGGTGCTCGCCGCTGCCGCCGACGCCGGGCGGATCGACGCCGCCATGGAGCTGGACCCCGCGGCGGCCCGCCCCTCCGTGGAGCTGCTGCGGACCGTCCTGTCGTACGCGGGCGGCCTCCCCGAGCACCAACTCGCCCGGCTCCGCCCCCTGGTGGCGAAGCTGGTGGCCGAGTTGACCGAGGCGCTCGCCCACCGGCTGCGCCCCGCGCTCACCGGCCTCTCCCATCCGCGCCCCACCCGCCGCCCGGGCGGTCCGCTGGACCTGGCCCGTACCATCCGGGCCAACCTGGCGACCGCCCGCCGGGACCCGGACACCGGCGCGTTGACCGTGCTGCCGGAGCGGCCCGTGTTCCGTACCCGCGCCCGCAAGACAGCCGACTGGCGGCTCGTCCTCGTCGTGGACGTGTCCGGCTCGATGGAGGCCTCGACGGTCTGGGCCGCGCTCACCGCCGCCGTGCTGGCGGGGGTTCCCGCGGTGAGTACGCACTTCGTGGCGTTCTCCACCGAAGTCGTCGACCTCACCGACCAGGTCGACGACCCCCTGAGCCTGCTGCTGGAGGTCAGCGTCGGCGGCGGGACGAACATCGCGCTGGGGCTGCGCCACGCCCGACAGTTGGTGTCGGTGCCGTCCCGCACGCTCGTGGTCCTGATCAGTGACTTCGAGGAGGGCGGCCCGGTCTCGCCGCTGCTCGCGGAGGTACGGGCCCTGGTCGACGCCGGGTGCCACGTGCTCGGCTGCGCCTCGCTGGACGACGAGGGCAGGCCGCGTTATTCGACCGGGATCGCGGGCCAGTTGGTCGGGGCCGGCATGCCGGTCGCGGCGCTGAGCCCACTGGAGCTGGCCCGCTGGGTCGGCGAACGCGTAGGAGGTGCGCACCGATGACCCGATCCGCTCCGGTATCCGCTCCGGGACTGCCACCGGTTGCCGCCGACGTGGCGGCCGCCGCGCTCGACCTGCTGCCCGTACGGCTGCGCAAACGCGTGGACGGGGCGGTGGCGAACGTGGCCGGCTGGCCGGTGGAAGCCACCGAGGACGGCGTATTGGTCCGGGTCGCCGAGGACACGGTGGTGACGCTCAGGGTCACGGCGGGAATCGTGGCCGACGCGGCGGACGCCTTGTGCGGCTGCCTGTTGGCGCCCGCCTGTCTGCATCGCGCGGCCGTCCTGTCGAGCGCGCCCCTCGCGGCGGAGGTAGAGGCCGCGAGCGAGACGGTGGCTGAGGCCGGGACGCCGCTGGGGACGGGTCCGGGGACGGGGACGGCTGCGGGTCCGGGTCCGGGGACGGTTGCGGATCCGGGGGCCGACGCGAGACGCGACGGGAGCGACGGGAGCGGTGACGGGGGCGCCGTATCGGCCCCGCCCGGCAACGGCCCCGCTTCCGGCATCGCCTCCGTGGCGGTCACCCCCGTACAGTCCACGGCCCTCGACGCGCTGCGGGAGGCCGCGACGGCCGTGCTGGTCGCCGGTGTCACCGGGTCCGGCGCGGTGCACCGGGCCGAATTGCTCCACGCCGCGCACTCCGCGCGGCTGGCGGGGCTGCACCGCCCCGCCGCCACCGCCGTACGCATCGCGCGGCGGCTGGGTGAGGCCCGCTCGGACGACCCGGCGTTCCGGCTGTCCGATCTCTCCGCCGATCTGGTGGAGTTGCTGGATCTGGTCCGCAGACCGGCGGCGGCCCTCGCCCCCGCGCGCCGGAGTTATCAGCCCGAGGGCCCGCTGCGGCTGCATGGGCTCTTCACCGAAGCGGTGGTGACCGCCTCCGGGTACGCGGGCGCCACGGTCTACGCCCTGGCCCCCGACGGCACGCTCCGGACACTCTCCGACGTGGCTCCGGGCGGTCCGGAGCGGGCGCTCCAGGCGTCGGGGTCGCCCGTGCCCGGCGGCTGCGCGCTGGGGCTGCGTGACCTGGGGGACGGCGGTGGGGTCATCCTCACCTCGCCGACGGTGTCACCGGACGGCCGGATCGGTGGCGGTGGGCAGGTGCGTTCCGTACGGGCGACGGGCGCGGGGTGGCACGAAGCGCCCCTGGCCGCGCTCTGGGAACGGTCACCCGCCGCCCAACTGGCCGCGGCCCTCAGCTGGTCGGCCGAGCCGGCCGACGCCCGGGCGGCGGGCGGCGATCTGCTGTTCCTGGACGGTACGGTCACGGACGCGGGCTTCGTGGTGTCGGGCGGCCCGACGCTCCGCCTGGCCGCCCCGGACGAACGCCCCGATCTCCCGTACGCCGACAACCTCCGGCTCCTGTCCTCCCGGCCGGGGCTCACGCTCCGGCTGATCGCCCGGGCGGTACCCGACCGCCCCGACCGGGTGCACGTCCTGGCCGCGGCCTGGCGGGGGCACGACGACAGGACCGTACGCACGGATCTGGGCCTACGGCTGCTGAACCGTTCGCACCTCGCGCCGGTGGGATCCGCGACGGTCGCGGTGACCGCGCCCGTCGGTGGGGATGGGCCGGTTGCTGAGGGAACGCCGGTTGGAGCGGGCGCGCCCGCTTTGGTGCGTGTCGTCGACGCCGTGCCCCTTGGCCGTCCGCTCCCGGGGCTGCCGGTCGAACTCGACCTGCTGCGGCGGGCGGTGGAGCGCGGGGTCGCGGGTGGGCGGGCGGTGGCCGCGGCGGCAGGCGACGGGGACCTTTCACGGCGGCTGCGGGCCGTGGGGCTCACGACCGGTGCGCAGCGCGTCCAGGCGCTCGCCGAAGCGGCGGCGGACCGGCGCCATGACGCGCTGGGCCGGTTGCTGCCCGCCGATCCCGGGAACTTCGCGCTGGCGTGGCTGGCCGCGGCGGTCTACGCGTCGGCGGCGGCCGAGTCACTGCTGCTCGCCGCATGGGCACCACCGGAGCCGGCGGCGAACTGATCGGCGCCGCCGATCGTCCTGAAGGGAGGGGAACGCACAGACGAACGACCGCACAGCAGAGCACAGCACGATCCATCAGGGAGACCCATGCCACTGCCGAAGCTGCCACGCCTCCCCCGGCCCCCGCGCCTGGCGCGTCCGGTCACTCTGCCGCGCCTGCCGCGCACCCGGCGTGGCCAACGCCTCGCCGTACAGGCCGTGATGGCGGGGTGTGTGCTCGCGCTGGCACCGGTGACCTGGATGTACACGGCGGCCGACAGCCATGTCCGTACGGTCGCGGACGTCCCGGCCACGGACGTCGCCGTGGTGTTCGGCGCCGGGCTGCGGGAGGGCCGTCCGTCGCCGTATCTCGCGCACCGCCTCGACACGGCGGCCGAGTTGTACCGTACGGGCAAGGTACGGGTCGTGCTGGTCACCGGCGACAACAGCCGGGTGGAGTACGACGAGCCGGACGCGATGCGCACGTACCTGACCGGACACGGCGTGCCGGACGGGCGCATCGTCAGCGACTACGCGGGGTTCGACACCTGGGACTCCTGCGCCCGGGCCAAGAAGATATTCGGGGTCGACCGGGCGGTGCTCGTCACGCAGGGGTTCCATGTCCGGCGGGCCGTGGCCCTCTGCCGTTCCGCCGGGGTCGACTCGTACGGGGTCGGGGTCGACGAGCGGCACGACGTGACCTGGTACTACGGCGGCGTGCGGGAGGTGTTCGCGGCGGGCAAGGCGGCGCTGGACGCGGCGCTGCGGCCGGACCCCCACTTCCTCGGGCCGGCGGAACCGGGAGTGGCCGAGGCCCTGGGGTCGGCGTCGCCGAGGTGAGAGGGGTGAAGTGGGGAGGGGCCAGGTGGGATCAGGTGGGCTTGCGCCACACGGAGATGTGCTTGCCGGAGTCCTGGGTGAACGGTGCCCCGTCCCAGTCCGCGACACGACGCTCCAGTTCGAGCCCGGCGATCCGTGCCATCAGGTCGAGCTCCGCCGGCCAGGCGTACCGGTGGCGGGAGTTGTCGCGGCGGTAGCGGCCGTCGTCACCGTCACCGCCGCCGGAGCCCTCGCGGGAGAAGTGGTGCGAGACAAGGATCTGCTCGACCAGGTCGAAGGTGTCGAAGCCGAGATGCCGCTCGGAGACGTCGAACGGCACCGCGACCTGGCCGGGCGGCAGGAACCGCAGCGGCGGCACCCCCAGCTCGATGACAAATCGGCCGCCGGGCTCCAGATGACGTGCGGCGTTGCGGAAGCACTCGACCTGCTCGTCCTGCGTCAGCAGGTTCGAGATGGTGTTGTAGACGAGGTAGACCAGGGTGAATCCGCCGGGGACAACGGTGGTGGCCATGTCCCCGAGGGTCACCGGAAGCGTGTCCTCGTCGACCTTGCGCCGCAGTACCGCCGCCATGTGCTCGGACAGTTCGATTCCCACGACCGGTACGCCGCGTTCCCGGAGCGGGACACCCACGCGGCCGGTCCCGATCGCGAACTCCAGTGCCCGGCCGTCTCCGGCCAGCTCCGCCAGGAAGGCGACGGTCGGTCCGAGAACGGCGGGCGAGGACGTTTCGGTCTCCCCGGCGTCGTAGCGGTCGGCGGTCTCGCGGCTCCACAGTTCACTACTCGTCACGGGCGATCACTCTGCCGGGTGCCGAGGGGTGCTGTCGACACCATTATCGGCCGCTGCCTTCCACCGGCTCCGATCACACGGGCCGTCGCGCTGTCAGGGCCCGGGCGAGCGGTGGGTGACATGCGCGATCCAGTCGCCTCCCGCGATCGGACGGCCCGCCGCTCTCAGCTCGCGGGCCACGCGCGGCGCGGCGAAGTACACCCAGGCCCGGACCGTGGTCCCGTCCGCGCGCCGCACGTCGCGGGGCACCCGCTCGTACAGGTTGCGGGGATCGCCGGGTGTTACGTACTCCTCCAACTCGTCTAGGACGGAGAGCAGTTCGCGGTACGAGCCCGGCCCCGCGCCCACCTCCGCCCCCGGCAGCGCCGAGACGATCTCGCCGACGACCGTCGCTCCCGGGGCCTCGATCGCGTACGGGTAGCCGGGGCCGTCGTACAGCGCCGCGTTCTCCAGGCGGGCCGGCTCCTCGCCGGTGGTACGGCCCCGAAGGAAGAGTTCGTAGTTGTCCTCGCCCGGCCGCAGGGTGCCGTACACGAAGAAGGGCAGTTCTCCGCCCCGGTGGTGGTCGGGCAGTGACACGGGGGCGGCTCCTTCGAGGCGGGCGAGGGGGACGAGGGGAACGGCCGGACTGTACAGCGAGGCCGGTCGCCCGTACCGACGCACGGACGTACGGACGGTTCTACCGCATCCAGCAGCAACGACAGCGGTGCGTCCTGGTGGACGGCCGTCACGATGCCGCCGACACACGTCAGGGATGCGGCCGGTCGCCGAGAAGGCGGATGCTCTGTATGTCATTTCCCGTACGGGCGGGTGGACTTGGCGTCCCGTAGGGCCAGGCCCCACCAGGCGAGCTGGTCGAGCATCGCGGTGGCGGCCGTCTCGGCGGCGGACGGGTCCTTGTGGTGGCCCTCCTCGTCGAAGTGGGCGCCCGCGTTGTGGAAGGAGACCGTGTCCCGGACGGTCACGGCGTGCATCTCCGCGAAGATCTGGCGCAGTTGCTCGACGGCACGCAGACCGCCGGAGATTCCTCCGTACGAGACGAACCCGACCGGCTTGGCCTGCCATTCGCCGTAGTGCCAGTCGATCAGGGACTTGAGGGCGGCGGGGAAGGAGTGGTTGTACTCGGGGGTGATGACGACAAAGGCGTCGGCGTCGGCCAACCGGGGGCTGACCCTGGCCAGTTGGTCCTGTACGGCCGGACCGGGGCGGAAGGAGAGGGCGGTCGGCAGGTCGATGTCGGCGAGGTCGACCAGGTCGGCGGAGAAGCCGGCGTGCCGGTCGGTCCGGCTCAAGAACCAGTCGGCGACGACCGGGCCGAAGCGGCCTTCACGGGTGCTGCCGAGGATGACGGCGAGCTTCAGAGGGATGGAAGGGGCCGGTTCGGGGGCAGCGGAGGCGGCGGAAGCGGCGGAAGCGGTCGGTTCGGATGTGGTGAGTGGCGCCATGGGCTGTGCCGGGGGCTGTGCTGTGTCGAGGTCCATGCGACCAGCCTCATCCCTGAACCTTGGTTGAGGTCAAGTAGGTCTCGTAGGTCCTACGGTGGGGGCATGACGTTCTCCCCCTCACATCCGCTCATCGAGATCGACGGCCGGCCCGCCACCGACGACGGCCTGCGGTTCCGCGCGCTCGATCACTACGGGCACTTCACCGCCATGCAGGTCAGGGACGGCCGGGTGCGCGGCCTCGCGCTCCATCTGGCCCGGCTGGACTCCGCGACCCGGGAGATGTTCGGCGCGGGTCTGGACGGGGAGCGGGTACGGGCCCTGCTCCGGCACGCCCTCGGTGACGTACGGGACGCCTCGGTCAGGGTCCACGTCCAGTGGCCCGAGGCGGCGGAGGAGGCCACGGTCATGGTGACCGTACGGCCGCCCGCGGACCCGGTCGGCGGGAGCCCGGTGGCCCTGATGTCCGTCCCGTACCTGCGGACCGCCCCCCACCTCAAACACCTCGGTGACTTCGGCCAGGCCCACTACGGCCGTCTCGCGGTACGCGCGGGCTTCGACAGCGCGCTGCTCACCGGGGACGGCGGGGTGGTGGCGGAGGGCGCCGTCGCCAACATCTGCTTCTGGGACGGCACTTCACTCGTCTGGCCGGACGCGCCCGTGCTGACCGGCATCACCATGGCGCTGCTGGATTCCCAACTGCCCGGCTCCGGCGTGCCGTCGGTACGGCGCGAGGTCACTCTCGCCCAACTCCTCAGCTTCCAGGCCGCTTTCGTCACCAACTCCCGTGGCATCGCGCCGGTCTCCCGCATCGACTCGACGGAGTTCCCGGGCGAACCGGGGCTGCTCAAGACGGTGACGGACCTGTACGAAGGGGTGGAGGGGGACCGCCTCTGACCGGCCGAGCGCCGGGCCCCGTTCAAGAGCCGCGCGGCCGAGAGCGCCGCCGGGTCACGACGTGTGCAGCCAGATGCGGAGGGGGCCCAGCGCGTCGAAGCCGGTGGCGAGCGCGGGGGTGAGGTCGTCGTCCTGTTCGTAACCGACCAGGGGCAGGCCCGGGTGGTAGTCGGCGGCCGCCGTGACCACCGAGGACCAGACGCCGGCCACCGCCGCGCTGTCCGCGGCGAAGAGGTTCGAGACGCCGACCACCCCCGCCCCCTCGTTCAGGACCACTCCCCCGGCCAGGTCGTCCCCGTCGCGGAAGGCCAGCACCAGCACGGTCGGATCGTCCAGCAGGGCGGGCCGGAACACGTCCGGGGTGTCCTCACCCCCCGCCCAGGCCGCCTGCCACACACACAGTCGGTCGGCCGTCAGGACCCGTTCGGCGGGCAGGCCGGGCCACTCGGGTACGGGCCGCTCGGCCGGACGGTGGATCCACCGCGCGTCCACGATCCCGGTGAAGCCGTCCGAGGCCAGGTCCAGCGCGGCAAAACTGTCCTTGACCGAACACCCCGGCGATCCCCGGTCGACCGACGGAAGGAAGTCGGCGGGCACCGCGTCGGGACGCAGCGTGACGGCGTCCGGATAGTACGGCGGCGTCCTGCGCGGGCTCCACCACACCCGCTCGCCGAGGGTCCCGGCGATCCCGTGGGACCGGGCGACGGACGCGCACCAGTCGGCGTTGTTCCGGGCGGCGGTGGCGCTGAGCGAGGTCATGTCGGTCGTGTTCATCGAGCACAGCGTGACAGCCTCCGGGGGCCGCCGCACGTGGGTAAGGCCGCGTGGCGTCACCCGTTCGGCGCGGGCGGCCGGCCGGACCGGCGATCCGGCCGCCGCTCCCGTATGACCTGCGACAACACCCTCCCGGGGTGTCCGGCGGCGGTCCGTGTACGGCGAATCTGATCGGCCATCAGCAGGCGTACGCGCCGGGCTGCGCCTTACCTCGGAGAAGAAGACCGTCCCGCGCCGCTCCGGAGGACCGCCATGCGCACCACCGCCCGCCTGCTCACCGGTACCGCGCTGGCGGCCGCCGCGACCGTACTGTCGGCGGGAGGAGCGGCTGCCGCGTTCGCGAGCGGTGGTACGGCTCCGTCCGCGCTCGCCGCGGCCTGCGAGGCCGTGGACACGCGGCTCGGTACGGCGGACACGGACACGGGCGCGGACGACATAGGTACGACCGACGCGGGTACGGCCGATGCGGGTACGGCCGACGCAGGTACGGCCGACGCAGACGCAGCCGAGCCACTCGGTACGTACGGCGTCCCCATGAACTGCGAGAACGGCCCGGCGGCCACCGGGGACACCCTCGCCGACCGGAGCGAGCCGGCCGACCTGGACCTCCAGGAAGAAGACCCGGGCGCGCCCGGCGACCCGTACGCCGACGACCCCACCGGCGCCGACCCGAACGCCCACGACCGGGGCGGCCGGGAGCCGGAATGGGAGCACGGGCGCGACGACCACGGGCGCGACGACCCGGGCCGGGAGGGCCACGAGCCGGACGGCCGGACGCCCCGGGGCCATGTGAACACCGGTGTCGGCGGCAGCGTCGCCCCCGACACCACCCAGATCGCGGTGGGCACGGCCGTTCTGGCCATGGCCGCCGTCGGCGGGGTCACGCTCCTGCGCCGCCGGGCGAGCGGCGCGCAGGGCAGCTGACAGGGCCGGTCTCCACCGCCCCGTACCCCGCCCTCGTCCCCGCCCCCGTCACGCTCATCGCTGACGGGGGCGGGGGCACCTTCATCCGGAACAGCCGAAAGGCGAGCCGGAGCAACCCGAACGACCGGAAGGCGAGCCGGAGGACCGGAGGACCCGCCCCATGAACGCGCAGGTCAAGGGCCAGGCCTGGCTGCTGGTGATCGCCGTCTTCGCCGGGATCTGGCTCATCAGGACCGGATCCGAGCCGGTCACCCCACCCACTCCCCCGCCCTCCGAAGCCTTCGCGGCCGGCCCAGGCCCAGGCCGAGGCCCAGGCCCGGGCTCGTCCCCACCCCCGCACCAGCGCCAGAAGTCACCGGGGCCCCAACACACCACAACAGCAACCCCCCTCCCACCCTCCACCCCCGTACGGCTGCGCATCCCCGCCCTCCGCGTCGACACACCGCTGACCGACCTGGCCCTGACGCCGGACGGCAGCCTGGAGGTCCCGCCCGCCGACAACACGAACCTCGCGGGCTGGTACCGGGACGGACCATCCCCCGGCGCCAAGGGCACGGCGATCGTCGCGGGCCACGTCGACAACGCGCGCGGACCCGCCGTCTTCTACGCCCTGGGCTCGCTCAGGAAGGGCCACCGGATCGAGGTCACCCGGCAGGACGGCCGTACGGCGGAGTTCACGGTCGACGCCGTGGAGGTCTACACGAACGAGGACTTCCCCGACCGCAAGGTGTACGGAGCCGCCGACCGGGCCGAGCTACGGCTGATCACCTGCGGCGGCGGCTTCTCGAAGCGAACGGGCTACCAGGGCAACGTGGTGGCGTACGCCCACCTCACCCACACCCACTGACCTCACCGACCCCCACGAGCAACCCCCGTACCCCCCTCACCCCGTCCACTGATCGAACGCGAGCTTCGCCACCAGCGAGAACACCACCACCAGCAGCACCCCCCGCACGAACTCGCTGCCCTTCCTGAGCGCCATCCGGGCCCCGAACATCCCGCCCGCCAGGTTGAACACCGCCATCAGCCCCGCCAGCTGCCACATCACCGTGCCCTGGTACGCGAACATCGCGAGCGCCCCGGCATTCGTGCACACGTTCACGATCTTCGCGGTCGCCGACGCGGTCACCAGATCCAGGTGGAGGACGGCGGTCAGGGCCAGCACGAGAAACGTTCCCGTACCAGGCCCGAAGAGCCCGTCGTAAAAGCCGATCCCCCCGCCGACCAGCACGATCGCCGTGACGGTACGGCCCCGGGTGACCGGTCCCCCCGCCTCCGCGCGGCCAAAGGAGGGCCGCAGCATCACAAAGGCCGCCACCCCCAGCAGCACCACCATGATCACGGGCCGCAGCACGTCACTGCTGATCCCGGCCGCGAAGAACGCCCCGGTCATCGAGCCCACCAGCGCCGCGCCCCCGATCCTGACAGCGGTCCGCACGTCGACCGGGGCCTTGCGCAGGTACGTCACCGCCGCCCCCGAAGTGCCGACGATCGCGACGGCCTTGTTGGTCCCGAGGATGTGCGCGGCCGGGACGTGCGGCAGCCCGAGCAGCATCGCGGGCAGAAGAAGCAGCCCGCCCCCGCCCACCACGGCGTCGATCCACCCGGCCCCGGCGGCGGCGAGGCAGAGCAGAAGGAGCGTGGTCACGGATATGTCGGGCACGCCCGCGACCTTACGACGCAGGTGAGCGCGCGACACCTCCCGGGTGGGCCCGCCCCGGCCAAAGGCCGGTCGAGCGCCGACCACTGCACCTCAACTCCCGTTCAACACAAGGCCATTCAGAACCCCTAGGATTCGTCGGCGTGCGACCCCGCGTCGCCGGCCGGCGTCGCGGGGCGGTCACGACACCCCCATGGAGCGACCAGTGGAACGTCGCAGTTTCCTGCGCGGAGCCGTCATCGGCACGTCGGCCGCCGCTCTCGGCGGCACCTTGTGGCGCGGCGCCGCCTTTGCCGCGCCCGCCCAGCCGGGCGCCGGGCCCTACGGGGCCCTCGGCGCGGCGGACGGCAACAACATCCGGCTGCCCGCCGGGTTCACCAGCCGCGTGATCGCGCGGTCCGGGCAGCAGGTGTCCGGTACGGCGTACACCTGGCACAACGCGCCCGACGGCGGGGCCTGCTACGCGGACGGCACCGGCTGGATCTATGTCTCGAACTCGGAGATCGATCCGTCGGGCGGCGCGGGCGCGGTCCGCTTCTCCTCGACCGGGGCGATCACCGGCGCGTACCGGATCCTCTCCGGGACGCACCAGAACTGCGCGGGCGGCAAGACCCCGTGGAACACCTGGCTCTCCTGCGAGGAGGTCGACCGCGGGTATGTGTACGAGACCGATCCGTGGGGTGTGAAGGCGGCGGTACGGCGGGACACGATGGGCCGGTTCAAGCACGAGGCCGCCGCCGCCGACCCCGTACGGCGGACGATCTACCTCACCGAGGACACCACCGACGGGTGCTTCTACCGCTTCACGCCCTCGACGTGGGGCGATCTGTCGGCGGGGCGGCTGGAGGTGCTCGTCGCGGGCACGGCCACCAGCGGGCCCGTCACGTGGAAGACCGTTCCCGACCCGAGCGGCGCCACCGCGACCCGTAACCAGGTGTCGGGCGCCAAGCGGTTCAACGGCGGCGAGGGCTGCTACTACGCCAACGACACCTGCTGGTTCACCACCAAGGGCGACAACCGCGTCTGGCAGTACAACGCGGCCGCCTCGACCCTCGAACTCGCCTACGACGACTCGCTCGTGTCCGGTACGGCGCCGCTCACCGGTGTCGACAACGTCACCGGGTCGGCGTCCGGGGACCTGTTCGTGGCGGAGGACGGCGGGAATCTGGAGATCTGCGTGATCACCCCGGACGACGTCGTCGCGCCGTTCCTGCGGGTCGGCGGGCAGTCCGCCTCGGAGATCACCGGGCCCGCCTTCTCCCCCGACGGCAGGCGGCTGTACTTCTCCAGCCAGCGCGGTACGAGCGGGAGTTCGTCCGGCGGCATCACCTACGAGGTGACGGGCCCGTTCCGGGCGTAACACCCGTCGGTGGGGGCGCCGCCCCGCAGGAGGGCGGCGCCCAGGGGGGTCAGCGTGTGCAGTACGGAACTGCCGTGCCGCAGCGTGACGACCAGGCCGGCCTCCCGCAGGACGGAGGCGTGCTGGCTCGCCGAGGCGAGGGACACCGCGGTTCTGCGGGCCAGTTCGCTGGTCGTGCAGCCGTGCTCGATGGCTTCGAGGACGGCGGAGCGGGTGTGGCCGACGAGCCGGCCCAACGAGAGGCGCGCGTCCGGCCGTTCGTGGGGCACCGGTACGTCGGAGTGGGTGACGGGATAGACGAGGACGGGCGGCAGCGCCGGGTTGTGGAGGACCACCGGGGTGCTGCGGCAGAAGAAGGACGGTTGGAGCCTTAACCCCCGGCCGTTCAAGTGCAGTTCGCGGTCGACCGGGTAGTCCGCCTCCAGGACCGGGGCGCGCCAGCGCAGCATCGGCGGGAGGGTGGCGAGCAGTTCGTCCGCGCCCCCGTCGAGCAGGGCCCGGCCGCGCAGCGCGCGGTCCGCGTCGGCCCTGGCCCTGATGTGCGGCCAGTACGGCTCGACGGCGGCCCGGTGGTAGACACGCAGCACCTCCACGAGGCGGGCCAGCGGGGCCGGTTCGCCGTCGGCGAGGTCGGCGAGGCGGGTGGAGTCGGTGAGCCGGGCGGCGTCCTTGCGCGCCGGGCGGGACTTGCGCCCGCCCCGGCCCGAGGCGAGCAGGGCCAGTTCCGCGCGGATGCGCTCGGGGGTGGTCGCGCGCAGGGCCTCCAGGCCGGCGTCGAGCCCGTACCGGCCCTCGGACGGGGTCAGGAAATCGGGGAAATAGCCGCGCTGGGGAACGAGCGCGGAGAGCAGCCGTGTTTCACCATTCAGCCGGCTGCGGGTTTCCGTTCGCCATTCGCCGAAGACGAGCGGGCCGCGCCGATCCCGTATTCGGTGAAAGCTGAGAATCGTTTCCCACAGGGGGTCGGGTCCTCCGGCCATCCGGACCCCGCCGAGATCCTTCCCCGTGAAATGAATACGCAGCACTCAAATCCCACCCGTTCACCGCTGGTTGCATCCGCAATTATCCCCACCACCGAGTATGCACGCCATCACAGGCGGTCACCACGGAGTTTCAGCCACAGTTGAAACCTATCGCGGAGGTACGGTCCCAAGCGAAAAGCTATACCCCGTCGGGCATGAAACCTGAACGAGCGTAAAGCGCAGTGAAGGCCGTGGGGGGCTTTCTGCGCTCGGCGGCGGTCGTTCGCGGTTGCGGCTCCATGTCCGGCCCGGGTAATGGAGCGCGGTCTGTGGGTGGGGATCCGCAGGCCGCGCTCCGCCCGCTGTCAATTTCCATGGT
The DNA here is from genome assembly GCF_035961655.1 of Streptomyces sp. NBC_01317. Classification (NCBI taxonomy): domain Bacteria; kingdom Bacillati; phylum Actinomycetota; class Actinomycetes; order Kitasatosporales; family Streptomycetaceae; genus Streptomyces; species Streptomyces sp. NBC_01317. Next base: position 5,776,336 of record NZ_CP108393.1, on the reverse strand, counting down.
TCCTCGATAATTCTCGGCGCCCGCGAAGAAAGATGACGCGGCCATGACGAGAGTAGGGCGGCCGGACGCCCGGGGGCCGGTGCGCACGACGTACGTGGCGCCGGCGCACGACGAAGGGGCGGGCGTCTCCGCACGGGACGCCCGCCCCTTCTCTGTGCCCCGGAACCGCCCCCCGGGTCGGCGAGGGTGGGTGAACCGAAGGGCGGTTCCGGTGTTCTGGGGTGTGCCAAACGGTGGTTCGGTGGTTCGGAAGGCCCTGGAATATGTCGGAAAGCGGACCGTTACCGGGAGTCACTCCCGGCCGAGGCCGCCGCCGCGCGCCCCGCTTCGAGGCGGGCGACGGGGATCCGGAAAGGCGAGCAGGACACGTAGTCCAGGCCCACCTCGTGGAAGAAGTGCACCGACTCCGGGTCACCGCCGTGCTCGCCGCACACGCCCAGCTTGAGGCCGGGACGTGTGGCGCGCCCCGCCTCGCACGCGCTGCGGACGAGCGCGCCGACGCCGTCCCGGTCGATTGTCTCGAACGGGGAGACCCCGAAGATGCCCTTCTCCAGGTACGCGGTGAAGAAGCTCGCCTCGACGTCGTCACGGGAGAAGCCCCAGACGGTCTGGGTGAGGTCGTTCGTACCGAACGAGAAGAACTCCGCCGCCTCCGCGATCTGACCCGCCGTCAGCGCGGCCCGGGGCAGCTCGATCATCGTGCCCAGCGCCAGGCGCAGTTCGACCCCCGTGGCCCGCTCGACCTCGGCGATGACCAGCAGCGCCTCGTCCCGGACGATCTCCAGCTCCTGGACCGTACCGACGAGCGGGATCATGATCTCGGCGCGCGGGTCGCCCTTGGCGAGGGTCCGGGCGGCCACCGCCTCGGCGATGGCCCGTACCTGCATGGCGAACAGCCCGGGGATGACCAGCCCGAGCCGTACCCCGCGCAGGCCGAGCATCGGGTTCTGCTCGTGGAGCTTGTGGACGGCCTGGAGGAGCCGCAGGTCGTTCTCGTTGTGGTCCTCGCGGGCCTCGGCGAGCGCGACCCGTACCGACAACTCCGTGATGTCCGGCAGGAATTCGTGCAGGGGCGGGTCCAGCAGCCGTACGGTGACGGGCAGTCCGTCCATCGCCTCGAACAGCTCGACGAAGTCCTTCTTCTGGAGGGGCAGCAACGCCCCCAGCGCGTGGTCCCGTTCGTCGTCCGTGTCCGCGAGGATGAGCTTCTCGACCATCGTCCTGCGCTCGCCGAGGAACATGTGTTCCGTACGGCACAGGCCGATCCCCTGGGCGCCGAAGCGGCGGGCGCGCAGGGCGTCCTCGGCGTTGTCCGCGTTGGCGCGCACCCGCAGCCGGCGGCGCCGGTCCGCGTACGCCATCATCCGGTGGACGGCCCCGACCAGTTCGTCGGCCTCGTCGGCGCCCGCGTGCATGCGCCCCTCGAAGTACTCGACCACGGGCGAGGGGACGACGGGCACCTCGCCCCGGTAGACCTTGCCGGTCGAGCCGTCGATGGAGACCACGTCCCCCTCCTCGATGACGATCTGACCGGCCGTCATCCGGCGGCGTTTGGTGTCGACCTCCAACTCCTCCGCGCCGCACACACACGTCTTGCCCATGCCCCGGGCCACCACCGCCGCGTGCGAGGTCTTGCCGCCCCGCGAGGTCAGGATGCCCTCGGCGGCGATCATGCCTTCCAGGTCGTCGGGGTTGGTCTCGCGGCGGATCAGGATGACCTTCTCGCCGGAGCGGGACCACTTGATCGCGGTGTACGAGTCGAAGACGGCCTTGCCGACGGCCGCGCCGGGCGAGGCGGCGATCCCGCGCCCGAGCAGCTCGCCCTTCGAGTCCTCCGCGAAGCGCGGGAACATCAGCTGCGCCAACTGGGCGCCGTTGACACGCTGGAGGGCCTCGGCCTCGTCGATCAGTCCCTGGTCGACCAGTTGGGTGGCGATCCGGAAGGCGGCGCCCGCTGTGCGCTTGCCGACGCGGGTCTGGAGCATCCACAACTGCCCGCGTTCGATGGTGAATTCGATGTCGCACAGATCCCGGTAGTGCGTCTCCAGGGTCTCCATGATCGCCATCAGCCGGTCGTACGACTTCTTGTCGAGGGTCTCCAGCTCGGCGAGGGGCACGGTGTTGCGGATGCCCGCGACGACGTCCTCACCCTGCGCGTTCTGGAGGTAGTCGCCGTACACCCCCTGGTGTCCGCTGGCGGGGTCCCGGGTGAAGGCCACGCCCGTACCCGAGTCGGGGCCGAGGTTGCCGAAGACCATCGAGCAGATGGTGACGGCGGTGCCGAGGTCGCCGGGGATGCGCTCCTGGCGGCGGTAGAGCTTGGCGCGGCCGGTGTTCCAGGAGTCGAAGACCGAGCGGATCGCGAGGTCCAGCTGCTCGCGGGGCTCCTGCGGGAAGTCCCGTCCCGCCTCGCGGGAGACGATCTTCTTGAACTGCTTGACCAGCTTCTTGAGGTCCCCGGCGTCCAGATCCACGTCGGTGGCGGCCTTCTTGGCGTGTTTGATCTCTTCGAGCGCCTCCTCGAAGAGGTGCCCGTCGACGCCGAGCACGGTGGCGCCGAACATCTGGATCAGGCGGCGGTACGAGTCCCACGCGAAGCGTTCGTCCCCGGACTGGGTGGCGAGCCCCGCGACCGAGTGGTCGGAGAGCCCGACGTTCAGAACGGTGTCCATCATGCCGGGCATGGAGAACTTGGCGCCGGAGCGTACGGAGACGAGCAGCGGGTCGTCGGACTGGCCGAGCTTCTTGGCCATCCGCCGCTCCAGGGCGTCGAGATGGGCGCTGACCTCGTCGCGCAGGGCGGCCGGTTCCGTACCGCTGTCGAGGTAGACGTTGCACGCGTCCGTGGTGATGGTGAAGCCCGGAGGGACGGGCAGCCCGAGGTTGGTCATCTCGGCGAGGTTGGCACCTTTGCCACCGAGGAGACCCTTCATGTCCTTGTTGCCCTCGGTGAAGTCGTAGACGTACTTCTCCGTCTTTTCGGTCTTCTCCGTGCGCTCGCCCCGCTCGGGGTGGGCTTCGTGGTCTTCGTTTTCCGACACGGGTCTCGACTCCTCGACGACGCGGTGGCTGCCCTGACGTGGAGGGAACATACCCAGATCGAAGGTGTGGGGGTACGTCCACCTGACCGTCGTACGGCCTTAACCACCCGTCCGCCAGCAGATCGAAAGCGAACTACGGAACGCGCCCCCGTCCGCGCCCCTTCACAGTCCGAAGCGGGCATGACCTGCCCATGACCTATTACGCTCATGCGAGCGTGACTCGGATCGTTTGAGTTCGAGAAGTGAACGAGAAAAGGGTGGCACGGCGTGCCACCCTTTCGGAAGTACAGCCACCCGCGGCGATCTTGATTTCGCTCTTCTGAGCGAGTGCCGCATCAAACGTGGCAAGAATCACTCTGCCGCAGGGCCGTGAGGACCGCCGTCGGGAGCGTTTCCGGCCGCGCAGGCGCGCAGCACCCCCAGATCCACGTCCTCCAGGCTCCGTGCGAAGTACCGCCGGTCCGCCGGGGGCACCGGCAGCATCGACGGCACCACCAGGACCGCGCACCCGGCCGCCTGGGCCGAGGCGCTGCCGTCGGGCGAGTCCTCCACGGCCACACACGCCCCGGTGGGCACACCGAGGCGGTCGGCCGCCTCCTGGTACGGGTCGGGGTGCGGCTTGGTCCGTACGGTGTCGTCGGCCGACAGCGTGAAGGCGAAGCGCACCTCGGCCAGGGCCCCGGCGACCACGGAGTCCACGACGGCCCGGGGCGACGCGCTCACCAGGGCGAACGGCACACCGGCGCGCTCCAGCTCGGCCAGCAGCCGCTGGGCGCCGGGGCGCAGCGGGGCGCCCTTCTCGACGCGCCGGAAGAAGGACCCGGCCAGCTCGTCCGCGACGCGCCCGGCGTGGCCGGTGCCCGCCACCCGTACGAGATGGGCGGCGGTGTCCTGGACGGCCCGCCCCACGACCTCGGGCGCGTCGGCGTCACCGAGCCGGTGGCCGAGCCCGGAGGCGACCTCGTCGGCCGTCTCCCACCAGAGCACCTCGGTGTCGACGAGGGTGCCGTCCATGTCGAAGAGGACGGCGGCGGGTGAGGGGACGGGCGACGGGGCCGCCGGGGGAACGGCGGGTGGTGGTGGGGCCGGCGTGTTCACGCCGCCTTCCCGGCGGACGGGGTGGCGGCTGCCACGACCAGCACCGGCCGGTCGGCCGGGCGGACGGACGCCCGTACCCCGGGCACCAGCTCGCCCGCGTCACGCGATGCCACGTCGGCCTTGACCGTGCCCCCGCCGGGCAGGTCGAGCAGGACCCGGGTCACCGAGCCGAAGAAGGACGCGGAGACGACCGTGGCGGTGCCGTCCGGGTCCGGCGTCGCCGTGACGTTCTCGGGACGGAGCAGGACCTCCACCTCGCGCCCGGCCGGGATCTCGCCGTCCACGGGCAGGACACTGCCCGCGACCTCGACCCGGCCCCCGTCGGTGAGCCGTCCGGGCAGCCGGTTCATGGTGCCGACGAACTCCGCGACAAACGCCGTCGCGGGCCGCTCGTACAGCTCCGAGGGCGCCGCGCACTGCTCCAGCTTCCCCGCGTTGAGCACGGCCACCCGGTCGGCCATGGACAGCGCCTCCTCCTGGTCGTGCGTGACGAAGATGGTGGTGATGCCCAGCGACAGCTGGAGCCGGCGGATCTCCTCGCGCAGCGAGAGGCGGACCTTCGCGTCGAGCGCCGACAGCGGCTCGTCCAGCAGCAGGACACGCGGCCGCAGGGCCAGCGCGCGGGCGAGCGCCACGCGCTGCTGCTGACCGCCGGACATCTGGTGCGGGAAGCGGCCGGCGTGGGTGGGCAGGCCGACCAGTTCGAGGAGTTCGTCCGCGCGCTGGTGGCGCTCGGCGGTCGACACCTTCCGTACCCGCAGGCCGAAGGCCACGTTGTCGCGGGCGTTGAGATGCGGGAAGAGGCTGTACGACTGGAACACCATGCCCGCGTCACGGCGGTTGGCCGGCACCCCGGTGATGTCCTTCCCGTCCACGAGCACTTCGCCCGCGTCGGGGTGTTCGAAGCCGGCGAGGACGCGCAGGGCGGTGGTCTTGCCGCAGCCCGACGGGCCCAGCAGGGCGAGGAGTTCGCCCGGCCTGGCCGTCAGGTCGAGGCCGTCGAGGGCGACGGTGGGGCCGAACTCCCGGCGCAGGCCCCGGAATTCGACCAGGGCGCCGGGAGCGCCCGGCTCCCCGGGCCGCTCGGCGGTCGCGGTGGACGTGGAAGACATGGCTACTCCTTGGCGGCGGACGAGGCGGACGGGGCAGTGGGCGAGCTGCTGGTCCCGGGTGCGGAGCCGCCGGCGGGCGCGGACCCCGCGGCGGCGGCACCGGCGCCGGCCCCCGAGCGGGACCCCACACGGGACAGCACCAGCAGCAGGAGCCAGGTGATCAGCAGGCTGAGCAGGGACACCGCGACCGAAGTCTGCGCCTCGGAGCCGGAGATCGAGACGATCCACACCGCGAAGGGCCGGAATCCGAGCAGCGCGGCGATGGTGTACTCGCCGAGCACCAGCGCGAGGGTCAGGAAGGACGCGCTGGCGAGCGCGGAGCGCAGGTTGGGCAGGATGACGCGCAGGACGGTGTACGGGACGCGCGCCCCGCAGTTGCGGGCGGCCTCCACGAGCGTCGTGACGTTGATCGCGCTCAGCCCGGCGTCCAGCGAACGGTAGACGAACGGCAGCGCCAGCACGGTGTACGCGAACACCAGCACCAGCGGGAACGACTCGTCCTGGACGGCGATGAACGTCTGGTAGAGCGGGGTGGTGGACAGGTGGTCCGGGCCCCAGCGCAGTACGGTCGTGATCCCGCTGACCAGCGCGATCGGCGGCACCACCAGGGGCAGCATGCAGACGACCTCGACGACGGACCGCAGCCGGGGCGCGCCGAGCCGTACCGCGATCAGCGCCGGCACGGTCAGCAGCAGGACGAGCGCGATGGTCGCGGCTGCCAGGCCCAGGGAGAGGAACAGGCTCTGGGTGAAGCCGTCGGCGGACAGGATGCCGGTGTACGCGTCGAACGAGACGCCCTGTCCGGGGGTGTGGACGGTGAAGACGAACGAGGCCAGCAGCGGGACGACGAAGTAGACGCCCGCCAGGGCCAGGACCACACCGCGCCAGATACGGCGGCGGGGGCGCCGGGCCCGTACCGTACCGCCCCCGTCCGACGGCGTGTCGTCGCGCGGGGCGGCGGTCGCGGTGGGGGTCAGTGCAGCCATCGGGTGCTCCGTCGCTGGAGGGGCAGATAGACCGCCATGACCAGTCCGGCGATCACGATCATGTCGAGGCTCAGCGCGAGCGCCACGTTCTCCTGACCGACCTGGACGTTGCCGGACAGCGCGTCCGCGATCTTGAGGGTGACGAGCGGGACGGAGCCGCCGACCAGCGCGGCGGCGGTGGCGTACGCGGCGAAGGCGCTGCCGAAGAGCAGCACGAATCCGCCGAGCAGGGTGGGCGCGAGGACGGGCAGGCCGACGTGGCGCCAGAACTGCCCGTCGGTGGCGCCGGCGTTCTGCGCGGCCTCGCGCCACTGCGGGCGCAGCCCGTCCAGCGCGGGGACGCTGATCAGGACCATCAGCGGGACGAGGAAGTAGAGGTAGATCACGGACAGGCCGGTGAAGGAGTAGAGGTTCCAGCCGAGCGAGTCGAGGTGCACGAGCTGGGTGACCACACCGGAGATGCCGAGGGTGGCGACGAAGGCGAAGGCGAGCGGGATGCCGCCGAAGTTGGCGAGCACCCCGGACGCGGTGAGGACGGACTCCCGCAGCGCGCCGCCGCGCGAGGTGACGACGGCCTGGGCGATCAGCATGCCGAGGACGGTGCCGACGAGGGCGGTGAGGGCGGACAACTCCACGCTTCCGGCAAGGGAGTTGAGGTAGGGCCCTTGGAGGGTCGTGGTGATGTTCTCGCCGGTCAGCGAGGTGGCCCGGCCCGGCTCCTTATGGGTGACGGCCCCGTACAGCAGGGCGCCGACGGGAAGTCCGAAGCACAGTCCGGCGAAGACGAGCAGCGGCAGCGTACCGAGCCAGGCGCGCGGCGCCCGCCGCCGACGGCGTGTGCCGTCGGCGGCGCCCGGTGCGGGCAGGGTCTGGGTGGGCATCAGGAGACGGCCTTGTCCCAGTTCTTGGCGAGGACGGCCTTGACGGCGTCGAGGTCGGCGGACTTGGGGAACGTCGGCGTGCCGGCGACCTGGGGGAGGTTGGCGACGAGGGTCTTGTCGACCGTGCCGTCGGCGGTCATCGAGGGCAGCAGGACCGGCCGGGCGAAGCCCTTGAGCCACAGGTTCTGGCCCTCGGCGCTGTACAGGTACTCCATCCACAGGCGGGCGGCGGCGGGGTGCGGCGCGTCCTTGTTGATGGCCTGGGAGTAGTACTGGGCGTAGACGCCGTCCGTGGGGACGGAGACCTTCCAGTCGAGGCCCTTGGACTTGAACTCGCCCGCGTAACTGGCGTTCAGGTAGTCCCAGTCGATGGAGATGGGCGTCTCGCCCTTCTCGACCGTGGCCGGGGTGGACTCGACGGGGATGAAGTTGCCGTTCTTCTTCAGCTTGCCGAAGAAGTCGATGCCGGGCTGGATGTCCGTGAAGGAGCCACCGTTGGCGAGGGCGGCCGCGTACACGCCCCCGAAGGCCGAGCCGGACTTGTTCGGGTTGCCGTTGAGGGCGACCTTGCCCTTGTACTCGGGCTTGAGGAGGTCGGCGAAGGTCGTGGGGCAGACCTTGATGCGCGAGGCGTCGCAGCCGATGGAGATGTAGCCGCCGTAGTCGTTGTACCAGCGGGCCTGCGCGTCCTTCTGCTCGGCCGGGATCTTGTCGTACGAAGCGACCTTGTACGGCGCGAAGAGGCCTTCGGCGGCGCCGCTCTGGTTGAACGGGACACCGAGGTCGACGACGTCGGGGGCGCGGTCCTGGCCCTTGCGGGACTTGACGGCGTTGATCTCGTCGGCGCTGGCGGCGTCCGGGGTCTCGTTCTTGATCTTGATCTTGTACTTGGCCTCGAAGGCCTTGATGATCTCGCCGTAGTTCGCCCAGTCCGGCGGGAGCGCGATCGTGTTGAGCGTCCCCTCCTTCTCGGCGGCGGCGACCAGGTCGTCCATGCTGCCGAAGTCGGCCACGGAGGTGGCGGCCCCGGCCTTGACGCCGCCGGCCGTGGTGGCGTCGGCGGTGTCGGACTTGGCGCCACAGGCGGTGAGGGCGGTGAGCGCGGCGGTACTGAGCGCCACGGCGGCTATCAGCCTGCCGTGGGGACGGACGCGGAGTCGGGTCACGCTGGGTCTCCCGGGGAGCGAGGGTGGGTCTCACTTGTTCATACAAGCTGGCATCAGTTCGCACGGTTCAGGTGTCGCGTGAGTGAACGTCCGGTGTCTGCGGCCACACGACCCGAGGAAGACACAAATACCCATAACGACCTGATCACGGCCGCGAGGGAGGAACTTTTCGGGATCTTACGAGCCATCTCCTCCCTGGACACGCAGGTTTCACGTGCGGTTAGAGTGAAGAGCGGGTGCGCGACGGGTGGGCGCATCTGCGCACAGTTCATGAAGCCCGGTTCATGGAGCCCAGCCCACTGAGCACAGCTCATCGGGTACGGCTCACCGAGTACAGCTCATCGACCGAGGGGGCAGGCGTGCCGAGTTCGCGCTATCTGGAGATCGCGGAGGCGCTGAGGCAGGCGATCCTGGCGGGTGAGCATCCGGTGGGGGCGCGGCTGCCGTCGGAGAGCGACCTGGCGGCCCGCTGGTCGGTCTCGCGCGGCACGGTACGGCAGGCGGTGGGCCTGCTCGCCTCGGAGGGCCTCATCGGCTCCCGGCAGGGGGCGAGACGCGTCGTACTGCGGCAGGAACTGCGGCACAGCTTCCAGCAGTTGAACAGCTTCGCGCAGTGGGCCCACGCGATGGGCCGCGAACCGTCGAGCCTGATCCTCAGCCGCGTCACCCGCCCCGCGAACCCGGAAGAGGCGTCCCGGCTCGGGACGACGGCGGGGGCCGAAGTCCTGTACGTGCTCCGCCTGCGGCGCCTGGACGGCGAACCGGTCCTGGTGGAGCGGACGGCGTACACGGACTGGGTGGCCCCCGCCGTACGGGAGTTGCCCGACGACTGCGTCTCGATCATGAACAGCATCGCGGAGAACGCGGGCATCGTGGCGCACTACGGCGAGCACCTGATAGACGCGGTGGCAGCAGGCAGCGAGGACGCCCGCCTCCTCCACGTCCGCCGCGGCAGCCCCCTCCTGCGCCAGCGCTACCTGACCTACACGGCGGCGGGCCGCACGATCGAATGGACGGACGACCGCTACCGCGCGGGCACGGTGGCCTTCAGCGTCTCCAACTCGGCGGCAGCGGCCCCGCTGGCCCGGACGGCGGGGCCGGACATGCCGTTGGCTACAGAGTCCTGACCTGCGGCGAGTTGCCGCCGGTTGTCACGGAGATGACTCCGTCGACCTGGAGGTCGCCGTGGACGCTCAGTCCCTTGGACGCCTTGCTGATCCAGACGGAGCCTGTCTTGCTGTAGGTGACCGCCAGGCCGTCGGCGAACGTCACCCATTTCTTGAAGTCGTTGATCCCCTCGAAGACGATCCGGTCGGGAAGAGTGAGGAACAGCGACTGGCCTTCGTGGCTCAGCTTCATCCCTCCCTCCACGATGAAGTGCCCCCGCACCTTTCCCTCGCCGGTGATCAGGTCGTCCAGATCGGCCTTGCCGGCCTTGAGGGTGCCCCATTCGTTCTGCCCGTCCGCGAATACCCGTACCCCGGACTTCGGGAAGTCGATCCAGCCGTCGCCGGTGTCGCGCCCCTGCACCCACTTGGTGTTGACGCCGTTCACGTCGGCCTTGTCGGCGTGGACGTTCCCCCATTCCCGCCCCGACCCGTGGAAGACATTGAGCCCGGTGTCCGGGAACTCGATCCACCCGTCGTTGGTGTCACGCCCCTGCACCCACTTCGTATTGACACCGTTCACGTCCGCCTTGTCGGCATGGACAGTCCCCCACTCCCGCCCCTGCCCGTGGAAGACGTCGAGCCCGGTGTCGGGGAACTCGATCCGACCGTCGTTGGTGTCACGCCCCTGCACCCACTTGGTGTTGACGCCATTCACGTCGGCCTTGTCGGCGTGGATCGTCCCCCACCCTCCGCTGCCGTTACGGATCTCCGCGCCGTCGGCGGAGAAGGTGACGCGGCCCTGGTTGACCGTCCCCTCGACCCACGGCGTACGGGTCCCGCTCCCGAACTCGGGGACGAGTGCGTGGACGGTGGTGGTGAGGAAGTACCCCTGCTCCGGCTGTCCCGTGCCCCGCACCCCCGCCACCAGGGTGTACGTGGTACCTCGCTTCGGCGGGACGATGGGCGACCACATGTAGGGCTGTTGCCTCACCGGAGATCCCTGGGCCGCCGCCGTCGCGACCACCGTCTCGTTTCCTTCCGGATCACGGATCCAGTAATCGAGGTTGTCGGGCCCGTCCCACTTCAGAACGACACTCCCACCGGCATCCACATCCACCAACGAATTCTTCTCCGGACGGAAGTTGCGCGGAATCCTCGGGGCGGCCTGCTTCACCAATCCGAGCGTGGTGGTGAAATGATCCCGCCGCATCGGTACGTTGTCGTCACCGCCACCGGACTTCTCCAGTATGCGCAGCCGGATCAGCCCCGCCGTACCGGAAACCGGTATGCCGTCCAGCTTCAGGATCAACGACTGGTCGTAAGGCAGGGTTAATCTGCCGCCCCCTTGGGGGTGATGGGCCCGAAAGCGCCCGAGGCCGGCGTTCCAGCTGAAATCGGGTGCCGGCTCAAGCCATGCCGTGTAGTCCAGGTCGGCACTCGCGCTGATCACCGTGGGATCGTCCGTCAGGTCGGACGGACCGGTGCCGACCGGTATCTCCACATCGATGTATTCCCACCTCACATCGGACTGGTGGGTGTTGGAGACGATGACGTACACCGTCCCCACGGACGGCGCCCCGGGCTGCGAGGCGGGTAGCGAGGTCGGATCGGTGACGACGGCGTAGTGCAACAAGGACGGCACGGACAGGACTCCCTTGTTCGGCGTTCGGTGACGGTCCCGGGTCGGAAGCCGACAGACCCGGCAACAGCACTGTCCCGCCCACCGCCCACCGAATCGCCTTTCAGGGACATCTGACGCAAACCTCTGCCCTGCTGTCCGGATCGCCGACGGCCCCCAGAACCGGACGAACCCGTTCAGCCCACCCCGGCCACACATCCCCCACACGGCTCGTCGAGCACCAACCTGACGTGCTCAAGCTCGCCGTACCAGACCGTGTCGGTACGCCGGAAGCCGAGTCTCTCCAGCAGTCGCACCGAGCCGGTGTTCCCGACGAACGAATCCGCGTACAAGGGGCGGGCCTTCTCCTGTTCCAAGAACAACGCCACCGCCCGCGTGCCGATCCCACGCCCCCAGTACCGCCTGCCCAGCCAGTACCCGATGGAGCGGCGCCCCTCGTCCCACCAAGCCATCACGTTGCCCGCCAGCTCTCCGTCCACGGTGACGGCCTGCACAAAGCCCGTAGGATTCCCCAGGATGTTGGTGGTCCAGTGGGCCATGAAGGCTTCCCGTTCCCGGGGCGGGAAGTTGGCCCGCCGCACGGCCTCAGGATCGTGCTCGTACGCGAAGAACGCTTCCAGATCGGCCGGTTCGACGCCCCTCAAACACACCTGCTCAGACATACCGGCGGAGTATGCCACCAGCCACTGACACACCAGCAGGCCCACGGTTTTCCTCGGATGTCACCCCCCACGTGCCCAACTGCCACGCGGGCGCCGCGCTCACCGTGCCAGCTCCAGCTCGCCGACGCGCTCGTCGCCGCTCGTCTCGCCGGTCGGGTGGAAGCCGAGGCCCAGGTAGAAGCCCTCGGGGCCGTCGTCGCCAGGGTGCCAGGTGACCGTCAGGCGGGTGCCGCCGCGGCGGCGGATCTCGGTGGCCACCGCCTCGACCGCGAAGCGGCCGTACCCGTGGCCCTGTTCGCCGGCGGCGATGTTGAGGCGCCAGAGGCCCGAGCGGATGTCCTTGCCGGTGCCGTCACCGGCGAAGTCGATGTCGAAGAACGCCATCAGGAAACCGACGATCCGGTCGCCGTCCAGGATCAGGCGCGGCCACGCGATGCCCGGGTGGACGTACGCCTCCGCCAGGGACTTCACCACCGGCGCGACCAGATGCTCCTGATCGGGGCGGACCTTCACTGCGATCGCGTCTTCGAAGTTCGCGGCGGTCACCTCGGCGAGGCGGAGAGTTGTCGTCATACGGAAACCGTAAGCAGGTGGTTCAAGTGGTTTTTCCCAGCCGGTGAACAGGGGCTTGGAAACCGCGCGTTCGCCGCTCAGCGGTGAGTGCCACGAGGGATCGTGCCACGATCCGCTCGTCAGACAGCCGAGCAGATACTCCGCGATGCTGGGGGCGGAGGACTGGGGGACCCCCACCGCAGTGAGCGCCGCGCTGATCCTCGCCGGTGCTCCCTCCGGAACGTCCGGGTCGTTGAGGAGGGGCAGGATCAGGAGGAGGCGGGCGTCGGGGTCATGGACCCCCTCGGCCGTGGGCGCCGCGTCGTTCGCGATCGCCAGCAGGTTCTGCCAGGTCAGGCCCGTTCCCGACACCTCCCCCTCCCCGCCCGCGATCCGCCGCGCGCCGCTCGGTCCGGCGGAGGTGAGGAGGAAGTCGATGCCGTAGTCACCGACCAGGTTGCGGGAGACCACCACAACTCCGGGGCCCTCCGAGGCGGGCACCCGGAACACCGGCCACCGCTCGGGGTCCAGGAGGATCTCCGACAAGGCGTCGGCATCGGCGCCGTCTTCGCCGAACCGGTGTGGTCCAGGACGCTCGGTGCCTGTCCCACCCGCGCACATCGCTAGTAGGTAGTTCGACCAGAAACCCGAGCGGGACAGCAGCGGCTCCCCGGCGGCCAGTGGGCCGTCCTCGTATCCCTCGATCAGCATGTCGTAAGCCTGACACCTGGTACTGACAACGCCCGGTGAGATGTCAGGGGGCTTCTCTACTCTCCTCCCATGGACGTGGACGATCTTGCGTGGCAGGCGGGCAACTATCGCGGTATCTCGCCGAGAAGGGTGGGGCTCCTGCTGGAACACGGTCACCTGGACCTGGCCGCGCAGGTGGCAGTCGAACGCGGCGAGTGGTTCTGCGCCGAGGGAGCGGTGGAGACGCTGTGCCGGGCCGGGGAGTTCGGGCGGGCGCTAGCCGTCATGGAGCCGTTCGCCGCGACCGGATGGCGGACCGCCCTGCGGGCGAAGGCCAGGATCCTGCTCCGGTCGGGCCGGACGGAGGACGCCCTGGATCTGGTCCGCCCGGACGAAGCCGGCCCGGCCTCCGAGGCCGAGGCCGAGGCCGAGTGCCGTGACTTCGCCGAGATGCTCGCCGAGGCGGGGCGCGTGGACGAGGCCATCGACCTGCTCATCCCGTATCTCGACGGCACCTCGTGCCCGTCCGTCCTGCCCGTCCTGTCCGTCCTGGTGGAGATCACCGCAGGGTACGACCGTGACCAGCGGGTGCTGGAGCTGATCGCCCCCCACGATGCGCGGGAATCGCAGGCCCAGGTGCTGGAACGCGCGGGCCGCGCCGACGACGCGATCCGGGTTCTCGGCCAGGACATAACCGGGCGCCGCTCCCTCACCCAGAACACCCTCACCGCCTACGCCGAACTGCTGGCACGTCACGGGCGGCTGGAGGAGTTGCGCGACCTGGCCACCGGTCAGGACGCGCACGCCGTCCTGGACATCTACGCCGACGCCCTGCGCCGCCACGGCCGCGCCGAAGAGGCCGAGGCCGTGATGCGAGACGCCATCACCTCCGACGACTGGGTCGGGTACCGCGCGTGGCTCTCCGCCACATTGCTGGCAGACGGCCGGCTGGACGACGCGATCGCCGTCGCCGAACCCGGCTTCGGCTGGTACGACTGCTCCAACCTCCTGGCACCCCTCGTCGCGCTTCTCGACCGCCCCGAGGAACTGCTCCACCTGGTCGAGCACCCCAGCGTCGTGCCCCACCACGGCCACGAGGAGTTCCAGCACGGGTGGCGGGCCTGGGCCCTCGCCGGCCTGGGCCGCGTCGACGAGGCGATCGCCGTGGCCGAAGCCGATCCGCGTCCCTGGACCGACCCACGTATCGTCAAGGCCGACCTCCTCACCAGGGCCGGCCGTCTTGACGCCGCCGCCGACGAACTGCGCGCCGTGGGCACGATCAGGGCGCGTGAGCACCTGTACGAGGTCCTCGTCCGGCAGGGCCGAGCCGCCGAGGCGATCGCGGTCCACCCCACCGTGGCCGAACAGCGTGCCGCCGAACCGAAGCCCGCCCCTCTCGGCGAGAACGGGTACTCCTTGGAGCCGCCCTTTTAGGAGTTGCCCCGCGCGGACGGCTCTTTGTAGTCCGGGCAGAGGGAATTGCCGCATTCGCAGGGGGGCCAGCGGAGGGCGGAGCCGGGGATGAGATCCGCCCCTTCGGCGCCGGGGTCGGGCTTGGGGACGATCAGGACGCCGTCCTTGCCGAATTCCTCTGTCAGCCGCGCGAGAACTCGCCGTGCGTTGCTCTTGTCCGTCATTCCGCCAACCGCCTCAGTCCATGGAGCACCCGCTCCAACAGTTCGTCCGTCACCGGGGCGTAGGCCGCCCCGTCGTCCGGTACGAGGCGATGGAAACCCCGGCCGTCCACGGTGGCCTCAAGCTGGGCCGATCCGTCGGGGGCCGGGGGTTCCAGGGCTCGGTCACACATGGGGGTTGGGCCCTCCGTCATCGCTTCATCACCGTCTGTGCAACAAGAATCGGTGTCTGCGGTTAGGCTCAACAGGGGGTAGCCCTTGACGGTCTGAGCGTAAAGAGCGGTGATTCCTTTGGCGGGCAAAGAGTTGGACCCGTACACCAGTCCGGAGGCGTTCCTGGGTGCGGAGTTACGTCTCCGTAGAGAGGCCCGGGGATGGAGCCAGACGAAATTGGCGGCGGTTGCGCATATGACGGGGAGTCGTATCGCTCAGATCGAACTCTGTTTGGTACCGGCGACCTTGGCGAACGCGACGGCGCTTGACGTCGCGTTGGAGACGGGTGGGTTGTTCGAGCGGCTGTACCGGTTCGCCGCTCACACGCCCGTAGTCGCCGACTGGATGGAGCTGTACATCGAGTTCGAAGCGACCGCGTCGTCCATCAGCACCTACACGACCTCGTTCGTCCCCGGCCTGTTGCAGACGGAGAGGTACATGACCGCGCTCATGAAAGGAGCGCGGTCCCGGGCCGGCGACGGCCTGTTGGGGCACCGCATCGAGACCCGGCTCAAGCGACAGGACATCCTCCGCCGCGCGGAACCCCCCGCCATGTGGTTCATCCTGGAGGAGGACCTGCTGCGGCGCCCCATCGGCGGAACCAAGGTCATGGCCGAGCAGTTGAGTCATCTGGCCGAGATGGCGGAGCACCCGGCCATGGTCATCCAGGTCGTCCCGACAGCCGTGGGCGAGCACCCCTGTCTGGGCGCCACCGTGTGTCTTCTCGACCTCCCGGACAGGCCCCGGATCGCCTACATGGAAGGGAACTTCACCGGCCAGCTCTTCATGGATCCTGATCGGGTCACGAAGTGCGCGATGTCCTACGATCTGACACGGATCAACGCGTGCAGCCCCGTCGAGTCGGCCCGGATGATCCGTACCGCGCTGAAGGAGATGCAGTCATGAGCAACGTCCGACCCGATCTCAGCGCCGCCCGCTGGCGCAAGAGCAGTTACAGCAGCGGCGACGGCGGGGAGTGCCTCGAAGTCGGCGACGGCTTCGCCGGGCTCGTTCCCGTCCGCGACAGCAAGGACCCCGCCCGGGCAACGCTCACGGTCTCCGCCGCCGCCTGGGGCGACTTCGTCGCGTACGTCGCGCGCTGAGGGCCGTACCAACGCAAAGGCGGCGTCAGCCGCCTGACGTGTCCAGTTCCGCGTCCGCGCTCACGCCCGAGCAGTCGTACGGGTCCTTGAGCCAGCCGTCCGGCAGGACCACCCGGTTGTTGCCCGACGTGCGGCCCCGGGGGCCGTCCGCGCCGTCCGGCCAGGGCTGGTCCAGGTCCAACTCGGAGAGCAGCGCGTCCAGTTCGGCCAGGGACGAGGTGATCGCCAGGCGGCGGCGCATCTCGGAGCCGACCGCGAAGCCCTTCAGGTACCAGGCCACGTGCTTGCGGAAGTCGATCACGCCGCGTGCCTCGTCGCCGATCCACTCCCCCAGCAGTTCCGCGTGACGCAGCATCACGACCGACACCTCGCGAAGGCCGGGGCGCGCCGGGGCCCCCGTACCCTCGAAGGCGGCCACCAGGTCGCCGAACAGCCACGGGCGGCCCAGGCAGCCGCGCCCGACGACCACGCCGTCGCAGCCGGTCTCGCGCATCATCCGCAGCGCGTCGTCCGCCGACCAGATGTCGCCGTTGCCGAGGACCGGAATCTCCGGCACGTGCTCCTTGAGGCGCGCGATCGCGTCCCAGTCCGCCGTACCGCCGTAGTGCTGCGCCGCCGTCCTGCCGTGCAGGGCGATCGCCGTGACGCCCTCCTCGACCGCGATCCGCCCCGCGTCGAGGTAGGTGATGTGGTCGTCGTCGATGCCCTTGCGCATCTTCATCGTGACGGGGAGGTCGCCGGCGTTCGAGACCGCCTCGTGGAGGATCGCGCGGAGCAGCGGCCTCTTGTACGGGAGCGCCGAGCCGCCGCCCTTGCGGGTGACCTTGGGGACCGGGCAGCCGAAGTTCAGGTCGATGTGATCCGCCAGGCCCTCGTCCACGATCATGCGGACCGCCTTGCCGACGGTGACCGGATCGACTCCGTACAGCTGGATCGAGCGCGGGGTCTCGGACGCGTCGAAACGGATCAGCTGCATCGTCTTCTCGTTGCGTTCGACGAGCGCGCGTGTGGTGATCATCTCACTGACGAACAGCCCTTTGCCCCCGCTGAACTCGCGGCACAGCGTCCGGAAGGGCGCGTTGGTGATCCCGGCCATGGGCGCGAGCACCACCGGCGGACGCACCCCGTACGGGCCGATGGCCAGCGGAGACAGCGTCGCGAGCGGGGCGGCGGACGGAGGCGCGGAGAGTGGGAGTGCTGCGGTCATCTCACCATTGTGGCCCACCACCCCCTCCCGCCGAGAATGGTTAGTTAGACGTACTATCGTGCGCATGCCTGAGCTGAGCCCCCGGCGGCGGACGCTGGTGCTGGTGATCTGCTGCATGAGCCTGTTGATCGTCAGCCTCGACAACACCATCCTGAACGTCGCCCTGCCCACGTTGCAGAAGGAACTGCACGCGTCGGTGGCGGGGCTCCAGTGGACGATCGACGCGTACACCCTCGTCCTGGCGTCGCTGCTGATGCTCGCGGGCTCCACGGCCGACCGGATCGGGCGGCGCAAGGTCTTCATGACCGGGCTGGTGATCTTCACGGTCGGCTCGGCGCTCTGCTCGGCCGCGCCGAACCTGGAATCGCTCGTCGCGTTCCGGATCCTCCAGGCCATCGGCGGCTCCATGCTCAACCCGGTCGCGGTGTCGATCATCACCAACACCTTCACCGAGCGGCGCGAGCGCGCCCGCGCCATCGGGGCGTGGGGCGCGGTGGTCGGGATCTCGCTGGCGCTGGGGCCGATCATCGGCGGCCTGCTGGTGGACACCATCAGCTGGCGGGCGATCTTCTGGCTCAACATCCCGATCGGGATCACCGCGCTGATCCTGACCTGGCGGTACGTCCCCGAGTCCCGCGCCCCCAAGGCCCGCAGGCCCGATCCGGTGGGCCAGCTGCTGGTCATCGGGGTGCTCGCCACCCTCACGTACGCGATCATCGAGGCGCCCAAGGCCGGCTGGACCTCGCCGGAGATCCTGTCCTTCGTGGGCTTCTCGATACTCTCGCTGGTCGCGCTGATCCTGTACGAGCCGAGGCGCGACGAGCCACTGATCGACCTGCGGTTCTTCAGCAGCGCGCCGTTCAGCGGCGCGACGCTGATCGCCGTGTGCGCGTTCGCCGGGCTGAGCGGGTTCCTCTTCCTGAACACGCTCTACCTCCAGGACGTGCGGGGGCTGTCCGCCTTGAAGGCCGGGCTGTACATCCTGCCGATGGCGGCCATGACCTTCGTGTGCGCGCCGCTGTCGGGGCGGCTGGTGGGCAACCGGGGGCCCCGGCTGTCGCTGCTGGTCGCCGGGATCGCGATGACGGCGAGCGGGGTGCTGTTCGCCGTATTCAAGGCGGAGCAGCACACTCCGCTGCTCTTCACCGGGTACGTGATCTTCGGCATCGGCTTCGGCATGGTGAACGCGCCGATCACCAACACCGCCGTCTCCGGCATGCCCAACGCGCAGGCGGGGGTGGCCGCCGCCGTCGCCTCGACCAGCCGTCAGATCGGTCAGACGCTGGGGGTCGCGGTGATCGGGGCCGTACTGGCGGGTGGGGTGGCCCTGTCGACCACGGGCCGGATGGCCTCGGCGGCGGGTAAGCACGACTTCGCGGACGCGAGCCGGCCGGCGTGGTGGATCATCACGGGGTGTGGTCTCGCCGTGTTGCTGGTGGGGCTGCTGAGCAGCGGGCGGTGGGCGCGGGGTACGGCGGTGCGTACGGCACAACGGCTGGACCCGGCGGGGGCTCAGGCGGCGGAGGCGCGGGCGTAACGAATCTCCTCGGATTCCGGGAGTCTTCTCGGACCCCGGGAGCGGCCTCTCAGACCGCCGCCGGCTGCCGCGCCTCCAGCGTCTTCAGCATCAGGAGCTTCTCCAGCCGGGCCTGGGACTCGTCGTCCTCGGGGACGTAACTGACCAGCCGGGGCCCGGACGTCGGTCCGAGCCAGAGGTTCGTGTGGACCACGTTGAGCGTGCCGACACGCGCGTTCACGAAGCGCTTGCTCCGGCCCGTGTTGCCGATCACCTCGTGCCGCTCCCAGATCTCGCAGAACTCCGGCGAAGCGTTCCGCAGCCGCGCGAGCAGGGCCTTCCAGGGCGGCTCGGCGAGGTGCTCGGCCATGTCGGAGCGGAAGCGGGCCACCAGGGTCTGCTTGGTCTCGCGGGGACTGGTGAGAGCGGCCTGCCACTGCGCGTTGGTGAAGGCGAGCCAGATGCAGTTGCGGTCCTCGGGCGGCAGGGCGTCCATGTCGCACATCATCACGGCATAGGTGCGGTTGTACGCGAGGATGTCGTACCGGCTGTTCTGCACACAGGCCGGGAAGGGCTCCAGGCGCTCCAGCATCCGCCGTACCGATGGAGTGATGGTGGGGCTCGGCGCGCCGGGCGCGGGGTCCACGGCACCGGCCAGCGCGAAGAGGTGGGAACGCTCGCTGGGGTCGAGGAGCAGGGCGCGGGCGAGGGCGTCGAGCACCTGGGCGGAGACCTGGATGGGCCTGGCCTGTTCGAGCCACGTGTACCACGTGACGCCCACGGCGGAGAGCTGGGCGACCTCTTCGCGGCGCAGTCCTGGCGTACGGCGGCGGATGCCGCGCGGCAGGCCGACCTGTTCGGGCATGATGCGCTCGCGGCGGCTGCGCAGGAAGCCGGCCAGTTCGTGGCGGCGGATGTCGGGCTCCCGGAGGGCGGGGCCGGGGGTGGATCCGCCCGGTACCGCTGCCTGGGGGAGCGTCGTGCCGCGTTCCTGCACCATCGTTACCATTCCTCCAGGTTGCAGGAGGGCTCAGCCCATTGCCAGGTACTCCTTGTACCAGGATAAAGACACTCTGGTACCAGGCTTCGTCCGGGGTGACTCTGGCTCTCGTGAGTACAGCATCCCGTCCTCAGTCCGGCGTTCCGGCCCCGGCTCCTCTTGTTTCCTCTGTTCCCGCTCCGGGTCCCGCTCCGGCCATCCATGACCATGGTCCGGTCCTCGGCACCCTCGGCCTCTTCACGGTGCTCCTCGGAGCGGCCCTCCCCCTGATCGACTTCTTCATCGTCAACGTCGCCCTGCCGACCATCGACAAGGACCTGTCGGCGGGCCCCGCCCTGCTCGAACTGGTCGTGGCCGGTTACGGCGTCGCGTACGCCGTCCTGCTCGTCCTCGGCGGACGGCTCGGCGACACCCTCGGCCGCAGGCGCCTGTTCATGGCCGGCATCGCGGCCTTCGGCATCACCTCGCTGGCCTGCGGCCTGGCGCCCGACGCCTGGACACTGGTGGGCGCGAGGGTGGCCCAGGGCGCGGCGGCGGCGCTGATGCTGCCGCAGGTCCTGGCCACCATCCACGCGACGACGGCCGGGGAGCGGCGGGCGAAGGCGATCAGCCTGTACGGCGCGACCGCGGGGCTCTCCATGGTGGCGGGCCAGATCCTGGGCGGCGTGCTGGTGGCGGCGGACATCGCGGGCAGCGGCTGGCGGGCGATCTTCCTGGTGAACGTACCGGTCGCGCTGGTCGGTCTCTTCCTGGCGTTCCGTACGGTGCCCGAGACGAAGTCGCAGAAGCCCGCGCCGATCGACGTACCGGGCACGCTGCTGCTGACCACCGCGCTCGTGACGCTGCTGGTGCCGCTGACCGAGGGCAGGGCGGCGGGGTGGCCGCTGTGGACGTGGGTCACGCTGGGGGTCTTCCCGGTGGCCACGGCCGCGTTCCTGTGGGTGGAGCGGCGGGAGGACCGGCAGGGGCGGATACCGCTGCTGCCGCCGAGCCTGTTCCGGCTGGTGTCGCTGCGGCGCGGGGTGGGACTGACCGTGCCGTTCGCGATCTGCTTCGGCGGGTTCATGTTCGTGCTGGCGATCGCCCTCCAGCAGGGCCTCCGCATGAGTGCCATCGGGTCGGGGCTGGCGCTGGTGCCGCTGGCGGTGACGTTCTTCGCGGCGTCGCTGGCGGGGCCGCGGCTGCTCGGGCGGTTCGGGACGCGGGTGCTGACGGTCGGCGCGGCGATTCAGTTCACCGGGCTGGGGCTGCTGGCCCTGCTCGTCTGGCGGGACTGGCCGTCGGTCGGCGCGCTGGACCTGCTGCCGGGGGTGGCCGTGGCCGGTCTGGGCGGTGGTCTCCAGCTGCCGAACCTGTTCCGGATCGTGCTGTCGGACGTGCCGCCCGAGCGGGCGGGGGTGGGCAGCGGCGTGATGGTCACGGCGCAGCAGGCCTCGCTGGCGCTGGGGGTGGCCACGCTGGGGACGCTGTTCCTGAGCCTGACGGACTCCGGCGGCATGGGGGACGCGCTGACGGTGACCCTGGTGGCGATGATGGGGCTGATCCTGCTGACGGGGCTGCTGAGCTTGCGGTTGCCGCGGACGGTGAGCTGAGGGCTTGGGGCTGGGGCTTGCGGCTGGGGCTTGCGGCCGGGGACGGGGGCTGAGGACGCCCCCGTCCTCGTACCCTCACCACCCGAGTCGGAAATTCGGACTCACCCTATAAGGTCCATTTCATGACACAGCTCACTGTCACCAAGTCCTCCCCGTCCCTGTGGCGGGTGACCTTCGACAACCCTCCGGTCAACCTGGTCGGGTCGCAGTTCATCATCGAGCTGCGCGCGCTCCTCGAAGCCGCCGAGAACGACCCGGACCTCGCGGTGGTCCTTTTCGAGAGCGCCGATCCCGAGTACTTCATCGCGCACTGGGACCTCGCCGACGACGGTTCACTGCTCGCCGACCAGCCGTCGCTGCTGGAGGGCATGTCGCCGTTCACGGACGTGCTGATCCGGCTGAGCAGGCTTCCCGCGCTCACCGTGAGTGCGATTCGCGGGCGGGTACGGGGGGCGGGAAGCGAGTTCGTCCTCGCCACCGACATCCGGTTCGCGAGCCTGGAGCGCGCCGTGCTGGGCCAGTTCGAGATCACGGGCGGCGCCATCCCGGGCGGCGGCGCCGTCGCACGCCTGCCGCGTCTGGTGGGGCGGGGGCGGGCGTTGGAGATCATGGCGGGTGGCGAGGACTTCGACGGGGCGCTCGCGGAGCGGTACGGATACGTCAACAGGGCGGTGCCCGACGCCGAGTTCGACGCGTTCATCGATGAATTCGTGCGGCGCGTCTCGGGGTTCTCGGTCAGCGCGATCCGGGAACTGAAACGGGAGGTCGATCCGCGGACGCTCCCGAAGGCGGACGAACTCGCCACACAGGCCAACCTGTTCTTCGCGGCACTGGCGACTCCTGAGGTGCAGGAGTGGGCGAGGCAGGCGTTCGAGAACGGTCTTCAGAAGGACGGGCCGTTCGAGGAGAACCTCGCGGAGTACTCGGCGAGGTTCGCCCCGAAGCGCTGAGCCGGCCGGAGTCCGGGTCGTAGGGCGGTGGCGGCGGCCGGGAGGTCACGGGAGGCCACCGTCTCGTCTCCTCAGACTGCGGTCCGGGGGTCCGTCGGCTGGGCGGTGCGCCGGTACTCGGCGTTGATGCGCCGGGCTTCTTCCAACTGGTCTTCGAGGATGACGATGCGGCAGGCGGCCTCGATGGGGGTGCCCTGGTCGACGAGTTCCCGGGCACGGGCGGCGATGCGCAGTTGGTAGCGGGAGTAGCGGCGGTGTCCGCCCGCGGAGCGGAGCGGGGTGATGAGGCGGGCTTCGCCGATGGCGCGCAGGAAGCCCTGGGTGGTGCCGAGCATCTCGGCGGCCCGGCCCATGGTGTAGGCGGGGTAGTCGTCGTCATCAAGACGGCCGAACGAGTCGTCCGCGGTCATTGCACCTCTCTCGTGGAACTCTCATGGAACGCGTGGAGGGGCCTTGGTGCCACTTGGCACCAAGGCCCCGAAGGAACTGCTACACCATCTGCCGACCGCGGTTCCGCGTCGGCCTTCTGTGTCCGCACACCCACCCGGGAGAGGACGGGAACTGCGGGGATCGCGGTTGCTCGACCGGAGACCACCTCACTATCGATGTCCTGCGGTACCCGGGCTCTGTGACTCCGCCCGGGCGATCCTGATGGCGCTCGGCCCCTCCGTTCTTCCCTCTGGGATCAGTTACTTACCTACTGCCGGTGACGCGTACTGCTGGTGATACGTACTGCTCGGTGGCCTGCGGTAGCGCCACGTCTTCGGCAGCCAGCCCCGTCGCCCGTCCTGCGTCTGCCCTGGCTTAGAACCCCACTGCCGAACCTCCCGATGCGCGCGCCCGCAGCCGACGCCTTCACCGAGGTGCTGCTCACCTACCCGCACTGCTGTGCTACTGCTCACGGCGGCCCCTGATCACCGCGGGCCACCCGGTCCGGTCGTCAGCCTCGTCGCCGTCCTGCTACCGCGCTGGCTTCGCGACTCCACCACCGAACCGTCCTACATATCGCAACTGCTGTACCGCTGACCGGCAGTTCGTGTCTGCCAGGCCCTGCTGTCCTTCTGGCTACGAGAGAAACCATAACCACATCACCACCCAATGTCTACTCCAGCCGACAGAGATTTCCGCGTGTCCGGCCATGAGGCAATCGGGGCCTGCCGGGCCGGGAAGCGCGGGGCCGGGAAGCGGGGGGCTGGGGAACGAGCGACGACACGTAGCGGAAGAAGGTGACAGGCGCCTGTGGTCATTCTTCGGCGCCTGTGCTCATTCTTCGACGAGCAGCCCGGCGCGGAGGCGGGCCAGGGTGCGCGACAGGAGACGTGAGACGTGCATCTGGGAGACGCCCAGGCGTTCACCGATCTCGGCCTGGGTCAGTTCCTGGCCGAAGCGCAGTTCCAGGATGAGGCGTTCCCGGTCGTCGAGGGTGGCGAGGAGCGGGGCGAGGCTGTGGAAGTCCTCCACCAGTTCCATGGCGGGATCGCAGGCGCCGACGAAGTCGGCGAGCGAGGTGGTCCTTGTGCCGCCCCGGGCGTCCGTGCCCGAGTCGGCGGGTAGGTCGAGCGAGTCGCTGTTGTAGCCGTTCGAGGCGATCAGGCCCTCGATGACCTCGTCCTCGGTCAGCTCCATGTGCGCGGCGAGTTCGCGGACGGTGGGGTCGCGGTCCAGGGCGAGCGCCAGGTGGTCCTTGGCCCGGGCGAGGCCGACCCGTAGCTCCTGCAACCTCCGTGGCACGTGCACGGCCCAGCTGGTGTCACGGAAGAACCGCTTGATCTCGCCCACGATGTAGGGGATCGCGAAGGTGGTGAACTCCACCTCACGGGAGAGTTCGAACCGGTCGATCGCCTTGATCAGCCCGATCGTTCCCACCTGGACGATGTCTTCCATCTGGTCGGCCCGGCTGCGGAAGCGGCGCGCGGCGAAGGCGACCAGGGACAGGTTCATCTCGATCAGTGTGTTGCGGGCGTACTGGTGGGCGTGCGTGCCCTCCTCCAACTCCCGCAACCGGTCGAAGAACAGCTTCGACAGGTCCCGGGCGTCCTTGGGCGCGATCTTCTCCGCGTCCTCGATCCACGGCAGCCCGCCGGTCCGGGCGTCACCGTCGGATGTTCCTGCCGCTTCCCGGAGCAGCGTCGCGGACGGGCGGTGCATGGACATGTTTTCTCTCCCGAGAGGATGAGCCGGGGCGAAAGATGGGGGACGGCCGAGGCGGCTGCTGCCCTCTCCTCCCCGCGTTACACCTGAAAATCAGCTGAAGACACGTCAAGGCGCGTGAGGACGTGCGACGGAACGGGGGTGGGAGCGTCTCAGCCGGGCGGGCGGGCGACGGAACCGCGCGGGGAATCGCGGAGGGCCGGTCGGGGACGGGCAACCGCCGACGGGGGAAGAGGCGGCCGTGGTCGCGCCGGCCGGGGAGCCGCGCCGGACGCGGGGGCGGGGAGGCGGGAGGCGGAACCCCGCCTCCAGCCCCGGGGCCCGGTTCAGCCGGAGATCTCCCGGGCGCCGGACGGCCCGTTGACGCTGATCCTGCGAGGCTTGGCACGCTCGGCGATCGGGATGCGCGGTGGCGGCACGCCCGCGTCGTAGTAGGCCTCGATGCGTTCGGTGTCCAGGGTGTCGGCCAGGACGATCTGCCGGGAGAACACCCTCAGCGGGTGCTCGGCCGGCTCCGTCTGGACGGTGTCCGCCCTCGGCACCGGGCGCTGCTCGGCCCTGACCGTGGGCAGGTTCCGCTCGACGTCGACGTCGAGCGCGTCCGGCGCCACACCGGGGATCGAGCGCCACCATGTACTCGTCACCGTCACCGTCACGACAGGCGTCCACCTGCGTCGCGGCCGGCCGCGACCACGCGCCAGGGCCCATCAACTGCTGGGTGAGCCGGTCGAGTTCACGGAACGGGGTCAGTGCGCATCAGCATCGCGACGCCTGACAGCGGCCGACCAGCCCGATCCCGGCCCGGCTCAGGTGCCGGGTCCGGCGTCCTGCGGACGGCCCGGAGCCACGCGCCGGACGCACCCGAGGACGGGCGCCGCTACCTGGGACAACGCCCCGGAGCCGCCGGAAGCACCGGCGAACAACGCGTCCGAGCCACCCGCGACCGCCGCGCCGCCCATCGCGACCTCACGGACCGGGCCCGCAACAACGGCGCCGACCTGCGCGGCCTCGCCGGCCAGGTCACCGCCCTCACCGGCCGACTCGACCACGGAGAGCGCGGCGAAGCCGATGTCGATGCGATGGGCACCCCGGGGACCCTTCCCCAGCATCGGCCCGCCCGTGAACGGTCCACGACCGTGGACGACCGTCCCCATCGGCACGGCGACGCTCGGTCAGGACGCGGGTGTTTCCGTCGCCCCGCCCGCCGTGCCGGCCTCGCTGTCGGTGCCGGTGGCACCGGTGGTGCCTTCGGTGTCGGTCTGCTGGTCGTCGCCGCCGGCGCGCTCGCGCATCTTGCGCAGCAGCTCCTGCTTCTGGTCGGCGGCGACCGCGCGGTCGGCGTTACGGGCGGGGCCGTTGCCCTGCTGGTCGGCGCGGGACAGCTTCTTGCGCTGCCCGCCGACGCCGAGAAGGTTGTTGCGGCTCTTTGCCACGGGGTTCTCCCGAAGTGATGTGAAGTGATCTGCGGAATCGTCGGTGGGGGGCGGGCCGTGGCCGCCGCGCTCTCACTCGTAGATCTGGAAGAACATGCCCGTGACGCTACCACCGGGTGGGGGGCGGTCGTCACACGGTTATTCGCCCACATCGGCCGAAACCCCTGAGGGGGTCCCTCGAAGTAGTGAATGACAGTTATTGAAATCTGTCATCGGTCATGCCAAGCTTGTCGCATGACATCTTCCGAGGAGCTCGCCATGACCACCACGCCCGACAGCACCACCTCAGGTACCCCCGTTTCCGTCCCCACCCGCGCGCTCGGTTCGACCGGCCCCCGGGTCTCCGCGCTCGGCCTGGGCGCGATGGGCATGTCCGCGGTGTACGAAGGGGGTGACCGCGCCGAATCCCTCGCCACGCTGCATGCCGCGCTGGACGCCGGGGTCACCCTGATCGACACGGGCGACTTCTACGGCATGGGCAGCAACGAGATGCTGATCAACGAAGGCCTTCGCACCGCCCCCGCCGGCGCCCGTGAGCGCGCGGTGATCAGCGTGAAGTTCGGCGGCATGCGCGACCCGGACAACGGATGGGGGCCGATCGACGGCCGTCCGGCCGCGGTGAAGAACTTCGCGGCGTATTCGTTGCAGCGCCTCGGCACGGACCACATCGACGTCTACCGGATCGCGCGCGTCGACCCGACCGTGCCCATCGAGGAGACGGTCGGCGCCATCGCCGAGCTGGTCCAGGCGGGGCATGTACGGCACATCGGCCTCTCGGAGGCGGGCGCGGACACGATCCGCCGAGCGGCGTCCGTCGCCCCGATATCCGACCTCCAGATCGAGTATTCGCTGATCTCGCGCGGCATCGAGGACACGATCCTGCCGACCGTCCGGGAGCTGGGCATAGGCATCACGGCGTACGGCGTGCTGTCGCGCGGCCTCATCAGCGGACACTTCGCCCCGGACCGCGAGCTGGCGGCGACCGACTTCCGGGCGATCAGCCCCCGCTTCCAGGGGGAGAACCTCCGCCACAACCTCGATCTGGTCGAGTCCCTGCGCAAGGTCGCCGAACAGAAGGGAGTCACGGTCGCGCAGATCGCCATCGCCTGGGTGCTGTCCCGCGGGGAGGACATCGTGCCGCTGGTCGGTGCCCGCCACCGCGACCGGCTGGCCGAGTCCCTCGGCGCGCTCGACGTGACGCTCGACGCCGGCGACCTGGCCGCGATCGAGCGGGCCGTCCCGGTCGGCGCGGCCCGGGGCGACCGTTACCCGAGCGCCCAGATGGCGCACCTGGACAGCGAACACTGAGCGGCGGGCGGCGCGGACCGGACACCGACCCGGCGGGGTGGACGGCGGGTAATGTCAGTGGGTAAGGGCCGCCGCACCAGCCAGAAAGGTCGCTCCCCGATGACCACCGAGACCCTGACCGCCGAGCGCATCCTCGAAGCGACCGAAGAGGTCCTGCGCCGTTACGGTCCGGCGAAGGCCACGGTGGTCGACGTGGCACGGCTGCTCGGTGTCAGCCACGGCAGCGTGTACCGCCACTTCCGTACGAAGGCGGCGCTGCGCGAGGCGGTCACCCAGCGCTGGCTGGAGCGCACGGAGATCACCCTGGAGGGCATCACCGACGCCACGACCCCCGGGGGCGCGGAGAAGCTGCGCGGCTGGCTGCTGGCGCTGTTCGACGCCAAGCGGCACAAGGCGGGCGACGACCCGGAGTTGTTCGCCACGTACAACACGCTGGCCCGGGAGAACAGCGGGGTGACGGAGACTCACCTGTCGATACTGACCGGCCAGCTCACCCGGATCGTCGAAGAGGGCGTGCGCGCGGGCGAGTTCACCGCCCCGGACCCGCAGCGGGTGGCCGTCGCGGTCTTCGCGGCGACGGCCCGGTTCCACGACCCGACGTACGCCCCGGAGTGGCAGAAGCCCTCGATGGACGACGAGTTCACCGCCGTGTGCGACTTGGTGGTCCGGGGCCTGCGGACCTGATCGTGTCCGCCGGGTCCGGGGCTCTGGGTGCTGGGCTCTGGGTGCTGGGTGCTGGGTGCTGGGTGCTGGGTGCTGGGTGCTGGGTCTCAGTGTGGTGCGAGTCGGGCCACTGTTCCAATCTCCAGGGCCGTCCAGATCGCGCCCTCCGGTCCTTGTGCGATGCCGTGCGGTTCGGAGGAGGGGCTGGGGAGGTCGTACTCGTCGATCCGGCCGTCGGGGGTGATCCGGCCGACGCGGTTGGCGCCCCACTCGGTGAACCAGCAGTTCCCGGCGGAGTCGGTGGTGATCGCGTGGGGACGTGAGTCACGATCGGGCAGGGCGAACTCCTCGATCTTCCCGTCCGGGGCGATCCGTCCGATCCGGCCCGCGCCGATCTCCACGAACCACATGGCGCCGTCGGCCCCCGCGGTGATCCCGACCGGAGCGGCGGCGGGGGTGGGGAGCGGATGGAGGGCGATGTCGCCGCCGAGTCCGATCGAGCCGATCGCGTTGGCCTGGTTCATCGTGAACCAGAGCCTGTCGCCGGGGCCACCGGCGATGGCCGAGGGAAAGGCTCCCGACACCGGGAGCGGAAATTCGGTGACCTGACCGCCGGTCGTGATCCGCCCGATGCGGTCGGCACCGGCCTCGGTGAACCAGAGCGCACCATCGGGCCCGGTCGTGATCCCGAACGGGCCGGCGTCCGGGGTCGGCAGGGTGAACGACGTGACGTCTCCGGTCGTGGTGACACGGCCGATCCGATGAGCGCGGAACTCCGTGAACCACAGGGCGTCATCGGGTCCGGAGGTGATGATCGACGGTCCGGAGGAGGCGGGGTCGAGGGGGTAGGAGGTGACGTCACCGCCGGGGGTGATCCTCCCGATCGCTCCGTGGTGGACCATCGTGAACCACAGCGCGCCATCGGTACCGCAGGTGATCCCGTAGGGCCCGGCGTCCTTGCCGGACACGGGGAATTCCGTGATCGACACGGTCGGAGGACGTGGCATGGGCAGGCTCCTTCGCAGCGCGTGGGGGGAGATCGGCGACTGCGGATGCTACCCAGCCCACCCCGGTCACCGCCTCTGGTTAAAGCCGCTGCGAGCGGCCTGAGCCGGTGTCAGTCCTTCGCCGGGTTCACCGTGGCCTGGTGGGCCTCGGTCAGGTGTTCCTCGGCCTTGAGCCAGGGCAGGAACTGCGCGTTGATGCGCCAGTCGCAGGTGTCACATATCAACGAGCGCAGGACACCTGACTTCTGGACGCGTACGACATGCTCGCGTCCGTGCTGGTCCCATCGGCGGACGGTGCTGGTGGTCGTGGACGGCATCCGAGCCTCCTGTTGTGACGCGTGGGGCGTGGGGCATGGGGCGTTGGCGTACCGCCAGTGTGCGACGAAGCCCCCGGCTCCGTAACGGAACCGGGGGCTTCGAGCTGGGACCGTGATGCGTCAGCAGCCGAGGAGACGGCCGCCGAGGTACGCCTGGATCTGGTCCAGGGAGACGCGCTCCTGCTGCATGGTGTCGCGCTCGCGCACGGTCACCGCGTTGTCGTCCAGGGTGTCGAAGTCGACGGTGACGCAGAACGGCGTACCGATCTCGTCCTGGCGCCGGTAGCGGCGGCCGATGGCGCCCGCGTCGTCGAACTCGATGTTCCAGTTGCGCCGCAGGTCCTCGGCGAGGCCCTTGGCCTTCGGCGAGAGCTGCGGGTTGCGGGACAGCGGGAGGATCGCGACCTTGACCGGCGCGAGGCGCGGGTCGAGGCGGAGCACGGTGCGCTTCTCCAGCACGCCCTTCGCGTTGGGCGCCTCGTCCTCGTTGTACGCGTCGAGGAGGAAGGCGAGCATCGCGCGGCCGACGCCGGCGGCCGGCTCGATGACGTAGGGGGTCCAGCGCTCGCCGGCCTCCTGGTCGAAGTACAGCAGGTCGTGGCCGGAGGCCTTGGAGTGCACGGTGAGGTCGTAGTCGGTGCGGTTGGCCACGCCCTCCAGCTCACCCCACTCGCTGCCGCCGAAGGAGAAGCGGTACTCGATGTCCACGGTGCGCTTCGCGTAGTGGGCGAGCTTCTCCTGGGCATGCTCGAACCAGCGCATGTTCTCCTCGCGCAGGCCGAGGTCGCGGTACCAGTTCCAGCGCTGCTCCATCCAGTACTCGTGCCACTTCTCGTCCTCGCCCGGCTTGACGAAGAACTCCATCTCCATCTGCTCGAACTCGCGGGTGCGGAAGATGAAGTTGCCCGGAGTGATCTCGTTCCGGAAGGACTTGCCCATCTGCGCGATGCCGAAGGGCGGCTTCTTGCGCGACGTCTGGAGGACCTGGCCGAAGTTGGTGAAAATGCCCTGCGCCGTCTCGGGGCGCAGGTAGGCGACCGAGCCGGTGTCCTGGGTCGGGCCCAGGTGGGTGGAGAGCAGACCCGAGAACGACTTGGGCTCGGTGAAGGTGCCCTTGTTGCCGCAGTTGGGGCAGTTGATGTCGGCGAGGCCGTTGACCGGCGGCTTGCCGTGCTTCTCCTCGTACCCCTCCTCCAGGTGGTCCGCGCGGTAGCGCTTGTGGCAGGAGGTGCATTCGGTCAGCGGGTCCGTGAAGGTCGCGACGTGGCCGGACGCCTCCCAGACCTCTGTGGCAAGGATCACTGACGAGTCGATACCGACGACGTCCTCGCGCGAAGTGACCATGGAGCGCCACCACTGGCGCTTGAGGTTTTCCTTCAGCTCGACTCCGAGCGGCCCGTAGTCCCAGGCGGCCCGCTGACCACCGTAGATCTCACTGGACGGGTAGACGAAGCCACGGCGCTTGCTCAGGTTGACGATGGTGTCGATCTTGTCGGCGGCCACGGTGCTCTCTTCATTACGACGGCGACGAACGGCGAATGCCCCAGATTAGCGGCGGCCGCACCCCCTGTATCAAATCGGTGTGCGGGAACGACCTGGAGCGCACCTTGTTGACAATCGTTTCCACTTTTGTTGAAAATGACTGTCATGAACGTACGACGCCTGATACCCACCGCCGCCACGGCCGGAGCGGTCACGCTCGGCCTGCTGGCGCTGTCCGCCTGCTCCTCCTCCGACACGGCCGGGGGGAAGGGCGACGGCAGGCTGGCGGTGACGGCGTCGTTCTATCCCATGCAGTTCCTGGTCCAGCAGATAGGCGGCGATCATGTCTCCGTCACGACGCTGACCAAGCCGGGCACCGAGCCGCACGACCTGGAACTGAGCCCCCGGGAGACCGCCCGGCTCAGCCAGGCGGACGTCGTCCTGTACCTCAAGGGCATCGCCCCCGCCGTGGACGACGCCATCGGCCAGTCCGGCGCACGGCAGATCGTCGACGCGACCTCGCTCACCACGATGGAGCGGCACGGCACCGAGGCCGGCCACGGCCACGAAGGGGACGACGACCACGGGGACGAGGAGTCCGCGGGCGGCAACGACCCGCACATCTGGCTGGATCCGGTGAAGTACGCCGAGGTCGCGAAGGGTGTCGGCGCGGCCCTGGAGAAGGCGGACCCGGACCACGCCGCCACGTACCGTACGAACACCGGCACCCTCGTCGGCAAGCTCGGCGCCCTCGACACCGCCTTCGAGCAGGGCCTCGCCCACACCACCACCAGGACGTTCATCACCACCCACGCCGCCTTCGGCTACCTCGCCGAGCGGTACGGCCTGGAGCAGGAGGCGATCGCCGGGGTCGACCCCGAGGCGGAGCCGAGCCCCGCGCGCGTGAAGGAGCTGGGGACCATCGCCCGGCAGGACAAGGTGAGCACCGTGTTCTTCGAGACGCTCGCCAGCGACAGGACCGCGAAGACCATCGCCGGGGACACAGGCCTGCGAACCGACGTCCTGGATCCGCTCGAAGGAATCACGGCGAAGTCCAAGGGGTCGGACTACCTCCAGGTCATGAAGGCCAACCTGGCCGCGCTCCGGAACGCGCTGGGCGCCAAGTGAGCGCCCCCGGCACCCCCGGCACCCCCGTCATCGCGCTCCGGGGCGCGACAGCCACCCTCGGCGCCCGCCCCGTGCTGCGCGGCATCGACCTCACCGTGCACCACGGCGAGGTGGTCGCCCTGCTCGGCGCCAACGGCTCCGGCAAGTCCACGGCCGTCCGCGCGGTGATCGGCCAGGTCCCGCTCACGAGCGGCGAGGTCTCGCTGTTCTCGACGCCCCTGCGCCGCTTCCGCGACTGGTCGCGCGTCGGATACGTACCGCAGCGCACCACGGCGGAGGGCGGGGTGCCCGCGACGGTCCGCGAGATCGTCGCCGCCGGGCGCCTGTCCCGTACGAAGCTGCGCCGGCCCGGCAGGGCCGACCGGGCGGCCGTCGAGCGGGTCATCGAGCTGGTGGGCCTCGGGGACCGCGCCAAGGACTCCGTGAACGCGCTGTCCGGCGGCCAGTACCAGCGCGTGCTGATCGCCAGGGCGCTCGCCTCCGAGCCCGAACTCCTGATCATGGACGAGCCGATGGCCGGCGTCGACCTCGCCAGCCAGGAGATCCTCGCGGCGACCCTGCGCGAACAGGTCGCGGCCGGTACGACGGTGCTGCTCGTCCTGCACGAACTGGGCCCGCTGGAGCCCCTGATCGACCGCGCGGTGGTCCTGCGCGAGGGCTGTGTCCTGCACGACGGGCCGCCGCCCCCGGCCCTCGGCCAGCACGCCCTCCCGGGCCACGACCACGTCCACCCCCACGCGGCCGGCGAGCCGCTCCGTACAGGACTGCTGAGCTGACCATGGAAATGCTCCAGGCCCCTTTCATGCAGCGCGCGCTGATCGCCGCCGTGCTGATCGGCGTCACCGCCCCCGCCATCGGCATCTACCTCGTACAGCGCCGCCAGGCGCTCATGGGCGACGGCATCGGCCACGTGGCCCTCACCGGCGTCGGTCTCGGCTTCCTGCTGTCCTGGAGCCCCGTGTGGACGGCGACGCTGGTCTCGGTGGCGGGCGCGATCACGATGGAACTGATCCGGGCGTACGGCCGCACCCGCGGCGACATCGCCCTCGCCATGCTCTTCTACGGCGGGATGTCCGGCGGGGTCCTGCTGATCAACCTCGCGCCGAACGGCTCCAACGCCAATCTGCTCTCGTTCCTCTTCGGCTCGCTGTCGACGGTCTCGTCCCAGGACGTGATCTCGATCTCCGTGCTCGCCGCCTTCGTGGTGCTGGTCACGGTGGGGCTGCGGCGCCAGTTGTTCGCGGTCAGCCAGGACGAGGAGTTCGCCCGGGTGACCGGGCTGCCGGTGCGGACCCTGAACCTGCTGGTGGCCGTCACGGCGGCCGTGACCGTCACCGTCGCGATGCGGGTCGTGGGGCTGCTGCTGGTGAGCGCGCTGATGGTGGTGCCGGTGGCGGCCGCCCAGCAGGTCACGCGGTCGTTCGCGGTCACGTTCGTGCTGGCCGTGGTGATCGGGACGACGGTCTCCGTGGGCGGCACGGTCACGTCGTACTACCAGGACGTGCCGCCGGGAGCGACCATCGTATTGCTGGCCATCGGGCTGTTCGTGGTCCTGACCGTCCTCGCCGCTCCGCTGGCGAGACGGCGGGCGGGGGGCCTGGGCGGTGACCACTCGGAACCGGCCGCGGAACCGTCCGTACCGGCCACGAAACCGTCCGTACCGGGTCTCCCCGCCGCCCGGCGGACCGGCGATGACCTCGCGGTGTGAGCGCGAGCTGGCAGAATGGCCCGACGTAAGCGGGCGACGCCCGGCGGTACGGGCAGAGGCAAGGAGGCACCTGTGACGACTGCGACCGGCGATGGAGCGGGCACGGCCCCCGTGCGCGGCCGATCCACCCGCCAGCGGGCCGCGGTGGCGGCGGCGCTGGACCAGGTGGAAGAGTTCCGCAGCGCGCAGGAGCTCCACGACATGCTCAAGCACCGCGGTGACTCGGTCGGCCTGACGACCGTCTACCGCACCCTCCAGTCCCTCGCCGACGCCGGCGAGGTGGACGTCCTGCGGACGAACGACGGGGAGTCGGTCTACCGGCGCTGCTCGACCGGCGACCACCACCACCATCTGGTGTGCCGGATCTGCGGCAAGGCGGTGGAGGTCGAGGGCCCCGCCGTCGAGCAGTGGGCGGAGACGGTCGCCGCGCAGCACGGTTATGTGGCGGTGGCGCACACGGTGGAGATCTTCGGCACCTGCGCGGAGTGCGCGGCGGCGGCGGTGAAGAACTAGAAGCGGGCCCGGGACGCCGTACGGGCCTGTCGGCTCGTACGGCGTTCCCGCGCCGGTCGGCGTTCCCGCGCCGGTCGGCGTTCCCGCGCCGGTCGGCGTTCCCGCGCCCGTCGCCGCTCAGTTGTCCTGCGGCTCCTCGATCTCGTCGTCCTCGCCCGTCGACAGGTTGGGCAGCGCGCCGCCGAACCGCCGGTCCCGGGAGGCGAATTCCAGACAGGCCCGCCACAGGTCCCGCCGGTCGAAGTCGGGCCACAGCACGTCCTGGAAGACCATCTCGGCGTAACTGCTCTGCCAGATCAGGTAGTTGGACGTACGCTGCTCACCGCTCGGACGCAGGAAGAGATCCACGTCCGGCATGTCCGGGTAGTACAGGTACTTGGCGAAGGTCTTCTCGTTGACCTTGGACGGGTCGAGCTTGCCCGACGCGACGTCGGCGGCGAGCGCCCGCGCCGCGTCCGCGATCTCCGCCCGGCCGCCGTAGTTGACGCAGAAGTACAGCGTCATGGCGTCGTTGTCCTTGGTCTGCTCCTGGGCTACCTGAAGCTCCTGGACGACCGACTTCCACATCTTCGGCATCCGGCCGACCCAGCGGATCCTGATGCCCAGCTCGTCCATCTCGTCGCGGCGGCGGCGGATGACATCGCGGTTGAAGTTCATCAGGAACCGCACCTCGTCGGGGGTGCGCTTCCAGTTCTCCGTGGAGAACGCGTACAGCGACAGGTTCTTGACGCCCATCTCCAGGCAGCCCTTGAGGACGTCGAGCACCACACCCTCGCCGACCTTGTGCCCCTCGGTGCGCGGCAGGCCGCGCTCCTTGGCCCAGCGCCCGTTGCCGTCCATCACGCACGCCACGTGCTTCGGCACCAGCTCGCTCTGGATGTGCGGCGGTACCGCGCCGGAGGGGTGCGGCTCGGGCGTCTTGTACTCGCGGCGGGTACGTCCCAGGATTCCGCGTCGTGCCATGCGCTCTTGTCTCCTCGTGCTGCCGTGCTCTTCGGTCTTCTCTACGCACTCTTCACACTGTTCGTACTCTTCGTACGGTTCAGTTCTTCTCTACGTATCTGAGCGAGCGCAGACCGCGCTCCAGGTGCCAGTGCAGATAGGCGGACACCAGCCCGCTGCCCTCCCTGACATGCCGCGCCTCGCACGCGTCGGCCGTCTCCCAGTCGCCGGTCAGCAGCGCGCTGAGCAGGACGACGGCCTCCGCAGAGGGTACGACGCTGCCCGGCACCCGGCAGTCGCCGCATATCACTCCGCCCGCCGCGACCGAGAAGAAACGGTTCGGCCCGGCAAGCCCGCACTTCGCGCAGTCGTCAAAACTCGGCGCGTAGCCGTTGACCGCGAGGGAGCGCAGCAGGAAGGCGTCCAGGATCAGATGCGGGGCGTGCTCCCCGCGGGCGAGCGTGCGCAGCCCGCCGACGAGCAGCAGGTACTGCTGGACGGCCGGCTCGCCCTCGTGGTCCGTGAACCGCTCCGCGGTCTCCAGCATGGCCGTGCCGGCGGTGTAGCGGGCGTAGTCGGTGACGATGCCGCCCCCGTACGGGGCGATGGTCTCGCTCTGCGTGCAGAGCGGCAGCCCGCGCCCGATCAGCTCGCTGCCGCGCGCGAAGAACTGCACGTCGACGTGGGAGAACGGCTCCAGCCGGGCCCCGAACTTCGACTTGGTGCGCCGCACCCCCCGGGCGACGGCCCGGACGCGCCCGTGGCCGCGGGTCAGAAGCGTGATGATGCGGTCGGCCTCACCGAGCTTCTGGGTGCGCAGCACGACGCCGTCGTCCCGGAACAGACTCATGGGCCCCATTGTCCCGCATGGCCGGCGCGCTCCCCCACGCCCGCCGTCAGGACGGGGTACGGGCCGCCGCCAGCAGCAGTCTCTCGGTGTCCGCCACACACAGCCGCAGCGCGCGGCCGACCGTGGACAGCACCTCGCGCTCCGCCGGGATGTACGGGCCGTCGGCGAGGGCGATCCTGGCGCCCTGGACGAGGATCGACTCCCGGCCCGCCGGGGCCAGGTGCGGGGCCAGCGGCTCCAGCGCCTCGTGCAGCTCGATGGCGAGCGCGGCGCCGCACGGTCCGGGGTCGATGATGAACCGGCCGGTGTCGGCGGCCAGCGCCTCCACCAGCTCCGTCAGCCGCTCCTCCGTACAGTCGTCGAAGCCCGCCGCCCGGACCGCGTGGACGGCCGTCTCGCGCACGGTGGAGGAGGAGGTGCCGCCGGCCACCAGGACGGCGAGCGCGACCGTGTGGACGGCGTCACGCAGCATCGCCGAGAACCGGACCGTGGTGGGGTGGTCGAGCGTGTCCGTACCGAAGTGGCCGTGGCAGGCGGCGCATTCGATCACAGGACCGGCGGTCCCCCGGTTCAGGAGCGGCACGCCGAGGAGCGTGAAACGGCGACGGCCGGTACGGCGGCGGTAGTTGCGGTCGCCTCCGCAGCCGGGGCAGAAGAACTCACCGTCGCCCACCGTGTTCCAGGACGTACGAATGCCACAGATGCGCACTTTTCGGCCACTTGATCCCTGAGCTGGCAGCACGTCGCGCACCTCCGTAACGCTCCGGCAACATTGCCGCGTTGACGTGATGTTAGCCACATCTTCGAAGCGGCGTCAGCACCCCGGCGCGAGATCGCCGTGAATGGCTGAACCCCGCCCACCGGTTCAGGTGGGCGGGGTTCGCAAAACCTCAGGTCAGCGGGGTCCGGAGGGAGGATCAGCGGGTGGCGCGGTTCACCGCGGAAATGACCGCCTTGAGTGACGCGCGAGTGGTGTTCGCGTCGATCCCGATGCCCCACAGCACCTTTCCGTCGATCGCGCACTCGATGTACGAGGCGGCCTGCGCGCTCGCGCCCTCGCTCATCGTGTGTTCCTGGTAGTCCAGCAGCCTGGCGTCCACGCCGACCGCCGCCAGGGCGTCGAAGAAGGCCGAGATCGGCCCGTTGCCGGTGCCGCTCAGGACCGTTTCCGTACCGTCGACCACGGCTCGTACGGTCAGCGTGTCCTGTCCGTCGGTGCCGGTCGTGGTCTGGCCGGACGTGAGCTGGATCCGGCCCCAGGCGTTGTCGGCGTTGGGCAGGTACTCGTCCTGGAAGACCGACCAGATCTGGCCGGGCGTGATCTCGCCGCCCTCGGCGTCGGTCTTGGTCTGGATGATCCGGGAGAACTCGATCTGCATGCGGCGCGGCAGGTCCAGCTTGTGCCCGTTCTTGAGGACGTACGCGACCCCGCCCTTGCCCGACTGCGAGTTGACCCGGATGACCGCCTCGTACGAACGCCCCACGTCCTTCGGGTCGATCGGCAGGTACGGCACCGCCCACTCGATCTCGTCCACCGTGACCCCGCGCGCCCCGGCGTCCGCCGCCATCGCGTCGAAGCCCTTCTTGATGGCGTCCTGGTGGGAGCCGGAGAAGGACGTGTAGACCAGGTCGCCCACGTACGGATGGCGCGGGTGGATCTCCATCTGGTTGCAGTACTCGCTGGTACGGCGGATGTCGTCGATCTGCGAGAAGTCGATCTGCGGGTCGACACCCTGCGAGAAGAGGTTCATGCCCAGGGTCACCAGGTCGACGTTGCCCGTACGCTCGCCCTGCCCGAACAGGCAGCCCTCGATCCGGTCGGCCCCGGCCATCAGCGCCAGTTCGGCGGCGGCGACGGCCGTACCCCGGTCGTTGTGCGGGTGCACGGACAGGCAGACGAACTCACGGCGGGACAGGTTCCGCGACATCCACTCGAAGCGGTCCGCGTGGGTCGACGGCGTCGAACGCTCCACGGTGGCGGGCAGGTTGAGGATGATCTCGCGGCCGGCCTCCGGCTGCCAGACGTCCATGACCGCCTCGCAGACCTCCAGCGCGAAGTCCAGCTCGGTGTCCGTGAAGATCTCCGGGCTGTACTGGTAGCCGAAGATCGTCTCGGGGCCGAGGATCTTCTCCGCGTACTCCATCACCAGCCGCGTCCCGTCCACGGCGATCTGCTTGACCTGCTCCTTCGTCCCCCGGAAGACCACGCGGCGGAAGGTCGGCGCGGTCGCGTTGTACAGGTGGACCGTCGCGCGGTGGGCGCCGCGCAGGGACTCCACCGTGCGCTCGATCAGCTCCTCGCGCGCCTGCGTCAGGACGGAGATCGTCACGTCCTCGGGGATCGCGCCCTCTTCGATGATCGACCGTACGAACGCGAAGTCGGTCTCGCCGGAGGACGGGAAGCCGACCTCGATCTCCTTGTAGCCCATGCGCACCAGCAGGTCGAACATCTCACGCTTGCGCGCCGGTGACATGGGGTCGATCAGGGCCTGGTTGCCGTCCCGCAGGTCGGTGGAGAGCCAGCGCGGCGCGGTGGTGACCCGCTTCTCGGGCCAGGTGCGGTCCGGGATGGCCACGGCCTCGTACGGGCCGTACTTGTGGATCGGCATTCCGGAGGGCTTCTGGGTGTGGGTCGCGTTGGTCAGGGGCGTGGGGCGACCGACAGAAGTGACGGAGGGGTCAGACATGGCGCAGGGCTCCTCGTGTGTCCGCTGGGACGGCCGACGGGGCGGGAAAACCGCAACACCAGACTCCGCGGGGAGGGGGTCGGCCTGCGACTACAGACCCTCGCCGCGGCAGCTAAGGAGAAGCAGCCCGAAACGCATGATGCGTGGCACTGTAGCCGAGCCCGGGTGTCCCGGACCGTCCGTATCAGTATGCGGGACCGAATACCGGCAGATCACTGCATTTCAGCCATCATGGTGGCTTTGAGTGACATCGGTGCTACGCAGTGCCACATTCTTCTTATGGATGCCACCCGTTCAGCAGCCCCGCACCCCGTCTTCTGCACGATCGTGCCGCCGCACGTGCTCGACAAACTCGCCAGGTCCGACGACCCGGCCCTCTCCGGACCCGCCCGCCGCACGCTGGAGGCGGACTCCGCGCGCCGTACGCGCCGCGCGCTCACGACCACCCTGGGGGCCCCGGCGGCCTCCGACGCGCCGACCGGCCGGCCCGCGCGCACGATCCACGACTGCGGGCACCGTACGGCCCTGCCGGGCAGGAAGGTCAGGTCCGAGGGCGACGAGCCGGGCGCGGACGCCACCGTCAACCGCGCGTACGGCGGGCTCGGCGCCACGTTCGAGCTGCTGCTGTCGGCGTACGGACGGGACTCGCTGGACGGCGCCGGGCTGCCGCTCGTCGCGAGCGTCCACTACGACCGGGACTACGGCAACGCGTTCTGGGACGGCGAGCAGATGGTCTTTGGCGACGGGGACGGCGAGATCTTCCTCGACTTCACGCTGCCCGTCGACGTGATCGCGCACGAACTGGCCCACGGCCTGACGCAGTACACCGCCAACCTCAGCTACTACGGCCAGCCGGGCGCCCTCAACGAGTCCGTGTCGGACGTCTTCGGCTCCCTGGTCAAGCAGTACACCCTGGACCAGACGGCCACCGAGGCGGACTGGCTCATCGGTGCCGGACTGCTCGCCCCGCGCGTCACGGGGGTGGCCCTGCGCTCGATGAAGGAGCCGGGGAGCGCGTACGACGACGACGTCCTCGGCAAGGACCCGCAGCCGGGGTCGATGGACGACTACGTGCGTACGGGGCGCGACAACGGCGGCGTGCACATCAACTCCGGCATCCCCAACCGGGCGTTCCACCTGCTCGCCACGCAGCTCGGCGGGAAGTCCTGGGAGCGGGCGGGCCAGATCTGGTTCGACGTGCTGACCGGCGGCGGCCTGGAGGTCGACGCGAACTTCACGGCCTTCGCCGGGCTCACGGTCGCGGCGGCGCGCACCCGCTTCGGGGACGGCACGGCGGAGCACGAGGCCGTGGTCAAGGCATGGGCGGAGGTGGGCGTCCCCACGGCGTGAGCCGCCCTCCTACGGGCCGGGGTCCGGGCGCTCGTGCGTCGCCCTCCCGCGAACGGCCGGTGTGCGTTAGACAGGACCCATGCGGATCGACGTACGGCGCACAGGCGGTTTCGCGGGCATCGAACGCGGGGCCGGGATCGACATCTCGGCCCTGCCCGACGCGGCCGCCTGGCGCGCCCTGGCGGAGCAGGCGGCCGCGGACGCCCAGGAAGCGCCCGCGCCGGTGGTGCCCGACGGTTTCAGCTATACGGTCACGGTCGACGGCCGGGTCTTCCACTGCGCGGACCCGCACCTGTCCGAGGCACAGCGCACGCTCGTCTCACGTGTCCTCAAGGAAGGCGCCTGAGGCGGTCGCCGCCTCGAAGGTGTCGCCCGCGCCGACCGCGAAGTCCCGTACGGCCGCGTCCAGGAAGGCCCGGTGGCCGTAGCGCCCCGGCAGGTAGCCGGTCCGCTCCAGCTCGGCCATGCCGTGCAGCAGGCACCACAGGCGGCGGACGAGCAGCCCCTCGTCGGCCGGCCGGAACCGGCCCGCCGCCACGGCCCGCTGGATCGCGCCGTTCGGCACGCGGAGCACGTACAGCCCCATCTCCCGGTGCGCGACGCCCGGTTGGAAGCCGGACAGTCCGGAGCCACCGAACAGCACGGCGTAGACGTCGGGTTCGGCGAGGGCGAACTCCCGGTACGCGCGGCAGAGCGCGAACAGCTCGGCGACCGGGTCGTCCTCGTCCTCACCGACCTCTCGGAGCCGTTCCAGGAAACGTGCGAACCCCTCACGCAGGACGCCGGTGTGATCAGTGGTCGACACGACAAGAAGAATAACGGCGTGACGGGGCGATCACGGGGTGTCGGCCGGACCTGAGAGGTGTGGGCCCGACCTCAGAAGCCCAGCTTGCGCAGCTGCTTCGGGTCGCGCTGCCAGTCCTTGGCGACCTTCACGTGCAGGTCGAGGAAGACCGGCGTACCGAGCAGCGCCTCGATGTGCTTGCGGGACTTCGTCCCGACCTCCTTGAGCCGCTTCCCCTTCGGGCCGATGATGATGCCCTTCTGGCTGGGCCGCTCGATGTAGACATTGGCGTGGATGTCGAGCAGCGGCTTGTCCGCCGGGCGGTCCTCGCGCGGCAGCATCTCCTCGACGACCACCGCGATCGAGTGCGGCAGCTCGTCCCGTACGCCTTCGAGCGCGGCTTCCCGGATCAGCTCGGCGACCATGACCATCTCGGGCTCGTCCGTGAGGTCGCCCTCGGGGTAGAGCGGCGGGCTCACCGGGAGCAGCGGGACGAGGAGGTCGGCCAGGAGGCCGACCTGCTGGTCGCCGACCGCCGACACCGGGACGATCTCGGCCCACTCCAGGCCGATCTCCTTGCCCAGCTGGTCGATGGCGATGAGCTGCTCGGCGAGCGTCCTGGACTCGACCAGGTCCGTCTTGGTGACGACGGCGACCTTCGGCGTCTTCTTGATCGCCGCCAGTTCCTTGGCGATGAACCGGTCACCGGGGCCGAGCTTCTGGTCGGCGGGCAGGCAGAAGCCGATCACGTCGACCTCGGACCAGGTCGCGCGCACGATGTCGTTGAGGCGCTCACCGAGGAGCGTGCGTGGCTTGTGGAGGCCGGGGGTGTCGACCAGGATCAGCTGCGCCTCGGGCCGGTGGACGATGCCCCGGACGGTGTGACGCGTGGTCTGCGGCCGGTTCGAGGTGATGGCCACCTTCTGACCGACCAGAGCGTTCGTGAGGGTGGACTTGCCCGCGTTGGGGCGGCCGACGAAGCAGGCGAAGCCGGCCCGGTGGGGGGCTTCCGCCGCTTCGGCTGCCTCGGACGAAGAGGGGGTACGAGCGCTCATGGCGCCCATTCTCCCCGATCGTTCACGCCCCGCCGACCAGATGGACGCCGATCCGGCCGCGGCAGGCCGGGGCGGCGGGCCGCCGGGCCCCCGTCAACCGGCCTGGACGGTCGTGCGCGGGACCCCGTCGGGGCCCGCCAGCAGCACGGGGGTCAGGTCGCCGCCGAGGTCACGTACGGCGGCGCGGTCGTCGTCCGCGACGGCGGCGGCCTCCGAGACGACCGCCGCCGCCTCCAGGGAGCCTGCCCCGCTGGCGACGGCCATCGCGACGGCCGTCCTGAGGGCGCTGAGCTTGAGGGAGGGCAGGTCGACCGTCCCGGCGGCGTACGTCCTGCCGGTGTCGTCCCGTACGGCCGCGCCCTCGGCGACTCCGTTGCGGGCGCGGGCGCTGCGGGCCAGGGTGATGATCTTGCGGTCCTCGGGGTCGAGTTCGGGACCGGGGCCGGTGCTCTGCGTCATGGGGTGAGCATAGGAGCCGTACGACAGAGCCCGCGACGGCCCCCGGCCGGTCGGGCGCCCACCGGGTCGGCGGCCCCCCGCCGCGTCAGCCCGCGAGCGGGTACAGCGAGCCCCGTACGCCCTCCGGGCTCGCCAGCCACTCCAGCTTCGCCGCCGTGTCCGTCTCGGGCAGCGGCGTCTGGAGGACGATCGCGAGGTCGGGCCTGGCGGGCACCCTGAGGTGCGTGGACTCCACGTACAGCGTGCCGACCACCGGGTGCTCCAGCTCCTTGCGGACCTGCCCGGCGGGCGCGATGTCCCGCTGGTTCCAGAGCACCGCGAACTCCTCGCTGGACGCCATGACCTCCTCGACCACCGCCTGGAACCCCTCGTCGTCGGGGCACTCCGAGCAGGCCGCCCGGAACTGCGCCACGACGAGCGGCGCGATCTTCTCCCACTGCTTCTGCCGGGCGCGGTAGACCGGGTCGGTGAAGAACGTGATCAGGCAGTTCCAGGGACCCCCCGCCCGCATCCCGAGCACCGCGCCGGCCGCGCCGTTGAACATCACCGTGTTCCAGTAGCAGTCCATGATGTGCGCGGGGTACGGCATCCACGCGTCGATCATCCGGCGCAGCCCGTCACACATGTCCGCCGCCTCCGGATGCACCTGCGGCGCGGGCGGGTTGAGGCCCGCCAGGACGTACAGGTGCCGGCGCTCGATGGCGGTCAGCCGCAGCACCCGGGCCACCGAGTCCAGGACCTGCGGCGAGACGGTGATATCCCGTCCCTGTTCGAGCCACTGGTACCAGGAGACGCCGACGCCCGCGAGGACGGCGACCTCCTCGCGCCGCAGTCCCGGTGTACGGCGCCGGGCCCCGCCGTCCGGCAGGCCCGCCTCGCCCGGGGTGACCCGGGCGCGCCTGCTCATCAGGAACTCGCGCAGCTCGCCGAGGCGACGCGTCCTGCCGGTCTCCGTGGTCACGAAGAACTCCCCCTGCCGCCCTGCTGTCTGGTGGTGCCGCCAACAGGATAAGTACCCGCTCCCCACGGCTATTCCGGCGACCGCAGGCTGAGGGCATGCCGACCGAGACCTCCGCCCCGACCCCGCCGGACCGCACGGGCACCTCTGCCCGGACCGCCGCCCCTGACCCCGACCGGGCCGCCACCCGACCCGCCGTCCCCACCTTCGACCACCCCCCGGCGCCCGCTCCCGCGCGGCTCACCGGCCGCGCCCGGCTGATCCTCTTCGTGCTCTGCGCCGCGCAGTTCATGGTGGCGCTCGACTTCTCCGTACTGAACGTGGCCCTGCCGGTCCTCGGCAAGGACCTGGGAATGAGCCCGTCCGCCCTCCAGTGGGGCGTCACCGCCTTCGCCCTGCCGTCCGGCGGCTTCCTGCTGCTCTTCGGCCGGATCGCCGACCTCTACGGACGCCGCAGGCTCTTCCTCACCGGCCTCGCCGTCTTCGGCTCCGCCTCGCTGCTCGCCACCCTCGCCTGGAGCCCCGAGGTGTTCCTGGCCGGACGGGCGCTCCAGGGCCTCGGCGCCGCCGTCATCGTGCCGACCGGGATGTCGCTCCTCACCACCACGTTCCCCGAAGGCCCGCAGCGCGACCGGGCGCTGGGCATCAGCGGCACGCTGCTCTCGCTGGGCTTCACCGTCGGGATGGTGCTCG
Source organism: Streptomyces sp. NBC_01317 (assembly GCF_035961655.1). Taxonomy (NCBI): domain Bacteria; kingdom Bacillati; phylum Actinomycetota; class Actinomycetes; order Kitasatosporales; family Streptomycetaceae; genus Streptomyces; species Streptomyces sp. NBC_01317. Next base: position 5,732,697 of record NZ_CP108393.1, on the reverse strand, counting down.
GCGGGGTGATGACGGACACGCTGGGCTGGCGCTCCACCATGGGGCTGCTGGCGGTCGCCGCGGTGATCGTGCTCGCCCTGGCGCCCGGGCTGCTGCCCGAGTCCCGTACCCCCGAGCGGCCCCGCCTCGACGTCCCCGGCGCGGTGACCGTCACCGGCGGTCTGCTCGCGCTGATCTACGCCCTGTCGACCGCCGCCGAGCGCGGCTTCGGCGGCGCCGACGTCCTGACGGCACTCGTCGCGGGCGTCGCGCTGCTGGTGGCGTTCGCCGTGGTCGAGTCCCGCAGCGCCGCTCCCCTGGTCTCCCTGCCCATGCTGCGGCGGCGGACCGTGGCGTGGGGCAATCTGGGCGGGCTGGTCACCTTCTCGATGATGAGCACGGTGGTGTTCGTCCTCACCCTCTACTTCCAGGAGACCCTGGGTCTCAGCTCGTTCGAGACGGGTCTGGTCTTCGGCTTCCAGGGGCTGATGTCGGTGGTCGCGGGCGTGCTGGCCCCACGCGTGATCGGCCGCCTCGGCGCCCGCCGGACGCTGGCGGTATCCCTGGTGGGCCAGGGGCTGTTCACCGCCGCGCTGCTGGGCGTCGGCGCCAACTCGGGGGTGGCCCTGGCCACGGTGGCGATCTCGCTGGCGAGCATGTGCCACCTGGGCGCGATCATCTCGTACGGTCTGACCGTGACGTCCGGCGTCCCGGACGGGGAACAGGGCCTCGCCACCGGCCTGGTGACCACGACCCAGCAGGTCGGCCTCACCGTCGGGATCCCGCTGCTGGGCGTCCTCGCCACCACCCACGGCGGGCTGTACGACGGGGTCAGGCTGGTCCTCGCCACGGACGCGGCGATCGTGGTCGCGGTGGGGCTCCTGGTGGCGGCGGGACTGCGCGGACGCCGTGCGGCGGGCCCGCACGGGCGTCCTGAGGAACGGCTGTGAAAGGCCGTGCCGGGCTCTGCCCAAAGCACTCCATAACGTGAAATAGTCTGGCCTTCCCTTGTTTGACCTGGGGTATCGTCCCGTTCACCCCCTGTTCAAGGTTTCCTTGACCGGCGCCGCGAGCAGCGTTCGCTCTCCCCCCTCCGCCGGTGAGCCGAGCAAGAGAGACAAGGCCCATGAAGCGCATACTCATCCGCTCCGGCAAGAGCCCGTTCCGTGTCGCGTCGCGCGAGGAGTTCCTGCACCAGGATCTGATCGGCACGAACTCGGGCAACCTGCTGTTCAGCGACGCCACGCACAAGATCCTGCTCACGGAGCACACCGAGATCACGTCCAACGGTCTGCCGACCGACACGAGCGCCGCGCGGGCGAAGGAGATCAACGAGCGGTACGACGTTTTTGTCGTCCCCCTCGCCAACGCCTTCCGCCCGTCCTTCAAGACCTCGCTGGACCGGCTGTCCACCCTCATCGAGCAACTCACCATTCCCGTGGTGGTCCTGGGCGTCGGGGCCCAGGCCAACGAGAAGTTCGACGTCAAGCGGCTGGGTCCCATCGAGGCGTCCGTGAGACGGTTCTGCCGGGCGGTGCTGGAGAGATCGGCGTCCATCGGCGTCCGCGGTGAACTGACCGCCTCGTACCTCCACAACCTGGGCTTCTCCGAGGACGAGGTCGACATCATCGGCTGTCCTTCGATGTTCCTGCACGGGGAGACGTTCCCCGCCCTGAGCCGGCCGGGCACGATCGACGCGGCGTCCCGGATAGCGATCAACCTGTCGCCCGGGGCCGTCACGGTGGGCGACGTGGCCGGGCTCGCCGATCACGCGTACCGGCGCTTCCCCCACCTCACGTACTTCGCGCAGAACATGTCCGACGCCCAGCTGCTCTTCTGGGGCGACACCTCGGAGGCCTCGGGGAACGACGAGGCGCTGCCGCGCCGGCTGTCGCACCCGCTGTTCCAGGAGAACAAGGTCAGGGTCCCGCTGGACCCCAGGACGTGGCTGGAAGAGCTGTCCACGTTCGACTTCGCGTACGGCACCCGCATCCACGGCAACATCGCGGCGCTCCTGTCCGGCACCCCCGCCGTCGTCCTGGTGCACGACTCGCGGACCCTGGAGCTCTGCCGGTACTTCGACATCCCGCACCGGATGCTCCGGGGACTGCCCGGCGACATCCACCCGGCGGACCTGTACGAACAGGCCGACTACCGGCCGCTGGTGGACGGGCACCCGGAGCGCTTCCGCCGCTTCCGGGAGTTCCTCGACCGGAACAACCTCCAGAACACCTTCACCCACGGGGACGGCGGCGCGGCCTACGAGACCCGTCTCGCCGCGCTGAAACTGCCGTCGCCGATCGGTGTCTGGGACGGCTCCGACGACGGGGCGTTCCAGTACCGCATCAGCCGGCTGCACGAGCGGGCGGAGCGGAGCGAGCGCGCCGTGACCTCGCTCACCAAGCAGAACAAGGAACTCCAGAAGCTGGTCGCCGATCTGGAGAAGCGGCTGTCGGGCGTCGAGCGCCGGGCGGCGGTACGGATCGGCCCGGCGATACGGCGCCGCGTCCGCCGCGCCAAGACCGACAACGCGTAGCGGGGCGGCGGCCGTTCGGAAGCGGCCTCCCGGGGGCGGCCGCTCAGGGGCGGTCGAGCCGGAGCCGGTCCGCCCTCGGCAGGCCGGCCACCACCAGGTCGTACGAGTCCTCGATCAGTTCGCGGACCATCCGGGCGGGCAGGCCCGCGACCGTCACCGTGTTCCAGTGGCGCTTGTTGAGGTGCCAGCCCGGGACGATCTGCGGATGGGCCGCCCGCAGCCGGATCGCCTCCTCCGGGTCGCACTTGAGCGAGACCTTGAGCGGGCGCTCCTCCGGCGCGCAGAACGCGAAGATCCTGCCGCCGACCCGGAACACCGTCAGGCCGGGGCTGCCCGGGAACGGGACGTCGTGCGACGTCCCGTTCAACTCCAGGCAGCAGGCCCTCACTTCGGCCGCCGTCATCTCCCCGGCCGCCGCACCGGCGGCCGCGGGCTCCCCCGGGGCCGTCACGGATGCGGCTGCCGCGCGGGCTCCGGCTCCGCCAGGACCGTCACGATCTTGTTGCGGCGGCCCGCCGGGGACTCCGCCGTCAGCCGCAGCGTCCGGCCGTCCGGCAGGTCGACCTTGGCGCTGGCCCCGGCGATCGGCACCCGGCCCAGCGCCTTCGCGAGCAGCCCGCCGACCGTCTCCACGTCCTCGTCGTCGAACGCGTCGAGCCCGAACAGCTCCCCGAGGTCCCCGATGTCCAGCCGGGCCGTGACCCGGTAGGAGCCGTCGCCGATCTCCTCGACCGGGGGCAGCTCACGGTCGTACTCGTCGGTGATCTCGCCGACAATCTCCTCCAGGATGTCCTCGATCGTGACGATGCCGGCCGTACCGCCGTACTCGTCGATGACCACGGCGACATGGCTGCGCTCCTGCTGCATCTCCCGCAGCAGGTCGCCCGCGTTCTTCGTGTCCGGGACGAAGGCCGCCGGGCGCATCGCCGTGGAGACCAGGTCGGCCTCCGAGTCCCGGTTGATGTGGGTCTTCCTGACCAGGTCCTTGAGGTAGACGATGCCGACGATGTCGTCCTCGTTCTCCCCCGTCACCGGGATGCGGGAGAAACCGGAGCGCAGCGCCAGGGTCAGCGCCTGACGGATCGTCTTGGACCGCTCGATGGCGACCAGATCCGTACGCGGCACCATCACCTCGCGCACGAGCGTGTCGCCCAGCTCGAAGACGGAGTGCACCATCCGGCGCTCGTCGTCCTCGATCAGGGACTCCTGCTCGGCGAGGTCGACCATCGCGCGCAGCTCCGCCTCACTGGCGAACGGCCCCTTGCGGAACCCCTTGCCGGGCGTGAGCGCGTTGCCGAGGAGGATCAGCAGCTGCGGGACCGGGCCCATGATCCTGGCCAGCGGCAGCAGGACGTACGCGGACGCCGTGGCCACGTTCAGCGGATGCTGGCGGCCGATGGTCCGCGGCGAGACCCCCACCGCGACGTACGACACCAGGACCATGACGCCGATGGCGACGACCAGCGCCACCCATGTGTCGTCGAACCCGTTCAGGCAGACGTACGTGACCAGCACCCCGGCGGCCATCTCGCAGGCGACCCGCACCAGCAGGGCCACGTTCAGGTAGCGCGTGGGGTCGGCGGCGATCTGGGCGAGCTTGGCCGCGCCCCGGCGCCCGGACCTGACGGCCTCGGCCGCACGGAAGCTGGAGACGCGGGCCAGCCCCGCCTCGGCCGACGCCGCCAGCCAGGCGACGACGACCAGGGCGACGGCCCCGACGATCAGTTGGGCGGTCACGAGACGGTCGGCGCGGGCGAGGGCCCTTCGAGCCCGTGCTCGGCCCGCCACCCGTCGACGATCGCGGCCTGGAGGCCGAACATCTCGGCCTTCTCGTCCGGCACCTCGTGGTCGTACCCGAGGAGATGCAGCACTCCATGGACGGTGAGGAGCTGGAGCTCCTCGTCCATGGAGTGCCGCGTCGGGGCTTCCTCGCCCTGCCTCTTGGCGACCTCGGGGCAGAGCACGATGTCACCGAGGAGCCCCTGCGGGGGCTCCTCGTCGTCCTTCACCGGCGGACGCAGCTCGTCCATCGGGAAGGACATGACATCGGTCGGACCCGGCAGGTCCATCCACTGGAGGTGCAGCTGCTCCATGGCGGCCTCGTCCACCACGATCACCGACAGCTCGGAGAGCGGGTGGATGCGCATCCGGGTGAGCGCGTAGCGGGCGACGTCGAGAATCGCCTGCTCGTCGACCTCGGTGCCTGACTCGTTGTTGACGTCGATCGACATGGTGCGGTGTGACTCTCCCGATTAGTGCCGCGCGCTTCGTTCAGCGGTGCTGTTCGTTGCCGTTGCGGCTGTCGTACTGCTCGTAGGCGTCGACGATACGGCCGACGAGCTTGTGCCGTACGACATCCTCCGACGTCAGCCGGGAGAAGTGCACGTCGTCGACCCCTTCCAGGATCTCCTGGACCTGCCGCAGACCGCTCTTCGTGCCGCCCGGGAGGTCGACCTGGGTCACGTCACCGGTGATGACGATCTTCGATTCGAAGCCGAGGCGGGTGAGGAACATCTTCATCTGCTCGGGGCTGGTGTTCTGCGCCTCGTCCAGGATGATGAAAGCGTCGTTCAGCGTACGACCACGCATGTACGCCAGCGGCGCGACCTCGATCGTGCCCGCCGCCATCAGGCGGGGGATCGACTCGGGGTCGAGCATGTCGTGCAGCGCGTCGTAGAGCGGGCGCAGGTACGGGTCGATCTTCTCGTAGAGCGTCCCCGGCAGGAAGCCGAGCCGCTCCCCCGCCTCGACGGCGGGCCTGGTCAGGATGATGCGGCTGACCTGCTTGGACTGGAGGGCCTGGACGGCCTTGGCCATGGCCAGGTAGGTCTTGCCGGTACCGGCCGGGCCGATCCCGAAGACGATCGTGTTCTTGTCGATCGCGTCGACGTACCGCTTCTGGTTGAGGGTCTTGGGGCGGATCGTGCGTCCACGGCTGGACACGATGTTCTGCGTGAGCACCTCGGCGGGGGTCTCCTCGCCGTCGGCCCCGCCGCTCTCGCTCGCCCTGAGCATGGCGATGGAACGTTCCACTGCGTCCTCCGTCATCGGCTGACCGGTGCGGAGCACCAGCATCATCTCGTCGAGCAGGCGCTGGACGAGCGCGACGTCCGCCGCGCTGCCTGTCGCACTGATCTCGTTTCCCCGGACATGGATGTCTGCGGCCGGGAACGCCTTCTCGATCACACGCAGCAGGGAATCCCTCGAACCCAGGACCGTCACCATGGGGTGGCTGTCGGGGACGGTGAACTGGGCACGCGCCTGCGCCGGTGCGGGGGTCCGGTCTGTAGGTGTCTGAGTCATGGGCCGGCACTGTGGCCTGCACATACCTCCCGTTGCAGGGTTCTCGCCGCTCGACAACCTCTGGGCCACCAGCCTACGACTCCGCACCGACAACACCGTAGGACTTTTCCGCGCGCCTTCCCCGCGCCCTTCCCCCGCGCCCCGCCACGCCCCCGGGCGGCGTGCCGCCGGACCCGCCGGCCGGTTCAGCCGACGCGGCCGAATCCGATGGTCGGTACGGCCCTGCGCAGCGGCCACGGCCTGCTCGGGGCGGGCAGCAGGCCCTCCAGGAAGCCGTACCGCCGCAGCGCCGCCGGATCCTGGTCGGGGACCCTCTGCACCGACCGCCACCAGGTCGCGACCTCCGACCAGCCGGGCGCGGAGAGCGACCCGCCGAACTCCTGGACCGACAGCGCGGCGGTCAGCCCGGCGAAGGCCAGCCGGTCCGCGAGCGGCCAGCCGGCGAGCGTCCCGGTGACAAATCCGGCCACGAAGACGTCCCCCGCGCCGGTCGGATCGAGGGCCTCCACCGCGATGGCCGGGACCTGCGCGCTCTCCCCGGTGCGACCGTCCACGGCGTACGCGCCCTCCGCGCCCAGCGTGACGACCGCCAGCGGCACCTTCTCGGCCAGCTTCCAGGCGGCCTTCCTGGGGTCGTCGGTGCGCGTGTAGCGCATCGCCTCCTCGGCGTTGGGCAGGAACGCCTCGCAGTGCTCCAGGTCGACGAGCCCGGCGAGGTCCCAGCGGCCCGAGTCGTCCCAGCCGACGTCGGCGAAGATCAGCGACCCGTGGGAGGCGGCCCGGCCGATCCAGGGGTCGCCCCGGCCCGGCAGCAGGGCGGCGATGGCGGCCCGCGCGCGCGGCGGGCACTCCGGCAGGGCGCCCTCGGGCGGCGGGGCCTCGTGGCCGTGCGAGACCATCGTCCGCTCGCCCTCGTACGCCATGGAGACGGTCACCGGCGAGTGCCAGCCGGGGACCTTGCGGGAGCCTGACAGGTCGATGCCCTCGCCCTGCTCCAGCGCGTCCCAGCAGTACTCCCCGTAGTGGTCGTCGCCGAAGGCGGCGGCGAGCGAGGTCCGCAGACCGAGGCGGGCCAGGGCGGTGGCCATGTTGGCGATCCCGCCGGGGCTGGAGCCCATCCCCCGGGCCCAGGACTCGGTGCCGCGCACGGGGGCGGCGGCCAGGCCGGTGAAGATGATGTCCAGGAAGACCGTGCCCGTGAGGTAGACGTCGCACCGCGGATCGTCCGGGGCGCGCAGTCCGCCCAGCGGGTCGACGGCGGCGGTCCGGTCCTGCGGCTCTCCGTCGGGTGGGGTGAATGTGGTCACGGCGGGCTCCCCGATCGCGTGCGGATCAAGACAGTCTGCCCGATGCGCGGCGCGGTGGCAGGTCGGCAGGTCGGAGGCCTTTCCGTGTCCCGGACGACCGGACGAACCGTACCTTTCAGGCCGTCCGGGCCGGGTCAGGCACCGCGCGGGGGCAGCGGCACCCGCACCAGGTCGGCGGCCACGGTCAGTTCGCCCGTGAAGCCCGCCGCCCGCGCCTGCCGTTCGAACGCCTCCGGGTCCCCGTACCGCTGCGAGAAGTGGGTGAGCACCAGGTGCCGTACGCCCGCGTCCCGCGCGACCCGCCCCGCCTGGCCCGCCGTGAGGTGGCCGTGGTCGGTGGCGAGCGTCTCGTCCTCGTCCAGGAACGTCGATTCGATCACCAGCATGTCGCACCCCTCGGCGAGCGCGTGCACGCCGTCGCAGAGCCGGGTGTCCATGACGAACGCGAAGCGCTGTCCGGTACGGATCTCACTGACCTCGTCCAGCGTGACCCCGCCCAGGACCCCCTCCCGCGCGAGGCGGCCGACGTCCGGGCCCGCGATGCCGTGGGCGGCCAGCCGCTCCGGCAGCATGCGGCGCCCGTCGGGCTCGGTGAGGCGGTAGCCGTACGACTCGACGGGGTGCGAGAGGAGGTGCGCCTCCAGCGTGTACGCGGCGGTCCGCGCGAGGACTCCGTCGCCGGTGACCGGCGCCTCGGTCAGCCGGACGGTCTCGCGGTAGGCCGTCGCGTACCGCAGCCGCTCGAAGAAGTGCTGTCCGCTCGCCGGGTAGTGCGCGGTGACCGGGTGCGGCACCCGGTCGAGGTTGATGCGCTGGATCACCCCGGCCAGCCCGAGCGCGTGGTCGCCGTGGAAGTGCGTGACGCAGAGGCGGTTGATGTCGTGCGCGGCGACCCCGGCCCGCAGCATCTGCCGCTGCGTGCCCTCCCCCGGGTCGAAGAGCAGGCCTTCGCCGTCCCAGCGCAGCAGATAGCCGTTGTGGTTGCGGTGGCGTGTGGGCACCTGGCTGGCGGTCCCCAGGACGACCAGTTCCCGTACGGACAAGGCGCTTATCCAGGAGGCCAGTTGAGGCCCCGGCCGCCCAGCAGGTGGGCGTGCGCGTGGAAGACGGTCTGACCGGCGCCGCTGCCGGTGTTGAAGACGATCCGGTAGCCGGTGGAGTCGGCGCCCTCCTCGGCGGCGATGGTCCCGGCCTCGGTCAGCAGGTCGGCGGCGATCCCCGGCTCGGCGGCGGCCAGCGAGGCCGCGTCGGGGTAGTGCACGCGGGGGATGACGAGGATGTGGGTGGGGGCCTGCGGGTGGATGTCCCGGAAGGCGACGGTGGTCGCCGTCTCGCGGACGACGGTGGCCGGCACGTCCCCCGCCACGATCTTGCAGAACAGGCAGTCGGCCTGTGGTTCTCCGGCCATGGTCCTGGCCCTCCTCGAATCCGGCGATGACAGTGATGACGGTGACGATGACGAGACGCGGTGATCACAGCGATCACGCCCGGCCATGCTAGCGGCCGGGGGCCGTACGGATCAGGACCAGCGGCCGGTGCGGGCCATCACCACGGCCACGGCCGCCGTCCCCGCCGTGGACGTACGCAGCACGCTGTGGCCCAGCCGGTACGGCTTCGCGCCCGCCGCCGCGAAAGCCGCCAACTCCTCGGGGGACACGCCCCCTTCGGGTCCGACGACCAGCACGACGGAACCCTCGTGCGGCAGTTCGGCCGACGCGAGCGCGGCGCTCGCCGCGTCCCGGTCCTCGTGCAGGACGGCGGCGAAGTCGGCCGTCGCCAGCAGCGCGGCGACCTGCTTCGTACTCATCGCGTCCGCCACCTCGGGGAACCGCACCCGCCGCGACTGCTTCCCCGACTCCCGTGCCGTGGAACGCCACTTGGCGAGCGCCTTCGCGCCCCGCTCCCCGTTCCACCGGGTGACGCACCGGGAGGCCGCCCACGGGACGACGGCGTCCACACCGGTCTCCGTCATGGTCTCGACGGCCACCTCGCCCCGGTCGCCCTTGGGCAGGGCCTGTACGACGGTGATGTGCGGGGTCTCCGGCGGTTCGTCGGCGTACGAGTCGAGCTGGACGATCAGCCGGTCCTTGCCCTCGGTCCCGAGGACCACGCCGTCCGCCCAGCGGCCCTTGCCGTCGGTCAGGACGACGTCCTCGCCGGCGTGCAGCCGCTTCACGGACACCGCGTGCCGCCCCTCGGCGCCCTCCAGGACGAACCGCCCGGCCGGTCCCGCGCCGAAGCAGTCCACCACGAACACCGGCGCGGTCACGAGGCGTTGCCCGGCCGGCCGAGGCCCGCGCCGGCCACCTCGAACTCGGTGACGAGGACGTTGACCAGGGTCGCGGCCGGCAGGTCACGGGCCAGCCGGTGGCCCTGCCCGGCCCACAGCGCCATGCCCTGCGCGTCACCGACCTTCGCGGCGGCCTTGCGCAGCCCGGCGGTGACGTGGTGCACCTCCGGGTAGGCGGCCGGGGCGTACTTGCCGTGCTCGCTCATGAAGCGGTTGACGAGGCCCCGGGCGGGGCGGCCGGAGAACGCGCGCGTCAACTGGGTCCGTACGAACAGCGGGTTGGTCATGGCGTCCTTGTGCAGCGCGCTCGCCCCGGACTCCGGGCACACCAGGAACGCCGTGCCGAGCTGCGCCGCGTCCGCGCCCGCCGCCAGCACCCCGGCGATCTGGCCGCCGCGCATGATGCCGCCGGTCGCGACGATCGGGAGGTCGACGGTCTCCTTGACCAGCCCGAGCAGCGCGAGCAGCCCGAGGCCCACGCCGTCGTTCTCCGGGTCGTCGCGGTGGGTGCCCTGGTGGCCGCCGGCCTCGATGCCCTGGACGCAGACGGCGTCGGCGCCGGACCACTGGGCGGTCTGGGCCTCTTCGGGGGTGGTGACGGTGACGACGGTGAGCGTGCCGACCTTGGCGAAGGCGTCGAGGGTCGTACGGGTGGGGCAGCCGAAGGTGAACGAGACGACCGGGACCGGGTCGTCCAGCAGGATCGCCAGCTTCGCCTCGTACCCGTCGTCCCGGCCGCTCTCCGGGTCGCCGAGCGGGGTCTCGTACCAGGTGGCCTCACCGGCGAGCTGGTTGCGGTAGACCTCGACGGCCGCGCTGTCCGCGTAGTGCGGCTGGGGCATGAAGAGGTTGACGCCGAAGGGGCGCGAGGTGAGACCGCGGAGGTGCTTGATCTCCTCGTACATCACATCGACCGATTTGTACCCGGCGGCGAGGAACCCGAGCCCGCCGGCGTCGGAGACGGCCGCGGCGAGCTGCGGGCAGGAGGCACCGCCCGCCATGGGGGCCTGCACGATGGGATACCGGCAGAGATCGGTCAGTGCGGAGGACATGCGAAGCATGGTGCCATGTCGCTCGCCGCTCGGGGGATCCGGGGGCGCGGCCTGCGGCCGCAGTGTGTCCTCAATCGCCGGACGGGCTTGATTTCAGCCCGCCCGGCGATCAAGGGCAGCGGTCAAAGCTGATCAAGGACGTCTGTCAACGGCCGTTGAACGCGTCCTTCAATCTGGAGAAGAGGCCCTGCTGTCCCGGCTGGAACTGGCCCAGGGGGCGTTCCTCGCCGCGCAGCACCGCCAGCTCCCGCAGCAGGCGTTCCTGCTCGGCGTCCAGCTTCGACGGGGTCGTGACCTCGACATGCACGATGAGGTCGCCGCGCCCGCCGCCGCGCAGGTGCGTGATGCCCCGCCCGTGCAGCGGGATCGACTGCCCCGACTGCGTGCCGGGCCGTACGTCGATGTCCTCCACCCCGTCCAGCGTCTCCAGCGGGCACTTGGTGCCCAGGGACGCCGCCGTCATGGGGACGGTCACCGTGCAGTGCAGGTCGTCGCCGCGCCGCTGGAACACCGCGTGCGGCAGCTCGTGGATCTCCACGTACAGGTCACCGGCGGGGCCGCCGCCGGGGCCGACCTCGCCCTCGCCCGCGAGCTGGATCCTCGTGCCGTTGTCCACACCCGCCGGGATCTTGACCGTGAGCGTGCGGCGCGAGCGGATCCGCCCGTCACCGGCGCACTCGGGGCACGGCGTCGGGACGACCGTACCGAAGCCCTGGCACTGCGGGCAGGGCCGCGAGGTCATGACCTGGCCCAGGAAGGACCGCGTGACCTGCGAGACCTCGCCGCGACCGCGGCACATGTCGCAGGTCTGCGCCGAGGTGCCCGGCGCCGCCCCCTCGCCCGAGCAGGTCGTGCAGACCACGGCCGTGTCGACCTGGATGTCCTTGGTGGTGCCGAAGGCCGACTCGTTGAGGTCGATCTCCAGCCGGATCATCGCGTCCTGGCCCCGCCGCGTCCGCGAGCGCGGCCCGCGCTGCTGCGACGTACCGAAGAACGCGTCCATGATGTCCGAGAAGTTGCCGAAGCCACCGGCTCCGAAACCGCCCGCACCGCCTCCGCCGCTCGCGGACAGCGGGTCCCCGCCGAGGTCGTAGACCTGCTTCTTCTGCGGGTCCGACAGCACCTCGTACGCGGCGTTGATCTCCTTGAAGCGCTCCTGCGTCTTGGGATCGGGATTGACATCCGGGTGCAGCTCGCGGGCGAGCCTGCGGAATGCCTTCTTGATCTCGTCCTGAGACGCGTCGCGGCGCACGCCGAGAACGGCGTAGTAGTCCGTGGCCACTTACGACTCCGCCAGGATCTGTCCGACGTAACGTGCCACTGCGCGTACCGCTCCCATCGTTCCGGGGTAGTCCATGCGGGTCGGTCCGACCACGCCGAGTTTGGCGACTGCCTCGTCGCCCGAACCGTAGCCGACCGCGACGACGGACGTGGAGTTGAGGCCCTCATGGGCGTTCTCGTGCCCGATACGTACGGTCATGCCCGGGTGCTCCGCCTCACCCAGCAGCTTGAGGAGCACGACCTGCTCCTCCAGCGCCTCCAGCACCGGCCGGATGGTGAGCGGGAAATCGTGTCCGAAGCGGGTGAGATTGGCCGTACCGCCGATCACCAGCCGCTCCTCGGTCTCCTCGACCAGCGTTTCGAGCAGGGTCGCGAGCACCGTCGTGACGACCCCGCGGTCCTCCTGCTCGAACGAGTCGGGAAGGTCCTGCACGAGCTGCGGGACGTCCGAGAAACGGCGTCCGACGACCCGGCTGTTGAGCCGGGCCCGCAGGTCCGCGAGGGCGGTCTCCCCGAAGGGCGCGGGGCAGTCGATCATGCGTTGTTCGACCCGGCCGGTGTCCGTGATCAACACGAGCATCAGCCGGGCGGAGGCCAGGGCGAGCAGCTCCACGTGCCGCACCGTCGAGCGGGTCAGCGAGGGGTACTGCACCACCGCGACCTGCCGGGTCAGCTGCGCGAGCAGCCGTACCGTACGGCCCACCACGTCGTCGAGGTCGACCGCGCTGTCCAGGAAGTTCTGGATGGCCCGGCGCTCCGGCGACGACAGGGGCTTGACCCCCGCCAGCCGGTCCACGAAGAGCCGGTAGCCCTTGTCGGTCGGGATACGGCCGGCGCTGGTGTGCGGCTGGGCGATGAAGCCCTCGTCCTCCAGCACCGCCATGTCGTTGCGGACCGTCGCCGGAGACACGCCGAGCTTGTGCCGCTCGGTGAGCGCCTTGGAACCGACCGGCTCCTCGGTGCCGACGTAGTCCTGGACGATCGCGCGGAGCACTTCGAGTCTGCGTTCACTGAGCATCGCGCACACCTCCCGCTGTCGTCCGTCGGATCCGGCTTGGCACTCACCCGGAGGGAGTGCCAGCATTCCCCCCGACAGTGTACGGCTGTGGGGTACGCCCCTAGCAAGGGTGACCGACCACGCTACCGCGCGAGGCCGCGCGTCATTGCGGATAGCGTCCTCGCATGGACATCCGTTGGGAAGAGCGCGGGTGGGAGCGGCTGTCGCCGCGGGCGGGCCGGTGCCGGCTGCCCGGGTGGGACGCGACCGCCGGACTCGTGGCCGGTGACACCGGCGTCCTGCTGTACGACACGGGCTCGACGCCCAGTGAGGGCGCGGCGCTGCGGGCGGACGTGGCCGCCCTGCTGGGCCCCGGGCGGCCCGTCACGCACGTCGCGCTCAGCCATCCGCACTTCGACCACGTGCTGGGGACGGCGGCGTTCACGGACGCGGAGGTGTACGGGGCGGTGGGCCTGGCGGAACTGCTGGCGCGGGGCGGCGGCGCGCTGTACGAGGACGCCGTGCGCGAGGGGGTGGACGCGGCGGAGGCGGCTCTCGCGCGGGACGCGCTCGTCCTGCCGGGGCACGCGGTGTCGGGCGAGCTGACCCTGGACCTCGGCGGCCCCCGGGTGCTGCTGGCGAACGCGGGGCCCGGCCACACGGCCCACGACCTGGCCCTGCTGGTCCCGGCCGGGGACGGCTCGGCGCCGGTGCTCTTCTGCGGCGACCTGGTGGAGGAGTCGGGGGAGCCGCAGGCGGGGCCGGACGCGATCACGTCACGGTGGCCGGCCGCCCTGGACCGGCTGCTGGCGCTGGGCGGGGAGGACGCGGTGTACGTGCCAGGTCATGGAGCGGTGGTGGACGCGGCGTTCGTACGGGCACAGCGGGACGCGCTGGCGGTACGTTTCGGCGTGTCGCTGTAGCGGGCCTCCCGTCCGTTTATCGTCTTGGCCATGCGCAGCTACAGCCCCGACCTGACCCCTCCGTGGAAGAAGCCGACCTCGGCGCCGGAGGTGCCCGCCGAGCCGGATCTGGTGGTCGAGGAGGTGGCGACCGGGTTCTGCGGCGCGGTGATCCGCTGCGAGAAGACGGCGGAGGGGCCGACCGTGACCCTGGAGGACCGCTTCGGCAAGCAGCGCGTCTTCCCGCTGGCGGTCCGGGGCTTCCTGCTGGAGGGCCGGGTGGTGACGCTGGTCCGCCCCACGGCCGGGGGTCCGGTACGGCCCACCCGTACGGCCTCCGGATCGATCGCGGTCCCCGGGGCGCGCGCCCGCGTCGCCCGGGCCGGGCGGATCTATGTGGAGGGCCGGCACGACGCGGAGCTGGTCGAGCGTGTCTGGGGCGACGACCTGCGGATCGAGGGGGTGGTGGTCGAATACCTGGAGGGTGTGGACGATCTCCCGGCGGTGGTCGCGGAGTTCGCCCCGGCGCCGGACGCGCGGCTGGGCGTCCTGGTCGACCACCTGGTGCCGGGATCGAAGGAGTCCCGGATCGCGGCGGCGGTGACGGGCGCGGACGTCCTGGTGGTGGGCCACCCGTACATCGACGTCTGGGAGGCCGTGAAGCCGTCCTCGGTGGGCATCGCGGCGTGGCCCCGGGTGCCGAGGGGCGAGGACTGGAAGACGGGCGTGTGCCGGGCGCTGGGCTGGCCGGAGAACACCGGGGCCGCATGGCAGCACATCCTGTCCAGGGTCCATTCGTACCGCGATCTGGAGCCGGCGCTGCTGGGCTCGGTGGAGCGCCTGATCGACTTCGTCACGGAACCGGCCCCCTGAACGACAGGCCTCCGCGAACGTCAGGCCTGCGCCGCCGCGTACCGCCAGAAGTCACGCATCAGGGCGGGCGGGGTCGGACTGGCCATCGCCCGCTGGGTGAGCAGGATGCTGACCGCGCCGGTCGACGGGACGAGGTGCGCGGCGGTGCCCGTACCGCCGACCCAGCCGTACCGCCCCGGCACGTTCCACGGATCGGCGGCCTTCACGTCGACCGAACCGCCGTAGCCCCAGCCCTGGCCCTCCAGGAACAGCTCACCGGCGGTGCGCTGGGCGGGGGTCAGGTGGTCGGTGGTCATCAGCCGCACCGACTCGGTGGACAGCAGCCGCTTGCCGCCCGCGCTCCCGCCGCCGAGGAGCAGCCGGGCAAAAGCATACAAATCATCAACAGTGGAGACGAGCCCGCCCGCGCCGGAGGGGAACGGTGGCAGCTCGTTCCACTGCCCGCCGGGGGCGTCGACCAGGGTGAGGTCGTCGCGGTAGTAGCTGGTGAACCGGTCGAGTCCGCCGGCCGGCAGGGAGAAGCCGGTGTCGTTCATGGAGAGCGGCTCGAACAGCCGCTCGGCCAGGAACTCGCCCAGGGGCCGGCCGGTGACGCGGGCGGCCAGGACGCCCTGGATGTCGGAGCAGATGTTGTACAGCCACGCCTCGCCCGGCTGGCGCAGCAGGGGGACGCGGCCGAGCCTGGCCATCCACTCGTCCGGCTCGGGGACGGCCTGCGGCTGCGGCGGGCCTTGCAGCAGCTCGCTGAAGAGCAGCGCGACGGCTGGCAGGGAGAAGTCGTCGGGGAAGCCGTATCCGGCACGGGAGGAGAGCAGGTCGGCGACGGTGATGGGCCGGTCGGCCGGCACGACGTCGTCGACGGGACCGCCGGGCGTACGGACCACCACCGGCTCGGCCAGCTCGGGCAGCCACCGCCGGACCGGGTCGCCGAGGGCGATCAGCCCGTCGTCGACCAGCATCATGACCGCCGCGGCGGTGATCGGCTTGGTGAGCGAGGCGATACGGAAGACCGAGTCCCGGGCCATCGGCGAGGTGCCCTCGGTGTCGACGGCCCCGGCGACGGCCACCTCGACGTCTCCGTCCCGGGCCACCAGGCCCACGGCGCCGGGCACGGTTCCGTCCTCGACGCGGGCGAGCAGCAGGTCGTGCAGCGTGGTCATGGGTCCACCTCTCCGAAGTCACGGTTTCAGAAGGAGGGACCGGCCAAGCCCCGGAAATTCATCGGCGCCCCGTCTAGTCCACCAGATCCCGCACCACGGCGTCGGCGAGCAGCCGGCCCCGCAGGGTCAGAACGCCCCGGCCCTGGTCGTACGGCCCCGGCTCCAGCAGGCCGTCGGCGACCGCGCGGGCGGCGGCGGCGAGGCCTGCCGTGGCCAGCAGCGAGAGCGGCACTCCGTCGGACAGCCGCAGCTCCAGCAGGATCCGCTCGACGCGGCGGTCCTCCGCCGTCAGGATCTCCCGCCCCGCGCCGGGCGAGCGGCCCTCGGCGAGCGCGGCGGCGTACGCGCCCGGGTGCTTCACGTTCCACCAGCGGACCCCGCCGACGTGGCTGTGGGCGCCGGGGCCCGCTCCCCACCAGTCGGCACCGCGCCAGTACAGCTCGTTGTGCAGGCAGCGGCCCGCTTCGGTCGTGGCCCAGTTCGACACCTCGTACCAGGAGAACCCGGCCTTCGCGAGCACCTCGTCCGCGATCAGGTACCGGTCCGCGTGCTCGTCGTCGTCCGTCATCGGGACCTCGCCGCGCCGGATGCGGCGGGCGAGCTGGGTGCCCTCCTCCACGATGAGCGCGTAGGCGCTGATGTGGTCGGGTCCGGCGCCCACGGCGGCGTCGAGCGAGGCGCGCCAGTCGTCGTCGCTCTCGCCGGGGGTGCCGTAGATCAGGTCGAGGTTGACGTGCTCGAACCCGGCGGCCCGCGCCTCGGCGACGCACGCCTCGGGGCGGCCGGGGGTGTGGGTACGGTCCAGGACCTTGAGGACGTGCTGCCGGGCGCTCTGCATCCCGAAGGAGATCCGGTTGAACCCTCCGTCGCGGAGGGCCGCGAGGTATTCCGGGTCCACGGATTCCGGGTTCGCCTCGGTGGTGACCTCGGCGCCGTCCGCGAGCCCGAACTCGTCGCGGACGGCGTTGAGCATCCGCACGAGGTCGTCGGCGGCCAGGAGCGTGGGCGTGCCGCCCCCGACGAAGACCGTGCGGACGGGGCGGAGGTCGTCGCCCAGGACCTTCCTGGCCAGCCGTATCTCGTCGATCAGGGTGTCGGCGTAATTGTCCCGGGAGGCCAGCACGCCGCCGCTGCCGCGGAGCTCGGTGGCGGTGTAGGTGTTGAAGTCGCAGTATCCGCAGCGGGTGGCGCAGTAGGGGACGTGCAGGTAGAACCCCAGGGGGCGCGCGGCCGCGCCGTCGAGGGCGGGTGGGGGGAGTGCGCCGGTCTCGGGCATGGGTTCGCCGTCGGGCAGTACGGATGGCATGGCCCTAGTGTCCCGCACCTGGGGCCGTTGGCCTTGCGGCCGGCTTTTGTCCTCAATCGCCGGACGGGCGGTCTGGGGCCGGGGGGCCGCGGGTTCTCGGTGACCGGGTTGCGGTTCGTGTTGTCCTCAATCGCCGGACGGGCTTGATTTTGCCCGCTGCGGGCCGGTGGTTTGGGTGCGGGTTGTTGCCGGGGGCCGGGCAGGGGTCGTGTCCTGCACTGCATGTTTTACGTCGCGTTCGGCGGGTCGTTTGGTTCACCGGGGCCTTGCGACACAAAACACGCTTTACGTTCCGGACACGACCCCTGCCCGTCCCCCTTTCACGCCCGCGTCAAGGCAAATCAAGCCCGTCCGGCGTTTGAGGACGCGGTAACCCGCACCCGGCACCGGGCAGAGGCCAAAATCCAGCCTGTCCGGCGTTTGAGGACATCGGTAACCCGCGCCCGTGTACCGGGCAGGGCCACAATCAAGCCCGTCCGGCGATTGAGGACGTTGGTAAGCGGCACCGTCCACCGGGCAGAGGTGAGGCTCCCCGGGCGAACGCAGCCGTTGAGCTCACCCTCGGCGTGAGGGGGGTGGGGTCGGAGGAGGTGCGTGTGTCCGGACGTAAAGCGTGTTTTGTGGCGCATGACTACCGGTGAACCAAACAAGTCCCTGAGGCGCCGTAAAACATGCAGTCCGGACATACGTACCTCCGCAGGCCCCACCCCCCGTCACCACGACAAACCCAGCCCGTCCGGCGCTTGAGGACATCAGTAAGCCGCGCCCGCGCACCGGGCCGAGGCCAAACCCAAGCCCGTCCGGCGATTGAGGACAAGCAGGAAGCGCAACGGACACCGGGCAGAGGCCACACGCAACGGACACCGGGCGAAAGGCCACCTCACCCCGCAGGCGCGCGCTCCGCCTGGAAGACCAGGAGCGCCACGTCATCCCCCGGCGGCGCCCCGTCAAAGTCATGCACCGCCCGCCGTATCCTCTCCGCCACCCCCTCCGCGGAAAGCCCCACGCACCCCTCCAACGCCCGCGCCAACCCATCCCCGTCATCCAGCATCCGCCGCCCCGAGCGCCGCTCGGTCACGCCGTCCGTGACGCAGAGGAGCGTGTCCCCGGGGCGCAGGTCGAACGTGCGGCTCTGGTACGAGACGTTCTCCTCGACCCCCAGCAGCAGCTGCGGCGACGCGGCGGACGTCACCGTCCCGTCGGGCCGCAGCAGCAACGGCAGGGGATGCCCCGCGCTCGCGAGCGTGCACCTGGCGCCCCCGCGGGGCCCCGGCAGGGGCGCCAGCTCGCCGTACAGGAGTGACAAGAACCGCGGCCGGTTCTCCTCCCGAGGCCCACCCTCCGGCAATGCCGCGACTGCGGCGGCCGCCTCCGTCGCGTCGTCCAGGAGCAGCCGGTTCAGCCGGTCGAGGACCGCGCCCACCCGGTACCCCTCCCGGGCCAGCAGCCGCAGCCACGGGCGGGCCAGCCCGGTGACGACGGCGGCCTCGGGGCCGCTGCCCTGGACGTCGCCGAGCATGAAGCACCACCGGCCGCCGGGCGGGCAGGGGAAGATGTCGTAGAAGTCGCCGCCCGCGAGCCCCTCGTCGCTGGGCTCGTAGACGAGGGCGCTCTCGACGCCGGGGATACGCGCCACCTGGCTCGGCAGCAGTCCGCGCTGGAGGACCCGGCTGATGGTGGCCTGCCGGGTGTACCGGCGCGCGGCGCCGATCGCCAGGGCGACGCGCCGCGCGAAGTCCTCGATGAGGGCGGACACCTCGTCCGGCACACGCGTGCGGCCCGCCCCGCCGAGCAGCAGCGTGCCGAGCGGACGCCCGTTGGCGACGAGCCGGCAGGCAAGGGCGGCGCCCTCGTCCTCCGTACCGCCGGCGCCATCGCCGTCGTCGTCCCCGCCCGCCGGCCACGGCAAGGGCACGGACACCGGGACCGGCCCGCCCCGTAGGGACTCCGGCAGCCGGGGCAGTTCCTTCCGCAGGGACTCCTGCTCCAGGACCGTGCGCAGCTCGTCGATACGGGACTCCTCGGCGTGCCAGACCCGCGCGAGCCTCGGCGCCGCCCCGGCCTGTCCGCCCTCGGCGTCGAGCCAGACCGCGCACCAGTCCGCGAGCCTGGGCACGAGCAACTGGCAGGCGAGCGCGGCGACCAGGTCCTCGTCGAGCTGCCCGGCGAGCAGGTCGGAGGCCTCCGCGAGGAAGGAGAGCGCGGCGCGGCCGACCCAGTCGGGGTCGTCCCGTACGGCGCGGCGGGGCGCGGGGGTCAGGATCTCGGCGGCGCGCAGTTCCCGTCGTACCACCGGCTCGGCCCCGGGCCCACCGGCGCCCACACCTACACCGGTGCCCTCAGGGGCCTCAGCGGCCCCGGAGGCCTCTCCGTCCGCCCCGGCGTCCCCGGGACTCTCCCCAGCCGTCACAGGCGCCCCAGGGGCCGCTCCTGCCCCGTCCCTCACGTCGAGCGGCAACCGCGCCCACACCGTCTTTGTCCCCGACCGGTACGTGATGCCCCAGCGCTCGGCAAGCGCGGCGACCAGTTCGAGGCCCCGCCCGTACTCCGGCGTTCCCGCCGGCGCACGCCCCCGTCCGTCGCTCTGCACGCCACGGGCGGGATGGTGGTCGGACACCTCAAGGACCAGCGCCGCGCCCACCTCGTCCGGCCCGTCGTCGCCCGCGGAGGGGTCCTGCGCGGGGTCTTCGAGCCGGCAGAGCAGCTCGACGTCGGTGCCCGCGTGCACCACCGCGTTGGTGACCAGTTCGTCGACGATCAGCACCGCGTCGTCGGCGAGCAGGTCCGTGCTGTGCTGTCCGGGGGAACAGCCGCTCTCCCCCTGGCAGAAGATGCAGGTGGCCAGTAGCCCGATGCTCGTCCAGTCCGCCAGCGCGGCCCGCGCGAAACGGCGGGCGGCGGCCGGGGCGAGCGGGTTGCCGGGCAGGCTGGTGCGTGACGTGGACCGCGCGTCCTTGCGTAACGGCACCTGGGGTGCCGGTCGACGTGTCGTCTCGCGCGGGATCGGAATGCGACCCACTGTGCGGCTCCTGGTCCGGTTCCGGTTCTGGCGTTGCGCCGCTTACGATCCCGACAGAGTGACAGACGGAGGCCGTCCGTACGCGCCGAGTCATGGAAGTGACACCGACCGGCCGCGACCAAACCGCCGGAACGGCGTGCGAACACGCCCCGGACAGAGCATTCTTGCCTCGCTGGCCGAACAGGGGCCGGACAAGGAGCCCGGAATGAGCAGAACCGCGCCCGCCGAGGATCGCGCGAGCATCCTCCTCGTGGACGACATGGAGGACAACCTCGTCGCGCTGGAAGCGGTCCTGGCTTCCCTCGACGAGCCTCTCGTACGGGCCCGTTCGGGCGAGGAGGCGTTGGCGGCGCTGGGGCGGCAGCCGTTCGCGGTGATCCTGTTGGACGTCAGGATGCCGGGCATGGACGGCTTCGAGACGGCCACCGCCGTCAAACGGCTCGACCACGCGAAGGACATCCCGATCATCTTCCTCAACGGGTCGGACTCCGACGGCGGTTACGCGTTCCGGGGATACGCGACCGGGGCCGCCGACTTCCTCACCAAGCCCTTCGACCCGTGGGTGCTGCGGGCCAAGGTCCGGGTCTTCCTCGAACTGCACCGGGGGAAGCGCCAGTTGGAACGGCTGCTGGCCCGGGAGCAGGAGCAGCTGGGCCGGATCGGGGACCGGCTGGCGGCGATCGAGAAGGAACTGGCGCAGGGCGACCCGAACGACCTCGCGGTCCTGGGCCATCAACTGAGGCGCATCGAGGACACATTGGGCGAGCTGCGGCGCGAACGGGGTCAGTGAACGAGGCGGATGCGGGACGGCCGTACCGGGAATCCGGCCGGCCGCCCCGCCCGCGTCAGAACGCCTTGGCTCCCGCGTACATCTCCTCCAGCAGGTCCTTGTACTCCTGCTCCACCACCGGCCTCTTGAGCTTGAGGCTCGGCGTCAGCTCGCCGTGCTCGATGTCCAGGTCGCGCGGCAGCAGCCGGAACTTCTTGACCGTCTGCCAGCGCTGGAGCCCCTCGTTGAGCCGCTGGACGTAGCCGTCGATGAGCTGGACGACGGCGGGCGAGGCCACGACGTCCTCGTACGCCTTTCCGGCCATCCCGTTCTCCGCCGCCCAGCCGAGGATGGTGGGTTCGTCGAGCGCGATCAGGGCCGTACAGAAGTTACGGTCCGCGCCGTGCACCAGGATGTTGGAGACGAACGGGCACACCGCCTTGAACTGGCCCTCGATCTCGGCCGGCGCGATGTACTTGCCGCCGGAGGTCTTGATCAGGTCCTTCTTGCGGTCGGTGATCCGCAGGTAGCCGTCGACGGACAGCTCGCCGATGTCACCGGTGTGGAACCACCCGTCGGCCTCCAGCACCTCGGCGGTCTTCTCGGGCAGCCTGTGGTAGCCGGACATGATCCCCGGGCCGCGCAGCAGGATCTCGCCGTCGTCGGCGATCCGTACCTCGTTGCCGGGCAGGGGCTTGCCGACGGTGCCGGTACGGTACGCCTCGCCCGGGTTGACGAAGCTCGCGGCGCTGGACTCGGTCAGTCCGTAGCCTTCCAGGATGTGGATCCCTGCGCCGGAGAAGAAGAAGCCGATGTCGGGGGCGAGCGCGGCGGAGCCGGAGATGGCGGCGCGCAGCCGGCCTCCGAAGGCGTCGCGGAGCTTGGCGTAGACGAGCGCGTCGGCGACCTTGTGCTTCGCGGCGAGGGAGACGGGGAGCGACGCCCGGCCCGTACGGCGGAAGTTGTCCTGGGAGATCCTGGCGGACTCGCGGGCGAGTCCGGCGGCCCACTGGAAGATCCTGTACTTGGCGCCGCCGCCGGCCCGCGCCTTGGCGGCGACCCCGTTGTAGACCTTCTCGAAGATCCTCGGCACGGCGGCCATGTAGGTCGGTCTGACCACCGGAAGATTCTCGATGATCTTGTCGACCCGGCCGTCGACGGCGGTGACGTGCCCGGCCTCGATGTGCCCTGAGGTGAGCACCTTGCCGAAGACGTGGGCGAGCGGGAGCCACAGGTACTGCACGTCGTCGGAGCGGATCAGGCCCGTCCCCACGGTGGCCTTGGCCATGTACGACCAGTTGTCGTGCAGGAGCCGTACTCCCTTGGGACGGCCGGTGGTGCCCGATGTGTAGATGAGGGTGGCCAGCTGGTCCGAGCGGATGGCGCCGAGCCGTTCCGTGACGGCGTCCGGGGTCCTGGCGAGCAGCTCGCGCCCGCGGCTCTCCAGGTCGGCGAGGGAGAGCACCCAGCCGTCCGGGTCACCCTCGGCGGGGACCGCGTCGGCCGCGTCGATGACCACCACGTGCGTGAGGTCCGGCAGCTCGGCCCGGCGCTCCCGCGCCTTGGCGAGCTGGGTGGCGTCCTCCGCGATCAGGATCTTGCTCCCGGAATCGGCGAGGATGTACGCGCACTCCTGGGCGTTGGTGGAGGGGTAGACCGTGGTCGTCGCGGCGCCCGCGCACATCACCCCGAGGTCGGTGAGGATCCAGTCGACGCTGGTGGCGGCGGCGAGCGCGACGCGCTCCTCGGGCCGTACGCCCAGCCCGATCAGGCCGGCCGCGACGGCGTACACCCGCTCGGCGGCCTCGGCCCAGGTCAGCGAACGCCAGTCGTCGGGGCCCTCGCCGGAGGCCGGGGGGACCGGGTAGCGGTAGGCCTCCGCGCCGGGCGTGGCCGCCACGCGCTCAACGAAGAGGACCGCCACGGAGGGCGGCCGGTTCCCGATCAAGTTCTGTGTGTCGCTCACGGCATCCTCCGGGCCCGTCCGCAGCGCCATGTGACGGACTGCTGTTCCAACTGTCGAGTAACTAACTCGCGAGTAACTACCGATCTGTGATCAGACTAGAGGCCGCCCGGCCGGTACGTAAGTGCCTGCGCGCCGCCGCTTCCCCGGAAAGCGGCCGGTGGGCCCGCACGCCGTGGCGTGGGGCCCACCGGCGGGGCGCGCGGGCCTATTTCTCCGGGCGCCGGCCTGCTTGTCCGGGCGGCCGGGCCACCTCTCCGGGCGGCCGGCCTACTTCTTCGCCTTGCCGCCCGACTCGTCGCTGGACAGCACCGAGATGAAGGCCTCCTGCGGGACCTCCACGCTGCCGACCATCTTCATCCGCTTCTTGCCTTCCTTCTGCTTCTCCAGCAGCTTCCGCTTACGGGAGATGTCACCGCCGTAACACTTGGCGAGGACGTCCTTGCGGATGGCGCGGATGGTCTCGCGCGCGATGACCCGCGAGCCGATCGCCGCCTGGATCGGGATCTCGAAGGCCTGGCGGGGGATGAGCCCGCGCAGCGTGGCGACGAGCCGCACGCCGTACGCGTACGCCGCGTCCCGGTGCGTGATGGCCGAGAAGGCGTCGACCTTGTCGCCGTGCAGCAGGATGTCGACCTTCACGAGCTGCGCCGACTGCTCACCGGTCGGTTCGTAGTCGAGCGAGGCGTACCCGCGCGTCTTGGACTTCAGCTGGTCGAAGAAGTCGAAGACGATCTCGGCGAGGGGCAGGGTGTAGCGGATCTCCACCCGGTCCTCGGAGAGGTAGTCCATGCCGAGCAGCGTGCCGCGGCGCGCCTGGCACAGCTCCATGATCGAGCCGATGAACTCGCTCGGGGCGAGGATCGTGGCCTTGACGACCGGCTCGTACACCGCGTCGATCTTGCCCTCGGGGAACTCGCTCGGGTTGGTGACGATGTGTTCCTTGCGGTCCTCCATCACCACCCGGTAGACGACGTTGGGCGCGGTCGCGATCAGGTCGAGGCCGAACTCCCGCTCCAGCCGCTCGCGGATCACGTCGAGGTGCAGGAGGCCGAGGAAGCCGACGCGGAAGCCGAAGCCGAGGGCCGCGGAGGTCTCCGGCTCGTACACCAGCGCGGCGTCGTTGAGCTGGAGCTTGTCGAGGGCGTCGCGCAGCTCGGGGTAGTCCGAGCCGTCCAGCGGATACAGGCCGGAGAACACCATCGGCTTGGGGTCCTTGTAGCCGCCGAGCGCCTCGGTCGCCCCCTTGTTCAGGGTGGTGATCGTGTCGCCGACCTTGGACTGCCGGACGTCCTTCACGCCGGTGATGATGTAGCCCACCTCGCCGACGCCGATGCCGTCGGCCGGGGTCATCTCCGGGGAGGAGACCCCGATCTCCAGCAGCTCGTGGGTGGCGTTGGTGGACATCATCCGGATGCGCTCGCGCTTGTTGAGGCTGCCGTCGATGACACGGACGTAGGTGACCACACCGCGGTACGAGTCGTAGACGGAGTCGAAGATCATCGCGCGGGCGGGCGCGTCCGCGTCACCGACCGGCGCCGGTACGTCCCTGACCACGCGGTCCAGCAGCGCGTCCACGCCGACGCCGGTCTTCGCCGACACCCTGAGCACGTCGTCGGGCTGGCAGCCGATGAGGTTGGCCAGCTCCTCGGCGAACTTCTCGGGCTGGGCGGCCGGCAGGTCGATCTTGTTGAGCACGGGGACGATCGTGAGGTCGTTCTCCATCGCCAGGTACAGGTTGGCGAGGGTCTGGGCCTCGATGCCCTGCGCGGCGTCCACCAGGAGGACCGTGCCCTCGCAGGCGGCGAGCGAGCGGGAGACCTCGTAGGTGAAGTCCACGTGGCCCGGCGTGTCGATCATGTTCAGGACGTGGGTCCTCCCCACGTCGTCGCCCGTGTTGGGCGCCCAGGGCAGCCGGACCGCCTGGGACTTGATCGTGATGCCGCGCTCGCGCTCGATGTCCATCCGGTCGAGATACTGGGCGCGCATCTGCCGCGAGTCGACCACACCGGTCAGCTGGAGCATCCGGTCGGCGAGGGTCGACTTGCCGTGGTCGATGTGCGCGATGATGCAGAAGTTGCGGAGCAGCGCCGGGTCCGTACGGCTCGGCTCGGGCACGTGGGTAGGGGTCGCGGGCACGCAGGGTCCTGATTCTTGAGACGCGCGGCGTCTCGTCTCGGGTCGACTCGGATCGATACGTAGCCCCTATCGTCCCACGGGTACGGGGCTGCGACCGGTTTGGGCCGCGTCGGCGGTGACTGGTAGCCTGAGCAGCTGTGTCCCGTGCCGTCTCGGTCCGGGACACTCACTCGAAGATCATCAAACCTGAAAAGGCTCATTCGTGGCGAACATCAAGTCCCAGATCAAGCGGAACAAGACGAACGAGAAGGCGCGCCTGCGCAACAAGTCCGTCAAGTCCGCGCTCAAGACCTCGATCCGCAAGGCTCGTGAGGCCGCTGTCGAGGGCGACGTCGAGAAGGCCACCGCGGCCGCTCGTGAGGCGTCCCGCCAGCTCGACAAGGCCGCCTCGAAGGGTGTCATCCACAAGAACGCCGCCGCCAACAAGAAGTCGGCGCTGGCGTCCAAGGTCGCCGCCCTCCAGGCCTGAGCACCCGCTCCACATGATGTGATCGCCGGAAGGGACCCAGCGGGCCCTCTCTACCGCTCCTGACCGGCGGACCCAGGATTCGCACACGACTGCGTTCGCCACGCGGGTGCGGATCCACCAGGTTTGACGTCGAAGGCCCCGGGGCCGTCCTCTCCCAGGACGGTGCCGGGGCCTTCGTCATGCCGCCGGCCTTCCGGAGTACCTTCCAGCCCGTCCGGCGATTGAGGACACAGCGAGGCCGCAGGCCGAGCCAGTCGCCCGACGGCCACGCGGACGCACACGCACACGTACACGGACCTCGCTACCGACCCGCCCGCGCCGCGCGGGCGATCGCGACGACCGCCTTCTCCAGCGCGTACTCCGGATCGTCGCCCCCGCCCTTCACCCCCGCGTCCGCCTCCGCGACCGCGACCAGCGCCGCCGCCACCCCGTCCGGGGTCCAGCCGCGCATCTGCTGGCGCACCCGGTCGATCTTCCACGGCGGCATTCCCAGCTCGCGGGCGAGATCGGCCGGCCGGCCGCCCCGCGCCGAGGAGAGCTTCCCGATGGCCCGGACGCCCTGGGCGAGCGCGCTGGTGATCAGCACGGGCGCCACCCCCGTCGACAGCGACCAGCGCAACGCCTCCAGCGCGTCGGCCGCGCGCCCCTCCACGGCACGGTCCGCGACCGTGAAGGAGGAGGCCTCCGCGCGGCCCGTGTAGTACCGCGCGACGATCTCCTCGTCGATCGTGCCTTCCACGTCCGCCGCCAGCTGCGAGACCGCGCTCGCCAGCTCCCGCAGATCGCTGCCGATGGAGTCCACGAGCGCCTGGCACGCTTCAGGGGTGGCCGAGCGGCCCAGCGCGCGGAACTCGGAGCGCACGAAGCTCAGGCGCTCCGCGGGCTTCGTGGTCTTGGGACACGCGACCTCCCGCGCGCCCGCCTTGCGCGCCGCGTCCAGCAGCGCCTTGCCCTTGGCCGCGCCCGCGTGCAGCAGGACCAGCGTGATCTCCTCGGCGGGCGCGTCGAGATATGCGTTGACGTCCTTGATCGTGTCGGCGGAGAGATCCTGCGCGTTCCGCACGATGACGACCTTGCGCTCGGCGAAGAGCGACGGGCTGGTCAGCTCGGCGAGCGTGCCGGGCTGGAGCTGGTCGGAGGTGAGATCACGGACGTCCGTGTCGGCGTCGGAGGCGCGGGCCGCCGCCACGACCTGCTGCACGGCGCGGTCGAGCAGCAGGTCCTCCTGGCCCACGGCGAGCGTGAGAGGGGCGAGCAAGTCGTCGGGGGAAGCTTTTCTGGTGGCCATCGCGAACCAGCATGGCACGCCCCACCGACACTCCCCCGCCCCCGGCCACCGACCACGCGCAGGCCGCCGGCCCACCCGCCACGGCGCCTGGCGCCCCTGCGCGGACACCCCCTAGGGCGCCTCGCGCCACCCGTCCCAGTCCGCCACGAACGCGTCCAGCTCGGCGGTGTCCAGGCGGGCCCGGGGGTCCTCCACGACCACGAGCCACTGCGCGTCCTCCGCGTCGTCCTCGCCGGCCAGGGCGTCCCGTACGAGCTGGGGCTCCTCGGTCACGGCGAACCGCTCGCCCAGCTCCCGCGCCACCTCCTCCGCGGCGTCGCGGTCGGGCAGCACCAGCACATGTCTCACGTCGCTCACCCCCGCATTCTCCCCGTTCCCCGTTCCCCGGTCGCCGGTCTCCCGCCTCCCCCGCTTCCCCCGCTACCCCTTGGGGACGATCTGGATGTCGAGGTCGATCTTGATGCTGGAACCGACCACCGCGATCCCCCGCGCCAGCATGGACTGCCAGTTCACCGTGTAGTCCTCCCGGTGCAGCTCGGTCGAGGCACGGACGGCGACCCGGGTCTCGCCCTCCATGCCGTTGCCCATGCCGAGGTACTGCGCTTCGAGGGTGACCGTACGGGTCACCCCGTGCAGGGTGAGCGCCCCGGTGATCGCCCAGTTGTTCCCGCCGCGGTGTGCGAAGCGGTCGCTGTAGAACTCCAGCGTCGGGTAGTTCGCCACGTCGAGGAAATCGGCCGACCGCAGATGGTCGTCGCGCATCTGCACGTTCGTGTCGATCGAGGCTGCGCCGATGATGACGTGCATCGCCGACTGCTCGATCGTCTCGCCGATCCGGATGGCCCCGGCGAAGTTGTCGAACCGCCCGTGCACCCGCGCGAGTCCGATGTGCCGCGCGATGAACCCGATGCGGGAGTGGGCCGGTTCGATCTCCCACTCGCCGGGGGCGGGCAGCGGGAGCGAGGGCGCGATCTGGAGGGTGATGTCGCCGAGCCCGGCGTGCTGGCCGTCGTCGGCGATCGAGACACTGCCCCGGTACGAGCTGAAGCTCTCGGCCGACACCGCGAGCCGGTACTCGCCGTTCGGGACCATCGCCACGATCGTCCCGAACGGATCGGTCTCCCCGCTCACGATCTTGCGCCCGTTCCCGTCGGTGACGGTGAACTCGGCCTGCCGGACGGGCTCGTTGACGGGATCGAGGACACGACAGGTGAGCAGGCCCGCACCGGTGGGCACCGTCAGTCCCGCGAGTGGATTGCTCTTCTGGTGAGCGGCCGTCCGTCGGCCGCGCAGGCGACTGATCATGCGCTACGTACCCCTGTGCGTTTTGGGCTCTGCGGGGCCGCGCACGGCAGTTCGTCCTCGGCAGGGCGGCGGCCCATGACGAATACGCATTCGATCACCCCTGCGTCGTTCGAGGCAAACGTACGCCGGAGTACGGAGTCCGGTATTACCAGCCGTTATTGAACCGTGTCCGATCAAGGTCCCCACACCCCTGTTCCCACCCCCTCGCCCCCTGTCACGTCTGGCCAACGGCCCCAGTCCCGTCCGGAGAGCCGCCGCGCCGGCCCCCGCCCCACCCCTGACCGTGAACAACGAGATCAAGACATTCTCAACGGCCCTCGCTACGGCCCACCACACCCGCATCCCGGTCCTCCTCCCCCGTCATCCCGTCATCCCGGCCGGTCCCTCGGGCCGCGTGGCACCGCACGCAGACCACGCCCGGTCCCGGTGACCGCGAT
Organism: Streptomyces sp. NBC_01317; assembly: GCF_035961655.1. NCBI lineage: Bacteria > Bacillati > Actinomycetota > Actinomycetes > Kitasatosporales > Streptomycetaceae > Streptomyces > Streptomyces sp. NBC_01317. Next base: position 5,704,322 of record NZ_CP108393.1, on the reverse strand, counting down.
CGCCCCGTCGGTGTCCGTACGGAGCACCGCCGCGCCCCCGGCACGCAGGGCACCGACCGTCCGGGGCGAGGGGTGCCCGTACGGGTTCTCCGCACCGACGGAGATCAGGGCCAGCCGTGGACGGACGGCCCTGAGGAGGCCGGGGTACTGGAAAAGGGAGCCGTGGTGGGCGACCTTGAGGACGTCCACCGGGGGCAGCGCCGGATGGTCACGCAACAGCCCTTGCTGTGCCGGGGGTTCGAGGTCCCCGAGGAGCAACAACGTCGGGCCGCCCGCGACGCGCACGAACAGGGTGACGCTGGCGTCGTTCGGCTCCCCCGCCACCGGATCCCCCCGGGGCCACAGCACCTGCCAGCTCAGCGGCCCGACCCGGCGCCGCTCGCCCTGCCCCGCCCGGACGACGGGGACCCCCGCCACGGCGGCGGTTCTCCTGACCAACGCGCTCTGATCCCGGGGTTCCTGGAGCCGCGTCGTCTGGATCGCGCCGACGGCGCGCCCCCGCAACACCCCCGGCAGTCCGGCGACATGGTCGGCGTGCAGGTGGGTGAGGAGCAGCAGAGGTACGCGCGTGACGCCGAGGTCCCGCAGACAGCGGTCGGCGAGGAGCGGATCGGGCCCGGCGTCCACGACCACGGCCGTACCGTCCCCGGCAGCCAGAACCGTGCTGTCGCCCTGGCCGACGTCGCACATCGCGATCGTCCAGCCCGGCGGCGGCCATCCCGTCACCAGCCGGGCCAGCGGCGGTGGCCGCAGGATCACGAGCAGCAGGAGCACCGCGCAGCCGGCGGCGGTCCAGGGATGGCGCGGGACGCGCCGGGCGGCGAGCAGGACGAGGACCGTCAGGGCGGCCAGCAGCAGCCCGCCCCACCACCCCCCGGGCCAGCCGGCCTCGGCGCCCGGCAGAGCGGCGCCGCGCCGGGCCACCGAGGCGATCCACCCCGCCGGCCACCCCGCGCACCGGGCCAGCGCCTCGGCGACGGGCATCGCCAGGGGCGCCACGGCGAGGGCGGCGAAGCCGAGGACGGTGGCCGGGGCCACAGCCAGCTCGGCGAAGAGGTTGCACGGGATCGCCACCAGGCCGACCCGCGCCGCGAACACCGCGACGACCGGCGCGCACACGGCCTGCGCGGCCCCGGCGGCGGCCAGCGCCTCGGCGAGCCGCGGCGGCACCCCGCGCCGCCCCAGCGCGGCGCTCCAGCGGGGCCCGAGCGTGAGCAGCGCGCCCGTGGCGAGGACGGAGAGCAGGAATCCGTAACTCCGCGCCAGCCAGGGGTCGTACAGCACCAGGAGCAGGACGGCCCCGGCCAGGGCGGGGATCAGCGACCTGCGCCGGCCCGTACCGATGGCGAGCAGGGCGATCGCCCCGCACGCGGCGGCCCGCAGCACGCTGGGGTCAGGCCGGCAGACCACCACGAAGGCGAGCGTGAGCGCCCCGCCGAGCAGCGCGGTCGACCGCAGCGAGATCCTCAGCCTCGGTGCCAGGCCGCGCCGTTCGGCCCTGAGCGCGAGCCCCGGCGGGCCGATCAGCAGGACGAGGACGATGGTGAGGTTGCTCCCGGAGACGGCCGTCAGATGGGAGAGGTCCGTGGCCTTGAACGCGTCCTGGAGGTCGGGCGGGATCCGTGACGTGTCGCCGACCACCAGCCCGGGCAACAGCGCGCGGGCGTCCGCCGGCAGCCCCTCGGTCGCCTCCCGCAACCCGGCCCGGAGCGCCCCGGCCACCCGCTGCGGCCGGGACGGCGGCCCGGTGACCCGGGGCGGCCCGGCCCCCTCCACGCGCAGCGCGGCCGCGTACCGGTCGTCCCCGTACAGCGGCGGTGAGAGCCGCCCGGTCAGCCGCAACCGCGTGGACGGCAGCACCCCCCGCCACCGCCCCGCGTGCGCGCCGGGCGTGGCGAGCACCAGCACCGGCGTCCGCCCCACGGTGACCACACCGCCGGGCGCCGTCACGCGCGTCACCTCCGCCTCCACCAGGAACGCGCCGCCGGACATCCGGTCGCCGAACACCCTGGGCCGGGTGGGCCGCGGATCAGAGGTGACGACCGCCTCGACCGTCACCCGCGCGTACCGCTCCGCGAGCCCCGCCACCGGCCCCCGCCGCAGATCGGCCCCGTACAACCCACCGGAAGCCGCCCCAGCGGCCCCACAGAGCAACACCCCGGCCAGAGCCACCCCATTGACCCGCCCCCACCGCCCCCGGGCCGAGCCGGCCCCGGAAACCTGCCGCCCCCACCACACCCCAGCCGGAACAACCCGGTTGAACCGCCCCCACGACGCCCCGGCCAAGGCAGCCCCGTTGCCCCGCCCTCGCCGGATCCCGGCCGCAGCCGCCCCATCGAGCCGCCGACGCACCCCGCCCGAGGCAACCTCGCTGAACCGCCCCGGCCGCACGTCCGCCGGAGCCGTCTCATCGAGCCGCCCCCGACGCCCGTCTGCCAAGGCACCCCCGTCGAGCCATCCCCACCGCACCTCCGCCGGGGCAACCCCGCCGAGCCGCCCCCGCCGCGCCCCGGTCGGAGCCACCCCGTCAGATCGCCTCCGCCGGGCATCCACTCCCCGGAGCGGGCCACGCCCGCTTCCCCGCCCCGCAGTCAGGCTCCGCGCGGCCTCCCGTTCTCTCCGGCCACCACCGTCCGTCCCCCGCATCGCCGTCCGGATCAGGGTCAGCCCGGCCGCCAGGAGGCAGCTGAGGGCACCCACAGCCGTCCAGAGACCCGGAGCGCCCAGCGCCAGGGCCGCGGCCGCCCAGGCCGCCACGGCGGGTGGCACCAGGCGGAGGTCCGCCGGGCCCTCCTGGTGGGGGTTCGCGGCCCCCAGCGGGTTGTCGGAAGCCGCGTGGACCGCCGGGCGCGCCGGACGGGTCAGGAGGGTCGGGCGCTCCGGGCGCCCGAGGCGCGTCACGGTCGGACCAGGGGGCGAAGGTCCGCGAAGCGGCGGTCACCGATCCCGTTCACCTCGCGCAGTTCGTCCACGGACCGGAAGCCGCCGTGCTCGGTGCGGTAGTCGAGGATGTGCCGGGCGAGCACCGGGCCGACCCCGGGCAGCGTGTCGAGCTGCTCCGCCGTGGCGGTGTTGAGGCCGATTGGTTCCGCGGGACGCGCCGGGCCCCCCGTCGGCGCGACCGCACCGGGCGGGGCCGGTACGCCCACCACCACCTGTTCGCCGTCCATCAGTACCCGCGCCCGGTTCAGCGCGGTCGTGTCCGCGCCCGGCTCGACGCCCCCCGCCGCACGCAGCGCGTCGGCCACCCGCGATCCCGCCGGCAGCCGCAGCACCCCGGGCCGCCTGACCTTGCCGCCCACGTCGACCACCACACGGTCCGTCGCCGTCGCCGCGCCCACCGCAGAGGGTGGTGACGACGGCGGAACCACCGCCGCCGCCCTCACCGTCTGCGGAGCCCGGACCGACCTCGGCCGCGCCGACCAGAAATGCTGGGCCGCCAGGACCCCCGCCACCACCAGGACCACGGCGAGCGCGGCGAGCGTCCTGGGCTCCAGACCACAGCGGAGCTGAAGCCACAACGGCAAGCGCTCGCCCACCGCCTGGGCCACCCGCTCCCGCCTCCGCCCCGTGGGCGGGGTCGGGAGCGGGAGATCCGGCGTCGCCGACGCCGACAGTTCGGCGGGGGTCGCTGACCCGGCAGGAGGCGGGACGCGTCGTGGTCGCGCCGCGACCTCCACGCCCTCCCCCGCACGCCCCGGCGGTGACAGTCCGCCACCCCTCGGCCCGTCGGCGAACAGCGCGTCCGCCCGCCGCCGCAGAGTCGTGGACGTCGTGGATGCCCTCGATGATGCCCTCGATGCCGTGGATCCGCCCCCGCGAGGACGCGTACGGAGACGGCGGGAGCGCCGCGCGCGGCTGTCGGAGCCCGGCGCCCGGCCCGGGCCACTGGTCGGAGAACTGGTCACGGAACGTGTTCGGAAGGTCATGCCTCAACACGTTAGGCACATCCGCCGAACCTCGCGGATCACCCTCAATTCCGGTGGACAACCAACCCGTTGTGGATAACTTCGTCACCCGTACGTGTCACGCACCCGGGTCAGCCACCCGAGCCGGCCACGTGTCAGCGCGGCGAGACCACAGCCCCCAGCAGCCCCGGCCCCGTGTGCGCCCCGATCACCGCGCCCACCTCGCTGACATGCAGATCCACCAGCCCCGGAATGCGCTCCCGCAGCCGCTCCGCCAGCGCCGTCGCCCGCTCGGGCGCCGCGAGATGGTGCACCGCGATGTCCACCTGGCCGGTCCCGGCCCGCTCCGCGACGATCTCCTCCAGCCGGGCGATCGCCTTCGACGCCGTCCGTACCTTCTCCAGCATCTCGATGCGCCCGCCCTCCAGCTGCAACAGCGGCTTCACCGCCAGGGCCGAGCCCAACAACGCCTGGGCCGCGCCGATCCGCCCGCCCCTGCGCAGATAGTCCAGCGTGTCGACGTAGAAGTACGCGGACGTCCCGGCGGCCCGCTTCTCCGCCGCCGCCACCGCCTCGTCCAGCGTGCCGTCCGCCTCCGCCACCTGGGCCGCCGCCAGCGCGCAGAACCCGAGCGCCATCGCCACCATCCCGGTGTCCACGACCCGTACCGGCACCGGAGCCTCCTTGGCGGCCAGCACGGCGGCGTCGTAGGTCCCGGAGAACTCGGCGGACAGATGAAGCGAAACGATCCCGCTCGCGCCGGCCTCGGCGGCCGTACGGTACGCGGCGGCGAAGACGTCGGGGCTCGGCCGGGACGTCGTCACGGAGCGTCGCTTCTGGAGGGCGATCGCCAGCGAGCGGGCCGAGATCTCCGTGCCCTCTTCCCACGCCCGGTCGCCGAGCACGACGGTCAGCGGGACCGCGGTGATGCCGTGCCGCTCCATCGTCTGGGGCGGCAGGTAGGCCGTGGAATCGGTGACGATCGCGACATGGCGGGACATGAGCGGGAGGTTACCCGCCGTCGCCCCCGGTCGGCGCCCCGGGACCGCCTCAATGATCGCTTGCGTCCGGACCGACGTCGAATCCGTCACTTACAGGTCCTGTATCCCGTCACTTCACGATCCCGGTCCCGGTCAGTTCGTGGTCTCCGGGCGGGCCTGCCTGGCCGGTTTCTGCCACGGGTAGACGTTCTGGCGGGGGTCCGGAGGCTCGATCGCCTCTGCCGGCCCCGCCGGCTCCTCCCCCTGCGGGTCCACCGTCGACCAGTGCCGCAGCGCCCCCGACTCCACGTCGATCTGCTCGCTCAGGGACGTCAGGTCGTCCTCCGCGAACTTCCGCGCCCGGTCCCGCGCCGCCCACCGCAGCGAGTCCGCCGAACGCGTGATCCGCTCCGTACGTTCCCGCAGCCCCGCCAGCCGCTCCGCGACCCTCGCCCGGTCCGGGTCACGCTCCATCTGCCTGAGGTCGTCGTCCAGCTCCCTGCCGTGCACGCTCAGACGCTCGAACAGGGCGACCGACTCCGACAGCGAGGCGTCCTCGGCCGCGCCCGCGTGCAGCGCGTCCTGCGTCGCCTTCATCGACGTACGCAACCGGACCCGCAGCTGCGCAAGCTCGCCCGGTACGCCCATCTGTCCCATGCTCCGCGCGCGCAGCGTGGTGTCCTCCACGGTCCTGCGGGCCTGCGAGATCGTACGGTCGACCCCGCGCTTGGCCGCCTTGACCGCCTTGACGCTCGCGAACACCCCCAGCGCCACGAAGGCGACGAAGAGTAGCGCCAGGATCAGGATCACGGCTTCCATGAGCGCCCCTCGGGGGTTGGGTCGGAAACATGTCGTTCGTCCGCTGTGGCTTCAACTGTGCTTCTTCCACCGTAAACGGAACGGGCAGGCAAAGGGTTCCGTAGGAACCCTCAACCTGCCCGTAAGGGGAAGCCCCAAGCGGCCCCGAGCCGCCGGACCCACGCCGTCACACGACGATGTTCACCAGCTTCGGCGCCCTGACGATCACCTTCCGGATCGTCGCGCCGCCCAGCGCCGCGACCACCGTCGCGTCACCCAGCACCAGGGCCTCCAGCTCCGTGTCCGAGATCGACGCGGACACCTCCAGACGCGCCTTGACCTTGCCCTTGATCTGCACCACACACGTCACGGTCTCGTCCACGACGTACGCCGGGTCGGCGACAGGGAAGTCCTGGTGCACCACCGAGTCGGAGTGGCCCAGCTTGCGCCACAGCTCCTCGGCGATGTGCGGGGCCAGCGGCGCGATCAGCAGCACCAGCCGCTCGGCGACCGTCCGCGACACCGGACCGCCCGCCTTCGTCAGGTGGTTGTTCAGCTCGGTGACCTTGGCGATGGCGGTGTTGAACCGCAGCCCCGCCATGTCCTGCGCGACCCCGTCGACGGCCTTGTGCAGCGCGCGCAGCGTCTCCTCGCCGGGCTCCGTGTCGACCACGGTGACCTCACCCGTCGTCTCGTCGACGACGTTGCGCCACAGGCGCTGCAACAGCCGGTACTGCCCGACCACCGCGCGTGTGTCCCAAGGACGCGAGACGTCCAGGGGGCCCATCGCCATCTCGTACAGGCGCAGGGTGTCCGCGCCGTACTCCGCGCAGATCTCGTCCGGAGTGACGGCGTTCTTGAGGGACTTGCCCATCTTGCCCAGCACGCGTGTGACCTTGGCGCCCTGGTACCAGTACCCGCCGTCGCGCTCCTCGACCTCCGTGGCCGGCACCGCGATGCCCCGGCTGTCCCGGTAGACGAACGCCTGGATCATGCCCTGGTTGTAGAGCTTGTGGAACGGCTCGACCGACGAGATGTGCCCCAGGTCGTAGAGCACCTTGGACCAGAACCGCGCGTACAGCAGGTGCAGTACGGCGTGTTCCGCGCCGCCCACGTACAGGTCGACGCCGCCGTGCGGCTGTCCCTCGCGGGGGCCCATCCAGTACTGCTCGATCGCCGGGTCGACCAGCTTCTCGCTGTTGTGCGGGTCCAGGTAGCGCAGCTCGTACCAGCAGGAACCGGCCCAGTTGGGCATGGTGTTGGTCTCGCGGCGGTAGCGCTTGACCCCCTCGCCCCGGCCCAGGTCCAGCTCCACGTCCACCCAGTCCTGCTTCCGCGACAGCGGCGGCTCGGGCTGGGTGTCGGCGTCGTCCGGGTCGAACGTCCGTGGCGAGTAGTCGTCGACTTCGGGCAGTTCCAGCGGCAGCATCGACTCGGGCAGCGCGTGGGCGGTGCCGTCCTCGTCGTACACGATCGGGAACGGCTCGCCCCAGTAGCGCTGCCGGCTGAACAGCCAGTCGCGCAGCCGGAAGTTGACCGTGCCCTCACCGATGCCCCGGGCCGCCAGCCAGTCGGTGATCTTCGCCTTGGCGTCGACCACGCCCAGCCCGTCGAGGCCGATCTCGTCGCTCGTGGAGTTGATGATCCTCGCGTCGTACGAGGCGAACGCGTCGTCCCACTCCGCCGGGTCGGCCGACCGGCCGTCGGACGGCTCGACCACACAGCGCATCGGCAGCTCGAAGGCGCGCGCGAACGCGAAGTCACGGCTGTCGTGCGCCGGTACGGCCATGATCGCGCCGGTGCCGTACCCCATCAGGACGTAGTCGGCGATGAAGACGGGCACGGGCTCGCCGCTCACCGGGTTGGTCGCGTACGCGCCGGTGAAGACACCGGTCTTGTCCTTGGACTCGGCCTGCCGCTCGACGTCGGACTTCGACGCGGCCTGCTTGCGGTACGCGTCGACCGCCTCGGCCGGGGTCGCGTGGCCACCCGTCCACACCTCGTGCGTGTCCGCGGGCCAGGCGGCCGGGACGATCCGCTCGACCAGCTCGTGCTCCGGGGACAGCACCATGTACGTGGCGCCGAACAGGGTGTCCTGACGGGTCGTGAACACCGTGATCGCATCGGCGTCACCGACCGGGAAGTCGACCCGCGCGCCCTCGCTGCGGCCGATCCAGTTGCGCTGCTGCGCCTTGATGGCGTCCGGCCAGTCCAGCGCCTCCAGGTCGGCCAGCAGGCGGTCGGCGTAGGCGGTGATGCGCATGTTCCACTGCCGCAGCTTCCGCTTGAAGACCGGGAAGTTGCCGCGCTCGGAGCGGCCCTCGGCGGTGACTTCCTCGTTCGCCAGGACCGTGCCCAGGCCGGGACACCAGTTGACGGGGGCGTCGGACGTGTACGCCAGCCGGTACTCGCCCAGCACGTCGGCGCGTTCGACGGCGTCCAGCGCACTCCAGGGGCGCCCGTCCGGCGTCGCGCGCCGTCCGCTCTCGAACCGCGCCACCAGCTCGTCGATCGGGCGCGCCTTGTCCGCTTCGTCGTCGTACCAGGAGTTGAAGATCTGGACGAAGATCCACTGGGTCCACCGGTAGTAGTCCGGGTCGATCGTCGCGAAGGAGCGGCGCGTGTCGTGACCCAGTCCCAGCCGGCGCAGCTGGACCTTCATGTTCTCCATGTTGGCCTCGGTGGAGGCCCGGGGGTGCGTGCCGGTCTGCACCGCGTACTGCTCGGCGGGCAGGCCGAAGGCGTCGAAGCCCAGGGTGTGCAGGACGTTGTGGCCGGTCATGCGCTGGTGGCGGGCGAAGACGTCCGTGGCGATGTATCCCAGCGGGTGCCCGACGTGCAGGCCCGCGCCGGAGGGGTACGGGAACATGTCCATGATGAACTTCTTGGGCCGCGCGACCAGCCCGGGATCCCCGGCCAGGTCACCCGTGGGATTCGGCGCCTCGTACGTGCCCTCGGCGGCCCAGAGGTCCTGCCAGCGTGCCTCGATGTCGGCGGCCATGGCAGCCGTGTAGCGGTGCGGCGCGGCCGTCTCGGTGGCGGCCGGGGCCGTCTCGGCGGCAGCGGAATTCGTCTCGCTCATGATCCTTCGAAGCTCCATCGATCGTCTCTGCCTGCGGCGAATGAAAAAGCCCCTCGCACAGGAGGGGTCAGCCGCGCCGATTCCGACCGGATCTTCCATCCGTCGGGACTGATCAGCGCGGCCCGCCGAGCAGAAGGCGTACGGCACGCATGGCGTCAGGGTACCGCAGGGCCCGGACGGCCCGCACCGGAGATCCGGCGGGCGGGTCGGCGGCGCCAAGAAGCGCGGTCGCGACGACCGGCGTGTCCGGAGGTCGGCGAACCTCGATCACTGGGCAGCACCTTACTCCGCGTATCGCCCCTATCCGGGGCAAGCTCAAAGTCGGTTACCTCACCTTCCCTTGGTTAAACCTGAGAATCGGTCTCTGCCTGGTATCGCTCCACTTAGCATGCGGCAACGGGACCGCTTTCCCGAGCCATTCGGAGTCGACCCCATGAACCCTTCTCGCAATCGCAGGATCAGTTCGTCGCCCGCGCTGGACCCCGGCATGAGCCGGCAGGTCCAGGGCGGGCTGACCGTCGCTGCACTGGTACTGGTACCCCTTCTCGCCGTCGCGACAGGCGACGCCTTCCGCGCCGCGCTCGATTTCGCAGCCGGCGTGCTTTCCCTCGTGTCCCTGACGGCAGCCGTCGCGTGGGGGCTGATAGCCACCGACCGGTTGCTGCTCTCCTCGCGGCACCGGTTGCTCGCGCAGGGCATCCACCGGGCGACGGCCGTGGCCTCGCTCGGCTTCCTGCTGCTGCACGTCACCGTCAAGGTGTCGCTCGGGCACGTCTCGCTGATCGGCGCCCTGGTGCCGTTCGGCCTGGGGATGACCGGTACGAACGGTCTCATCGGTTTCGGTTCGCTCGCCGGACTCCTGATGATCGTCGCCGCCACCACCGGGGCGATGCGCAGTGCGTTCGCCACCCCGGGCCGCATCGCCGGCCGCTGGCGGGCGATGCACATGCTCGCCTATCCGGCCTGGTGCTTCGCCCTGGTGCACGGCCTCTACACGGGCCGGCCGGCGGCGACCTGGGTCACCACGATGTACTGCGTCTCGCTCGTCGGAGTGGCGGCGGCCGTGTCCCTGCGGCTCCTCCCCCGCCCGGTCCAGAACCAGATCGCCGACCAGCTCATCGCACTGACCGGCGGGCAGCGCCGTACGACGGAGCCGGAGCAGTCGCTCCGGGACCTGTCGTCGGATCCGCTGCCCGGAGCGACGGGCCTCACCCCGCGGCCCGAGTACGAGCAGCTCCGCCGTGAGCCCTCCTTCTCGGCGCAGCCGCTGGGTGCCCCGCTCGGCCGGCCGCGGACCCCACCGCGGCTCGCCCCGCCGTCCCCGCCGCTGTACGAGGCGGAGCGGGCCCCCATGGGCCTGTACGCGGGCGGCTCAGGCGCCCCGGGCGGCGATTCGCTGTCCGACGCCTTCGCGGACCCGTTCTCGGGCCGCACCCCCGATCCGGTGTCCGGACCCGGAACCGGCCTCTCGGCCGGCTACCGCGCGGTCTCCCTGGGTACGGACCCGACCACCGTTCTCCCGGTCACACCGCCCTACGGCGCGGCGCCAGGATCCCCGTCCGGCCCGCTGTCCGGTCCCCCGTCCGGTGACATCCCGCTCGCCGAACGCATCCCCATGACCGAGGAACTGCCGATCATCACCGAAGAGTCCACCGGCCGTCCCGGCTCCTGGCCGGCGCCCTCCCCGCCGCCGCCCGGACAGGCCTTCGCTCCCCCCGCCCCGGCCCCCTCTCCGTACGACACGGGATCCGTCCCCTCGTACGACACGGGTTCGACGCCGGCGTACGACACCGGGTCCGTCCCGGCGTACGACACCGGTTCCGTCCCTTCGTACGACACGGGGTCGACCCCCTCGTACGACACCGGCTCTGTGCCCGTCTACGGGCCCAACGCGGCCTCCCCGTACGACACCGGCTCGATCCCCGCGTACGACACAGGCGCCCTCCCCGCCTACGACACGGGCAACCTTCCTCCGTACACGGGCCAGGCGCCCGCCTCCCCGGTCGGGCCTTCCTACGAAGGCACGACGTACGACGGAACAGGGCCCCGTCCCGGCAGCGAGCCCCCGCCGGGTCCGCTCTACCAGCCCCCGGCCGGGGAGCCCTGGAACGCACCCGCAGGAGACCGACCGTGAACGCCCCTCTCCCCGACGTCCCCGAAGTCCGCGTCGTCGGCCTGCCCCAGTTGACGCAGGGGTTCGACCTGGTCGAGCGGCTCGACCTGCCCATGCACCTGAAGGTGCACGGGCCGCTCCAGCCGATGACCGGTGAGCGGCTGGCGCAGCTCGCCGAGAACATCACCCTGCGCGGCCGCGGCGGCGCCGGCTTCCCCTTCGGCAAGAAGCTGCGGGCGGTCGCCCAGGCGTCGATCCGGCGCGGGGTCAGGCCCGTCGTGGTGATCAACGGCAGTGAGGGCGAGCCCGCGTGCCGCAAGGACACCGTGCTGCTCAACCGGGCGCCGCACCTGATCCTGGACGGCGCCCTGCTGGCCGCCGAGGCGCTCGGCGCCCGCACCCTGGTCGTCGCCGTCACCCGCAACTCCACGGAGATATCCATGCGGGCGGCGCTCGCCGAGCGCGGTCTGTCCGACCGGCGCGGCCAGCAGTTGCGCGCGCGGGTGGTCCGTACGCCCGAGCGCATGGTCTCCGGCGAGGCCTCGGCGGTGATCCGCGCCATCGGCGGCGGGCCCGCCCTGCCGCCGGGCCGCAGGGAACGCGCGGCGGAGTCCGGCGTCGGCGGAGCGCCGACCCTGCTCTCCAACGCCGAGACGTACGCGCAGTTGGCCGTCGGCGCCCGGATCGGCGCCCGCCGCTACGGCCACACCGGGCTGGAGGACGAGCCGGGCACCGTCATGCTGACCGTGTCGGGCGCGGTCGCCCGGCCGATGGTCATCGAGGTGCCGACCGGTGTGCCGCTGCGGTACGTCCTCCAGATGGCCGGCGCCCCGCCGCTGCCCCAGGGCGTGCTCACAGGCGGCTACCACGGCAACTGGATCGACGCGGTGGCCGCCCATGAGGCGGTCGTCTCCCGGGCGTCCCTGGCGGCCGTGGGCGGCTCCCTGGGCGCCGGGGCGATCCTGCCCATCGGCCCCGAGACCTGCCCGCTGGGCGAGGCCCTGCGGGTGGCCAACTGGCTCGCGGCCGAGACGGCCGGGCAGTGCGGCCCCTGCAAGCTCGGTCTGCCCGCCGCGGCCGGCGGTCTGTCCGACGTGATCAACGGGGGCGGCCCGACCGCCCTGGAGGCGCTGCGCGCGGTCACCCAGGCGGTCAAGGGCCGGGGCGCGTGCAAGCACCCCGACGGCTCCGCGCGCTTCTTCGCCTCCACCCTGTCGGCGTTCACCGACGACCTGGCCGCGCACATGCTGCACGGCGGGTGCGGGCGCGAGACGACCGGGGTGCTGCCGCTGCCGGGTCCCGGCTACCAGGAGGCGGAGGAGTCGATCCCGAGCGGCGAGAAGCTCGCCGTGGACTGGACGCTCTGCCAGGGCCACGGGCTCTGCGCGGACATCGTGCCCGAGCTGATCCGGCTGGGCCCCGACGGCTACCCGGCGCTCGCGGACGCGTCGGTCCCCGTGCACATGCGGGGCCGCGCGCAGCGCGCCGTGCGCCGCTGCCCGGCGCTGGCGCTCCGTATCGAGCAGCCCGAGCCGGAACGGCCCGCACGCGCGGCGCTGCCGCCCGGCGGCGGCCGCAAGGCCCTCGGCCCCGGCCGGGGTTGACCATGAAGAAGCGGGCCACCCGATCCGGGTGGCCCGCTTCTTGATGTGCTCTTCGTTGTGAAGGTGATGCGCTGTGGAGCTAAGGAGAATTGAACTCCTGACCTCTTGCATGCCATGCAAGCGCTCTACCAACTGAGCTATAGCCCCGCGCCGGGTCTCCCCTGCGGTGTCGCCAACATTAACGGTCCCTCCCGCCGAGCACCAAATCGATTCCCCTCCGTACGGAGACGCCCGGTACCGGGCGTCCTCCGCGACCGTCTCGCGAAGGACGTCGTCAGGCGGTCGCGAAGGAGTAGAAGCGTTTGAGCGTGCAGTGTTCGTCGAGGAGACGTCCGTAGATGGGCTCGCCTTCGAGCTCACGGTAGGTCTCGATCGGGTCGCCTTTTATGATCAGTGCCCGTGCGCACTCCTCGCACCAGTACTGGAAGTCGGCGTGGAGCGGATCCATGTCCCTGACGATCGGCGTACCGCTGCCGCACCAGTCGCACTTACGCCTGTGAGCACCCATCACTCAGCTCCGGCCGCGGCCGCGGACCTCCGTCGTGGCAGGCAGGTCATCGTCCCCCTCGACGCCGCTGGCGGACATGCGCGCTCTCCCTCCGGGTCCAGGCCGGCGTCCCCCTCCGGCCGTCCGATTCTGCCACGCCCGCGCAACGGGGTCAGCATGAAAAGGCCTGCCGGTGAAGGCTCATAGCGGACGTCAGCGCACGGTAGGGGCCTTTCGCCCGGTGACGGAACCGGCCGCCGCGCCCAGGACACTCGCGCCGGCGAGCGCGAGCATGCAGATCCACAGCGCGTCCGCGGCCGCGCCGGGTCCCGAGGCGTCCAGACGGTTCAGGAAGAGTGTCCCGAATGTCGCGACCCCGAGCAGCTGGCCGAGTTGGGTGACGGTGGCGAGCAGTCCGCTGGCGTCGGCCGCGTCCTCCTGGCGTACGGTCGCCAGCGCGCGGGCCAGTACGGGGCTGAAGCCGAGCGACAGTCCGCCGCCGAGGCCCATGAACGCGGCGTACATCGCGACACCGCCGTCACCGACGTCGCGCAGCACCCATCCCACGGCGACGGACGAGACGGCGGCCAGCGCGAACCCTCCCGGGACCAGGGCCTTGTGCAACCGCTGGGGCCAGGTGCGCCAGGTCAGGCCGATCACACCGAAGACCACCGCCGTCGGCGCGAAGGACAGTCCCGCGCGCAACGGGCTGTAGCCCAGGGCACCTTGGATGTAGAGGGTGAGGGAGAAAAGGAAACCGGCGTTGACGGCCATGACCAGCAGGATGCGCACGGCCGCCAGGGCCATCCCCGGAATGCGCAGCACACGCGGGGCGATCAGTGGCGCTCCGCCGTTGCGCGCGAGCCGGGACTCGAACACGAGGAAACCGCAGAAGAACACCACGGACGCCCCCAGTGACAGCCAGGACCACAGAGGCCAGCCCTCCTCCTGACCGAGCACCAGCGGTACGGTCAGCAGCGACACGGCCCCGGCCAGCAGCACCAGGCCCGGCAGGTCGAGCGAGCGCGAGCGTTCCGGTTCGCCGCGCCGGTCCTTGGGCAGCACCCGGGCACCGAGCACCAGAAGGACCGCCCCCACGGGCACGTTGACCAGGAAGACCGGCCGCCAGCCCTCCCCGAACAGGTCGGCGCTGACGAGCAGTCCGCCCACGACCTGCCCGGCCGCTGCCCCGGTGGCGAGCACGGCGGCGTACGCGCCGAGCGCACGCCCGCGCCCCTCGCCGGTGAAGTTGCGCTGGATGAGGCTGAGCACCTGAGGGATCATCAGGGCCGCGCCGGCGCCCTGGACCAGCCGGAAGGCGATCAACTGCCCCGTACCCGCGGCCAGTCCGCAGGCGAGCGAGGAGACGGTGAAGACGGCGAGCCCGCCGAGGTACATCCGCCGGTGGCCCAGCAGATCGCCCAGCCTGGCCCCGGTGATCAGCAGGACGGCGTACGAGATGGTGTAGCCGGCGATCACCATCTGCAACCCGGCGCCGGAGGCGTGGAGTTCGGTACGGATCGTCGGAGCGGCGACGTTGACGATGAAGACGTCGAGCAGCGCCATGAACTGGGCGGCGAGCACCACCGCGAGCAGCATGCCGGGCCGCTTGTCAGTGGTACCGGTTTTACTGGATCGAGCAGATCGAACAGATCGAACGGATCCACCGGGATGAGCGGAGGTCGTGGCTGCGGGGCTCGCGGCCGAAGGGGTCGTGGTCATGGCACCGAGCCTGCGGTGCTTCGGATACGGGTAACCAGAGCCCCTTGATGCTGGTACTGGCACCACCTGGCAGCGGCCTCTCCGGAAGCGCACGATGGGGGCGTGACAACGATGACCGTGCGGCACACCACCAGCGGCAGCCGGCGCAGGCCCGAGCTGGCGGCCTTCCTGCGCAGCCGCCGGGCCCGGGTGACCCCCGCCGACGTCGGCATGGCCCCGGGGCTGCGCCGCCGCACCCCGGGCCTGCGGCGCGAGGAGGTCGCCCAGCTCTCCGGGGTGGGTGTGACCTGGTACACGTGGCTGGAGCAGGGGCGCCCGATCAACGCCTCGGCCCAGGTGCTGGACGCCATCGCGCGCACGCTCCGCCTGGACCGTACCGAGCGGGAGCATCTGTACCACCTGGCGGAGGTGCCGCACGACCCGGATCCGGAGACGGACGCGCCGACCGTCACCCCCGAGGTCCAGGGCATCATCGACGCGCTCGACCCGCTCCCCGCGGTGATCTACAACGGGCGGTACGACATCCTGGCGACCAACGGGGCGTACACGGATCTCTTTGAGGAGATACCGCGCCCCGCCGGCCCGTGGAACGTGCTGTGGGTCCTGTTCACCGTGCCCGACACCCGCTGCCCGCTGGTCCATCCGGAGAGGGAGCTGCCGATGATGGTGGCGACCCTGCGGGCCACGTACGGACGCCATGTCGGGGAGCCCGTCTGGGAGTCGTTCGTCCGCCGCCTGGCCCAGGCGAGCCCGTACTTCGCCGAGCTGTGGGAGCGGGGGGACGTGGCGCCGTCGGGCGCCAGGACGAAGACCTTCCACCACAAGGAGGTGGGCGAGATACGGATGACGTCGGTGTCGCTGGCGATCGCCGGCCTGCCCGAGTGCCGGATCGTCGTCTACACCCCGGGCGACGAGGAGAGCCGCGACCGCACGGCGCTCCTGCGCGCACGACGCGCCCCGACACCCTGAGGCACGGCCGCCGCGAGGCCGGGAGGCGCCCTCTACTGAGCCGCGCGTTCCGCAACTACCTTCTACGAAAGGTGTCGTCGCCACAGGGGGGCTTGTGCGAAGAGTGCTGCGCGAATTGCTGGTTCTGCTGGTCGCCGGGGCGGGGCTGGTGCTGGCGGGGCCCCAGGCCGCGTACGCCCACGGGCCCGTCGAGATCCCGGCGAACGCGCCGGGCGGAGTCTCGGCCACGTTGACGTTCGGGGGCGCGGTCGTACCGCAGCCGTACACCCCGGACCCGACCGCCTACTTCGGCCCGAACAAGTGCCAGTTGATCTATCACGACTACAGCCCGACGCCGGGCTGCGGCGGATTCACGTTCCGTACGGAGCTGCATCACGTACGCGAACAGCCCGGCTTCGCCGAGGGTCTGGGCGGAGGGTCCTTCGCGGCGCACGCGGACACGGAGCGCACCTTCGGCTGTCTGGACGGCGCGGGTGCCTTCCGCTGGGACACCGCGTTCGTGGTGCGGACGGAGGAGACCCCGCTGGCGCCGGTCTACTACTTGACCGACATGAGCTACCTCCTCAGCGAGTTCCGCGCCACGGCGTCCGGGGATCTGGGGCCGCCGTACTTCCTCAACTTCGAAGCGGTCCCGTTCACCTGCCCCGCGGGCACGACACCGATCCAGTACGGCCTCAAGGTGACGAACCTGCGGCTGTCCGTGACCGGCTCGCCGGTCTTCGGGACCCAGTCGTGGACGGCCGCGGGCCCCTTCTACGGCTGACGCACAGCAAAAATCCCGTCCCCTGCGGGGGACGGGATCCTGATTCCGTGCGACTGATTGTGGAGCTAAGGAGAATTGAACTCCTGACCTCCTGCATGCCATGCAGGCGCTCTACCAACTGAGCTATAGCCCCTCGTGCCCTGCGCGCTCGCGCGCTTCGGACTAGAAGAACTTTAGCCTGCGACCAGCCCGAAAGTGAAATCAGACGTCGTCGCCGAGAACCGGCTCGGGAAGCGTGCCGGCGTTGTGCTCCAGGAGCCGCCAGCCCCGCGCACCCTCGCCGAGGACGGACCAGCAGCAGTTCGAGAGACCCCCGAGGCCCTCCCAGTGGTGCGCCTCCAGGCCGAGCAGCCGCCCGATGGTGGTACGGATCGTGCCGCCGTGGCTGACGACGACCAGCGTGCCGTCGTCCGGCAGCTTCTCGGCGTGCCGGAGCACCACCGGCGCGGCCCGGTCGGCGACCTCGGTCTCCAGCTCGCCACCGCCGCGCCGCACGGGCTCGCCGCGCTTCCACGCGGCGTACTGCTCGCCGAACCGCTCGACGATCTCCTCGTGGGTCAGCCCTTGCCAGTCCCCCGCGAAGGTCTCGCGGAGCCCGGCGTCGTACGCGATCTCCAGGCCGGTGAGGCCGGCCAGCTCGGCGGCCGTGGCCGCGGCCCGGGAGAGGTCGGAGGCGACGATCGCGTCGGGCCGCAGGGACGCCAGCAGCCGCGCGGACCGCCGCGCCTGGGCCACGCCCGTGGCGGTCAGCTCGATGTCCGTGGAGCCCTGGAAGCGGCGCTCCAGGTTCCAGGCCGTCTGGCCGTGCCGCCACAGGACGATGCGGCGTCCTCTGCCGCGTCCGCTGCCGTTCAGCTCAGCTCACCGTCCGTGTCACCGGCGATCCCGGCGGGCTCGGGGGCCTTCGTGCGGGTCTTCACGGCGTCCTCGGGCAGGGGCAGCTCGGGGCAGTCCTTCCACAGCCGCTCCAGGGCGTAGAAGACCCGCTCCTCGGTGTGCTGCACGTGGACGACGATGTCGACGTAGTCGAGGAGGATCCAGCGGGCGTCGCGGTCGCCCTCGCGGCGCACCGGCTTGACGCCGAGCTGCTTCTGGATCTGCTCCTCGATCTCGTCGACGATCGACTTGACCTGGCGGTCGTTGGGTGCGGACGCGAGCAGGAAGGCGTCCGTGATCGACAGCACATCGCTGACGTCGTACGCGATGATGTCGTGCCCGAGCCGGTCGGCGGCCGCCTGGGCGGCGACGGTGACGAGCTCGATGGAACGTTCGGTTGCGGTCACAAGCAGGCTTTCGTGTCGGCGGTCGTGGAGAGAACCAGGATCTCACGGACCGCCGACACCGGGCGCAGCTCGCCCGCCCCGGCCGGGTCGCGCGCGGCCGGGCCGGGTCAGGACTCAGTTCGGGGAGTAGTCCTGACCGAGGACGACCGACACGTCGGCGTTGGCGGCGGGTGTGCCCTTCTTCACCGCGTCGGTCGGCAGCCCGAGGGTCTTGGCGACCTCCACGGCCTGTTCCTTGATCGCCGCGTCACCGTAGATGACCTGCGAGGACGCCTCCGCGTCCGCCGAACCGCCGTCCACGTAGCTGTAGCCGCCATTGATCACGGCGGTACGTGCGGCCTCGGCCGCGCTCGTGCCGCCGCTGGCGTCCTCGACCCCCACGCGCAGGGCGCTGCCCTTCTCCGGGGCGCTCACCGAGCCGCCGAGAATGTCCTTCACCACACCGGCGACGGCGGAGTCGCTGAGGGTGCCGTCGGGCTGCACGGGCAGGAGGGCCGTCTTGTAGTCGCCCTCCTTCGCGTGCAGGGACAGCTTGGCGAGGGCGGCTCCCAGGTCGGCCTCGGTCAGGGACGGGTCGAGGATCTGCCCGAGGGTCTGCACGGTGACCGTCGCGGCCTTCGGGTCGTCGGACATCTTCCGCAGCACCCCCTGGAGGACCTGGCCGAAGCGCTGGAGCTGCTTGGCCTCGGGCTCGCCGGGTCCGCGGTACGTGGCGTACGCGACGGCCGCCTTGCCGCTGAGGGTCTGGTTCTCGCCCTTCCGCACCACCGGCTGGTCGCCCTTCTTCGCGCCGGGCACGTCCGTGTCGGTGGTCAGGTCGATGTTGCCGACGAGCTGGACGAGGTTGTCCAGGTACGGGGTGTCGAGCCGCCAGGTGCCCGAGATCTCGGTGCCGAGCAGGGTGCCCAGAGCCTTGCGGGTGGTGTCGGAGCCGTCGTCGTCCACGGACTTGCCGAGCGTCACGCCGGAGCCGTCGTCGCCCTCCACGGAGAGGGAGTTGGGCAGCAGGACGGTGGTGCCCTGGCCGGTTGTGGCGTTGTTGACGAGCAGCGCCGTGGAGGTGCCCTTCGCCTTGGTGTTGTGCAGGTGGACGACGATCACGTCACGCTTCTGCGCGCCGCCCGCCGCGGTGCTCCCCTTCGTGTCCGCCCCGGCGGAACCGGGCAGCTTGCCCGCGTACCAGAGGTAGCCGGCCCCGCCGGCGACGACGAGTACGACGGCGACGACCAGGGCCACCACCCGGGACCGGCCCCGGCGTTTGGCCTCCTCGCGCCGCTCGGAGCGGCTCTCGGTGAACTTGAGCCAGTCGATGACGTCCTCGGAGTCCTCGTCGGGCTCCTCCGTGAAAGCGAACTGTTCGTCGACGGCGGGGCGCCGCTGCTCGGGGACGGCGGCCTGGCCGGCCGCGGGGGCGGCCTGCCGCGGCCGCTGCGGCGACTCCTGCTGTGGCTCCTGCTGTGGCTCCTGCTGCTGCGGGATCCACTGCTGGGTGGCGTCGACGGCGACGGGCTGCTGCGCCTGCTGCTGCCCGGTGTCGTAGCCGTACGCGTCGTACCCGTAGCCGTCCTGCTGCTGCGGAGGAGGCTGAGGATGCTGCTGCCCGTAGTTCTCGTAAGGCTGCGGGGCCTGCGGCTGGGCATACGGGTCGTACGTCTGCCGCGGCTGGGCCTGTTGCTGATGCTGCGGCTGCTGCGGCTGTCCGTACGCGTCGTACTGCTGCGTCTGAGGCTGCTCGTACACCGGCTGCCCGTACTCGTCGTACCCGACGATCCGAGGCTGTGCGTAATAGGGGTCGTACGGGTCGTACGGCTGCTGCTGGTCGTTCACCGGTGTCCCTCTCCGTGACTCATTCGCCGCGGTACAACTGCCTCTTGTCGATGTAACGCACCACACCGTCCGGGACCAGGTACCAGACCGGATCGCCCTTCGCGACGCGCTCCCGGCAGTCCGTGGACGAGATCGCCAGCGCCGGGACCTCCACCAGCGAGACACCGCCCTTGGGCAGCCCGTCGTCCGTCAGGTCGTGGCCGGGCCGCGTGACCCCGATGAAGTGGGCCAGCGAGAACAGCTCTTCGTGGTCCCGCCAGCTCAGGATCTGCGAGAGCGCGTCGGCCCCGGTGATGAAGAAGAGGTCCGCGTCGTCGTTGCGGGAGCGCAGGTCCCGCAACGTGTCGATCGTGTACGTCGGCCCGCCGCGGTCGATGTCGATGCGGCTGACCGAGAACTGCGGATTGGACGCCGTGGCGATGACCGTCATCAGATAGCGGTCCTCCGCCGGGGAGACCACCTGACGACTCTTCTGCCACGGCTGTCCGGTCGGTACGAACACCACCTCGTCGAGCTGGAACCGTATGGCGACCTCACTGGCCGCGACCAGGTGCCCATGGTGGATCGGGTCGAAAGTCCCGCCCATCACGCCGAGTCGGCGCCTGCCCCGGCCGGGGGCCGCGACGGGGCCGGCGGGCGTCTGCTGCTCTCCCATGCGTGCAGAGCGTACTTGCACCGGGTTACGTACCGGCCTCAGCGGTCGCGGTTGAAGCGGGTGGTGATCCACAGCAGCAGGAGGAGGCCGAACAGCGCGCCGCCGCCCGTGAGGTACGGGCTGAGGCTTTCGTGGTTGCCGCCGCCGTGTTCGGCGCCCTCGGCGAGCGTGACCAGGTTGGCGGCGGTGCCGGTGAGGCTCATCTTCAGCAGGCCCTTTTCGTCGGGAGTCGGTGAGACGTCGCGCACATCGTATGCGGGCGCGTCGGGCACGCTCACGCCGACTCAGTCGTTGTTGTCCTTGTCGCGGTAACCGCGCAGCAGGAACCAGGCGAGCAGAGCGACTCCGACCAGGGAGACGACGAGCACGATCCGGATCGTATCGCCGGGCCCCTGCTGGTCGGAGGCCGCGGCGAGCAGTGTGGCGGGGAAGGGCATGTCGGCTGTGCTCCTAGCTGTTCTCGGGCTTCACGGGCCCCCGTCACACGGTAGACGCACCACCTAGGGTGGGGCTCGTCAGGGGGACGGGCCTTGGACTCGTACGAACAGGGGGCATCCATGACAGAAGAGATTCACGACAACGTGCCGAGCAGGCAGCGCAAGCGCTTCCCGGGCATCTCCTCACGCGCGTACGAACATCCCGCGGACCGCTCGGCGCTGGTGGCCCTGCGCAAGCTCACCGGTTTCGACACGGTGTTCAAGGCGCTGAGCGGGCTGCTGCCGGAGCGCAGTCTGCGGCTGCTCTTCCTGTCGGACTCGGTGCGCGTGAGCGAGGCCCAGTTCGCGCACCTCCACACGATGCTCCTCGACGCGTGTTACGTACTGGACCTGGCGAAGGTCCCGGCGATGTACGTGACGCAGGACCCGCGGCCCAACGCCATGTGCATCGGGCTGGACGAGCCGATCATCGTGGTGACCACGGGGCTGGTGGAGCTGCTCGACGAGGAGGAGATGCGGGCAGTCGTCGGCCACGAGGTGGGCCACGCCCTGTCCGGCCACTCGGTCTACCGTACGATCCTGCTCTTCCTCACCGGCCTCGCGCTCAAGGTGGCGTGGATCCCGCTCGGCAATGTCGCGATCATGGCGATCGTGACGGCGCTGCGCGAGTGGTTCCGCAAGTCGGAACTGTCGGCGGACCGGGCGGGACTGCTGGTGGGTCAGGACCTCAAGGCGTCGATGCGCGGCCTGATGAAGATCGCGGGCGGGAACCACCTGCACGAGATGAACGTGGACGCGTTCCTGGAGCAGGCGGAGGAGTACGAGGCCGGGGGCGACCTGCGCGACTCCGTCCTCAAGATCCTCAACGTCCTGCCCCGTACGCACCCGTTCACCACGGTGCGGGCGGCCGAGCTGAAGAAGTGGGCCGAGAGCCGTGACCACCAGCGGATCATGGACGGCCACTACCCGCGCCGCGACGCGGACAAGGACACGTCGGTCGCGGATTCCTTCCGCGAATCGGCCTCGCACTACGCGGACACGGTCCGCACCAGCAAGGACCCGCTGCTGAAGCTGGTCGGTGACCTCGCGGGCGGCGCGGGGGACCTGGGCGGCAAGCTGCGCGACCGCTTCACCGGCGGTACGGCGGGGCCGAAGACCCCGCCGAACGGCGAGGCGGCGGAGGGCCAGGCCTGACAGGCAGGCCCGCCGATGGATGGCGCGAGCCGGGCCGGGCCCTTCACGGGTCTACGGCTTCGGCTCCGCCCCCGTCGACAGCATGCCGCACAGGCCCGTCCCGATCGGGCCGGTGGCGAACGGGTTGGTGCCGGGCGGGCGCTCGGCCACCGTGGTCCGCGCCCCCGCCAGGAGGGGCCGCAGCGTCCTGGGCGGCGCGGCCGAGCAGGCCTGCGGCCCGACCTGGGCCTGGCTCAGCAGCAGCTCGGCCTGGTGCTTCGCCAGGTCGTTCTGGTCGAAGCGGAAGCGCAGCTCGCGCCGGACGGTGAACAGCGAGGCGTCCCGTACGGGCTCCGCCGACGACGTGGCGGGCCGCAGCGCGTAGACGAAGGTGTGGTCGGAGCTGACCTCCAGGATGCCCGGCCCCGTCTCCTCGACGCGCAGCGTGCCGTGCACGCGTACCTCGTCGGCGGCCGGGGCCACCTTCGCCGGGTCGAAGCGCACCAGCCACCCCGCAGGGACGTGCCGCCCGTCGTCCGCCGGCGTGCTGAAGCTCCGGTCGAACTGGGTCAGCTGGTCGGGGTCGAGCAGCGCCCGTACGGGCCGCACCGTGCGGCCCGCGAGGACGTCCGGGTCGAGCGAGGACGCCACGAGGTAGTCCTTGACGGTGGTCAGCGCGGCGACGACCTGGCTCTCGGTGAAACTTCTGGTCCCCCGCACACCCGGCAGGGTGATCCCGGAGGCGCCCGCGCGGAACTGCGCGGCCGGACTGTGCGCGAAGAGGTCGTCGGGGGTGCCGCCCGGCACCCGCCCGGCCGGGGCCAGCGGGATGACCGTCATCCGCAGCGCCTCGGCCGTGCCGTGGGTCGAGGGCCGGTACGGACTCCGTACGCCGAGGTAGATCGCGGTACCGAAGGCCAGGGCGACCACCAGGAGCAGGACGAGCGCCTGCCGGGGGCCGCGCATGAAACCGCGCCGCTTGCCCCGCCTGACGTGCTTGGGCGGCAGGCTGCGGACGGCCGCGTGGGCGTGGTCGCCGCCCAGCCGCTCCCGCGCCGAGTACTCCTGGAGCCGCGCAGCGCGGATGAACGATTCGTCGAACACGACGGACCGGTACTCGTCATCGCCGTTGGGGGAGCCCTCGGGTGCCCCTTCAGGTGGCTCTCCGCGCCCTGCCATACCTTCAGGGTAGGTCGGCGGGGGCGAACATAAACGCTCCGCCTCGGGGCGAGTTCCGCCGGACGGCGCTGGTCCGTTCGGGTGAGCGGGTCCCCGGATCACGGGCGAGCCGGCTCCCGGATCACCCCGGCGCGGCGCAGCGCCGGGCGGTGGTCAGGGCGTGTCCGGTACGGCCGTGGTCAGGGCGTGTGCGGTACGGCCGTGGTCAGGGCGTGTGCGGTACGGCCGTGGTCAGGGTGTGTGCGGTACGGCGCCGGTCGCCGGGGCCGTACGGTCCTGGTCCCGGTCCTGGGAGACCCCGCCCCCCGGCCCGATCACGGGACCGATGACCGGCGCGCCCGAACGGGTCATGTCCACCCCGGTCGTGGCCGGCGCGGGTGCCGGTTCCTGGCGGCCGCTCGCCGCCCCCCGGTAGACGGCGCTGAAGGCGAGCGCGACCATCCCGATGCCCAACAGCAGGGCGAGGAGCCAGGCGACGGGCCGGTGCCAGCGGGCGTTGCCTCGGTACGGGCGCAGGGCGCCGCCGTGCGGTCCGTACGGCCCCGCGTACCCGTCCGGGTCGTCGGGGTCGTATCCGTACCCGTCCTCGCGGTCGCATCCGCCGCCGGGCCCGTAGAACTCGTCGTAGAACTCGTCGTCCGGCGGGCCGCCCGACCGCAGGCGGGCCGCCTCCGCGGCGGCGCGTGCCTCGGCGGCGGCCAGCAGCCGCTCGACCGCGCTCGGTTCGTGGAAGGTGGCGGACTTGATGAAGGCCTCGTCGAACACCACGGAGGCGAAGTCCTCGTCCGCGCCTCCGCGGTCGTCGTCGGGCTCCCAGCCGTCCGGGAACGGCCTGCCCCCCACGTCGTCCGGCACGATCCCAGGGTAAACCGGGCGAGTCGTTTTGGGCAGGCGGAGTCCAAAGTCCGGGTCGTCACCTCACCTGGTGTGACCGTCGCCGGTCACGATGTACTTGGTGGAGGTCAGTTCGGGCAGCCCCATCGGCCCGCGCGCATGCAGCTTCTGGGTGGAGATGCCGATCTCCGCCCCGAATCCGAACTGCCCGCCGTCGGTGAAACGGGTCGAGGCGTTCACGGCGACCGTCGTGGAATCCACCAACTGGGTGAACCGTCGGGCGGCGGCCTGCGAGGTGGTCACGATCGCCTCGGTGTGGCCCGAGGACCAGAGCCTGATGTGGGCGACGGCGGAGTCCAGCGAGTCCACGACGGCCGCGGCGATGTCGTACGACAGGTACTCCGTCTCCCAGTCCTCCGCGGTGGCCGCCACGACGGTGGCCTTGGTGCCGCCCGCGTAGGCGAGGACCCGCTCGTCGGCGTGCACCGTCACGCCCGCGTCGGCGAGCGCGTCCAGCGCGCGGGGCAGGAACGCGGCCGCGATGTCCTGGTGGACGAGCAGCGTCTCGGCGGAGTTGCAGACGCTGGGCCGCTGCGCCTTGGAGTTGATCAGGATGTCGACGGCCATGTCGAGGTCGGTGTCGGCGTCGACGTACACATGGCAGTTGCCCGTACCTGTCTCGATGACCGGGACGGTGGACTCCTCGACGACCGTACGGATCAGGGAGGCGCCGCCGCGCGGGATCAGGACGTCGACCAGGCCGCGCGCCCGCATCAGCTCGCGTACGGAGTCACGGCCCTCGCCGGGCACCAGCTGGACGGCGTCGGCGGGCAGCCCGGCGCCTCCGACGGCGTCGCGCAGCACCCGGACGAGCGCGGTGTTGGAGGAGATCGCGGAGGACGAGCCGCGCAGCAGCACGGCGTTGCCCGACTTGAGGCACAGGGCGGCGGCGTCCACGGTGACGTTGGGGCGGGCCTCGTAGATGATCCCGACGACGCCGAGCGGCACCCGTACCTGCCGCAGGTCGATGCCGTTGGGCAGCGTGGAGCCTCGGACGACCTCGCCGACCGGGTCGGGCAGGGCCGCCACGTCCCGTACGTCGGCGGCGATGGCCCGCACCCGCTCGGGGGTGAGGGTCAGCCGGTCGATGACGGTCTCGGTGGCCCCCGCCTCCCGGGCGCGCGCCACGTCCTCGGCGTTGGCCGTGACGATCTCGTGGGTACGGACCTCCAGCGCGTCCGCGATCGCCAGGAGTGCGTCGTCCTTGGCCGCGCGCGGCAGCGGCGCGATGTCGGCGGCGGCCGCGCGGGAGCGGTAGGCGGTCCTGGCGACCGGGGAGAGATTGTCGTACGGCGAGAGCGAGGTCATGCCCGCAGGGTAGTGCGCGCCCTGCGGGCATTCCGCACCTATTCCGCACTCCGAGACACTTCACGGGACACGTGTGGGACACGTGGGACCGGGTGCGGCGGACGGGTCAGAACGGATGGACCCCCACGGGCGCGGCGGGCGGCGGCCCATACCCCTCCGCGATGCGCTGGTGGTACGTCTCGCGGTCGATGACCTCCAGGCCCACGATCTCCCACGGCGGCAGCTTCGCGCTGGACCGGTGCTCCCCCCAGAGCCTCAGCGCCACCGCGGCCGCGTCGTGCAGGTCCCGGGCCTCCTCCCAGTAGCGGATCTCCGCGTGGTCGTTCGCGTACCGGCTGGTCAGCAGGAAGGGATGGTCGTGGGCCAGCTGTTCCAGGCCACGTCTGACCTCCGTCAGCGGAGCCTCGGAGCCCGAGACGCTGAGTGTGATGTGCCAGAGCTTGGACACCTGGCGCTCTTCTCCCCGCGCTTCCTTTCCCGATCCGGCCTCCCTCTGTGGCTCGTCGTCGCCGCCGTCGCGGTCGAAGTCCTGTCCCGCTTCGACGCTGGTCAGGGTTCGTGTCTTCCCCGCCACCCGCCGGGCGTGGGCACTGCCGCCGTTCCCTCGGGGCACCGCCCCCGGGCGCGCTCGTCTCACCAGCGGCCTCCTGTTGTTGCTGCGTCGTCGTGCTGTTCCCCTGTGGACCGACCGGTCCTGCTCCCGGGGATCGCTCCTGGGATCGTCCCCCGGATTACCCCTGCGACAAAGTTGACCAGCCCGGGCGCCGACGTGGGGCGGTTTTCCCCAAGGTCCCTGTTCGACGGTGCCGGTTTCAGCCGTTTCAGGGCCGCGGGCCCGGGTGGAGGATCACCAGATCGTCTCTGTGTACGACCTCGCGTTCGTAGGCGGGGCCCAGCTCACGGGCCAGTTCGCGGGTGGAACGGCCGAGGAGCTGGGGGATCTCTTTCGCGTCGAAGTTGACGAGCCCGCGGGCGACGGCGCGGCCCGCCGTGTCCCGCAGTTCCACGGGGTCGCCGGCGCTGAACTCCCCCTCCACAGCGGCGATTCCGGCCGGCAGCAGCGAGGTGCGGCGCTCCACGACGGCCCGTACGGCGCCGTCGTCCAGGGTGAGGGCGCCCTGCGGGGTGGAGGCGTGGGCCAGCCAGAGCAGGCGGTCGGCCGAGCGGCGTCCCGTGCGGTGGAAGTACGTGCCGGTGTCGCGGCCCGCGAGCCCGTCGGCGGCGTGGCTGGCGGAGGTGAGCACGACCGGGATGCCGGCGGCGGCGGCGATCCTGGCGGCCTCGACCTTGGTGACCATGCCGCCGGTGCCCACGCCCGCCTTGCCCGCGCTGCCGAGGGACACGCCCGCGAGGTCGGCGGGGCCGCGCACCTCGGCGATCCGAGTGGTGCCCGGGGTGCTCGGGTTGCCGTCGTAGAGCCCGTCGACGTCGGAGAGGAGGACGAGGAGGTCGGCACGGACGAGATGGGCGACGAGCGCGGCCAGCCGGTCGTTGTCGCCGAAGCGGATCTCGTCGGTGGCGACGGTGTCGTTCTCGTTGACGACGGGGACGGCGCCCATGCCGAGGAGTTGGTCGAGGGTGCGGTACGCGTTGCGGTAGTGGGACCGGCGGCTGGTGTCGTCGGTGGTCAGGAGCACCTGGCCGACCCGTATGCCGTAGCGGGCGAAGGAGGCCGTGTAGCGGGCGACCAGGAGCCCCTGCCCGACACTGGCGGCGGCCTGCTGGCGCGCCAGGTCCTTGGGACGTCCGGTCAGGCCGAGCGGCGCCAGTCCGGCGGCGATGGCGCCGCTGGACACCAGGACGATCTCCTTGGGGCCGGTCTCGCCCGGCGCCTGCTCGCCGTTCCCGCCGCGCACCGTGGCCAGGACGTCCACGAGGGCGTCTACCCGGTCGGCGTCGAGCCCGCCGGAGGCGGTCGTCAGCGAGGAGGAACCGACCTTGACGACGATCCTGCGGGCCCCTGCCACCACGTCCTGCCGTACCGCTGCCACGTGCCTTGCCTCTGCTCTCACTGTCGAGCCGCCTCCCGGCCGGTCAGCGTACGCGCACCCGGGCGGCGGGCGCCGGGCCTTTTCAGCCGCTGAGACGGCGGCCGCGCAGCTCGCTCCTGAACGACACGCAGTCCTCGTACGCGGGCAGCAGGCCCTGCCGTTCTGCCTCGGCCAGGGTGGGCGCCTCGGCGTCCTTGGGAGAGAGCAGCGGGGGGATGTCGGCGGGCCACTCGACGGCCAGCGCGGGGTCGAGCGGGTGGACCCCGTGCTCGCGGGTGGGCGCGTACCCCTCGGAGCAGAGGTAGACGACAACGGTGTCGTCGGCCAGCGCGAGGAAGGCGTGCCCGAGCCCCTCGGAGAGGTAGAGCGCGTGGTGGGTGTCGTCGTCGAGCCGGACGATCTCCGACTGCCCGTACGTGGGCGAGCCGACCCGGATGTCCACGACGGCGTCCAGGACCGCGCCGCGCACGCACTTGACGTACTTGGCCTGGCTGGGCGGCACGTCGGCGTAGTGGATCCCGCGCAGGGTGCCGCGTCTGGAGACGGAGTAGTTGGCCTGGGCGAGGTCGAGGTCCTGGCCGGTCGCCTCCCGGAAGTCGGCGGCACGGAACCACTCGTGGAAGCTGCCGCGCTCGTCGGGGAACACCTTGGGTTCGTGGATCCAGGCGCCTTCGATGGACAGGGGTCGCATGATGTGTGGTGATTCCTCGCTGTGGCCGTACGGAAGCGGGCGTACGGAAATGGTCGGACGGACTTGGTCAAGCGGAAGTAGGCATGCGGACGGGGTCGGTCACAGGGCGGCCGGAGTCATCGCGCCAGGGCGCGGCGGACCCGGCCGAGCACACGCCGCAGCAGGGACCGCCGGACGGGAGCGCCCTTCGGTGCGGCGGCCTTCTTCCGCTTCGGCAGCGCGGTGGCCGCGACGACCCTCGCCACACCGTCGTCGGTGAACCGCAGGCCGACAGGCAGGACCGTCCAGCGGGGTGTGCCGCGCTTCGCGGACGGCAGTCCCAACTCGACGTGCCAGGCCCGGCCGGTGAGCGTGTCCACGGGCAGCTCCGACGAGAGGAGCGCCCCGTCGCCCTTGGGCACGAGCGTGGCGGGGCTCTCCGCCTTCGCGCCGCTCGTCGCGTCCGTCAGGCGCAGCGCCACATCTTCCGGGTCGGCGGCATGCAGCCGCAGCGGTACGGAGAGGCTGCCGTCGTCGTACGTCACGTGGACGGGGGCGATCCTCGCGACGTCGCGGTCGAAGCGGCTGGTGGCGTGGTCGACGTCCAGCGACAGATTGCCGTACGGCTCGGTCCAGTACGGCAGCACCAGCCGCCGGGGCGTACCGCTGAGGGTCCCCTGGCGGGCCGCGTCCACGGTGTCCGCGCGGACGGCTCCCAGCCGGGCCTCCTTGGTCCACCCGCAGGCGCTGATGCGGAAGTGGATGTCCCAGATGCCGGGGCCGAGGGGGGCGCGGTTGGCGGCGGTCCCGGGGTCCACGGCCGACTCGGCCCGCAGGACGAGCCGGAAGGCCCCGTCGGCTCCGTCGGCCGGCACCCGCTCGCGCGTGAACTCGACGGGCTGGTAGAACTCGGCGGCCGTGGAGCGTTCCCGTACGACGAGGTCGACCTTCGCCTGGTCCACCGGGGCGCGGGTACTGGCACCCGCCTCCCGGATCGCGGCGGCGGTCTCCTCGCCGAAGGGCAGGTCGAGGCGGGCCTCGCCGTCCTCGGTGAGGAACGTGAGCGGGGAGCCGGCCACCTGGTACTCGGCGGTGAAGCCGATCCGCAGCGCCCCGGTCTCCCAGCCGAGCGTCTCCAGCCGTCCGGTGGGCTTGATCCCGGCCTCCCACCGGGCCAGTTCCTCCAGGTCGGCGAACCGGTCGGCGGTCACCAGCGCGGCGACGACCTGCTGGGTGGGCTGGAGCCCGGCGGCGACCCCGGGGCCCATGCGCTCGACGACCACCCCGCGGATCTCGTCGTACAGCTCACGGCGGTAGTCCTCGGGCAGGGCCAGGAGCCGGCGCCCGCGCAGCCTCTCCACCATCTCGTTGCGCAGCCAGCGGCGGTAGAGCTTGTCGCGCAGCGCGCCCGGCTCGGTGTTGCGCTCGACGACATCCAGCGCCTCGCGGAGGTTCTTGAAATAGCCGACCGGGTCGAAGCGCTGGAAGCCGGCGTTCGAGGCGTCCTCACGCTTGACGTGGTAGTAGCAGAGATAGTCGCTCAGCACCGCGGTGTTCGAGGCGAGCAAGTAGGTCTCGGCGACAAAGACATGGTCTTCGAGGCGGCGCCGGCCTTCCTTGAATCGGATGTTGTTCCGGTCGAGGAATTCCTTGCGGAACATCTTGTGCGGGGTGAGGCTGTCGATCAGCGGGGCATTCCCGACGTTCGCGTGCGGCCGATTGACGCGGAACAGTTCCAGCGGGACCGGCCTGCCCTTGCCGGCCATCTTTCCGACGATCACATCGGCATTGTTCTCGACGCCGTATTCGTACATGCGCTCAAGGGCTTCGTCGCCGAGCCAGTCGTCATTGTCGACGAACATCACGAACTCACCCCGGGCCGCGCCGATCCCGACGTTGCGGGGCTTGCCGGACCAGCCGGAAGGCTCCTGGTGGATCACGTGCATGTGGGGGTGCTCGGCGGCGAGCCGGTCGAGCCGTTCGGGGGTTCCGTCCGTCGACCCGTCGTTGACGAAGATGGCTTCGTACGTGTCGTCAGGCAGGCTCTGGCGCAGCAACGAGGCAATGCAGTCCTCGATGTACTGACCGGGGTTGTACACCGGAATAACCACGCTGACCTTGACGGACATGCGATAAGCCCCACTGGTGAAAGCGCCCCGGCGTCTGGTCGCGGGACATCGGAAACCCACAATATCGTCTGGCCGTAAGGCAGCGGGATCGCCGTCCACAGCTTCGGCCGCCCGGTCCGTAAATCATTCCGGACCGGGCGGCCGGCGGTTCAGCGTCCGACGGCCTCGATCTGCTTGCGCAGCGGACCGAACGCGGAGCGCCCGCGGCGCAGGTCACGGGCGCGGGTCAGCTGACGCCAGAAGTCGGCGGTGAGGACGGTCTCGGGGGCGATCGCGTTCTTGCGCACGATCACCTCTTCCGGGACGGCCTGGGGGTCCGGTACGACGTACTCCTCGATGATCTTGTCGTACGCGTCCTTGAGGACCGTGCTCGTCGGGTCGGCGCCGAAGATCAGCACCACACCCGTCGGCTGCGTGTCGACCTCGACGACCAGCAGGTCGGGGCGGAAGCGGCGGAGCACGGTGGCGACCTTGTAGACGTCCCCGGTCCACGCGTCGGTGTGGCGGTCGCGGGCGGCCTCGTCGATGTTGCGGGGCAGCATGTCGTCGAGCACGATCACGCTGGACCAGCGCGCGTGGCGCTCGACGTTCATGAAGTCGCGCAGGGCGAACTCGAAGAGGTGCATGCCGTCGATGAACGACAGGTCGAGCTTGGGGTCGCCGCCGAACAGCGCGAGGGGGTCCTTGCGGGCCAGCGCGCGGAACGGGTTGCGCTGCGGCCGCAGGTGCAGCAGGGGGTCCTTGCGGGCGAAGAAGTCGTCGCTGGTCGCACGCACCAGATGGACGTCGCAGCTGATCGCCTTGACCACCTTGAAGGCGGGGTCGACCGCTACGGAGGGAACGCGGGAGAGAGCCAGGCTGCGACCGTCGTTGACCCCGATCTCCAGGTAGGTACGGGGTTTGTAGACGCGGTGCAGTTGACGCAGGAAGCCGTGGCGATCCACTGAGGGCCCTTCACTCAGAAGCAAACATTGGAGTCGTTAATTCCGAGTGAAGGTAGTCCCTCCGCCGACAAAACGTAAATGGCTACCGGTTGGTAGCAGCGCCTCCGCGCTCGCTCTCCAGCAAGGCGGGGAAGGCCTCCGCGAGAGCTTCACGCCACTCCCTCATCGGTCCGAACCCGGCCTCCTTCCACCGGTCGTGTCCCAGCACGCTGTACGCGGGGCGGGGTGCGGGCCGGACGAAGGCGTCGCTGGTCGTGGGGCGTACCCGGGCGGGATCCGCGCCCAGCAGCCGGAAGATCTCCCGGGTGAGGCCGAACCAGGTCGTTTCGCCCCCGTTCGTCCCGTGGTAGACACCGGCCGGCGCCTCGCCCCGCAGGGCGTGCCGGCCGAGGCCGGCCAGGCGCTCCGCGAGGTCCGCCGACCAGGTCGGCTGACCCCTCTGGTCATTCACCACATCGAGGGTGTCCTTGACACCCTCCAGCTTGATCATTGTTCTGATGAAATTGCCGCCGCCGGCACCGTAGAGCCACGCGGTACGGATCACGAACCCGGTCTCCGGGAGCGTCTCCAGCACGGCGCGCTCCCCGGCGGCCTTCGTACGGCCGTAGGCGTTGATCGGCGCCAGCGGGCTGTCCTCCGGGTACGGGTCCCCGGCGTCGCCCGCGAGGACGTAGTCCGTGGAGACGTGGAGCAGGAGGGCGCCGGAGTCCCGGCAGGCCTCCGCGAGGACCCGGGGTCCCGTGCCGTTGACCGCGAGGGCCGCCTCTTCCCCGGCCTCGGCGTCGTCCACCGCCGTCCAGGCCGCGCAGTTCACCACCACGGCGGGGCGGTGCTCGTCCAGGACGGCCCGTACGGACGCGGGGTCGGTGATGTCCAGGGCGGCCCTGCCGAGCCCCGTGACGGCCTCTCCGTCCGCCGTGAGCCGGGCCAGGAGGTCCTGGCCCAGCATGCCGCCCGCTCCGGTGACCAGCCAGCCGCTCACAGCGCCGCACGCTCCTTGAGGGGCTCCCACCACGCGCGGTTGTCGCGGTACCACCGCACCGTCTCGGCGAGGCCGGTGACGAAGTCCTTGCGCGGCTCGTACCCCAGCTCGGTACGGATCTTGGCGCAGTCGACGGAGTACCGCCGGTCGTGGCCCTTGCGGTCGGTGACGTACTCGACGCTGGTGTCCCAGTCCGCCCCGCACGCCTCCAGGAGCAGCCCGGTCAGTTCCTTGTTGGACAGTTCCGTACCGCCGCCGATGTTGTAGACCTCGCCCGCGCGGCCCTTCGTACGGACCAGCTCGATGCCCTGGACGTGGTCGTCGATGTGCAGCCAGTCGCGTACGTTCCCGCCGTCGCCGTAGAGCGGGACCTTCCCGCCGTCCAGCAGGTTGGTGATGAACAGCGGGATGACCTTCTCGGGGAAGTGGTGGTGCCCGTAGTTGTTGGAGCAGCGGGTCACGCGCACGTCGAGGCCGTGGGTGCGGTGGTACGAGAGCGCGATCAGGTCGCTGGACGCCTTCGCGGCGGAGTAGGGCGAGTTGGGCGCCAGCGGGTCGGTCTCGGGCCAGGAGCCCTCGTCGATGGAGCCGTAGACCTCGTCCGTGGAGATGTGCACGAAGGTCTTCACCCCGGCGCGGTGCGCGGCGTCGATCAGGGTGTGCGTGCCGACGACGTTCGTACGGACGAACTCGGCGCCGCCGTCGATGGACCGGTCGACGTGCGACTCGGCGGCGAAGTGCACCACCTGGTCGTGCTCGGCCATCAGCTTGGCGACCAGTTGCGGGTCGCAGATGTCTCCTTCTACGAAGGAGAACCCGGCGTGGTCGCGGACTTCGTCGAGGTTGGCCGGGTTGCCCGCGTAGGTGAGCTTGTCGAGCACGGTGAGGGCGACGTCACCGGGGCCCTGGGGACCGAGCACCGTACGGACGTAGTGCGAGCCGATGAAGCCCGCCCCGCCGGTCACCAGGATCCTGGTGGGACGGCCGGATGTGGCGGAAGTGGTCATGACGAGATCTGCACCTTGCTGTGGTCGCCGAGGACGAGGCGGTGGGCGGACGGGTGACGGGGGGCGGGGGTGACCTCGACGCTGCGGCCGATCAGCGACGCCTCGACCCGGCGTACACCGGTGATGGAGGCACCCCGCAGGATGATGGAGTACTCGATCTCGCTGTCCTCGATCGTGCACTCCTCCGAGACCGAGGTGAAGGGACCGATGTAGGCGTCGCTGACCACCGTGTCCGCGCCGATGATCGCGGGGCCGACGATCCGGCTTCCGGTCACCTTCGCGCCCTTCTCGATCCTGACCCGGCCGATGATCTCACTGTCCGCGTCGACGGTGCCTTCGCAGAACGGCTCGATCCGCTCCAGCACCGAGCGGTTGACCTCCAGCATGTCGGTGACGTTGCCGGTGTCCTTCCAGTACCCGGAGATGGTCGTGGAACGGACGTCCTTCTTCTGGTCGATGAGCCACTGGATGGCGTGGGTGATCTCCAGCTCGCCGCGCCAGGAGGGCTCGATGGACCGTACGGCCTCGTGCACGGCCGGGGTGAAGAGGTAGACGCCGACCAGCGCGAGGTCGCTCTTGGGCTGCTTCGGCTTCTCCTCCAGGGCCACCACCCGGCCGCCGACGTCGAGTTCGGCCACGCCGAAGGAGGTCGGGTTGGGCACCTGGGTGAGCAGGATCTGCGCGTCGGGCCGGTCGGCGCGGAATCCGTCGACCAGACCGGAGATACCGCCGACGATGAAGTTGTCACCCAGGTACATCACGAAGTCGTCGTCGCCCAGGAATTCGCGGGCGATCAGCACGGCGTGCGCCAGGCCGAGCGGGGCCTCCTGCTGGAGATAGGTGATCCGCATTCCGAATTGCGAGCCGTCGCCGACCGCTTCACGGATCTCGTCGGCGGTGTCCCCGACGATCACCCCGACCTCCGTGATGCCCGCTTCCGCGATCGCTTCGAGGCCGTAGAAGAGCACCGGTTTGTTCGCCACCGGTACCAGCTGTTTGGCGGAGGTGTGCGTGATGGGGCGCAGACGGGTACCCGCCCCGCCGGACAGCACGAGAGCCTTCACGTTTTCCCGACCTCACTGAAGATTGTTCCTGCGCGGGCTGATACGGATCAGCCCGATTTTACCCAGCGTTTCCCCTCAGGGCGGTACACGGCCACGTCCGGACACGCTGCCGGCGGCGCCGGGCACCCCGCCGTCCGGTCATCCCTTCGACGTCAGCTCGCGCATTGTCCTGCGCACTTTGCGCGCCGCCCGCCGTGCCAGCGACGCGGGTCTGCGGATGGTCCTGGCCGGTTCCACCCGCCGCTTGCCCGCCCAGTCGTTGACGGTGATCTCGTACGTCACGTCACGGATACCCGCCCTGCGGGACCCGAAATGCGGGTAGGCCAGATACGTCGTCCCCGTCCGGCCCTTGCGCACCACCTCGGGCGCGGTGCCGGCCCGGATGAAGGTGAGGACGTCGAGGAGGAGGTCGAGCCGCCCCCTGGCCACACACTCCAGGCGCAGCCGCTCGTTCACCTTCAGACGGGCCGCCAGACCCGGTGTCCAGTATTCGGCCATCAGGGGGGCGGCCAGCTCCATCTTGTGGCGCCGGACGTCGTCGGACTCCTTGAGGAGGTGCGGGGTGAACTGCTGGAGCAGGGTGACCGTGAAAGGTCTGGTCATCAGCTTGTCGCGCTTGGCACCCGGGGGTACGAGGTCGGCGATCAGCTTCATCAGGGCCCGCGCGGAATCGAACCGCAGGATGTATCCACCCGACTTGGTGACGTGTTTGCCGTCGTCGCGGCCGACGAGGTAATAGCACGTGTAGTCGGCCACGATGGAGACACCGGAGCCCCGCAGGAACACCTCCAGCGTGAAGAGGGCGTCCTCGCCCGTCCTCAGTTCCTCGTCGAAGCGCAGGTCCAGCCGGGTGAGCAGGTCGCGCCGGAAGAGCTTCTGCGCGCTGAGCGCGAAGATGGCCCGGGAGTTGAACACGTCGACCCGCTCGACGGTCTTCCCCCACATGGAGCGGGGGGCGGTGCGGTTGACGCCCTCGACCTTGCCGAGCACCACGTCCGTACCGGCGCGGTCGGCCATGGCGACCATCCGTTCCAGGGCCTCCTCGCCGAAGTAGTCGTCCGCGTCGAGGAAGAACACATAACGGCCGCGCGCCAGGGACAGCCCCACATTGCGGGGGCCGCTGGGTCCGCCGGAATTGGCCTGGCGCACCACTCTGGTCGGGACGGCGGACTCCGCGGCGAATTTCTCCAGATACTCCCCCGTGCCGTCGGTCGAACCGTCGTCGACGGCGACGATCTCGATTCTTCCGGCGCCCAGCGTCTGTTTCTCCACCGATTCCAGACAGCGGACGAGGTAGGGCATCGCCTCATACGCACCGACGATGACGCTCACATCAGGAACAGCAATGTTGTTCATCGAGTTTTAAGACAATCGCCGCCGAGCATCGGTTGCCTCGCCCTCATCACCTGGAATGTGACGTCCATCACGACTCATTTCCGCCGTACGGTACGACGCGAAAACCCGCGGAACACCGAAGGGTGTTCTGCGGGTCTTCGCTTCATCATGGAGAGAGCGGCGGGCGGGGATCAGCCGCGCAGGGACGGATCCAGATCGTTGTTCTCCGGCTCGACGAAGGCGTCCGCGGCCGTCTCCAGCCCTTCTTCCGCCCTGGCCTCCACCGGGGCCGAGTCGTCCGGCGCCCCCGCGTCGGCCACGCTGTCGGGCTCCGCGAGACGCTGCTCGACGCCCACGTTGCGCGACAGGGACTTGCCGGCCAGCGTGCGGGTGGCCGCGTTGAACTGCTCGATCGACGTGGGCTCGTCGGGGCCCAGCAGATACCGCTTCAGTTCGTGGCGCGCGGCCGACCTGGTGTCCCCGGCCGGGTCCGTCACCGTACGGAGCAACTCGTCCAGCTCCTCCGCGCTGTTGGACAGGATCACCGCGGCCCGTACGGCGGTGTTCTGCCGCTTGAACTCCTCGGCGCCCAGCTCCGCCGAGTCGGTGACCGCGTACGGCTTGCCGCTCGCGATGAAGTCCGAGACCACGCTGGAGATGTCGGAGACCATGGCGTCCGACTCGTTGAAGCAGTCGTACAGCCGCGGCTCGGCGCCGCTGATGACCCGGTGCTCCCACCAGCCGAAGGAACGCCAGTAGGCGGTGTTCCACTCGGCCCTGAGGCGGGTCAGCTCGGCCTGCCGTGCCGGATCGGCCTTGGCGTCACGCGACTCCTCGGCCTCGTCGCGGCTCGCGTCCGCCCCGGCCGTCAGCGCCGTGAGACGGGCCTCGACGCGGCTCAGCTCGGCCCGCGCGGCGGCCTGCTCCTCACGCTGGGCGGCGCTCACCCAGCGGGTGTCCGTGGCGCGCTCCGCCGCGGCCTTCCGCACCAGCGCCACGATGCGCTCGTGGACCGCCTTCGCCTTCGGGCTGCGGGTGCCGGTGAACGGGTGCGGCTTGTACAGGAGCCGTACCGGCTGCTCGGCGGCGAGCAGCCGGTTCACGATGTTCTCGCCGGCCAGCAGCAGCGAGGTGTTGCCCGGGTTGTCGTCCCAGCCCTCCCAGGTGGGCGCGTACAGCACGGTGGGGACGGGGTGGCGCGGTACGCCGGTCCCCGACTCGATGGGGGCCAGCTGCGGGCGGCCCACCTCCACGATGTCCTCGTCGCGGACGCCGACGTCGGCGAGCGCGTACCGGTCACGGCCCGCGCGGCCCGCGGTCCACACCTCGTCGTATGCCTTGCTGAACGGGTTGACGCTGGCGAGCTTGTCGCTGTCGCCGTGGCCGATGAAGACGTGCTTCATGGTCGGCACCCGCAGCATGTGGATGTTCTTGCCCACGTTCGCGGCGTACAGGGCGACCCGGACGGTCGACAGGTCCAGGTTCATCAGGTGCACCCCGCCGGGGACGCACAGCACCGGCACGGCCGTCGGCAGGAGCTGCTGGGCAATGACCCGCTCGCGCAGCAGGACCATCGGCCGGTCCTCCATCTGGTCCAGCGTCTCCAGCCACATGTTGACCTGGTACGCGGACTCCTTGGAGCCGGAGAAGTACAGGATCGTCGTCGGCCGGTAGGCGGCCAGCCAGACGTCCACGGCCTCCAGGACCTTCTCGGCGGAGGGGACGAGCCGACTGGGCCGCAGGTACGGCAGCAGCGCCAGCACGTACCCGACACCGAGGACCAGCGTCAGCGCGAGGCTCGCGTACCCGTACAGGTTCTCGTCCGTGGCCAGGGCGGCGATCACGCCCGCCATGGCGAAGAGGTCCAGGTGGAGCATCTTCTCCGCGGACCGGTGGAGCAGCCAGCGCGGCGGGGCGTCCGGGATCCGGATGGAGCCGAGATCGATGTTCCGTGTGACCACGGGGAGCCTGCGGCGCAGCCGGAGGAGGGTCACGACCGCGCCGTGGGGTGCCTGGAGGCCGTAGAAGACGAGGACCGTCACGACGGTCACGTAGAAGATGCGGTCCTGACCGAGCCCGGAGCGGGCGACGAGCAGCACGAGGAGCAGCTGCCTGATCAGGAAGCGGATGGAGAGACCGGCCCGCACTTTGGCGAGGCGGTTCACCAGATAACTGCCGCGGTGGTGCAGATGCGCGTCCGCGACATAACTGACGGCTGCCGCGACCGCGAACAGCCAAATGTCAGGAATTATCGCGGCGAGCATGATGCACGGGAAACTGAGCACCAGGAGAAGTGCCGCTGCCAGCTCTGATCCGCTGCCTACCCGGGCGAGGCGAATGGCCGTCGAAATCACGAAAAACCTGCTCCAGACCGTGCCGGCTGATGACCTTGCGACGAAAGTGTGAAGACGAAGCTTCACGAACTCGGGCCCCCGCGGTGCGCGTTTCCGCAACCGCGAAGGCCCATATCATGGATTGTCACGAATTATTACACATCTTCCTGACGGTCCAGGACGGCGGCCAGCGCCTGCTCGAAGCCGGAGGCCTCGGACGCGGTGCGTGTCGGGTCCTGCTGCCGTACGTCGATGACGTGGCCGGTCAGCTCGGAGAGCAGCACGTCGAGGGACGTCCTGGCGACCGCTTCGGAGGAGAGCAGGGACCCGGCGGGCTCCTGGCCGAACGCCTTGGTCCGCATGGGGGTCGCGGTGCGCTCGGGGTTCACGCAGTTCACCCGGATGCCGTCGGCGGCCCACTCGTCCGACAGCGCCTGGGTCAGGTTCACCATGGCGGCCTTCGTGGACGAGTAGAGGCTGTACTCCGCGCGGCCCCGCGTGTAGCTGGAGGACGTGTAGAGGAGCAACTGGCCCTTGGTCTCGGCCAGGTACTTGTACGAGGCCCGCGCGATCTGCACCGGCGCCAGGTAGTTGACGTTGAGCGCTTCCTGGATCGTCGTGTTGTCCGTCTCGGCCAGCTTGCCGATGCGCAGCACACCCGCGGTGTTGATCACGTAGTCGATGCGGCCGGTCTCCGAGTACGCCTTCGACAGGGCGTCGTCGACGTGTTCCGGGTTCTCGACGTGCGTACCGGTGGTGGAGCGCCCGAGCGCGTACACCGACGCGCCGTACCGCTCCGCCAGGGCGGCGATGTCCGCGCCGATGCCGTACGAACCGCCGAAGACCACCAGCGTGCGGCCGGAGAGCAGTTCGCGGTAGGCGGCCTCGTCGGCCTGGGCGGGGGCGGCGGTGGAGGCCAGCTGGAAGAGCTTGTCGGCGATGAAGACGTCGACGGGCTGGGTGACCTTCATGTTGTACTCGTCGCCCGCGACGACGTAGATCGGCACGTCGGGCAGGTACTTGAGCACCACCGAGCAGTCGTCCGTGGCCTGGAAGTTGGGGTCGCCGCCGGCGACGGCGTACGCCTTGCGGATCGTGGAGAGCTTGAAGGCCTGCGGGGTCTGGCCGCGGCGCAGCCGGGAGCGGTCGGGGACCTCGGTGATGAACTCGCCGTCGCCGCCGTGCGTACGGGTCACGATGATGGTGTCCGCGGAGGGGATCGCGACGTCGACGGCCTGGTAGCGGTCGAGCGCGTCCACGCAGTCCTGGATCACCCGCTGCGAGAGCAGGGGCCGTACCGCGTCGTGGAACAGGACGTTGGCGTCCTCGCCCTCCGCCAGGCCCTCGCCCAGCGCGGCGATGGCCCGCTCGGTGGTCTCGTTCCGCGTCGCGCCGCCCTCGATCACCCGGGTGACCTTGGTCAGCCCGGACTTGATGACGATCTTCTCCACGTCGGGGACGAAGCCCGGCGCCATGAGCACGATCACGTCGTCGATCGCGTCGGCCTGCTGGAAGATCGACAGTGTGTGCTCGATGACCGCCTTGCCCGCGATCTTCAGCAGCTGCTTGGGGATCGACAGGCCCACGCGCTGACCTGTACCGCCCGCCAGGACGACGGCGGTGGTGCGGGGCCTCGCGT
Organism: Streptomyces sp. NBC_01317; assembly: GCF_035961655.1. NCBI lineage: Bacteria > Bacillati > Actinomycetota > Actinomycetes > Kitasatosporales > Streptomycetaceae > Streptomyces > Streptomyces sp. NBC_01317. Next base: position 5,665,046 of record NZ_CP108393.1, on the reverse strand, counting down.
TGGACGCGGAAGTTGCAGACACGTAACTGACCTACCTTGCGGACTCAGAGGATGAATCGATGGTCCCACCCACGGCAATCGTCCCGCAAGGCGGAGCACGGCTGTCAGCCACCCCCACGCAACCCCTGATTCACCTGGACAGGCTACTGCGGCACTGGTCATGACTCGATCGCCGGAGGGGCGGGAACCCACCCCTCCAGCGATCGAGGAGACGCCTGTCACATGTCCGTACGGCTAGAAGGGGTCGAACTCGTCGTACTCCTTCTGGACGTCGTCGCGCTCGGCGTCACGGTCCCTGCGGCGCTGCGACGCGGGACGGGGTGCCTCCAGGCGGTGGTCCTCGCCGCGGCGGCCCAGCATCTCGGCGCCCGCCATCATCGTGGGCTCCCAGTCGAAGACGACCGCGTTGTCCTCGGCGCCGATCGCCACACCGTCGCCCGACCGGGCGCCGGCCTTCATCAGCTGGTCCTCGACGCCGAGCCGGCTGAGCCGGTCCGCGAGGTAGCCGACGGCCTCGTCGTTGCTGAAGTCGGTCTGTCGCACCCAGCGTTCGGGCTTCTCGCCCCGTACGCGGTAGATCCCGTCCTCTTCCAGAGTGACGGTGAAGCCCGCGTCGTCGACGGCCTTCGGACGGATGACGATCCGGGTCGCCTCCTCCTGCGGCTTGTCGGCGCGGGCCTTGGCGACGGCCTCGGCGAGTCCGAAGGACAGCTCCTTGAGGCCGGTGCGGTCGACCGCGGACGCCTCGAAGACGTGGTAGCCGCGCTTCTCCAGCTCGGGACGGATCATGTCGGCGAGGTCCTTGCCGTCCGGGATGTCGACCTTGTTGAGGACGACCATGCGCGGCCGGTCCTCCAGGCCCCCGTACAGCGCCAGCTCCGCCTCGATCACGTCGAGGTCGGTGACCGGGTCGCGGTCGGACTCCAGCGTGGCGGTGTCCAGGACGTGCAGCAGCACCGAGCAGCGCTCGACGTGGCGCAGGAACTCAAGACCGAGGCCGCGGCCCTGGCTGGCGCCGGGGATCAGTCCGGGCACGTCGGCGATCGTGTAGACGACCGAACCGGCCGTGACCACACCGAGGTTGGGGATGAGCGTGGTGAACGGATAGTCCGCGATCTTCGGCTTGGCGGCCGAGAGCACGGAGATCAGCGACGACTTGCCGGCGCTCGGGTAGCCGACGAGCGCGACGTCGGCGACCGTCTTGAGCTCCAGCACGATGTCACCGCCGCCCCCGGGCACGCCGAGCAGCGCGAAGCCGGGGGCCTTGCGGCGGGCGGAGGCGAGGGACGCGTTGCCGAGGCCGCCACGGCCGCCTTCGGCCGCCACGTACGTCGTGCCCTGGCCGACGAGGTCGGCGAGGACGTTGCCGGCCTTGTCGAGGACGACCGTGCCGTCCGGGACGGGCAGGACCAGGTCCTGGCCGTCCTTGCCGGAGCGGTTGGCCCCGGCGCCCGGCTGGCCGTTGGTGGCCTTGCGGTGCGGCGTGTGGTGGTAGTCGAGCAGCGTGGTCACGTCCTGGTCGACGACCAGGATGACGTCGCCGCCATGTCCGCCGTTGCCGCCGTCGGGTCCACCGAGCGGCTTGAACTTCTCACGGTGTACGGAGGCGCAGCCGTGGCCTCCGCTACCCGCGGCGACATGCAGCTCGACGCGGTCCACGAAGGTGGTCATGGGGATTGCCTCCAGTACATACGGAAATGTCTCAACAACAACACGCGAAGGGCGGACCCGCTTCCCGATACTCCGGGAAGTGAGGTCCGCCCTCGCGAAGAAACCCGTTACAGGTGCCTGACGACCGATGGGGTCTCAGGCGACCGGAACGATGTTCACAACCTTGCGGCCACGGCTGGTGCCGAACTCCACCGCGCCGGCGCTCAGCGCGAACAGCGTGTCGTCGCCGCCACGGCCGACGCCGGAACCGGGGTGGAAGTGTGTGCCGCGCTGGCGGACCAGGATCTCACCGGCGTTGACGACCTGACCGCCGAAGCGCTTCACGCCGAGCCGCTGAGCATTCGAATCGCGCCCGTTCCGAGTGGACGATGCGCCCTTCTTGTGTGCCATGTCTCCTCAGTCCCTTACTTCGCAGCCGCGGGGATACCGGTGACCTTGATCGCCGTGTACTGCTGGCGGTGACCCTGGCGACGGCGGTAGCCGGTCTTGTTCTTGTAGCGAAGGATGTCGATCTTGACACCCTTGTGGTGATCCACGATCTCGGCCTGGACCTTGATGCCGTCCAGGACCCACGGGTCGCTGGTGACGGCGTCGCCGTCGACCACGAGCAGGGTCGAGAGCTCGACCGTGTCGCCAACCTTGGCGGTGGGAATCTTGTCAACCTCAACGATGTCGCCGACAGCAACCTTGTGCTGGCGGCCACCGCTGCGCACGATGGCGTACACGCGGAACTCACTCTCGCTCGGAACGGAAACCCCTGACGCCAGCCGCTCGCACGGCCCGGGGCCGTGACGATCCGAAAGGACGAGCGGCCTCCTCCGGCGAGGTGGAGCGGCGCCGGAAGGTGGGTGCTCAGGGATTGGCGCGTACATAAACACGCCGACGGCCAAGAGTACGGGCAGGCCACCGGGGGGGTCAAACCAGCCCGGTGGGGGCAACGGGCTGTGCCCCGCCCCGGGGAGTCCGGGGCGGGGCACAGGCCGTTCAACTGCCGTACACCGGGACGAGCCCGCCGGCTGATTCTGCCGGCGGGGCCGCTCGGCTCAGCTGTCCGTCGACGCCGTGACGGACGGTGCCGTCTGCTCGGCCGCCGACGTCTTCTTCGCCGCCGACTTCGTCGTCTTCTTGGCCGTCGTCTTCTTCGCGACCGTCTTCTTGGCGGCGGTCTTCTTCACCGCCGCCTTCTTGGCGACGGCCTTCTTGACGGTCTTGCGGGCCGTCTTCTTGGCCGGGGCGGCGTCCGCCTCCGGTGTCTCCGGCGTGTCCTGCGCCGCCTGGGTCTCCTGGTCGGACCCGGATGCCTCGGCCGGTACGGCCGCCTCCTCGGGCTTCGACGCGGCCACCACGACAACCGCCGAGTCCTCCGCGCCCGTCGGCGAACCGGCGGGGGCGGTGACCTTGCGGGTCGCCCTGCGGCGGGCACGCGGCGGGGCGGCGTCCGGGGTCGCCTCCGCCTCGGGGGCCGTGGTGGCCTCCGTGGACGGGGCCGGCTCGGGCACGGGCTCGTGCTCGGTCACCGGTACGACGACCTCGGCGGCGGCCTCCGCGTCGGCGGCCTTCGGCGAGCCGGCCGGGGCCGTCGCCTTACGGGTCGCCCTGCGGCGGGTACGGCCCGTGGGGGCCGCCTCCTCGGCGGGGGTCTCCCGCGCGGGCGCCTCCACGGACGCGGCGGTGTCCTCGGCGGGCACCTCCACGACCGGCGGGGCTTCCACCGCACTCACAGCGGGCGTCTCCACGACGATCTCCGCGGCCTCCGCCTCGGCCGCCCTCGGCGAGCCGGCCGGAGCCGACGCCTTGCGCGACGCCCGGCGGCGCGAACGGCCGCGTACGGACGCCTCGGCCTCCGCCACGCTGCTGAACAGCTCCTCGTCCGGCGCGAACTCCGCCACCGCGAACGGGACCGGTGTCGCCACCTCGGCGGCCAGTTCGGCCTCCGTCTCGTGCTCGGGCTCGGTCAGCACGTCGGCGTACTCGTGCTCGTGGTCGTGCTCGTGTCCGTCGTGACCGTGGTCCTGGTCCGTACCCGCCGAGCCGCCACGGCCGCGCTTCTTGGAACGCTTGCCGTTCCCGCTCACCGCGCCGTTGCCGTTGGCGTTGCTGTTCCCGCCACCGCCACCGGACGCCGTCGGCTGTTCCATGTGGACGATCACACCGCGCCCGTTGCAGTGGACGCAGGTCTCGGAGAACGACTCCAGCAGGCCCTGGCCGACCCGCTTGCGGGTCATCTGGACCAGGCCCAGCGAGGTGACCTCGGCCACCTGGTGCTTCGTACGGTCCCGGCCCAGGCACTCCAGCAGCCGCCGCAGCACCAGATCCCGGTTGGACTCCAGCACCATGTCGATGAAGTCGATCACGACGATGCCGCCGAGGTCGCGCAGCCGCAGCTGGCGCACGATCTCCTCGGCCGCCTCCAGGTTGTTCCTGGTGACGGTCTCCTCCAGGTTGCCGCCCTGGCCGGTGAACTTCCCCGTGTTGACGTCGACCACGATCATGGCCTCGGTCTTGTCGATCACCAGCGAACCACCGCTCGGCAGCCAGACCTTGCGGTCCAGCGCCTTCATCAGCTGCTCGTCGATGCGGTACGTCGCGAAGACGTCGACCTCGCTCGTCCAGCGGGTCAGCCGGTCGGAGAGGTCCGGCGCGACGTGCGCGACGTACCCGTGGATGGTCTGCCACGCGTCGTCGCCGCTGACGATGACCTTCGTGAAGTCCTCGTTGAAGATGTCGCGGACGACCCGGACGGTCATGTCGGGCTCACCGTAGAGAAGCGTCGGGGCGTTGCCGCTCTTCGACTTCTTCTTGATGTCCTCCCACTGGCCCTGGAGGCGCTCGACGTCACGGCGCAGCTCGTCCTCGCTGGCGCCCTCGGCGGCCGTACGGACGATGACACCGGCGTCGTCGGGGACGATCTTCTTGAGGATGGACTTGAGCCGGGAGCGCTCGGTGTCGGGCAGCTTGCGGCTGATGCCGGTCATCGAGCCCTCGGGCACGTAGACCAGGTAACGGCCGGGCAGGGACACCTGGCTGGTGAGACGCGCGCCCTTGTGGCCGATCGGGTCCTTCGTCACCTGGACGAGCACCGACTGGCCGGACTTGAGGGCGGTCTCGATGCGGCGCGGGCCGTTGGCCATGCCCAGCGCCTCGAAGTTGACCTCACCGGCGTACAGGACGGCGTTGCGCCCCTTGCCGATGTCGACGAACGCGGCCTCCATGGACGGCAGTACGTTCTGCACCTTGCCCAGGTAGACGTTGCCGACGTAGCTGGTGGCCTGTTCCTTGTTGACGTAGTGCTCCACGAGCACGTTGTCCTCGAGCACGCCGATCTGGGTGCGCTCGCCGTTCTGCCGTACGACCATCACACGCTCGACGGCCTCGCGCCGGGCGAGGAACTCCGCCTCGGTGATGATCGGCACCCGGCGGCGGCCCTGCTCGCGCCCCTCGCGGCGGCGCTGCTTCTTGGCCTCCAGACGGGTCGAGCCCTTGATGGACTGCACCTCGTCGGAGCCGCTGTGGATCTCGCGCTCGCGGTCCGTCTCCTTGGCGCGCCGCTCACGCGGCTCGCGGACCTTGACGACCGTACGCTCCGGGTCGTCCTGGCCGTTCTGCGCGCTCTCGGCCTCGGGGCCGCTGTCACCGCTGCGACGGCGCCTGCGGCGACGGCGGCGGCTGCTGGAGGAACCGGCGCCCGACCCGTTGTCGCCGTCGTCGTAGGAGGCCTCGTCGCTGTCGTCGTACGACCGCTCCGTCTCCTCCTCGGCGTGGTCGTCGCCGCGCGCGCGGTCGGCGGACCGGTCGGCGTGCTGGTCGGCGTGCCGGTCGTCCGACTGCTCGTCCTGGGTGTCGTCCGACTCCGCGGACTCACCGCGACGGCGGCGGCGGCCACCGCGGCGGCGGCGCCGCGACGGGCGGTCGCCGTACTCGTCGCTGTCGTCGAAGGGACCGTCGGCGCCCTCGGCGCCCTGGTCGGCCTCCGGCTCGCTGTCGTCGGCGTGCTGTTCCTGGGCGGCCGGCGCCTCGACGGCGCGCGGGGCCTCGGCGGGCTCGGCGGACTCACCGCGACGGCGGCGCCTGCGGCGTCCCGCCGGCTCGGGGGCGGCGACGGGCTCGGCGGGGGCCGCGTTCTCCGTCGTGTCCGTGTCGAACGTGTCGTGTGTGTCGTCGTCCTCGTCGATGTGGTCGTCGAGGTCGTCGTGTCCCCGCGTCCCGGCGGCGGCGGCCATCGCGGCGGCCGTCTCGGGGGTCTGGAACATCGGCTCGGTGAAGACCGGGGCCTGGAAGACGGCCACGGCGGGCCGCGCGGCGCGGCGGCGCGAGCGCTCGGGGGCCTCGGGCTCCTGAGCGGGCTCGGGCTTCCTGGTGGCCTTGACGGGCTGCGGCTCCGGCGTGGAGACGGGCTCGGAGGCGGCGGGGGTGGTCTCCGGCGCGGCGGCCCTGCGGCGCGTACGGCCACGGGTCGCGGCCTTGCCGGCCGCCTCGACCTGGGCCTCGTCGGCGCTGATCTGGGCGACGGCGTCCTCGGGCAGGCTCTCGCCGGCCACGGGCTCGTTCTCGTCGGGGACCGCTGCGGAGGGTGTGTCGACCGCGGCGTCGGGGGCCGGCGCACCGGCGGGCGCGGTGGCCCTGCGGGTGGCGCGGCGGCGCGGACGGGCGGCGGGCGCCGCGTCCTCGGCGGGAGTCCCGGTCTCGCTCCGCGCCGGGCTGTCGGTCGTGCTCGCGGCTGCTGTCTCTTCCGCCACGGCGGCCTCGTCCTGAGCGGCGGCGGCCTCGGGAGCGGCGACCTTGCGGGTCGCACGGCGGCGGGTGCGCGGCGCGGGCGCCTCGGCGGGAACCTCTGCGGGCGTCTCGGCCGGTGCCTCTTCGGGCGTCACGGCCGCCGCGGCCGCACTCTCCGCACCGTCCTCGGCCTGCGGCGGCCCGGCCGGCGCGGTCGCCTTACGGGTCGCACGACGGCGCGTGCGCGGGGCGGGCGCCTCGTCGGACGCCGCGACTGTCTCTTCCGCCACGGGGGCGGCGACCGGCTCCACGGGGGCGTCCGCCGTCTCCGTGGTCGTCTCGGGCGCGGCCACCTTGCGGGTGGCCCGGCGCCGGGTGCGCGGCGCGGGTGTCTCGTCCGCCGCCGGTGCGGCTGCCGCCGCGCCGTTCTCCGTACCGCCACCGCTCTCCGTACCGCTCACGGCTTCCGCCGTTTCGGCGGACTCACCGCCGGCCGACGGCGGGCCCGCGGGGCGGGACGCCGCGCGGCGCCTGCGCCGGGGGGGCAGCGTGTCGCTGGGTGTGTTGTTGTCTTCTTCGGTGGTCCCGGCCGTACCGGGTTCGTCGTTCTCAAGCATGCGGGGTTCTCCCGTCGCGTTCCCGGGCGCCGCGCCTGATTCCGGTCCGGCCGCGGCTCGCGCATCGCGCGATCGCCGCCGTCCGGGGCGCGGGCGCCGCACGGGAACTGTTATGTCTGGCTCGCCGGTTCCCTACGCGAAGTACGTACGGCCTGGCGAAAGTCTTTTTTGGTGGTACGCGCCGCCCGACCCAGGTGGCTCCCGAGTACCAGGGCTGCGCTGTGACGACCGCCTACGCGGAACCCGCACCTTCCGGCGCTTTCGCGGCGGCGGGTCCGGCGGCCTGTTTCAGGCCGGCCGTGGCTGCCTCGCGGTCGGGCGCGAGCGGGTCGGTCACCGTGCCGGACTCCTCGTCGAAGAGCCCCTGCGCCAGCCTGGTCACCGCTGCGGGGACCGGCGGCGCCAGGTCGGCCACAGCTCGGAGACCGGACAGGACGTCGTCGGGTCGCACGGCAGGTGTCACGTGCCGAACAACCAGGCGCAGTATCGCACAGGGCCCGTCCCCCGGCCTATCGGCCCGGGGCGGGGTGACCTCCAAGGAGACCACCGCGGCGCGTGTGTCGAAGGTCCGCACACCGTTCTTCATACGGCGCTCGACCTCGACCGATTCGGCGGTCAGGAAGACGGACACGGCGTGTCCGGCTTCCTCAGGACGTACGCCCTCCAGCCGCAGCTCCCACACGGAAGCGGTCAGCCGGTCGGCGAGTCCTGACGTACGGGCCTCGACGGCGTCGGTGATGTCGAGACCGGTGGGCAGCGACTCGTCGAGCAGCAGACGCAGCTTCTCCGGGTCGCGGTGCTCCACCAGGGCGATCTCCAGGAACTCGGCCTCACTGCCCGTGCCGGTGGGTGCGGCATTGGCGTACGACACCTTCGGGTGCGGGGTGAACCCCGCCGAGTACGCCATCGGCACCTCGGCACGGCGCAGCGCCCGCTCGAAGGCGCGCTGGAAGTCTCGGTGGCTGGTGAACCGGAGGCGGCCCCGCTTGGTGTAGCGCAAACGGATGCGCTGCACCGCCGGTGTGGCTGGCGGCCCCTCGGGCTGTCGCTTGCCCAGTGGTTCTTCTCCTCGGTGCGGGGCGGTACGCGCTCGCGTGCCGCCCTCGGGCGTCCGGGTGACCCCGGGTCCCCCGGCTCACCCCTGCTTGCGCAAGGAGATCTCAGGTGCGGGCACCGCGCCGGGGACAGTCGTTGTACTACCCAGAGTACGCGCCCGGTGCTCGATAGGTTCCCGGGGCTCGGTCATCCGTGACGTGCCCCGTGTCGTACCGACCAGTGCGCGCCAGGCGTCACGCCGTGTCTGCCGGAAGGTCTCCCGGGCGCTCTCGAGTGTTTCGCGAGCGACGCGGCGGATTTCGCGGGAGGCACGCGCGGCCGGGGCCAGCACATTGTCCCGCAGCCAGTGGCCCACCGGGGTGCACACGTTCCTGTAAGTCCAACGTCCCGGACGCCCCACCGCATTCCAGAGCAGCCAGGCGAGCGCCCTGCCGACGGCGCGCGAGAGGTACCCGGCGATCCGCCAGGCGACGGAGAACGCGGCGGCGATCTCCCGTCCTGCGGGGACGAGGATCCGCCGGACCACCCACCCGCCGGGCGCGACGACGAGGACGAGAGCGAGCCACACGACGGCGGCCCACAGGGCGCGGACACAGTAGAAGAGCCCGTGGCCGAGCCGGCCGAGGAGCCACACGACGCCGGCGCCGAGCGGGACCAGGGCAGAGCGCCAGACCCACACCGAGGGCACGACCACCCCGTACCGCACCAAGGGCACGACGACATACCGCCACGCCCCCACCACCGGCCACACCAGAGCCTTGCCCAGGGGCGTGAGCACGCTCCGACAAGCGGCCACCAGCAACCGGTCCAGCGCCCGCCCGAGCGGACGGAGCACAGCACGCCACACCCACACCACGGGCACCACGAACACCGCGGTGGCCACCCACCACAACGCCGTACCGACAGGTACGACCAAAGTCCTGTACGACCACACCAGCGGGAGGACCACCAGCACGCGCCCCAGCACACCGAGCGCCCGCCCCAGCCACTCCAGCCCCCACAGCAGCCCGCGCCCCAACGGCCGCAGCACCGTACGGTCCACCGCCCTGGCGCCGGCGGCCAGCAGGTCCCACACCACCCGTACGGGCAGGACGAGCAGCAGGACGACGATCCGCACCGGAATCCGGACGGCCACCGTCAGACAGCCCTCACCGCCATCGTAGGACGAGGGCACACCCCGCCCGCCGTGTTCCCCCGCCTTCTCCATGCCCCTGCCCATGTCGACCCCCTGCCCAACAGGACGCGTCAGGGGCCGGTTCGGATCCAGAATCGGAGTTTTCCCCCGCGCTGATCCTCCAGCACCCCGCCCACGGCCTCGATCACCTTCCGCGAGGCGGTGTTGGTGGTGTCGCAGGTGACCAGCACGGAACCGATCCCGATCCGCCGCGCCACGGGAAGCGCCTCGGTGAGCATGGCGGTCGCGTACCCCCGCCGGCGGGCGGTGGGCCGTACGGCGTACCCGATGTGCCCACCCAGCTCGCGCAGGAACGGATTGAGCCGGTGCCGGATCGCCAGCCGCCCGAGAAACGTGTCGCCCTCGACGTACCAGAGGGTGGTGTTGGGCACCCACCCCTCGATCCGAGGCGTCTCCTCCAACGGCTCGGCGTTGAGCTTCTCCACATACCCGGCGAACACCTCGGGCCGATGCCAACTGGCCGCGTACTGCTCCATCTCATGAGCGAGCAACGACCGCTCACCGGCCCCCTCCTCGACGAACTCCTCCATCGCGCCGAGAAACGAGGCATGAACACGGACGTCGGGAGCGATGAGCTGCGGCATCCGCCCAGTCTCCCACCGGGCGCGCGGGCGGGGCCGAAAGCGCCGGCCCGATGCTCGCGAGAGTCACGCACGCCTCGCCGTCCGGGTGGGTGTTGCCGCCGCACGCTTTCGCTCTGGCCGATTTCCTGTTCACGCAAAAGCTCGTCCCGGGTGCCCTCGACCAGGGCCCGCATATCGTCACCGGAAACGGCGGTTTCGCTGAAACCTTCAAACTTGGACACATACAGAGCGATGTCCCTGGGGTCCGTCATCACTGTTTCCGCATGGAGTCGGTCGTGTCAGCTTCACGGACTGTCTCCTCTACTTGACCACCGTGAGCGGCAGCAGTTTCTTGCCCGTCGGGCCGATCTGGATGTCCAGGTCCAGTTGGGGGCACACGCCGCAGTCGAAGCACGGGGTCCAGCGGCAGTCCTCGACCTCCGTCTCGTCCAGGGCGTCCTGCCAGTCCTCCCAGAGCCAGTCCTTGTCGAGGCCGGAGTCCAGGTGGTCCCAGGGGAGGACTTCCTCGTACGTGCGCTCCCTCGTGGTGTACCAGGCCACGTCCACGCCGAAGGCGGGGAGGGTCTTCTCGGCGGAGGTCATCCAGCGGTCGTAGCTGAAGTGTTCGCGCCAGCCGTCGAAGCGGCCGCCGGCCTCGTAGACCGCGCGGATCACCGCGCCGACGCGGCGGTCGCCACGGGAGAGGAGGCCCTCCACGATGCCGGGCTTGCCGTCGTGGTAGCGGAAGCCGATCGAGCGGCCGTACTTCTTGTCGCCCTGGATCTTGTCCTTGAGCTTCTTGAGGCGGGCGTCGGTCTCCTCGGCGCTGAGCTGCGGGGCCCACTGGAAGGGGGTGTGCGGCTTGGGGACGAACCCGCCGATCGACACCGTGCAGCGGATGTCGCCCTGGCCGGAGACGCGGCGGCCCTCGGCGATGACCTTGACCGCCATGTCACCGATCTGGAGGACGTCCTCGTCCGTCTCGGTGGGCAGGCCGCACATGAAGTAGAGCTTCACCTGGCGCCAGCCGTTGCCGTACGCGGTGGAGACCGTACGGATCAGGTCCTCCTCCGAGACCATCTTGTTGATGACCTTGCGCAGCCGCTCCGAGCCGCCCTCGGGCGCGAAGGTGAGGCCCGACCTGCGGCCGTTCCTGGTCAGCTCGTTGGCCAGGTCGACGTTGAACGCGTCGACACGGGTGGAGGGCAGGGACAGGCCGATCTTGTCCTCCTCGTACCGGTCCGCGAGGCCCTTCGCGATGTCGCCGATCTCGCTGTGGTCGGCGGAGGAGAGCGAGAGCAGGCCGACCTCCTCGAAGCCGGTCGCCTTGAGGCCCTTCTCGACCATCTCGCCGATGCCGGTGATGCTGCGCTCGCGCACCGGGCGCGTGATCATGCCGGCCTGGCAGAAGCGGCAGCCGCGCGTGCAGCCGCGGAAGATCTCCACGGACATCCGCTCGTGGACGGTCTCGGCGAGCGGCACCAGTGGCTGCTTCGGGTACGGCCACTCGTCCAGGTCCATGACGGTGTGCTTGGACACCCGCCACGGGACACCGGACCGGTTCGGTACGACACGGCCGATGCGCCCGTCCGGGAGGTACTCGACGTCGTAGAAGCCGGGGACGTACACCCCGCCGGTCTTCGCGAGCCGCAGGAGGAGTTCCTCGCGCCCGCCGGGGCGGTCCTCCGCCTTCCAGGCGCGGACGATGTCGGTGATCTCCAGCACGGCCTGCTCGCCGTCGCCGATGACCGCGCAGTCGATGAACTCCGCGATGGGCTCGGGGTTGAAGGCCGCGTGCCCGCCCGCGACGACGATCGGATGGTCGACCGTACGATTCTTGGCCTCCAGCGGGATGCCCGCGAGGTCCAGGGCGGTGAGCATGTTCGTGTAGCCCAGCTCGGTGGAGAAGCTCAGCCCGAACACGTCGAAAGCGGAGACGGGGCGGTGCGAGTCCACCGTGAACTGCGGGACCCCGTGCTCGCGCATCAGCTCTTCGAGGTCCGGCCACACGCTGTACGTACGCTCCGCCAGCACGCCCTCGCGCTCGTTGAGCACCTCGTACAGGATCATGACGCCCTGGTTGGGCAGCCCGACCTCGTACGCGTCCGGGTACATGAGCGCCCAGTGGACGTCACACGAATCCCACGGCTTGACCGTGGAGTTGAGCTCGCCACCGACGTATTGGATCGGCTTCTGCACATGCGGGAGCAGGGCTTCGAGCTGCGGGAAGACCGATTCGGCACGCATCAGGAAAAGTTCTTTCGTGGGCCGGCTGGATTGACCCACCAGACTACCCCGGTGCTCAGCCGGCCAGCGCCGCCCGCCATTTCCGGTCCGAGGACTCCGCCCACACCTCGGGCAGCTCACGCTCCCTGTCCTCCGCGTGTGCCTCCTCCTGGCCGTACAGGAGTCCCCAGGTGAACGCCGTCTCGCCCGCCGCGTGGGCCTTGACCGCGAGGGCGCGCAGGGCGTCCCGGGCCACCACGCTGTCCTGGTGGTCGCCGAGCACGGTCTGCACCGCCTTCATCCGGTCGGCGAACCGCTTGGCGGGCCTGCCCAGCACGGGCTTCGCCGCCTCGCCCGCGTACCGCGCGCGCTTCGCCGCCTTCCTGGCCTCGTGCAGCGCCACGTCCCGCTCCTCGCCGGGGCGCAGGGCCAGCGCGTGCTCGATGCGCCCGGCCAGCCGGCCGTAGTCCTTGAGGATCGCCTTGGGCAGCGCCTTGTCGGGCGGGCCGTCAGCGCCCTTGCGCAGGGGCGGGTCGGCGAGCAGCGCGTCGACCGACTTCAGCAGGGCGAGGTAGCGCTCGCCGTCGAGGACCGCGACGGTCGCGCTGCGCGAGTCGGTGCTCCCCGCCGCGTTCCAGATCTGCACCCGGGCGCGTACGGGTCCGAGGACCAGCGTCCCGGGCAGCGCGTCGAGCCGGGCGGTGATGCGCGCGGCGAGGACCTCGTGGTCGCGGTCCGCGCCCAGCTCCCCCGCCAGCCATTTCAGCTCGTCGGCGATCGGGTCGGTGACGGACCGGTCGAGGATTTTGCGGTACGTACGGAACACGGAGCGCATCCGGCGGGTGGCGACGCGCATCTGGTGCACGGCGTCCGGCAGGTCACGCCGTACGGCCGGGTCCTGGGCGGTGATCGCTTCGGCCTGCGCCCTGATGTACGCGAGGACGTGGTCCCCCGCGGTGAGCGGCTCGGGCCGCCCGGCGGAGCCGTCCGCGGCGCCCTCCGGGGCGGTCTCCGCGAGGGCCCTGCTGAGCTTGGAGGGGGCGGCGGCGGGCCGCAGGCCGGCCTTGCGGAGCTTCTTCTCGACGGCGTCGAGGATCGCGGGGTCGGCGCCGTCGGCCAGCTCCACCTCGACCTCGGCCCAAGCGGTGACCCGGCCGGGCATGCCGGTCAGGCGCTCGGCGCGGACGGTGTCGACGCTGACCTCGGCGAGCAGCTCGCCGTCCGCGCCGGACAGGTGGGTGATCTCGCGGGAGGAGCGCAGCTGGACGACGGGGATCAGGGCGGAACCCCGGAGCCGGGAGCGCAGCAGCGCGGCCAGCTCGTCGGGGACGGTGTCCGCGAGCGGGGCCTGGATCTCGTCGCGGATGCCCGTGGACACGGGGAACTTGAGGTGCCAGCCCGCGTCGGCCCCGCCCGTCCTGCGGCGCAGGGTGAGCTTGTCCGCCGCGAGGCGCAGGTCCGCGGTGTCGTAGTAGACCGCGTCGAGCTCCACGACGCCCCGGTCGAAGAGGGACGAGACCCCTGGGACCCGGGTCAGGTCCGGCAGGGCGGGCCGGGCGTCGTCACCGGCACGCACAGGGAGTTCGTACTTGCGTTCGATCTCTCGCTTGGTGTCCGCCATATAGGGAACCTATCCGCCAAAAATGTCCTCAATCGCCGGACGGGCTTAAAAAGCCCGTCCGGCCGCCTACGCGCTCAGAGGTCTCTGCACCCGGATCGACTGCAACAGCCCCACCGCGATCCACACCGCGAACATCGACGTGCCTCCGTAGGACACGAAGGGCAGCGGGAGCCCCGCCACCGGCATGATGCCGAGCGTCATCCCGATGTTCTCGAACGACTGGAACGCGAACCACGCGATGATCCCGGCCGCCACGACCGTCCCGTACAGCTCGGTCGTCTCGCGGGCGATCCGGCACGCGCGCCACAGCACCACCCCCAGCAGCAGGAGGATCAGCCCCGCCCCCACGAAGCCCAGCTCCTCGCCGGCGACGGTGAAGACGAAGTCCGTCTGCTGCTCGGGCACGAACTGCCCGGTGGTCTGCGACCCCTTGAAGAGCCCCGTCCCGGTCAGGCCGCCCGAGCCGATGGCGATGCGCGCCTGGTTGGTGTTGTAGCCGACGCCCGCCGGGTCCAGCTCCGGGTTGGCGAAGGCCGCGAAGCGGTTGATCTGGTACTCGTCGAGCACCCCGAGCGCGGCGATCGCGACCGCGCCGATCACCCCCGCCCCCACCAGGCCGAAGATCCAGCGGTTGGAGGCGCCGGAGGCGAGCAGGACGCCGAGCACGATGACGGCCATGACCATGACCGACCCGAGGTCCGGCATCAGCATGACGATCGCCATCGGCAGGACGGCCAGGCCCAGCGCCTTGGCGACCGTGCGGTGGTCGGGATGCAGCTGGTCCCCGGCGTCGACCCGGGCCGCGAGCATCATCGCCATGCCCAGGATGATCGTGATCTTCACGAACTCCGACGGCTGGAGCGAGAAGCCGCCGCCGATGACGATCCACGCGTGGGCGCCGTTGATGGTCGCGCCGAGCGGGGTGAGGACCAGTATCACCAGCAGGACCGACAGGCCGTAGAGCACCGGGACCGCGCCCCGCAGGGTGCGGTGGCCCAGCCAGATCGTGGCGATCATGAGGGCGAACCCTATGCCGGCGTTCAGCAGGTGCCTGAAGAGGAAGTAGTACGGGTCGCCGTGGTTGAGCGCCGTACGGTTCCTGGTCGCCGACCAGACCAGCAGCGAGCCCAGCAGGGACAGGGCGATCGCCGAGAACATCAGCGGCCAGTCGAGCCGCCGCGCCATCGAGTCGCGGGCCGCGAGCCGCGCCCACGTGCTCCGTTCCGGACCGTATCCGGAGACCGAGAAGCCACTTGTACCGGCCATGGCTCAGTCCCTCCGGACGTGCGGGGCGGCGCCGCCGGCGACCACCTGGGTGTCGGCCGGAGGCTTCTCCGGCATGTACGGCCTGACCTTCGGGGCGTCGATCGCGCCGTCGGGGCCGATCTTCGGCAGGGCGGTGGCGGGCTGGGGCATGAGCGCCTTCTTCAGGTTCTGCTTGCCCTTCAGGTCCAGCCCGTACATCGCCTCGTAGATCTTGCGGACGGCAGGTCCGGAGGCGCCGGATCCCGTACCACCCTGGGAGATCGTCATCACGATCGTGTAGTCCTTGGTGTACGAGGCGAACCACGAGGTCGTCTGCTTGCCGTAGACCTCGGCGGTACCGGTCTTGGCGTGCATCGGGATCTGTTTCTGCGGCCAGCCGCCGAAGCGCCAGGCGGCCGAACCACGCGTCGCCACACCGGCCAGCGCCTCGTCGATCTCGTCGCGCGTCTTCCGGTCGAACGGCAGCCTGCCGTGCGCCTTGGGCGCGATCTCCTCGACCCGCTTGCCGTCGGCGCTGATGATCGCCTTGCCGACGGTGGGGTTGAAGAGCGTGCCTCCGTTGGAGATGGCCGAGTAGATGGTCGCCATCTGGATCGGGGTGACGAGCGTGTCGCCCTGGCCGATCGAGTAGTTCACCGAGTCACCCGCGCGCATCCGGTCGCCTTCGAGGCAGCCTTCGTACGCGATCTGCTCGACGTACGTGCCGCCCTTCTTGCCCTGCTTGCACCAAGAGGCCTTGTTGGCCTTCCAGAAGTTCTTCTTCCACTGCCGGTCGGGCACCCGCCCGGTGACCTCGTTGGGGAGGTCGATGCCGGTCTCCTTGCCCAGACCGAACTGGTGGGCCGTCTTGTAGAACCAGTCGCCGGGGTTCTTCTTCGGCTTCATCCCCCCGTCCTTCTGCCACTCCTTGTGCGCGATCCCGTAGTAGACGGTGTCGCAGGAGACCTCCAGGGCCTTGCCGATGGTGATGCTGCCGTAGCCCTGGGACTCGAAGTTCTTGAAGACCTGACCGCCGACGGAGTACGAACTGGGGCAGGGGTAGCTGCCGTTGAAGTCGTACCCGGCGTTGACGGCGGCCGTCGAGGAGATGACCTTGAAGATGGACCCGGGGGCCGCCTGGCCCTGGATCGCCCGGTTCAGGAGCGGGAAGTTGGACTTCTTGCCGGTCAGCTTCGCGTAGTCCTTCGCCGAGATCCCACCGACCCACGCGTTGGGGTCGTACGTCGGCTGCGAGGCCATCGCCACCACCCGGCCGGTCCTCGCCTCCATCACCACCACGGCACCGGAGTCCGCCTTGTAGTTCACGCCGGTGTTGCGGTCGATCTCCTTGCGGGCGGTCTTCATCGCGTTGTGGAGTTCGTACTCTGCGACTGCCTGTACGCGCGCGTCCACGGAGGTGACCACGTTCGCGCCGGGCCGTGCCTCGTCGCTCATGGCCCGGCCGATGACACGGCCCAGGTTGTCGACCTCGTAGCGGGTCACGCCCGCCTTGCCGCGCAACTCCCGGTCGTACGTGCGCTCCAGGCCCGAGCGGCCCACCTGGTCCGAGCGCAGGTACGGCGAGAGGGTGTCCTGCGCCTTGGTGATCTCCTCGTCGGTGACGGGCGAGAGATAGCCGAGCACCTGCGAGGTGTTGGCGAGACCCGGCGCGGCGTAGCGGCGGACGGCCGTGGGCTCCGCGGTGATGCCGGGGAAGTCCTCCGTGCGCTCGCGGATCTGGAGGGCCTGCTGGGTGGTGGCCTCGTCGGTCACCGGGATCGGCTGGTAGGGCGAACCGTTCCAACACGGCTGCGGCGTCTTCGCGTCGCACAGCCTGACCTTGTCGGTCACGTCCTTGGGCCTGACCCCGAGGACGTCCGCGAGCCGGGCCAGGACGGCCTTGCCGTCGTCCCGCATCTTCATCAGTTCGGTACGGCTGGCCGAGACGACCAGCCGGGTCTCGTTGTCGGCGAGCGGCACCCCGCGCGTGTCCAGGATCGAACCGCGCACGGCAGGCTCGACGACCTGCTGGACGTGGTTGTTCTTCGCCTCGTCCGTGTACTCCTGGCCGTTGCGCACCTGGAGGTACCAGAGCCGGCCGCCGAGCGTGAGCAGCAGCGAGAAGACCAGGACCTGGATGACGATCAGCCGGATCTTGACCCGGGGGGTCCGGCCCGTCTCCGGGATGTTGCTCACAGGCGTTTCACCCCCTTGATCCGGCCCGCGCGGGCGGCGCGGCCGCGCGCTGCCTTGACCCGCAGCCCGCCGCGCTGGCTCCCGATCTTGAGGCCCGTACCGGTGGTGAGCCAGCCGGCCGCGACGTCACCGCCGCCGCCCCCGGCGCTCTGCGCCTCGGAGAGCGGATCGTTGTCGGCGCGTCTGGCCAGCCACATGATGAGCGGGACCGTGAAGGGCGCGAGCAGCAGGTCGTAGACGGCCGCGGTGAACAGCAGGCTGCCGAGGCCCACATGGCGGGCCGCGTTGTCGCCGACAAGGGCGCCGACACCCGCGTACAGCAGGGTCGAGCCGACGGCCGCGCCGACGACGACGGCCATCGGGCCGAGCGCCGATCTGATCTGGCCGTTCTCGGGACGGGCCAGGCCCGCCAGGTAGCCGATGACGCACAGCACCAGCGCGTAGCGTCCCGCGGCGTGGTCGGCGGGCGGGGCCAGGTCCGCGAGCAGCCCCGCGAAGAAGCCGATGAGGGCGCCGCCGACATGCCCGTACACGAACGCCAGGGCGAGCACGACGAGGAGCATCAGGTCGGGGACGGCGCCGGGAAGCTGGAGCCGGGCGAGGACGGTCACCTGGATGACCAGGGCTACCACGACCAGCGTGGCCGAGAGCAGCATCCGGTTGAAGCGCATGGGGATCAGCTCTACCTCTGCTCGTCGACAATCTGCCCCGCGTCGGCGCCTGCGGTCGGCGACGGGGTGACCGTGACGGTGACGGTGGGGGTGGGGGTGGGCTTCGGCTTGGCCGGCAGGACGGTGTCCCGCGGGTCCTCCCGGGGCGCCTGGACGACGACCCCGACGATGTCGAGCTTGGTGAAGCCGACGAACGGGCGTACGTACACGGTCCGGGTGAGGTCACCGCCGGCCGGGTCCACGCGCACGACCGTGCCGACCGGGACGCCGGGCACGAAGGGCTTGTCCTTGGCCGAACCGAAGGTCACCAGCCGGTCGCCCGTCCTGACCTTGGCCTTGCCGTTGAGCAGCTGGACGGCGAGCGGGCGGTCGCCCTGCCCGGTGGCGAAGCCCAGTTCGTCGGACTTCTCCATCCGGGTGCCGACGGTGAAATCCGGGTCGTTGGCGAGCAGGACGGTCGCGGTGCCGGGTCCCACGGTGGTGACGCGGCCGACCAGTCCGTCCCCGTTGAGTACGGTCATGTCCCGCCGGATGCCGTCGTCGGCACCGGCGTCGATGGTCACCGTCCAGGAGAAGCCCTGGGCCGCTCCTATGGCGATGACCTCGGCGCCCTTGATGCCGTACTGCCCGGTGCCCGCCTTCTTGAGCATGTTGTCCAGCTCGCGCACCCGGCTGCGGTTGCGGTCGTCGCTGCCGAGCTTCTGCTTGAGCGCGGTGTTCTCCTGCTGGAGCGCCGCGATGCGGTCGTGGCGCTCGCCGGAGTCCCGTACGGCTCCGATGGCGTTGCCGACCGGGTCGACCGCGGAGGCGACACCGTTCTCGACGGGACCGAAGACGGAGGCGGCTGCCTGCCGCGCGCCGTCGACCGGGGATTCCTCACCCCCGCGGATGTCCACCGTGATCAGTGCGAACGCGATGGCGATCAGCAGCACCAGGAGCAGCCGGCTCTCCTTTGTGTCCCTCACGTGCGGCGGCCGTGCCTTCCTCGTAGGAATGGTTGTGCTTGTGTGTCGACGATCAGCTGGGTCGGGGTTCCGCTTGGTCAACGAGCCGCCGTACGGGGAGAAGCGGGCTCCCGCCGCGGGAACCCCCGGACCCACGAGGGGCCGGGGGGACGCGCGTGTCCGGCGCGGTGTGTTCAGCGGCGCGGCTGGGCGTCCAGGACCTGCTGGAGCGCCTCGAACTCCTCGACGCACTTGCCGGATCCGAGGGCGACGGAGTCCAGCGGGTTCTCGGCGATGTGGATGGGCATGCCGGTCTCCCGGCGCAGCCGCTCGTCGAGGCCGCGCAGGAGGGCGCCGCCACCGGTGAGCACGATCCCGCGGTCCATCACGTCGCCCGACAGCTCCGGCGGGCACTTGTCGAGCGTCGTCTTCACGGCGTCGACGATCGCGTTGACCGGTTCCTCGATGGCCTTGCGCACCTCGGCCGCGGAGATGACCACGGTCTTCGGGAGCCCGGAGACGAGGTCGCGGCCGCGGATCTCGGTGTGCTCGTCCTTGTCGAGGTCGTACGCGGAACCGATGGTGATCTTGATGCTCTCGGCGGTCCGCTCACCGAGGAGGAGGGAGTACTCCTTCTTGATGTGCTGGATGATCGCGTTGTCCAGCTCGTCCCCGGCGACCCGGATGGACTGCGCTGTGACGATCCCGCCGAGCGAGATGACGGCGACCTCTGTGGTGCCACCGCCGATGTCGACGACCATGTTGCCCGTGGCCTCATGGACAGGGAGTCCGGAGCCGATGGCCGCGGCCATGGGCTCTTCGATGATGTGGACCTGGCGTGCGCCCGCCTGGGTGGATGCCTCGATGACCGCACGGCGCTCGACGCCCGTGATGCCCGAGGGCACACAGACGACCACACGCGGGCGGGCCAGATAGCGGCGCTTGTGGATCTTCAGGATGAAGTACCGCAGCATGCGCTCGGTGATCTCGAAGTCGGCGATGACACCGTCCTTCAGCGGCCGGACGGCAACGATGTTGCCCGGCGTCCGGCCGATCATCTTCTTCGCTTCGGCGCCGACCGCGAGAATGCCGCCCGTGTTGGTGTTGATGGCGACGACGGACGGCTCGTTGAGGACGATCCCCCGGCCTCTGACGTACACCAGCGTGTTGGCGGTCCCGAGGTCGACAGCCATGTCACGGCCGATGAACGACATGTTGTTCCCCATGAGGATGCGTCTGGCCTTCCCGAACGAAGCGTGTGACGGCTTTTCAGGAGGGCGAGGTGGGTGCTGTGGCTTGGAGGGTCATCGTAGTGCCGCCCGCACGCAGACGGCGCGGTGGCCCACCTCAGTAAAGGTGACGATGTTTCGCACCATTGCGTTCCCGGAATCGGCTCTCATATGCCGCAGGGCGACCGAATTCCTTCGGTCGCCCCAGGGCTTCACGGCCGTTTGGCTGACACGCGGTCAGGAAAGTCCGGGGAAGAAAAGCTTCAGTTCCCGAATGGCGGACTCTTCGGAGTCCGAAGCGTGGATGAGATTCTCCCGGACAATCGTGCCGAAGTCCCCCCGGATGGACCCTGGCGCTGCGGCGATCGGGTCAGTCGGCCCGGCGAGGGCGCGTACGCCTTCGATGACCCGCTCGCCCTCGACCACCAGGGCGACGACCGGGCCCGAGGCCATGAACTCGACCAGCGGCTCGTAGAAGGGCCGGCCCTTGTGCTCGCCGTAGTGCTGCTCCAGCGTCTCGTGGTCGAGCGTGCGCAGCTCCAGCGCGGCGATGGTCCAGCCCGCCTTGCGCTCGATACGGCCGATGATCTCGCCGACCAGTCCGCGGCGGACGGCATCGGGCTTGAGCAGGACGAGCGTACGGCTCACGGTACGGGCTCCTTCGGGTGCGGGATGCGGGTGCTCAGAGGCTACAGGGCTCCCGACAACCCCCATTACGCAGCGTCAGCCTCTACGGGGGACTCGGCCGCCTGGGCGGCCCACCGGGCCTTCGTCTCGTCGATGACCCTGCCGTAATGGACCGACGCCCACCACAGCGCGGTGAAAACCGGGCCGAGGACGAACATCGCCGGTACGACCACTCCGCCGGCGATCAGCGCGATGTGGAACGCCCAGCCGAGCGCCACTCCGCCGGGGCGGGTGATCAGACCGCAGAGCAGAACGGACAGGAGCATCGCGACCCCGCAGACCGTCCAGACCGTTCCCGTCGACAGATCGCCCGACTTCATCGCGACCAGTCCGGCGAATCCGATGACGAAGAATTCAGCGATCAGAGTGGACGCACAGAGCGTACGCATCGAATTCAGCGCCTTCCCAGAAGCAGCCGGGCCTCGCCCACCGTGATGACGGAACCCGTCACCAGAACACCGGCCCCGGCGAACTCCGCGTCGTCCTCGGCGAGCGTGATCGCCGCCTCCAGCGCGTCGTCCAGCCGCGCCTCGACCACCACCCGCTCGTCGCCGAACACCTCGACGGCGACCGCGGCCAGCTCGTCCACGTCCATCGCGCGGTGGCTGGAGTTCTGCGTGACCACCAGCTCCGTACAGATCGGCTCCAGCGCTTCGAGCACCCCGCGCACGTCCTTGCCCTCGCTCGACCCGACCACGCCGATCAGGCGGCTGAACCCGAACGACTCGGTGATGCCGTCGGCCGCCGCCCGCGCGCCCGCCGGGTTGTGCGCCGCGTCCAGCACCACCGTGGGCGAACGCCGCATCACCTCCAGACGACCCGGCGAGGAGACCGACGCGAACGCCTTGCGGACCGTGTCCATGTCTAGCGGGCGCGCGTGCTCGGCGCCGACCCCGAAGAACGCCTCCACGGCCGTCAGCGCCACCGCCGCGTTGTGCGCCTGGTGGGCGCCGTACAGCGGGAGGAACACCTGCTCGTACTCGCCCCCGAGGCCGCGCAGCGTCAGCAGTTGCCCGCCGACGGCGATCTCCCGGGCGACGATCCCGAACTCCAGGCCCTCGCGGGCCACGGTCGCGTCGACCTCGACGGCCTTCTTCAGCATCACCTGCGCCGCGTCCACCGGCTGCTGCGCGAGGACGACCGTCGCGCCCGCCTTGATGATCCCGGACTTCTCCACGGCGATCTCGCCGGGCGTCGAGCCGAGCCGGTCCGTGTGGTCCAGGTCGACGGGGGTCACGACGGCCACCGACGCGTCGATGACGTTCGTCGCGTCCCAGCTGCCGCCCATGCCGACCTCGATGACCGCCACGTCCACCGGCGCGTCCGCGAACGCGGCGTACGCCATGCCCGTCAGCACCTCGAAGAACGACAGCCGGTGCTCCTGCGCCGCGTCGACCAGCTCGACGAACGCCTTGATGTCGTCGTACGTCTCCACGAAGCGCTCGGCCGGGATCGGCGCGCCGTCGAGGCTGATCCGCTCGGTGACCGACTGGACGTGCGGGCTCGTGTACCGGCCGGTCCGCAGCTCGAACGCGCCGAGCAGCGCCTCGATCATGCGGGCCGTGGACGTCTTGCCGTTGGTACCGGTGATGTGGATCGTCGGGTACGCGCGCTGGGGGTCGCCCAGCACGTCCATCAGGGCCTCGATCCGCGCCAGCGAGGGGTCGAGCTTCGTCTCCCCCCACCGCCCGGCGAGCTCCTGCTCGACGGCGCGCAGCGCCTTGTCCACCTCGGGGTCCTCGGGACGGGACGGCACCTCGTCACCCCGCCGCGGGCCGGCCTGGGCGCGCAGGGTGCGGCTGCCTGCCTCGATCACCGCGAGGTCGGGGTCTCGGTCTGTCTCGGCGCCGACGATCTCGTCAAACTCGTCGTACTCACCGGGCTGGTCGGAAGGACGGTGCTCACTCACGCGTCCAGTCTACGGAGCGCGCCGTCCCCGTCCGCCGGACGGGCCGATTTCGGCCGTCCGGCGGACGGGAACAGGTGTGCTCAGCCCTGCGGCAGGCCCGCGATCTGCGCGGTGATCCGCTCGATGTCCGTCTCGGCCTTGGCCAGGCGCGTACGGATCTTGTCCACGACGTTGTCCGGCGCCTTCGCCAGGAACGCCTCGTTGCCGAGCTTGGCCGTCGCCTGCGCCTTCTCCTTCTCGGCCGCGCCCAGGTCCTTCGTCAGCCGCTTGTGCTCGGCCTCGACGTCGATCGTCCCGGACAGGTCGAGACCCACCGTCGCGCCCGCGACCGGCAGGGTCGCGGTGGCGTGGAACCCGTCGCCCTCCGGCTGGAGCCGGAGCACCTGCCGGATGGCCGCCTCGTGCGCGGCCAGGGACGTACCGGACAGGTCGAGCCGGGCCGGGACCTTCTGGCCGGGCTGGAGACCCTGGTCGGCGCGGAAGCGGCGGACCTCGGTGATCACCTGCTGGAGGTGCTCGATCTCCCGCTCGGCGTCCTGGTCGCGGAACCCGCTGTCGGCCGGCCAGTCGGCGATGACAACCGACTCCTTGCCGGTGAGCGTCGTCCACAGCGTCTCGGTGACGAAGGGGACGACGGGGTGCAGGAGGCGCAGGGTCACGTCGAGGACCTCACCGAGGACCCGGCCGGAGACCTTGGCCTGCTCGCCGCCGTCGAAGAAGGTGGTCTTGGACAGCTCGACGTACCAGTCGAAGACCTCGTCCCAGGCGAAGTGGAACAGGGTGTCCGAGAGCTTCGCGAACTGGTAGTCGTCGTAGTACGCGTCGACCTGGGCGACGGTCTCGCCGAGCCGCGACAGGATCCAGCGGTCGGTGGCCGACATCTGTTCGGGCGCGGGCAGCGGGCCTTCGACCGTCGCGCCGTTCATCATCGCGAAGCGGGTGGCGTTCCAGATCTTGTTGGCGAAGTTGCGGGAGCCCTGGACCCAGTCCTCGCCGATCGGCACATCGACACCGGGGTTGGCACCGCGCGCGAGTGTGAAACGGACCGCGTCGGAGCCGTACTTGTCCATCCAGTCCAGCGGATTGACCGCGTTGCCGAAGGACTTGGACATCTTCTTGCCGAACTGGTCACGAACCATGCCGTGCAGCGCGATGGTGTGGAACGGCGGGGTGCCGTCCATCGCGTACAGGCCGAACAGCATCATCCGGGCGACCCAGAAGAAGAGGATGTCGTAGCCCGTGACCAGAACCGAGTTCGGGTAGAACTTCTCCAGGCTCGGGGTCTGTTCGGGCCAGCCGAGCGTCGAGAACGGCCAGAGGGCGGACGAGAACCAGGTGTCCAGGACATCGGTGTCCTGGCTCCAGCCCTCACCCGTCGGCGGCTCCTCGTCCGGACCGACGCAGACCGTCTCACCGTTCGGGCCGTGCCAGACCGGGATCCGGTGGCCCCACCACAACTGCCGCGAGATGTTCCAGTCCCTGAGGTCGTCCACCCAGGCGAAGTAGCGGGACTCCATCTCCTTGGGGTGGATCGCGACACGTCCGTCGCGGACCGCGTCACCGGCCGCCTTGGCGAGCGAGGCGACCTTGACCCACCACTGGAGGGAGAGCCGGGGCTCGACGGTCGTCTTGCAGCGCGAGCAGTGGCCGACGGAGTGGACGTACGGGCGCTTCTCCGCGACGATCCGGCCTTCCGCGCGCAGGGCGGCGACGATCGCCGAGCGCGCCTCGAACCGGTCGAGTCCCTGGAAGGGCCCGGGAACGGTGATGACGGCCCGCTCGTCCATGACCGTGATGTTCGGCAGGTCGTGCCGCCGGCCGATCTCGAAGTCGTTCGGGTCGTGGGCCGGGGTGACCTTGACCGCGCCGGTGCCGAACTCGGGGTCGACGTGGGTGTCGGCGACGACCGGGATCGTACGGTCGGTCAGCGGCAGCCTGATCCGCTTGCCGACGAGGTGCGCGTACCGCTCGTCGTCCGGGTGGACCGCGACGGCCGTGTCACCGAGCATCGTCTCGGCGCGGGTGGTGGCGACCACCAGTGTCTCGTCGCCCTCGCCGTACTTGATCGAGACCAGTTCGCCGTCGTCGTCCTGGTACTCGACCTCGATGTCGGAGATCGCGGTGAGGCAGCGCGGACACCAGTTGATGATCCGCTCGGCGCGGTAGATCAGCCCGTCGTCGAACAGCCGCTTGAAGATGGTCTGGACGGCCTCGGACAGTCCCTCGTCCATCGTGAACCGCTCACGGGACCAGGCGACGCCGTCACCGAGCCGCCGCATCTGCCCGGAGATCTGGCCGCCGGACTCTTCCTTCCACTGCCAGACCCGCTCGACAAAGGCCTCACGGCCCAGGTCCTGCCGGGACTTGCCCTCTTTCGCGAGTTCGCGTTCGACAACGTTCTGCGTGGCGATACCGGCGTGGTCCATGCCGGGCTGCCACAGCGTCTCGTACCCCTGCATCCGCTTACGGCGGGTCAGGGCATCGATGATCGTGTGCTCGAAGGCATGCCCGAGGTGCAGGCTGCCCGTGACGTTCGGCGGCGGGATCACGATCGTGTACGGAGGCTTCTCGCTCTTCGCGTCCGCTTCGAAGTAACCGCGTTCTACCCAGCGCTCGTACAGTTTCCCCTCCACCTCGGCCGGCGCGTACTGGGTCGGCAGTTCGGGGGTGCTGGCTGGCTGCGGGTGCTGAGCGTTCTCGGTCACGGGCCCAGTTTAGAGGTGTCACGGCCGTGTCCTGAAACGAGATGTTCCGTAACGGTGCCGCCCCCGGCGATCCCCAGGGGTGACCCTTCCGTCAGGATGTTCGCATCGCATAAAGCATCTGGAGGGGACAGATCACATGAGCTACAACCAGCCGGGCCCGTACGGTGGGCAGCAGCCTCAGCAGCCAGGACCGTACGGTCAGCCGGGTCCCTACGGCCAGCAGCCGCCGCAGGGTCCGCCGCAGCCCGGCTACGGTTACCCGCAGCAGCCCGGGGTCCCGCCGCAGGGCCAGCCCCAGCCGGGGTACGGCTACCCGCAGCAGCCGGGCCAGCAGCCAGGACCGTACGGCCCGCCCGGACAGCAGCCGGGGCCGTACGGGCAGCCGCCGCAGCAGCAGCCTCCGTACGGCGGCGGCCCCTTCCCGCCCCCTCCGGGCCCCGCGCCCAAGAAGCGGACCGGGCTGATCATCGGGGTGGTCGTGGTGGCTCTCGCGGTGATAGCCGGGGGCGCGTACTTCGTGACGCGGGACAGCAGTGGCGGTGGGTCGTCCGTCGCCGACGACGGGGCGCACAAGCTCAGCGCCCCGGAGACCGTGATCGGCGGGACGTACAAGAAGGACAAGGCCCAGAGCGGCGACACCGGCATGAGCGAGAGCGACCTCAAGGACGCCGAGACGTGGGGTGTCAAGAACGCCAAGGACGCGAGCGCCAGTTACAAGTCGGGGGACGAGGCGAACCCGCTGGCCGGCAAGGTGCTGACCTTCAGCGGCGCCTACGGTCAGATCGCCGACCCGGAGAAGACCGTCGACGCGATGTTCGCGTACCTGAAGACGCAGTCCGAGAAGGACGCGGACACCAGCTCCATCGGCACGCTCGTCGGCAGTCCCAAGGCGTTCACGCCGGCCGGGCTCGACAACGCCGTCATGAAGTGCCAGGAGATCAAGGTGAAGACCAGCGACTCCGGCGACGCCGCCGGCGGGCCCGCGGAGATCTCCTTCCCGATGTGCATCTGGGGCGACCACAGCACCGTCGCCTCCGTCACCTATGTCGAGGTGGCGAACGCGGTGACCGGCAAGAGCGCGCCGCTCCAGGACGCCGCCGCCATCGCCGCCAAGCTGCGGAACGACGTGCGCGTCAAGCTCTGACGGACTTCCGCCACATGACAGGGGCGCCCGAACCGGTGTGAACCGGTCGGGCGCCCCTGTCGTGTACCGGGTGGCCGCTGCCGCGCGTTACGCGGACTTCTCGTGGCGGCCGTCGTTCTTGACGATGCGCGGCTCCCGCGGGACCAGCGTCGGGTTCACGTGCGAGAGGACCACGTCCTCCGTGATGACCACCCGCGCCACGTCCTTGCGGGACGGCACGTCGTACATCACCGACTGGAGGACCTCTTCCATGATGGCGCGCAACCCCCGCGCGCCCGTGCCGCGCAGGATCGCCTGGTCGGCGATCGCCTCCAGCGACGGGCGGTCGAAGTCCAGCTCCACGCCGTCGAGTTCGAAGAGGCGCTGGTACTGCTTCACCAGCGCGTTGCGCGGCTCGACCAGGATCTGGAGGAGCGCCTCGCGGTCCAGGTTGTGCACCGACGTCAGGACCGGCAGGCGGCCGATGAATTCGGGGATCATCCCGAACTTCACCAGGTCCTCCGGCATGACCTCCTGGAACTGGTCGCTCGCCTCGATCTCGCGCTTCGAGCGGATCGTGGCACCGAAGCCGATGCCCTTCGCGCCGGCCCGCGACTCGATGATCCGCTCCAGGCCCGAGAACGCGCCGCCCACGATGAACAGGACGTTCGTGGTGTCGATCTGGATGAATTCCTGGTGAGGGTGCTTACGGCCGCCCTGCGGCGGGACCGAGGCCGTCGTGCCCTCCAGGATCTTCAGCAGGGCCTGCTGGACGCCCTCGCCCGAGACGTCGCGCGTGATCGACGGGTTCTCGCTCTTGCGCGCGACCTTGTCGATCTCGTCGATGTAGATGATCCCGGTCTCGGCCTTCTTGACGTCGTAGTCGGCCGCCTGGATCAGCTTGAGCAGGATGTTCTCGACGTCCTCGCCGACATAGCCGGCCTCCGTCAGCGCCGTCGCGTCGGCGATGGCGAACGGGACGTTCAGCATGCGCGCCAGCGTCTGGGCGAGCAGCGTCTTGCCGGAGCCCGTGGGGCCCAGCAGCAGGATGTTGGACTTCGCGAGCTCGATCGCGTCGTCGCGGCCGGCCCCGCCGCCGTTCTCGCCGGCCTGGACGCGCTTGTAGTGGTTGTAGACCGCCACCGAGAGGGCCTTCTTCGCGGGCTCCTGCCCGACGACGTACCCCTCCAGGAACTCGTAGATCTCACGAGGCTTGGGCAGTTCCTCCCACCGCACCTCGGAGGTCTCCGCCAGCTCCTCCTCGATGATCTCGTTGCAGAGGTCGATGCACTCGTCGCAGATGTAGACACCGGGACCTGCGATGAGCTTCTTCACCTGCTTCTGGCTCTTCCCGCAGAACGAGCACTTGAGCAGGTCGCCGCCATCACCGATGCGTGCCACGAGGTGCTTCCCCTTCGCCTGGGAGCAGCTTGGTTCAGCGGCTCCTGTGCCTCATATCCGACGGTACCTTGCCCGGGCCCCCGTTCGGGCCCCCCTTGGCGCGGTTCACAAGGTCGTGGGACTCCGCCGTACCGTACGCGGCGTCCGATCGTGACCCGTGCGACCCGCGCCGAGGGCGCCGGGAGCCTCAGGCGGCCGCAGCGGCGGCCGTCGTCTTGCGGGTCGACACGATCTGGTCGACCAGGCCGTACGCGAGTGCGTCGTCGGCGGTGAGGATCTTGTCGCGCTCGATGTCGTCGCGGACCTTCTCGATCGGCGTCGTCGAGTGCTTGGCCAGCATGTCCTCCAGCTGCGCGCGCATCCGAAGGATCTCGTTGGCCGCGATCTCCAGGTCGGAGAGCTGCTCGCGGCCGGTCTGGCTGGACGGCTGGTGGATCAGCACGCGCGCGTTCGGGAGGGCCAGTCGCTTGCCGGGGGTGCCGGCGGCGAGCAGCACGGCGGCGGCGGAGGCGGCCTGTCCCATGCACACGGTCTGGATGTCGGGCTTCACGAACTGCATCGTGTCGTAGATGGCCGTGAGGGCCGTCATCGAGCCGCCGGGGCTGTTGATGTAGATCGAGATGTCCCGGTCCGGGTCCATCGACTCCAGGCACAGGAGCTGTGCCATGACGTCGTTGGCGGACGCGTCGTCGATCTGCACGCCGAGGAAGATCACGCGCTCCTCGAAGAGCTTCGCGTACGGGTCGTACTCACGCACGCCCTGCGAGGTGCGCTCCACGAAGCGCGGGATGACGTAGCGGTTGTCCACCTGCGGGCCGGTGTAGAGGCCGCTCGCGGAGTAACTCGCGGGATTGTTGTTCATGTGGGTGTTCACCATCCTGGTGGCGTTCGCTGGGCGGGGCTGCGGGGGCTGGTCCGGGGCGGGGGCCGTGGGGCTCAGGCCCCGGTGCCGCCGCCGCCCGGAACGTGCGAAGCGGCGGTGATGATCTCGTCGATGATGCCGTAGGCCACGGCCTCCTCGGCGGTGAACCAGCGGTCGCGGTCACCGTCGCGGATGATCGCCTCTTCGGTCTGGCCGGTGTGGCGGGCCGTGATCTCGGCCATGCGCTTCTTCGTACGGAGGAGCTGCTGGGCCTGGATCTTGATGTCGGAGGCCGTGCCCCCGAGGCCCGCGGAGCCCTGGTGCATGAGGATGTCCGTGTTGGGCAGCGCGAAGCGCTTGCCGGCCGTGCCGCCGGTCAGCAGGAACTGGCCCATGGAGGCCGCCATGCCCATGCCGATGGTCACCACGTCGTTGGGGATGTACTGCATGGTGTCGTAGACAGCCATGCCGGCCGTCACGGATCCACCCGGGCTGTTGATGTAGAGGTAGATGTCCTTCTCGGGCTCGGCCGCGAGGAGGAGGAGCTGCGCCGTGATCTTGTTGGCGATGTCGTCGTCGACCTGCTGGCCGAGGAAGATGATCCGCTCTCCGAGCAGCCGGCTGTAGACCTGGTCGCCGAGGCCACCACCGAGGGACGGCTCACCGGCGGCGTAAGGCATCAGATTCGTCACGTATCCACCTGCTCGTCTCTGACGGCTGCGGCCGTCTCAGCGTCTTCGTTCCGAGGGTCGGGGGACTCCCCTGCCCTCGTATTCATGGACCCTAACGCGCTGGTCGGCGAGGGCCATCCCGCTTCCGTGACTGTTCGCTGGGAGCGCAAGGCAGTTGGGGCTCCGTACGGCTCTGAGAGGGCCTGGGGGGCGCCCGGGCCCTCGCCGTGCCTCCGGGGTTCTCCGGGGGCCGCCAGGGGCGCTCCGGGGCGGGCGGTGGTGGGTGTCCGCCCGGCGGAAGGGGCGGGCCCCGGGCGCGTGTCGCGTCCGGGGCCCGTCCTCAGTGCGGCCTGCGGGGCGGATCAGGCGTCGGTCTTGTCGGCCTTCTCGGCCTTGCCCTCGTCGTCGCCCTGGTCGGCGGCGGCCGTCTCGACGGCTTCGGCGGTCTCGCCGGCCTCGGCGACTTCTTCTTCGTCGTCGTCCAGCTCGACGGTCTCACCGTTGGTGTCGATGACCTTCGCCGACTCGACCACCACGGCGAGCGCCTTGCCGCGGGCGACCTCGCCGACGAGCATCGGGACCTGGCCGCCTTCGACGACCGCCTGGGCGAACTGGTCCGGGGACATGCCGGAGGACTGCGCGCGGCGCATGAGGTGCTCGGTGAGCTCCTCCTGGCTGACGTTCAGCTTCTCCTTGTTGACCAGCTCGTCGAGGATGAACTGGGTCTTGATGCCCTTGACCGCCTGCTCCTTGGTCTCCTCCTCGAACTCCTCCTCGGTCTTGCCCTGGATCTCCAGGTACTTCGCGAGGTCGAGGCCCATCTGACCGAGCTGGTGGTGCTCCAGGTTGTGCTTGCGGGTGTTGATCTCGTCCGCGAGCAGCTTCTCCGGGATCGGCACCTCGGCGAGCTTCAGCAGCTCTTCGAGGACGCGCTCCTGGGCCTGGGTGGCCTGGTCGTACTGCTTCATGTTCTCGAGGCGCTTGCGGCTGTCCGCCCTGAGCTCTTCGAGGGTGTCGAACTCGCTCGCCGTCTGGGCGAAGTCGTCGTCCAGCTCGGGAAGCTCGCGGGCGGAGACCGTGAGGACCTTGACGGTGACCTCGGCGGGCTGGCCCTCGGCGGCGCCGCCCTTCAACTCGGAGGTGAAGGTGGCCTCGCCGCCGGCCTCCAGGCCGATGACGGCCTCGTCGATGCCGTCGAGCAGCTCGCCGGAACCGATGGTGTACGACACGTCGCTGGCCACGCCGTCGGGCAGCACCTCGCCGTCGACCTTGGCCTCCAGGTCGATCGACACGACGTCGCCCTCGGCGGCGGCGCGCTCGACCACGTTGGTCGTCGCGAAGCGGTCGCGGAGCTGCTCGACCGACTTGTCGACGTCCTCGTCGGTGACCTCGACGGCGTCCACGGTGACCTCGATGCCGGAGTAGTCCGGGATCTCGATCTCGGGGCGGATGTCCACCTCGGCGGTGAAGGACAGCAGCTCGCCGTCCTTGAGCTCGGTGATGTCGACCTCGGGCTGGCCGAGGACGTTCAGCTCACCTTCGTTGACGGCCTCGGTGTAGAACTTCGGGAGGGCGTCGTTGACGGCCTCCTCCAGCACAGCACCACGGCCGAACCGCTGGTCGATGACCCGGGCCGGGATCTTGCCCTTGCGGAAGCCCTTCACCGTGACCTGCTGGTTGATCTTCTTGTACGCCGCGTCGAGGCTGTCCTTGAGCTCCTCGAAGGGCACCTCGACTGTGAGCCGAACCCGAGTCGGGTTCAGGGTCTCCACGGCGCTCTTCACGGTTCGGTCTCCTTGGTGGCTGATTCTGGGGTTCTGCTGCCTCCGCCGCACTCGCGGCGGCCACAGCGGATTCGGCCCGGCTTCGTCAGATCCTTCAGAGACTCTTCAGACACACAGGCACGCAGCTTGCATAGTAACCGCAAGCGGGAAGGGCCCCACAACGCGATCTTGTTCGTGCTTGTCCGTGCGGTCGGGCCACGGGCGGTCGGGCTACTGGTCGGGGTGGCCGGATTCGAACCGACGACCTTCCGCTCCCAAAGCGGACGCGCTACCAAGCTGCGCCACACCCCGTTGGTGCGACACGTAGGGTACATGCCCGAAGGCGCTCCGTTCGCCTTTTCCGGCCGTGCTGACGGGAAGGGCGGGAGAAGGGGGACGGGGAGCGGTGCGCCGCACCGGCGCCAAGTGATGTGCGGGGAGCGGCGGTGACCCGCTACGATGCTGTTCGTGCCACGGTCACCGGACCGGCGGCGCGCGTTGTGCGGGCGTAGCTCAATGGTAGAGCCCTAGTCTTCCAAACTAGCTACGCGGGTTCGATTCCCGTCGCCCGCTCCACAGCTTCGGCCCGGCCCGTGTGCGCAAGCCACCGGTCGGGCCGTTCGCGTTCACCGGCCGACTCGGCGTCAGGACGCCGGCCCCGTCAGAACGTGATGTTGCTGATCGTGTCCGCTATCGAGTTGAGCGTCCGGTTCACCGCCGGCGCCATGTTCGTGGACGCGAGGAAGAAGCCGAACAGCACGGCGACGACCGCCGGTCCGCCCTTGAGGGAGCCGCCCCGGATCAGCACCACGAGGATGATCGCCAACAGCACCACCACAGACAGTGAAATGGCCACAACTGATCACACCCTCCGTCGGTCCGCCTCGCTCCGACCATCGTGCCATCAACGGCCTTGTTGATGTTGCCCCGTGACGAAACATCGACGTCAAGTTCTCGCCAATCGCGCGCCCCGCGCGCCGGATCGCGTCCCACTCCGCCACGCCCGGCGGGAGATGAATACCCGTGCGAATTCGGTCCGACACCCGGCCGTGCGCACATTTAATCCACAGCTCATTTTCCTGTCACTCGCGGACGGTTCGCGGAGTGGATCAGTTGGCATTTGACGCGGCGCCACCTCGGGCCCCGCGGAGTTGATCAAGGTTGCCCCTATGCCCCCTTTAACGCTGATTAATTGGGGCATAAGGGGCAGTTGTCGGTGGTGTCAGACGTGCGCCCATTCCCGCCCCCGAGCAGGTCGGGAAGGTTTTACGAATCACTTTGCGCGCGGCTAGGGTGCGGCAGATGTTCCAGGCTCCCCACGGTTATGACAGGACCCCACTCCCTCAGACCTCTCCGGCACCAGAGCCGAAGTCCCCCACCGGAACTGATGCTTCCGCTGTGGCCGACACGCCGAGACCCGCCCAGCGGGACGCCTTCTTCGACAACGCCAAGTACCTGGCCATCGTGCTCGTGGCCGTCGCGCACGCCTGGGAACCGGTCATGGACGGCAGCCGCGCCACCAAGGCGCTGTATCTGGTCGTCTACGGCTTCCACATGCCGGCCTTCATCATCGTCTCCGGGTACTTCTCCCGGAGCTTCACCGGGCGCCCGCACCAGGTCAGGCGGCTGCTGACCGGCATAGCCGTGCCGTATGTCGTGTTCGAGGCGGGCTACTCCCTCTTCAAGCGGTATGCCGACGACACTCCCGGCCACCCCGTCAGCCTGCTCGACCCCTGGTACCTCACCTGGTTCCTGGCCGCGCTGTTCATCTGGCGGCTGACCGCGCCGATCTGGCGCGCGCTGCGCCACCCGCTGCCCGTCGCACTCGTGATCGCGGCGCTGGCGTCGCTGGCCCCGGACATCGGCGACGACCTCAACCTCCAGCGCGTGTTGCA
This sequence comes from Streptomyces sp. NBC_01317, assembly GCF_035961655.1. Classification (NCBI taxonomy): domain Bacteria; kingdom Bacillati; phylum Actinomycetota; class Actinomycetes; order Kitasatosporales; family Streptomycetaceae; genus Streptomyces; species Streptomyces sp. NBC_01317. Next base: position 5,632,083 of record NZ_CP108393.1, on the reverse strand, counting down.
GTTCCTGCCGTACTTCGTGCTGGGCATGAGCCTGCGGCCGGAACACTTCCAGCTGGTACGGCGGCCCGAGGTGCGGAAGTTGGCGGTGCCGCTGTTCGCGGGCGCGCTGGTGTTCGCGTACGCCGCGGCGCCCCGGATGCGGACCGGCTGGCTCTACCACAGCACCAGCGCCCAGCAGCAGGGCGGCCCGTGGTGGGCCGGGCCCGTGATGACGTTCGTCCTCTTCGGCTGCTCGGTGGTGCTGTCGGCCGGTTTCCTGGCCTGGGTGCCCCGGCGCGGGATGTGGTTCACGGTGCTGGGCGCGGGCACGATCTGCGGCTATCTGCTGCACGGATTCCTGGTCAAGGGCGCGGTGTTCGCCGGGCTCTTCGACACGTACCCCTGGCTGTCCGATCCGGCCGGGGAGGTGGTCGTGTCGCTCGTGGCGGCCGTGGCGGTGACCCTGCTGTGCACTCCCCCGGTACGGCGGCTGTTCCGCTTCGCCATGGAGCCGGAGATGACGTGGGCGTTCCGCCGGGACGTCGTGGCGGCGGGCGGGGCGGGCCCGGTGGGCGGGAAGGCCGCCGCTCCTACCGCGTCAGGCCGAGCAGGTGTCGTACGGTCGCGTACTTCTCGGTGAGCCGGGTCCGGGTCGGCTCGTCCAGTACGGCGAGCCGGGCCGGGTCGGCGTTGTGCGCGAGGTCGGACTCCTTGACGAGGAGCGCGCCCGGTGTGGCCAGGATCCGTGCGGTGTACGTACGGAGGTCCTCGCCCTTCACCTTCGTGAGCGCGAGGACCATGTCCTTGACCGGCCGGGGCAGCGGGGCGGCGGCGAGCCACTCCCGTGACAGCGCCTCGTCCTCGACCGCGTCGTGCAGCCAGGCGGCGGCGATCTGTTCGTCGGACCCGCCCCTGGTCCGTACCCCTTCCGCGACCGCGCCGAGGTGCTCGGTGTAGGGGCGGCCGGCTTTGTCGGTCTGGGTGGCGTGGGCCTCGCGGGCGAGGGCTTCGACCTCGGGCAGGGTCAGGTGCGGCATGGCCGGACTGTACCGGCCGTACCCCGCCGCCGGGCAGGTCTCAGGCCGCCGCACCCGTATGGGAGAAGGCCGGTGCGGTGAGGGAGATCATGCGGGCGGCGATGCGGGCCGCGTCGGCGCGGGGCAGGCTGTCCGCGATCAGCCCGTCGGCGAGGAAGAGGACACGGTCGGCATAGGCGGCCGCCGCCGGGTCGTGGGTGACCATGACCACCGTCGCGCCGAGGGAGTCCACGGCCGTACGCAGGAGCGACAGGATCTCGGCCGCCGTGGAGGTGTCGAGGGCGCCGGTCGGCTCGTCGGCGAAGACGACGTCCGGCTGGTTGACGAGGGCGCGTGCGATGGCGACGCGCTGCTGCTGGCCGCCGGAGAGTTCGGCGGGGCGGCGCCCGGTCTTGCCGGCGAGGCCGAGCCGGCCGAGGATCTCGGCGGTACGGCGCCGGTCGGGGCGGTGGCCCGCGAGGCGCGTGGGCAGCTCGATGTTCTGGCCGACGGTCAGCGCCGGCAGCAGGTTGAACGCCTGGAAGACAAAGCCGAGGCGGGTACGGCGCAGTTCGGTGAGCCGGGTCTCGTTCATGCCGGTGATGATCGTGCCGCCGAGCCGGACGGAGCCGGACGTGGGGTGGTCGAGACCGGCCGCGCACTGGAGGAACGTGGACTTGCCGGAGCCCGAGGGGCCCATGACGGCCGTGAAGCTGCCGCGCGGGAGGGCGAGGTCGATGCCGCGCAGGGCGTGGACGGCGGCGGGGCCGCGGCCGTACTGGCGGCGTACGTCGCGGAGTTCGACGGCGATGCCGTGCTCTCCGCCGCCGGTGCGGGGGTCGCCTTCACTGTTTCGCCGGGTGCGTGTGCGTCGTAATCCCATGGCGTCCGCCCTTTCCAGTCCGTACCGCCGGTCCGTACCGCCGGTCACTGCCCTCCTGACGCTAGTGAGCGGGGGTGGGGGCGGGCCATGGCGGTGCCCGGCGGCCCGGGGGTGGGGGTAGCCCTACCGGGGCGCCGCCGGGCAGGAAAAGTTGCTTGTTAAACTCTTTGGTAAAGTAACTAGTGACGATTCCTTGACCTGCCCTTGACTCAAGCCGACGGAGGAAAGCCCATCGGACACGCGGAGACCCTCATCGCCATGGGCGGCGCGTTTCTCGCCGCCGCCCTGCTCGCCCGCCTCGGCAGCCGGATCGAGCTGCCGACGATCCCCCTGTTCATCCTGGCCGGGATCCTCCTCGGCCCGCACACCCCCGGCATCGTGCTCGTCTCCGACCCGCACGACCTGGAGATGCTCTCCGCCCTCGGCCTGGTCCTGCTGCTCTTCTACCTGGGCCTGGAGTTCCATCTGGACGACCTCAAGGCGGGCGGCCGGAAGATGGCCCTCGCCGGGGGCGCGTACCTGGCGCTGAACGTCGGCGCGGGGCTGGGCTTCGGCTTCGCGCTGGGCTGGGGAACGTCGGAGGCGCTCGTGCTCGCCGGGGTGCTCGGCATCTCGTCGTCCGCGATCGTCACGAAGGTCCTGGTCGACCTGGGCCGGATCGGCAATCCCGAGACGAAGCCGATCCTGGGCATCATCGTGGTCGAGGACATCTTCCTGGCGCTCTACCTCGCGGCGCTCCAGCCGATCCTGTCCGGCGCGGACAGCGTCCGGGCGGCGCTGCTGGACGGCGGGAAGGCCTTCGGGTTCCTGCTGCTGCTCGCGCTGGCGGCGCGGTTCGGGACGAAGGTGGTGGGGCGGCTGATCGACACGAAGGACGACGAACTGCTCGTCATCTCCTTCCTGGGCGCGGCCGTGTTCGTGGCGGGGGTCTCGGAGTGGTTCGGGGTCGCGGACGCCATCGGCGCGTTCATGGTGGGCCTGATGCTGGGCAGTACGTCGTCGGGGGAGCGGATCCGGAAGCTGGTCCATCCGCTGCGGGACGCGTTCGGCGCGATCTTCTTCTTCGCGTTCGGCCTGTCGATCAACCCGGGCGATCTGCCGACGGTGCTGTGGCCGGTGCTGGCGGCGGTGGCGGTGACGCTGGTGATGAACGTGATCGCGGGGCTGGCGGCGGCCCGTATCAACGGCTTCGGCGCGGGGCCGGCGGCGAACATCTCCACGACGCTGCTGGCGCGCGGCGAATTCGCCCTGATCCTGGCGACGATGGCGGCGGGGGCCGCGCTGGACGAGCGGCTGGCGCCGTTCATCGCGGGCTATGTGCTGGTCCTGGCGGTCCTCGGGCCGCTGGCGGCGGGCCGGTCGCACTGGCTGGCGCGGCTGCTGCCGGGCGGGCGGGCGCCTGGGGCGGCGGGCGGGAGTGGCGGGGCGGCGGCGGTGCGGGAGAAGGAGCCGGTGGGCTGACCCGGGCCCCTGGTGGCCGGGGGTGTGGGCGATGCGGTACGACTGGGTCCGCAGCGATCACGCCACAGTGATCGCGGCGATCACGGGGATCACGGGAGGCAACGCGTGTCACGTCCGGTCACCATCGTCACCGGGGGCAGTCGGGGGATCGGCGCGGCGACGTGCGTCCGGCTGGCGGCCGATGGGCACGACCTGGTCCTCGGGTACGTCAGTGACGGCGCCGCCGCCGGGTCGACGGCGCTCGCCGTGCGGGCGGCCGGGGCGCGGTGTGTCACCGTACGGGCGGACACCGCCGACGAGGCGGACGTGGAGCGGCTGTTCGACGTCGCCACGGCCACGCTGGGGCCGGTGAACAACCTGGTCAACAACGCCGGGGTGACGGGCCCGCTGGGCCGGCTCGCCGACACGCGCACCGCCGACCTGCGGCGGGTGCTGGAGGTGAACCTCCTGGGCTACCTGCTGTGTTGCCGCAGGGCGGCCCGGGACATGGGAGCGAGGGGCTCGGGCGCGATCGTCAACGTCTCGTCCACCGCCGCCGGGCTGGGCAGTCCCGGCGAATACGTCCACTACGCGGCGACGAAGGCGGCCACCGACTCCCTGACGGTCGGCCTGGCGAAGGAACTCGGCCCCGAGGGCATCCGCGTCAACGCGGTCGCGCCCGGCATCATCAACACCGAGATGCACGCGACGATGGGCGACCCCGACCGCCCCGCCAAGGCGGCCCCCACGATCCCCCTGGGCCGCCCGGGCGAACCCCACGAAATCGCCGCCGCGATCACCTGGCTCCTCTCCCCCGACGCCTCGTACACGACGGGCACGGTGCTACGGGTCGCGGGCGGGCGGTAGGAGGGCCATGGACGAGAACCAGGCGCACGCGCCCCGGGGGCCGTTGGCGGTTCCCCCGCCCGGCGGCGGGCTGGTGCTGCGGGAGTGGACCGAGGACGATCTCCCTGTGATGGTCGAGCTGTTCGACGAGCCCGGCGTGGCCCTTCGTACCCCGCTCGCCGCGCCCTTCGACCTCGCCGCCGCCCGCGCGTATCTGCGCCGGGCCCGGCGGGCGCGGGAGGAGGGCAGGGCCCTGCACCTCGCCGTCACCGTCGACGGGGGCCGCGCCCTCGGAGAGGTGCTTCTCAACCGCCGTACCGGCGGCATCGGTTACGCCGTCGGCGCCGCGCACCGGGGGCGGGGGCTCGCCGTGCGGGCGGTGCGGCTCGTCGTCGCGCACGCGCTGGGCGTGGCGCGGCTGCCCCGCGTCGTGCTGGAGATCGAGCCGGACAATCACCCGAGCATGGCGGTGGCCCGCGCGGCCGGGTTCCGGCTCACGGACGCGCCGCCGGAGACCGTCACGGACAAGGGGCGTACGTACACGCTGCTCACCTGGGTGTGTGAGGCCCCCGACACCGCCTGACGTGCCCGCCGCTCACCGGCGCGTGCGGCCCCGGATGCGCCAGGCCTGGTAGAGGAGATACGCGCCCACCAGGACCACCAGGGCGCCCAGGAACGCGTACTGGCTCTTGCCCGACATGCCCGAGCCGCTCACCGCGCCCGTGCCCTGGGCGATCCAGAGCGCTCCCAGCACGCACAGAATGACCCCGCCGACTCCGCGAACCACCATGTTCTGTTCCATTCCGGGTTGCCCGGTCCGCGCGGGTACGCGCGTGACCGCCCCAGCTTCGCCCTTCGGAGCCCCGCCGGAGGCCGGGAAAGTCTTACGGAAGGGGAACGTCACGCCTCGCGGCAGATCAGCAGCAGCGCCCTGTCGTCGTTGACGTCCTTCGCCACCGCCTCGATCAGATGCCACGCCGCCCCCTCGAACCCGCCCGCCACATACCGGTCGGCCTCGCCGGTCAGGCGGTCGATCCCCTCCGCGAGATCGCGGCCCGGGGCCTCCACCAGACCGTCCGTGAACAACATCAGGACGTCACCTGGCCGCAACGAGCCCTTCACCGGGTCGAACTGCGCCGCGTCGTAGACACCGAGCAGCGGGCCCTCCCCCGACATCTCGTCCCAGCGGCCGCTGCCCGCGTGCAGCTGGAGGGCGGGCAGGTGGCCGGCGGAGAGCAGTTCGTAGTCGCCGGAGTCCAGATCGAGGACCAAGTGGATCGAGGTCGCGAAGCCCTCGTCCCAGTCCTGGCGGAGCAGATAGCCGTTGGCCGCCGGGAGGAAGCCGTGCGGAGGGAGCGACCCGAGCAGGCCCCCGAAGGCACCGGACAGCAGCAGCGCCCGCGAGCCCGCGTCCATCCCCTTGCCGGACACGTCCGTGAGGACCACTTCCAGCGTGCGCCCGCCGTGCGTACGGGCCGCCACGACGAAGTCCCCGGAGAAGGACTGCCCGCCCGCCGGGCGCAGCGCCATCTCGTGGTGCCAGCCCTTGGGCAGCTGCGGCAGCGCGCTCTGCACGCGGATGCGTTCGCGCAGGTCGAAGAGCATCGTCCCGCCGCGCCGCCACGGCACCCCGACCCGGGCTCTGAACTGGGCGATCAGCAGGCCGAAGAGCCCGCAGGCCGCGACGACCAGGACCACGCCGGGGGTGACCCGGCCGGTGCCTTCCGTGTACGGGCCGAGGACGACCGACTCGACGATCAGCGCGGTGGCCGCGGCGGCGTACAGGCCGAGCAGGCTGGCGGGCCGCAGCAGCAGACCGCCGGCCACGATGGGCAGGACGAGGGTGGAGGGCGCGCACCAGACCGGGACCGCGACCGTGACGACGGCGATGACCGGAACGGTGAGCAACAGCCCCACGAGGGCGATCCAGTCGGACCCGTCCCCGCGGAAATAGTCGACCCCTGATTTGCGCAGGGCGATACGGCCCCGGTGCAGCGTTCTGCGCATCCGGGCCGTGAAGGAGTCCGTTCTCGCGTTACCGGCCATTGTTGTGGACCCTATCCATCCGCCTGCCCCACGTGCAGGGGGACCCCCGTGACATTGTGTTCGAAATCGGGTCGCCCGATCGTCGTACCCCTGCTACTCATGGCATATGACGACTGATCTGCGCGAGCTGGTGCCGGCCGACTGGAACCGCTGGTACACCGTGCTCGAACACGCCTTCGGCGGTGTCTCCGAGATCTCCCAGGAACGTGCCCTGTGGCGGGACCTCACGGAGTTCGGGCGCTTCATCGGCGCGTGGGACGAGGACGAGTGCGTCGCGACGGCGGGGGCGTTCCGCTTCGGTCTCACGGTGCCGGGCGGCGCGCGCGTGGACGCGGCGGGGGTCACGATGGTGAGCGTGGCGCCGACGTACCGGCGGCGCGGGGTGCTCTCGGCGATGATGCGGCGCCAGCTGGACGACGTACGGGCGTGGGGCGAGCCGCTCGCGGTGCTGACGGCGTCGGAACCGGCGATCTACGGGCGGTTCGGGTACGCGGCGGCGACGCAGGAGCTGTCCGCGGAGATCGACACGGCACGGGTACGGATTCCCCCGGCCGCCCCCGCCGGGAACGCCGGCCGGGTCCGGCTGCGGCAGGTCAGGCCGAACGACCCCGCCGTACAGGCCGCGTGCGAGAAGGTCTACGCCTCGCAGGTCCCGGTACGGCCCGGCATGATCGCCCGCGGGCCCGGCTGGGAGCGGCTGCCCGTCGTCAACGGCGAGCGCGAGCAGGACGGGATGTCGCCGCTCCAGTGTGTGCTGGTGGAGAGGGACGGCGAGGTGGCGGGGTTCACCCTCTACCGCGTGAAGCCGGAGTGGGACCGCTCGGGCCCGAAGGGCACGGTCGAGCTGCGTGAGCTGTACGCGCGCGACGCGGAGGCGTACGGCGAACTCTGGCGTTTCCTCTTCGGCATCGACCTGACCTCGACCGTCCGGGCGCGCAACCGGCCCCTGGACGATCCCTTCCAGTACCTGGTCTCGGACGTGCGGCGCTGCGGTCTCCAGGTCAGGGACGCGCTGTACGTACGGCTGGTGGAGGTGGGCGCGGCGCTGGAGGCACGTACGTACCGGACGCCCGTGGACGTCGTGGTGGAGGTCAAGGACACCTTCTGCCCCTGGAACGAGGGGCGTTGGCGGCTGACCGGCGACACGAAGGGCGCGTCCTGCGTCCGTACGGCGGACCAGGCCGATCTGGCCCTGTCGGTACGGGAGTTGGGCGCGGCGTATCTGGGCGGGGTGTCGCTGATCTCGCTGGCGGGCGCGGGCCGGGTGACCGAACTGCGCCCGGGCGCGCTGGCGGAGGCGTCGACGGCCTTCGGCTCGGACGTCGCCCCGTGGCTGCCGCACGGCTTCTAGCACCCCCCGGCTAAGAAGAAGCGGGGTCGGCGCTCTGGCAGCGCGGGCACCAGAAGAGGTTGCGGGCGGCTAGCGGTGCCGTACGGATCTCCGTACCGCAGAGGAGGCAGGGCAGCGCCGCCCTGCGGTAGACGTAGACCTCGCCGCCGTGGTCGTCCACGCGGGGCGGCCGGCCCATGGCCTCGGGGGTGTGCGCGGGGCGGACGGTGTCGATGCGGTTGTTCCGTACGCCCTCGCGCATCAGCTCCACCAGGTCCGCCCAGATCGCGTCCCACTCGGCGCGGGTGAGGTCCTTGCCGGGGCGGTACGGGTCGATGCCGTGCCGGAAGAGGACTTCGGCGCGGTAGACGTTGCCGACCCCGGCGATGACCTTCTGGTCCATGAGGAGGGCGGCGACGGTCGTACGGGAACGGGAGATCCGGGCCCACGCCTTCTCGCCGTCGTCGCCCGGGCGCAGGGGGTCCGGGCCCAACCGGTCGTGTATCGCCCGCTTCTCGGGATCGGTGATCAGGGCGCAGGTCGTGGGACCCCGCAGGTCCATGTACGCCGTGGCGGAGACGAGGCGCAGCCGGACGGTGTCCGTGGGCGGCGGGGCGGGCGCGTCCCCGAGGGCGACCTTGCCGAACAGGCCGAGGTGGATGTGGACCCAGCCGCCCGGTCCGAAGCCCAGGAAGAGGTGCTTGCCGTGGGCGTCCACCGTGTCGAGGACCTGGCCGTCGAGCAGGGCCGCGCTGTCGGAGAACTTGCCCTGCGGGCTGCTGACCCGTACCGGCCGGCCGCCGAAGCGGTCGAGGTGGTCCTCGGCGAGGCGGTGGATCGTATGCCCCTCGGGCACGGTGGTCTCCTCGGAAGTGCTGTCGGCATGACGGTGCCGCCGGGCGGCCGTTCAGGGGTGCCCGGCGGCACAGGGGTCGTGGGGTTCTGCCGGCCTTGCTAGTCCTGCCGCGGGTGGTGCGGCGGGATCGGCGGCAGGACGTGGGTGCTCTCGTACTCCGCGAGCATCTCGATCCGGCGCGCGTGCCGCTCCTCGCCCGAGTACGGCGTGGTCAGGAAGGTCGCGATGAAGGAGGTCGCCTCCTCCTCCGTGTGCATCCGGCCGCCGACGGAGATGACGTTCGCGTTGTTGTGCTCACGGCCGAGCGCCGCCGTCTGCTCGCTCCAGGCGAGGACGGCCCGTACGCCCTTGACCTTGTTGGCCGCGATCTGCTCGCCGTTGCCGGAGCCGCCGATCACGATGCCGAGGCTGTCCGGGTCGGCCGCCGTACGCTCCGCGGCGCGCAGGCAGAACGGCGGGTAGTCGTCCTGGGCGTCGAAGATGTGGGGCCCGCAGTCGACGGGGTCGTGGCCCTGGGCCTTGAGCCACTGGACGAGGTGGTTCTTGAGTTCAAAGCCGGCATGGTCGGAACCGAGGTACACGCGCATGCTCCGAGTGTGGCACGGGTGTCGCAGGGTGACCGTCATCGGGGGCCGGGACGGTCCGTGTCAGCCCCGGCGGCCGGCCAGCTTCCACGCGGCGGGCAGCGCGCCCATCGCCAGCGCGGCCTTGAGCGCGTCGCCCAGCAGGAACGGCACCAGGCCGGCCGAGACGGCGGCGCTCAGCGACATGTCCGCCGACACGGCGAGGTACGGGACGCCGACCGCGTAGATGATCGCGGAGCCCAGGACCATCGTCCCGGCCGTCCTGACGACGGACCGGTCGCCGCCCCGGCGGGCCAGTGCGCCGACGACCGTCGCGGCGAGCAGCATCCCGAGGACGTAACCGAGGGTCGGGAAGCTCACGCCGGAGGCGCCTTCGGAGAACCACGGGAGCCCGGCCATGCCGAGCAGCGCGTACAGGGCCAGGGAGAGGAAGCCGCGGCGGGCACCGAGGGAGACGCCGATGAGCAGCGCGGCGAAGGTCTGTCCCGTGACCGGCACCGGTGAGCCGGGGACCGGCACGGAGAGCTGGGCCGCGACGCCGGTGAGGACGGCGCCGCCGACCACCAGGGCGAGGTCGCGCGCGCGGGCGCGGTGGGCCGGGAGGAGATCGGCGAGGACCACTCCGGTACGGGGGGCGGGGGCGGCGGTGCTCATGGGGACTCCGGCGGTCGTCAGGGTGCGCCGGGCAGGCCGTGGCGTGTTCCGGGCGGGGGGACAGCCCGACCGTAACCCGGCCGGCCTGGCCCGATCACCGTCGGACGCCCACAAAGAGGAGGTCAGCGGCTTGTCGGGGGTGTCACAAGGCACCTGCCCGCATCGGAGTCCTCTTGCTGTTAGCGTGCACTTGCATAAGATGTGCAATAAGAGTTTCGGAGGGCTTGGACATGGCCGTTTACACACTTCCCGAACTTCCGTACGACTACGCGGCGCTCGAACCGGTGATCAACCCGCAGATCGTCGAGCTGCACCACGACAAGCACCACGCGGCCTACGTCAAGGGCGCCAACGACACGCTCGAACAGCTCGCGGAGGCGCGGGACAAGGAGTCGTGGGGGGCTGTCAACGGCCTGGAGAAGAGCCTGGCGTTCCACCTCTCCGGCCACATCCTGCACTCGATCTACTGGCACAACATGACCGGTGACGGCGGCGGCGAGCCGCTCGCGGCGGACGGCGTCGGGGAGCTGGCCGACGCGATCGCCGCGTCGTTCGGGTCGTTCGCGGGCTTCAAGGCCCAGCTGACGAAGGCGGCGGCGACCACGCAGGGGTCGGGGTGGGGCGTCCTCGCGTACGAGCCCGTCAGCGGCCGGCTGATCGTGGAGCAGATCTACGACCACCAGGGCAACGTCGGCCAGGGCTCGGTCCCGATCCTGGTCTTCGACGCCTGGGAGCACGCCTTCTACCTCCAGTACAAGAACCAGAAGGTGGACTTCGTCGAGGCGATGTGGCGGGTCGTCAACTGGCAGGACGTGGCGAAGCGCTACACGGCCGCCCGGAAGAACGCCAACAACCTCCTGATCGCCCCCTGACGGGGGGCCTCCCCGCGCGGGAGGCCGCACACGTCCTGCTCGTGATCGTCTTCTCACCCTTCACGGCGGGCGGATGGAACGGACGGCCCTCGCGAGGACATGACTCGCGGGGGCCGTCCTCCGTCCACGTCTCCGTACACGTGCCGAAACAGTCGTCCTAGTCGAAGCTCGGGGCGGCGGTCCGGGTCCGCTTGATCTCGTAGAAGCCCGGGATCGACGCGACCAGCAGCGTGCCGTCCCAGAGCTTCGCCGCCTCCTCGCCCTTGGGGGCCGGGGTGACGACCGGGCCGAAGAAGGCGACCTGCTCGCCGTCCGCGCCGGGGACCGCGATGACCGGGGTGCCGACCTCCTGGCCGACCTTGTCTATGCCTTCCTTGTGCGACGCCCGCAGCTCCTTGTCGTACGCGTCGGAGTCGGCGTACTCCAGCAGGTCGGCCGGCAGGCCGACGTCGTCCAGGGCCGAGGCGATCGCCTCACGCGTGGGGCCCTCGCCCCCGTTGTGGATGCGGGTGCCGAGCGCGGTGTAGAGCTTGCCGACGACCTCGTCGCCGTGCTTCTGCTGGGCGGCGATGACCACACGGACCGGCTCCCACGCCGTCGTCCGCATCATCTCCCGGTACTGCTCGGGCATCTCGTCGATCTTGTCCTCGTTGAGGACGGCGAGGCTCATCACGTGCCACCGGACGTCGATGTCCCTGACCTTCTCCACCTCAAGGACCCAGCGGGACGTCAACCAGGCCCAGGGGCACAGCGGGTCGAACCAGAAATCGACGGGAGTCTTCTCGGACATGTCTCTCCTCTGAAACGGGCGTCCCGGCTACCCGCGGGCGCCCGACGGACCTCGACGCCTCAACGTTCCAACCGGATGGCCGCATTCCCGGCTGACCGCCCACAGCGGCACATGCGAGGATCGTCACTGTTTCGAACGACCCACGAACGAGTCACGAAGGAGTGCCCGTGCCCGGTGAGAACCTGTCCCGCGACGAGGCCCGTGTACGGGCCGGCCTGCTGTCCGTAGACGGGTACGAGGTGGACCTCGACCTGCGCTCGGCGGTCGGTGAGGCGCCGGACGGCCCCGGGCCCCGTACCTTCCGCTCGGTGACGACCATCCGCTTCCGCTCCTCGGAGCCGGGCGCGGCGGCCTTCGCCGATCTGATCGCCCCGAGTGTGACCGCCGTCACCCTCAACGGCCGCGCCCTGGACCCCGCCACCGTCTTCGACGGCTCACGGGTCACGCTGGACGATCTCCGCGCGGAGAACGTGCTGGTGGTCGACGCCCAGTGCGCGTACAGCAGGTCCGGCGAGGGCATGCACCGCTTCGTCGACCCGGAGGACGGCGAGGTCTACCTCTACACGCAGTACGAGCCGGCCGACGCCCGCCGCGTCTTCGCCAATTTCGAGCAGCCCGACCTCAAGGCGCCGTACCGCTTCCAGGTGACCGCGCCCGAGGGCTGGCTGGTCTGGAGCAACGGCGCGGGGACCCTGGGCGACGACGGGGTGTGGCGCTTCGCGGAGACGAAGCCGATCTCGACGTACATCACGGCGATCCTCGCGGGCCCGTACCACCACGTCACCGACTCCTACCGGCGTACGTTCGACGACGGCACGGTCCTGGAGATCCCGCTCGGCGCGATGTGCCGCAAGGGGCTCGCCCGGCACTTCGACGCGGACGACGTTTTCCTGCTGGCCAAGCAGGGCCTGGACTTCTTCCACGACCGCTTCGACTACCCCTACCCCTTCGGGAAGTACGACCAGGCGTTCGTGCCCGAGTACAACCTGGGCGCGATGGAGAACCCGGGCCTGGTGACCTTCCGCGAGGAGTACATCTTCCGCGGCAAGGTGACGCGGGCGTCGTACGAGCACCGGGCCAACGTCATCCTGCACGAGATGGCGCACATGTGGTTCGGCGATCTCGTCACCATGACCTGGTGGGACGACCTGTGGCTCAAGGAGTCCTTCGCGGAGTTCATGGGGACCTTCGCGCTGGTCGGGGCCACCCGCTTCGAGGACGGCTGGATCACCTTCGCCAACAACCGGAAGTCCTGGGCCTACCGCGCCGACCAGCTGCCGTCCACCCACCCGATCACGGCCGACATCCGTGACCTGGAGGACGCCAAACTGAACTTCGACGGGATCACGTACGCCAAGGGCGCGTCCGTCCTCAAGCAGCTGGTCGCGTACGTGGGGCAGGACGCGTTCCTGGAGGGCGCCCGGCGCTACTTCAAGCGGCACGCGTACGGGAACACCCGCCTCGGCGACCTGCTCGCCGTACTGGAGGAGACGTCCGGGCGGGACATGGCCGGCTGGTCGCGCTCCTGGCTGGAGACGGCCGGGGTCAACTCCCTCACCCCGGAGGCCGTCTATGACGCCGAGGACCGGATCACCGAGCTGGCCGTGATCCAGGAGGCCGCCCCGTCCCACCCCGAACTGCGCCCGCACCGGGTGGCGGTCGGGCTCTACCGGCGCACGGCCGACGGGGATCTCGTACGGTACGCGCGCGGCGAGACGGACGTCGCCGGGCCCCGGACGGTCATCACGGAGCTGGCGGGCGCGGAGAAGCCGGACCTGATCCTGGTCAACGACGAGGACCTGACGTACTGCAAGATCCGCTTCGACGCGGCCTCGCTGGACACCCTGCGCACGCATCTCGGCTCTCTCACCGACCCGTTGGCGCGTGCGCTGTGCTGGTCCGCGCTGTGGAGCCTCACCCGTGACGCGCTCATGCCGGCCCGGGACTTCATCGGCCTGGTGCTCACCCACGCGGGCCGTGAGACGGACATCGGGGTGCTCCAGATGCTGCACGCGTGGGCGCGCGGCGCGCTCACCCTCTACGCGGTCCCGGAGTGGCGCGAGGAGGGCGGGCGGCTGCTCGCCGAGGGCGCGCTGCGGGAGCTGCGGACGGCAGGGCCCGGCGGTCAGCACCAGCTGACGTGGGCGCGCTTCTTCGCCGCGGTCGCCACGACGGACGCGGACTTCCAGTTGCTCCAGGGACTGTTGGACGGGACGGCCAAGATCGACGGGCTCGACGTCGACCAGGAGCTGCGGTGGGCCTTCCTGGAGCCGCTGACCGCGCACGGCCGCGCGGACGAGTCCGCCGTGGCGGCCGAACTGGCCCACGACGACACGGCGTCGGGCAAGCGGCACGAGGTGCGCTGCCTGGCGGCCCGGCCGTCGGCGGCGGTGAAGGCGCAGGCGTGGGTACGGCTGGTGGAGTCGGACACGCTGTCGAACGCGCTGGTCGAGGCGACGATCGCCGGGTTCGCCCGGTCGGACCAGCGGGAGTTGCTGGCGCCGTACTCGGAGAAGTACTTCGAGGTGATCGAACGGGTGTGGGCGGAGCGTTCGATCCAGATCGCCATGCATGTGGTGCGCGGGCTGTTCCCGGCCGCGCAGGGCGACCGTTCGACCCTGGAGGCGGCGGAGGCGTGGCTGGCCTCGCACGAGGAGGTGGCTCCTGCGCTGCGCAGGCTGGTGCTGGAGGCGACGGACGACCTGGCGCGGTCGCTGCGGGGGCAGGCGTGCGACGCGGCCGCCGCGGGGCGGTGAGAAGCGGGCGTTACGGCGTTCGAACGGTGAGCGGCACATGATCGGCAGTCGAATGCCCTTACTTTAGGGCGAGCTTGTCCGGTTTTGCCGACGAACGTGTAACAACGGGTTAGAAGGTGGTCACAGGACGGGCAGACCCCGGGACATGAACAACAACACCCCGGTCACCCCCCGCCCCCTCCGTCACCTCGGTAACGACGTGCGGCACCGCGTCCTCTCCGCCGCGCAGCTGCGCGAGCACGGGGTCGCGGCCGCGCGCGCCGCCGCGCAGTGCCGCCCCGGTGGCCCCTGGCAGCAACTGCTGCCGGGGGTCTACCTGTTGCACCCGGGGCCGCCGACGAGCGAGGAGCGGCTGCACGCGGTGCTGCTGTACGCGGGACGCCCGGGCCCCGAGGCGGCGAAGGGCGTTCCGGCGCAGCCCGGCTCCTCCCCCGGCGGCCGCCCGGGGTCCTCGTCCCGGTCGGCGCCCCCGGCCCGGTCGTCGGCCCGGCCGTCGTCCCCGTACGGCGGGGTGATGGTCACCGGTCTCGCCGCGCTCGCCCTCCACGGCTTCGGGTCCACCCCGGGGCTGCGGGAGCTCGACCTGATCGACGTGCTGGTGCCCCGTACCCGCCGGCTGCGGTCCACGGCGTTCGCCCGGCTGATCCGCGCCCACGCCCTGCCCCGGCCCGAGCTGGTGACCGGGGTGCCGGTGGCGCCGGTGGCCCGCGCGGTGGCCGACGCGGTCGCGGAGCTGTCGGACGCGGCTGCCGTACGGGCGCTGCTGACCGAGGCCGTACGGGGCGGGCACTGTGAACCGGCCTCTGTCGTACGGGAGTTGAGCCAGGCACGGCTGCTGGCCCGGCCGCATGTGGTCGACGCGGTGGACGCGCTGCTCGCCGAGGGGCGGTCGCTGGCGGAGGGGCGGCTGTACGAGATGGTGCGGACGTACGCGCTGCCCGAGCCGGTCTGGAACGTCGACCTGGCGCTGCCGGGCGGACCGCACCTGGGCGGGGTCGACGCGTACTGGCCGGAGCAGGCGGTGGCCGTGGAGCTGGACACGCGGGCGCCCCGGCTGGGCGGGCCGGGAGGCCCGCAGGACGACGACGCGGTCTGGACGGAGTACGCCCGCAAGCGGGAGCACCTGGAGCGGCTGGGCGTCACCGTCCTGCATCTGACGCCGAGAAAGCTGCGGGAGTCCCTGGAGCAGCAGGCGATGGTGGTCGGTACGGCGCTGGCGGCGGCGGACGAGAGGGATCCGGCCGCGTATGTGGTGGTCCTGCCTCGGTGAGACGGGACCGGGGGCACAAGGAGAGGGGGCGGGCGCGGCCCGCGCCCGCCCCCTCTCCGGGTCTCCGCTCAGCCGCAGAACTCCGCCTCCACGACCCGCCCCGGGTCACCGGCCCAGTCGGCGTTGAAGTTCAAGGAGAGCGAGTGGGTGCCGTCGGCGGTGGTGAAGGCGCCCGTCGAGGAGCCGTGGATCCCGCCGCCATGGCCCCAGACGACCGTGCCGCAGGACAACCGGGTCTTCTCCAGCCCGAGTCCGTAGCCGGCGGCCTCGCCGTCCTCCCCGTCCTCCCCGCTTCCGAGCGCGACGGTGGTCTTCATCTCCTTGAGCTGGGCCGGGGGCAGCAGCCGGCCCGTGAGCAGCGCGCTGAAGAAACGGTTGAGGTCGGCGGCGTCGGAGATCATGCTCCCGGCCGCCCCCGCCATCGTCGCGTTGAGTTCGGTGACGTCGTGGACCGTCCGCTCCGGGTCGTCGGCGAGGACGGCGTACGCGCGTCCTGAGGGCCGCGGCAGCCGGGGGTCCGTACCCGGCAGGCGGGTGCCCGTCAGGTGCAGGGGCCGCAGGATGCGGCGCTCGATCTCCGTGGCGTACGAACGTCCCGTCACCTTCTCCACGACCAGGCCGGCGAGCACGTAGTTGGTGTTGGAGTAGTTCCAGTCCGTGCCGGGGGCGAAGTCCGGCGCGTGCGTCATGGCGATCGCGACGAGGTCGCCCGGCTGCCAGGTCCGGTAGCGGTTCTTGAGGAAGTCGGTGGTGAAGACCTTCTGCTGGAAGCCGGGGTCGGCGGTGTAGCTGTAGATGCCGCTGGTGTGGTTGAGGAGCTGACGGAGGATCACCCGGCGTCCGTCGTGTCCGTTGCCGCCGACCACGCCGGGCAGCCAGTGGTCGACGGTGTCGTCCAGGTCGAGCCGTCCCTCGGCCTCCAGTTGGAGCAGGACGGTCGACACGAAGGTCTTGGTGACGGAGCCGACGCGGAAGCGGTCCCGTGCCCCGCGCTCGCGGCCGGTGGCCGTGTCGCCCAGCCCCGCGGTGCCTGACCAGGTGCCGGTACGGCTGTTCACCTGGGCGAGGACGCCGGGCACACCGTCCGCGACGGCGGCGTCGAGGGCCCGCTGCGTGGCGGAGTGCCGCGCTCCGCCGGCCTCCACGGCGGAACCCGCCCCGCCGGAACCGGAACCCACCACCGGCGGACCCGCCACGGCGGGACCGGCCAGCGCGGTGGACGCGAGGGCCGCCGCCGCCAGCGCTCCGGTCCAGGCGAGACGGGCGCGTCGCCCGATGCGGTGAGTGGGGGCCGTACGTGCCGACATGGGGAACTCCTCCGTGCGTGAGGTGCGGTCGGCGGACAGGACCGCGGAGGGGCGCGGGGAGTTGCCCGGCGCGGCGGGGTTGATCGTGTTCCGGTCGTTCGGAAGCGGCGGCCGCAGAATACGGGAGGGCCGCCTCCGGCCGCGTACTACGCGCGTCACTGTGTCCGCAGAGCGGACGGAATCGCTCCGCCGCGCCGCCGAACGACCGCGCGGGCCGGGCACGTTCGCCGGTTTGGGCCGGTTCCTCCTCCGTGGCGGGTGAGTCGCGTTGGCGGGTGTACGCCATGACCGAATCCCGCCTCCGGCAACACTCCACAAACCCCTGTTATGTACGAAAAGCTGAGCGGTCACCGGTACCGAAATCCGGACCTTCTCTTCCACACCACAGGGATGCTGATGACCTCCGAATCCGCAGGCTCCATATCCGGGCCGAGACGCGTGGCCAGGATCGCGGCAGCCGCCGGCCTGGTGGCCGCGCTGATCGCCACGGGCGCCGCCCCCGCGTTCTCCGAGACGGGCACCGACGACCCGGCCGCCACCGCCGCCGTGAAGTCCGACCGGTCGTCCGACAAGCTCGGCGCCGTGGACGCCCAACTGCTGTCCCAGGCCGAGGCCGAGGGCGCGAAGACCGTCACGCTGATGGTCGCCACCGCCCCCGGTGCGACCGAGCAGGTGGCGGGCCAGCTGAACGACGTCGCGGGTGCGACCGTCGGCAAGACGTACGACAAGCTCGGTTACGTACGCGCCACGCTCCCGACCGCCAAGGCGGACGCGGCGATCAAGGCGGCCGCGAAGCTCTCCTCCGTCCACGGCATCGATCTCAAGCAGGAGATCCAGCTGGACGACCCGACGCCGGCGGCCGACACGGTGGCGCACGCGAAGGGCTCGAAGGGCTCCGCCGTCCAGAAGTACCCGGCGCCGAGCAGCAAGACCCCGGCGAAGAACCCGTACAACCCGTCCTTCGAGACCGGTGCGGTCGACTTCGTCAAGCAGCACCCGAAGGCCGACGGCCGCGGTGTCACCATCGGCATCCTGGACTCCGGCGTCGACCTGGGCCACCCGGCCCTCCAGAAGACCACCACGGGCGAGCGCAAGATCGTCGACTGGGTGACCGCGACGGACCCGGTGTCCGACGGCGACGGCACCTGGCTGCGGATGAACGGGGCGGTCAGCGGTCCCACGTTCACGGCGTCGGGCCGGACCTGGACGGCGCCGGCCGGCGCCTACAAGTTCCTCCCCTTCGCCGAGCGGGTCACGGTCGGCGGCGACATGGCCGGTGACCTGAACCGCGACGGCGACACGACCGACGTCTGGGGCGTGCTCTACGACCCGGCGAACGGCACCGTGCGGGTCGACCTGAACAACGACGGCAACTTCACGAACGACACCGCGCTGAAGCCGTACAAGGACGGCTTCCAGATCGGCTACTTCGGTACGGACAACCCGGCGACCCCGATCGTCGAGCGCATCCCGTTCGTCGTCGAGATCCGCAAGGACGTCGTCTACAACGGGTCCGGCGCCACGTCGGACTACGTCAACATCGGCGTCATCGAGGGCGAGCACGGCACCCACGTCGCCGGCATCACCGCCGCCAACGGCCTGTTCGGCGGCAAGATGAACGGCGCCGCCCCCGGCGCCAAGCTGGTCTCCTCCCGCGCCTGCACGTGGAGCGGCGGCTGCACCAACATCGCCCTGACCGAGGGCATGATCGACCTCGTCGCCAACCGTGGCGTCGACATCGTCAACATGTCCATCGGCGGCCTGCCGGCGCTCAACGACGCCAACAACGCGCGCGCCCAGCTGTACACGCAGCTGATCGACGTGTACGGCGTGCAGCTGGTGATCTCGGCCGGCAACGACGGCCCCGGCACCAACACCATCAGCGACCCCGCCGTGGCGGACAAGGTCATCTCCGTCGGCGCCTCCATCTCCAAGGAGACCTGGGCCGCCAACTACGGCTCCGGTGTGACGACGAAGTACGGCCTGCTGCCGTTCTCGGCGCGCGGCCCGCGTGAGGACGGCGGCTTCACGCCGACCATCACCGCGCCCGGCGCGGCGATCAACAGCACGCAGACCTGGTACCCCGGCGGCCCGGTCGCCGAGGCGGGCTACACCCTGCCGCCCGGCTACTCGATGCTCCAGGGCACCTCGATGGCGTCCCCGCAGGCCACCGGCGCGAGCGCGCTGCTGATCTCGGCCGCCAAGCAGAAGCACCGCACGCTCACCCCCGCCGACCTGCGGACGGCGCTCACCAGCAGCGCCGACAAGATCCCCGGTCTCCAGGCGCACGAGCAGGGCGCGGGTCTCATCGACGTCGTCGGGGCGTGGAAGGAGATCGAGCGCGGCGCCACCGCGCACGAGTACACGGTGAAGGCCCCGGTCGACACCGCGATCGACTACGCGCTGGAGACCCCCGGCTTCGGTACGGGTCTGTACGACCGCGAAGGCGGCCTCCAGACCGGCAAGAGCCGGACGTACGACGTCACCATCACCCGGACCACCGGCCCCAAGGGCGCGGTGGAGCACCGGCTGGACTGGAAGAACAACGACGGCACGTTCCGCCTGCTCGGCAGTGGCAAGGTCAAGCTGCCGCTGAACCAGCCGGTCACCGTCACCGTCCAGGCCCGGCCCTCCTCGGCCGGCGTGCACAGCGCGATCCTGGAGGCGGACGACCGTCGTACGGAGGGTGTGGACAAGCAGATCCTCGCCACCGTGGTCGTCTCCAAGGAGCTGGCGAAGCCGTCGTACACCTTCAAGGCGACCGGTTCGGTGCAGCGCAACAGCTCGAAGTCGTACTTCCTGACGGTTCCGGAGGGTGCGAAGACCCTGGAGGTGGCGCTCGGCGGACTCGCCAAGGACAGCCAGACCCGGTTCATCTCGATCCACCCGTACGGTCTGCCGGTCGAGGACAGCTCGACGATCTTCTGCTACCCGAACTACGAGAACCCCTCCAACACCTGCCGCCCGGACCTGCGTTCGTACGTGGACCCGACCCCCGGCGTGTGGGAGATCGAGGTCGAGGCGCGTCGTACCTCGCCGCTGCTCGACAACAAGTACACGCTGGACGTGTCGCTGCTCGGCGCGACCTTCGACCCGGCGGTGACCACGCTGCCCGAGGCGAAGATCGGCACGCCGACCCCGGTCCAGTGGACGGTCAAGAACAACTTCGCCGCCATCGACGGCAAGCTGGCGGGCGGCTCGCTGGGCTCGGCGAAGATCGAGCGGCCGACGATCGAGGACCAGGGGCAGCTCGTCTCCACGATCGTCGTCGGTGAAGGCGTGACCCGCCTGGACGTCGCCATCGGCAGCACGTCCGACACGTCCGCGGACCTCGACCTGACGGTCGCCCGGGGCAACGTGGTCGTGGGGCAGTCGGCGGACGGCGACTCCGAGGAGTCGGTCAGCCTCGTCAACCCCGCCGCCGGTACGTACACCGTGACGGTGGACGGCTATTCGGTCCCGGCCGGCACGACGGAGTTCGACTACCGCGACGTCTACTACTCGCCGTCGCTGGGCTCCATCAAGGTCGACGACACCAAGCCGGTCAAGCTGGCCAACGGCGCGTCGGCGCAGGTCACGGCCGATGTCGTGGTGAACAGCGCGGCTCCCGAGGGACGTCAGTTCTTCGGCGACGTGCAGCTGCTGAACGCACGCGGCACGTCCGCGGGCACCGGCAGTGTGGTGATCGCCAGCGTCACGCCGTAACGGCGCGGTACTGCTGAGGAAGGGGCGGGCGTCCGTACGGGCGCCCGCCTCTTCCGCTGTCCGGCCGCTGTCCGGCCGCCGTCCGGTCCGCCTCCTGGACAACCGACTGGACAACACGGGCATGCTGATACGCATGATGGAGCGGCACCCATGCCGCTCGTACATGAGCTCGTACATACGGAGGAGACCCCGTGAAGGTCGGAATCGTCGGAGCCACCGGTCAGGTCGGCACAGTCATGCTCAGGATCCTGGCCGAGCGGAGCTTCCCGGTCACCGAGCTGCGGCTCTTCGCCTCCGCCCGGTCCGCGGGGTCCACCCTCGACTGGCGGGGGACGCCGGTCACGGTCGAGGACTCCGGTACGGCGGACTGGTCCGGGCTGGACATCGTGATCTTCTCCGCCGGGGGTTCGACCTCGAAGGCGCTGGCCGAGAAGGTCGCCGCGCAGGGGGCCGTCGTGATCGACAACTCGTCCGCGTGGCGGCGTGACCCCCAGGTCCCGCTGGTGGTCTCCGAGGTCAACCCGCACGCGATCAAGGACCGCCCCAAGGGCATCATCGCCAACCCGAACTGCACCACGATGGCCGCCATGCCCGTGCTGCGCCCGCTGCACGACGAGGCGGGTCTTGCCGCGCTGGTCGCCACCACCTACCAGGCGGTCTCCGGGTCGGGCCTCGCCGGGGTCGCGGAGCTGCACGGCCAGGCGAAGCAGGTCGTCGCCGACGCGGACAAGCTCACGCACGACGGCGGGGCGGTCGAGTTCCCCGCGCCGGCCGTCTACCAGCGCCCCATCGCCTTCAACGTGGTGCCGCTCGCGGGCAGCCTGGTGGACGACGGCTCCTTCGAGACGGACGAGGAGCAGAAGCTCCGTAACGAGTCCCGCAAGATCCTGGAGATCCCGGAGCTGAAGGTGTCCGGGACGTGCGTACGGGTGCCGGTGTTCTCGGGGCACTCGCTCCAGGTGAACGTACGGTTCGACCGCCCGATCAGCGTGGAGCGGGCGTACGAGCTGCTCAAGGACGCGCCGGGCGTCGAGCTGTCCGACATCCCGACCCCGCTCCAGGCGGCGGGGAAGGACGCGTCGTTCGTGGGCCGGATCCGGGTCGACGAGACGGTGGAGAACGGTCTCGCGCTCTTCGTCTCCAACGACAACCTGCGCAAGGGCGCGGCGCTGAACGCGGTCCAGATCGCGGAGCTGGTGGCGGCGGAGCTGGCGGGCTGAGCCGGACGCGTGTGAGGGCCCGGCCGAGAGGTCTGCCGGGCCCGCCCGTCGATCGGACAGGCATCACCTCGGCGCATCGCTCAGGGCGGTTTCCTCGGCAGTCTCGTGATGTGTCAGGGTCATCGCGGCGCCTCCTTCCGCGGTCAGCGTAGGGACGGCGCCCGTCCTCCCCGCCACGGTAGCCCGAGGTCCCCACGATCGGGTGAACGCGACCCGCCGTGGAAGGATGGGCCGAAACGCCCTATACCGAGGAGATGACCGGGTGCCTGGCACAAATCTGACCCGCGAGGAGGCGCAGCTGCGTGCGCGCCTGCTCACCGTGGACTCGTACGCGATCGATCTCGATCTGAGCGGCGCGCAGGAGGGCGGCACCTACCGGTCCGTGACCACGGTGCGCTTCGACAGCGCGGAGGCCGGGGCAGAGACCTTCATCGACCTGGTGGCGCCCGCCGTCCACGAGGTCGTCCTCAACGGCACCCCGCTGGACGCCGCCGCCGTCTTCAAGGACTCGCGGATCGCGCTGGCCGGCCTCCTGGAGGGCCCGAACGACCTGACGGTCGTCGCGGAGTGCGCGTACACGAACACCGGTGAGGGCCTGCACCGGTTTGTCGACCCGGTCGACGAACAGGCCTACCTGTACACGCAGTTCGAGGTCCCGGACGCCCGGCGCGTCTTCGCGTCGTTCGAGCAGCCGGACCTCAAGGCGACGTTCCAGTTCTCCGTACGGGCCCCCGAGGGCTGGACGGTCGTCTCCAACTCGCCGACGCCGGAGCCGAAGGACAACCTCTGGCACTTCGCGCCGACGCCGCGCGTCTCGACGTACATCACCGCGCTGATCGCCGGTCCGTACCACGCGGTGCACAGCTCGTACGAGAAGGACGGGCAGTCGGTGCCGCTGGGCATCTACTGCCGGCCCTCGCTGGCCGAGTTCCTGGACGCGGACGCGATCTTCGAGGTCACGCGGCAGGGATTCGACTGGTTCCAGGAGAAGTTCGACTACGCGTACCCCTTCGCCAAGTACGACCAGCTGTTCGTCCCGGAGTTCAACGCGGGCGCGATGGAGAACGCGGGCGCGGTGACCATCCGCGACCAGTACGTCTTCCGCTCGAAGGTGACGGACGCCGCGTACGAGACGCGCGCCGAGACGATCCTGCACGAGCTGGCCCACATGTGGTTCGGCGACCTGGTCACCATGGAGTGGTGGAACGACCTCTGGCTGAACGAGTCGTTCGCCACGTACACCTCGATCGCCTGCCAGGCCGACGCGCCGGGCTCGCGGTGGCCGCAGTCGTGGACGACGTTCGCCAACTCCATGAAGACCTGGGCCTACCGCCAGGACCAGCTGCCCTCCACGCACCCGATCATGGCGGACATCCGCGACCTGGACGACGTGCTGGTCAACTTCGACGGCATCACGTACGCCAAGGGCGCCTCGGTGCTCAAGCAGCTCGTCGCATACGTCGGCCAGGACGAGTTCTTCCGCGGGGTGCAGGCGTACTTCAAGGCCCACGCCTTCGGGAACTCCCGCCTCTCCGACCTGCTGGGCGCGCTGGAGGAGACGTCCGGGCGCGACCTCAAGGCCTGGTCGAAGGCGTGGCTGGAGACGGCCGGGATCAACATCCTGCGCCCGGAGATCACCCTCGACGCGGCGGGCCACGTGGCGTCGTTCTTCGTCACGCAGGAGGCGCCCGCGCTGCCCGCCGGCGCCAAGGGCGAGCCCGTCCTGCGGCCGCACCGGATCGCGATCGGGTGCTACGACCTGGACGGGAACGGCAAGCTGGTCCGTACGAGCCGGATCGAGCTGGACGTCGACGGGGAGCGCACGGAGGTGCCGTTCCCGCAGAACACATCGCGCCCGGCGGTGGTCCTGCTCAACGACGACGACCTGTCGTACGCGAAGGTCCGCCTCGACGAGGAGTCGCTGCGGGTCGTCACCGCGCACCTCGGGGACTTCGCGGAGTCGCTGCCGCGCGCCCTGTCCTGGGCCTCCGCCTGGGACATGACGCGGGACGGCGAGCTGGCGACGCGCGACTACCTGGCGCTGGTGCTGTCCGGCATCTCCAAGGAGACGGACATCGGCGTCGTGCAGTCGCTGCACCGCCAGGTGAAGCTGGCGCTCGACCTGTACGCGGCGCCGGTGTGGCGCGAGACGGGTCTGACGCAGTGGACGGAGGCGACGCTGGCGCACCTGCGGGCGGCGGAGCCGGGCAGCGACCACCAGCTGGCGTGGGCGCGCGCGTTCGCGTCGACCGCCCGTACGCCGCAGCAGCTGGACCTGTTGCAGGGCTTGCTGGACGGTACGGAGACGGTCGAGGGCCTGGCCGTCGACACCGAGCTGCGCTGGGCGTTCGTCCAGCGGCTGGCGGCGGTGGGGCTGCACGACACCGAGGAGATCGCGGCGGAGTACGAGCGCGACAAGACCTCGGCGGGCGAGCAGCACGCGACGGCGGCCCGCGCGGCGCGGCCCTCGGCCGAGGCCAAGGCGGAGGCGTGGGCGTCGGTGGTGGAGAGCGACAAGCTGCCGAACTCCCTCCAGGAGGCGGTGATCGGCGGCTTCGTCCAGACCGACCAGCGTGAGCTGCTCGCGCCGTACACGGAGAAGTACTTCGCGGCGGTCGCGGAGGTGTGGGAGTCCCGTTCGCACGAGATGGCGCAGCAGGTGGCGGTCGGGCTGTACCCGTCGCTCCAGGTCTCGCGCGAGACGCTGGACGCGACGGACGCGTGGCTGGCCTCCGCCGGCCCGAACGCGGCGCTGCGCCGGCTGATCTCGGAGTCGCGCGCGGGCGTGGAGCGCGCGCTGCGCGCCCAGGAGGCGGACGCGGCGGCGGCGCCTGTCGTCTAGGCCTTGCCTGCCGGTCCCGGGGGTCCCGCTGTCTTGGACGGCGGGGCCTCTTCGGGGTCACTTCGGGATGTCGGCGGCCTTCTCCCCGAGGGGATTCGGGTACGCGAAAGCGCCGCACGGCGGCCGTGCGGCGCTTTGCCGTTTGCGTGGGGCGGGTGGTCAGCCCTGCTTCGGCTTGGTGACGCGGTGGGACGGGTGGGACTTGTCCAGGACCAGCACCAGGCCGGTGATGACGGCGAACAGCAGCAGCGGGATGCCCACGAACAGGCCGAGGGTCTCCACCACGCTCAGGCCGGGGCCCGGGTCGTCACCGTCGTCGCGGCTCAGTGCGAGCGCCGGGGACGTCATGAGCAGCATCATCAGCGTCGTACCGGCCGCCAGGGCGCCCGCGCGCATCGCGTTCTTCTTGTCCACGGTGCAAACGTAGCGAATGGCCGGGTCCGCCGCGCGCGCGGGGTCCCGTACAGCTCCGCGCCGCTCCCGTACGGCCCTGTCGCGCCGTCACGGTCGCAGTACGTCCATCAGGCGGTGCAGCCGGGGAGACGCGGCCAGTTCCTCCAGCGTCATCGGGCGGCCCGTCGCGTCCGCCACCGGCAGGCGCCAGTTGGGGTACTGGTCCCACGTCCCCGGCAGGTTCTGCGGCCTGCGGTCGCCCACCGCGTCCGGCAGCCAGACCCCGACCATCCGCGCCGGGGTGCGCAGCAGGAAGCGGTAGACCGCGCGGATCTCCTCCTCCTCGTCACCGGGCCCCCCGGGCAGCAGCCCCAGGCGCCCCAGGTACGTGAGCCACTCCCCGACCTCCGCGCGGTCCTCGGCCTGTTCCCGGTCCAGCGGGCGGGTGAGCAGGCCCAGCCGGTGGCGCAGTTCCACGTGCTCACCGGTCAACCGGGCGGCGGTGGACGGCAGGTCGTGGGTGGTCGCGGTGGCGACGCAGCCCTCGCGCCAGGTCCCGGGCGGCAGGGGCGGCTGTCCCGGCCCCTCCCAGTCCCGTTCGAACCAGAGCACGGACGTGCCGAGCACCCCGCGCCGCTCCAGCGCCTCGCGCACCCCCGGCTCGACCGTGCCGAGATCCTCGCCGACGACCGGGGCGCCCGCGCGGTGCGCCTCCAGGGCGAGGACGGCGAGCATCGCCTCGGCGTCGTACCGTACATACGTTCCCTGGGTGGGCTGCTCGCCCTGCGGCACCCACCAGAGCCGGAACAGCCCCATCACATGGTCGATCCGCAGCGCCCCGGCGTTCCGCAGCAGGCCCTTGAGCAGGCCGCGGTACGGGGCGTAGCCGGACGCGGCGAGGACGTCGGGGCGCCAGGGCGGCAGGCCCCAGTCCTGGCCGAGGGCGTTGAAGGCGTCGGGCGGGGCGCCGACCGACATGCCGGCGGCGAAGGCGTCCTGCTGGGCCCAGGCGTCGGCTCCGCCGGGGTGCACGCCGACGGCCAGGTCGTGGACGATCCCGACGGCCATGCCCGCGTCCCGCGCGGTGCCGGACGCGGCGGCGAGCTGCTGGTCGGTCAGCCAGGCCAGCCGGCGGTGGAAGTCGACGCGGTCGGACAGGTCATGGCGGGCCCGGGCGGTCTCGGGCGAGCGCGGGTCGCGCAGCCCGGCCGGCCAGTCGTGCCACCCCGGTCCGTGCGCCTCGGCGAGCGCGTACCAGGTGGCGTGGTCCTCCAGGGCCTGCCCCTGGGCGGCGAGGAAGTCGCCGTACTCGGCACGGCGGCCGGGGCCGAGGGGGACGGCCGCCAGGATCTCCAGGGCGGCGAGCTTGAGGGCCCATACGGCGTCGCGGTCGATCAGCGCGTCCTCGCCGAGGACGGACGCGCGCAGGGCGGCGGCCTTCTCGCCGAGGGCGTCGAGCTGCTCGCGGTCCGCGCCGCGCACGTACGCGTACTCCGGTACGGCCTCGATCCGCAGGTGGACCGGGTCGGGGAAGCGGCGCGAGGAGGGGCGGTACGGCGAGGGGTCGGTCGGGTCGCCGGGGACGGCGGCGTGCAGCGGGTTGATCTGGACGAAGCCCGCGCCGAGGTGACGGCCCGACCAGGCGGCCAGCTCGGCGAGGTCCCCGAGGTCGCCCATGCCCCAGGAGCGCTCGGAGAGCAGGGAGTAGAGCTGCACCAGGAAGCCGTGGGTACGGGGCGGGGGCTGCGGCACCTGATGGGGGGCGGCCACCAGGGTGACGGTGGCCGTACGCCCGTCGGGGGCGCGCGCGGTGAGCCGGTGGACGCCGAGGGGGGCGTGGGCCACGACGGCGGCGGGGTCGGTGGCGGGGTCCGCGGGCAGCGGCGTACCGCCGTCCTCCGGCTCCACCTGGAGGGTCGTCCCGGGCGGCAGCCCCGTCAGGGCGGCCGGGACCTCGGGCCGCTCCCCCTCGGGGGCGCTCCACAGCACCACCGTCGGGGGCAGCAGCCGCTCCGCGGCGGTGGCTTCCGCGCGGGTGAGCGCGTCCGTCACCGCCGCGGGGGTGGACGCGTCGACCCCGAGCGCGGCGAGCACCGCCACGACGGTGTCGTCCGGGACCTGGACGGTGACGTCGGGCGAGGGGGCGTACGAGGTGGCGACACCGTGCAGTGCGGCGAGCCTGGCCAGGCCCATTCAGACTCCTGGGGACTCCGTGCCCCCGGCGGTGCCGGGAGCTGTCGGTTCGCTGGTGAGCGGGGCGGTGTCGGCGAGCGGGGGCTCGCTGGTCAGCGGTTCCGCGTCGGCGAGCGGCGGTTCGCTGGTCAGCGGACCGGGCGCGGACCGCGCGGGGCCCGGCACCGACGGTCGGGGGATCGGCTGTTCGGAGGGGCCGGGGAGCAGGCGCGGTGCGGGTGCGGCCATGGCGGCTTCTCCAAGGGCTGGGCAGACAGGACACAACAGCCCTACCCAGCGTAGGCGGAGGCAGGCACGTACGGAGGGTGAACCTGTGCCGGTGAGGAGGTGTCGGGTCTCCGTCCGTCTCCCGCGTGTCACGATCCCTCCCCCGCCCGGCAGTTGGTACCCCTGCCTATCACAACGGGCAAAGGAGACACAGCGGCCACGCGCATTGACACCCCGACCACGGGGTGGTGGGCTCGTCCCCGCTTGACGCGAATCCTCGCGGCTCTTCGCGAATCCTCGCGGCTCTTGGGGGGACCAGGACACACGAGAGGAGCACGGCGTGCGGCTCGGGCGTACAGGACGGACGGCTACGGCGGTTGCGATGGCCGTGATCGGCGGGCTTCTCGGCGGGGCGCCGGGCGCGTACGCGGCGCCGCACGACCCGGGTTCCCCGGTGGCCGCCACGCCCGGCCCCGAGGGCCAGGCGGACGTGCCGGACGTGTGGCCCAGACCCCAGACGATCAAGGCGGCCGGGCGGGCTGTCCCGCTCGGTGACCTGGTCACCGTCGTGGCGGGCGAGGGCGCCGACCCCGTCGCCGTCCAGGCGCTCACGGACGCGCTGCGCGCCGCCGGTGTCCGTACGGTCGGCCAGGCCTGGGCCACGGATCCGCCCGGCGCGGGCACGGTGGTCCTGGCGGGCGGCACCGGCGCGCGGGACGCGCTGCGCGCCCTGCGCGCGCCCGAGAGCGCCGACCTGCCGTCCGGCGGGTACCGGATCGCGGTGGGCCGGGTCGCGGGCCGCGACACGATAGCGCTGGACGGGGTGGGCGAGGACGGCCTCTTCCACGGCGCGCAGACCCTGCGCCAGCTGATCGTGAGGCCGGGCGTGAGGCCGGGTGCGAAGCCGGGCGTGAAGCCGGGCGCCAAAGCGACCGTCCCGGGCGTTGTCGTACGGGACTGGCCCGGCACGCTCGTGCGCGGCACGACGGAGGGCTTCTACGGGGAGCCGTGGACGCACCAGGAGCGCCTGGCGCAGCTCGACTTCATGGGGCGTACCAAGCAGAACCGCTTCCTCTACGCGCCGGGTGACGACCCGTTCCGGCAGGCGCGCTGGCGCGATCCGTACCCGGCGGCGGAGCGTGCCCAGTTCCGCGAGCTGGCCGAGCGGGCCGGCCGTAACCATGTGACGCTCGCCTGGGCCGTGGCCCCCGCGCAGTCGATGTGCATGACGTCGGAGAAGGACCTCGGGGCGCTGAACCGCAAGATCGACGCGATGTGGGCGCTGGGGGTGCGGGCCTTCCAACTCCAGTTCCAGGACGTGAGTTACAGCGAGTGGCACTGCGACGCGGACGCCGACACGTTCGGCTCGGGGCCCGAGGCGGCGGCGAAGGCGCAGGCCCGGGTCGCGAATGCGGTGGCGGTTCATCTGGCGGAGCGGCACCCGGACTCCGAGCCGCTGACGGTCATGCCGACCGAGTACCACCAGGACGGCGTCACCGCGTACCGCACGGCGCTCGCCGGGCAGCTCGACGGCGGTGTCCATGTGGCGTGGACGGGGGTCGGGGTCGTCCCGCGCACCATCACGGGCCGTGAACTGGCCGACGTGAAGGCCGCGTTCGCGCATCCGATGGTGACGATGGACAACTACCCGGTCAACGACTACGAGCCGGAACGTCTCTTCCTCGGCCCGTACACCGGCCGCGAACCGGCCGTCGCCGGCGGCTCGGTGGCGCTGCTCGCCAATGCCATGGAGCAGGCGTCGGCGTCCCGTATCCCCCTCTTCACCGCCGCCGACTACGCCTGGAATCCGCGGAGCTACGTGCCGGAGGAGTCCTGGCGGGCGGCCGTGGACGACCTGGCCGGCGAGGACACGGCGACCCGCGAAGCCCTGCGCGCCCTCGCGGGCAACGACGCCTCGTCCCTCCTCGACCCGTCCGAATCCGCCTATCTCAAGCCGCTGTTCACCGCCTTCTGGGCGTCCCGCGCCACGTCGGACGGACGCGCCAGGAGCCGCGCGGCGGCCGGACTGCGCGCCGCCTTCACCGTGATGGCCGGGGCGCCGGAGCGTCTCGCGGGGACGGCCGGGGGCCGGCTGGACGACGAAGTACGGCCGTGGCTGGACCAGTTGGCGCGCTACGGGCGCGCCGGGGAGCTGGCCGTCGACATGCTCACCGCCCAGGACCGCGGTGACGGCGCGGACTCGTGGCGGGCGTCGCTGGCGCTGGAGCCGCTGCGCGAAGAGCTGCGCACGAGCGAGGCCGTGGTGGGCGAGGGCGCCCTGGACCCGTTCCTCGACCGGGCCGTCGAGGCGGCGGCGGGGTGGACGGGCGCGGCCCGCGCCACCGGCGGGGACGTCGCCCAGGACGCCCGGTCCTACACGGTCGGCCTGGGCCGGGCGAGACCGGTCACGGCGGTGACGGCGATGACCGAGCCGGGCACGGGCGCCGGGGCGAGCGTGGAGGTGCGGGTGCCGGGCGAGGGCTGGCGTCCGCTGGGACCGCTGTCGACGAGCGGCTGGACGCAGTCGGACGCGAAGGGCCTGCTCGCCGACGCGGTACGGATCGTGTGGCCGGGCGCGGGTCCCGGTTCCGGCATCTCGGGACCGGGCGCGCCCGCCCCCTCCGTACGGCATATCGTGCCCTGGTTCGCGGACGAGCCGGGGGCGCGGCTGGACCTGGCGCCCCGCGAGGCGGACGCCCAGATCGGCGGGAAGGCGGAGACGGTCGAGGCGCGGCTGGCGGGGCGGCGGCCCGGCGAGGTGCGCGGGTCGCTCACCGCGAAGGCGCCGTCCGGCATCCGGGTGACGGTGCCCAAGGAGACGACCGTGCCACGCGGCGCCCTGACGACGGTCCCCATCGAGGTCAAGGTGAAGGCGGGCACCCCGGCCGGTTCGTACGACGTGCCGGTCGCCTTCGGCGGCGAGCGGAGCACGCTGACCGTGCGGGCCTCGCCCCGTACCGGCGGCCCCGACCTCGCGCGTGGCGCGACCGCCTCGTCCTCGGGCGACGAGACCCCGGACTTCCCGGCGTCGGCCGCGATCGACGGGGACCCCGCCACCCGCTGGTCGTCCCCGGTGGAGGACGGCGCCTGGTGGCAGCTGGAGCTCCCGGCGGCGGCGCGGGTCGGGCAGGTGGTCCTGACGTGGCAGGAGGCGTACGCGAGCCGCTACCGCGTCCAGGTCTCCGCCGACGGCCGCACCTGGCGGACGGCTGCGACCGTCTCGGACGGCCGGGGCGGGCGGGAGGCGATCGGGATGGACGCGAAGGACACCCGGTTCGTACGGGTCCAGGGCGACGCCCGCGCCACGAAGTACGGATACTCGCTGTTCTCGGCCGAGGTCTACGCGGTCGCGCCCTAGCGAGGCAAGGCCGGGCAAGACCGGGCGACGCCACCGGCCCCCGCGCACGCCTCCGATCCCCCCGGCGTACACCCGCCTGACCAGGGGGAACGACAAAGGCCCGGATCTCAGGCTGAAATGCCGTCGATCCGGGCCACCGCGTCCTCCGCGCCGTACGGTTGCAGGTACGGCATCCAGCGCGGGTCACGGTGTCCGGTCCCGATGATCCGCCAGGCGAGCCCGGACGGTGGAGCCGGTTGTTGGTGCAGACGCCAGCCCAGCTCACGCAGGTGCCGGTCGGCCTTGACGTGGTTGCACCTGCGGCACGCGGCCACGACGTTGTCCCACGCGTGCTGGCCCCCGCGGCTGCGGGGGACGACGTGGTCGACGCTGGTGGCGGCGGCGCCGCAGTACATGCAGCGGCCCCCGTCCCTGGCGAAGAGCGCACGACGGGTCAGTGGAACGGGCCCCCGGTAGGGGACCCGCACGAACCGCTTCAGCCGTACGACGCTGGGGGCTGGGACGACGCGGGTCGCGCTGTGCATGAAGGCGCCGGATTCCTCGAGGCTGGTGGCCTTGTTCTCCAGGACGAGGACGAGCGCGCGGCGGAGCGGTACGACGCCGAGCGGCTCGTACGACGCGTTGAGGACCAAGACATGCGGCACGGATGCCTCCTATTACGCCGGCGGCGCGTGGCTCGCGCCGGGACGATCTGCTCCAGTCTCTCCTCATGCCTGGTCGAAACGCCACCACGTCCAGGTAACGGGCTCGGAGTGTTTTCGACCACAGGACGACCACGGGACACCCGCCCGCCCCTCCTCCCCGGCCCAATACCGCACCCGTACCGCGTGAGGAGTGTCTCTCCGCCCCCTCGGGGCGGCGGAGGCCGTCCACTGCCCCGTTAGTGTGGTTGGCCAGCCCGCCCCCTATCCGGAGGTTTCCGTCGTGTCCTGGTCCGCCCTGCCGGCCGCAGCCCCGCCGTCCGGTCCCGGCACCCTCGACGAGGCCGGGAACCGGGCGAACGACGCGGCGGGCTGGGTGGAGGACAACTGGTCCACCTGGCTGAGCGTGGGCTTGCGCATCCTGCTGATCCTGGTGATAGCCCTCGTCCTGCGCCATGTCATCCGCCGCGCGCTCACCAAGCTCATCGAGCGGATGAACCGCAGTGTGCAGGCGGTGGAGGGCACCGCGCTGGGCGGCCTGCTGGTGAACGCGGAACGCCGCCGCCAGCGCTCCGAGGCCATCGGTTCCGTGCTCCGCTCCGTGACGTCGTTCCTGATCCTCGGCACGGCCGCGCTGATGATGCTGGGCGCGCTGAACATCAATCTGGCGCCGCTGCTGGCCTCCGCCGGGGTCGCCGGCGTGGCGCTGGGCTTCGGTGCCCGCAACCTCGTCACCGACTTCCTCTCCGGCGTGTTCATGATCCTGGAGGACCAGTACGGCGTCGGCGACAGCATCGACGCGGGGGTGGCCACCGGCGAGGTGATCGAGGTCGGCCTGCGCGTGACCAAGCTGCGCGGCGAGAACGGCGAGATCTGGTACGTGCGCAACGGCGAGGTGAAGCGGATCGGCAACCTCAGCCAGGGCTGGGCCACGGCCGCCGTCGACGTGATGGTCCGGCCGTCCGAGGACCTGGAGAAGGTCCGCGCGGTCATCAAGCAGGTCGCGGAGACGATGGCCAAGGACGACCCGTGGGCGGAGCGCCTGTGGGGCCCGATCGAGGTGCTGGGCCTGGACGCGGTCCTGCTGGACTCGATGACCGTACGGCTCTCGGCCAAGACGATGCCCGGCCAGGCGCTGAGCGTGGAGCGCGAGCTGCGGTGGCGGGTCAAGCGGGCGTTCGACGAGGAGGGGATACGGATCGTCGGGGGTGTCCCGCTCCAGGCGGACGAGGAGCCCGTGGACCTGTCGGCGGGCGTGTCGGCCCCCTCGGCCCTGTCCAGCCCCACGTCACCGCAGTCCCAGGCCGCTTCCCCGCTGACCCCGCAGGTGCCGCCGCCGGGCTCACCGGGCCAGGGCAAGTGACCGTGCGCGACGACGGGCTCGCGGGGACGTCTCCGTACCGGTGAGGTCTCCGTACCGGTGACGTCCTGTGTAACAAGCACCGACCGCCCGTCTTCTCCCGCACCCCCGCAGGTAACGCTTTGGTTGCCTCGGGGGTGCTTTGTGCCGGGGGGTATTGACTGATTCCTGACGCCGGGCCTACTTTCCTCGCATCCCAATAGGAAACTTTCCTAACAGTGTCACTGACGTGCCACGAGGAGAACGAGCAGAGACAAGGCAGGTGTCCGGTCAGTGTCAGGATCATCCACTCCGTCACCGGGGACACCCAGCGTCCTGCGGGCCATGAACGACCGGGCCGCGCTGGACCTGCTCATAGCCCACGGACCGCTCACGCGCACCAGGATCGGTGAGCTGACCGGCCTCTCCAAGCCCACCGCGTCCCAGCTGCTGACCCGGCTGGAGAGCGCGGGCCTGGTCCGTACGACCGGCAGCCAGAGCGGCCGGCCGGGACCCAACGCCGTGCTGTACGAGATCGACCCGCGCGCCGGCCACGTGGCGGCGCTCTCCGCGGGACCCACCGGCATCGACGCGGTGGTCGCCGACATCACCGGCGCCGTCGTGGGCAGCTGCCGGGTCGAGGCGGAACCCGCCACCAAGGACGTGGGCCACCGCACCGCCCAGCTGGTCGCCGAGGCCGTGGACGGCGCGCTGCGCGCGGCCGGGCTCGGCCACGACGACCTGCGCTGCACGGTGATCGGCACCCCCGGCGCCATCGACCCGCACACCGGCCAGCTGCGGTACGCGCCGCACCTGCCGGGATGGCACTCCCGTACGCTCCGGGCCGATCTCGCGGAAGTGCTGGGCACCCCGGTCTTCATCGAGAACGACGTGAACCTCGCGGCGATCGCCGAACAGTACGAGGGCGCGGCCCAGGACCACGACGACTTCGTGCTCGCCTACCTCGACGAAGGGGTCGGCGCCGCGATCGTGCTGGGCGGCACCCTGCTCAGGGGCGCCACCGGCGGCGCCGGGGAGATCGGCTACATGCCGCTGCCCGGCGCGCCGCTCGCCCGGGGCGGGGTCCGCGACTGGGCCGGGGACGACGCCGGCGGCGGATTCCAGAGCCAGGTCTCCACCCCCGCCGTACGGAAACTCGCCGGCGGGGTGCCGCTGGCCGAGGCCCTCGCCGACGAGGGCGTACGGGACCAGGTGGCGGCCATGCTGGCCACCGGCCTGGCGGCCGTGGTCGCGGTGGTCGACCCCGAGCTGGTCGTGCTCTCCGGCGCGGTCGCGGAGGCCGGCGGGGAGGCGCTGCGGGAGCGGGTCGAGACCGAGCTGACCGGGCTCATCCTGCCCAGACCCCTGCTGCGGATCAGCGACCTCGACGGCGACCCGATCCTGACCGGGGCGCTGCGGTCGGCCCTGACCCAGGCGCGCGACACCGTCTTCGACACCACCTGACACCGCGCCGCCGCGGACCGGCGCCTCGCGCGCCCGTACCCCCTTGTCCCATACCGCTCCTGTCCCGCACCCGTACCCGCACCGGTGTGCATCCCCCGCCTTCCCCGCGACGCCCCCGCGTCCCCTCAGAACCCACCCGCCGCCGTTTTCCCGTACCCCTCCCCCGTAAAGGAAGTCCGCCATGGCGCGATGGCGTATACGCACCTGCGTGTCCGCGGCGCTCGCCGCATCGGCGCTGCTGTTGTCCGGCTGCGCGAATCCGAGCACCGGGAGCGACACCGACGACCCGACCAAGCCGGTCACGCTGAAGTTCTGGCACGGCTGGTCGGCGCCCGGCGAGGTGAAGGCGATCAACGCGAACATCGCCCGCTTCGAGAAGCTCCACCCGAACATCAAGGTCGTCTCCACCGGCAACGTCGGCGACGAGACGATCAACCAGGCGCTGCGCGCCGGCGGCAGCAAGGCTCCCGACGTGGTGACCTCGTTCACCACCAACAACGTCGGCCAGTACTGCTCGTCCGACATGTGGGTGGACCTCGACCCCTTCTTCAAGAAGAGCGGGATCGACAAGGCGGAGGTCTTCCCGAAGACGCTGCTGGACTACACGCAGTACCAGGGCGTCCAGTGCGCGGTGCCGCTGCTCGCGGACGCGTTCGGCATGTACTACAACAAGGACGCGTTCAAGGCCGCCGGGATCGCCTCGCCGCCCCGGACGATGTCCGAGCTGAAGGCCGACGCGGTCAAGCTGACCGAGAAGAACAAGGACGGCTCGGTCAAGCGCGCCGGCTTCATGCCGAACTACCAGCTCTACCAGAACGCGCCGGACCGGATGTTCGCGCAGTGGGGCCCGAAGTACTTCGACGGCAACGGCAAGGCGCAGCTCGCCGACGAGCCGAAGACCGAGGACTTCTTCACGACGATGAAGTCCATCGCGGACGCGCAGGGCGGGTACGCGGCCATGGAGCGGCTGCGCCAGACCTTCGGCGACGAGTACTCGAACGGCAACGCCTTCCTGAACGGCAAGCTCGCCATGCACCTGGACGGTGAGTGGCGCGGGCTGATGCTGGACGACGAGAAGGCGAAGTTCGACTGGGGCGTGGCGCCGCTGCCCGTACCGGACGACCAGGCGGACACGTACGGGCGCGGCTACCTGACCGGCACGGTCGCCGGGATCGCGCACAGCAGCATGCACCAGAACGCCGCGTGGGAGCTGGTGAAGTTCCTGACGGTCGACACCGACTCGGTGGTCAGCTTCGCCAACGCGATCCACAACGTGCCGTCCACGAACGAGGCCCTCAAGTCCCCGAAGCTGGACCAGGACCCGGCGTTCCAGGAATTCCTCAAGATCGCCCAGAACCCGTACAGCCAGGCGGTCCCGCCGTCCAACAACGGCGGCCAGTACATCAACTCGTTCGGTGACTTCTCGCAGTCCGTCGAATCGGGCAGGACACCGCTCAAGGACCTGCACGGCGCTCTGAAGGAACTCGACGACCAGATCGACGCCGACAACGTCCAGTCGGAGAACTGAGGAGCCGGGTCATGGCACTGTCACTCACCACCTCGGCGAAAGCCGCCAGGTCCGGGGCGGCCGGGGCACCGCGCAACACCCCGCTGCGCCGCAAGCAGAACCGCGACCGGATGCGCGTCCTGGGCTTCCTGTCCCCGTGGCTGATCGGTTTCTCGGTCTTCTTCGCCTATCCGCTGATCGCCACCGTCTACTTCTCGTTCATGCACTACAACCAGATCAAGGCCCCCGACTTCGTGGGGCTGCGGAACTGGAAGTACGTGTTCCAGCAGATGCCGCTCTTCGGTCCCGCGCTGTGGAACACGATGTGGCTGGTTGTCGTGATGGTCGCGCTGCGGGTGGCCTTCGGCCTGGGCATCGGCCTGCTGGTCACGAAGATCAAGACGGGCGTCGGCCTGTTCCGTACGGCCTTCTACATCCCGTACCTGGCACCGCCGGTCGCCGCGACCGTGGCCTTCGTCTTCCTGCTGAACCCGTCCACGGGCCCGGTCAACGAGATGCTGGGCTGGATCGGCCTGCACGGCCCGAACTGGTTCAACGACCCCAGCTGGTCGAAGCCGTCGCTGGTGCTGCTCTCCGTGTGGGGCATCGGCGATCTGATGGTCATCTTCATGGCCTCGCTGCTGGACGTGCCCAAGGAGCAGTACGAGGCCGCCGATCTCGACGGCGCGGGGGCCTGGTCGAAGTTCCGTTACGTCACCTGGCCGGCGATCACCCCGATCGTACTGTTCGCCGTGGTCACCGGGGTCGTACAGACGATGCAGTACTACACGCAGGCCCTGGTCGCCGGAAAGCTCGCGTCGGGTGTCTCCATCGGGCCCGGCACGGTGATCCAGCCCGGCTATCCCGACCACTCGACCCTGACCGTCCCGCAGCTCGTCTACTCGCTGGGCTTCCAGAACTTCAACACCGGCGCGGCATGTGTGCTCTCGCTCGTGCTCTTCGCCATCGCCATGGCCGTCACCCTGCTGCTGATGCGCAAGAGCGTCGGCCTCATCCCGGCGGAGGACTGAGATGACCACCACGACCCTGACCGCGCCACCCGCCGCCGAGCGGACCCGCGACCGCGGGCCCGACGCCGCCCGGCACCGCCGCAAGCGGATCCTGAACTGGATAGCGGTCCACTCCGTGGCGCTCGCGCTGGCGCTCTTCTTCATCCTGCCGTTCGTGTTCGTCTTCCTCACCTCGGTGATGAGCGACGGGCAGGCGCTGAGCGGCGACCTGTGGCCGACCTCGTGGCACTGGTCGAACTACTCGACGGTGTTCCACACGCCGGGCTTCCTGACCTGGTGGCGCAACTCGCTGGTGTACGCGGTGCTGGGCACCGTCTTCACGGTCTGTTCGTCGGTCCCGGTCGCGTACGCCCTCGCGAAGTTCCGCTTCCGGGGCCGCCGTACGGCCATGATCCTCGTCATCTCCACGATGATGCTGCCGCCGCAGGTCATCATCATCCCGATGTACCTGGTGTGGGCGCAGCAGTTCCACCTGTCGGGCTCGCTGTGGCCGCTCATCATCCCGATGGCGTTCGGCGACGCGTACTCGATCTTCCTGCTGCGGCAGTTCCTGCTCACCATCCCGCAGGAGTACATCGAGTCGGCGAAGGTCGACGGCTGCGGCGAACTGCGCACGCTGCTGAAGATCGTCGTACCGATGGCCAAGCCCGGCATCGCGGCCGTCGCCCTGTTCCAGTTCTTCTACTGCTGGAACGACTACTTCGGGCCGCAGATCTACGCCGCGCAGAACCCGGGGGCCTGGACACTGAGTTACGGACTGGAATCCTTCAAGAGCGCGCACTCGGTCAACTGGAACCTGACCATGGCGGCGACTCTGCTGGTGATGGCCCCGGTCATCATCGTGTTCTTCTTCGCACAAAAGGCCTTCGTCGAAGGCGTCACGCTCACCGGAGTAAAGGGCTGAGAACCATGAAGCTCGCAGTGGTAGGCGGAGGATCGACCTACACACCCGAACTCATCGACGGATTCGCACGGCTGAGGGACACCCTGCCGATCGAGGAACTCGTACTGATCGACCCGTCGGCCGACCGGCTCGGACTGGTCGGGGGCCTGGCCCGGCGCATCTTCGCCAAGCTCGGCCACCCCGGGCGCGTCACCACCACGTCCGACCTGGACGCGGGGGTCGAGGGCGCCGACGCCGTCCTGCTCCAGCTGCGGGTCGGCGGACAGGCCGCGCGGAACCAGGACGAGACGTGGCCGCTGGAGTGCGGCTGCGTCGGACAGGAGACGACGGGCGCCGGGGGGCTCGCCAAGGCGCTGCGCACGGTGCCGGTGGTGCTCGACATCGCCGAGCGGGTGCGCCGTACCAACCCCGACGCGTGGATCATCGACTTCACCAACCCGGTGGGGATCGTGACGCGCGCGCTGCTGGAGGCCGGGCACAAGGCCGTCGGGCTGTGCAACGTGGCGATCGGCTTCCAGCGCAAGTTCGCCGCGCTGCTGGAGGTCGCGCCGTCCGAGGTGTACCTGGACCACGTGGGGCTCAACCACCTGACGTGGGAGCTGGGGGTGCGCCTGGGCGGCCCCGAGGGCGAGAACCTGCTGCCCAAGCTGCTGTCCGAGCACGCGACGGCGGTGGCGGAGGACCTGCACATGCCGCGCGAGATCGTCGAGCGGCTCGGCGTCGTCCCCTCGTACTACCTGCGGTACTACTACCAGCACGACGCCGTCGTACGGGAGTTGCGGACGAAGCCGTCGCGCGCCTCCGAGGTGGCGGCGATGGAGAAGCAGCTGCTGGAGATGTACGGCGACCCGTCCCTGGACGAGAAGCCCGCGCTGCTCGCCAAGCGCGGGGGCGCCTTCTACTCGGAGGCCGCGGTGGACCTGGCGGCGTCGCTGCTGCGGGGCGGCGGCAGTCCGGTGCAGGTGGTGAACACGTACAACAACGGCACGCTGCCGTTCCTGCCCGACAACGCGGTCATCGAGGTCCAGGCGGAGGTCGGCACGTCCGGCGCGGTGCCGCTCGCGGTGCCGAAGCTGGACCCGCTGTACTCGGGGCTGATCGCGAACGTCACGGCGTACGAGGATCTCGCCCTCCAGGCGGCGCTGCACGGCGGGCGCGAGCGCGTCTTCAAGGCGCTGCTGTCGCATCCGCTGATCGGGCAGTACGAGTACGCCGAGGCGCTCACCGACCAGCTGATCGCGCACAACCGGGAGCACCTCGCGTGGGCATGAGCACGGGGACGGGCACGGCCGGCCCGGCGGCGGGGCGCGGCAGCGTCCTCGCCGTCGACGCCGGGAACAGCAAGACCGATGTGGCCGTGATCGGCGCCGACGGTTCGGTGCTGGGCACGGCCCGCGGGGGCGGCTTCCAGCCGCCGGTCGTCGGGATCGAGGCGGCGATCGACATCCTGGCGGTGGCGATCGCCGAGGCCGCGTCGGCGGCGGGGCTGCCGGGGCTGGACTTCGCCGACCATGTGTCGGCGTGTCTGGCCAACGCCGACCTGCCCGTCGAGGAGCGGGAGCTGGCGGAGGCGGTGCAGGCGCGGGGGTGGGGGCGTACGACCGACGTGCGCAACGACACCTTCGCGATACTGCGGGCCGGCCTGCCGAGCGGCGCGGAGCCGCGGGGTGTGGCCGTCGTGTGCGGCGCGGGCATCAACTGCGTCGGCATGCTGCCGGACGGGCGGACGGCGCGGTTCCCCGCGCTCGGGCGCATCTCCGGTGACTGGGGCGGCGGTTCGGGGCTCGCGGAAGAGGCGATGTACTACGGCGCCCGGGCCGAGGACGGCCGGGGCGAGCCGACGGAGCTGGTACGGACCCTGCCGGGGCACTTCGGCCTGGCGACGATGTACGACCTGATCGAGGCGCTGCACCGGGGGCACATCCCCTACGCGCGGCGGCACGAGCTGGCGCCGGTGCTGTTCGCGACGAGCGCGGCGGGCGACCCGGTCGCCCGGTCGCTGGTGGACCGGCTGGCGGAGGAGGTCGTGGCGCTGTCCACGGTCGCGCTCGGCAAGCTGGACCTGCTGGGCGAGGAGGCGCCGGTGCTCCTCGGCGGCAGTGTGCTGGCGGCGCGTCATCCGCAGCTGGACGACGGGATCGCGGAGCGGCTGGCGGCGAAGGCGCCGAAGGCGTACGTGGAGGTGGTCACGGCGCCGCCGGTGCTGGGGGCCGCGCTGCTGGGTCTTGACCGGGTGGGGGCGAGCGCGGAGGCGCATGTGCGGCTGGGTGAGCACTTCGTGTGACGTGTTGTCTCGGGTAGGCGCTGCCGCCGCCGGGGTTCTCCCGGCGGCGGCAGCGTCGTTGTAGGGAGCGGTCGTTGTACGGGTCCTGTCGTCGTACGGGGCTGTCGCACTTGGTACGGGTCCCTCGCCGCGCCCTCCGGGGACATGGCGGATGATCGCCACGAACACCCACGAACGCCCCGGAACGGGAACCGATCAAGCATGCGCGGCGTATTCATGGTGGGAAGCCGGACAGACGCGGGCGCACACCGGCCCGGCGCGATCCGTACAAGATCGCGTCAAGGCTGCTGCCAATGTCCGTCCCTGCGGCCATACTGCTGGTCGGGAGGGGTTCCCGGGCTCGCGAGGGGGTGAGCCACCGCCGGCCGATCGACCCAGGGGGAGGTCACGTGACATACCCAGCGTCTCCGTCGCCCGCAGCGCACGGCGCGTGGGCCGAGACCGTGGAGCGCCTGCGCGCTTCCGCGACGACGGAGCCCGGGCGGCTGCGGATCATCGGGGCCGCGCTGGCCCTGCTGGTCGTGGCCTTCGGCGCGGTGACGGCCTGGGAGGTCTCCGACCGCTTCGCCGCCGCCGACGACGTGGTGACCCGCAGTCAGCCGCTGAGCGCGGACGCGGCGAACATATACCGCTCGCTGGCCGACGCGGACACGGCCGCGGCGACGGGCTTCCTGGCGGGCGCGCAGGAGCGGCCCGAGGATCTGGCGCGGTATCAGAAGGACATAGAGACGGCGTCCCGGCTGCTGGTCAAGGCCGCCGCCAACACGGGCGGTTCGGGCGGCGGCGACGCGGCCCGGCAGATAGCGACACTCAACGAGGCCCTCCCCCGGTACACGGGTCTGATAGAGCGCGCCCGGGCGAACAACCGTCAGGGGCTGCCGCTGGGCGGCGCCTATCTGCGGTACGCGAACCAGCAGATGACGAGCGACCTGCTGCCGGCCGCCGAGAAGCTGTACGCGGAGGAGACGGCCAGGCTCGACCGGGACAACAACGACGCGCGGGTGTGGCCGTTCGTCTCCCTCGCGCTGGGCGTGCTCGCCTTCGCCGTGCTGTTCTGGGCGCAGCGGCGCAACTACCGTCGTACGAACCGGCTGGTTAACCACGGCCTGCTCGCGGCGACCGCCGCGTCCACCGCCATCCTGCTCTGGCTGGCCGTGGGACACACGGTCGCGCGGACCGAGTTGAACAACGCCCAGGTGCACGGGCAGGAGTCGCTCGCGGTCCTGAACGACGCGCGGATCAACTCGCTCAAGGCCCGGGCGAACGAGAACCTCACGCTGGTGGCACGGGGCGCGGTTCTCACGGCGGACGGCGACGACAAGTACGAGACGGACTACACGTCGGGCATGGCGAGGCTCACCACCGCGCTCGACCGGGCGAAGGGCCTGGCCGACGACGGCTCGGGCGTCGCGCCGGTGGCCGCCGCCATCGCCTCCGCCGACGAGTGGCAGAAGCGCCACAGGTCGGCCAGCGCCACGGACAAGGCCGGTGACTACGAGCTCGCGCTGGAGCGGGTGATCGGCACCGAGGGATCCACCGGTGAGTGCTTCGACCAGGTGGACGCGGCCCTGGAGAAGGCGATCGCGCACGAACAGGTGGAGTTCGACGCCTCCGCCACGGACGGCAGGAGCGCGCTGACGGGACTGGCCGTCGGGGCCGGGGTCCTGGCCCTGCTCGGCGCGGTGGCCGCGATCCTGGGCATAGGCCGCAGGCTTTCGGAGTACCGGTGAGAGGCGGAGGGATGACTTCCATGGACAGGCTCCGCCGGTCCGGCGGGCCGCGCCCGTCCGGCGGCCCTCGCGGCGCCGGCAGGCTCCGTCGCCCGGGCAGGCTCCGTGGCTGGGGCGGTGTCACCGCCATGGCCGCGGCCTGTGTGGTGACGGCGTCGCTCACCCTGCTGCCGCTCGCCCACAGCACGTCGGAGAAGGGTCCGGACCGGGCGGCCCAGCGCGTGGTCACCTCCGCGTCCGCCGCCGCCGAGGACTGCTCGGAGCCGGAAGCCAGCCTGCCGCCCTCCACCGCCGACGGCCCGGCGATCGAGCGGATCAAGGCCCGGAAGAAACTGGTCGTGGGCGTCGACCAGAACAGCTACCGCTGGGGGTACCGCGACCCTGAGTCGAACAAGATCCAGGGCTTCGACATCGATCTCGCGCGGGCGATCGCCAACGACATCCTGGGCAGCCCGGACGCGATCATCTTCCTCGCGATCCCCACCAACCAGCGGGTGCCGGCGCTGGAGAAGGGCACGGTGGACCTGGTCGTCAGGACGATGACGAT
Source organism: Streptomyces sp. NBC_01317 (assembly GCF_035961655.1). Classification (NCBI taxonomy): domain Bacteria; kingdom Bacillati; phylum Actinomycetota; class Actinomycetes; order Kitasatosporales; family Streptomycetaceae; genus Streptomyces; species Streptomyces sp. NBC_01317. The sequence goes on along the minus strand of NZ_CP108393.1, from coordinate 5,590,089 downwards.
CAACTGCGCCCGGATCAAGCAGGTCGCCTTCTCCACCGCCTACTTCCAGGCGGGCCAGCAGGTGCTCGCCCCCAAGGGCTCGACGATCACCGGGCGCGACACGTCGCTGGCCGGGAAGCGGGTCTGCACGGCGGAGGGCTCGACGGCGTACGAAGCGATGAAGGAGGAGTCCTTCGGTGCGATCTACCAGGACAAGAACGACGGGAAGCCCGGTGACGAGGACCTGTTGACGGTCCCCAACCAGCTCGACTGCCTGGTCCGGCTCCAGTTGGGCGAGGTGGACGCGGTGGTGACGGACAACGCGCTCGCGGCGGGCCAGGCCGCGCAGGACCCGACGGTCGAACTCACGGGCAAGCCGTTCACCACGGAGTACTACGGCGTCGCGGCCAAGCTCGGGAACGACGACCTGGTCCGCCGGGTGAACGAGGTGCTGGTGGGGTATCGCGCCGGTGGGGACAACAGCCCCTGGATGACCTCGTACCGGAAGTGGCTGGCGGCGGGGCTGCCGGGGATCACCGCGCCGCCTCCCGCCAAGTACAAGAACGGGTAGGCGGGCCGCTCGGGCGGGCCCCGGGATGTGCCTCGTCCCCCGAGGACGGGCGTTGTTCCCCAGGATGTGCGTTGTTCCGACACGGAGTTCCGGCAGGACACGAACGAGCGGAGAGGTGATCGATGGGCGGCGCGGGCTCCATCCCCGACTCCAGGGGAGTGCCATCCGGACCGGTGATGGACCGGGACGAGGCCGACCGCGCGCTGGCGCGCCTCGAAGCCGAGCACGAAGCCATCGAGACCTCCCTCCTCGCCCTCCAGGACCACGCGGGCCGCAGACTCCTCGAAGGGGCCGCGCTCACCGGCGTCACGAAGGACCGCTGGGCGGCGACCGAGCAGTCGATCACCCTGCTGTGGACGTACTTCGACGCCTACAGCGCGGCTCTGAGCGGTGCCCGTGACACCCGCGCCAGGCGCCGCTGGCCGAACCGCGACGACCTGGTGGAGCTGACCGAGACGCTGCGCGGCAGCAGCGTCACGCTCTCGGGCGCGGCCGCCCTCGCCGGGTCGGCGGAACACCAGCCGCCGTCCTCGATCACGGGACCCGCCCAGCTCTCCGAGCGCTTCACGCTCGCGGAGCTGGTCTCCCGGATGAACGAGCTGTACGCGCGCGCTCTCGACATGGTCGTGGCCGCCGACTCGGTGTGGTCCGCGCTGCCCGCCCGGATCGACCTGCTCTCCACCGAGCTGCGGCGGACACTGTCGCTCGCGCACTCGGTGGGCGTACGGCCCGGGGAACACCCGGCCGGGGACGACCTGGAGTCGATCACGCACGAACTGACCGCCCTGCGCGCCCAGGTGGTGTCCGACCCCCTGGGCTTCTGGCGGCCCGCGCCGGGGAGTTCGGCCCCCGGCGGCGGCCGGCCGGACACGGAGCGGTACGACCGGGCGGCCCGCGCGCTGGAGGACGTACGGCGCGAGATAGAGGCGGTCCTGGCGGTGCGCCAGGACTCGGAGGAGCGGCTGATGCGGCTGCGGGACGTCGTGTCCCGCGCGGACCGCACGCTCACCGAGGCCCGCGCCGCCCGGGGCGAGGTGCTCGCGAAGATCGCCGCGTCGGAGGTGCCCGCCGTCAGCGGGCCGCCGATCGTCCTCCACGAACGGCTGTCGACCGCCGCCGAGTACCGCAGGCACGCCCAGTGGCACCGGCTCTCGCCGCTGCTGGAGTCGCTGGAGCGCGAGGCCGAGGACGAACTGCTGCGGGCCCGCGAGTCGCTGACCGCCGTCACGCAGCCGCTCGCGGTCCGCGCGGAGCTGCGCGGCCGGCTCGACGCCTACAAGGCCAAGGTCGCCCGGCACGGCATGGCGGAGGACCCGGTGCTGATCGAGCGGTACGACGCGGCCCGCCGGATGCTGTGGAGCGCGCCGTGCGACCTGCGGGTCGCCGAGCAGGCCGTCCTGCGGTACCAGCAGGCGGCGGCGGACCTCCTGGTCCCGCGCGCCCCGGGCCCGGCGGACGGCGGGGGGCGGCCGTGAGCGGCACCACCACGGCGACGGCAGCGGCAGCGGGGCGGGTGCGGCCGGCCGTACAACCGACAGATCCACCGTCAGGGACACGGACAGGAGGGGACCGATGAGCGGGACGGGCACATGCCAGCGCCCCGGGTGCGAGGGCTCGTACGAGGACATGGGCGGCGGTGAGCTGTACTGCGACACCTGCGGTCTCGCCCCGGTGGTGGGCGCGCGCGGCGAGCTGTCCTCGCCGGCCACGGGCGTCACGGGCGGCGGCCGGGCCAGCGGGCGCTCCGCGCGCGGCAGTTCGTCGTCGCGCGCCTCCTCCCGGGCCTCCTCGCGCTCCGCCACCTCCCGCCGCTCGGTGTCCGGCCGGCTCTCCCTGGCGCAGTCGGGCACGGCGGCGACCGGCCGGTCGGTGTCGGTCCGCAGCTCCGGTGCGTCCTCCACGACCTCGGGGCGCGGCAGGCTGGGCGCCGGGCTGGTCTCCGTACCGGACGTGCCGCGTCCGGATCCGCAGGCCGCGGTGATGGAGAACGCGGAGGTGCCGGAGCGCAAGCGGTTCTGCTCGCGTTCCGACTGCGGTGCGCCGGTGGGGCGTTCGCGGGGTGACCGGCCGGGCCGTACGGAAGGGTTCTGCACGAAGTGCGGCCACCCGTACTCGTTCGTGCCGAAGCTGACCCGGGGCGATGTGGTGCACGGGCAGTACGAGGTCAAGGGCTGCCTGGCGCACGGCGGTCTGGGGTGGGTCTACCTGGCGATCGACCGGGCCGTCTCGGACCGCTGGGTCGTCCTCAAGGGCCTGCTGGACACGGGCGACCAGGACGCGATGGAGGCGGCGATCTCCGAGCGGCGCTTCCTCGCCGAGATCGAGCACTCGAACATCGTCCGCATCTACAACTTCGTGGAGCACCTCGACCAGCGGACCGGCTCCATGGACGGCTACATCGTCATGGAGTACGTGGGCGGGAAGTCGCTCAAGGAGATCGCCAACGAGCGGCGGACGGCCACCGGTCAGCGCGATCCGCTGCCGGTGGAGCAGGCGTGCGCGTACGGCATCGAGGCGCTGGAGGCGCTGGGTCACCTGCACAGCAGGAACCTGCTGTACTGCGACTTCAAGGTCGACAACGCGATCCAGACGGAGAACCAGCTCAAGCTGATCGACATGGGCGCGGTCCGCCGGGTGGACGACGACGAGTCGGCGATCTACGGCACCGTCGGGTACCAGGCGCCGGAGGTCGCGGAGACGGGTCCGTCGGTGGCCTCGGACCTGTACACGGTGGCGCGCACGCTCGCGGTGATGACCTTCGACTTCCACGGCTACACGAACGTGTTCGTGGACTCCCTCCCGGACCCGGGCACCATTGAGGTCTTCCGTACGTACGAGTCGTTCTACCGCCTGCTGGTGCGGGCGACGGACCCGGACCCGGCGCGGCGGTTCTCCTCGGCGCTGGAGATGGCGGAACAGCTGACGGGGGTGCTGCGGGAGGTCGTGGCCCTCCAGACGGGGCGCCCGCGCCCGGCACTGTCGACGCTGTTCGGTACGGAGGTACGGGTCACGGACACGGAGCTGTTCGCACAGCCGACGGAGGACGTGTCCCGCCTGGGCGCGCGGACGGCCCGCCGGAAGGGCCGGGGGGCGCGGCCGTCGGCGGCGCCGGGAACGGTGCCGGGTACCCCGGACCTCGCGGCACAGGCACAGCTCCCCGGCGAGGTCCGGTCCCCGGAGTACGCCTCCGCGCAGGGTCGCCCCCAGATCCCCGGCCAGGCGCCTGCCCAACCCCAGGGACAGGTCCAGGCCTCCATGTACGCCTCCACCCCAGGTCCCCTCCCGGGCCAACTCCCGGCGTACGGCCCGGGCCAGGGCCACGGCTCGGCCCTCCCGATCCCGCCCCAGGGCGAGACCCCGTCGCCCCTGCCGCTCGGCGCCCAGGCCCCGGCCTACGGCCCGGGCCCGGCCTCCGCTCCACGCGCGGGGCAGGCGCCCGGTACGGGCCACGGTTCGGCCCCGGGCCTGGGCCACGGCTCCCCCCTGCCGGCTCCCGGCGGGGGCCGGACCCAGGCCTACGGCCCGGGCCCGGCTGCCGCCCCGCGGACCGGGCAGACCCCAGGTGCGAGCCACGGCTCGCCCCCGGGCCAGGGCGCCCAGGCCTACGGCCCGGGCCCGGCTGCCACCCCGCCCACCGGACAGGCCCCCGGTACGGGCCACGGCTCGGCCCAGGGCCAGAACCACGGCTCACCTCTGCCGGCTCCCGCCGGGGGCCGGACCCCGGCCTTCGGCCCGGGTCCGGCTTCCGCCCCGCCCGCCGGCCCGGCGCCCGGCGCGGGCCACGGCTCGGCCCAGGGCCAGAGCCACAGCTCAGCCCTGCCGGTTCCGGGCGCGGGCCAGGGCTACGGGCCGGGCCCGGCCAACAGCCACGGCCAAAGCCTCGGTTCGGCGTCTCCGGACGTTTCGGGACAGGGTCCGGGTTCCGTTCCGCCGGCCGGGCGGGGCCACGCCGCGTACGTTCCGGCCCTCGGGCAGGGGCAGAGCCTGGCGCCCGTGGGCGGCGGGGGGCGGGGGCCGCGGCTCGTGGCCATGGACGCGCCCGCGACCGCGCTCGCGCTGCCCGTCCCCCGGGTCGACCCGAACGACCCGAACGCGGGGTTCCTGGCGAGCCTGATGGCCGCCGCCCCCGCCGAACTCATTTCCGCGCTGGCGTCGGCCCCGGCCGACACCGTGGAGCGCCGGCTGCGCGAGCTGCGGGCCCGGCTGGAGATGAACGACCTGGTCCCCGCCGGTGAGGCGCTGCGCGCGCTGGAGGCGGAGCACCCCGACGACTGGCGGGTCGTCTGGTACCGGGGCCTGTTCGCCCTGGCCACCGGCGATCACGAGAGCGCGGCGCTGGCGTACGACGCCATCTACGACGCGTTCCCCGGCGAGCCCGCGCCCAAGCTCGCGCTGGGGGTCTGCGCCGAGGTGCTCGGCCAGCTCGACAACGCCGCCGAGTACTACCGCCTGGTCTGGATGACCGACCCGAGTTACGTCAGCGCCGCGTTCGGCCTGGCCAGGGTGCAGTTGGCCGCCGGTGACCGGGCCTCGGCCGTACGGACCCTGGAGTCCGTGCCCGAGGCGTCGATCCACTACACGGCGGCGCGTGTCGCGGCCGTACGGGCCAGGCTGCGCGAGCGTGACGTGGCCGTACCGGCCCGGGAAGCGGCCCGGACCCCGGGCACGGAACCGGCGCTGATCGACGACCTGTCGGCGGCGGCGCGGCAGGTTTCCGAGCTCCAGCAGTTCGGCCTGGACGCGGTGCGGCGTGAACAGTTGTCGACGGAGGTACTGGGCACGGCTCTGGACTGGGTACTCTCCGGTAGTCCCGGGGGCCGCCCCGGCCCGGCCGTGCTGCTCGGCAGCGCGCTGGACGAGCGCGGCCTGCGTTTCGGGCTGGAACGCTCGTACCGGGTACTCGCCCGGCTCGCTCAGCGCGGCGAGGAGAGGATCGAACTGGTGGAGCGGGCCAACCGTTTCCGCCCCCGGACGTGGGTGTGAGTGATGGCGCAGATGCACCGGTCGACCGATGGCCCGACCTGCCCCGGCTGCGGGGATCCGCTGGAGCCCGCCGACCTGTTCTGCGGGGCGTGCGGGTACGACCTGTCGGCCGTGGCCACGGGCACGAGCGGCGGTGACCGCCCGACGGTCGCCCTGACCGGCGGCCCGATCGGCACCGGTCCCGTAGGCGGCATGCCTGCCGGCGGTGGTTCCGTCAGGAGCGCGCCCGCCGGCCCCGCTCCCGTGGGCGGCACACCTACCCACGGTCCCGTAGGCAGCTCGCCCGCCGGCAGCGGTCCCGTAGGCGGCACCCCCGCCGCCGCCGGTCCCGTCGCATGGCCGCCCGCCGCCGAGACGGACAGCTCGAACGTGCCCGCGCCCGTCCATGTGCCCAGCGAGCTGCCGGGCCTGGACTCGTCCGGCTCCCCCCTGTCGGTCCACCCGCCCACGCCCCCGGCCGGACCCCGGCGGCCGGACCCGTCCGTGGCCGCCGACCCGCCCGTACCCCCGCAGCCAGCCCATCACCCCGACGCCGCCCACGCGCCCGTACCGCCCGCTCCGTACACATCGCCCGCACCGCTCGCGAGCCCCCCGCAAGCCGCACCACCCGCGTCGCGCACGAACGGTCCGTCGGCCACGCCGCCCGTACCCCCGCAGCCCGCCCAACACCCGGCCGCCGCGCACCCGCCCGTACCACCCACACCACCCGGGCCGCCCGCTCCGCACGCATCGGCCGGCCCACCCCCACCCATCGCGGGCCCCCCGCAGGCCGCACCGCCCACAGCCGCCGCGCAGGCCCCGCCCCTGCAGGGAAACGGTGCGCCGCTGCCACCCCCGGCCGCCGGCACGGTCGGCACGGCCCCGCACGCGGGTGACTTCGAGCTGCCCGCGCCCCACCCGCCCGTACGGTCCGACGCTCCCGGCGGGAACGGCGCGGACGGCACGGACGGCACGGTCGGCACGAGCGCCACCCCCGCCGGGAGCCCCGCAGGAGACCCCCGTACCGCGTCCCCCGCGCCCGGCGCGAAGCTCTGTGTCGCCTGCCGGGCCGGCCGCGTGGACCTCGACGGCTACTGCGAGAACTGCGGCCACGCCCAGCCGCGCGAACGCGACCACATGGAGCAGGAGTTGGGCACGGTGGCAGCGGTCAGCGACCGCGGCCTGCGCCACCACCGCAACGAGGACGCGTTCGCCGTGTCCGCCGCGGCCCTCCCCGACGCCTCCCCCGCCGTCGTGGCGATCGTCTGCGACGGCGTGTCCTCCGCGACCCGCCCCGACGAGGCCTCGGCCGCCGCCGCGGCCTCCGCCAACGAGTCGTTGCTGACCGCCCTGCCGCGCGGCACGCACCCGCAGCAGGCGATGCACGAGGCGATCGTCGCCGCCGCCGAAGCGGTCAACGCGCTGGCCCCGGAGCCCGGCAGGGCGTCGGAGCACGAGCCGCACCGCCACCAGAACGCCCCCGCCTGCACCATCGTCGGCGCCGTTGTCGCGAGCGGACTGCTGGTCGTCGGCTGGATCGGCGACAGCAGGGCGTACTGGGTCCCCGACGACCGCGGCGGCCCCCCGGCCCGCCTCACCGAGGACGACTCGTGGGCCGCGCAGATGGTCGCGGCGGGCCTGATGAACGAGGCGGAGGCGTACGCGGACGAACGCGCCCACGCCATCACGGGATGGCTCGGCGCCGACGCGTACGAACTGGAGCCGCACACCGCGTCGTTCAAACCGGACCGCCCCGGCGTCGTGGTGGTCTGCACGGACGGGCTGTGGAACTACGCCGAGGGCGCCGACGACATGGCCAGGGTCCTGCCGCCCGACGCGGCGGCCCGCCCGCTGCACGCCGCGCGGGTCCTGGTCGGGCACGCGCTCGACGGAGGGGGCCACGACAACGTAACGGTGGCCCTGGTGCCGTTCGCCGTACCTGGGCAAGGGGCAGGATCCGCGTACGAAAAGGCCCCCGTCCTCCCCTGATCCCCTTCTCTTGTTCCGGTCTGTGGAGCGTCAAGGAGCGAAACGCGATGGCCAACTTCTCCAAGTCGAACGTGCCGCAATTCTCGGTCGACGTGTACCAGAACGAGTACCTGCCCGAGGGCGGCCGCGAGGTCAACGCCATCGTCACCGTCACCTCCACGGGCGGCGGCACCTCGGGCCGGGTCCCGCTGCTCGGCGCCTCGGCCACCCCCTCGGCCGTGCCCGGCAACAGCCCCGACGCAGCCGTGGTGATCATGGTCGACTGTTCGGGGTCGATGGAGTACCCGCCGGCGAAGATGCGCAACGCGCGCGACGCGACGGCCGCCGCCGTGGACACCCTGCGCGACGGGGTCGCCTTCGCGGTGGTCGCCGGTACGCACCTGGCGAAGGAGGTCTACCCGGGCAACGGCCGGCTGGCCGTCGCCGACGCGCGGACCAGGGAAGAGGCGAAGCACGCGCTGCGCCGGCTCAACGCGGCCGGCGGTACGGCGATCAGCACCTGGCTGCGGCTGGCCGACCGGCTGCTGAACTCCGCCGAGGTCACCATCCGCCACGGCATCCTCCTCACCGACGGCCGGAACGAACACGAGTCGTCCGAGGCCCTCAGGTCCGCGCTGGACGACTGCGCCGGCCGCTTCACCTGCGACGCCAGGGGCGTGGGGACGGACTGGGAGGTGAAGGAGGTCACCGGCATCGCGTCGGCACTGCTCGGCACCTCCGACATCGTCGCCGACCCCGCCGGACTGGCCGCGGACTTCACGCAGATGATGACAAACGCGATGGGCAAGGAGGTCGCGGACGTGTCGCTGCGCCTCTGGACGCCGGTCGGGGTGGAGATCGCGTTCGTCAAGCAGGTCGCGCCCCGGGTCGAGCAGCTCACGGACCGGCGTACGGAAGCGGGGCCCCGGGCCGGCGACTACCCGACCGGCTCGTGGGGCGACGAGTCCCGCGACTACCACGTGTGCGTACGGGTCCCGGAGGCCGGCATAGGCAGGGAGATGCTGGCCGCCCGCGTCTCCCTCATCATCCCGGCGCCGGACGGCGGCTCCCCCGAGATGCTGTCCCAGGGGTTGGTACGGGCGGTGTGGACGGACGACATGGAGGCCTCCACCTCCATCAACCCCCAAGTCGCCCACTACACCGGCCAGGCCGAGCTGGCCCAGGTCATCCAACAGGGCCTGGACGCACGGAAGATGGGCGATCTGGACGGCGCGACGGCGAAGCTGGGCCGCGCCGTACAGCTCGCCGCCTTCTCCGGGAACGCGGATACGGCGAAACTGCTTTCGAAGGTGGTGGACGTCGTCGACGAAGCGAGCGGTACTGTGCGACTGAAGGCGAAAGTCGCGGAAGCGGACGAGATGACCCTCGAAACCCGCTCCACCAAGACGGTTCGCGTCAAGAAGTAGGAGCGCGACCGGGCGGCGCCGAGCGGTACCGCCCGGGAACCAGTGGTGAGAAATCCGGCCTCCGGGCCGCACAGGAAGGGGGAAGCGCCGATATGCCGACATGCCCGAACGGACACCAGTCGGGATCCGACGACTGGTGCGAGGTCTGCGGCCATCGCATGACAGGCCAGGCGCCCACGGGCTCCGTGCCCCAGCCTCCTCCCCCGCCGCCGGGCTACGGCTTTCCGCCCGCCCCCGGCCCGGGCCCCGGACCCGACGCGACCATGCAGGCCCAGCTCTGCCCGCAGTGCCGCACCCCGCGCGAGCCGATGGCTCCGTTCTGCGAGGAGTGCCGGTGGAACTTCCTCACGAACACGGCCACGTCGTACACCCCGCTGGCTCCGCAGGGCGGTCCGGTCAGCCGGCCCACAGGGCCGGTCCCCGGCGTCAATCCGCCGCCGGGCTTCCCGTCCCAGGGACCGCCGAGGCCGCCGGACCCGTACGAGTACCAGAGCTCACGCCCCTCCCAGCTGAACCGGCCCGCGGAGCCGCTCGCGGCCGAACAGGGCCACCAGCAGGGCGCTCCCCACGCGCCGCAGCAGGGATCGCCGCTGGGCCCGCCGCCTTCGGCCTTCCAGCGGCAGGCGCCGCCGCAGCAGGGGTCGCACCCGCAGGGTCCGCACCAGGGCGGCCCTCACCAGCAGGGATCGCACCAGCAGGGTCCGCCCCCGCCGCCGTACCAGCACCAGGGCCCCCCGCTCCCGCCCGTCTTCCAGCAGCAGTCCTCGGCCCCGCCCGCGCCGCCGCAGTCGCGCGGGACCGCCGAGGACGACTGGATGCTCCCGCCGCCCTCGGCCGGCCAGTCGCCGCTGCCGCAGCACGGTCCGCCCTCCCCGCAGCACGGCCCGCCGGCCGCGCAGTACGGTCCGCCCGTCGGATGGACGGCCGTCGTCGGGCCCGACCGTGAGTACTTCATGGCGATGATGCAGCGCAGCGGCCCCGAGGCGACGGGCCTCAATCTGCCCGCGTACTCCCCCGAGCAGCGGCTCACGCTCGGCGGGCACCAGCTGACCATCGGCCGCCGCCGGCACTCCACCGGCGAGTCCCCCGACATCGACCTGTCCGTCCCGCCGGAGGACCCCGGGGTCTCGCACCAGCACGCGATCCTGGTCCGCCAGCCGGACGACACCTGGGCCGTCGTGGACCAGAACTCCACGAACGGCACCACGATCAACGGCGCCGAGGACCCGATCCAGCCCTACGTCCCCGTCCCCCTGTCGGACGGCGACCGGGTGCACGTCGGCGCCTGGACGACGATCACGGTCCGCCGGGGCTGAGCAGCCCGGCGGCGGCCGGTCCCGTCGGTTCGAGCGGCCATACGTACGGCCCCGCGGGGTCGTCCAGCCACGCCCATTGGCGGCCGCCGCCGACCGTGACGCCGTACCGCTCCCGAGCCGGGCGCCCCTCCAGCTCCCAGAGGGAGAGCGCCTCGTGCGGGTCGAGGCTGCCCTCGGTCAGCGCGAGCAGGAAGCGGAAGAGGTCGTTGTCGGTGACGCCTTTCGGCAGTCCGCCGAGGGGCCGTGCCGCCATGGGCACCCCCTTGGGCGTGCCCCGCAGCGGTACGAAGAAGGCCGCGGTCCGGAGGAACCGCCCCTCCGCGAAATCCGGCCTGCCCGCTGTCCCCGCCTCCCCGGCCTTCAGGACGATCAGTCCGGTGGCGAGCGGGGCGAGGATCCTGGCCCCGGGCGCGCACTGCGCCAGCCAGCCGCTCGGCACCGACGGGAGGGTGCAGGTCGCGATGATCCGGTCGAACGGCGCGCGCTCCGGGCAGCCGCGCACCCCGTCCCCGGTGACGACGGCGGGCCGGTAGCCGGCCGTCGCGAGGTGGGCGCGGGCCGACTCCGTGATCTCCGGGTCCAGGTCGACGGTGGTGACGTTCTCCTCGCCGAGCCGGTGGGAGAGGAGCGCCGCGTTGTATCCGCTGCCCGCGCCGATCTCCAGGACGCGGTTGCCGTCCCGTACGTCCAGCTCGTCCAGCATCCGGGCCATGAGGGAGGGCTGGCTGCTGGACGAGATCAGCTCGCCGTCCCGTACCCGCGTCGCGATCGCGCTGTCCGCGTACGCCCCGCGCAGCCAGCGCTCCCGCCGCCGGGGGTCGGGGTCCCCGTACCAGAGCCTGTCGTAGCCGCCGGGCCTCCCGACGAAGTAGTACGGGACGAAGAGATGGCGCGGGACCTGCGCGAACGCCGTACGCCAGGCCGGATCGTCCAGCACCCCCGACAGGCTGATCTCCTGCACGAGCGCGGCCCGCGCCTCGCCGGCCGCCGCTTCGTCCGGTCTGTACACGTCCTGGTCCCGGTGTGCGCCCATCTCTCCACTGTCCTGGGTACGGGCCCAGGAAGCGAGCGGGCCGGGTCCGTACGGCGGTCCACACCGGACGGGGTGGGCCCCAGGGCCTGTCCGCGAAGTGGTGTCCGGCTCGCGACGTCCGGCAGGCCCTAGGTCGCTGGACCGAGGCAGGGAGGCGGTCGTGTCTGAGACGATGGTCAGGTGAAAGAGATTCCGCGCGGCACGCTTCAGGAGCAGACCTTCTACGAGCAGGTCGGCGGCGAGCAGACCTTCCGGCGCCTGGTCCACCGCTTCTACCAGGGGGTCGCCGGGGACCCCGAGCTGCGGGCGATGTACCCGGAGGAGGACCTCGGCCCCGCCGAGGAGCGCTTCACGCTGTTCCTGATGCAGTACTGGGGCGGCCCCCGCACCTACAGCGACCACCGAGGCCACCCCCGCCTGCGGATGCGGCACGCCCCCTTCGCGGTGAACCAGGCCGCGCACGACGCGTGGCTCCGGCACATGCGGGTGGCGGTCGACGAGCTGGGACTGTCCGAGGAGCACAGGAAACAGCTCTGGGACTACCTGACGTACGCGGCGGCGTCGATGGTGAACACGGCGGGCTGAGGGCTCGCTGAGGGCTGCGGCCCTGAGGCCCGGGGCCTCACGCGGGCATGCTCAGGCGGGCGTGACCGACAGGCCGCCGACTCCGGCCCTGCGTACCGCGATCGAGCCGTACGGCGTCCGCAGCCGCAGCCAGTTGCCGGACGCGAGCAGCGCCACCGTCTTCTCCGGGGCTCCGCCCGCCGGCACCAACGCCCGTACCGGACGCAGGAATCCGAGCGACTGGGCCGCATGCGCGGCCCGCAGCGGGAGCGGGGTCTCCCCGAGCGTCCTGGACCAGATCTCGCGCCCGATCCGGTCCCGCTGGGCCCTGGTCCGGTCGCCGGGCGCCAACTGTTCGTCCCGCGAACGGAATTCGCCGACCGCCGCGGCCACCGCACCGCGTATGGCGTCCTCCTCCGGCAGCCCGGGGAGCTGCTGCCAGCCGCCGCGCGGCGGCAGCATCCCGGCCCACGGGGGGCCGGTGACGGCGGCCGGGATCCCGGCCGTGCCCGCCGACTCCCCGATGCCTTCGAGGAGTTCACCCGCGGAGACGGTGACGTCCAGCACGTGCGGGGTGGCGAGCCTGGCCGAACGGATGGCGAGCACGTCGAACGACGCCGGCCTGCCGAACACGGCGAGCGCGCCGCCGCCGGCCTGGATCCTGACCGCCGCGGCGCGGTCGTAGTGGATCAGCCGGCCGAGGAAGGCGGCGAGGTCCGCCGCCTCCCTCGGATCGGCGAAGTCCAGTGTCAGGACGGGCGATGTCATGCCGCGAGAGCATCCTTTTTGTTGTTGCCGCGCTGGGAGCCGGCACCGTTCGCACCGTCGTCCAGGTAGTGGAGGAGGAAGGACTTCTCCTCGTCGGTGATGCGCCGGGGCCGCCCTGCCTCCAGGTTGTACGGCACCACGACCGTCGAGGCCTTCACGTACACCTCGTCCGCGCCCTCGGCGTCCTTGATCTCGTACGCGATCGTCAGCGACGCGGCCGTGATCGCCGTCACCCAGGACTCGATGATCACCGGCTCGTGCCGGTGGACCAGCGGGCGCTTGTAGTCGATCTCGTGCCGGGCCACGACGGACCCGCCGGAGAACGACGGCGAGCCGTCCCCGGGCGCCAGCCGGAACATGAAGTCGATGCGGGCCTCCTCCAGGTAGCGGAGGAAGACCACATTGTTGACGTGCCCGAAGGCGTCCATGTCCGACCAGCGCAGGGGGCAGCTGTAGATGTGCCGGGCCATCTCAGCCTCGCGTCAGCTTCTTGTAGGTGGCACGGGTGGGGCGGGCGGCGTCCGCGCCGAGGCGCTCGACCTTGTTCTTCTCGTACGAGTCGAAGTTGCCCTCGAACCAGAACCACTTGGAGTTGCCCTCGTACGCGAGGATGTGCGTCGCGACCCGGTCGAGGAACCACCGATCGTGACTGACGACCACGGCCGCGCCGGGGAATTCGAGGAGCGCGTTCTCCAGCGAGGAGAGTGTCTCGACGTCGAGGTCGTTGGTCGGTTCGTCGAGGAGCAGCAGGTTGCCGCCCTGCTTGAGGGTCAGCGCGAGGTTCAGGCGGTTGCGCTCACCACCGGAGAGGACGCCGGCCGGCTTCTGCTGGTCGGGGCCCTTGAAGCCGAACGCGGAGACGTACGCGCGCGAAGGCATCTCGACCTGGCCGACGTTGATGTAGTCCAGCTCGTCGGAGACGACGGCCCACAGCGACTTCTTGGGGTCGATGTTGCCGCGGCCCTGGTCGACGTAACTGATCTTGACGGTTTCGCCGACCTTGATCGAGCCGGAGTCGGGCTGCTCGAAGCCCTGGATCATCTTGAACAGGGTCGTCTTGCCGGCGCCGTTGGGGCCGATCACGCCGACGATGCCCATGCGGGGCAGCGTGAACGAGAGGTCGTCGATCAGCACCTTGTCGCCGAACGCCTTGGTGAGGTGCTCGACTTCGACGACCACATTGCCGAGGCGCGGGCCCGGCGGGATCTGGATCTCGTCGAAGTCCAGCTTCCGCATCTTGTCCGCCTCGGCGGCCATCTCCTCGTAACGGGCCAGCCGGGCCTTGGACTTGACCTGCCGTCCCTTCGCGTTGGAGCGGACCCACTCCAGCTCTTCCTTGAGCCGCTTGGCGCGCTTGACGTCCTTCTGGCCCTCGACCTTGAGGCGGGCCTGCTTGCTCTCCAGGTACGTGGAGTAGTTGCCCTCGTAGCCGATGGCGCGGCCGCGGTCGAGCTCCAGGATCCAGCCCGCGACGTTGTCGAGGAAGTACCGGTCGTGAGTGACGGCGACGACGGTGCCGGGGTACTTGGCGAGGTGCTGCTCCAGCCACTGCACGGACTCGGCGTCCAGGTGGTTGGTGGGCTCGTCGAGGAGCAGCAGGTCGGGCGCTTCGAGGAGCAGCTTGCAGAGCGCGACGCGGCGGCGCTCACCACCGGAGAGGTTGGTGACGGGCCAGTCGCCGGGCGGGCAGCCCAGGGCGTCCATGGCCTGTTCGAGCTGGGTGTCCAGGTCCCACGCGTTGGCGTGGTCGAGGTCCTCCTGGAGCTTGCCCATCTCGTCGAGCAGGGCGTCGGAGTAGTCGGTGGCCATCAACTCGGCGACCTCGTTGAAGCGGTGGAGCTTGCCCATGATCTCGGCCGCGCCCTGCTGGACGTTCTCCAGCACCGTCTTGGTCTCGTCGAGCGGCGGCTCCTGGAGGAGCATGCCGACCGTGTAACCGGGCGAGAGGAAGGCGTCCCCGTTGGACGGCTGCTCCAGGCCCGCCATGATCTTCAGCACGGTGGACTTTCCGGCGCCGTTCGGACCCACCACACCGATCTTCGCGCCCGGCAGGAAGCTCAGCGTCACGTCATCGAGGATGACCTTGTCGCCGTGCGCCTTACGCGTCTTGCGCATCGTGTAGATGTACTCAGCCAAGAGAAACCGTCCGGCAATCGAGAAGGGCCAATGTGCGGCTCCGCCGCGTGAGGGCAGATACACCCCATCTTGCCTGACGTCCATCCCCCGGGGGAAACCGCCCGTCCAGCCCCCGGACACACCCCGCCGACCTGCGGTGACCGGGAGCGACCTTCGTCGCTGTCCGTCAACATCCCTCACTCCCGCATGCGGCCTTGGCGTCTGAATCGAAGGCTGTCAATATAGAGGAATGTCGAATCAGTCGGATCCAGAGTTGGTGGTGCTCGGTCGGAGCGATGAGGCCAGGGCCTGCTGTCCGGGTGCGGGGCTGCTGGCCGCTCCTCTGGGCGAGGACCAGGCCGGGGAGCTGGCGAAGGTGTTCAAGGCGCTGGGCGATCCGGTCCGGCTGCGCCTGTTGTCGATGATCGGCTCGCGGGCGGGCGGTGAGGTCTGCGTGTGCGACCTGACCCCGGCCTTCGACCTGTCCCAGCCGACGATCTCGCACCACCTCAAGCTGCTGCGGCAGGCGGGGCTCATCGACTGTGAGCGTCGCGGCACGTGGGTCTACTACTGGCTGGTTCCGGAGACGACCGACCGGCTCGCGACCGTCCTGAGCCGGCCCGGCGGCGCGGAAGCGGTTTCGTGAGCGGTGCCGGACAGGAAGCACCGGAACGGCCGGAAGAGAACGTGGCCGGCCGTCTGTCCCTTCCCGACCGCTACCTCGCCGTCTGGATCCTCACCGCGATGGCCGCCGGCCTCGGCCTCGGCCGCCTCGTCCCGGGCCTGGGCGACGCTCTCGCCGAGGTGACCATGACCGGGGTGTCCCTTCCGATCGCCCTGGGCCTGCTGGTGATGATGTATCCGGTGCTGGCCAAGGTCCGCTACGACCGCCTCGACACCGTCACCCGCGACCGCCGCCTGCTGCTGTCGTCCCTGCTGCTGAACTGGATCGTCGGCCCGGCGCTCATGTTCTCCCTGGCGTGGCTGTTCCTGCCGGACCTGCCCGCGTACCGCACGGGCCTGATCATCGTCGGACTGGCCCGCTGTATCGCCATGGTCATCATCTGGAACGACCTCGCCGGCGGACACCGCGAAGCCGCCGCCGTTCTGGTCGCCCTGAACTCGGTCTTCCAGGTGATCGCGTTCTCCGCGCTCGGCTGGTTCTATCTCTCCTACCTGCCGGGCCGGTTGGGGCTGGAACAGACGGGCCTCGACGTGTCGATCCAGGAGATCACCCGCAGCGTGGCCATCTTCCTCGGGATCCCGCTCGCCGCCGGCTACCTCACGCGCCGTATCGGGGAGAGGGCCAAGGGCCGCGCCTGGTACGAGTCCGCCCTCCTCCCGCGCATCGGCCCCTTCGCCCTGTACGGGCTGCTGTTCACCGTCGTCGTCCTGTTCGCCCTGCAAGGAGACGCCATCACCTCGCAGCCCCTCGACGTCGTCCGCATCGCCCTGCCGCTGCTGGTCTACTTCGCGGTCATGTGGACCGGATCCATGCTCCTGGGCCGCGCCGTGGGCCTGGACCACCCGCGCGCCACCACCCTCGCCTTCACCGCGGCGGGCAACAACTTCGAACTGGCCATCGCCGTGGCCGTCGCGACCTTCGGCGCCTCCTCGGGCCAGGCGCTCGCCGGGGTGGTCGGCCCGCTCATCGAAGTGCCCGTCCTGATCGGTCTCGTGTACGTGGCCCTCCGCGCCCGCCGCTACTTCACCCCCGCCCAGCCGCCCACACCCCAGGAAGACCCCGCCCATGCCTGAGAACACCGCACCGCGGCCGTCGGTGCTGTTCGTCTGCGTCCACAACGCCGGACGCTCCCAGATGGCCGCGGCCTTCCTGAGCCACCTCGCAGCCGACCGCGTCGAGGTCCGCTCCGCCGGCTCCGCACCCGCCGACACCGTCAACCCCGCCGTCGCGGAGGCGATGAGAGAGGTCGGCATCGACATCTCGGCCAACGCCCCCGAGCTGCTCACCAGCGAGGCGGTGCAGGCTTCCGACGTCGTCATCACGATGGGGTGCGGCGACACCTGCCCGGTCTTCCCCGGCAAGCGCTACCTGGACTGGCAACTTCCCGACCCGGCCGGCCGGAACGTCGACGCGGTCCGCCCCATCCGCGACGAGATCGAAACCCGCGTCCACGCCCTCATCGAAGAAATCGCCCCAGCGGCACAACGATCGAGGCGAGGCTGACAGCCGCCCGGGATTCCCCCGCGCACCCCCCGCTCCCCGGCTTCGGCCAGGAACGGGGGTGCGTGGTGTTGTCGTTCTCTCCTTCTACTCGGTGGTGGTCGGGGAAGAGGGCGTGGCCTTCTTCTTGCGGAGGAAGAAGACCGCTCCGCCGCCGATCACGAGGAGGGCTGTCGCGATGCCCGCGATGAGGGGGGTCGCGCTGGAGCCGCCTGTTTCTGCGAGGTTGGCCGGGGTGCCCGCCGTTGCCGCGCCTGCCGAGTCCGTGCCCAGCTGGGTGGTGATGTTCTCGTCCGGCGGGGGTGCGGTGCCGGTGGTGCGGCAGTCCAGGACGCCCTTGAAGGTCTTGGTGAATCCGTCGGGGCCGTTCACCGCGAACTCGTACGGCTGGTCCTCGACCACGGGCACCGTGACCGTACGGGACTCGCCGGGCGCGACCGCGTGTTCGTCGCCCGACAGCTCGAAGGTGAACTCCGCGTCCCCCTCGTTGGCGACGGTGACGTCGACCCCGCTCCTGGCGCAGTTCTTCGCCGCGGAGACCGCCGGGATGGCGCCGCCCTCGGCCCAGGTGGCGGTGGCCGTCGCCGAGACCGTGGAGTCACTCGACCCCGCCAGGATCTGCGTCTGGCTCCTGGTCACGCCGGCGAAGGCCCGGCCGACCGGCACGGAGGTGGTGGCCTGCACGGCGAGCGACGCGGTGCCGTCGTCGGCGCCCTCCGGGACGTCGAAGTAGAGCCGCGCGCCGTCGGCCGCCGTGGTGACCTCCTTGCCCGCCTTGTCGGTGATCTTCACGCCGGTGGCGCTCGCGACGTCCGCCACGCCCACGTCGACGGGCGGGGTCACCGTGACCCGGTCCGCGTTCGTGCGGACGGTGACCGGTCCGAGTCGCTCGCCCGCCTTGCCGGAGACCGCGGCGGACTCCAGGGTGAGCGAGGCCTTGGGCTCGGGGGTGTCCCGCGCGTTCTTCTCCAGCCAGTCGGCCAGCTTCTCGGCCGCCGGGTCGCTGGCGTCGACGTCGGCGTCGTCCGAGAAGCGCCAGATGGCGACCTGGGTGCCCGCCGCCGCGGTCTGGTCGGTGAGCGGCCCGGTCTTCGCGGCCGCGGCGAGGTCCGCCAGGTCGTCGACCTGTGGGTACGAGTGCTCCAGGATCCAGCGGATCCTGCCCGCGTCGTCGTTGGCGCCCAGCGAGGTCTGGGCCCAGGGCGTCTCCTGGTACTTCGCCTGCGCCTGGGTCGGGTTGTGGATGTCGACGCAGTACGTCTTGAGCGTGCCGCCGCCCTCGACCGTCATCTCGAACAGGCCGGCGGGCAACTCCTGGTCCGCGCCGTCCGTGTGCAGCACGGCGCCGCCGAAGGTCTTCAGTCCGTCGAGCGTTGCGGACGCGCCGCCCTGGTGCTGGGGCACGTCGTCGGCGGCGGCGGCCGTGCCGGCCCCGGCCAGAGCGCCCATCGCGAGGAGACCGGGAACCAGCGCGGCGGCGGCGAGGCGGGCGGCACCCCGGCGCCACGCGGAACCCGCGGCCGGCACGGACAGCGCGGAGACCCCGGACGGCGCGTACGCCTCGGACGGCGCGGGTGACTCGGATATCGCAGAGACCACAGAATTCCCCTTCGGGCGAGGAGTTTCGCGTGGGACGCGTGGGGGGTTGTGCCTCGCCGGCTGACTCAAGTGCCCCGTGAGTACACCGGAATCCTATGGATGGCGAGTGTCGCGGGTGCCCAATCAAGCGACCAGGCAACCGTTCCGAATCGGAATCGTTATCGAATGATCGACGTATCCATGGAATACGACCGCACGTATCGACAAGTCTTCACAGCCACCTCTCAGGACCCGGCCGCCTACACCCCGGCCCCCACGCCCACGCCCACCCCCGCACCGACAGGCTCCTCCCGCGCCCCCTGGTCCGCCCCGGGCACGGGCAACTGCCCCTGTACCTCCCGGACCTGCCGCGCCTGCTCCCCCCGATCCGTTCGCGGCGCGGCCTCCTGGCCCTGGGTCGCGGAGTTGTGACGCTCCGTCAAGGAGGGAGTCGCCCTGGCCACACGCCTGAACGCCGACGTCCCGCGCGTCAGATCGTGACCCACCGCCACCGCGTCGATGTCCACGAACGTCCGCCGCTGGCCGTCCCGTTCCTCGTCCCGCACCCTCAGCCGGCCGTGCACCACGAGGGGCTCCCCGACGGACACCGAGGCCGCCAGATTCGCCCCCAGCGTCCGCCACGCCCACACCGTGTAGAAGCTCGTGGGCCCGTCCGCCCAGCTCTCCTCCTGCCGGTCCCAGCGGCGGCCCGTCACCGCGAATCTGAACCGCGCCACTCCTCCGGTCGCCGACTCCCTGAATTCCACACCGGTCGCCACATTGCCCACCACGGTCACCACTGTGTCGCTCATAACCGCTCACTTCCGTCCGACTGCATTGCGTGATGTCACCGCACCCATGCTGAGCCGAACCGAAAGAATCCGCTGACGCCTGTGGATTACCCGCCAGTTGTGGAAAAGTCCATCACCCCGTCACCCGTGACGCCCCACCTGCCGCCCCCTTACCCCCCTCACCGCGCCAGCGGCACCACCCCCGACACCGTGACGTACTGCTCCCGCACCTCCCGGTACCGCATCAGCTCCGCCGAGACGGGGTCGAGCACCTTCGCCCGCCCGCACCCGGCCGCCGCCTCCCGCAGCCGCCGCTCCGCGTCCTGCCCGTACCGCCGCGCGGGCCCCCGCGCCGCCGCCCCGCAGGCCCACTCCACGAACGGCCCGCCGATGATCCCCGCGAGCATCACCAGCACCGGCGGCAACAGCCCCGGTTCCAGGACGCCGACGATCTGTCCCATCAGCCAGAGCGCGCCGAAGATCTGGAGCAGCGTCATGGAGGCCTGGGCGAGGACGGCGGCCGGCCACCACGCCGGACGCGGCGGACGGCCCGTCGGCGCCCCCACCGTCACCGCCAGCTCGTCCAGCGCCTCCGGCAGCCCCTCCGCGCCCCGTACGGCCGCCTCACGCACCGCGTGCGCCCAGGGCGCGGGCAGACCGGCGGACGCCTCCTCCGACACCGTACGGACCGCCTGTTCGACCCGCTGGCGGGCCGTCAGCTCCTCCTCCACCAGCACCTCGGACGACGTGACCTCACCCCCGGGCACGCGCTTGCGCTCGTACCACCGGTACAGCCGCAGCCACGGCGTGCCGCAGGCACGACCCGCGTTCCTGCGCCACTCGCGCTCCGCCGTCTCACCGGCGGCCACCGCGCCGACGGCCCAGGCCAGCCGGTCCGCGAACTGCTCGCGCGAGCGCTCGCCGAGACCGGGGTGCCCGTCGGCGACGTACGCCGAGCGCATCCGTACGGAAGCGGCGTCGACGTCGGCGGAGAGGCGGCGCGCGGCGGCGTTCCGTTCCTGTACGAACCGGCCCAGCAGCTCGCGCAGTTCGCCCACACCCTGCCCGGTGAGCGCGGAGAGCGCGAGGACGGTGGCGCCCGGTTCGCCGTGCTCGCCCAGGGCCATACCGTCCTCGTCGAGCAGCCGGCGCAGGTCGTCGAGCACCTGGTGGGAGGCGTCGCCGGGCAGCCGGTCGATCTGGTTGAGCACGACGAACGTGACCTCGGCGTGGCCCGCGAGCGGGCGCAGATAGCGCTCGTGGAGCGCGGCGTCCGCGTACTTCTCGGGATCGACCACCCAGATCACGGCGTCCACGAGCCCCAGCACCCGGTCCACCTGGTCGCGGTGGCGGGTGACGGCCGAGTCGTGGTCGGGGAGGTCCACCAGGACGAGCCCGTGCAGTTCCTCGTCGCCGTCCCCGCCCGCCAGCGGCCTGCGGCGCAGCCGTCCTGGGATGGCGAGCCGGTCGAGCAGCCCCGCCGCGCCGTCCGACCACGTGCAGGCGATCGGGGCGGAGGTGGTGGGGCGGCGCAGCCCGGTCTCCGAGATCGGCACCTCGGCGAGGGCGTTGAACAGCGTCGACTTGCCGCTGCCGGTCGCTCCCGCGATGGCGACGACGGTGTGGCGCGAGGACAGCCGCTGCCGGGCCGACGCCTCGTCGAGGACGCGGCCCGCCTCGGCGAGGATGGAACCTTCGAGACGGGTACGGGAGAGGCCGACCAACTCGCCCAGGGCGTCGAGCCGGACCCGCAGGGCGCCGCCGTAGGGCCCGCCGATGGGCGTGTGGGTCTCACCACCCGCCCCGAGCGCGCCGGAGGCGCCGTGAGGGCCGTCAGGGCCGCCGGAACGGCCGGTCCCGTCGAGACCGTCCGGGCCGCCGGATCCGTCGGTCAGCCCGAGGGCACGTAGGTCACGCAGGTCGCGCACGTCGGCCTGTCCGTCCGTCAGACCGTCCGTGAAGCCGTCCGTAAGACCGTCCAGCCCGGAGCGCCCGCCCGCCCGCCCCCTGGCGCCATGCTCTCCGGCCCGGCGGGCGATCAGCCCGTCGTCCCAGCGCCCGGCGCCCTTCCCTGTACCGCCCGCCCGGTCCGCCCTGTCCCCGCCCCCGGCATCGGCGTCCGTCGTCACGTCCGCGGCGGCGTTCACATCAGTCACGTCGGTCACCTTTCCTCCTGCTTTCCTTCTGGAGTACGGACAGCGCGGCGATCAGTTCCGCCTGGGGCTCCGGAGTCACCTCAAGGGCGTCGAGGGGCGCGAGCCGCCGGTCGCGCTCCCCGTGCAGGACACGGTCGATGTACGTCGTCACCAGCTCGGCGCCCCGGTCGCGCAGCCGCAGCGCGGCCTGCGCCCCGACGCTCTCGGCGAGGCGCTCGCCCGCGACCCGGGCGCGACGCCCTCCTAGGAGGGCGGTCGCGAGCAGGGCGGCGACGGCTTCGGGTTCGGGCGCGGCGCTGCGTTCCAGCTGCCGTACCTCGTCCTCCGCCAGCTCCTCCAGGACGCGCCGCCAGCGCCGTACGGCCATCCCGATCCGCTCCGTCACCTCGCCGTCCGCGCCCGACACGTCGACGGCCCCGGCGGCCGGCTCGCGCCGCCAGGCCTCCTCCACCCGTTCGTCGGCGGCGGCGACGGCGCACTGGAGGAGCGCGCCGAGGCTCTCCACGAGCGAGTCGAGCAGTTCCCGCGACGAACTGTCCCTCGGATAGCCCCGCCAGCGGGTGCGCGCGTCCCCGGCCAGGACGGCGCCGCGCTGAAGCTGACGGCGCACCCGCTCGCCTTCTGCGGTGTACGCGTCCTCCACCGCGGCCATGAGCCGTACGGACGCCGCGTACTGCGCGGCCACCGCGCCCGCCAGCTCCGGCATCCGTACGTCCAGCGAGTCGATGACCCCCGACGCGGTCCGTACGACGGCCTGCTGACGGGCCGCCGGATCCTGCACCCGGTGCGCGAGCCAGGCGAGCAGCGGGGCGACGGCGGTGGTGGGCAGGAGTCCGCTGCCGCCGCCGGCCGACTCGGGCAGCTCGGGAATCGTGAAGCGGGGTACGTCCCCGAGCCCGGCCCTGGTCAGGAGGGCCCCGTACTGCCGCGACACCTCCTCGACCAGTTGGTGCGGGACACGGTCGAGGACGGTCACGAGCGAGGCGTCGTACTCCTTGGCCGTACGCAGCAGATGCCACGGCACGGCGTCGGCGTAGCGGCTGGCGGTGGTCACCATGACCCATACGTCGGCGGCGCAGATCAACTCGGCGGCCAGCACCCGGTTCTCCACCACGAGCGAGTCGATGTCGGGCGCGTCGAGGAGCGCGAGGCCACGGGGCAGGGTGGCGGCGGTGTCGATACGGAGGGAGTCGGCGCCGGCGCGCTCGCGGCCGGCGGCTCTCCCGCCCCGGCCGGTGCGGCCGAAGGGCCGGGGGCGTGCGCCGGCGGGGCCGAAGGTACGGCCGGCGCCGGTGCCGACGCCGGTGCCGGCATCTGAGCCGTCGCCCTGCCCGACCCCGAGCCCAACGCCCTGTCCGGCGTCTCGCCCGACCGATGTCCCGTCCCGTCTCCCGTCCCCGCCGTCTCCCTCCCCCTCGTCCCCGTCCTCCCCCTCGGGCAGCCAGATCCGGGTCAGGTGCGGCAGGATCCGCATGCCCGCGAACCAGTGGTGGTCGTCCGGATGGCACACCAGGACGGGGGTACGCGTGGTGGGCCGCAGCACCCCCGCCTCACTGACGCGCCGCCCCACAAGGGAGTTGACGAGGGTGGACTTGCCGGCGCCGGTCGACCCGCCGACGACGGCGAGCACCGGGGCGTCGGGCTCCCGGAGCCGGGGCAGAAGGTAGTCGTCGAGCTGCGCGAGCAGCTCGGCCCGGGTCTGCCGGGCCCGCGGCGCCCCGGGAAGAGGCAGTGGAAGACGCACCGCCGCGACACGGTCGCGCAGCGCGGAGAGTGCGTCGATCAGCTGGGGGCGTACATCCAAGGTCACCACATGCGAAGAATGCCCGCTTTTAGCGGCTTTTTGAAGCGTATAGACATCTCTGCGCGCCGATCAGACACTCGGGACAGACGGGATGAGTGGGACACAGGCATAACGAGTGCACAACACCCGTGGCGCGAGAGCGAAAAAGCGGTGCGGGAATCGCACCTGCCTGCGATTATCGGTTCGCTTCACTGAACCTCCACATCGTGCCACGCACGTGAAGCAACCGGGTCAGGGGGATCGGAGCCCTATCCTTGTCCCGGCAAGGTCACGGAACCACCCGCCGGGGGCTCCGGGACAACCGAGGCCGCTCGTCCGGCCCCCGTAGCTCAGTGGATAGAGCAGGTGCCTTCTAAGCACTTGGCCGCAGGTTCGAGTCCTGCCGGGGGCACATTTCTACGCGCGAAGCGCAGCTCTCCCCAAGGGAGGGCCTTTCCGCAGGTCAGAGCAACCGTAGCGGGCCCTGCGTAAGACCCACATCAGCGCTGGGCCGACCCCGGCCCGGCACCCCCGGCGCCACAGGACCGGGGCGGCCCGGCCCACAAGAGAACCTGTTCGGCAGCATTCGGCGGTCAGGGGCGCTGTAGTTATGTCGTCCGGTATACATGCTGTGGTACGGAGCGGATCCCGCCCCTCCCCGAGACGGCAGGAACCCGCCTACGACGCCGCCCGGATGCCGGCGGTGAGGTTTCGCGCGCGGTCGGCCAGCACGACGCGTACCGCGTCGAACGGCTGCGGGCTGCGCAGCGCGCGCGAGGTGACCATGGCGCCTTCCACCCCCGCCACCACGGCGTGAGCCAGCTCCCGCGCGTCGGCGTTTCCCACGCCGTGGACGATCAGCTGGAAGGCCATGCCGTCGACCATGGCCGAGAACGACCGGCGCGTGGCGTCCTGGAGCCCCTCGGACTCCTCGCTCGCCTCGATCACCAGCGGCGCGATGGCGCAGCCGCGCTGATAGCCGCTGCCCACCATGCCTTCACGGGCCAGGTCGAAGTAGGTACGGACGAGGTCCTCGGCCGATGACGACGAGGCCGCCGCCCGGTTGATGATCTCCACCTGCTCCTGGGCGTGGCTGGCGGCCGCCTCGGCCGCCATCTGCCCCTTGCCTTCGGGGAAGTGGTAGTAGACCGATCCCCGGGGTGCCGCGCTCCGCTCCACCACGTCGGACAGTGCCGTGCCGTGGTAGCCCCGCTCGCGGATGAGCTGCCGTGCGGCCTCGACCATCCGCTGCCTGCTGTCCGACTTCCTACCCATGTCCCCGAGTCTATCCGATCCGGCGACTTGCTATCTATACCGAGCGACATAGTATGGATTTTGGAGGCAGCGGACAGTGGACCTCGGACCGCAGGCGCAGACCGCAGACCGCAGACCGCAGACCGCGCAGCGGCATCGCGCCGATCCGGGGCCGGAAGGGATCGTCATGCCATTCGTGAACATCGACCTGCTCCGGGGGAAGTCTCCCGAGTACCTGACAGCCGTGTCCGACGCCGTGCACGAGGCGCTGGTCGAAGGGCTCGGAATGTTTCCCGAGGACCGATTCCAGGTCATCCACCAACTCGCGCCCGGAGAACTGGTCTTCAGCCGGGACTTCCGTGGCGGACCCCGTTCCGACGCGGGAAGCGCGGGAAGCGCTGGACCGGGATGCCGCGTGACAGCTTCCTGCTGAAAATGCCGGCGACGACACAGCAGTCGATGAACATCGAGACGCGCGGGCATGCGACGTCACCGACGGTAACTTCGTCTCGGCGAAGATCTACGCCGACACCGCCCGCGATGCGAAGACGGCGGGCTGAGCACTTCTCTTCCCGTTCTCCGGCGAAACAAAAGCGGTCGGCCGGTACGAAACGGCCTACGCCGCCACCACACCACCCACCCAGTCAGGAGACCGACATGACCTCCGTACTCATCACCGGCGCTTCCAAGGGCATCGGCCGGGCCATCGCCGTCGAACTCGCCGCCCGCGGCCACCGCGTCGTCGCCACCGCCCGCCGGCCCGAAGACCTGGACGACCTCCCCGTCGACCAACGCCTGCGCCTCGACGTCACCGATCAGAAGAGTGTCGACGAGGCCATCCGCGACGCCGGGGAGATCGACGTACTCGTCAGCAACGCCGGCGCGACGATCCGCGCCTCCCTGGAGAACGTGCCTCTCTCCAAGGTCGAAGACCTCTTCCAGCTCAACACCTTCGGCCCCCTGCGGGTCGCCCAGGGTGTGCTGCCCGCGATGCGCGAACGCGGCGCGGGGCGGCTCATCTTCGTCTCCAGCATCCAGGGCCGGCTCGTCGTACCGATCATCGGCCCGTACGCCGCCAGCAAGTGGGCCATGGAGGCGTTCGCCGAGACCATCGCCGTCGAGGCGGGGCACTTCGGGATCAAGGTGACCATCCTCCAGCCGAGCACCGTCTCCTCCGGCGGGGCCGAGCGCGCGAAGTCCTACTTCACGGACAACGACCCGTACACGCCGCTGTTCAAGCAGTTCGCCCCGCTGCGCGGCACCTCCATCTTCGAGCCCGTCACCCCCGAGGAGGTGGCCGTCGCGCTCGCCGACACGCTCGAACAGCCCGATCCCCCGCTGCGCCTCCCGATCGGCGAGCCCGCCAAGGTCGCCCTGGAGGC
The DNA here is from genome assembly GCF_035961655.1 of Streptomyces sp. NBC_01317. Classification (NCBI taxonomy): domain Bacteria; kingdom Bacillati; phylum Actinomycetota; class Actinomycetes; order Kitasatosporales; family Streptomycetaceae; genus Streptomyces; species Streptomyces sp. NBC_01317. The sequence goes on along the minus strand of NZ_CP108393.1, from coordinate 5,564,257 downwards.
CCGCAAAGCAGCCCCCGAGGACGCCCCCTTCGTACCGCTTCCGCTCGACTGGTAGCCGGATCAGCAGGTGACCGGGTCAGCCACCAAACGGATCAGCCGGCAGCCGGATCAGCCCGAGTGCGGCGGACTCACCGGGTGCGGGACGACGTGCAGTTGGGCCGGCCCGTTGAGGGAGAGCGACGGGACGGGGGACGGAAGCCGGCCAGGGTGGGCGAGCGCCAGGAGAGGAAGGCGCTCGAACAGGGTGGTCAGAGCCACATGGGTCTCCATCCGGGCCAGGTGGGCCCCCAGGCAGAAGTGGGGGCCGTGGCCGAAGGCGAGGTGCTCCTTGCGCCTCCGCGCGGGGTCGAACACATCAGGGCTGTCGGGGTGCAGCTCGGGGTCACGCCCGGCAGCCGCGAAGGCGATGATGACAGGCTCGCCCCGGCGGATGACGACCCCTTCGCCGAGATCGATGTCCTCGATGGCGTAACGCATCGGGTGATGCATGATCGGGCCGTTGTGACGCAGCGTCTCCTCGATGACGTCGTCCCAGCCGACGTCGCCCGCGCGGAGCCGGCCGAGGTGTCCGGGCGCGGCCAGCAGGGCGTGCACGGCGCTGGTGATGAGGTTGACGGCCGTCTCGTACCCCGCTGCGAGCATGAGGAAGAGGTGGTCGAGCAGTTCCCTGTCGGTCAGCAACGCCTCCCCATCCGCAGAGGGGGACGCGGACGGGAACGGCGTGAGGAGATCGTTGGTGAAGTCGGAACCGGGGTGTGCCTTCTTGTACTCCAGCAACTCCGCCAGCCGGGCGTCGAGTTCGGCCAGCCTGGCCCGGCCCTGTTCGGCCGTTGCCGTGGTGTCCATCAGCGCGTCGATGGAGGCGCCGAGATCCTCCCTGAGGACGTCGGGGACACCGAACAGATCGCAGATGACCGTCATGGTCAGCGGAAGGGCGAGCGCGCGCCGGATGTCGGTACTCCGGCCGGGCGGCAGCGCGTCGATCGCGTCGACCAGGCGGTCCGCCGTCGTCTGGATCCGCGGGCGCATCGCCTCCACCCGCCGGGGCGAGAAGGACGGGGCCATACGGCGGCGTAACCCGCGGTGCTCCTCGCCGTAGGCGTTCAGGAAGTTCCGCATGAGGGCCGAGACCGCCAGGGGCCAGCCTTCGGGGACCTCGGCGAGACCCGGCCAGTGGCGGTACGGATCACGGGAGACGCGCGGGTCCCCCGTCAGTCTCTGGATGACACTGTGCCGGGTGACGGACCAGGCGCGCACACCTCCCGGCAGCTCCACCGGCGTCGCGGGGCCCTTGGCACGCAGTACGGCCGCGTCCGCGTGGGCGGCACGCGCGGTGGGGTCCAGCACGGGACACCCGGAATCGGACAGTGCGGTCATACCGTGCTCCTCCGTGCCGCCGTGCTGCCGGGGCGCACAGCACGACCGTCGGTTGTGTACACGGTTGTGTACGCGGCTGTGTGCGCGGCACTCCCCGGACCGCCGGCCTCGGCAGAGCCGAATCCCTCTGTTCTCTTCTACGCTCCGGCGCTCACCCTGACAACGGCGCACTTCGCGTCACCGGCGGCGCGAAACCGGCGCGGTGACGCGAAGCCCGCGTGGTTCAGCCGATGCGGGCCACTCCCGCGTACAGGCCGCAGTCCTCGTCCTCAGGGGCCGGGGTGTCCTTGAACCACTCCGTCGCCGTCACCACGCCCGGGGGAACCAGGTCGAGGCCGTCGAAGAAGCGGGACACGCCGTCACGGGTACGGAATCCGAGGGTGATGCCGCCCTTCGCGTACTCCGCCGTCACCCGCGACGACAGCTCGGGGAAGAGGTCGGACGCGGCGTGCGACAGCACCAGGTAGCTGCCGGCGGGCAGGGCGCCCACGAGCGTGTCCGTGATGCCGTACGGGTCCTGGTCCTCGGGGATGAAGTGCAGGAGCGCGATCAGCGACAGGGCGATGGGCCGGCTGAAGTCCAGGAGCGTACGGGCGTGTTCGAGGATCACCTCGGGCTCGCGCACATCCGCCTGGATGTAGTCGGTGACGCCCTCCGGGGAGCTGATGAGCAGGGCCTCGGCATGCCGCAGCACGATGGGGTCGTTGTCCGTGTAGACGATCCGCGCCTTGGGATTGATCTCCTGGACGATCTGGTGGAGGTTCGGCTCCGTCGGGATGCCCGTACCGATGTCCAGGAACTGGTCGACACCGTTCCGCGCCAGCCAGGCCGAGGCCCGCTGCATGAACGCGCGGTTCTGCCGGGCGGCGGCCTTCGCCTCCGGGGGAAGCTTCTCGCCCACCTCCTGGTCGACCTGGTAGTTGTCCTTGCCGCCGAGGAGGAAGTCGTAGACGCGCGCCGGGTGCGGCTTGCTGGTGTCGACCTGAGGCTTGGGCGTACTCGCCGTCATGAGGCGCTCCTATGCGGACGTGATCGTGGACCTTGATCGGGGACAACACATGCAACACATGATCGTGGACAAGAAGGTGACGTGTACCTGCACCCGGTGCGATGGTAGTCGCGGTGCCGGAGCGGGCGCGGGCAGGCCCCATGCGCGTAGACCCTCTGCGTACGGAACGCTCGCCGGCGTTCTTTCTCTCCCGCCCCCTCTCCCCTCTCCCACCCCTTTCTCTCCCGCCTGCTTCGTTTTCCGTCCGGCTACACTCGGACGCCCCGGGGGCTTGACCAGGACCGACGCCCCAGTACCACTGGAGCGTTCGTTCATGGCCATGCGTCGCGTGCTGGGGAAGCGCATCGTGGAGATCGACAGTGACGCCTACGGTGAGCTTCTCGCCCGCTACGAGGGTGTGGTCCTGGATGTCGGTACGGGCGACGGGAAGCACCCGTTCCATCTGGCCCGGCAGCGGCCCGACCAGCTGGTCATCGGGCTGGACGCCGCCAAGGACAACCTCCGTAAGACAGCGGCGAAGGCGGCCGCGAACCCCGCCAAGGGCGGGCTGGCCAACCTGCTCTACCTCTGGGCGCCCGCCGAGCAGCTGCCGGCCGGGCTGCGGGGCGTCACGGAACTGCACATGCTGATGCCCTGGGGCAGCCTGCTGCGCGGCATGCTCGGCTCCGATCCCTCGATGCTGCGGGGGCTCGCGGCGGTCTGCGAGCCGGACGCGCGGTTCCTGACCACGCTGAACCTGCACGCGTGGCGCCCGCCCGTACCGGAAGTGGGCGACCACCCGGAACCGACCCCCGAGTCGGCGGTCAAGGGCCTCGGCCCGCTCCTGGCGGCGGCCGGGTGGCGGCTGGACGAGGCGAAGTACCTGGACGCCGAGGAGATCGCCTCGCTCGCCACGTCGTGGACCCGTCGGCTGAACTCGACACGGGCGCAGCTCGACGTCCTCGCCCTGACCGGGATCATCAACCCGTCAAGCGAGGACGGGGGGAAAGCGCCGGCTCCGGCGCCCGGTGCCTGAACCGCTCAGCGGGAGGTGTCTTCCTTCGGCTGCCGCTGAGCCTTCGCCGCCTCGAGCACGAACTCGTACGCCCGCTTCCTCGACCACGTCGGCAGCGCCGCCAGTGCCTGCGCCAGCGTCTTCGAGGAGACCGACTGCGCTGCCAGCGCTCTGACCAGGGCCGACAGGTCGACGTCGGAGTCCTCGGCCCCCTCGGGGACCTCCTCCGCCGGGTCCACGCAGCACAGCACGTCGCCACCGCCGGTGAGCCGGGTCGCGGCCTCCGCCACCGGCCCCCACCAGGGGCGTTCCGCCGCCGCGGAAGTCGCGGCGGTCACCGCCACGGTCCGGACGCCCAGTGTCCGCCCCGCCTCGTCCAGGAGCTTCGGCAGTTCGGCGGCCGGGACCCTGAAGACCACCCGCGACAGGCGGTGCGCACCCAGCAGCCTGCCGATCTGCCGCCTGCGCTCGTGGGGGGCGAGAAGGACCGGGACGGGGTACGGCGACAGCGCCGCGACCGCCAACTCCGCCGGGAGCCCGATGACTTCCACCGCCGGGCGGTCCCGCGCCGCGAGCAGCTTGCCGACCGGGGCGCTCCGGGTGTCCTCGGTCGACACGGCCAGGACCCGCCCTCCCTCCGCGATCGCCGACGGGACCGAGTCCCAGGGATCCGCGTCCGCCCCCAGTACGGTGATGACCTGGCCGGCCCCGGCGTCCTCCGCGATCACCGTGTCCGCCGCCGCGATCTCCGCCGCGAGGCGGTCGTCCCGCTCGTCGCCGGCGCGGTAGAGGACAAGCCGGGCCTCGGCGGCCTCGGTGTCCCGCTCGACGACGATCGTGATCTCGGCGTCCGGGTCGGTGAGCGCGTGCAGCAGGTCGCGGGGCAGGTCGGAGGAGGCGTGGTCGGCGTCGGTGGCCAGGGTGTTCGGCAGGCGCTCGGAGCTGAGCCGTACCACCGCGCCCGAACCGGGCCGCCAGGCGGAATTGGCCAGCGCCCGGACGGTGAAGGTGTGATCACCGACGGTCAGGGTGATCCGCAGCGGACCGGCCAGCCGTGCGGGGGCGGGGCCGTCGAGCGTGGCGCCGACGCCGATCACGCAGGTCGCGCGGCCGGTGATCTCGGAGCTGGTGGTGAATTCGAGGGTCTTGGTGTGGGTGGCGCGGATGTCCCGGTGCCCCCGGCACCGCAACCGCATCAGCTCGGCCGACATCACGCACCCGCTTTCCCTGTGTTGTCTTTGTGCTGTCCCTGTGTTGCCCCTGGGGGACTCCGGGTACAGGGGCGATCATCGCAGCAGGTCGATCGAGTGGCGAATTCCGCGCGGCATAGAGTGCGTACGTGCCGTCGTACAGCATTGGCCAGGCAGCGGGACTGCTCGGCGTGAGTTCGGAGACCGTCCGCCGCTGGGCCGGCGGGGGTCAGCTGCTCATGGAGCGGGACGGTTCGGGGAACCGCGTGATCGACGGGGTCAGCCTCGCCGGCTTCGCGAAGGACCGGGCCGTGGGGCTGCATCCGGTGGCCGACGAGGTGTCCACCTCGGTGCGCAATTCCTTCGCCGGGATCGTGACCGGGGTGGTGCTGGACGACGTGGTGGCCCAGGTGGAGGTCCAGTCGGGGCCGCACCGGCTGGTGTCGCTGGTGACCCGCGAGGCCGTCGAGGAGCTGGGGATCGAGGTCGGGGTGACCGTCACGGCCCGGGTGAAGTCGACGAACGTGCACGTCGACCGTCCCTGAGGGCTGTCCCGCAATCGCCACCGGGGATTGCGGGACAGGCCTCAGGTCGACGGCGGCTTCTTTGATGTGCCTTGATGTGCCTTCTTCAGGATTTCATCGACCGTGCTCTTCGGGTCCTGGCCGAAGAAGGGACGGTCGAAGAGCCAGTTGTACAGCATTTCCCGCGCGATCTGTGGCTGGTAGGCCGGCACTTCGTGCCCGGAGTCGGGGATGGCCACCTGTGTCACGTTCTTCCCGGGGGAATCGCCTGTCTTTTCTGTCGTGAGACTACGGACAAACCCTTTCGGGTTGCCCTGCGCCTGCTTCCAGATCAGCCGGGGAGAGGCGTGCCATGCGTCGTGCGGCGTGACGAGCGTGTCCAGGATCTCCTCGGTGCTCTGGTATCCGCAGGCGGTGTCGAAGTTCCCTGTGTAGAGCAGGACCTTGTAGCCCTTTTCCATGATGTCGCCGTACTTCTTCGAGGCATCCGTCATGTTGTCGGCCTTCAGGGCCATGGCCACCGGACCGGAGTTGTCCGCGAACTGCCAGAGCACGCCGGAATCATGGATATTCAGGGCTTCCCTGACGCCCTTGCTGTCCATGTAGGGTTTCAACGCTCCCGCGGACAGGTCGTCCCAGCGGCGTACGTCATAGACGTCGAAGTTGCCCCCGTAGGCCAGTACCGCGTCCACCAGCGCATTGCCGAGGTCGGTGGCCTGCTCCAGCGTCTTGACGTCCTGGGTTTTCTCTCCGTCCTCAAGGACGTTCTTGAAATTGGTGTAGTACGGTGCTCGGCGATCTCCAGAGCGATCGCCGGCACGTACTTTCCCGCGTAGCTCTCCCCGCAGACGTACAGGGGGCAGCGCTTGTATTCCGGGTACGTCGCGTAGAACGCTTGCAGGCCCTCGCGGAACATGGCGCTGAGGACGTCCTCGTCCTGGACGTACGTCTTCGGTGTTTCGCAGTAGCTGTACCCCGTGCCGACGGGCTGGTCCCAGTAGAGGACGTGCGCTTCCTGGTTCCAGCTGTCGGGGCTCACCGAAATGGTCCCGGCCGCGTCGTCCGCGATGCGCAGGGGGCCGTTCTCCAGGAAGAGTCCCGCCGAGGAGGAAGCGCCGGGGCCGCCGTTGAGCCAGATCAGCAGGGGCGTCTCGTCGATCAGCTGCTTCTGCTCGGCGGGCTCCAGATGGGGGTCGCAGGTCTGGCTTTCGAAGAACCAGTAGAACAGGTGGCTCTTCGCCGCGTCCGGGCCGTTGACGTCCGCGTAACCGGCATAGGAGCGGACCGTCTTCGGAGTGCCGTCCTCCCCCTTGTCCGGCTTCTGGGGTTTGGGGTAGAAGCCGATCCGCCGCGCCCCGCCCTACCTCTCCCCACCCGTCCACCCCTGTCGGCGCAGCACCGCCGCCACGTCCGGCGCCCGGTAGTGGTCCCCCTTGAGCACCTTGCCGTCGGCGCGCAGGACCGGGCGCCCTTCCGGGCCCAGCTTGGTCATGTTGGCCCGGTGGATCTCCGCGATCACCGCGTCGAGATCGATGCCGTGGACCAGCGCGGTGCCGTACGCGACATAGACGACGTCGGCCAGTTCGTGGGCGAGGTGGTCCAGGGCCCCCTCACGGGACGCCTCCGCGACCTCGCCGACCTCCTCGTCCAGCAACTCCTGCCGGTGTGCGGCGAGTTGCTCGGGGATCTCGGCCGGAGTCGTACGGGCGTCGAGGCCGAAGGCCCGGTGGAATTCGCGGACCAGAGCGGCGGGGGAAGGAAGCACGGCTGGATGATATCCGGCGCGGAGGGCCACCCGTGCGAGTATGTTTAGTGGCGGAACTTAATGGCCGGGCAGCAGAGCCGAGCAGGCTGGTGGTGAAGAACGAGCCTGTCGGCGGCGGAGAAGAGGAGCACCATGGACCAGGAGCTGTGGACCGACGTGGACCGCTACTTCGGCGATCATCTGGTGGGGAACGACGCCGTCCTCGACGCGGCACTCGCGGACAGTACGGCCGCCGGGCTGCCGGCCATCCATGTGGCGCCCGTACAAGGGAAGTTGCTGCATCTGCTGGCCCGGATGCACAGAGCTCGGACGATCCTGGAGATCGGCACGCTCGGCGGGTACAGCACGATCTGGCTCGCCCGCGCGCTGCCCCCCGGCGGGCGGCTGATCACGCTGGAGGCCGACCCGGTCCACGCCGACGTGGCCCGCGCCAACCTCGCACGCGCGGGGCTGGCCGGTACGGTCGAGGTGATCACCGGCCCCGCGCTGGAGACGCTGCCCCGGCTGGCGGAGGCCGGACACGGGCCGTTCGACCTGGTCTTCATCGACGCCGACAAGCCCAGCAACCCGGCGTACCTGACCTGGGCCCTGACGCTCTCCCGGCCCGGCAGCGTCATCATCACGGACAACGTCGTGCGCGCCGGTGAGGTGATCGACCCGGACAGCACCGACCCCCGGGTGCGGGGGGTACGGCGCTTCACCGAACTCGTCGCCGCCGAACCCCGGTTGAGCGCGACCGCACTCCAGACGGTGGGCAGCAAGGGGTACGACGGGTTCGCCCTGGCCCTCGTCACGGCGGGCGCCCCCTCGGCTCCGGAGGCCCGTGACACCCCTGACACGCCTGAGGCCCCTTCCCGCCGGACCGGCACCCTGCGCGAGACCTTGCGCGGACTCGACGTGTTCGCCGGTGAACTCCCCGCCTTCCACCCGCACACGGCCCCCTCGGATCCCGAACAGCTCTTCGTGGACTGGCTCTTCGAGGCGGTGGACGCGGGTGTGCGCGAGCCGCACGCGATGACCCTCTCGACCGTCGATCCGGAAGGGAACCCGGCGGCACGGGTGTTGATCCTCAAGAACGTGGACGCGGACGGCTGGCAGTTCGCCGTGCACGCCGGCAGCCCCAAGGGCCGGGACCTGGCCGCCCACGGCCGGGCCGCGCTCACCTTCTACTGGCCCCAACTGGCCCGGCAGGTACGGGTACGGGGCCCGGTGGCCGCCGAGCCGCCCGAGCGGAGCGCCGCCGACTTCCTCGCCCGCTCCCCCGAGGCCCGGGCGGAAGCGCTGCTCGGCCTCCAGAGCGGCCCGTTGACGGATCTCGCGGCCCGCGACGCGGCGACCGGAGCATCCCTGGAACGCGTGGAGCGGGAGCCGGGACTGGTGACGCCGGAGTGGACGCTGTACTCCCTGCACGCGGAAGAGGTCGAGTTCTGGCAGGGAGACCGGCAGCGCAACCACACCCGTCTCCAGTACACCCGACGGGGAGAAGGAGAAGGAGAAGGGGACGGCTGGGCGAAGCAGCTGCTGTGGCCGTGAGGTGAGGCCGGCTCCCAGGAAGCCGCCTCCTCAGCCGAGTTCGAGAGTGGTGACGGCGAAGAGTCCGGCCAGATCCACGTCCGGGTCAGGACCGGTGTACATCCGCGCCGCCTCGAACGACGGGCTCAGCCCCAGCCGTTCCATCAACTCGACGGACGGCGCGTTGATGTCCGGGACATCGATCGCCACCGGCGCGCCCGGGGAGGTCGCCGACAACCCGCCCACCAGCGCTGCGGCGACCTCCTGCGACGAGGCGTAGAGCGGGCCGACACGGGAGGCGCCATGGCAGGCGCGCACGACGGCGAAGCCGGCCAGTTCACCGTCCCGGATCGCGACCAGCGCGGTCCGGTCGGGCAGACCCACCCAGGAAGCGAGGAAGCCGGGCCGGGGAGCGGGGAAGAACCGCCGGTCGTACGCGGCGAGTTGGCCGAACGGTACGGTACGGGCGTCCCGCAGCGTGATCCCGTCCGCCCGCTCACCCCCACTGCCCCCGCTCGACGGCACCCCTTCGTACCGGATGTTGTTCCAGGCCCGGCGGAAGCCGGACGCACGGTAGTTGTCCTGCTGGTCGAGCACCCCGTCGAGCCCGACGTTCCGCCCGGCCAGGCGCGCCATGCCCGCGCGCCACACCTGGATTCCGTACCCCTGCCCCCGTACGGAGGGCCGGGCGATGTAGAACCCGATGAAGCCGAAGTCCGTCCCGTAGCGCACGGCGGAGATCGAGGCCACCGGCTCACCGTCCAGCCGCCCGAAGAGGAATCCGTCCGGATCCGTGGGGAAGAACGCCTGCCCGTCGGAGTCCCCCGGATTCCATCCCTCGTCGGCCGACCACGCGACGAGCGCCCTGATGTCGTCGGCGCTCGCACCGGCGATCTCGAACTGTCCCACCCTGCACCTCCAGGTACATTTCGCCCCAAAGTACAGCAGGTGCGGGGTCCCGCGCCCCAGAATCCGTACCCCGGGACCCCACACCGCAGGACCCTTCGCGGGCGCTACGAGCCGTACACGCTGAAGCCCGACAACTGTCCGGCCGGCCACCCCGTGTTCGCGGTGAACTGGAGCCGAACGTAACGGGCGTTGGCGGCCGTCGCGAGCGTCACCGTCGTGGTGTTGCCGGAGGCGGGGTCGAAGGTGCGGCCCGCCGCCGCCGAAAGGGTGGTGAAATCCGAGCCGTTGGTGGATCCCAGCACGGCCACGGTCTGCGTACGGCTCCCCCACGCCGGGTTCGGCGGCAGCGAGAGCACCACACGCTTGACCGTCGACGCGGCCCCCAGGTCGACCTGGATCCACTGCGGGAAGGCGTTGTTGGCGCTCTCCCAGTAGCTCGAAGTGTTCCCGTCGACGGCGTTGCCCGCGCCGTAGTTCTGCGTGACGCTGCTGGCCGAGGCGGGCCTGTTCAGCGCCAGGTCGCCGGTCGGCTGCGTCGGCCCGCCGCCGCCGGGGAACGGCACGGTGGGCCGTACCGCCGTCAGCGCCAGCTGCCCCTTCAGCATGCGCCCGCCATCGGCGGTGAGGCGCAGGTAGTAGTCGGCGGAGCAGGCCGTGCCGTCCTCGTTCAGCGCCCGGATCCCGGACCCGGCCGGTACCTCGGCGCTCGTCTCCGTGGTCTTCGCGATCTGGTTGCCCTCGTTGAACTCGTCGAACATCGAGATGTAGAAGCCCTGCACCCCCACCCGGCAGAGGTTGTAGAACTGACGCCACATCAACTCGCCGTGCGCGCGGTGCCCCGACTGGAGGTCGCCGGGGATGACGCAGGGCTGGTAGTCGATGCCATGCGCGTCGCAGTCCGCCTGGTCGGGGGTGTTGAGGTCCCGGTAGAACTGGTCGGCCTGGCTGACGTTGGTGATCCGCCCGACCATCCAGGGCGAGATCATGTCGAACGAGTGGTACACGTCGAGGAAGCCGGGCCGTGAGTCGTTGATGCCGTTGCGCCAGTGCGTGGGCACGCCGCCGATCACGTAACACCCCTGCGCCTTGAACCAGTCGACGACGTCCTTGCAGGGCGCGGGCGCGAACGGCCGCCCCGGGTCGCTGAATCCGAAGCCCCAGATGCAGACGACGGGCTTGCCGTTCTGCACGGCGTACGCGCTCGACGCGGTGTACGCCTTCATCTTGTTCGTCCAGTCCTGCTTGATCTCCGACTGCATGTTCGTCCAGTCGGTGACGTCGTACATGATGTAGAACTTCCGGCCGTACGCCTCCGCCGACTGCCGTACCTTCTGGGCCATTCCGTCCCGCGTCGGGCCCTCACCCCCGAACGGGTTGAAGCGCTGGAGCGCCGCCGTGTCGCAGCCGTTCTCCCGCATCCACCGGAAGTGGGTGTCGACCGTCTGCTGGTCCCAGGACGAGAACAGCGTGGCGCGCTGGCCGTTGCCGAGGTTCGGGTACGCGGTCGCGTAACCGCGGGTGTACTCCCGCATGTCGGGCCACGACACGAGGGTGGTGTTGCTGGGCGACGGCGGCTGGCCCGCGTTCCGGCTGTAGTGCCACCAGCTGTTGATGGGCGCCCCGTCGCCGATGCAGGCGAACCAGCCCTGGTAGCCCACCGTCACCTTGCCGACCACGTCTCCCGGCGGGGAGGCCGTGGGGGCGGCCGCAGCCTGCGTGAGGGTGCCCGGCAGACCGCCGAAGCCGGCGGTGGCGGTCCCGGCGAGTGCGGACACGATGACGGAGCGTCTGGAGATGGCCATGGGGGATTCCTCGCTGTCGGCTCTGCGTACCGGTCGGGGGGGGCGAGCGGCGGCCCGCGTCCCGGCGGGCCCCCGCTCGCCGACAACATATGGACATGACAACGCACGGACAAGATGAGTGCATGCAAATTCTGTACTGACGCTCACAAACTCCTGATCATTCAACGGGAAATATCAACGAAATGAGAGGGTACGGACCGGCGCGGGCGGGCGCCGCGCACGCCCCGTTCACGCCTGGGAGACGACCCGCCCACGTCCCACGCGCACGCGATCCGGCCAATCTGTTCCGCGGCCCCGGGCGCCGTGGCCGGGTCCGTACCGTCGGGCGGACGCCGCCGCGCAATCCCCCGATAGAGTGCCCACCCACCTCACGGGTGGTTCGAACGCATCATCCCGGCCGCGCGCGCCCACGCCGCACGGGTCCCCGACTCGGCTCGAACATTTGTTCTATGATTCCCCCGGCGTCCCCCGTTACAGCCCCTTGATCAGGGCCGTTGTCCGGGCGCCGGCTCATCACCCCGCGCCCTTCCGGAGGAATCATGCGACCTGTCCCTGCCCCCGCCTGCCCTGTCACCGGACATCCCGCGTTCGAGAACGGCGGTACGGCGCCCCTCGCCGAGCCACGCCGGGTTGACGCTCCCGCCCGCCGCGCGGCGCCGGCGGCCCTGGCATCTCGACCCTCACCGAGGAGGGGTGCATGAGCCACACCAAGACACTTCCGCCGCCCCTGCGGGCGTGGGCGGAACGCTCCGTCGGCCCCCTCGGAGCCGTACACGACGCGTCGCACCCCCGCGCGGACTCGCGGGTGTGGGACATCGCCGACGCCCAGGGCCGGCGCTTCTTCGTCAAGCAGTCGCCGACCCCGAAGTTCTACGAGCGCGAGACGTTCGGGTACCAGTCGGCCGTGCCCGCGCTCGGCTTCGGCGGGGCGCCCCGGCTCGTGGCCAGCGACGCCCGCAATCTGGCGCTGCTCCTGACCGCCGTACCGGGCACCCCGCTCTCCCTGCTCACCCTCACCGCCACCGCGCACCGGTCGGCACACCGGCAGTTCGGGGCCCTCCTGCGGCGGCTGCACGGCAGCGACAGGATGCCGGGCGCGGGCCGCAGGGCGGCGGAGGAGGCGGCGGAGCACGCGGCGACCACGGGGGTCGAGAAGCATCTCGTACGGGCCGGGGCCCTGCTGACCGACCACCGGAGGGCGCTCGTACGGCGCGCGGCCGAGCATCTCCTCCAGCTGACGGACCGGCTCGTACCGGCCCACATCCACGGCGACGCGCAGGAGCGGAACGCCCTGTGGACGGGGGCAGGGGCAGGTACCGGGGCGGGGTCGGGCCGGCTGGCCGTGATCGACTTCGAGCGGTCCCGGTACGCGCCCGCCGTACAGGACTTCGTACGGCTGGCCTGCGGGCCCTGGCAGGACCGCCCCGACCTGCGTGACGCGTTTTTCCACGGGTACGGACGCACCCTCACCGACGCCGAACGCCAGGCGCTGACGTGTCTGGCCGCGCTCGACGCGGTGAGCGGTCTGGCGTACGGGCCGGCGCACGGCGATCACGAGGTGACCGAGCGGGGAACGCGCACGCTGGAGCGGCTGGAGCGGGGGCTTTTCGTATGAGTGATCAGGAAGTATTCGCGGTCGAGACGCGTGTGGTCGAGACGGTCGGCGGACCTCTCGACCCCGTCGACCCGGGCCGGCTCCTCCCCCGCCTCGCCGCCGAGATCCCTCCGGGCGGGCGGCTGGAGCTGACCGTACGGACCGGGGATCTCACCCAGGAGTTGTGGGAGGACCTCCTGGTCGAGGCCGGCTTCATCGTCGACGAGATCGTCCCGGTCAGCGTCCTGGACCGGGGAACTCCGGTTCTCTGCCGACTGATCCGCGCACGCCGGCGCCTCGCGCCCCCGCGCCCGCGCGTCACCAGCCGGCCGCGCGCCGCGGCGCCGCCCCGGGCGCACGCCATGATCGGTGTCGGCGTGATCGTGCGGAACCGGTCCGGCCGTATCCTCCTCGGCCTGCACCACGGCGGGACGTGGGAGCTGCCGGGCGGCAGGCTGGAGCCCGGCGAGGCCGTCGCCACCGCCGCCGTACGCGAACTGCGCGAGGAGACCGGACTCCGCGCCCGGGAACAGGACGTGACCGTGTTCGCGATGCTCCACGACGAGACCGCGGGCCTCACGCGCGTCACCATGGCGGCCGTCGTCACCGCGTACGAGGGTGTCCCCTTCGCGGCGGAGCCGGAGTTGATCGCCGAGTGGCGGTGGGTGCGGACGGACGAGCTGCCCAGCCCGCTCTTCGTACCGTCCGCACAGATCCTCACCACCTGGCGGCCGGAACTCGACGTGGACCACCCACCGGTCCACCGCCTGGCCCTCGCCCTCGCCGGCGAGCGCGGCGGAGAGCCAGGACAAGGCACCCGGCCGCGCAGAGCCGTCCAGCGGGATCAGGGCTTGCGGGCCAACCCCGCGTAGAGGGAGACCGCACCGTCGGTGGTGCCCTCCGGAAGCTCGCCCTCCGGACGCCAGCGGTGCGGGACCTCCACCCCCGGCTCGACCAGGTCGAGGCCGTCGAAGAAACGCAGGATCTCGTCGCGCGAGCGCACCTGGCCGGGGATTCCGCTGCCGTGGTAGACGCCGAGGATCTTCACCCACATCTCCGGATCGAAGTCCGGGGTGCAGTGGGAGAGGCCGAGGTAGCTGCCGGAGGGCAGCGCGTCGAGCAGGAACCGTACGGAGTCGTACGGCCGTTCGTCGTCGGGGACGAAGTGCAGCAGCGCGTTGAGCGACAGCGCGACCGGGCGGGTCAGGTCGAGCGTGTCGCGCAGCCGCGGCGACTCGATGATGCTCCGCGGATCCCGGAAGTCGGCGTGCACGAAGGCGGTACGGCCCTCGGGGGTGCTGTGCATCAGGGCCTCGGCGTGCCGCAGCACGACCGGGTCGTTGTCGACGTAGACGACGCGCGCGTCCGGGGCGGTCTCCTGGGCGACCTGATGGAGGTTGGGGCTGGTGGGGATGCCCGTACCGATGTCCAGGAACTGCCGGACGCCCGCCTCCCCCGCCAGCCAGCGGGTCGCCCGGTGCATGAACCGCCGGTTGGTCGCGGCGGCCGTCCTGGCGCCGGGGGCGATCGCTTCCACCCGCGCCGCGGCCTTCCGGTCGACCTCGTAGTAGTCCTTGCCCCGGAGGAAGTAGTCGTACATGCGCGCGGCATGCGGGCGTGTGGTGTCGAGGTCGTCGAAGGTGTCGACCGGGGGCGGGTCGGGGTCCGTCATGCGATCCATCCGTTTCTCGGGCGGCCCGGGCCGGGAGGCCGGCTCAGAGCAGGAAGTCGGCGAGGCCGTTCTTCGCCCCTTCGACAAAACCCGCCATGGCGGCGACGGTGCAGATCAGGGCGGGACCCGTGGGGTCCGAGGACTGACGGACCGCGACGCGCCCGCCGTCCACCCGCTTGGCCTCCACGCAACTGCCCCCGTTGGGACCGCTCCAGGGCCGCTCCCAACCCTCGTCCCCCAGTGAGTCGGCCGGCATGCCGTTGAATATGTCCCGCATCATCAGAACTCCTTGCGTATTCCTTGGAGAAAGTCTCTTGTTCCGTCCACGCCGGAGGCCCGGACCGCCATGTTGTCCAGGACTTCCAGATAGGCGGCGACGTCGGGGCGCTGGTCCATATAGACCGCGCCGGTGAGATTCTCGGTGTAGACGATGTCCGGCAGATCGGGGAGATCGAACCGGAAGAGATGGAACGGCCCGAACGCGCCGAGATGCGGACCGATCGAGAACGGCATGATCTGGAGCGTCACATTCGGCCGGGACGCCAACTCGATCAGCCGGTCGATCTGCCCGCGCATGACGTCCACTCCCCCGACGGGCCTGCGCAACACCGCCTCCTCCATGAGGATCCAGAGAATCGGCGCGTCGGCTTTGGTGAGCAACTGCTGGCGTTTGGCCCGCAGTGCCACGCGCCGTTCCAGCTCGGTGGGATTGCGGTGCACACCGGCGCTCAGCACGGCGCGGGCATACTCCTCCGTCTGCAACAGCCCGGGGACGTAGTGCGGTTCGTACGTCCTGATCAGGCGGGCCTCGTCCTCCAGGCTGACGTAGGCGCTGAACCAGCTGGGCAGGGCGTCGCGGTAACGGTGCCACCACCCGGGCTTGTTGGCCGCCTTGACCAGCTCGACAAATTCCTCGGCCTCCGCCGCCACCACTCCGTACGCCGCCAGGAGCAGTCGGACATAGGGGAGTTTGAGGCCCACTTCGGAATTTTCCATCCGCCGGACGGTGAGTGGGGTCACGTCCAGGATTTCGGCCGCCGCCTCGCGGGACACCCGGGCTTTCTCACGCAGAGCACCGAGTCGCTTACCGAGAAGCATACGCAGGACCGTGGGAGCGGTTCCCGTACGGGAGTCACTCACGTGCCGCCTCCTGACGCCGACTCATTGGGCCGATTCTGGCAGGTGGGCCGGGCTCGAACCAGTGTGGTCGGGCGCATTCTGAAATTATCAGAGCGATCAGTTGCGAGTGGATAGTCTCAGCCCGCATAGTGAGCGCGTGACGCGGACCACGGATCGACTCACCCGTCCCCGACTCCGTTCGGCTGCCCGCCCGGTGACGGCGGGTCATACCGCCCGGGTCACCCTCCCCATGGACCGCGCCTCGGCGTGACCATCGGAGTCCGCTGACCGACGCCACGGGGGGCCGGTCAGCGGACTCTGCTGTACGGGGAGTACGGGATACGCGGGACGTACGGGGAGTACTCCGGGGGCGCCGCCAGGGCTCAGGAGAGCGTCGCGCTGACCACGAGGACGAAAGCGGCCACGGAGAACAGCGTGCGGACGCGGTGGAACGCGTTCCAGCGCCCCTCGAAGGCGAGGCGCGCCGCACGGACCGGCGACGGGGACGACTCCAGCTGGTTGTTGAGCGGTACGTTGCCGCCGATGGTCACCAGGTGATTGATCACCGCGCACACCAGTCCGGCCACCAGCAGCCACTTCTGTGTGTCCGAGCGGCCGTCGACGGGGACGGCCAGCGCCGCCGACGGGAAGCCCACGATGGCGAAGAAGGTCAGCAGGAAGACCGGGCGCGGCACGTACTGGTTGACCCGGCGCATGGCGGGGACGAACTGCTCGTCCGTCAGCGTGCCCAGGGCGGGCATGATGCCGGTCTGGAAGATCAGGAAGTAGCCCGCGAACAGACCGGTGGATATCGCGGAGAGCGCGAGCAGCAAGGTGGCCATGACGGACATCATGGCGCAGGAAACGGTCGCGCCGGCACGGTTCTTGAGCACTTTTCGAAGACGCGGGCATGCCACTGGCATGGAGTCGCCACTCTCTGAACTGGCACTTGTCACGGAGCGCAATCATGTGCGTACATGGAGTGGCGTACGGCTCCGAGGGGATGCGGGGGTGGTCAGCCGTGGCGGAGGTCTCAGGTGCGGTTCTCAATCGGTCCGCGCTGTCGCTGGCGCAGTCGAAGGGGATAGTGACAAGGAGCATCACGCAGACGGGCACGACGGGCGTGATGGGCGTGGCAGGCATGTCCGCAGGGATGGACCCGCTCCGGACGCCGGGCCGGCCGGTCCGGGGGATACGGGAAGTGACGGCCACGCTCACGGCGTTGGTGCGGTCGGCCCGCCGGGAGTTCCTGATCTTCGACGATCCGGGGAGCTGTCTGGGGCAGGGGATTCCCGAGCAGTTCCTCGATTTCGCCGACTCCTGCGTACGGGCGGCGGGCGAGCGGCTCCCGCAGGGCGGCGGGCCCGGCGGAAGGGCCGGAGGCAGGTCCGGGGGCCGCGCGCCGGCGCGGGCTCCCGCGATCACCGTGCGGCGGATCGTGCCGAGGCAGGGCCTGGCGGGGCTGCCGTTGCCGACGCCGTGGCCGCTGCCGGGGCGGGCCAGACAGACGGACTCCATCCCGTTCAAGATGATCCTGGTGGACCGCGCGGTGGCCGCCGTCCCCCTCGATCTCCAACTGCACTACAACGGCGTGCTGCTGATCCGTGACCCCGTGATCGTCCAGGCCCTGGTCCGTACGCACCAGCTGTGGTGGGAGACCGGTGAGGAACTGCCCACCGACCCGCTCTCGGTGTCGGCCCCGGGTGTGCTGCCCGAGTCGTTACGGCCGGTGCTGGAGGCCCTCCTGGCGGGCCTCACGGACGAGGCGGCGGCAACCCGGCTGGGCATGTCGGGCCGTACGTACAGCAGGCGGGTGTGCGACCTGCTCACCGCCCTCGGCACGACGAGCCGCTTCCGGGCGGGCGCGGAAGCGGCTCGTCGGGGGTGGATCTGATGGGGTGGGTGGATCTGATGTCGCGGCCGGAACCGATGTCGTGGCTGAGTCCGGACCGCGTCCTACGACACGACGTCCTTGCGGGAGAAGCCGCGGAAGGCCAGGGCGAACAGCACCACGGCGTACGTCACCGAGATCGCCGTGCCCTTGAGCATGCCGCCCCACTCCAGTTGCGGCTGGAGCGCGTCGGCCCAGGCGAACTGCCAGTGGGCGGGCAGGAAGTCCCGCCAGGACCCGAGCGCGGTCACGGCGTCCAGCACGTTGCCGATGATCGTGAGCCCCACCGCGCCGCCGACCGCACCCAGGGGGGCGTCGGTCTTCGTCGACAGCCAGAAGGCGAGCGCGGCCGTGACCAGTTGGGAGACGAAGATGAACGCGACCACCAGCGCCAGCCTCGGCACGGTGTCACCGGCTGCCAGGGAGCCACCGGCCGGCAGCTCCAACGGCCCCCACCCGTAGGCCACCGTGCCCGCCGCCAGGCCGACCAGCGGGAGCAGCGCCATCGCCGCCGCGCTCATCGTCAGCGCGACCACGAGCTTGCTCCAGAGCAGCCGGGCCCGGGGCACGGGCGCGGCGAGGAGATAGCGCAACGAGGACCAGCTGGCCTCGGAGGCGACGGTGTCGCCGTGGAAGAGCGCGACGGGCACCACGAGCAGGAAGCCCGCCGAGACGAAGAGACAGGTGGCGGCGAAGTTGGCGCCGGAGGCGGTCGCTGTGTCCATCAGGTTCAGCCGGCCGCCGCCGTCCCCGTCGCTGTCGCCGCCGGGGGTGCCCCCGATGGCGAACGCGATGATCAGGACAAACGGAAGGAGGCCGAGGATGGCACCCATCACCAGGGTGCGCCGCCGCTTGAGCTGGCGCAGCGCTTCGACGCGCAGCGGCAGCGTGTGGCGGGACCGGTAGCCGGGGGCCGATTCGGTGGCCGGCTCCCCCACAGGACTGACAGGCCCGCCAGGCCCGGCGGCTCCCGCGGCCGGTTCGGTCAGCGCGCTCATGCGGAGCCTCCTGAGATCAGGGTGAGGAACGCGTCCTCCAGGCGGCGGTGCGGTCCGACGCCCGTCAGCGGCACGTCGAGCCGGACCAGTTCGGTGATGAGCGCGCCCGTCGACAGCGTCCCGCCGAGGGCGACCAGCAGTCCGTCGTCCGTCCGGACGGTGGAGCCGACCCCCGCCAGGGCGGCGATCTTCTCCAGGACGGGTTCGGACACGGGCTCGGCGGTGGTGACGAGGAGGGTGTCGCCGGAGCCGGTGATCTCCGCGACCGGACCGGCCTGGATCAGCCGGCCCTGGTGCATGACCACCAGATGCGTGCAGGACTGTTCGACCTCGGAGAGGAGGTGGCTGGAGACGATGACCGTCCTGCCGCCCGCCGCGTACCTGATCATCACGTCCCTCATCTCCCGGATCTGGGGCGGGTCGAGACCGTTGGTCGGCTCGTCCAGGATCAGGAGGTCCGGCATACCGAGCATGGCCTGCGCGATGGCGAGCCGCTGCCGCATGCCCTGCGAGTAGGTGCGTACGGCACGGGCGAGCGCGTCCCCGAGTCCGGCGATCTTCAAGGCCTCCTCGATGTGTGAGTCCTCGCCGGGGCGGCCGGTCGCCTGCCAGTACAGCTCCAGGTTGGCCCGGCCCGACAGGTGCGGCAGGAAGCCCGCGCCCTCGACGAACGAGCCGACCCGCGAGAGCACCGGGGCGCCCGGCCGGATCGCGTGGCCGAACACCCGGATCTCACCGGCGTCCGGGGCGATGAGTCCCATCAGCATGCGCAGGGTGGTGGTCTTGCCGGCGCCGTTCGGGCCCAGCAGACCGAGCACCTGCCCCTTTTCGACCTGGAAGGAGAGATCACGGACGGCATAGCGGTCGGCGGACCTGGCGTAGCGCTTGGTCAGGCCGGTGATCTGGAGGGGCACCTGGGCGAGCGCCGGGTCGGGCGCGGGCGCGTGGGTGCGGCGCCTGGCGGTGAGCAGGAGGGCGGCGGCGATCAGTACGCCGATGGCCGGGAGTCCCCAGACCCACCAGGGCAGCGTGGTCGCCGCGGTGGTGAGGCCGGGCACGGTCGGGACGGTCAGCGGGCTGTCCACGGAGACCCGGTAGGTGGCGGGGACGACCGGGGAGGCGTAGCCGAGGTCGGTGGCGGCGAGGACGACCCGGAGCCGGTGACCGGCGTCCACCTCGTGGTCGACGGCGGGCATGGTCAGTTCGACGGCCTTGCCCTGCCGGGCGCCCTCGACCTTGACCGGTGCGACGAGTTGGGAGGGCAGGACCTGCTGTCTGCCGTCGGGGCCGACGTCGTACACCTTGCCGAAGAGCACGGCGTCGCCTGTGTCGGAGGTGACGGTGACCCGGACGGTCGGGGAGCCGGTGATCCGCAGCGCCTCGGCGAGCGGCCGGGAGTCGAAGCTCGCGTACTGCCCGGGGAAGTCGAGGGAGAGCCCGACCCCGAGCGACGACAGCTGGGAGAGTCCGCCGCCGAGACCGGGGACGGCGGAGATGGCGGGCGGGCTGGCGCCGGGCGGGTTGGCGAAGGTCTTGGTGCCGCCGCTCAGCGGCACGTCGGTGCCGCCGCTCCCCAGGCCCGGGTAGCGTGCGCCGTTCGCGCCGCGCAACAGGGCCTGGCCGTCGGTGGAGTCGACGCCGCCGGTCCGGCTGACGCGGAAGGCGGGTCCGGTGTCGGCGTTCTTGTCGTCCTTGAGGTAGCGGTCGAACCACGACGTGATCCGGCTCTCCACCCGTCCGGTCTCCGGGTCGCCGCCGTCGTGGCCGCCCTGCTTCCAGTCGACGTCGACAGGTGCGCCGTTGGCGCTGATCGCCTTCGCCATCGCGTCGGCCTGGCCGAGGGGGAAGAGCGAGTCGCTCTGTCCCTGGACGATCAGCGCGGGCACGTCGATGCGGTCGCCGACGGCGGAGGGGCTGCGCTGCTCCAGCATCGTGCGGGCGGCGGCGTCCGGGGTGCCGGAGACCGCGACCCGCTGGTACATGTCACACAGCTGCTTCTCGTAGGTGGCGCAGCCCCCGCCGCCGACGGAGAAGAAGATCCCGGCCCAGAGCTTTTTGAAGACCCCGTCGGGGAAGAGGGCGTCGGCGAGGTTCCAGTAGGTGATCTGAGGGGCGATCGCGTCGACCCGCTTGTCGTAGCCGGCGGCGAGCAGCGAGACCGCTCCGCCGTACGACTGTCCGGTGATCCCGACCCGTGGATCGCCCGCCTTGTCGAGTTCCACCTCCGGCCGCTTGGCAAGCCAGTCGATCATCCGGGACACGTCCTTGACCTCGCGGTCGGGGTCGTTGAGCCCGATCTTGCCGGTGGACTTCCCGAAGCCGCGCGCGGACCAGGTCAGCACGGCGTACCCGTCCCGGGCGAGTTTCTCCGCCTGGGCCCGTACGTCGTCCTTGCTGCCGCCGAAGCCGTGCCCGATCAGCACGGCGGGCCTGCGCCCGGTGCCGGAGGTGAAGTACGAGGTGTCGATCGTGGCGCCGGGCATGTCCATCGTCCGGTCCTGCCGGCGCACGGTGGGCGCGTCGTCGGACGCGACGGCGGTCCAGGTGCCGGCGCCGACCAGCACCAGAGCGGCGGCCGCGCCCGCGAGCCATCGTGCACGCGGCCGGGGCCCGCGGCGTGGGGGTGGGGTCTCCATATCTGAACCCTAAGCGGGCCCTGGGCCGTACGACGCTGACACCGGGCTGAACCGGGCGGCATCCTCCGGTAGTACGCGGACCGGCCGCCGTACACCAGCCGTGGTAGTCCGCGCTCTCCTCCGGGGGCCGGCGCGCGGCGAAATCAAGCCCGTCCGGCGCGCGGCCAAAATAAGCCCGTCCGGCGATTGAGGACATCAGTAACTCGCGCCGCGCACAGTGGCGCGCAAACAGCGGCCGATATTGGCGTCTTGTGCGCCCCCAGGCCACACGAGACGCTGACGCCCATCCCCACCTCGCACGCCACGCACCGCGCACCGCGTGCGTACCGCACCCCGCACCCCGTACTTGCCCGCAATCCGGACAACGAAAGGTCAGGTGCACGACAATGGCATCTTCTGTCCGCCGCCTCGGCGCGCTGATCCCCGTGATCGCCCTCGCCGCCGGGCTCCAGTTCGCCGCGGCCCCCACCGCGCAGAGCGCGCCCACCGGCGAGGTTCGTCTCGCCGCCGCCGGTACGGCCGTCGAGAACAGCTGGATCGTCATCCTCAAGGACGGTTCCACCAGCGCCGCCGATCTGGGCGCCACCCCGCAGCACGTCTACCGCACCGCCCTCAAGGGCTTCTCCACGACGATGTCCACGGCCGCCGCGCGGAAGCTGGCCGCCGACCCCCGGGTGTCGTACGTCGAGCAGAACGCGACCGTCCGCCTCAACGCCACGCAGGCGAACCCGACCTGGGGCCTCGACCGCGTCGACCAGCGTGACCTGCCGCTGTCGGCGTCGTACACGTACAACACGACGGCGTCGAACGTGAACGCGTACATCATCGACACCGGGATCCGCACTTCGCACGCCGAGTTCGGCGGCCGGGCGTCGGTCGGTACGGACACCGTCGGCGGCGGTCAGAACGGCCAGGACTGCCAGGGCCACGGCACACACGTCGCGGGTACGGTCGGCGGTGGTACGTACGGGGTCGCGAAGGGCGTCAAGCTCATCGCCGTACGGGTCCTGAACTGCCAGGGGTCCGGTACGACGGCCGGGGTCGCCGCCGGCATCGACTGGGTGACGGCCAACGCCGTCAAGCCCGCCATCGCCAACATGAGCCTGGGCGGCGGCGCGGACACCGTCCTCGACAACGCGGTGCGGAGGTCGATCGCCAGCGGCATCACGTACGCCATCGCCGCGGGCAACGGCAACGCGGTCGGCACCCCGCAGAACGCGTGCAACTACTCGCCGGCCCGGGTCGCGGAGGCGATCACCGTGGGCGCGACGGACAGCACCGACCGGCGGGCGTCGTTCTCGAACTTCGGTACGTGCCTGGACCTGTTCGCGCCGGGCGTGAGCATCACGTCGGCCTGGCGGACCAGCGACACCGCCACGAACACGATCTCCGGCACGTCGATGGCCACCCCGCACACCGCCGGGGTGGGCGCGCTGTACCTGGCGACGCACCCGACGGCGACCCCGCAGCAGGTCAGGGACGCGCTGGTGGCCGGCGCGACGAACAACAAGGTCATCAACCCGGGCACGGGCTCCCCGAACAAGCTGCTGTACTCGCTGTTCTGAGCCCGTTCCGCCTGAGTACTGACACCTCGCCGCGGAGTGCCCGTCCATCGGGCACTCCGCGGTCCTGGTCAGGCGACCGATCCCGGCGCGCGGAGACCGGTAGCGGCGGTCACGGTGACGGGCGACGGTTCGTACGCGCGGGACCAGCGGTTCGCGATCACCGAGCAGACCGCGAGCTGGAGTTGGTGGTAGAGCATCAGCGGCAGGATCACGAGCCCGGCCGATCCCCCGAACAGCACCGCCGCCATGGGCAGTCCCGTCGCCAGGCTCTTGTTGGAGCCGCAGAACACGACGGTGACGCGGTCCTCCCGGCTGAACCCGAGACGGCGTGCGGCGAAGGACGTGGTGGCGAGCGCCACCGCCAAGAGGAGTCCGGTCAGACAGAACAGCGCGATCAGCCGGCCAGGGGTCACCTGGTGCCAGATCCCTTGCGCCATGCCCCTGCTGAAAGCTGTGTAGACCACAAGGAGGATCACTCCCCGGTCCAGGAGGCCGAGCGACTTCTTGTGGCGCGCGATGAACGCGCCGATCCAGCGGCGTACCAACTGGCCTGCCAGGAAGGGCAGGAGGAGCTGGCTGCCGATGGACAGCAGCCCGTGGTGCGAGAACCCGACCTCCGAGCCGACCAGCCAGGCGGCCAGCAGCGGGGTGGCGATCATCCCGAACAGACTGGAGTACGTGCCGGCGCAGACGGCGGCCGGGACGTTGCCGCGCGCCGTGGAGGTCAGCGTGATCGACGACTGGATGGTCGAGGGGACCACACAGAGGAAGAGCAGACCGATGTAGAGCCGCTCGGTGAGCAGGTGGGGGACGAGGAATCCCGCGGCCAACCCCAGGAGAGGAAAGAGCACGAAGGTGCTCGCGCCGACCGTGAGGTGGAGCTTCCACTGCCGCAGACCGTCCACCACCTCGCGGGTGGAGAGCCTGGCTCCGTAGAGGAAGAACAGCAGGGCGATGGCGATGTCCGCCGTGCCCTCGGCGAGCGTGGCGCCCCGGCCGGTCGCGGGCAGGAGCACCGCCAGCCCGACCGTACCGAGGAGTGCCACGACGTACGGGTCGACCGCCCTGGGCACGCGTCGCTTCCAGGAGGGGCGCGGGGGTGGGGCCACGGGCGTCGTCTCCATCTCACTCACTCTCACTCACTGCCCTCGCCCTGCCAGGGCGGATGCCCGACCGCGACGGCGTCGGGTCCTGACACCTCACGGGCCTCCACGTCGATGGCGCCGCCGCCCCCGTCGTGGTCGCTGCCCGCCGTGCCCTTGCTGTGGAGCAGGGTGTTGAAGGTCCGGTCGATCTCCAGGACCGAGTCCCGGGACGAGTTGTCGACCACCAGCAGCCCGATGGTCTGGCCGGGGCGCGCCCGGTCCTCCGACTCGTCATCGTCGTCATCGCCGTCGTCGAGGGCATGCGCGACGGGAGGGGGCATCGTGTCGTCCGTGGCGTGCGCGGCGACCGCGCCGCCGTACAGCAGGCTCGCGGCCGCCACGACGAGAAGCCCGGTGGAACGTAATTGATTCACTGGGCGGGGACCGGTGCGCGGTGTTCGTGGTGCCTGCTGATGTTCTTCTCCAGCAGTTCCGTGGCCGCCTTGACCCCGACGGCGCCGGTGTGCGCCATGGCGGGCAGTCGCCCGTCGGCCGCTTTCAGTTCGAGCAGCGCGCTGTCGATCGCGCTGTGCGCGGCGAAAAGGCACGGGGTGCTGTAAATGGCCACGTCGACGTGGAGATCCGTGAGTTCGGTCAGCGAAAGGCGGGGTGACTTCCCTCCCGCGATCTGGTTGAACAGGAGAGGTTTCGAGCCGACGACCTCGCGAATGCGGCTGATCCATTCGATGCTGCGTACGCCGTCGACCAGGACAACATCCGCGTCCGTCTCGGCGAGTGCGGCGGCGCGGCGGATGATCTCGGATTCCTCGGTGGCGTCGGTACGCGCGACGACCAGCAGGTCCCGCCTGCTCTGCAACACCAGATCGAGCTTCTCCAGGTACTCCTCCAGCGGCAGGATCTGCTTGCCGTCCGCGTGTCCGCACCTCCGGGGTCTCTTCTGGTCCTCCAGGATGACCCCCGACGCCCCGGCCCGCTCCAGGCGTTGCACCACGTGGCAGGCCACTTCGGGGTCCACGTAACCGTCGTCGATGTCAACGAGCAGGTGATGCGTGGGGAAGGCCAGGCGCAGCCGCTCGGTGAACTCCACCATGTCGGGCCAGGCGATGAATCCGATGTCGGGCAGCCCGTAGTGCGAGGCGGCGAACCCGAATCCGGAGACGAAGAATCCGTCGTAGTGCTGGGCCGCGATGGAGGCCGAATACATGTCGTAGATGCCGATGAGGGGCGTGGTGCCCGGCGCTTGGACGGCGGCTCGTAAATCGGTTCCGTACTGCATGCGCACTCCTCGGTAAAGAACTCGGCCGCGGGTCGGCCGACGTTCTGATCTCAAATGTTCCAGAGACTCAAGGAATAGTAAAACCAAACGCGAATGCAGCACCCGTTTGAAGAGACGAAGCAGGTCAGAGCCATATCTCAGAATTTCCGACGACACTACGAACCGCTACGGAAGTTTCGTTTCTCTGCCACGCGGAATGGGGCGTGAAGAATATTATCCGCGATGCGCCGTCACGACAAAAGAAGCTCCGTGGCGACGGATCTCTCGTACGGGTACGGGGTCTCCGCCGGCAACAGCGAGGCGGCGGAGTCCAGTTCGCCCGCGCGCACGTGTTCGTGCACGCGGTGGGCCAGCGGGGTCACGTCCGTGACGGCCACGGTCCACTCGTCCGCGTACTTCCGGGCCGCGTCCCCCGAGAGCCCGAGCTGGAGCGAGCGGTACGGCAGCGCGGTGAGCCGCAGATCCCGCTCCGGGTCCCACTGCACGCGAGCGGGCGCCCGCTTCAACTCCCGCTTCCAGGAGGCCTGATCGGCGTGCACGCCCCGGGTGTAGTGCGACAGACACGCGTGCCGCAACGCCCAGTCGAACCCGTCCCGCGAGATCTCGACGGCGAGAACGGTCTCCTGCCCCTCCTTGAGCCCCCACCCGCAGCGGTACATCATCCAGAGGAACGAGGGCTTGATCCATGTCATCCGGTCCCGCTTCCACACGTCGGGAAACCGCCCGTCCCGCGCGGCGGGCAGTCCGATGGCCGGCGGATACGCCTGGTACACGGTGATCGTCTCAGCGGTGTGCAGCGCGCGGATCTGGCGCGTCGGTGTCGCGGTCACAGGTCCCCGTCCTTGTGCGGCAACGCATCGCGCAGGGTCAACCTGCGCCGTGGCCGGTCGATTTCGGTGACGACGACCGTGACGTCCTCACCAGCCTGAAAGGCCTGCTCCCTCGTTCCCGCGAGCGACCGGGGGAGATCCCGAAGATGGACCAGTCCCTCGATGCCGTCGGCGACCCGGACGAAGACGCCGAACGGGACGACCTTGGTGACCTGCCCGTGCAGCCTGCGGCCCACCGGGGTCGCTTCGGCGAACGCCGCGAAGGGATCCGGCCGCATCGCTTTCAAGGACAGCCTCGCCTCTCCGTTCCAGTCGTCGAACTGGAGGAATTCACAGGAGACTTGCTGTCCGACCCGAACGACGTCCGATACGGCTTCCACGCGCCGCCAGGACAGTTCGGGGATCGTGATGAAGCCGACGCCGGGGAAGACGGGGTGGTCGGGGCCGTCGTCCAGCGACACGAACACGCCGAAGCGCTCGATCGCGGCGACGGTGCCGGTAAGGATCTCACCGCGCTGACGTGAGGTCAGGAACGCCCAGAGTTCCGGGTTCTCGGTGGCGGTCATCGCCAGCCGGACCCGACCCCGGTCCAGGTCAACGGCTGTCACCGCAGCGGTGATCCGCCGGCCGACCGTCACGGCCGTAGCCGCGTTCCAGCGCCAGGAGATGTCCGCCGGCCGGACGCTCCCCAGCGGGCGCGCGGCGAATCCGTCCAGGACCACCGCCAGCCCGTCCGACCGCGTGATCTCTGCGACGGTCCCACTACAGAGGTCACCGACGCGGATCTCAGCCAGAAAGTCCCGCGTAGCCCGATCCCCTGACGCCGCCCCCATGCCGTCCACCGTCTCATGGGCGGCCCGGTGATGGCGTGGTCGGGCTAGGACAGTTCCTCACCCTTGAGCGCCCCGACGAAAGAGGCCCACGCCGGGGCGGGAAAGGCGAGTGCGGGGCCGTGGGGGTTCTTGGAGTCGCGGACGGGAACGTGCGCGTATCCGTCCGCGACTTCCAGGCAGTTGCCATTGCCGCCGCCGCTGAAGCTGGACTTGCGCCAGTGCTCACTGTCGATCATGTTCGTATTCCTTTGCTACGGCCCTGGGCAGGGCGAGCGACTACGACAGGTCACCGCCCTTGAGGGCGGCGATAAAGGAGGTCCAGGCCGGAGCCGCGAAGGCAAGTGCGGGGCCTTGGGGGTTCTTGGAATCGCGGACAGGGACGTGCGCGTATCCGTCGGCCACTTCCAAGCACTCGCCCTGCGGGCTTTCCCCACCGCTGTAGCTGGACTTCCGCCACCGCTCACTGCTGATCATGTTCATGCTCCTCTGCTGCGTTTCTGATGAGAGTGAGGGACTCTTTGTGCGACAACGCATCGCCCAGGGCCAGATCGTAGGAAGCCTGACACTGACTGACCAGGGCCGGGTCGTCAATCAGGTTTCCGGACATGAGCCCCTCGGCGTAGGCGACCGGCGGAGCGTCATCGAAGCTCATCAAGTACAGCATGCCGCCCAACAGGGCATGTTCTCCCGCCTTGAAAGGCAGGATGTGCAGCCGCACGCGTCCGCGCTCCCCCATGTCCGCAATCTTGCGGAGCTGTTCAGCCATCACACGTGGACCGCCGACTTGCCGCCGGATCGCCGCCTCATCCAACAGCGTCCAGGCCACCGGACCTGACGGGCTGTCAAGGAGCCGGGCACGGGTCATGCGGGTGACAACACTCTCGTCAACCTCCTCGGGTCGGTGATTGGGGCGGTACGCACGGAACAGCGCACGCGCGTACGCCTCCGTCTGGAGGAGGCCCGGGATCAGCGAGTGTCCGTACTGGCGGATCTCCGCGGCATGGCGCTCCAGCTCCGCCACCGCTGCGAAGTAATCAACGAACTTCGGGTCCAGGTCGCCCAGCCACCGCAGGAAATACCCGTCCGTCCCCAGCGCCTGGTCCAGGCGCCTCGCGTCCTCCGGGTTGGGTAAGCGGCGGCCCGCCTCGAAGTGGCTGATCAGCGTGGGCGAGCACACCACCACCTCGCTCAGCGCCTCCTGCGTCAGGCCCGCCGCCAGGCGGCGCAGTCTCAGTTCTTCGCCGTACTTCTCCCTGAGCGTCCGCGACTTCCGTGCCTCCGGCATGGGACCAGCTCCTCACTTGAAACGCGTGCTGTCAGGCGAAATCACCTAGAAGCGTAGCGAGTCAAGCTCCAGGCTGTGAGCGAATCATCACATTCAGCAACGGACTTGGACTTGGAGGTGGCGGCCAGATGGCTCTCGACCCGAACGGCACCGTCGTCATGCGGTGGAGTCGGCATCCGCGATGTGTGGGGCTGGCGCGGCTGGAATTGCGGAAGGCTCTGGTCGGGTGGGGGCTGTCCGCCTTGGAGGACTCCGCCGTGCTCGTTCTCTCCGAGCTGCTCACCAACGCCGCGCGGCACGCGCGGGTTTCGCCGGGGCGGGAGATCGAGACCCGGTTCTTCGGCACGCCAGGGGGTCTGCGGATCGAGGTGCACGACGCTTCCTCCGACAAGCCCGAGCAGCGGACGGAAGATCTTGATGCCATCGGCGGGCGCGGGCTCGTGCTGGTTGCCGCGCTGGCGGACGCTTGGGGCGTCAGTGACCGGCTCGGGCCGGGGAAGCTCGTGTGGGCCGAACTCGCGCCCCCGCCGGAGAGTTGAGCCAACCAACGCGGATCACACGGCGAACCCCCTCGCCAGCGTCGCGTCCACGCGCGTGAAGTGTCCGCCGTCCTTCTTGAGCGCGCCCCCGATGATCGCCCCGTCGGCCCCCGCCCGGGTCGCCGCGATACCGGCGGGGCCGACCCGGCCGCCCACGACCAGCGGCGTGTCCGGCAGCGCTTCCCGGATACGGGCGATGGCGTCCAGCGCGTCGGGCACTCCGGAGTCCTTGGTGACGACAAGAACGTCGGCGGCGCCGAACTTGACGGCCTCCACAGCGGCCCACACGTCGTCGGCGCCCCTGGCCAGCGGCAGGCTCGTCGCCTCGTTCACGTCGGCCCAGATCCGGACGTCGGCGCCGAGCCGGGCCCGTAGCTCGGCTGTGGCCAGGCCGCAGCCGGCCATGATCCCGTCCGGGCCCACCGCCGCGCCGGTGAGCAGCTTCACCCGGATGAACGGCGCCCCCACGGCGTAGGCGACGGCGAGGGCGCCGGGACCGTCGTTGTGCGCGACGTTGACGCCCAGCGGCAGCGGGCTCGCGGCGCTCACCTCGGTGGCGACGCGCGTCATGATCGCGATGGTGGAAGGGGCGACCGTCGTCTGGGCGGGTACGTCGCAGGCGTTCTGGATCATGAGATGGGTAAAACCGGCGTCGGTGAGGGTGACCGCGTCGGCGACGGCCTGGTCGATGATCTCCGACAGCGGTGTCCCCCGGTAGTTGGGGATGCCGGGCAGCGGGGGGAGATGGACCATCCCCACCAGCCGGAAGGCGGGTGTCTCGGTCATGGGTCTGTCCTCTCGGTGAGAAGAAGGGCGGTTCTGTTACGTGCCGGGTGAGCCTCGGAGCCGTACAGAAAAAATCACCCTCGGGGCTGTACGGCGCGCCGCGCGGCGCGCCCCGCCCGGATCGCGGCGACCACCTCGGACGGATGGTCCACCACCGTGACGTGGGCCAGGTCCTCGGGCCCGACGATCAGGTTCTCGGCGATCGCCGCCAGCAACGCGCGCCAGGCGGGGCCGACCGCGACCACGGGGGGAGCCGCGGGCTCGGTCTGGAGGGCGGACCACACCACGGTGGTTTCCGCGAGCGTCCCGATGCCACCGTCGAGGGCGACGATCGCGTCGCAGCCCAGCAGATGGCCGAGACGCTCGGGATAGCCGTCGGACCAGCGGTGTTCGGTGGTCCACCGGTTCGGTACGAGGTCGGTCCAGCCCCGCATCGGAAGACCGACGACCCGCCCGCCCGCGTCGGCCGCGCCGCGCGAGACCTCGGCCATCAGGCCGCCGTAGCCACCGGTGAGCAGCGTCCACCCCTGCCCGGCCACCTGGGCCCCGACCTCCCGGGCCGTCGCGCACCGGGGGTCGTCACCGGTCAGCCGTGCCGAGCCCAGGACACCGACGGAAAACCCGCTATCCGGAGACGAGTTGGTAGCCACGGACGCCCTTCTTCTCCGACAGGGTGATGAGCGCGCCACGCAGCACGCCCTCGGAGTACTCGCTGCCGGGGTTGATGGAGCGGGTACGTCCGAAGCGGGCCTCGCCGCGCGATTCGTGGATGTGGCCGTGCAGTCCGAGCAGCGGCTCGTACTCCTCCAAGGCCTCCCGGACCGCGGAGGAGCCGACTCCGGTGATCACCGGGCTGCCCGACTTCATGACCGGGCGGAACTCCTCGTCCAGCGCCATGGCCTGGTCGATCATGGTGTCCTTCGGCGGGACGTGGAGATTGAAGATGCACCGCGACATGTCCGGCACGGCCGCCGCCTGGTGGTCGATCAGCTGGCGCAGCTTGTCCTCGGGCAGCTCGCGGGGCGAGTCCCAGGGGGTCGGATTGGAGTAGCCGACGCTGACCAGGGTGTAGCCCTGCTCCAGCTCGACCATGGTCCGGTCGGGGTTGATCACCCGCGCGGAGGTGCCGAGCAACTCGTCCACGAAGAACGGGTCGTCGTTGCCGGGGGCGAGCAGGCAGGTGATGCCGGTGCCGTCGAGCCGCTCCTCGGCCAGCTCCAGCCAGGACCGCAGGGTGGCGTGCATGACCTCCCGGAACTTGGCGTCCACCAGCTCGGGCCGGTCGCGGAACGTGGCGATCTCGTCCGGGGTCGTCTCGTAGACGTAGTAGCCGGCGTCCGCTATCTGCTTGCGCAGGGCGGGCAGTTCCCCGGCCTCGACCTCGCGGCGGCGGCCGAACAGGAAGCTCTCGTAGCGGCCCTGGCCCGCCTCCACCACAGGGACCAGCATCTTGCCGGTGATGTCGCCGCCCATCAGCAGGATCTCGGCGCCGTAGAACTTCCCGGCGTTGAGGAACTTGCGGAAACAGCGCTCCGACCCGTGGATGTCGGTGGCGAAGAAGAGTTTGGTGTCCTTAGCGCGTGACAATGGTCTGCCCTACTTCCTCGGGGAGTTCGTACCAGGAGACCCGTCGTCCGATCTTCGAACGGGTCTTCCACTTCAGGGACTTCGGGGCGGCTTCGAGCCCGCCGCGCAGCCGGAGGACCCGTTCGGCGACGCGGTCGGCGAGGACCGGTTCGAGCAGTTCACGGGCCACGTCCGGGATCCGGTCCAGGTTGTCGGTGAGTGTCGTGTACCAGCCCCAGTCCCCCGAGGTGATCCGGATCAGACGGCCCAGCTCGATGGCGTCGACCCCGTCGGAGCCGTCGACCACGTCGTGGGTGAGCAGCAGCGTCACGGCGTCGATCAGGTCCTTGCGGTTGATCTGCACCACCTGGAGTTTGGTGAGCAGCAGATCGGACGGGAAGAGCGTGCGGTCACCGGTGTCGAGCCGGTCGGCGAGCGCCACACCGTGGCACATGTCGAAGCGGCCGACGAACACGTCGATCTGGCGGTCGTTGGGCTCGTCGTAGAAGAGCATCCGCTTGTCGCCGCGCAGGTTGTTGAACCGCTTGTTCGGCGTGTAGCCCAGTTCCTCCATCGCCGTACGGAACGGGGCGGACCGGTGGGGAGGGATGACGAGGTCGATGTCGCCGTAGGAGCGGGAGAGGCTTTCGGGCATCGCGGTGTGACGGTGCTCGGCGATGGCCAGGCCGCCGAGCAGGCGGGCGACGCAGCCGCGTTCCGCGAGGCCGTCGATCAGCCGTACCGCCTCGGCTTCGATGTCGGATTCGGGTACGTCGGTCATGCCGGTTCTCCGATCGTGGCGCGGTGAATGGTGTCGTAGTGTTCGGCCTTGACCTCCTCGGAACCGAAGTTGTAGCTGCGCTTGCCCAGCGTGTCGGCCAGGTGGAAGCCGATCAGGCTCAGCGGCAGCGCGGCCAGCAGCGGGGTGAACTCCTCGGGCAGGCCCGGCGCGAGGGGCAGCAGGTGCGCGGGATGGGCGGGCTCCCGGTCGGAGACCAGGATCGGACGGCCGCCGATGAAGTCGATCTCGGCGATGATCTCTTCGGCCCGGTCGTAGCCCGCGCCGTCGGGGGCGACCAGCACGACCGGTGTGCCGGGGGTGGTGACGAAGTACTCCTCGTGCGCCCACTCCTCCGTGTTCGTCGAGACACCCATGATCTGCGGTCCCTCGAAGAGCTTCGCGGCACCGAACCGCGCGCCGGCTTCGTTCGGTCCGGCGCCGAGGAAGGTCACCCAGGGCTGGTCGCGCAGCATCAGCGCGACCTGTCTGGCCGGCTCGGCGTTGGCCTTCAGCGTCGAGCGGGCGAGTTCCGGGCCGGTCTCCAGCACCGCGCGCGCCGCCGAGGTGTCCCGGCCGCGCGCCGTACCCCAGCGGAGGGCGAGGTCCAGCAGGGTGGTGACCATGCCCAGGTACGTGCTGGTGCCCGGCGAGAAGCCGAGCGTCGGCACGTCGATCGGCAGCAGGTGCTGGGCCGCGCGGGCGAGCGCGCCCTCGGGGTTGTTGGTGAGCGCGATAGTGAGGTGGCCGAAGCGTTCGGCCTGCACCAGGGCCTCTGTCGTACGCCCGACCTTGCCCGAGAACGAGACGCCGAGGACGGCCGACCGGGGCGGCAGATACCGTACGCGATAACGGGCCAGGTCCAGGGCGTGCACGCCCTCGGCGGCCACCCCGGCGTGCTTGGCGAAGGCGAGCGCGGTGGCGGATCCGGCGAAGGCCGAATCGCCGCAGCCGGTGAGGTACAGGTGCTCGATGCCGTGTTCCACCAGCAGGTCCGCGATGGCCTGGACGGCGCCGTCCGCGTCGCGCAGGTGGTCCTCGATCACCTCGGGCACGGTGTCGATCTCGTCCATCATGACGGAGATCTCGTACGGCTCCGGGTCCTGGGCCGCTGTGGCCCCGTTCTCGGCCGACGCATCCCCGTCCTCGGCCGGCGTATCACCGCCGTGGTCGAGGCGGCGGTCCGACCCTGCCGGGTCGAGACGCCGCGCCGCCTCGGCCGGGTCGGTGTCGGCCAGCGTCATCGAGCCGAACGACGTCACCGCGAAACTGGCGGAGGCGCACCCCCGCCGGACGGCGGCGAGCAGGGACTCGCCCCCGCCCAGACCGGCCGCCAGGCCACCGCAGAACGCGTCGCCCGCGCCGGTAGGGTCGACGGCTTCCACCGGGTGGGCGGGGACGAGGACCGGGTCCTCGCCGAGGCGGCAGGCCAGCGCCCCGGCGGCGCCGAGCTTGACCACCACGTCGCGCACTCCGTGGGTCCGCAGGTCGGCCACCGCCCGTTCGGGGTCGTCGTATCCGGCCAGGTCCGCCAACTCCTCGCGGCTCGGCACGAAGACATCCACCCGTGCCGCCAGTGCCAGCACGTCCGCGCGCGGCTCGTGCGCCCACCCCTCATGGGTGTCGAGGGTGATGACGGCGCCCGGCGCCTGTGCGCGGACCGCGTCCACGAGCGCCGCCGACGCCGGCAGCGGCATCGCGGCGATGTGGACGACCGGCGCCGGGTCGGCCGTGAGCCACCGGACCGGCAGGTCACCAGGCCGTACGGCGACCTCGCGGGAGCGCTCGGCGGGGGTGCGGTACACCCACTCGCGCGAGCCGTCCTCGCCGTAGAGCACCCAACTGCGCACGGTCGGGCCGGGGATGGGGACCACCCCGGCGGTGTCGATGCCCAGCGCGTCGAGCCGGGCGAGGTGTTCGGCGGGGAAGTCCTCTCCCCGGCGGGTGACGACACCGACCGGCACCTGCCACAGCCGCGCCCCGGCGGCGCTGTAGACCGCGTTGCCGCCCGGACTCGCCATGCTGGTGCGTCCGTCCGGGAGGACGACGTCATCGATGGTCAGGTTGCCGACGATGACGACCTGCGGTGTGACGACTTTCGGTGTCTCGGTCAGCTCGTTCATTGTTTCTTCCTCCACGGTGGGTGCCTCCTTCGGCCGGGTGGTGCGGGTGGGATCCCTTCGGCGGGACCCCACCCGTGGGATCACTCCGGGGATCACTTCGGGGGATCACTCCGTGGCATCACTCCGGGGGGATCTCACGGAACACCAGGCCGAGGTCGACGCCCCTGCGGCGGTTCAGCAGCAGCGCGGCGAAGTACCAGATCACGCCGGACACGACCACGCCGACCATGAAGTACAGCGACAGGGCGCGGGTGACGCCGAAGGTGGAGTTGATGGAGTCGTTGAAGATGAACGCCATCAGGAGGGTGCCCAGGGCCAGGACGCCACCGGCGCCGGCGAGCGTGATCAGCGGAACTCCGAGGACGCGCTTGCCGCCGGCCGACTCCCACACGTCCCGCAGCCGCCAGGGGAAGACGATGCCGGCGATCGACACCACGATGAACGCCGCGATCTGGGCGAGCAGCGCGCCGAGGAGTGTGGCGTTGGCGACGTTGGTCAGCAGTATCAGGGCCAGGATGCCGGTGACCGTACAGAACGCGATCGCCTTGACCGGAGTGCGGAACCGCTCGCTGACCTCGCCCAGTTGATGCGGCACGGTGCGGTCGAGCGACCAGGCCAGCATGTAGCGCGTGGCCTGCATCGCCGACAGGGGCGTACCCATGACGGCCCAGATGACGAACGCGATGCCCATCAGCGCCAGCAGGAAGATGTTGTGGGTGAGCAGCGCGGCCAGGAAGTTGAATCCGGGGGGCAGGCCACCGGGCAGGCCGAGCTTGTCGGGCTGGTTGTTCGCGAGGTAGCCGAGGCTGCCGAGCCACTTGGCCGAGACGTTCGAGGTGAGCAGCCAGGTGATGAACGCCAGGACCGCGCCGTTGGCGAACACGCCGCCGACCATCGCGAGGTACTGGCTGCGCGAGGCCCGCTTGATCTCGCCGCCGATCTGCGCCGAGCCCTGCGCGTAGCCGACCACGAAGAACACCCAGGGAAGCATCAGCAGCGTCTGCGACAGGCTGAATCCGCCCGACGCGTGGTAGCCGGCCTGTGCGGCGGCGGACTCGATCTGGTCGAACTTCAGACCGCCGGACCGGTCGGCGAAGCTGTCCCAGCCGGACGGGATGTGACCGCCGCGCAGGAGCAGCAGACCGACCGAGACCAGCAGACCGACACCGGCGACGAGGAACAGCACCTTCTGGAGCCGCCAGTACGCCTGGCCGCCCGTGACGAGCATGACGCCGAAGCCGACCGTGATGACCGCGCCCAGCAGGATGACCCACCACTGGGTGTGGATGCCCAGGAAGTCCTGTTTGGAGAGCAGTTCGTTGCTCATGTCGGCCCAGACCTGCTGGCCGGTGACGACGCTGATGGTGGTGAGGGCGACGGGCACCGCGAAGGTGAGGGCGAACCAGGCGTTGAAGCCGATCCAGAAGAAGATCATCCAGAGCCCCTGGCTCCAGGAGAGCAGGAAACCGACGATCGGGTGCAGTGTGCGGCTGACGAAGACGTAGTCACCGCCGGAGCGGGGCATCGCTGCGGAGAACTCCGCGTACACCCACAGCAGCGTGACGGCCATGAGTATGGTGCCCAGGATCACCGCGGTGAGTATGTTGCCGCGCGGGAAGGCGGTCTGTGCCTGAAGGAACAGGAAGACCGCGCCGACGGCGACGTTCATGCCGAGCGTGTTCATGATGACGGCGTCGAACAGCGACACCTCACGGATCAGCCCGGTGGACTTACGGACGAACACTCCTGCGGCGGCCTCGGCCTCGTTGGTCGGCAGAGTCTTTCTGGTTGACGCCACAACTCCTCCTTGCTGGCGTACCGCGAGAGCGGTACGGGGGACGCGCGAGCGGTACGGGGGGACCGGGGGGACGGGGGGGGACGCGAGAAGCGGTACGGGGGCGCGCGAGCGGTGCTGGGGACGCGCGTTGATCAGTCTTCGACCGGCCCGATGAGCCGGACGACGGAGTCGTCGCGGCGATGGCTGTCGATCTGGAACCGGAACCGTGAGGGGTGGTACAGCACCCGCGAGTACTCGGTGGGAACGCCGTTCTGGTCCGCCGTGACGGCGACGACCTCCAGCACCATCGAGCGCCGGGGCAGTCCGAGTACGACGCTGTCCGGCGCGGTCAGCTCCGCGGCACCGACGAGATTGCGGGCCGACACCATCTCGACGCCGAAGTCCTGGGAGAGACGCTGATAGAGCGAACCGGACAGATCGGTGCCGGCCAGCGCGCCGAACCGCCCCGCGTCCAGGTACGCGTTCAGCAGAGCGATCGGCTCCCCGTCCAGCGTCGCGAGACGGCGCACGTGCAGCATCCCCCTCGGCAGGCCGCCCAGCGCGTCGGTGACGTTCTCCTCCGCCTCGACCACCGACGCGCCGAGCACCGAGAGGCTCCAGGGCCGCCCGGTCTCCCGCAGCAGGTCCGAGAAGCTCGAAAGGCTCGACAACTGCTCGTCGACCTTCTGCTCG
This sequence comes from Streptomyces sp. NBC_01317, assembly GCF_035961655.1. NCBI lineage: Bacteria > Bacillati > Actinomycetota > Actinomycetes > Kitasatosporales > Streptomycetaceae > Streptomyces > Streptomyces sp. NBC_01317. Next base: position 5,528,108 of record NZ_CP108393.1, on the reverse strand, counting down.
CAGACGAACGTCCCCCGGCCACGCGAACGTGCCAGGTAGCCCTCGGCCACCAGCGCCAGGATCGCCTGGCGCACCGGGGCGAGACTGACGCCCAGCGTCTTCGCGAGATCGCGCTCCTGCTGGATGCGCTCCCCGGCGGCGAGACGTCCGTCGTGGATCTGCTCTTTGATCGCCGCTGCGACTTGGTGGTACAGCGGCGTCGGGGAGTCCCGGTCCACAGTGATCTCAAGTGGCCGAAACCCGCTCGCTATGGTGACTGGCGATTCCATGGCCGGAACTCTACAAAGTTATAAACTTCTGTCAACGCTCTCGACCGAACTGGTTTTGGCGGCCGGGCCGCGCATGGGATGCCCCTCGCCACCGCCCCGACCTGGTGCTATCTGGAGCGGCTGCGTCACGCCACCAGTCATCGCGCTTCCGCGCGGCACGTCCGACGGCCCGTCGGATAAATCCGACGGGCCGTCATATGAAGCTGATACTGCGTCAGGAGCTTCTACTGACAGTCGACTTCGGCTGCCGCTCCAAATGCGTCAGTGGTTACGGGGGAAGCCCAGGTCCACGCCATCCGGGGCCTCGGACGGGTCCGGCCAGCGGGTCGTGACGACCTTGCCGCGTGTGTAGAAGTGCACGCCGTCGTTGCCGTAGATGTGGTGGTCGCCGAAGAGGGAGTCCTTCCAGCCGCCGAAGGAGTGGTAGCCCACCGGCACCGGGATCGGCACGTTCACGCCGACCATGCCGGCCTCGACCTCCAGCTGGAAGCGGCGGGCGGCGCCTCCGTCGCGGGTGAAGATCGCCGTGCCGTTGCCGAACGGCGACGCGTTGATCAGGGCGATGCCTTCCTCGTACGTCTCCGCGCGGAGCACCACCAGCACCGGGCCGAAGATCTCGTCGCGGTACGCGTCCGAGTCGGTGGAGACCTTGTCGAGGAGGGACAGGCCGATCCAGTGGCCGTCCTCGAAGCCCTCGACCGTGTGGCCCGTACCGTCCAGGACGACCTCCGCGCCCTGGGCCGCCGCGCCCGTGACGTACGAGGCGACCTTGTCGCGGTGGGCCTTGGTGATCAGCGGGCCCATCTCGGAGGCGGGGTCGTTGCCGGGGCCGATGACGATCTTCTCGGCGCGTTCGCGGATCTTGTCGACCAGTTCGTCGCCGATCGCGCCGACCGCCACGACCGCCGAGATGGCCATGCAGCGCTCACCGGCGGAGCCGTACGCCGCCGAGACCGCCGCGTCCGCCGCCGCGTCCAGGTCGGCGTCCGGCAGGACCAGCATGTGGTTCTTGGCGCCGCCGAGGGCCTGGACCCGCTTGTGGTTCGCCGAGGCCGTCGTGTGGATGTGCCGGGCGATCGGCGTGGACCCCACGAAGGAGACCGCCGCGATGTCCGGGTGGGCCAACAGCGCCTCCACCGCGACCCGGTCGCCGTGCACCACGTTCAGCACGCCGTCGGGCAGCCCGGCCTCCGAGGCCAGCTCCGCCAGGAGGTTGGCGGCGGACGGGTCCTTCTCGCTGGGCTTGAGGACGAAGGTGTTGCCGCAGGCGACGGCCAGCGGGAACATCCACATCGGCACCATCGCAGGGAAGTTGAACGGCGTGATGCCCGCGACCACACCCAGCGACTGGCGGATCGAGGAGACATCGACCCGGCTGGAGACCTGGGTGGACAGCTCGCCCTTGAGCTGCGTGGTGATCCCGCAGGCCAGCTCCACGATCTCCAGGCCGCGCGCGACCTCGCCGAGCGCGTCGGAGTGCACCTTGCCGTGCTCGGCGGTGATCAGCGCGGCGAGGTCGTCGCGGTGGGCGTCGAGGAGGGCGCGGTAGCGGAAGAGGATGCCCGTCCGCTGGGAGAGGGACGACGTGCCCCAGGTCGCGTACGCGGCCTTCGCGACGGCGACCGCCGCGTCCACCTCCTCGGTGGAGGCCAGCGCGACCTGGGTGGTGACGGCTCCGGTCGCCGGGTCCGTGACGGGACCCCAGTTGCCCGAGGCGCCCTCGACGGTCTTGCCACCGATCCAGTGGTGGACGGTCTTCATTGCGTTACTCCCTCAGAAATCGCGCTCACAGGACGCGCCCACGGATCGCGGCTACGGATCGTGCTCACAGATGGTGGCGCCGGGCCCGGGTGTGCCGGTCGTACTCCTCACGGGCCTTGACCGCCGCCGCGCGGGTCGCGGTCTCCGCCACGGGAACATCCCACCACGCCTGGGCCGGTGGCACGCCCGACACTGTGTCTGCGGTTTCGGTCTCCACGTAGACACATGTGGGGCCCTCGGCCGCGCGCGCCTCCGCGAGTGCTTCGCGCAGGTCACGGACGGTCTTGGCGCGGATCACCCGCATCCCGAGCGAGGCCGCGTTGGCGGCCAGGTCGACGGGGAGCGGGGCGCCGGTGAAGGTGTCGTCCCCGGCCCGGAAGCGGTACGCCGTACCGAACCTCTCCGCGCCGACCGACTCGGAGAGGCCGCCGATCGAGGCGTACCCGTGGTTCTGGACCAGGACCACCTTGAGGGGCAGCCGCTCCTGCACGGCCGTGACGATCTCGGTCGGGTTCATCAGGTACGTTCCGTCCCCGACCAGCGCCCAGACGGGCCGTCCTGGCGCGGCGAGCTGGACGCCGATGGCCGCCGGGATCTCGTATCCCATGCAGGAATAGCCGTACTCGACGTGGTACTGGTCCCGGGAACGGGCCCGCCACAGCTTGTGCAGGTCGCCGGGGAGCGAACCGGCCGCGTTGATGACGATGTCCTCGTCCGTCACCAGCGCGTCCAGCGCGCCGAGAACCTGGGCCTGGGTGGGCCGGGTCAGCTCCTCGTCGGTGGACAGGGCGGCGTCGACGCGGTGTTCCCAACGCTCCTTGTCCTCCCCGTACTCCACGGCGTAGGCGGGGTCGACCCGGTGGCCGGCGAGACCTGCGGTCAGCCCTTCCAGTGCCGTACGGGCATCCGCCACCAGCGGGTCCGCCGCCAGCTTGTGGGCGTCGAAGCCGGTGACGTTGATGTTGAGGAAACGGACGTCGGGGTGCGCGAACAGGGTGGCGGACGCCGTCGAGAAGTCCGACCAGCGCGTGCCGACCCCGATCACCAGGTCGGCGGTCCTGGCGAGTTCGTCGGCGGTGGCGGTCCCGGTGTGGCCGATGCCGCCGACATCGCTGGGGTGGTCGAAGCGCAGGGAGCCCTTGCCCGCCTGGGTGGAGGCGACGGGCACCCCGGTCGCGTCGGCGAACGCGGCCAGGGCGTCCTCCGCGCGGCTGTGGTGGACCCCGCCGCCCGCGACGAGCAGCGGACGGCGCGCTTCCCGTACGAGCCGGACCGCCTCGGCCAGTTCGTACGGATCGGGCGCCTGGCGGCGCACGCGCCAGACGCGCTCGGCGAAGAACTCCTCCGGCCAGTCGAACGCCTCCGCCTGTACGTCCTGCGGCAGCGCGAGCGTGACCGCGCCGGTCTCGGCCGGGTCGCTGAGGACGCGCATCGCGGCGAGCGCGGCCGGGATCAGCGCCTCGGGGCGGCTGACGCGGTCGAAGTAGCGGGAGACGGGCCGCAGGGCGTCGTTGACGGTGACGTCGCCCGCGAAGGGGGCTTCGAGCTGTTGGAGGACGGGGTCGGCGGGACGGGTGGCGAAGGTGTCGCCGGGGAGCAGCAACACGGGCAGGCGGTTGATGGTGGCGAGGGCGGCGCCGGTGACGAGGTTGGTGGCGCCGGGGCCGATGGAGGTGGTCACGGCGTGCGCGGAGAGGCGGTTGCTCTGGCGGGCATACCCCACCGCGGCGTGCACCATGGCCTGTTCGTTTCGTCCCTGCAAGTACCTCATGTCCCCGCCGGACTCGACAAGGGCTTGGCCGATACCCGCCACGTTGCCGTGCCCGAAGATGCCCCAGGTGGCAGGGATCAGCCGCTGCCGGTGGCCGTCCCGCTCGCTGTACTGGCGGGCGAGGAACGTGATCAGCGCTTGGGCGACGGTGAGACGGCGCGTGCTCATCGGGGGTCCTCCTCGGCTCGGTCTCCGGCGGCGGTGGCGCGGAGTTCGGTGGCCTGCGGCGCGGCGGTGGCTTCGTACAGCGGCAGGCGCGGGTCCACAGGCCGGCCGGGCCAGGTGTCCCGGATCCAGCCGTGGTCGGGGTGGTCCCGGATCAGCCACTCCCGGGACTCCCCCGGGCCCGCCATCACGTTGAGGTAGTACATGTCCCGGCCGGGCGCGGCGATGGACGGGCCGTGCCAGCCGTCGGGGATGAGGACGGTGTCGCCCGTACGGACCTCGGCGAGGACGTCCGTACCACCGGGACGGGAGGGCGAGACGCGGTGGTAGCCGAGGGCGTCGGTGCCGCGGCTTCCGCCGCCCTCACCCCCCGAGTCGATCTCGAAGTAGTAGATCTCCTCCAGCTCGGACTCGACGCCGGGCGTGTGCTCGTCGTGCTTGTGCGGCGGGTAGGACGACCAGTTGCCGCCCGGCGTGAGCACCTCGACCGCGATGAGCCGGTCGCACTCGAAGACGCCGGCGGCGGCGAAGTTGTTGACCTGGCGCGAGCAGTTGCCCGCGCCGCGCAGCTCGACCGGAACCTCCGGCGCGGGGCCGTAGCGAGCGGGGAGTCGTCGCTCGCACTTCGCTCCTGCCAGGGCGAAGCGGCCTCCCGCACCGGAGGCGATCTGCGCATGGGCATCGCGCGGTACGTACGCGAAGTCGGTGACCCCGCCGAACACGCTTTCCCTGCCCAGCAGTTCAAAAAACTCGCCCTCCGTGTGCACCGTACAACCGCCGGTGAGCGGAAGCACGATCCATTCACTGTCCCCCGTGGCGAGCGTGTGGGAACCGCCCGGGGGCAACTCCAGGACACGCAGGGCGCTGTGGGCCCAGCCGGCCCGCTCGGGGCCGATGTCCAGGGCGTAGGGGCCGCGTGCCGAACCGCCCGCCCGCACATGGCGGTCGGACGACCGGTCGTGATGGTTCGTCATGGGGTGTCCGTACCCTCCTAGAGCAGTCCGACAGCGGTGTCGACCGCCGCGGCCACGTCACCGTCGACCGGATAGAGCAGCGAGCGGCCCACCACCAGGCCCTGCACGGTGGGCAGTTGCAGCGCCTTGCGCCACTTCTCGTACGCGCCCTCCTGGTCGTCGCCGATCTCACCGCCCAGCAGGACCGCCGGGAGCGTCGAGGTCTCCATCACCCGGGCCATATCGTCCGGGTCCTGGGTAACGGGAAGCTTCAGCCAGGTGTACGCGGAGGTACCGCCGAGTCCCGAGGCGATGGCTATCGAGCGCGTCACTGCTTCGGCGGACAGGTCCGTACGGAGCCGGCCGTTCTCGCGGCGGCAGATGAACGGCTCGACGAAGACGGGGAGCCGGCGCTCGGCCATCGCGTCGACGGCGCGGGCGGCGGAGTGGAGGGTGTCGACCGACGCGCTGTCCTGGTAGTCGATACGGAGCAGCAGCTTGCCGGCGTCGAAGCCGGAGCGGGCCAGATCCTCGGGGCGGTGCCCGGTGAAGCGGTCGTCCAGCTCGAAGGCGGCGCCGGCGAGGCCGCCGCGGTTCATCGAGCCGATGACGACCCGGTCCTCCAGGGCGCCGAGGAGCAGCAGGTCGTCCAGGATGTCGGCGGTGGCCAGGACGCCGTCCACGCCGGGGCGGGAGAGGGCCAGGCAGAGCCGCTCCAGCAGGTCGGCGCGGTTGGCCATGGCGAGGCGGCGGTCACCGACGGCGAGGGCGCCCCGGGCGGGGTGGTCGGCGGCGATGATCATCAGCCGGCCCGTGGAGCGGATCAGGGGGCGCCTGACCCGCCGGGCGGCGGCCTCGGCGACGGCTTCGGGGTGGTGGGTGCGCAGCCGGACCAGCTCCGACACGTCGACGCGGGTCATGAGGCGTCCCTTTCGGGCTCGGCCGGCATCGGTCCGCCGGCGAGGACCTGGGTGACCTCGCTGTCGTACGGCATGGCGGACGAACAGGCGAGGCGGCCGGCGACGATCGCGCCCGCGGCGTTCGCGTATCTCATGGTGTGCTCCAGATCCCAGCCGGCCAGCAGGCCGTGGCAGAGGGCGCCGCCGAACGCGTCGCCGGCACCGAGTCCGTTGACCACATCGACGGGGACGGGGGGTACTTCGGCGGTGGCGCCGTCGCGGTGGACGGCGAGGACGCCCTTGGGGCCCTGTTTGACGACGGCCAGCTCGACACCGGCGGCGAGCAGCGCGCGTGCGGCGGCGTACGGTTCGCGCTCCCCTACGGCCACCTCGCACTCGTCCAGGTTGCCGACGGCCACGGTGGCGTGGCGCAGCGCCCGCGCGTAGACCTCCCGGGCGGCGGCCTGGTCCGGGCCCGGCTCCCTGTCCTCGTTCCGCCCAGGGCCCGGCTCTCCGCCCTCCGGCCAGAACATCGGCCGCCAGTCGAGGTCGAAGACGGTGATCCCGCCCCGGGCGCGTGCCTCCAGCGCCGTGAGGGTGGCCGTACGGCTGGGCTCCGCACACAGGCCGGTGCCGGTCATCCAGAAGATCCGGGCGGACCTGATGGCGTCCAGGTCCAGTTCGTGCGGGTGGATCTCCAGGTCGGGGGCCTTGGGCTGCCGGTAGAAGTAGAGCGGGAAGTGGTCCGGCGGGAAGATCTCGCAGAAGGTGACCGGGGTCGGGTACCGGTCGACCGGCGTCACCCAGCGGTCGTCCACCGCGAACTCCCCGAGGGCCTGGTGGAGATAGTCCCCGAAGGCGTCCCGGCCGGTGCGGGTGATGACGGCGGTACGGCGGCCCAGGCGCGCGGAGGCGACGGCCACGTTGGTCGCGGAGCCGCCCAGGAACTTCCCGAAGGTGTCCACCTGGGCCAGCGGGACCCCGGTCCGCAGGGGATAGAGGTCGACCCCGATCCGCCCCATGGCGATGACGTCGTACGGCTCGTACGGCTCGGGCATATGTGTTCCTCCGGTCTCGGCCACCCCAGGTGTAGTGCTCCGCCCCGCGCCCTGTCAATGTTTTGTCCTGACATTCGGACGAAGGCTTGACACTCTTTCCGAATGGCCGGAAAGCTGACCGTTATGACTTCATCCGTACCCCCACTGAACCGCATCCGCGTCGGGTCGGCCCCCGATTCGTGGGGGGTGTGGTTTCCCGACGACCCGCGACAGGTGCCCTGGCGGCGTTTCCTCGACGAGGTGTCCGAGGCCGGCTACGAGTGGATCGAGCTCGGTCCGTACGGCTATCTGCCGACCGATCCCGACCGGTTGGGCGAGGAGACCGCGAAGCGCGGGCTGAAGGTCTCGGCCGGGACGGTCTTCACCGGGCTGCACCACGGCCCCTCGGTCTGGGAGAAGACCTGGGAACACGTTTCGGACATCGCGGCGCTCACCCGGGCGATGGGCGCCGACCATCTGGTGGTCATCCCGGCCTTCTGGCGCGACGACAAGACCGGTGAGGTGCTGGAGGACCGGACCCTCACCCCGGCGCAGTGGCGCGACCTGACGACGCAGACCGAACGCCTGGGCCGGGAGGTGCGGGACCGTTACGGCCTGCGGATCGTCGTCCACCCGCACGCCGACACCCACGTCGACACCGAGGAGAACGTCAACCGCTTCCTGGACTCCACCGACCCGGAACTCGTCTCGCTCTGCCTGGACACCGGGCACTACGCCTACTGCGGCGGCGACAGCGTCAAGCTGATCGAGACGTACGGCGAACGCATCGGCTACCTGCACCTCAAGCAGGTGGACCCGGAGATCCTCGCCGAGGTCGTGGCACACGAGGTGCCGTTCGGGCCGGCCGTCGGGCGGGGCGTCATGTGCGAACCGCCCGCCGGTATCCCCGCGCTGGAGCCGGTGCTGGCGGCGGCGGGGCGGCTGGACGTCGACCTCTTCGCGATCGTCGAGCAGGACATGTACCCCTGCCCGCCGGACAAGCCCTTCCCCATCGCCACCCGCACCCGGCGCTTCCTGCGGAGCTGCGGGGTCTGAGCACGGCACCACAGCGACGCCTCCGGGCGTCCATGACCGCTCGGGCGATCATGTGCCGTATGTGTCACAAGAATCCCCTTTCTGTCACACATATCTCCATTACGCGGGTCTTCCGTCACAGGGGGGCGACAGACCCAGTCTCCTCATCACTCTCCGTCGTTCATCGGGCACAGGCTGAGTGATCGCCAGCGTCTCTGCCGCAGCTCCCCCGACGGCCCCACAGGCCGCCCCTGCGGCGGACGCAAGGAGGTGCCACTGATGACGGACAAAGGACTCTGGTCGTACAAGGAGATCGCGGCGCACATCCGGGTGCAGCCGGACACCGTCCGCTCGTACCGGAAACACGGGCTGCTCCCGCCGCCCGACCATGTGGAGAACGGCAAGCCCTACTGGTACGCGGACACCGTCCGCACCTGGGTGGCCAACCGGCCCGGCAACAGAGGGTCCAGATGATCCTGACGCGCCGGACCTGACGGGCCGACAACACAGACAAAGGGGGCGATGACCCGGCCGGGCCCCGTACCGCTCATCGGTACGGGGCCCGGCCGGGTCTCATACGCCCGCCGTGTCCCGTTCCCGTACGGGCGGCTGCCCGCCGTCCCGCGTGTCCGTCACCGGCTCCCCCGCCCCCTCGCCCTCGCTGAGGCCGAAGCGGTCGTGGAAGCGGCGCAGCGGCCCCGGTGCCCACCAGGTCGCCCTGCCCGTCAGTTTCATCACCGCGGGGACGAGGAGGCTGCGCACCACCATCGCGTCCATGATCACGGCGAGGGCTATCCCGAGGCCCAGCATCTTCGTGTTGGTGACCCGGGAGGTGCCTATGGCCACCATCACCACCGCGAGGATCACGGCCGCCGCGGTGATCAGCCCGCCGGTGCGCCGCAGACCGAAGGCCACCGCCCGGTCGTGGTCGCCGCTCCGGTCGTACTCCTCCTTGATCCGGGAGAGCAGGAACACCCCGTAGTCCATGGAGAGTCCGAAGGCGATGCAGAACATCAGGACCGGCAGGGTCGTGTCGATGTCCCCGGTCGGGGTGAAGCCGAGCAGTCCCGAGAGATGGCCGTCCTGGAAGACCCAGACCACCGCGCCGAACATCGCCGTCAGGCTCAGCGCGTTGAGCACCACCGCCTGGACCGGGATCAGCACACTGCCGGTGAGGAGGAAGACCAGCACCAGGGTCACCACCACGATGATGGCCAGCGCCCAGGGAAGCTGGTCCGCTATCGCGCCCTTGGAGTCGACCAGCGTGGCGGCCGGACCGGTCACCGAGGTGCCGAACGGCGCGGGCACCGCGCGGAGATCGGTGACGAGGTGCTGGGCCGCCTCCCCGATCGCCTCACCCCGGGAACTGACGGTGAAGTACGCGTGTGTCCCCGAGGTCACCGGGCCGTCGACCCGCAGCACCCCCGGCAGGGCCGCCGCCCGGTCGCGGTAGTCGGCGTACGCGGCCGGCGTGGCGGCCCCCTCCGCCACCACGTACAGCGCGCCGCTGGGGCCGGCCGGGAAGCTGCGCCCCATCTCCTCCTGGACCACCCGGGTCTCGGCGGTCGTGGGCAGCTGGCGGTAGTCGGACGAGCCGAACGTGACGCCCAGGAAGGGCAGTCCGAGCAGGACCAGACCGGCGGTGGTGGCCATGGCGAAGAGCGGGGCCCGCCGCATCACCAGCGCCGCCGTACGCCCCCATCCCGAGGCCTCCTCGGCCGCTGCGGCCTTCGCGGCGGCTGCGGGCCGCCCGGCCGCCGACGCCGTACCCGCGGGGGCCGTGGCGGGCTTGCGTCCGCGCCGGCGCAACAGCTTCCGCAGGTCCAGTGCGTTCACCCGGTGTCCCAGCAGCATCAGCGTGGCCGGAAGCAGGACGAGCGCCGCGACGGCCGCCAGCAGCACCACCGCGATTCCCGCGTAGGCGAAGGACCGCAGGAAGAACTGCGGGAAGACGAGCAGCGCGGCCAGCGAGGCCGCCACGGTCAGCGCGGAGAACAGCACCGTCCGCCCCGCCGTACGCATCGTGGTGCCCACGGCCTCGCGCACCTCCGCCCCCGCCGCCAGCTCCTCGCGGAACCGGCGTACGACGAACAGCGCGTAGTCGACGGCCAGTCCGAGGCCCAGCGCCGTGGTCAGGTTCTGTGCGAAGACCGAGACGTCCGTCAGCTCCGTGATCCCGCGCAGCACCGCGTTCGTCCCCAGGATGGCGACGATGCCGAGACCCAGCGGAAGCAGCGCGGCGACCGCGCTGCCGAACACCATCACCAGCAGCACCAGCGTGACCGGCAGGGCGATCAACTCGGCCCGCAGCAAGTCGTCCTGGATCAGGGTCTGCATCTCGTGCTGCACGGCCACGGGCCCGCCGAGCGAGACCGTCAGGAGCCCGCGCGACCCCTCGTATGAGGGCGCTATGCGGTCCAGCACCTCGGCCGCGGTCTTCTCGTCGCCCTCGATCCTGGCCGCGACCAGCGCCTGCCGTCCGTCCTTGGCGCGCAGCGCGGAGGCACCCGCCTGCCAGTACGAGCCGACTCCCGTGATCCCCCGTTCGGCCGCCAGCCGGTCCGTGAGCTTCCGGGCCTCCGCGGCGACGGCGGGGTCGTCGACGCTCCGGGTCCCGCTGTCGACGAGCAGGAGCAGATTCGGCTGGGAGGCGGGGAACTCCCGCTCCAGCGCCTTCGTCGCGTAGCTCGACTCCGCGTTCGGGTCCTGCCAGCCGCCGCTCGCCAGCCGGTCGCCGACCCCGCTCCCCGCGACCACGGCCAGCGCCGTGACGACCAGGGCCAGCAGCAGGGTCAGGCGTGGACGCGCCGTGACGAACCTGGTCCAGCCACCGCGGCGCGGCTCGCTGTTGACATCGGACATGGTGCGGTGTCCCCTTCACCGTGACCCAAAGTAAGGGTCGGACAGCGCCATAGAATGGCAAATACGAGTCGTCGCTCGCATTGATCCAAGAATGCGAGCGCCCACTCGCGTTTGTCAACCCGATCAGGAGAGCTGGGGATAACCGTGCAGGAGGCGAAGAGGAGCGGCGGCGCACCGGCGGCCGGGGAGGGCGCCGGCGCGGGCGCGGGAGCCGCGGACGGAGCCGACGCGGGAACGGAGAAACCGCGCCGCCGGCAGGCCCGTGGCGAGCGGCGCATCGCCCAGCTGCTCGACGCGGCGGCCAACGTCTTCTGCACCACCGGCTACACCGCCGCGAGCACCAACTCCATCGCCCGGGAGGCCGGCGTCTCGCCCGGCACGCTCTACCAGTTCTTCCCGAACAAGGAAGCCATCGCCGTCGAGCTGGGCGACCAGTTGCTGCGGCGCTGGCGCGAGACGTACGGCCAGGCATTCCTGCCCGCGCACCTGAACCTGCCGCTGGACGAGCTGCTGGACGCCGTCCTCGACCCGCTCATCGAGTTCAACCAGGCGAACCCGGCCTTCGCCGTACTGATCCAGGGCTCCGAGATCCCGGGCCACGAGACGTTGCGGCACGAGAAGCTCCACGGCGGCCTGATGGAACGGACCGAGGAGATCCTGGCCGGGTACCTGCCGGACGCGCCGCCGGCCGACATCACCAGGACCGCGAACACGATCTTCGCCGTCTTCAAGGCCGGACTCGGACTGATCCTCACTCACGAGGGCGCCGAGCGCGACGCGTACACGAAGGAGCTGAAAACCGTCCTCCACCGCTACCTGAGCCCGCTCGTGGGCGAGGCGGGCTGCTGAGCCGACACCGGACGGATCGGGCGGGGCGGCGGGGCGCGGGTGCCGCGCGAGGGTGACCCCCGGCTTCGCTTTCATACCCCCTAGGGGTAAAGTTCGAAGAGTCGGGGCGTCATGGGAGAGGCGTCACGCGTTTCCCGCGATCCCCCGGCGCACCCCGAAGCGGGTACCGATGCTCTCGAATGCTCTCGAAGAGGAGAACGCCATGACCACCGAGACGACGACCGAGTCGACCGAGGCCTCCGGCGGAGTCACCACCGTCTACCAGGTCAAGGGCATGAGCTGCGGCCATTGCGAAGGTGCCGTCTCCGGTGAGATCTCCACGATCGAGGGCGTCACGTCCGTCCAGGCCACGGCCGCCACCGGCCAGGTGACAGTCGTGTCCGAATCGGTACTGGACGAGAGCGCCGTACGCGCCGCCGTGGACGAGGCGGGATACGAGCTGGTCGAACACGTCTGACCGTCGACAGTCACATAATCGTAGGTCTGGGTGTGGGTTGAACCCTTGTTTCCGTGGTTTCCGACCTCGATGGCCTGTAGCTCTACATGTGAGCCACAAGACCTTCACAAAGAGATCTAGATCACATAGATTGAGGGGTAACCATTCGGGCAGCTCGCGTGTCTTAGAAGGCGATGCCGGAGAACGTCTTGGGGGACGTTCGAAGGCATGTCATGGGACGTCTTGGGGGACGTTCCGGACAGGCGCGATCGACCGGGGCACGTGCACCGCGGGGAGCTTTGAGCGGCCCTCCCGTACGTACGTACCCCGGTCAGAGCGCAGCGAGAAGCCCGCTGTTGGTTTCAGCAGACGCCCGGTCCGGATCCCGTGGGGGGAATCCGCATCCGGGGATATGGAGAGCGCCCCGCTCGCCGACCCGTGGGGGGATCGGCGGCGGGGCGCTTTTCGCTGTCCGCAGGCCTGTCTTGCGGGCCTGTCCTGCGGGCCTGTCCGCGGGCCTCCTGGGAAGCCCGCGGCGCCCGCGAGGGTCAGCGGCCCTCGACCGGGACGAAGTCGCGCAGGACCTCGCCGGTGTAGATCTGGCGCGGGCGGCCGATGCGGGATCCCGGCTCCTTGATCATCTCGTGCCACTGGGCGATCCAGCCGGGCAGCCGGCCGATCGCGAAGAGCACGGTGAACATCTCGGTCGGGAAGCCCATGGCCCGGTAGATCAGGCCGGTGTAGAAGTCCACGTTCGGGTAGAGCTTGCGCTCGACGAAGTACTCGTCGGCCAGCGCGTGCTCCTCCAGCTTGAGCGCGATGTCGAGCAGCTCGTCGGACTTGCCGAGCGCCGACAGGACGTCGTGCGCCGCCGCCTTGATGATCTTCGCCCGGGGGTCGAAGTTCTTGTAGACGCGGTGCCCGAAGCCCATGAGCTTCACGCCGTCTTCCTTGTTCTTCACCTTGCGGATGAAGGAGTCGACGTCGCCGCCGGCCGCCTGGATACCTTCGAGCATCTCCAGGACGGAGGCGTTGGCACCGCCGTGCAGCGGGCCCCACAGGGCGCTGATGCCCGCGGAGATCGAGGCGAACATGTTCGCCTGCGAGGAGCCGACCAGACGCACGGTGGACGTCGAACAGTTCTGCTCGTGGTCCGCGTGCAGGATGAAGAGCTTGTCGAGCGCGGCGACCACGACCGGGTCCGGCACGTACTCCTGCGCGGGGACGGAGAACGTCATGCGCAGGAAGTTCTCGACGTACCCGAGGTCGTTGCGCGGGTAGACGAAGGGGTGGCCGATCGACTTCTTGTACGCGTACGCCGCGATCGTCGGAAGCTTGGCGAGCAGCCGGATCGTCGAGAGGTGGCGCTGCTTCTCGTCGAACGGGTTGTGACTGTCCTGGTAGAACGTCGACAGCGCGCTGACCACGGAGGACAGCATCGCCATCGGGTGCGCGTCGCGCGGGAAGCCGTCGTAGAAACGCTTGACGTCCTCGTGCAGCAGCGTGTGCTGGGTGATCTCGTTCTTGAACGAGGCCAGCTGGTCGACGGTCGGAAGCTCGCCGTTGATCAGCAGGTACGCCACCTCGACGAAGCTGGACCGCTCGGCCAGCTGTTCGATGGGGTAACCGCGATAACGGAGGATGCCTTCCTCGCCGTCGAGGTAGGTGATCCCGGACTTGTAGGCGGCGGTGTTGCCGTACCCGCTGTCCAGTGTCACCAGGCCGGTCTGAGCACGGAGCTTTCCGATGTCGAAGCCCGAATCGCCGACGGTGCTGTTGATCACCGGATAGGTGTACTCGCCGTCGCCGTACCGCAGTACTACCGCGTCGTTCGCGTCGTTGTCGCGTTTCTCGCTCACGTCATCCCTCACCGACGTAGTGCCTCTTCTTCGAGGTGCCCTGACTGTCTCTACCATCCCCCATTTGGCTCAGGAGAGTGCACTCGGGGTCGGCCATTAGGCCTATCCGCGGCACTCAGTGCCGCGAACCTGTTCATCCTGCCTTCTTCGCACTCGTTCTGAAAGTCCACGCGCTCAGGTACCTGCGACGGGCCGGCTGTCGGAGAGCTGGACGCCGGACAGCCGGTGGTCGAGGGCGGTGAAGCGTCTGCCCGCCGAGACCGTCCGTACCGCCTGCCCTATGGCCTTGCGCGAGCCGACCAGCACCACCAGTTTCTTGGCGCGGGTGACGGCGGTGTAGAGCAGATTCCGCTGGAGCATCATCCAGGCCCCTGTCGTGACCGGGATGACCACGGCCGGGTACTCGCTGCCCTGGGAACGGTGGATCGTCATCGCGTACGCGTGCGCCAGCTCGTCCAGCTCGTCGAAGTCGTACGGCACCTCTTCGTCCTCGTCCGTCAGCACCGTCAGCCGCTGGTCCTCCAGATTCAGCGAGGTGACCACCCCGACCGTGCCGTTGAAGACCCCGTTCTCGCCCTTCTCGTAGTTGTTGCGGATCTGGGTGACCTTGTCCCCCACCCGGAACACGCGGCCGCCGAGCCGCTTCTCGGGCAGGTCGGGGCGGCCGGGCGTGATGGCCTGCTGGAGCAAGCTGTTCAGCGCCCCCGCGCCGGCCGGCCCCCGGTGCATCGGTGCCAGCACCTGGACGTCACGCCGGGGGTCCAGCCCGAACTTCGCGGGGATACGGCGGGCCGCCACCTCCACCGTGACGCGGCCCGCGTCCTCCGTCTCGTCCTCCACGAAGAGGAAGAAGTCGGAGAGGCCCTGGGTGATCGGGTGCACCCCCGAGTTGATGCGATGGGCGTTGGTGACCACGCCCGACTGCTGGGCCTGGCGGAAGATCCGGGTGAGCCGGACCTGGGGCACGGGCCCGCCCTCCGCCAGCAGATCCCGCAGCACCTCCCCCGCCCCGACCGACGGCAGCTGGTCGACATCCCCCACCAGCAGGAGGTGCGCGCCCGGCGCCACCGCCTTCACCAGCTTGTTGGCCAGCAGCAGGTCGAGCATGGAGGCCTCGTCCACCACCACCAGGTCCGCGTCCAGGGGTCTTTCCCTGTCGTACGCCGCGTCCCCGCCCGGTTTCAGCTCCAGCAGCCGGTGCACCGTTGACGCCTCGGCGCCCGTCAGCTCGGCCAGCCGCTTGGCCGCGCGCCCGGTGGGGGCGGCCAGCACCACCTTGGCCTTCTTCGCGCGCGCCAGCTCCACGATCGAGCGGACCGTGAAGGACTTCCCGCAGCCGGGGCCGCCCGTCAGGACGGCGACCTTCTCGGTCAGCGCCAGCCGGACCGCCTGCCGCTGCTCGGGCGCCAGCTCCGCGCCCGTACGGTCCGCGAGCCACGCCAGCGCCTTGTCCCACGCGACGTCCCGGAAGGCCGGCATCCGGTCCTCACCGGTCCGCAGCAGCCGGAGCACCTGGGCGGAGAGGGACAGCTCCGCGCGGTGGAACGGGACCAGGTAGATCCCGTTGACCGGCTCCCCGCCGTCCGGCCCCGGCACGCGCTCGCGCACCGCCCCCTCGTCCTCCGTGGTCAGCTCGGCCAGGCACTCGATGACCAGGCCCGTGTCGACCTGGAGCAGCTTCACGGCGTCCACGATGAGCCGCTCCTCGGGCAGGAAGCAGTGGCCCTGGTCGGTGGACTGCGACAGCGCGTACTGGAGGCCGGCCTTGACCCGCTCCGGGCTGTCGTGCGGGATGCCGACCGCCTGCGCGATCCGGTCCGCGGTGAGGAAGCCGATGCCCCAGACGTCGGCCGCGAGGCGGTACGGCTCGTTCTTGACCACCGAGATCGAGGCGTCCCCGTACTTCTTGTAGATCCGCACCGCGATGGAGGTGGAGACGCCGACCCCCTGGAGGAAGATCATGACCTCCTTGATGGCCTTCTGCTCCTCCCAGGCGGCGGCGATCATCTTCGTCCGCTTGGGCCCCAGCCCGGGGACCTCCACGAGCCTCTTCGGCGCCTCCTCGATGATGTCCAGGGTGTCCAGCCCGAAGTGCTCCACGATCCGGTCCGCGATGCGCGGCCCGATGCCCTTGATCAGGCCGGAGCCGAGGTAACGGCGGATGCCCTGGATGGTGGCGGGCAGGATGGTGGTGTAGTTCTCCACCGTGAACTGCTTGCCGTACTGCGGGTGCGAGGCCCAACGCCCCTCCATCCGCAGCGACTCGCCGGGCTGCGCCCCGAGCAGCGCGCCGACAACGGTGAGCAGATCGCCGCCCCGGCCGGTGTCGACCCGGGCGACCGTGTAGCCGTTCTCCTCGTTCGCGTACGTGATGCGCTCAAGGACGGCTTCGAGCACGGCGAAGGCGGAGGCCGGGGCGGGGGTCGCGGTTGGCGTGGAGGTCGGACGAGTGGACTGGTTGGGCATGAACTGACGCTACCGCCCGACTCCGACATCGTGCCGAGCCTGTGGATAACTTCCCTGGAGGGCGTCTCCGGTACACCCCGATGCGCTACCAGGGGCCCGGTCGGAAGACCGGGCCCCGCGCGCTCCCCCCAGCGGCAAGGCTTCCTGATCCCCCCGGATCCGTCCCCCGAAAACCTTGCCGACCTGTACGACTCATCTCACGCTGAGATGGTTGCACGAATTCGCAGCGTTATTTTTTTGAGGCCGCGTCACTGAGGGAGGGAGTGCGTGACATACCGCTCCACGACCTCCGTCAGCAGCTCCACGCCGTCCCTCTTCCACAGCTCGTCGTTGAACAGCTCCACCTCGATCGGCCCTTCGTAACCCGCGGCGTCCACCCGTGCGCGCCAGGCCCGCAGGTCGACCGATCCGTCGCCGAGCTGGCCGCGGCCGTTCAGGACTCCGGCGGGAAGTGGGGTGGTCCAGTCGGCCAGTTGGAAGGAGAACACGCGGTCGGCGGCCCGGGCGACGGCCGCGGGCGCCCGGTCGTCCCACCAGACGTGGTACGTGTCCACGACCACACCGACCTGTTCCGCCGGGAAGCGTTCGGCCAGTTCGAGGGCCTGGTCGAGGGTGGAGACCACACACCGGTCCGACGCGAACATCGGGTGCAGCGGCTCGATCGCGAGCCGGACACCCCGTTCGCCGGCGTACGGTGCCAACTCGGCCAGCGCCTCGGCGATCCGCTCCCGGGCTCCGGCCAAGTCCCGGCTGCCGGGCGGCAGTCCGCCGGAGACGAGGACCAGCGTGTCCGTGCCGAGCGCCACCGCCTCGTCGATCGCCGCCCGGTTGTCGGCCAGGGCCTCGGTACGTCCGGCCGGGTCGCTCGCGGTCAGGAAACCGCCCCGGCAGAGTGTGGTGACGGTGAGCCCGGCGTCCCGTACGAGCTTGGCGGCGGCCTCGACTCCGTACTCCTGAACAGGCGCACGCCACAAGCCGATACCGGGGATTCCGAGCCGTCCGCAGGCCTCAATCAGTTCCGGGAGGGAGAGCTGTTTGACCGTCATCTGGTTGATGCTGAATCGGGTGAGGTCGGGGGCGTTGGCGGTGGCGGTGGCGGTGCTCGGATCTGTCGTCATCGGCTCACTCCGTATACGTCCAACAATGACCTCATCCGTGCCTCCGCCACCGCCGGGTCCGGGAACAGGCCCAGCCCGTCCGCCAGTTCGTACGCCCGCGCCAGATGCGGCAGCGAACGTGCCGACTGGAGTCCGCCGACCATCGTGAAGTGGTCCTGGTGGCCCGCCAGCCACGCCAGGAACACCACACCCGTCTTGTAGAAGCGGGTGGGTCGTCGGAAGAGGTGGCGGGACAATTCCACGGTGGGATCGAGCAGTTCGCGGAAGCCCTTCACGTCACCGGTGTCCAGGACCCGTACCGCCTCCGCCGCCACCGGTCCCAGCGGGTCGAAGATCCCCAACAGGGCGTGGCTGAAGCCCTGTTCGTCGCCCGCGATCAGCTCGGGGTAGTTGAAGTCGTCGCCCGTGTAGCAGCGCACGCCCCGGGGCAGCCGGCGGCGCAGCTCGGTCTCCCGCCGGGCGTCCAGCAGCGAGACCTTGATGCCGTCGACCTTGTCGGGATGGGCGGCGATGACCTGGAGGAACGTCTCGGTGGCGGTGTCGAGATCCTCGCTGCCCCAGTACCCGTCGAGCGCGGGGTCGAACATCGGTCCGAGCCAGTGCAGTACGACGGGCTCCGCCGCCTGGCGCAGGAGGTGCCCGTAGAGGTCGAGGTAGTCGTCGGGGCTCGTCGCCGCCGCCGCGAGCGCGCGTGAGGCCATGAGGATGGCCTGCGAGCCGGTCTCCTCGACGAGCGCGAGCTGCTCCTCGTACGCGGCCCTCACCTCATCCAAGGTCCTTACGCCCGACGGCAGTTGGTCGGTGCCCACACCGCAGGCGATACGGCCGCCGACCGCCTTCGCCTCGGCGGCGGAGCGCCGGATCAGCTCCTCGGCGCCCGCCCAGTCGAGTCCCATGCCGCGCTGCGCGGTGTCCATGGCCTCCGCGACCCCGAGCCCGTACGACCAGAGGTGGCGGCGGAAGGCGAGCGTGGCGTCCCAGTCGACGGCGGCGGGCGCGTCGGGGCTGGTGTCGGCGTAGGGGTCGGCGACGACGTGCGCCGCCGAGAAGACCGTACGGGAGGTGAGGGGGGCGGGGCGGGGTGAGGAGACGACGAAGTGCGCGGGTTCCGTGCGGGGTGTGTACGTACGCAACTCCCTTCCGGCGGACGGCAGTCGGAGGGTCACAGCGTCAGCTCCGGTACGTCGAAGCGGCGCCCCTCCGCCGAGGACCGCAGTCCCAGCTCGGCGAGTTGGACCCCGCGCGCGCCCGCGAGGAGGTCCCAGCGGTACGGCTCGTCGAGCGCGAGGTGGCGCAGGAACAGTTCCCACTGCGCCTTGAAGCCGTTGCCGAACTCCCCGTTGTCCGGCACCTCTTGCCACTGGTCGCGGAAGGACTCGGTGACGGGGAGGTCCGGGTTCCACACCGGCTTGGGGGTGGCGCTGCGGTGCTGCACGCGGCAGCGGCGCAGACCGGCGACCGCCGAGCCGTGCGTACCGTCGACCTGGAACTCCACGAGTTCGTCGCGGTTGACCCGTACCGACCAGGCGGAGTTGATCTGCGCGACCACGCCGCCCTCCAGCTGGAAGATGCCGTACGCGGCGTCGTCGGCGGTGGCGGCGTACGGCTTGCCCCGCTCGTCCCAGCGCTCGGGAATGTGCGTGGTGATGTGGGCCTGGACGGTGGTGACGCGGCCGAAGAGTTCGTGGAGGACGTACTCCCAGTGGGGGAACATGTCGACGGTGATGCCACCACCGTCCTCGGCGCGGTAGTTCCAGGAAGGGCGCTGGGGGTCCTGCCAGTCGCCCTCGAAGACCCAGTAGCCGAACTCCCCCCGTACGGAGAGGATTTGTCCGAAGAAGCCGCCGTCGATGAGGCGCTTGAGCTTGAGCAGGCCCGGTAGGAAGATCTTGTCCTGGACGACGCCGTGCTTGATGCCGGCGCTCCGGGCGAGCCTGGCGAGGTCGAGGGCACCGGCGAGGTCGGCGGCGGTCGGCTTCTCCGTGTAGATGTGTTTGCCGGCGGCGATGGCTTTTTTGATCGACTCGACGCGGGCCGAGGTGACCTGCGCGTCGAAATAGAGGGAGATCGTGTCGTCCGCCAGGACGGCGTCCAGGTCCGTCGACCATTCCGTGAGGCCGTGGCGCTCGGCGATCTCTTTCAGGGCGTGTTCGCGGCGCCCGACGAGGACCGGCTCCGGCCAGAGCACCTCGCCGCCGCCGAGGTCCAGTCCGCCCTCTTCGCGGATCGCGAGGACGGAGCGCAGCAGATGCTGCCGGTACCCCATCCGCCCCGTGACGCCGTTCATGGCGATCCGCACTGTCCTGCGTGTCACGAAGTTCCCTCCATACGGCCGTAGCAAGCGCTTTCTATAGGGTATGAAGCTAGCCTGCGATTCCGGGACGGACAAGAGCCGGGCCGGGATCTCGCCCCTCGTGGCCACCTCGTGGTCCGCCTCGTGGTCCGGTCCGTGGTTCGCCTCGGGGTCCGGTCTGCGGTCCGGTCTGCGGTCCGGTCTGCGGTCCGGTCCGTGGTCCGGTCCGTGGTCCAGTCCGTGGTCCAGTCCGTGGTCCAGTCCGTGGTCCAGTCCGTGGTCCGGTCCGCCTGGCACTCACCCCCGTACCCCTCGGAGGAAAGCGATGACAGTAAGCCCGCTCTGTGGAGGCGAACGATGACGGTCACCCTGGCGGATGTGGCGGCCCGCGCGCGGGTGTCGCCCGCCACCGTGTCCCGTGTGCTGAACGGCAACTATCCGGTCGCCGCGACCACCCGGGAGCGGGTGCTGCGGGCGGTGGACGAGCTGGACTACGTACTGAACGGGCCCGCCAGCTCGCTCGCCGCCGCCACGTCCGACCTGGTCGGCATCCTCGTCAACGACATCGCCGACCCCTTCTTCGGGATCATGGCCGGGGCGGCGCAGACGGAGATCGGCGGCCAGGAGGGCACGGGGCGGGCGGGCGGCGAGAAGCTCGCCGTCGTCTGCAACACGGGGGGCTCGCCGGAGCGCGAACTGACCTATCTGACTCTCCTCCAGCGCCAGCGGGCGGCGGCCGTGGTCCTGACGGGCGGGGCCCTCGAAGATCCGGACCATATCGCCGCGATGGCCTCGAAACTGGCGAAACTCGCCGACGCGGGGACGCGGGTGGTGCTGTGCGGACGGCCGCCGCTGCCGGACGGCGAGGCGATAGTGGCGGCGCTGGCGTTCGACAACCGCGGGGGCGGGCGGCGGCTGACGGAACACCTGCTGGCGTTGGGGCACCGGAAGATCGGCTATGTGGCGGGGCCGGCGGAGCGTACGACTACGCGGCATCGGCTGGAGGGGCATCGGGCGGCGTTGGGGGCGGGTGGGTTCGGCGGGGTTGATGGGGTTGGGCTCGGTGATCAGGAGCTGCTGACCGTGCACGGGCCGTACACCCGGCGGTCGGGGTACGAGGCGACGCTTGAGCTGCTGCGCCGGGCGCCGGATCTGACCGCCGTGATCGGGGCGAACGACACGGTCGCGCTGGGGGCGTGCGCGGCCGTCCGCGACCAGGGGTTGCGCATCCCGCAGGACATCTCGGTGGCGGGCTTCGACGACCTGCCGTTCTCGGTGGACGCGATGCCCGCGCTGACGACGGTACGGCTGCCGCTGTACGAGGCGGGGGCGCGGGCGGGGCGGCTGGCGATGGGGACGGAGGCGCCGCCGCCGGGCGGGATCGCGACGATCGGGGCGGAGCTGATGGTGCGGGGGTCCACGGGGGCGGCTCGGGTCGTGGGGTGAGGGGGGTGTGGTCGAGGGTGGTCGGAGGTGGTTCGGGGGTGGTTCGGTCGAGGTGAGGGGGTGTGGTCGGGGGTGACGGGGTACTGGGGTGTGATGGCTTGATGCCCTGGAATGCGTCGGGCAGAGGCCTCGTGCAGATGCCTCGGCCCAGACGCCTCGGCCCAGATGCCTCGTACAGAAAGGACCCATCTCGTGAAGTTCGCCTTCTCCACCCTCGGAGTACCGGGCCTGCCCATCCCTGAGGTCGTCGGCCTCGCCACCGCCACCGGCTACCAGGGCGTGGAACTCCGCGCCCACCCGGAGGAACCGGTCCACCCCGGCATCGGAGCGGCCGAGCGGGCCGCGGTGGTGGACGACTTCAAGCGGGCCGGCGTCGAGATCCTGACGGTCGCCGGGTACGTACGGGTCGCCGACACGACCGCCGACGAGGACGCCGTACGGCAGGAACTGAACGACCTCCTCTGGCTGGCCCGGGACCTGGGCGCCGCGAACGTCCGCGTCTTCCCGGGCGGCGGGGACCAGGACCCGGCGGAGGCCGACGCGGCGGCGGCGAGGCGGCTGGGCGCGGCGGGGGAAGTGGCCGCCGACTTCGGCGTACGGATCCTGCTGGAGACCCACGACTCGCACCGCACGGGGGTGGACGCGGCGCGGGTGCTGGGGACGGTGGGGCACCCGCAGGTGGGCGTGTTGTGGGACGTGATGCACACGTGGCTGGGCGGGGAGGACCCGATCACCACGCACGCGGTACTGGCGCCGCACCTGGGCTACGTACAGGTCAAGGACATCGCCTCGGCGGAGGACATGACTCCGCTGGCACTGGGGGCGGGGGTGCTGCCGCTGGCGGAGTGTATGGCGCTGCTGGCGCAGGACGGTGGGGACGGTGGGGACGGTGGGGACAGTTGGGTGTGCTGGGAGTACGAGAAGCGCTGGTATCCCAAGGCGGCGGAGTTGCAGGGGCTGTTGGAGGCGGGGCGGGGGTATTTGGAGGGGTTGGTGGGTGGGCGTTGAGGTGGGTGGGCGTTGAGGTGGGGGGACGTTGACGTGGGGGCGTACAAGTAGGTAGGTGTACGTGTACGAGTACGTCGGCCCGGTCGCGGTCAGAGCCGCTTCGGTGCGGCCGGACGGTGAGGGTGCGGAGATCCGTTCTCCCCGGGACTTCGCGTCCTGGATCGCCGCGCGAGCGGGTGAACTGACGGAGCCGTTCACCTTCGTGGTGGATGGGGCGGGTGTGCTGCGCCTGGCGCCGCGCCGCAGCGAACATGTGGCCTGCGCGGGCGGCGGGGCGGTCCTGAGCGCCGGGGAGATGGCCTTCGTACGGGAGGACGACCGGTGGGTGGTCGGCGAGGTCAGCAACCAGTCCACGGGCTACTGCCCTGACGGCAGCTCCTGGCCGTCGGTGGCGGCGGCACTGGAGGGGGCGGGACTGGCGCATCCACCGGGCTTCACCCACGAGGTGGTGTTCCGCCGCTGCCAGGGCAGGGGCATGGATCCGCAGTGCCGAGAGGTGAACGTGGTGCGGGAGGGGGACTTCTTCTGCGTGTTCTGCGGGGGTGAGCTGCCGGCGGAGTGGAATGCGGGGGTGAGGAGCGTTCCAGGTTGGGTGCGGGCTCAGACCAAGGAGTAGTCGGGGGCACCCGGCATGAATGAGGCGGGTGGGGCCGCCCCTTGCGGTTGAGTGTCGCGGTTTCGGGCCGGGCGTCAAGGGCGCTCCTGCGTCGCGTCGGCTGCGCCGATTCCACTGCGTTCCACCCTTGACCCCCACCCCGAAACCGCAAGGGAAGGCTGGGGGGGGCGGCCCGGGGGAAGGTTCCCCGACAACCCCCGGATGCGGTCGGGCTTTCGTCGCGGACCGCGCCTCTCGGCGGGGTGTTGCGCACCACTTGAATGGGGCGGTGGCCACTCGTCTCGGCGGCTGACGACCGCCCGTTGGCCAGCGCACAAGCACCGTGTCTGTGGTGAGTGGGTGGTGGGGCGGTGGTGGTGGGGACAGGCGGCTGGTCTGGCCCGTTTCGGTGGGTTGTTTGCTCTGAGAGCCCTTTAACGCAACACAGGACACAAGACCGGGCGGGACGAGCCCCCGGGAGTCCTCAAAGCTAGGGCAAATGGGGTATTTGGCCTGGTGGGGTGTGGTGGTGGGCAGTCTCGGCGGCCGACTGCCGCCCACCGGCCCTCACGCAGGCGTCAAGCCGGAGCTGGGTGGGTGGTGGGGGCATTTTTGCGGTGGGTGGGGTGGCTGCCGGGCCCGTTTCGGTGGATTGTGTGCTGTCAGAGCCCCTTAACGAAACACAGGACACAAGACCAGGCGGAAGAGGCCCGCAATGAGCCTCAAAGACTGGGCAAATAGGGCATTTGGTCACCAGGGTGGGCCGGGGCCCTGCCCAACCCCGCAGCTGACCACGGATCTCAGACACGGTGCCTGCACACCCACCAACAGACGGTGGCTGGCCGCCGAGACGACTCGCCACCGCCCCATTCAAGTCGTGCGCAACACCCCGCCGAAAGGCGCGGACCGCGACGAAACACCAGGGACAAACAAGCCCCCCGGGGACCCCTCCCCCCGGGCCGCCCCCCTCCGCCTTCCCTAGCGGGGCCGGGGTGGGCGTCAAGGGTGGAACGCAGTGGAATCGGCGAAGCCGACGCTCCGCAGGAGCGCCCTTGACGCCCACCCCGGCCCCGCGACAATCAACAACAAGGGGCGGCCCCACCCCGCACACAACAACCCGGGCACCCCCGACTACCCCTCGGCCCGAACCCGCACCCAATCACCCTCCCGCACCAGCCGAGGCAAACAGTCCGTCTCCCCAAGCCTCCACCGTCGTCATCACCACCACCACACCCGAGAAGCTCCGCGCCTTCATCACTCGGCCTCATCCTCGGCCTCAAACTTGGCCTCAAACTTGGCCTCAAAGCACGCGCGTTCGATCACTTCGTTGCCGCCGCCGGCCCCCAGCAACCCCGCTGAATTAAGCTTTGCTTACGTATGGGTCGAGTCAGAGTCATCTGGCCGGATCTGAGGAGGGGTGGTCATGCTCGATCTCGGTCGGCTTCGTGCTCTGCACGCCGTTTCCGTCCATGGGTCCGTCGGGGCCGCCGCCTCCGCCCTCGGGTATACCCCCTCCGCCGTTTCCCAGCAGATCACCAAGTTGGAGCGGGAGACTCGTACAACTCTGCTGGAGCGGCGGGGGCGTGGAGTGGTGCTCACCGACGAGGCTCGGCATCTCGCTGCCACCGCCGAGCAGTTGTTCGCCATCGTCGAGCGGGCCGAGACCACGTTGGAGGAGCGTCGGGGGCAGCCCACCGGGCAGCTCGTCGTGGCGGCGTTCGCCTCCTCCGCGCGTGGGTTGCTTCCCCCTGTGCTGGCCGAACTCGCCCTGCTCCACCCCACCTTGGACATTCGGCTGCGCGAGATCGACCCTCACCTGTCCTCCGACCTCGTGGCCCGGGGTGTGATCGACCTCGCCGTCACCCACGACTGGGACATCGCCCGGCTCCCCACCCCCGAGGGGGTGGAACAGGCCGTCATCGGTGACGATCTGTGCGATCTGCTCGTGCCGGACGGGCATGCCCTCGCCGCGCGTGCCGTCGTGCGGCGGGCGGATCTGCGGGGGCTGCGGTGGATCTGCCAGCCGCCCGGCACCGTCTGCCACGACTGGCTCGTGCGTACGCTGCGTGCCGCCGGATGTGAGCCCGATCTGGCTCATCAGGCCGAGGAGAACCACACCCAGATCGCCCTGGTCGCGGCCGGGTTGGGCGTCGCGATGGTTCCCCGGCTGGGGCGGGGGCCGCTGCCCCCGGGCGTACGGGCCCTGACGCTCGAACCTGTGCCCTCGCGACGGTTGTACGCGCTGTGGCGTGCCGGTGCCGCGCGGCGGCCGGCCGTCACCGCCACCGTGGCGGCGCTGCGGCGGCGTTGGCCCGAGGTTGCCGCCGTAGCCAGTTGAGGGGGTGGTCCGCCGGGCGGGCCCTGTTCGGCCCGCCCGGCGGAGGTGCCTTACGGCCTCAGCGTCTGCTGACGCTCCACCTTCTGGCGGTCCAGCTTCGCGTCGAACGGCGCGAGCGGCTTCGCCTTCGCCGCGTCCTGCTGTACGGCCGCCGGCGCGACGCCCGCCCAGTCGAGGATCCGGGCCGTGGCCTTCGCCGACTGGTCGGGGTTCAGGGCCGCCACGTTGGCGCCGTGGTTGGCGCCCGGGGCGACGTACACGTAACTGTCACGCGCGCCGCGCCCGACGCGGAACTGCTCCGCGCCCCACGGGTCGTTCTGCCCGTACACAAAGAGCATCTGGTCCGCGTGGTGCCGCACCCAGCTGTCGACGTCCGGCATCACCCGGGGGTCGAACTTCATGGGGATGTCGCGCGGCACGAAGTTGCGCGGCGGCTGGTAGCCGTAGCGGCTCAGCTTGCCCAGGTGCGGCTGCTTGATGTCCGGCGAGCCCAGCTGCGTACCGGCCTGGTAGTAGTACGGCGTGTACGTCGCGAGGCCCTGGTCCGTGTAGGCGGAGAAGCCGGAGATCGCGTCGATGATGTCGTAGATCTCCTGGTCGGAGGCGGTGGCCGGCGGGATGCTCTCGCAGTCCGCGAGCAGGCTGTACTGCCAGAAGGCCCAGACGAAGTCCAGGACGACGGCTTCGTACGCCTTGTCGAGCGAGCCGACGGTGGTGAAGGTCGCGCCGTTGGCCTCGGCCCACTCCGCGTACGTCTTCTCCAGGGGCTCCCGCCGGATCAGCGCCTGGCGCTGCACGGCGTTGAGCTTGTCGCGGCACTCCTTGGTGCCGACCTTCTCGAAGAACCGGTCGTACGCCGAATCCTCCTTGTTCACCACGTCGTTGGGCGCGACGTACGCGACCACGCCGTCCATGTCACGCGGGTAGAACCGCTCGAAGTAGGTGGCGGTCATGCCGCCCTTCGAAGCGCCCGTGGAGAGCCAGTTCTTGGTGTAGATCTTCTTCAACGCCGTGAAAATACGGTGCTGGTCGCTGGCGGCCTGCCAGATGTCCAGCTTCGACCAGTCGGCCGGCTCCGGGCGCGACGGGGTGAAGAAGCGGTACTCCATCGAGACCTGGTTGCCGTCGATGATGCGCGTCGGCTCACTGCGGCTCGGGTTGGTGGAGACGTTGTAGCCGCCGGTCGAGAAGACCGTGGGGCGGCTGGTGTCCTTGTGCAGCAGCGTGATGCGCTGCTGGAAGGTGCCCTTGGACGGGTGCCGGTGGTCCACCGGCTGGGTGTAGTTGAGGACGAAGTAGCGGTAACCCTCGTACGGCTTCTCCTGGATCAGGCTCATCCCGGGGATCGCCAGGACGCGGTCCTTGATGTCCGTGGTGTCGGTGACGGCCGTACCACTCGCGGACTTCTGGTCCGCGGCGGTGGCCGCACCCGCTGTTGCCACGGTGCCTATGATCAGCGACAGCGACAACAGCCATCTCAGCGTCTTGCGCATGCACTCTCCCTGTGTTCATGACAGACACCGAGAACCTAGCGTCCTGCACCCGGAATCAACCAGCAGTCGGGAGAACGCGCGTGATCGGAACCATGGGAGCATCGACGGCCATCGCGGCCGTGGTCGGGCTCGTTGTCGTAGTCGGCGCCGCGATAGCGGTGGCGGCCTTGCTCAAACGATGAAGCCGGGGAGGGCAGCTCCGCCGGCCCCGCCCGCCTCCGTGGAAGCAACCTTCCCGGGCTCCCGCGCGTCGTACGCATGTACACCCGACTGATGACAGGGGCATGCGTGTTCGCCGGGACTGGGTTGGGCGGGAGTGGGTTGGGCGGGACCGGGTCGGGGAAGCGCGCGCTGCCGCGCTGGTTCGCGGCGGGGACGGCTGTCGTCGCGCTGGCGGCGCTCGTTCTGGCCGATCCCGCCGCGGCGGATGCCGCGCCGCTCTCCGTGTGCTCGGGGCAGCCGCAGAAGACCGTGCCCTTCGCCCACGGCGAGTTGCGGATCTACAAGGCGCGGGGGTACGCGTGCGCGCTCACCGTCGCCGACCGCCCCGGCGCCAAGCGGGCGATGCGGGTGAGCCTCCAGGCGCGCGGCGGCAGCCCGTTGGTGGACAGCGGGGACTTCACGCAGCACGCGGGGCCGGTGACCGTCCACGCCCTCAACCGGTGTGTACGGGCCTCCGGCGCCATCTCCGGCGCCTCGGCGTCCACCGGGTGGGTTCTCTGCTGATCGCGGGTCGGCGACGAGCCGCCTCACACCACCGCCGCCGTCTCCTCCTCCTCGCCGATGAAGCTGCGCCACAGCTTGGTGTAGCGGCCGTTCAGCGCCAGCAGTTCGTCGTGCGTGCCGTCCTCCACCACCCGCCCGTGGTCCATCACCACCACCCGGTCCGCCCGCGCCGCCGTGGTGAGGCGGTGGGCGACCACCAGGGTCGTACGGCGGCCGGTGAGGCGGTCCGTGGCCTGGTTGACCAGGGCCTCGCTCGCCAGGTCCAGCGCGGCGGTCGCCTCGTCCAGCAACAGGACGTCGGGGTCGACCAGTTCGGCGCGGGCGAGGGCGATCAGCTGGCGCTGGCCCGCCGAGAGGTTACGGCCCCGCTCGGCGACCTCGTGCACATACCCGCCGTCCAGCGTGGCGATCATCTCGTGGGCACCCACCGCGCGAGCGGCGGCCTCCACCTGCGCGTCGGTCGCCTCGGGGCGGCCGTACGCGATCGCGTCGCGGATCGTTCCCGCGAAGAGGTACGCCTCCTGCGGGACCACCCCGAGCCGGTGGCGGTACGCCGTCAGGTCCAGGTCGCGCAGGTCCGTACCGTCCGCCGTGACCCGGCCGCCGGTCGGGTCGTAGAACCGCGCGACGAGCTTCACCAGCGTGGACTTGCCCGCGCCGGTCTCGCCGACGAACGCCACGGTCTGGCCCGCCGGGATCCGCAGGTCGACGCCCATCAGGGCGGCCTCGTCGGCGAGTTCACCGTCCTGGCCGGTGTAGGCGAAGTTCACGCCCTCGAAGGCGATCTCCCCGCGCAGCGACAACACGTCGAGCGGCGCATTCGACGCCGCCGTCGTGGTGGGCTCCCGCAGCAGCTCCTGGATGCGGCCCAGCGAGACGCTCGCCTGCTGGTAACCGTCGAAGACCTGCGACAGCTGCTGCACGGGGGCGAAGAACAGGTCGATGTAGAGGAGGTACGCGACCAGCGCGCCGGTCGTCAGCGTGCCCGCCTCCACCCGTCCCGCGCCGACGATCAGCACGGCCGCAGCCGCCACGGAGGAGAGCAGCTGGACGAACGGGAAGTACACCGAGATCAGCCACTGCCCGCGCACCCGCGCCTCGCGGTAGTGGTCGCTGCGGCCGGCGAAGCGCTCCGCGCCGTCCCGCTCGCGCCGGAACGCCTGGACGATCCGCAGGCCGGAGACGGACTCCTGGAGGTCGGCGTTGACGGCGCTGATGCGCTCACGGGCCAGTTCGTACGCCTTCACGCTCTTGCGGCGGAAGAAGACCGTCGCCACGAAGAGCACCGGCAGGGTCGCGAAGACCACCAACGCCAGTTCCACGTCGATCGCGAGGAGCACGACGAGGATGCCGAAGAAGGTGACGACGGAGACGAACGCGGTGACGAGCCCTGTCTGGAGGAAGGTGGACAGCGCGTCCACGTCCGTCGTCATCCGGGTCATGATCCGGCCGGTCAACTCGCGCTCGTAGTAGTCGAGTCCGAGCCGCTGGAGCTGCGCGAAGATCTTCAACCGCAGGGAGTAGAGCACCCGTTCACCGGTACGGCCCGTCTTGCGCGTCTCGCCGATCTGCGCGAGCCACTGGACGAGCACGACCAGCAGCCCGAGACCGGACGCGACCCACACCGCGCCGAGGGCCATCCGCTCGACGCCCTGGTCGATGCCGTGCCGGATGAGGACGGGCAGGGCCAGGCTCATCGCGGCGTCGACCGCGACGAGCGACAGGCTCACCAGCAGCGGCAGCCCGAAGCCGCGCAGCAGCCTGCGCAGTCCGTACGACTCCTCGGCGGCGACGGCACGCGCCTCGTCGATGTCCGGGAGGTCGGTGGCCGGCGGCAACGCCTCGACCTGCGCGAGCAGTTCGGGAGTGGCGCCGGGGGCGGCGGACTCCTCGGCGGCGATCTCGTCCCGCTCCCACAGGGCGGGCGTGATGCCGCGCTCCGCGTCGAACTCGGCGTCGATCTCCTCCTGTACGGAGCGGTCCTCCTGGACGGCCGCCGTTGCGCCGGCTGTTGAGCCCGCCGGCACGTTCGTCTTCACGAGGGCGGGCACGTGCCCAGGGGAGACCTCGCCCAGCTCGTCCGGGTCCGTCAGCAGCTTCCGGTAGAGGGCCGAGCGCCGCTGGAGCTCGTCGTGGGTGCCGATGTCGGCGAGCCGGCCGCCGTCCAGCACCGCGATCCGGTCGGCGAGATTCAGGGTGGAGCGGCGGTGGGCGATGAGCAGCGTCGTACGCCCGGCCATCACCCCGCGCAGCGCCTCGTGGATCTCGTGCTCGACCCGGGCGTCCACGGCGGAGGTGGCGTCGTCCAGGAGCAGCAGCCGGGGGTCGGTGAGGATCGCGCGGGCGAGCGCCACACGCTGGCGCTGGCCACCGGAGAGGGTCAGGCCCTGCTCCCCCACCTTGGTGTCGTAGCCGTTCGGCAGGTCGCTGATGAAGCCGTGGGCCTGGGCGGCGCGGGTGGCCCGGAGGATCTCCTCCTCGGTGGCGTCCGGCTTCCCGTACGCGACGTTGGCGCGGACGGTGTCGGAGAAGAGGAAGCTGTCCTCCGGTACGAGCCCGATGGCCGCGCGCAGGGAGGCGAAGGTCAGCTCGCGGACGTCGTGGCCGCCGACGAGGACCGCGCCGTGGTTCACGTCGTAGAAGCGGGGGACGAGCAGCGAGAGGGTGGACTTGCCGCTGCCGGAGGAGCCGACGACGGCGACGGTCTCGCCGGGGCTCATCTCCAGCGAGAAGCCGTCGAGGACGGTCCTGCCGTCGTCGTACGAGAAGGACACGTCGTCGAACTCGACGGAGGCCCCGGCGTCCGCCGGCAGCTCCTTCGTGCCGTCCTCCATCGTGGGCTCGGTGTCGATCAGCTCCAGGACACGTTCCACCCCGGCGCGGGCCTGCTGGCCGATGGTCAGGACCACGGCCAGCATCTTGACCGGGCCGACGAGCTGGGCGAGGTAGGTGGAGAAGGCGACGAACGTGCCGAGGGTGATCTCGCCGCGCGTGGCGAGCCAGCCGCCGAAGGCGAGCATCGCGACCTGGCCGACGGCGGGGACGGCCTGGAGAGCGGGGGTGTAGCGGGCGTTGAGCCTGATCGTACGGAGGCGTCCCGCGAAGAGCTTGCGGCCGACCTCGCGGAGCTTGCCGGTCTCCTGGTCCTCCTGCCCGAAGCCCTTGACGACCCGGACGCCGGAGACGGCGCCGTCCACGACCCCGGCGACGGCGGCGGCCTGCGCCTGGGCGTACCAGGTGGCGGGGTGGAGGCGGGTGCGGCTGCGGCGGGCGATGAACCAGATGGCGGGGGCGACGGCGAGGGCGATGAAGGTGAGGGGCAGGGAGAGCCAGGCCATGATCCCGAGCGAGATCAGGAACAGCAGGACGTTGCCGATGGTCATCGGCAGCATGAAGAGCAGGCCCTGGATGAGCTGGAGGTCGCTGGTGGCGCGGCCGATGACCTGGCCGGTGGAGAGCTTGTCCTGGCGCCGTCCGTCGAGCCGGGAGATGGTGGCGAACATCTCCGTACGGAGGTCGTGCTGGACGTCGAGCGCGAGGCGTCCTCCGTAGAAGCGCCGTACGTACGCGGAGACGTACACGAGGAGCGCGGCCAGGAGCAGGAGGCCGGTCCAGACGCCGAGGGAGCGGTGGCCGCCGCCGATGACGTCGTCGATGACGACCTTGGTGATCAGCGGGACGAAGGCCATCACGGCCATCCCGAGGAGCGAGGACCCCAAGGCCAGCACCACGTTACGGCGGTACCGCCACGCGTACCCGGTGAGCCGCCGTGCCCAGCCCCGCTCCGCCGCCACTGCCGCCGCCACTGATGCCTCCCGTTCGGCCGACCGACCTGATCTGCCGGAATGCCCAACGCGCGCGTCGGCGGATTTCATCCCTCCGCAACAATTCGTCGCCCCTGGAACAGAAAGATGGGCCGCTGGTCCTAGGACGCGACGTAGGTCTCGTCCTAGGACATGCGGCCCTTTGCAGGAGGGTCAGCGGGTGGCGGGGACTGCCTCGCGGGCTGCCTTCTCCGGGGTGGCCGGGACCGCCTCGTACGGTGTCGAGGGCACCGCGTGGAGAGCGGCCTTCGCCTTCGTGGCGGCGGGATTGAGGTCCTTGTGGATCGCCTTGGCCACCGCCTGGATGGTGTTCACGCCGTCGTTCATCGTCTTGTTGTCGTGCGTGAGCACGGTGATCAGGTAGTTGTGGCCCTTGCCGGTGAAGGCGCCGATGCTGTGCACGCGCCACCCGTGGGTGGACCGGGACAGCCAGCCGTTCTTCAGCTGGACGGTGGCGGTGGCCGGGGCCCCGGCCGGGACGCCCCAGCGCTGGGACGTGACGACCTTGTTCATCTTGCCGAGGATGTAGCTGCGCGAGTTGTCGCTCAGGACCGTGTTCTTCGAGGTGATGAGCGCGAGCAGCCGCTCCTCGTCGTGCGCGGTGATCTGGGTGAGGCCCCAGTACTGCCCGGCGCCCGGCGTGGTCTGGGTCAGGGCCGCGGCCTTGAGGAAGCCCTTGATCTTCGTCGGGCCGAGCTGCTTCCAGAGCGTGCTGGTCGCCGCGTTGTCCGACTTGGTGATCATGGCGGTGGTGAGGTCGACCTCCTTCTTCGTGAGAAGGCGGTTCGTCTTCTTCGCGTCCCAGAGCAGGGTCGCGAGGACGGTCACCTTGACCACGCTGGCGGAGTCGAACTTCTGCGTCGCGCGCAGGCTGCAACGTGTCTTGGTCGTGCGGTCGTACACCGAGACGGCCGCGGTCGTCTTCCGGCCCTTGAGGGCCGCGGTGATGTCCTTGGAGAGCTTGGCGGCGAGGCCCGCCTTGTCCGAGGTGCAGGTGACCGTGGGTGTGGCGGCCGTGGCGGGCGCCGCGGCGGCGGCCACCGGCACGAGCACACCCGCGGCCAGCGCCACGGAGAGCGCGCCACGGGCACGCCGGGACGCACGTCCGGATATTCGTCGGTTGGTCATGAGAAGTGTTCCGCCCCCGTCACTACGTCTGCATGTCTGCACTTCTGTACGTCTGCACGTGGTACGAGCGCACAGTCCGGCGCACTCGCAGACATGACAGCCGGACGGGGGCGAATGGTTGTACGAGCGTCTCGCCCTTTACCGAACCGTGCCGAGGTGCGTCGGGGCGAACATCCTCAGCCGCGCCGGGAGCACCACCACCGAGGGGCCCGGCGACACGAGCGCCTTCGCCAGGTCCTCGCGCAGCGACTCCGGAGTCGTACGGACGGCAGGGACGCCGAAGGATTCCGCGAGCGCCACGAAGTCCGGCCCGGTCAGGTCCGTCCCGGTGGTCTCGCCGTACGCGTCCGTCAGGTACTCCCGCAGGATGCCGTAGCCCCCGTCGTCCACGATCAGCCAGGTGACCGGCAGGCCGTACTGGCGGGCGGTGGCCAGTTCGGCGATCGAGTACAGCGCGCCGCCGTCGCCGGAGACCGCGAGGACCGGCCGGGTGGGGTCGGCCGCCGCCGCGCCGAGGGCGGCGGGGAAGGCGTACCCGAGGCCGCCCGCGCCCTGCGCCGAGTGCATCGGTCCCGGCCAGGCGGCCCACGCCCAGTAGGTGAGGATCGTCATGTCCCAGAAGCTCGCGGCGCGCGCGGGCAGCGCGTCCCGTACCGCCGCGAGGATCCGGCGCTCCGGTTCGAGGTGCCGGCCCGCGATCCGCGCCTCGACCGCGTCGAGGACCGCGCGGACCGACCCGGCCGCCTCGGTGGCGTCGCGCCGGTCGGCGGACTCCAGCGGTTCCGACTCCAGCAGCGCCGACAGCGCGGCCCTGGCGTCGGCGTGGATGCCCAGCGCGGGGTGGTTGGCCTCCAGCTTGCCGAGGTCCGCCTCGATCTGGATCACCCGGCCGCGCGGGGCGAACGTGTGGTAGTTCGAGGACAGTTCACCGAGTCCCGAGCCGACGACGAGCAGGACGTCCGCGTCTTCGAGGAAGTCGGTGGTGTGCCGGTCCTCCATCCAGGAGCGCAGGGACAGCGGGTGCTCCCAGGGGAACGCGCCCTTGCCGCCGTACGTCGTCACCACCGGCGCGGCCAGCTTCTCGGCCAGCGCGCGCAGCTTGCCGGACGCGTCGGCCCTGACGACCCCGCCGCCCGCGACGATCACCGGGCGGGCCGCGCCGGCCAGCAGGTGGGCGGCGACGGCGATCAGTTCGGGGCGCGGCGTCAGCTCGCGCGGGGTGGCGTCCACGGCGGTGACCTGCGGGAGGGTCGTGGGCGCGCTCAGCACGTCCGCGGGGATCTCCACCCAGACCGGGCCGTGCGGGGCGGTGAGCGCCGACTCCCAGGCGGCGGCGATCGCCGACGGGATCTGCGAGGCCGTACGGACGAGGTGCACGGACTTCACGACGTCGCGGAACGACGCCTGCTGGTCGCGCAGTTCGTGGAGGTAGCCGTGGCGTCCGCCGCCGAGGCCGGCGCGCGGCACCTGGCCGGCGATCGCCAGGACGGGCGCGGACGCGGCGGCGGCCTCCTGGAGCGCGGCGAGGGAGGTGAGGGCGCCGGGGCCGGTGGAGAGGAACAGCGGGGCGACCTCGCCCGTCGTACGGCCGTACGCGTCGGCCGCGAAGCCCGCGTTGTTCTCGACCCGCAGGCCGACGTAGGTGAGAGGGGAGCGGCGCAGGGCGTCGAACAGGGCGAGGGTGTGCTGTCCCGGCAGCCCGAAGACGGTCGTCGCGCCGAGCCCGTACAGCGTCTCGGTGACCAGGTCGCCGCCGGTGCGGCCGGCGGGCGGGGAAAGGGCGGCGGCGAGCTGCGCGGGGGTGAGGCGGGGGGTGTCGTGGTCGTGGTCGTGCATCACTTCGCTCCGGAGCCGCGGTCCGCCGCAACAGCACGGAGATCGCGGGCGGGCATCACAGCGCCCCCGCGCCCAGGTCTCGGGCGTCCGCGATCTGGCGGGACATGATCGTTGTCAGTTCGTACGCCGTGTGCGAGGCGGCGACGGACGTGATCTCGGCGTGGTCGTACGCGGGCGCGACCTCCACGACGTCCGCCGAGACCAGCCGGCAGGAGGCGAGCCCGCGCACGATCTCCAGCAGTTCGCGGGAGGTGAGCCCGCCGGCCTCCGGGGTGCCGGTGCCGGGCGCGTGCGCCGGGTCCAGCACGTCGATGTCGACGGAGATGTAGAGCGGGCGGTCCCCGATGCGCTGCCGCAGCTGGTCGGTCACCTCGTCCACCCCGCGCCGCATCACGTCGGCCGAGGTGACGATCCCGAAGCCCATCTTCGCGTCGTCGTCCAGGTCCTTCTTGCCGTACAGCGGACCGCGTGTGCCGACGTGCGAGAGCGCCTCCGTGTCGAGGATGCCCTCCTCGACCGCCCGGCGGAACGGGGTGCCGTGGGTGTAGGCGGCACCGAAGTACGTGTCCCAGGTGTCGAGGTGGGCGTCGAAGTGCAGCAGCGCGACAGGCCCGTGCTTCTTCGCGACGGCGCGCAGCAGCGGCAGCGCGATGGTGTGGTCGCCGCCGAGCGTCATCAGCCGGGCGCCGGTCCCGAGCAGGTCGCCGGCCGCCGCCTCGATCGTGTCCACGGCCTCGTTGATGTGGAAGGGGTTCGCCGCGATGTCCCCGGCGTCGGCGACCTGCGCGAGCGCGAACGGCGAGGCGTCCTGCGCCGGGTTGTAGGGGCGCAGGAGCCGGGAGGCCTCGCGGATCGCGTTGCCGCCGAAGCGGGCGCCGGGGCGGTACGAGACCCCGGAGTCGAAGGGCACGCCGACGACGGCGACGTCGGCCCGGCCGCCCACCTCGTCGAGCCGGGGCAGCCGGGCGAACGTGGCGGGCCCCGCGTACCGCGGGACGCGGGACGAGTCGACGGGGCCGCGCGGCTGCTCGGTGCTGCTCATCCGAAATGCCTTTCTTCGTACGATCGGGGTGCCGGCCGACCGTACCAAGCGAGCGGCACCTCTTCCTAAGGAAGTCGCGGGGACGCCCCGTCCTGTCGCGGGGACGTCCCGTCCTTCCTAAGGAAGCCGCTTGGGTGCCTCCTCCTAAGAAACCCGCAGCGTCTTCAGCGCGCCGCCCCAGGCCACCACCTGGTCGAGCACCGTGGTGAGGGTCTCCTCCAGCCGGGGCGTCGGCTTGAGGGCGGAGTAGTTCTCGAAGTTCGCGTGCAGGTCGAGCGCGACCTGCGCGCGGACCGTCGCGACCTGGAGCTCGGCCAGGGACAGCCGCAGGTGCTCCACCGCGCGGACCCCGCCGGCGGCGCCGTAACCCACGAACCCCGCCGCCTTGTTGTTCCACTCGGCGTACAGGAAGTCGAGGGCGTTCTTCAGTCCGGCGGGGACCGAGTGGTTGTACTCGGGCGTCACGAAGACGAAGGCGTCGAAGCCCGCGATCGTCGCCGCCCAGTCCTTGGTGTGCTGCTGGCCGTACTGGGCGGCGGCCGGGGGCATGCCCTCGTCCAGCAGGGGCAGACCGACGTCCGCGAGGTCGATCAGGGTGAACTCGGCGTCGTCGCGCTTGGTCGCGACCTCCATCACCCACTTCCCGACGGACTCGCCGACGCGGTTGGGGCGGGTGCTGCCGATAATGACGGCGATCTTCAGCATTTTTGCCTCTTTCGGTCGTTCCGCTGTTGAATGTCTCCTATCACCCACGTGATCAGGCCGGGCGGTGACACGACTCACGCGGCCCCGGAAGGTGTTGCGCCCGCCCACCCTGGACACCTTCACAAACTCCCCGGTAACTTAAATTGAGCAAGCGCTTAGGACAGCGGGCGCTGAGGAATCGAGTCGCGGCCGCGCCGTGGGGCGGCAGCCGCAGAGGGAGGGCCCGAGCCGTGCGCCGTACCGTGTACAACGAGGACCACGAGGCGTTCCGGGAGACCATCCGCGCCTTTGTCGAGGCCGAGGTCGTCCCCGTCCACGACGCGTGGCTGGCGGCGGGCCAGGCCCCCCGCGACTTCTACTACAAGCTCGGTGAGCTGGGCATCTTCGGGATCGAGGTCCCGGAGGAGTACGGCGGCGCGGGCGAGGAGTCGTTCAAGTTCCAGGCCGTCATCTCCGAGGAGTGCGCCCGCGCGGGTGTCTCCTTCGGCGGCTCCGGCGTCCATGTCGCGCTCTGCCTGCCGTACTTGAAGGCGTACGCGACCGACGAGCAGAAGAAGCGCTGGCTGCCCGACTTCGTCAGCGGCCGGACGATGTACGCGATCGCCATGACCGAGCCGGGCACGGGCTCCGACCTGGCCGGCATGAAGACGACCGCCAGGCTCTCCGAGGACGGCACGCACTACGTGCTCAACGGCGCCAAGACGTTCATCACCGGCGGGGTCCACGCGGACCGGGTCATCGTCTGCGCCCGCACCGCCCCCTCGACCCCCGAGGACCGCCGCTTCGGCATCTCGCTGCTGGTCGTGGACACGAAGACGCCGGGATACGCGGTCGGCCGCAAGCTCGACAAGCTGGGCCTGCGGACCTCCGACACCGCCGAGCTGTCGTTCACGGACGTCGAGGTGCCGGTGGACGACCTGCTCGGCGAGGAGAACAAGGGCTTCTCCTACCTGGGCCAGAACCTGCCGCAGGAGCGCCTGGCCATCGCCGTCGGCTCGTACGCGCAGGCCGCCGCCGCGGTGCGGTTCGCCCAGCGGTACGTGCAGGACAGGACCGTGTTCGGCAAGACCGTCGCGTCCTTCCAGAACACCAAGTTCGAACTGGCCGCCTGCAAGGCCGAGGTGGACGCGGCGGAGGCCGTGGTCGACCGCGCGCTGGAGGCGCACGACCTGGGCGAGCTGACGCCGGCCGAGGCGGCGTCGGCGAAGCTCTTCACCACCGAGGTCGCCCACCGCGTGATCGACAAGTGCCTCCAGCTGCACGGCGGCTACGGGTACATGAACGAGTACCCGATCGCCCGGCTCTACGCCGACAACCGGGTGAACCGCATCTACGGCGGCACCAGCGAGGTCATGAAGACGATCATCGCCAAGTCGATGGGTCTGTAGACACGGCCCATGAGTCCTGTAGGCACGGCCCATGAGTGAGGACATCAACGCCTTCGGCGAGCTGGACGCCCTGGACGACCTGCTCGATCTGCTCGACCTGGAGCGGATCGAGCGGGACATCTTCCGCGGCGTGAGCCGCTTCGGGGTCGTCCCCCGCGTCTTCGGCGGCCAGGTGGCCGCCCAGGCGCTGGTGGCGGCGGGGCGTACGGTCCCCGAGGACCGCCTGGCCCACTCCCTGCACGCGTACTTCCTGCGCCCCGGCGACCCCGCCGCGTCGATCGTCTACACCGTCGACCGCATCAGGGACGGGCGCTCCTTCTCCGCGCGCCGGGTGGTCGCGGTCCAGCACGGGCAGCCGATATTCCACCTCTCGGCCTCCTTCCAGCCGGCCGAGGAGGGTCTGGAGCACCAGGCGCGGATGCCGGACGCGCCGGACCCGGAGACGCTCCCGACCGCCGCCGAGACGCTGCCTCTGTACGCGGACCGGTTCGTCGACCCGGGCGTCGCGGACCGGCTGCTGGTGGCGCGGGGAGCGGTCGACCTGCGGTACGTGGACGCGCCGCCGTACGGCTCGGTGGGCGCGCCGCGCGAGCCGCGCTCGCGGGTGTGGTTCCGTACGGCCGGGAAACTCGCCGACGACCCGCTGCTGCACGTCTGCCTAGCCACGTACATCTCCGACATGACCCTGCTCGACCCGGTCCTGCTGGCCCACGGGCGCGGCGGCTGGGCGGTCGGGGACGTGGTGGGCGCGAGCCTGGACCACGCGATGTGGTTCCACCGCCCGTTCCGGGTGGACGAGTGGCTGCTGTACGACCAGGAGTCGCCGTCGTCGTCCGGCGGCCGGGGACTGGGTCAGGCCCGGATCTACACGCGGGACGGCAGGCTGGCGATCTCGGTGATCCAGGAGGGCGTGGTCCGGACGCCGCGTGACTGACCGCGGGCCGTCCGATCGCACGTCGTCCTACGGAGGACGGTGAGCGCGCACGACAGGCGGGGGGGTCAGATCAGCCCGGCCTCGTTGAGCAGGTACGCCGTCATCGGGTCGTAGAAGCGCGGGTCCGTCACGTGGTCGTCCAGCGGGACGGTCACCTGGAGCGTGCCCTCGGCCTCACCGATGAACAGCGCCGGGTCGTTGCAGTCCGCGTACCCGATCGCGTCGAGGCCCCGCTGGCCCGCGCAGCCCGCCCAGCCGTGGTCCGCGAGGACCAGGTCGGGCAGGGGGCGCCCCTCGCGCTCCAGGCCGTCCAGGATCGCCCGCATCGGCTCCGGCGAGTGGGTGTGCCAGAGGGTGGCGCCGCGCTCCAGCACGGCCACGTCGGCGAACTGGAAGACCATGCCCTCGTCGGCGGTCAGGCCGCCGGGGATCCGTACGATCTCGCATCCCGCGCTCCGCAGCGCGTCCGCCGTCTGGCGGTGGACGTCCAGCAGGCCGCCCGGGTGGCCGGTGGCGAAGAGCACGCTCTCGCGGCCCGAGGCCGCCTTGCGCAGCCGCGCGGCCATCCGTTCCAGGGCGTCGACGGTCAGCTCGGGGTCGATGGTGTCCTGCCCGGCCCGGTGCTCCGGGTCGTCGCTCACTCCGCAGCGCTCGGCCATCACGGCGAGCACGTCCTGCTCGTCGGTCCAGCGGTCCCCCAGCTCCAGGCCGAGCCAGTAGTGGCGGTCACCGTTGGCAAGCTTGCGGTAGTGCGAGAGGTTGTTGTCGCGGGGCGTGGCGACGTCTCCCGCGATACGGGTTCGGACGAGGTGGTCGACAAGGGCGGCGCGGCTCGGTATCGGCATGAGCCCATTGTGCCGTCAGGTGTACGGGCTGTGCCCCTCGTCCCGGTTTCCGGACAGGTCGCCGACCGGATCGCCGGCCCGTTCGCCGGTCGGTTCGTCGGCCGGATCGCCGGCCCGTTCGCTCGCCGCCTCGCCGAGCGCGGCGAAGGCGCCGTGGGCCAGGCGGCGCAGCAGCGATTCCATCGCCGTGCGGCCCGGCAGGCCCGTGCCGTACGAGCCGAGGTGCGGGGTGGAGTTCAGCAGGCCGAAGACGGCGTGGACGGCGCCGCGCGCCTGGGCCTCGGGGATGCCGGGGTGGACCTCCCGCACGACGCCGACCCACAGCTCCACGTACTGGCGCTGGAGCTGGCGCACCAGCTTGCGGTCACTGTCCCTGAGGCGGTCCAGCTCGCGGTCGTGGAGGGTGATCAGCGGGCGGTCGTCGAGGGCGAAGTCGATGTGCCCGTCGATCAGCGAGGCCAGGACGGCGGCGGGCTCCGGGGCCACGGGCGTCACGCCGGGCGC
This sequence comes from Streptomyces sp. NBC_01317, assembly GCF_035961655.1. Lineage (NCBI taxonomy): Bacteria > Bacillati > Actinomycetota > Actinomycetes > Kitasatosporales > Streptomycetaceae > Streptomyces > Streptomyces sp. NBC_01317. Next base: position 5,488,523 of record NZ_CP108393.1, on the reverse strand, counting down.
TCCCATCGGCCGCGGGGCGGCCCCCGCGCCCCGTACACGCTGCCTGCCGCCCTCCAGCAGCCGGCCGCTGATCCCGACCAGCAGCTCCGCCAGCATGGCGTCCTTGCCCGCGAAATGGCGGTAGAGACCCGGGCCGCTGATGCCGACGGCGGCCCCTATCTCGTCCACGCCGACGCCGTGGAACCCCCGCTCGGCGAAGAGGCGCGCCGCCTCTTTGAGGATCTGCTCGCGGCGGGTCGGGGCCGCGGTCCTGGTGCTCATGGGAAATCATTCTAGACAGAGCTGTTAGCGGTCGTTAACCTGGACGCGTAGGTTAACGCTCACTAACCCAGCGAGGGAGCTACGAGCGATGCGGCAGGCACCTGTGCTGGCGAGCGCGGCGGATCCGTCCGCCGAGGCCTGGCGGGCCAACGAGAGCGCCCACGAAGAGCTGGCCGACGGCCTGCGCGCCCGGCTGGCGGCGGCCCGCCTCGGCGGCGGCGAGAAGGCCCGCGCGCGGCACACGGCGCGCGGCAAGCTGCTGCCGCGCGACCGCGTGGACACGCTGCTGGACCCCGGCTCGCCCTTCCTGGAGCTGGCACCGCTCGCGGCGGAGGGGATGTACGGCGGGTCCGCGCCTGCCGCCGGGGTGATCGCCGGGATCGGCCGGGTCAGCGGCCGTGAGGCGGTGATCGTCGCCAACGACGCCACGGTCAAGGGCGGCACGTACTACCCGATGACGGTGAAGAAGCACCTCCGCGCCCAGGAGATCGCGCTGGAGAACCGGCTGCCGTGCCTGTATCTGGTGGACTCGGGCGGTGCCTTCCTGCCGATGCAGGACGAGGTCTTCCCCGACCGGGACCACTTCGGTCGGATCTTCTACAACCAGGCGCGGATGTCCGGCGCCGGGATTCCGCAGATCGCCGCCGTGCTCGGCTCGTGCACGGCCGGCGGGGCGTACGTCCCGGCGATGAGCGACGAGGCGGTCATCGTCCGGGGCCAGGGCACGATCTTCCTGGGCGGCCCTCCTCTGGTGAAGGCGGCGACGGGCGAGGTCGTGACGGCGGAGGAACTGGGCGGCGGCGAGGTCCATTCCCGTACGTCGGGGGTCACGGACCATCTCGCGGAGGACGACGCGCACGCGCTGCGGATCGTCAGGACGATCGTCTCCACGCTCCCCGCGCGCGGCGCGTTCCCCTGGGACGTCGAGCCGGTCGAGGAGCCCAAGGTGGACCCGGCGGGGCTGTACGGAGCGGTGCCGGTGGACTCCCGTACGCCGTACGACGTCCGCGAGGTCATCGCGCGGATCACGGACGGCTCGCGGTTCGCGGAGTTCAAGGCCGAGTTCGGTACGACGCTGGTGACGGGCTTCGCGCGGATCCACGGCCACCCGGTCGGGATCGTCGCCAACAACGGCATCCTGTTCTCCGAATCCGCCCAGAAGGGCGCGCACTTCATCGAGCTGTGCGACCAGCGCGGCATCCCGCTGCTCTTCCTCCAGAACATCTCGGGGTTCATGGTCGGCCGGGCGTACGAGGCCGGCGGCATCGCCAAGCACGGCGCGAAGATGGTCACGGCCGTGGCGAGCACCCGCGTGCCGAAGCTGACGGTGGTGGTCGGCGGTTCGTACGGGGCGGGCAACTACTCGATGTGCGGCCGGGCCTACTCGCCCCGCTTCCTGTGGATGTGGCCCAACGCCAAGATCTCGGTGATGGGCGGCGAGCAGGCGGCGTCCGTGCTGGCGACGGTGAAGCGGGACCAGTTGGAGGGCCGGGGCGAGGAGTGGCCGGCGGCGGAGGAAGAGGCCTTCAAGGACCCGATCCGCGCGCAGTACGAGACCCAGGGGAACGCCTACTACGCGACGGCCCGGCTGTGGGACGACGGCGTGATCGACCCGATGGAGACCCGCCAGGTGGTGGGTCTTGCCCTGACCGCGTGTGCCAACGCCCCGCTGGGTGAGCCCGGCTTCGGCGTCTTCCGGATGTGAGGGTGGGAATGTTCGACACGGTTCTGATCGCCAACCGCGGCGAGATCGCGGTGCGTGTCATCCGTACGCTGCGCCGGCTCGGGGTGCGGTCGGTCGCGGTGTTCAGCGACGCGGACGCGGACGCGCGGCATGTGCGGGAGGCCGACACGGCCGTGCGGATCGGTCCCGCCGCCGCCTCGGAGAGCTACCTGTCGGTGGAGCGGCTGCTGGAGGCGGCGGCGCGCACGGGCGCGCAGGCGGTCCACCCGGGGTACGGCTTCCTGGCGGAGAACGCGGAGTTCGCGCGGGCGTGCGCGGCCGCCGGCCTGGTCTTCATCGGCCCGCCCGCCGACGCCATCGCCCTGATGGGCGACAAGATCCGCGCGAAGGAGACGGTACGGGCGGCGGGCGTCCCGGTCGTGCCCGGATCGTCGGGCAGCGGGCTGACGGACGCCGAACTGGCCTCCGCCGCCCGGGAGATCGGCATGCCGGTGCTGCTCAAGCCCTCGGCGGGCGGCGGCGGCAAGGGCATGCGGCTGGTGCGGTCGGAGTCCGCGCTGGCGGAGGAGATCGCGGCGGCGCGGCGCGAGGCGCGCTCCTCCTTCGGGGACGACACGCTGCTGGTGGAGCGCTGGGTGGACCGCCCGCGCCACATCGAGATCCAGGTCCTGGCGGACGGACACGGGAACGTCGTCCACCTCGGCGAGCGCGAGTGCTCGCTCCAGCGCCGCCACCAGAAGGTCATCGAGGAGGCCCCGTCCGTCCTGCTGGACGCGGCGACGCGCGCGGCGATGGGTGAGGCGGCGGTCCAGGCGGCCCGGTCGTGCGGGTACGCGGGCGCGGGCACGGTCGAGTTCATCGTGCCGGGCGGCGACCCGGGGTCGTACTTCTTCATGGAGATGAACACCCGCCTCCAGGTCGAGCACCCGGTGACGGAGCTGGTCACGGGCCTGGACCTGGTGGAATGGCAGCTGCGGGTCGCGGCCGGTGAGGAACTGCCCTTCGCCCAGGAGGACATCACGCTCACGGGGCACGCGGTGGAGGCCCGTATCTGCGCGGAGGACCCGTCCCGGGGCTTCCTTCCCACGGGGGGTACGGTCCTGTCGCTGCGCGAGCCCTCGGGCGACGGCGTGCGGACGGACTCGGGCCTGAGCGAGGGCACGGACGTCGGCAGTACGTACGACCCGATGCTCTCCAAGGTCATCGCGTACGGCCCCGACCGCGCCACGGCCCTGCGGCGGCTGCGGGCCGCCCTGGCCGACACGGTGACGCTGGGCGTGCCGACCAACGCCGGTTTCCTCCGCCGCCTCCTGGCCCATCCGTCGGTGGCGGCGGGCGACCTGGACACGGGGCTGGTGGAGCGGGAGGTGGCGGGGCTGCTGCCGGCCGGGGTGCCGCCGGAGGTGTACGCGGCGGCGGCGGCCGTGCGCCAGGCCGCGCTGGAACCGGCCGCGTCCGGAGGGTGGGTGGACCCCTTCTCCGTACCGAGCGGCTGGCGTCTCGGCGGCGCACCGGCGCCGGTCGTCCATCCGTTGCGAGTGACGGGACTCGAACCCGCGATACACGAGACGCGCCCCACGGACCGCTTCCGGGTGGAGCAGGACCGGGTCACGGTCACCGTGGACGGGGTGACGCACACGTTCCACCGGGCCGGGACGTGGCTCGGCCGGGACGGCGACAGCTGGAACGTGACGGACCACGACGCGGTGACGGCCGCCCTCCTCGGCGCGGCCGGGGCGGGCGGGACCCACTCGCTGACCGCGCCGATGCCCGGGACCGTCACGGTGGTGAAGGTGGCGGTCGGGGACGAGGTGACCACCGGGCAGAGCCTGCTGGTGGTCGAGGCGATGAAGATGGAACACGTCATCTCCGCGCCGCACGACGGCACGGTCACCGAGCTGGACGTGACGCCGGGGGCGACGGTCGCCATGGACCAGGTGCTGGCTGTGGTGACCCCGGAGGACGTCCCCCAGCCCGTCGTCGGTCCACCGTCCGCCGCCACCCCGCAGGAGGAGTCGTGACCGAAGGACTGCCCATGGCCGTCCCCGCGCAGGGGTTGCCGGCCCGGGTCCGGATCCATGAGGTCGGCGCGCGCGACGGCCTCCAGAACGAGAAGGCGATCGTCCCGACCGCGCTCAAGGCGGAGTTCGTGCACCGCCTCGCCGACGCCGGGCTGACCACCATCGAGGCCACCAGCTTCGTGCACCCGAAGTGGGTGCCCCAACTGGCGGACGCCGAGGAGCTGTTCCCCGCCCTCGCCGACCTCGGCGGGGTCGCCCTGCCCGTCCTGGTGCCCAACGCGCGCGGCCTGGACCGCGCGCTGGCCCTCGGCGCCCGCCGGGTCGCCGTGTTCGGCAGCGCCACCGAATCCTTCGCGAAGGCCAACCTCAACCGGACGGTCGACGAGTCGCTGGCGATGTTCGCGCCGGTGGTGGCCCGCGCCCGCGAGCAGAAGGTCCACGTCCGCGGGTATCTCTCCATGTGCTTCGGCGACCCCTGGGAGGGCCCGGTCCCCGTGCACCAAGTGGTGCGCGTGGCCAAGGCGTTGATGGACCTCGGCTGTGACGAGCTGAGCCTCGGCGACACCATCGGCGTCGCCACGCCCGGGCATGTCCAGACCCTCCTCGCCGAGCTGAACGAGGAAGGGGTGCCGACCGACGTCATCGGGGTGCACTTCCACGACACCTACGGCCAGGCGCTCTCGAACACCCTGGCCGCGCTCCAGCACGGAGTGACCACCGTGGACGCCTCGGCGGGCGGCCTGGGCGGCTGTCCGTACGCGAAGAGCGCCACCGGAAACCTCGCCACCGAAGACCTCGTGTGGATGCTCGACGGCCTCGGTGTGGAAACCGGCGTCGATCTCGGCCGGCTCACCGCCACCAGTGTGTGGCTGGCCGAACGGCTGGGCCGCCCCAGCCCCTCCCGTACCGTCCGCGCCCTCTCCCACAAGGAGTGACTGACCCGATGTCCCTGGACCACCGGCTCTCCCCCGAGCACGAAGAACTGCGCCGCACCGTGGAGGCCTTCGCGCACGACGTGATCGCGCCGAAGATCGGCGACCTGTACGAGCGGCACGAGTTCCCGTACGAGATCGTCCGCGAGATGGGGCGCATGGGCCTGTTCGGGCTGCCCTTCCCCGAGGAGTACGGCGGCATGGGCGGCGACTACCTCGCCCTCGGTATCGCCCTGGAGGAGCTGGCCCGGGTGGACTCCTCCGTGGCGATCACGCTGGAGGCGGGCGTCTCCCTCGGCGCGATGCCGGTCTTCCGGTTCGGCACGGAGGAGCAGAAGCGGGAGTGGCTGCCGCGGCTGTGCTCGGGCGAGCTGCTCGGCGCGTTCGGCCTGACCGAGCCGGACTGCGGCTCGGACGCGGGCGGTACGCGCACGACGGCGGTCCGGGACGGCGACGAGTGGGTGATCAACGGGACGAAGTGTTTCATCACCAACTCGGGTACGGACATCACGGGTCTGGTCACGGTCACGGCCGTCACCGGCCGCAAGGAGGACGGCCGCCCGCTGATCTCCTCGATCATCGTCCCGTCCGGCACCCCCGGCTTCACGGTCGCGGCCCCCTACTCCAAGGTCGGGTGGAACGCGTCCGACACCCGCGAACTGTCCTTCGTGGACGTCCGGGTGCCGGTGGCGAACCTGCTGGGCGAGGAGGGCCGGGGGTACGCGCAGTTCCTCCGCATCCTGGACGAGGGCCGGATCGCGATCTCCGCCCTCGCGACAGGCCTGGCGCAGGGCTGCGTGGACGAGTCGGTGTCGTACGCGAAGGAACGCCACGCGTTCGGCCGCCCGATCGGTGCCAACCAGGCCATCCAGTTCAAGATCGCCGACATGGAGACGCGGGCGCACATGGCCCGGATCGGGTGGCGCGACGCGGCGTCGCGCCTGGTCCAGGGCGAGCCGTTCAAGAAGGAGGCGGCGGTGGCGAAGCTCTACTCCTCGACGGTCGCCGTGGACAACGCCCGGGACGCCACACAGATCCACGGCGGATACGGCTTCATGAACGAGTACCCGGTGGCCCGCATGTGGCGCGACTCCAAGATCCTGGAGATCGGCGAGGGCACGAGCGAGGTGCAGCGGATGCTGATCGCGAGGGAACTGGGCCTGCCGTCCTGACCCTCTCCTTGCCCGCCTTGACCTGAAGCGGGGTTGAGGTCCTACGTTCGTCCTCACCGGCCGGGAAGCCACCGGCACCCGGATCTTCCGACGGTGAGGACGGACGATGGAGTACTCACACAGCGACGAGGAACTGCTCACGCAGCCGATCGGCTACTGGAGCTCGACCGCCGGGAAGGCCGTCGTCACGGCCATCCGCGAGGGCCTGGCAGGGTTCGGCGTCACCCAGCCCCAGTGGTGGATCATGGCCCAGCTGGCCACGGGCGAGAACGGCCGCTCCCGCGAAGAGGTACTGGCGGTCCTCTGGGGCTACCTGGACGTGGGCGAGGCCCTCGTACCGGAAATCGACACCCTCCTGGACCGGGGCCTGATCACCCCGGACGCCGGGGGCCGCCTGCACCTGACGGCAGAGGGGGAGGCCCTGTTCCAGGAGTGCGCGGCGTTCCAGAAGACCATGCGGGCCCGGGTGCACACGGGCATCACGGACGAGGAGTACGTCACCACCCTCAAGGTGCTCCAACGCATGATCCACAACGTGGGCGCGAAGGCGTGGCACCACTAGACGCACCATGTACGTGGCCTCGATCGGGGACGGCCGGCCGGTCATCGACATGCTCGTCGGGGCGTTGCAACGGCTGGTGATCTATCCCGATCAGGGGTTCATGACGAGACAGGTCGTCCCCGACGAGGTGACCGCCGCGTATGAGCGGCTGTGTCGCGCGGGGTTCACCCGCCGTCAAGGCCGGCCAGGTCATCCCCCGTACCACCGAGCCGATCTTCTCGTACGACAAGTGCGCCCCGATCCTGGACGACCTGGCCGCCGCCCTCGAAAAGGCGAAGAAGGTCGCCTGACCTGCTGCCGGTGGTCTCCGTCCTGCTGGGCGCGCTGGTGCTCGGCGAGGATCTCGGGCTCCGGGGGGTCGCCGGCATGGTGGTCGTGCTGGCGGGGGTGGCGATGACACGACGCCGGGGGGCGACGCCCCGGCTTCGGGGGGAGCCGGACGGGCGCCGGGGGTTCTCGGACCGAACCCCCGGCGCCCTGCCCTCCTCAGACGAGAGCCGCCAGAGCCGCCAGACCAGTCGAATCAGTCGAATCAGTCGGACCAGTGAGACCCCTCACTCCGCCGGCCACGGCACCAGCGGCGAGCGGTAGTAGTCGATCCCCAGGGCCGTCATCCGGGGCCCCTGCGCCGCCAGCCGCACCTTGAAGGCGGACCAGTCGTGCGTCGCCGCCGGGGACCAGCCCAGCTCGGCCACCCCCTGGAGCCTCGGGAACGTCATCGTCTCCAAGTGGTCACTCGTCGAGAGCGTCTCCGTCCACAGAGGCGCCTCCACGCCGAGGATCGCGCTCGCCGGCACCCCCGAGGCGGCGAGATACGTCGCCGGATCCCAGTCGTACGCCCGGTCCACCTCGATGTACCCGGCCCACGTCTGGCCCAGCACGGTCGACGGGTCGTACTTCATGTCCAGGTACACCCGGTCCGCCGGGGAGAGGACCAGCCGGGTGCCGCTCCTCGCCGCCGCCGCGACCTGCTCGCGCACCGCCGCGCTCGTACGGTCGCGGCCCCAGTACTGCGCGACCGCGCCCTCGACGGGGTGCGCGCCGGTCAGCTCGTGCCAGCCCACCACCGTCTTGCCGTACTTCCCCACGACGGCCTGCGCCTTCTCCATGAAGGTCACATAGTCCTCGTGGCTGGTGGCGTGCGTCTCGTCGCCGCCGATGTGGAGGTAACGGCCGGGGGTGAGCGCGGCCAGTTCGCGGACCACGTCGTCCACGAAGTCGTACGTCACCGCCTCCGGCACGCACAGCGAGCTGAACCCGACCTGGGTGCCGGTGTAGAGCGGCGGCGCGACGCCGTCGCAGTTCAGTTCCGCGTACGAGGCGAGCGCCGCGTTCGTGTGGCCCGGCATGTCGATCTCCGGGACGACCTCCAGGTGGCGCGAGGCCGCGTACGCGACCAGTTCGCGGTACTGCGCCTTGGTGTAGTAGCCGCCCGCGCCACCGCCGACCTGGGTGGACCCGCCGTACGTCGCGAGCCGTGGCCAGGAGTCGATCGCGATCCGCCACCCCTGGTCGTCGGAGAGGTGCAGATGGAGGGTGTTGATCTTGTAGAGCGCCAACTGGTCGATGTAGCGCTTGACCTGACCGACCGTGAAGAAGTGCCGCGAGACGTCGAGCATCGCGCTGCGGTACGCGTACCGAGGCGTGTCCGTGATCGTGCCGCCCGCGACCGTCCACGGGCCGCTCTGCCGGCTGCTCCTCTCGACCGTGGCGGGGAGCAGCTGGCGCAGGGTCTGCACGCCGTGGAAGAGCCCGGCGGGGCGGTACGCGGTGATCGTGACGCCGGTACGCCCGGACTCCAGCCGGTAGCCCTCCTCACCGAGGCTCCGGTCGCCGGAGCCGGCGCCCAGCCGCAGCCGGACACCGCCTCCGGGGCCGAGCCCGAGGTCGGGGACGACCGGCAGGGCGTATCCGGTGGAGGGGCGCAGGACGCCGGCCAGGTACGAGCCGACCGTACGCGCGGCCTTGGCCTGCCCGGGGCCCGCGACGACCCCGATCCAGGTGAAGGGGGTGATCGTGTACGGCGAGCCGCCCGGCCGGACGGACGCCGGTACGGGGACGACGTCTCCGAGGGAGCGGGGGGTGGGCGTGGGGGTGGGGGTCGGGGAGGCGGGCCGGTCGGAGGGCGCCGGCGCGGCGGCGACGGAGGAGATCCCGGCGGCCACGACCAGCAGGAGCGATCCGAACATGCGGAAGAACGTTCTGTGCTGTCTCACAAAGGTGTCCCTTCGACAGGGCGACGAGGTACTCACCTGTGGGGGTGCGGACGGCCGAACCTCCCCATGGGACCCGCCCGCGGCTACGGCGGTCAAGACGCCCTGCTGCGCCAGCCCGACACCGCTCCCGGGCGACTCCGACCACTTCCTGCCCGAATTCGGGCAGAAATGTTGCGTACGGCGGCGCACACCAGCAGTATCAACGGGTGCTCGAACGACGCCCGTCGCACGACGACCTCATCGACCACTTGGTCCGCAGCACCGCGCTCCAGCGCGGTGAGGCCGCCCGGGTGATCCTCGACGTGCTGGCCTACTTCGACGAGACGACCGAGGACTACGTCCGCCGCCGCCACCGGGAGATGCAGGCCGGGGGCGCCGTGAACGCGGAGATCTTCGAGCGGATCGCGGCCGAGCTGCCGTACCGCGCGGTGGCACCGCCGGAGCTCTCGCTCCGGCAGCTGCGCCGCATCGTCTACGGATAGGTGCTGTCCGGGCGGACCACGCAATCAGGAGGGGCAGAGACTGTCATGTGCGGAATCGTCGGTTACATCGGAAAGCGTGATGTCGCACCGCTGCTGCTGGAGGGCTTGCAGCGGCTGGAGTACCGGGGGTACGACTCCGCCGGCATCGTCATCACCGGCAAGCCGGCCACGGGCAAGGCGGCCACGCTGCGGATGGTCAAGGCCAAGGGCCGCGTCCGTGAGCTGGAGGCCCGGGTCCCCAAGCGGTTCGCGGGTACGACCGGCATCGCGCACACCCGCTGGGCCACCCACGGCGCCCCCAGCGACGACAACGCGCACCCCCACCTGGACGCCGAGGGCAAGGTCGCGCTCGTCCACAACGGCATCATCGACAACGCCTCCGAGCTGCGCGTGAAGCTGGAGGCCGACGGGGTGGTGTTCGCCTCCGAGACCGACACCGAGGTCCTGACGCACCTGATCGCCCGCTCGCAGGCCGAGACGCTGGAGGAGAAGGTCCGCCAGGCCCTCCGGCTGATCGAGGGCACGTACGGCATCGCCGTGCTGCACGCCGACTTCCCGGACCGCATCGTGGTCGCCCGCAACGGCTCCCCCGTCGTCCTCGGCATCGGCGAGAAAGAGATGTTCGTCGCCTCCGACGTCGCCGCGCTCGTCTCCCACACCCGCCAGGTCGTCACCCTCGACGACGGCGAGATGGCCACCCTCAAGGCCGACGACTTCCGTACGTACACGACCGAGGGCTCCCGTACGTCCGCGACGCCGACCACCGTGGAGTGGGAGGCCGAGTCGTACGACATGGGCGGCCACGACACGTACATGCACAAGGAGATCTCGGAGCAGCCCGAGGCGGTCGACCGGGTGCTGCGCGGCCGGATCGACGACCGGTTCTCCACCGTCCACCTGGGCGGGCTCAACCTCGACGCCCGTGAGGCGCGCGGGGTGCGGCGGATCAAGATCCTGGGCTGCGGCACGTCGTACCACGCGGGCATGATCGGGGCGCAGCTGATCGAGGAGCTGGCCCGGATCCCGGCGGACGCGGAGCCGGCGTCCGAGTTCCGCTACCGCAACCCGGTCGTCGACCCCGACACCCTGTACGTCGCGGTGTCCCAGTCCGGCGAGACGTACGACGTGCTGGCCGCCGTCCAGGAGCTCAAGCGCAAGGGCGCGCGGGTGCTGGGGATCGTGAACGTCGTCGGTTCGGCGATCGCCCGGGAGACGGACGGCGGGGTGTACGTCCACGCGGGCCCCGAGGTCTGCGTCGTCTCGACCAAGTGCTTCACCAACACCGTGGTCTCCTTCGCCCTGCTGGCGCTGCACCTGGGCCGGATCCGCGACCTGTCGGTCGCCGACGGCAAGCGGATCATCGCGGGGCTGCGGAAGCTGCCCGCCCAGATCGCCGAGATCCTCGCGACCGAGGGCGACATCGAGAAGCTGGCCGGTGAGTACGCGCACTCCAGGTCGATGATGTTCATCGGGCGGGTACGGGGCTATCCCGTGGCGCGCGAGGCGTCGCTGAAGCTCAAGGAGGTCTCGTACATCCACGCCGAGGCGTATCCGGCCTCCGAGCTGAAGCACGGTCCGCTCGCGCTGATCGAGCCCGCGATGCCGACGGTGGCGGTCGTGCCGGACGACGACCTGCTGGAGAAGAACCGCGCGGCGCTGGAGGAGATCAAGGCGCGGGACGGGCGGATCCTGGCGGTGGCGCACCAGCCGCAGGAGAAGGCCGACCACACCATCATCGTGCCGAAGAACGAGACGGAGCTGGACCCGATCCTGCTGGGCATCCCGCTCCAACTGCTGGCGTACCACACGGCGCTGGCGCTGGGCCGCGACATCGACAAGCCGCGGAACCTGGCGAAGTCGGTGACGGTGGAGTAGGCGCGCGGCAGGCGTGGAGGAGGCGTGGAGTAGGCGCGCCTGCCGGTGTGTCCGGTGCTGTTCGGGGGTCTACGGAGCTTCTCCTGACGCGCCCTCACGTGCCGGGCGCGCCAGGAGCGGAGGGCCGGCGACGCCCGGCGCCGGCCCTCGTCGCTGCCCAAGGACAGTCAGGTCCTCAAGGACAGTCGGGCCCTCAAGGACCGTCAGATCCTCAGCCGGCGGCCGTCACACCCCGGCCGGCAGCGCGTCGACGCGGGAGGGCGGTGGGCCACTTGGCGAGCGCGGCCGTCGCGCCGTACCAGGACGCCAGGCCCGCGAGGGCGGCGAGCCAGCCGCCGACCTTGGCCAGGCCTCCGCTGTCCGCGAACTGGGCGACCCCGAGCAGCAGCAGCGCGACGGTCAGCAGACCGTACGTGCCCTGGACGAGCGGGCCCGAGCCCGCGGCGCCTATGGTGAGGCTGAGGGCGAGGAGCGCCCACAGGATCAGGAAGAGTCCGGCCGCGTCCGCGGAGACCTGTTCGCCCGCGCCGGTGCCCCAGGTGAACCAGAAGGCGCCGAGGCCCGCGAAGGCCGTACCGGTGAACGAGTCGCCCGCCCGGAAGGCGAACAGACCCGCGACGAAGAGCGCGACCCCGCCGACGTACAGGGCGAGGGTGACGGCGTCGGCCGCCGTCACCCCGTCCACCACGTCGGTGAGGCCGATTCCGAAGGCCAGCAGGGTGAGTCCCAGCGCGAGATGGCCGAGAACCGAAGTTGAGGTTGCGCTTCCCGCGGAGACGTCATTGTCCACGGCGGGCTCCCTTCACGAAGTGCGGGTGCTGTTGTCCCAGCGACCGTTATGTACCCTTCGCAAGGGCGCAATCCACCTCTCGGAGTGAGTAAATTCACGCCGGGGGCAAGGAAGTTGACGGACGATCAGCGTTTCTGGGCGCTCGACGCGGGAAGAACAGGCGGTTTCGCGGGACGACGGCCCGGACGATCACGGCGTACCGGACCACGGCTTACGGGATGACCACCACGGGCCGCTGCGCGCGCCGCGCGAGCCGGCCGGCCACCGAGCCGAAGATCCGCCCGACGATGCCGTGCGTCGACCCGACCACGATCGCGTCCGCCGAGTACTCCTGGCCGACCTCTTCCAACTCGTGGCAGATGTCACCGCCGCGCTCCACCAGGATCCAGGGCACCTCGGCGAGATAGTCCGCGCAGGCCAGTTCGAGGCCGAGCACCTCGGTGCGGTGGTCGGGAACGTCCACGAACACCGGCGGCTCACAGCCCGCCCAGACCGTGGTCGGGAGCCTGTTGGCGACATGAACGATGATCAGGCCGGAGCCGAGCCGCCGGGCCATGCCGATGGCGTACGCGAGCGCCCGCTCACTGGAGGTGGAGCCGTCGAAGCCGACGACCACTCCGTGCCGGAAGGCGGGATCGCAGGAGGCGCGCGTCTGTTCCACCGCCAGCGGGTCCGACACGGGGTCGGCTACCTGCTTGCGGTCCGCGGGTTCAGGGATTTCGTGACCGGCCATGGGCGTCTCGGCGAAAGAGGTCCTCTTGGGAAAGGATCAACAAGTGGCGTGGCGTGCGGAGCATGTGACGGATCTGTGTCCTGTGTCCGGGAATCATCTTCCCAACTCCATACCCCCAAGGGTACGGCGACACTCCTCTGGTGCACAGAGTTCGCAGCCCCTTACGCGGCGTTTCAGGGAGCATGCACGAGGGCGCCCAGGATCGCAACGCCGGATGGCATCTACAGCTGTCCAGCGGAGTGGGCGGAGTGACCGGAGGGGCGCGCTCCTCGTTGGCCATCGGCCACGCCGCCGCCGCCAAGGAGCTCCCGTGCCCGCACCGTCGACCGTCACGTCATCCGTTCGGGTGTCCGCCGAGGCGCCCGCCGGGAGCCCGGGGCCGGCCCCCGGCCGCGCGTCCGGCCACGCCCCCGGCGCGGTCCGCGAGGACGCCCCGCGCCCGCCGCGCTCCCCGGCGTCCGCCCGGCCCCCCGCCGAGGCGGCGGACGATCTCCTCCGCTGGGCGGTGTTCAGCTGCCTGCTGGTCCCTGTCGTGCTCACCGTCTACGGGACGTCCTTCGGAGGGACCGCCTCGGCGGCGTTCGGTCTCGCCGCCGTGGCCGCCGTCTGCCGGCTCCTGCTGCGGCGGTCGGAGCGGACGGCGGCGCGGCCGTGCGCCGAGGAGGCGGGGGCGGACGCGGGGGCGTCGGTGGGGGCGTCCGCGGGGGCGGACGACGTACGGGACGGGGAGGCCCGTACCGCCCGGGAAGGCGATGCGGCACATGCGCCCGGAATGTACGGAACGGCCGGAAGCCGACGGTCCCGTGGCCGACAGGGGGCGCACCGGGGCTCACGCGCGTGTGAGGGGAGTGCGCCGGGAGACTGATGGTCTTCGCACAGACACACCCATCGCTTTTCGGCCAACTTTGCACATGAACCGAAGCCTTGGCGAAAAGGCCTGTCAACCCCCTTGCCACCTGGGAAGAAAGGACTGAACCGGCCCTCCGCACCCTACGGGGACGGGCCATGCGCGCGAGGCCCACTTCCCTGCGCGGCCCGCGAGTGGAACGCTTCGTGATCGAATGCTTCGCGCCAAGTTGCCTTGTCGACATAACGCCGGTGGGAGAACTTGTCACGCCGGCACCACGGGACACAGTAGATTCGATCATGAGGATCCAAGGCTGGGGACCCGTGCAGAACCGAGGGGAATCGTGCAGGAGCGAGAGGCCCGACAAGAACGGGGAGACGCGAACACCGAGGGGGGCTTAGCGACATGAGCCAGGACTCCACTGCCGCGCCGGAGTCGGCACGGAAGCTTTCCGGGCGCAGGCGCCGGGAAGTTGTCGCCGTGCTGCTTTTCAGCGGTGGGCCCATCTTCGAGAGTTCCATCCCCCTCTCCGTGTTCGGAATCGACCGCCAGGACGCCGGGGTTCCGCGCTACCGCCTGTTGGTCTGCGCCGGAGAGGAAGGACCGCTGCGGACCACCGGCGGACTCGAACTGAGCGCGCCGTACGGCCTGGAGGCCATCAGCAGAGCCGGCACGGTGGTCGTACCGGCCTGGCGGTCCATCACCTCACCACCGCCCCCGGAAGCGCTCGACGCGCTGCGCCGGGCGCATGAGGAGGGCGCGCGGATCGTGGGTCTGTGCACCGGCGCGTTCGTGCTGGCGGCGGCCGGTCTGCTGGACGGCCGGCCGGCCACCACCCACTGGATGTACGCGCCGACGCTGGCCAAGCGGTATCCGTCCGTCCATGTGGACCCGCGCGAGCTGTTCGTCGACGACGGGGACGTGCTCACGTCCGCCGGCACGGCGGCCGGAATCGATCTGTGTCTGCACATAGTCCGGACGGACCACGGCGCGGAGGCCGCGGGCGCGCTGGCCCGCCGGCTGGTGGTGCCGCCGCGGCGCAGCGGCGGCCAGGAGCGCTATCTCGACCGGTCGCTGCCGGAGGAGATCGGCTCCGACCCGCTGGCCGAGGTGGTGGCCTGGGCGCTGGAGCATCTGCACGAGCAGTTCGACGTGGAGACGCTCGCGGCCCGCGCGTACATGAGCCGGCGGACCTTCGACCGGCGGTTCCGCTCGCTCACCGGCAGCGCGCCGCTCCAGTGGCTGATCACGCAGCGGGTGCTCCAGGCCCAGCGGCTGCTGGAGACCTCGGACTACTCGGTCGACGAGGTGGCGGGCCGCTGCGGCTTCCGCTCCCCCGTGGCGCTGCGCGGCCACTTCCGGCGGCAGCTGGGGTCCTCCCCCGCGGCCTACCGCTCCGCCTACCGGGCGCGCCGCCCGCAGGGCGAGCCGGGGCCGCACGGGGTCACGGAGCCGGTCGTACCGGCGCAGGCGTCCGCGCAGTCCCGGCGGACCGCCGCGGCGGCCGGGGCACCCGGTCACGCGTCGGCGTCGTCACCGGTGGCGGACCAGGGAAAACCGGGTTCCGACCTGTACGCGGCGGGTCCGGGACGTCCGAGTCTGCCCGGCCAGCGGAGCGCTCCGTAGGGTGCGCCCCGTAGGGTGAGGCCCATGAACGACCGCATGGTGTGGATCGACTGCGAGATGACCGGGCTCTCGTTGACGGAAGACGCACTGATCGAGGTGGCCGCCCTGGTCACCGACTCGGATCTGAACGTGCTCGGTGACGGGGTGGACATCGTGATCCGCCCGCCGGACCGGGCGCTGGAGACCATGCCCGAGGTGGTACGGCAGATGCACACCACCTCGGGCCTGCTCGACGAGCTGGCGGCCGGCACGACGCTGGCCGCCGCCGAGGAGCAGGTGCTGGCGTACGTACGCGAGCAGGTCAAGGAGCCGGGCAAGGCGCCGCTGTGCGGAAACACGGTCGGCACCGACCGCGGCTTCCTGCTGCGGGACATGCCGGCGCTGGAGGGCTACCTCCACTACCGGATCGTGGACGTCTCCTCGGTGAAGGAGCTGGCACGCCGCTGGTACCCCCGGGCGTACTTCAACAGCCCGGAGAAGGGCGGCAACCACCGCGCCCTGGCGGACATCCGCGAGTCCATCGCGGAGCTGCGCTACTACCGCGAGGCGGTCTTCGTCCCGCAGCCGGGCCCGGACTCGGAAACGGCCAAGCAGATCGCCGCGAAGCACGTACTCAAGGCGGACTGACCCCGCCGCGACCTCGCAGAAAAGCGGGCGCGAGCACCCTCGCGGACCCTGTACACTTTTTCTCGGCCGGTCAGGGAAAAAGACCGGGCATGGTGGGTATAGCTCAGCTGGTAGAGCACCTGGTTGTGGTCCAGGATGTCGCGGGTTCGAGTCCCGTTACTCACCCTTGTCGGCAAAGGCCCGATCTGTGAAAACAGGTCGGGCCTTCGTCGTATCCGGCTTTGCCGCCGGCAGTACCGTGGAGGCCTGACTCTCCGGCGGGGGTACACATGGACGCCACAACCATCGGCGACCGCATTCGCAGCTTGCGAGAATTCCGTGACCGCACCCAAGAGGCGCTCGCCGAGCAGGCCGGCGTCTCCGTCGACACGATTCGCAAGCTGGAGCGGAACCGACGGCTGACGGCGCGCATCAACACCTTGCGTGCGATCGCCCGCGCCCTCGATGTCCCGCTCGAACGCCTGCTGGGACAGCCCGCCGTGGTGACGCGGGACCGGGCCGGCGATGGAGGGCTGATCGCACTCCGGGACGCGATCCAGGACGTGGGCTCGCTGCCCGGACTCCGGGCCGCCGACGATCTCGAGGACCCACCCGACGAGACGACGTGGGTCACCTCGGTGGACGAGGCGGTCAACGCCTACTGGAGCGGCCACTACTCGGACCTCTCGAACACGCTTCCCCTGTTGCTCCGCGACGGCAGGGCCGTGGCCCGCGAGACACCCACCGAACGCGTCTGGCGACAACTTGCCCTCGCCTACCAACTGGCCGCGTGCTTCGCGACGCAGGCAGGGCACCCGGACTGGGCGTTCGCCGCCGTGGAGAAGCAGCTGGCTGCCGCCCGGAAGGCAAGCGACCCGCTCATGGAGGGCATGGGCGTGTCCACCCTGTCGTGGGTGCTGCTGCGCCAGGGACGCTGGGAACAGGCGCGGGCCGTGGCCGAGCGGAAGGCGGATTCTCTGGAGCCGTCGATCCGGCGGGCGGCACCCGAGCAGTACGCCGTGTACGGCAACCTGCTCATCTCGGCGGCCACCCCCGCCGCGCGCGGCGGGAACCGGGAGGGCGCACTGGAGCTGCTGAACCTCGCCGAGAGCGCCGCGACGAGAAGCGGACCCGTAAGGATGTACGGGTCGGCGTTCTCCGTCACCGACGTCCGTACACAGAAGGTCAACGTCGCGCTCGCGGGGCAGGACAACGAGCCGGCCGAGGCGCTGCGGCTGTCCGCCCGTGTCGACGTGGAGGCCATTACCCGGCCGATCCACGCAGCGTCCCACCGCGTTGATGTGTCGCAGGCGCGATACCAGACCGGCGACAGTGACGGCGCGCTGAAGACCCTCCTCGAGATCGAGGCCGAGCAACCCGAGTGGATCCGTCTCCAGACTCTCGCCGCGGCCACCGTCCGGGAAATGCTCGAAACGGAGCGCCGGAAGAACACACCGCTCCGGTCGCTCGCAGCACGGCTCGGCGTCGACCCGGCCCACTGAGCCGGGTAGGACAACACGTCCTGCACGAGCCGCAGTTGACGGACCGACTGGCACACTCTGTCACTGGATCGTGACCACGCGAGCACTTAGCGTGGTCACCCGGACGTGGCACCGGTCCCGGGTGCCCCCGCATCGATCCAGGAAGAAGGCGATTCAGATGGCCGAAGACGGCAAGCACCGTGGCGAGCCCTCCGACAAGCCGTGGACGCCGCCCGCGCCCACCCCGAGCCCGGACGGGTCCGGACCGGCGAAGTCCGGTGCGGGCACGGCCGCCGATCAGGGAAGTGATGCGTGACTGACACCACGCGGGTGAAGACGGACGGGTATGCCGGACTGGTGGACGGACTCGCGCGGAGGGGTCTCCTCTCCGCCCGCTGGCGTGAGGTGTGGGAGAAGCTCCCCCGGGACCGCTTCATCCCCCATCACGCCTGGCGGCAGGACCAGGAGCGGTGCGTGCCCGTCGTACGGGGGCCGGACTGGTGGGACCTCGTCCACTCCGACCAGCCTGTCGTGACGCAGGTGGACGACGGGCAGCCGGACGGGCCCGGCGTCGCCACCTCGTCCAACTCCCAGCCGTCCATGGTCGCCAGGATGCTCCAGCTCCTCGACGTCCGGGACGGCGACAGGGTGCTGGAGATCGGCACGGCCACCGGGTACGTCGCGGCGCTGCTCTCCGAGCGGCTCGGCAGCGACCGGGTGGTCAGTGTCGAGATCGACGCGGCGCTGTCCCAGCAGGCGGCCGACACCCTCGCGGACCACGGCCTCTCGCCCCGGCTGGTCGTCGGCGACGGTGCGGAAGGGTGGGCGGAGGACGCTCCGTACGACCGTCTGATCTCCACCTGCGCGCTACGGCACATCCCGCACGCGCTGGTCCGGCAGGTCGCACCCGGCGGCATCGTCGTCGCCCCGCTGGCCCGGGCCTTCTGGAGCGGCGCCCTGGTGCGGCTGTCCGTACAGGACGGCGGCATCGCGCGGGGGCCGTTCCGGGGCGGCGCGTCGTACATGCCCATGCGGTCCCACCGGCTGCCCGACGCGGGGCCGGTGGACAGCGGAACCGCACGGTCCTCGGAGGCCGTGACCGACCCCGGTCAGCTGCTCAACCTCGGCTTCGCCCTGTACGCGGGCGCCCGCCTGCCGGGCGTCACCATGTCCCACGCCGAGACCGGCACCGCGGCGACGGTCTGGCTCCAGGACACAACCGGCTCGGCGGCCGTCGCCGCCACCGGCGAGTCGGTGTGGGAGTACGGCGAGCGGAACCTGTGGGCCGAGGTCGAGGCCGTGTACGCCGAGTACGCGGCCCTCGGACAGCCGGACGGCGACAGCTTCGGCCTGACCGTCACGCCGTCCGGCCAAGAAGTCTGGCTGCGCTCGCCTCGAACGGTGATCGCGGCCGCGTAACAGAAACACCTGGCCCTGGCCGACGTCGTCCCGCGTGACGCCGGCCGGGGCCTACGCGCGTGTACGGTCCGACAGCGGTACGCCGATCGCGTCGCGTCCCAGGGGCGGTGTTCAGGTGGGGTCGATGGCGATTTCGTAGGCGATCTCGTAGCGGACGTCCGCGATGGTGATGTCCGCCGTTTCCACCGGGCGGCCGTCGGTGTCGTAGTACGTGCGCTCGATCTCCGTGATGAGGTCGCCCACCGAGATGCCGAGGAGGTTGGCCTGCTCCTGGGTGGCGCGGGCCGGGCGGGGGAGTTCTACGGCGGTGTCGATGTCGACGCCGATCGAGCGCATGCGTTCCACCACGCCGGCCCCCGCGTGCGGGCCCATTTCGGGGAGCACGATCGGTGTGCCGTCGGTGATGGCCATCGGTTCCCAGGACTCGGACAGCTGGACCGGCAGCCCGTCGCCCAGGAACTCGTACGCGGTGTGGACGCAGAGGTCCCCCGGCTCGATGGCCAGGCGTTCGGCGATGCGCTCGGGGGCCGGTACGCGGGCGTTGCTGCGGGAATCCCACGTCCCGGAACGGCGCTGTTCCTCCATGTCCGCGCGGAACGGGCTGCCGTTACGGCGTTCCCGGCGGCGGGAGCGGATCATGCGCAGGCGCTCGCGCGGGCGCCGGACGTACGTTCCCGACCCGGCGCGGCCCTCCAGGAGTCCCTCGATGATGAGGCGCTCCATCGCGCGCTGCGCCACGGACTGGCCGACTCCGTACTCCTCGGCGAAGCGGGCCCGGCTGGGCAGCTTCTCGCCCAGCGTCCACTCGCCCGCCTTGATGCGGGTACGCAGAGCGTCAGCGACCTGCAAGTACGGCGTCTCTCGTGGCATTTGGGCGGCTCCGGGTGGTGTGCGTCGACATTGACAAAGCTAACCCATCAGGTGAAGCTGAATACTCAGCATTACGAGGCGTGATCGAGCGCTCACCAGGGGAGGGCTGTGCCCACTGTGGACATCCAGGCGGCCGCGCTGGTCGGCATGCTCGCCGCCGCGACCGGCGGCGAGCCGCGGACCACCGGCACCGAGGCCGGTGCCGTGCGGATCGAGGCCGACCTCCCCGAGCAGTTGAGCCCGGCCACGCGGAACGCGATCCTCGCCGCCCTCGCGACGGCCGACCGGTACGGACACACCCACACCGACGACGGCGACACCGTCTGGGCCGAGCTGGACCGGAAGGTCGAGGTGGGAGGGGAGTCCGGCGTCGATGGTGAGGCCGCGGTGGAGACCGACGCCGGGCTCGATCGTGAGGCGGATCTGTGACCGCGCTTCCCCATCCACGAGAACGGGAGGAACCACCCATGACTGTCACCGTCGCGTTATCGGCATCCCTGTCGGAGACGGACGTCCGTACCTGCGAGGCCTGCTGGCGCGCCCCGGTCGGTGCCGTCCGTACGGATGCCGACGGCCGGGCCCTGCTGTGCGTGCCGTGCGCGCAGGGGGGTTACCCGCGACGCGTCGACCTGTTCCCGCCGCTCGGGATCTACAAGCTGACAACCCGTCTGGTCAGGGTGGACGACGGCAAGCACGGCGGTGGTACGCCGCAGACCCCGCCGAACCCCGGGCCCGCCCTGCCCAGCCCGCCCCCGGCACCCTCCCCGCCCGGCACCCCGCCCGTGTAGCCCGCCTCGGGGGCGGGACCGCGTGGCGTGGTCCCAGGGGATGATCTTTGCGGTCGGCCCCCGCCCGGTTCCTTGACCCGCCGGTGGACAGCCGCGACGCTGCGCGCAAGGTGCGGGGTCCCCGTGCCCGTACCTCCGTAGCGCGGGAGGATCGTGTGCGCCGGCTCGGCAAGGACTTCCGGCTCGGCAAGGGCATCCGGCTCGGCAAGGGCTTCCGGATCAGCCGTACGTCCCGTCGGGCGGCCGTCCTCGGGATCGTCTGCGTCCTCGGGGCCGGGGCGGCGGCCGGGTGCGGAGGCGGGGCGTCCGACGGGCGGACCACCCTCACCGTCGGGGTCTTCGGGGCCTTCGGGTTCGAGGAAGCCGGGCTCTACGAGCGGTACATGACGCTCCGTCCGGACATCGCGATCAAGCAGACGTCCATCCAGCGCAACGAGAACTACTACCCCCAGCTCCTCACCCACCTGGGCAGCGGGAGCGGACTCGCCGACATCCAGGCCGTCGAGGTCAGCAACATCGCCGAGGTCACCGCCACCCAGTCCGGCAAGCTCGTCGACCTCGGCGCGGCGGCGGGTGTGGACCGGGGCGCCTTCCTGCCGTGGAAGTGGGCGCAGGCCACGGACCGTCGGGGCAGGACCCTCGGCCTCGGCACCGACATCGGGCCGCAGGCCATCTGCTACCGCAAGGACCTCTTCGCCCGGGCCGGCCTGCCCACCGGCCGCGCGGCCGTGGGGCGGCTGTGGGCGGGAGACTGGGGCAAGTACCTGGCCACCGGCAAGCGGTACCGGGCGAACGCGCCCCGGGGCACGGCCTTCGTGGACTCGGCGAGCGGGGTGATGGCCGCCGTGACCGGCAGCGACCCGCACCGCTTCTACGACCGGCGCGGCAAGGTCGTCTACCGGACCAGTGCGACGGTACGGAACGCCTGGCGCACCGCCGCCCGGTTCGCGGCCTCGGGCCTGACCGCCAAGCTCCAGCAGTTCACGCCCGCCTGGGACCAGGGGTTCGCCAACGCGTCCTTCGCCACCGTCTCCTGCCCCGCCTGGATGCTCGGCTACATCCAGGACAAGTCCGGGGCGGCGGGCCGTAACCGGTGGGACGTGGCCGCCGCGCCCCGTCCCGGCAACTGGGGCGGCTCGTTCCTCGTGGTGCCCAGGACCGGCCGCCGTACGAAGGAGGCCGCCGCGCTGGCCGCCTGGCTGACCGCCCCCGCCCAGCAGGCCACGCTCTTCGCCGAGCGCGGCAGCTTCCCGAGCGCGCGGGCCGCGTACGCGCTGCCCGTGGTGGCCGGCGCCCGGCACCCGTACTTCGGGAACGCGCCCATCGGGCGGATCTTCTCCGAGGCGGCGCGGGGCGTCCCCGTACAGATCGTCGGACCGAAGGATCTGATCATCGCCCAGAACCTGTCCGACGTCGGGATGCTCCAGGTCGACCAGAAGGGCACGTCCTCGGAGGACGGCTGGGACGCCGCGGTGAAGGCCATCGACAACGCGCTGGACCTGTGACCGTGGGAAGCGCCCTGAGCGCCGGTGACCTGTGACGAGCGAGGCGCCGGTCGCCGGTGGAGGGCCGGTCGCCGGGGAAGCGCCCGTCGCCGGTGAGGTGCCTGCCGGTGACGTGTCCGCCGCCGCTCCCCCGAGAGCCGGACACGCCGACCTCCGCGATGAGCGGCGGCGCGCCCGCCGCAGCCGCCGGCACCGACGTGACCTGCGCTGGAGCCCGTACGTCTTCGTCGCCCCGTTCTTCACCTTCTTCGCCGTCTTCGGGCTCTTCCCCCTGCTCTACACCGGCTGGGCCGCGCTCCACCGCGTCGAACTCACCGCGCCCGACCACATGGAGTGGGTGGGCCTGCGCAACTTCTCGCGGCTGCTGGACGACGACTTCTTCTGGAACGCGCTGGCCAACACCGTCACCATCGGGCTGCTCTCCACCGTCCCGCAGCTGCTGATCGCCCTGGGCCTCGCGCACCTGCTCCACCACCGCCTGCGCGGCTCGGCGTTCTTCCGGGTCGCCGTGCTCACCCCGTACGCCACCTCGGTCGCCGCCGCGACCCTCGTCTTCGTGCTGCTCTTCGGCCGCGACCACGGGCTGGTCAACTGGGCGTTGGGAGCGGCCGGTCTCGACACGGTCGACTGGCAGAACGGCGACTGGACCTCCCGGATCGCGGTCTCCACGATCGTCGTCTGGCGGTGGACCGGCTACAACGCCCTGATCTATCTGGCGGCCATGCAGTCCGTTCCCGGCGACCTGTACGAGTCGGCGGCCCTGGACGGCGCCTCCCGGTGGCAGCAGTTCGTCCATGTGACCGTGCCGTCGCTGCGGCCGACCATCCTCTTCACCTGTGTGGTCTCCACGATCGGCGCCACCCAGCTGTTCGGGGA
The DNA here is from genome assembly GCF_035961655.1 of Streptomyces sp. NBC_01317. Lineage (NCBI taxonomy): Bacteria > Bacillati > Actinomycetota > Actinomycetes > Kitasatosporales > Streptomycetaceae > Streptomyces > Streptomyces sp. NBC_01317. The sequence goes on along the minus strand of NZ_CP108393.1, from coordinate 5,465,777 downwards.
GCCGCTGCTCTTCAACGGCGGCGCGGGCGCGACGGGCGGGGTGAACCACCAGTACCAGACCCTCGGGCTCTACCTGTACGAGCAGGGCTGGGTGAATCTCCATCTCGGCCGGGCCTCGGCGATCGCCTGGGCGATGTTCCTGATCCTGCTGGCGGTCGGCGCGGTGAACTGGCTGGTCGCCCGGCGGATCGCCGGAGGAGGCAAGCGATGAACCGTACGACCGGGGGAATGCGGCAGCCGACCGGCGGCCGGGTCGCGCACGCCGTGCTGATCCTCTTCGCCGCCGGGTCGCTCTTCCCCCTCGTCTGGACGGCGGTCGCGGCCTCCCGTACCAGCGGCCGGCTCGCGCAGACACCGCCGCCGTTCTGGTTCGGCGGCCGTCTCCTCAAGAACCTGGAGATCGCCTGGACCGACGCGAACCTCGGTACGGCCCTGGTCAACACGACCGTCGTCGCGGGCAGCGTCGCGGCGGGGACGGTGTTCTTCTCGACGCTCGCCGGGTTCGCCTTCGCCAAGCTGCGCTTCCGCTTCCGGAACGCGCTGCTGGCCCTGGTGATCGGCACGATGATGGTGCCACCGCAGCTCGGCGTCGTCCCCCTGTACCTGCTGATCGCCGAACTGTCCTGGACGGACCGGCTCCAGTCCGTCGTCCTGCCCGGCCTGGTCAGCGCCTTCGGGGTGTTCTTCATGCGGCAGTACCTGACGGGGGCGCTGCCCACCGAGCTGATCGAGGCGGCCCGGGTGGACGGCGCGAGCAGCTGGCGCGTGATGTGGCACGTCGTCTTCCCGGCCGCGCGGCCGGCGATGGCGGTGCTGGGGATGCTGACGTTCGTGATGGCCTGGAACGACTTCTTCTGGCCGATCATCGCGCTGACGCAGAGCGGCAACCCGACCGTGCAGGTGGCGCTGACCGGGCTCGGCCGCGGTTACATCCCCGACCAGTCGGTGATCATGGCGGGCGCGCTGCTCGGCACCCTGCCGCTGCTGCTGGCGTTTGTGCTCTTCGGCAGGCACATCGTGGGCGGGATCATGCAGGGCGCGGTCAAGGGCTGACCCCACCCCGCGTGGTGGCGGTACGAAGCGCGCCCCGGCCGGGTGGGGGGTTCGGGGATCCGGCCGGGACGCGCGGGGCGGCTGGTGGGGGCAGCCTTGGGGGGGTTGGTCGAGGGGGACGGGGGCGGTCGGGGGGAGCGGCGGGCGGTCGAGGGGGGACGGCGCTTACGCACGCTAGCCGCTCCGATACCGACAAAAGGCCTGTTCGGGGCGGTGGTCGAGGTTCTTAGGGCGCCCTTAAGGAAGGCATGGGGGCCGGTTAAGACCGATCGGTGGGTGGAGGTGCCCGGAAGGTCAGACGTCGGCGCCCCGGCGGCCCGGCGTGCCGCGTTTCCTCCCGCGCAGCCGGTGGCCGCGCGGCTCGCGGGCGGGGCGCCATCCCTCGCGCCCGATCCAGATCCGTACTTCCGTGCCGCCGAGCACGGACCGCCCGATCCGTACGTCCCCACCGGTCGACTCCGCGACCCGGCGCACGATGTCCAGGCCGAGGCCCGTGGAGCCCTCCCGGCCGCCGCTGTTGCCCCGTACGAGCGCGGCCTTCGGGTCGGCGATGCCGGGGCCCGCGTCCGAGACGAGGACGATCACCGCGTCCTCGCCGTTGTGCACGTCCACGGAGAACGCGGTGCCCTCCGGCGTGTGCCGGAAGACGTTCCCGAGCAACGCGTCCAGGGCGGCGGTGAGTTCGGGGCGGGCGACCGGGATGCGGATCGGCGCGCCGACCCCCGCGAGCCGTACCTTCCGGCCCTCGTCCTCGGCCAGCGCCGACCAGAAGTCCATGCGCTCCCGGACGACTTCGGAGACGTCACAGCCCACGGCGGGCGTGTGGGCGACCGTGTGGGAGGTGGATTCGCGGGCGGTACGGATGATGGTGTCGACCTCGCGCTCCAGCTGGGCGACCGCCGCTCTGGTCTGGTCGGCGGCGGGCCCCTCCCCCAGCGAGGCGGCGTTCAGGCGCAGCACGGTCAGCGGGGTGCGCAGCCGGTGGGAGAGGTCGGCCGCCAGCTCTCGCTCGTTGGCGAGGAGTTGGACGACCTGGTCGGCCATGGAGTTGAACGCGACGGCGGCGGAGCGCAGTTCGGGCGGTCCCTCCTCGGGGACGCGGACGCCGAGCTTGCCCTCCCCCAGGGCGTGGGCGGCGCCCGCGAGCCGCTGGGCGGGCTCGACCATGCGCAGGCCGAGGCGGTCGGCGACGGTCACCGAGCCGACGATGAGCGCGATGCCCACGCCTGCGAGGACGAGCCAGGCGGTGGTGACCCCGTTGGAGACCTCCGGCTCGGGGACGTACACCTCCACGATGGCGATCCAGTTGGAGCCGAGGCTCGATCCGAGGGCGGTCGGCTGGAGCAGCGCGAAGCCGCCGGGGACGTCGGTGATGGAGGCGCGGCCGAGCCGCCGTACGGTCGCCAGGTCCTTCTCGGCGGCCCGGCGGGTGCCCAGCTCCAGCGGGAGGCTGCCCGGTTCGCCGGAGGGCGGGACGTGGACGGCCATCTTGCCGTCGGCGCCGGCCTGGGTGGAGGCGATCGCGCGATCGAGCTGGTCGCGGTCGGAGGTGATGGAGAGGGTGGGGCCGATGGCGGCGGCCTGCCGTTCGGCGTTGGTGAAGGCCCGGTCCCTGGCCATCTCCTTGATGACCATGCCCAGCGGTACGGCGAAGGCGATGACGACCATCACGGTGACGGCGAGGGAGACCTTGATCAGTGCCCACCTCATACGGGGCGCTCCGTGGCCGGGGGTTCGAGCTTCACGCCGACACCCCGCAGGGTGTGCAGGTAGCGGGGCCGGGCGGCCGTCTCGCCCAGTTTGCGGCGCAGCCAGGACAGGTGGACGTCGATCGTCTGGTCGTCGCCGTAGGACTGCTGCCAGACCTCGGCGAGCAGTTCCTTGCGGGGTACGACGACACCGGGGCGCCCGGCGAGGAAGGTCAGCAGGTCGAACTCGCGCCGGGTGAGGTCGAGCCGGGTGCCGTCCAGCTCGGCCTGGCGGCGCAGCGGGTCGATGGCGAGGCCGCCGACCCGGATGACGCGGGGGGACGCGGCCTCGCCCGAGGTGGCGCGGGAGCGGCGCAGGACGGCCGCCATGCGAGCCGACAGGTGCTCGACGGAGAAGGGTTTGGTGAGATAGTCGTCGGCGCCGTCGTTGAGGAGCCGTACGATCTCGGTCTCGTCGTCCCGGGCTGTGGCGATGATCACGGGTACGTCGGTGATGCCGCGCAGCATCTTGAGCGCCTCCGACCCGTCGAGATCGGGCAGGCCGAGGTCGAGAATGACCACATCGAAGTGGAAATGGGCCACTTCGCGCAACGCCTCCAGGGCCGTCCCGACACTGCGTACGGTGTGGGAGGCCTCGGTCAAGTGCCTGATGAGGGCGGAGCGTACGAACTGGTCGTCCTCGACCACGAGCACACTGGGCATGGGCGGCACCGTACGCCATTCGGGGGATACCGGCAGGCGGTTCCCCGTCGCACCCCCGGTGGTGCACCATGGGCCCCGATGCGTATCGGACTCATACATGCCATTGCGTGGTCGCTCGCGACCGGCGCCGCCGTCACGCTGTCGTGGTGGGGTGTCCACACGGTGATGGCGGGGACGGCGTACGACCCGCCGCGCGCGGTGCCGATCGGCAAGGACAGCGCGACGACGCAGGGCGCCCGGCCGGTCGTGTCCTCCACCCACCGCCCGCCGAGTCCGTCCCCGTCGCCGCCGTCCCCCTCGGCACGGAAGCCGGAGGAGTCCGCGAAGCCGTCCCCGACGCTCACGTTCACTCCCGTTCCCGTTCCGTCGCAGAGCTACGGCGGCCCGGCCTCGAAGCCCGCGGCGGCGCCGTCCTCGCCCGCGCCCCAGGGCAACGTGAAGAGTTACGCGGTCGACGGGGGCCGGGTGGTCCTGGACATCGGTGAGGCCGCGGCGGAGCTGGTGTCGGCGACGCCGGACTCGGGGTGGCAGATGCAGGTGTGGACGCAGCCGACCTGGATCCGGGTGACGTTCACCCGGGACGGCCGGGAGGTGTCGGTCTTCTGCACCTGGCACGACCACCCGCCGCTGGTGGAGTTCGACGACCGCTGAGGGCGGCCCCGAGGGCTTACGAGAAGGTGCCCGCGGGCGGCGGCGGGGACGGCTTGGCGTTCGCGTCGGTGACGACGGCGGCTCCGCCGGTGAAGTCCCTGAGGGCGCGGCCGTGTTCGACCCGGCCGGGGTGCGGGTCGCCCGCGATGCGGCGGGTCAGTTCCGGGACCGGCAACTCCCGGTCGGACGCGAGGAGTACGGCGTTGCCGAAGCGGCGGCCCCGCAGGACCGTCGGGTCCGCGGCCAGCGCGAGATGGCCGAACAGCGAGGCGGCGGTGGCGATCTGGCCGCGCAGATGGGCGAGAGGAGGCCCGTCGGCGAGGTTGGCCGCGTAGCAGCCGTCCGGGGCGAGGACCCGCCGTACCTCCGTCAGGAATTCGGCGCTGGTGAGGTGCGCGGGGGTACGGGCTCCGCCGAACACGTCGGCGATCACCAGGTCAGCCCAGCCGTCCGGCACCTTCCCGAGACCGGCCCTGGCGTCGGCGGACCTGACCTTGATCCGGGCCTGGGGGTCCGGGGGGAGGTGCTCACGGACGAGGTGGACGAGGGCCGAGTCGACCTCCACGACCTGCTGGGTGGAGCGGGGCCGGGTGGCGGCGACGTACCGGGCGAGGGTGAAAGCCCCGCCGCCGAGGTGCAGGACGCGCAGGGGCCGGTGGGCGGGGGCCACGAGGTCGGCGACATGGCCGAGTATGCGCTGGTACGCGAAGGACAGGTGGGCGGGGTCGTCCAGATCCACGTGGGACTGCGGGGCGCCGTCGATGAGCAGCGTCCAGGCGCGGGGGCGCTCCCGGTCCGGTACGAGCTCGGCGAGGCCGCCGTCGACCGGTGCGGTCACCGTCTCGACCGTACCCCGTCCGCCCCGCCTGTTCCTGGCCATCCCCCCAGTATCGGGGTCGTGGCGGACATGCGGAGATCCGGCGGGGGTGCGGGCCCCTGCGCCGGGTGTGGGACGGGTGTCGCCGGGTGCGGGACAGGTGTCCCGGTGCCGGCCAGGACACCCCTAACGGCAGCGGTCCGCCGCCTCGATGAGTCTCGCCGCCTCGCCGAGCGCCGCGCGCAGGACCGCCGGGTCCGTGACGGGGTCGGAGGCCTCCGGCGGCAGCAGCCAGCCCGTTCCGGTGACCGGCGGCTCCTCGGCGGGGGTGCGCGGACCGCGCCCGCCCGTCCGCGTACAGGCGCTGCCGGGGACGTCCCACTCCTCCGCCGTACCGGGCGGCACGAGGAAGCCGAGGGTGTGACAGGAGCCGTCGTGCAGGACGGGCCCCACGGACGGCGTGGCCCCGCGCCGGAGGATGTCCACCGCCTCAAGACCCTGCCGGGCCGGGACCGTCACCAGGTCCAGCGCCTCGCCGCCGTCGTGCTCGGGCGCGTACCGGTCTCCATACCGACCTCCACCTAACAAGGGAACCCTCCTCGTCGAGCGGAGACGCGTTGAACGTCTCCGCGGTCTCCATAGGGTTCAACGTCCGCCGGCGTCAACAGCTACGGAGGCACACCGCCGCAAAGGATGGCAGTTCATGGCAGATCGTGGGTGAGATATCCCCTTTGTAGGCAAACACCGTATGTGCCCCCCGTCCCAGGAGGTACGTTCTTGCCCGCCGGACCACCGGAGCACAGGAGAGGGCTCGGCCATGGCGTCGTCTCGGGCAGTTCCCAACCTCCCCTTCCGCCGGCAGCGCGGACAGCGCTCGCCGGGGGAGTTCGCCGCGGCCGTGCGCAGGGCCGCCCGGGAGATCGGTGAACACGTCGCGTGCGACGCACGTTATATCGGTCGGGTGGAAGCGGGTGAGATCCGCTGCCCCAACTACGCGTACGAACGGGTCTTCCTGCACATGTTCCCCGGGCTGACCCTGACCGACCTGGGCTTCACGGCCCGCGAGCACGTTCGCGGCCGGGCGGCGCGGGTACCCGTGGAGCAGTCCGCCCACGACCCGGGACACAGCGAGATCAGCGAGGAGAGCGACGTGCTGCGTCGCGCATTCATGACCAGCGGCTCCGTCACCATGGCCGCCGCGACCCTGGGCCTCGGCGGTACGGCCGCCGCGGCCGCGCCCTCGATCCCCGCCCCGCGCAGGATCGGTGACACCGAAGTGGCCGCCGTCGAGGCGGCGGTACGGCGCATCCGCCTGCTGGACGACCGGCACGGCGCCGACGGGCTCTACCGCCAGGCGGCGCTGCCGCTGCGCGGCGCGTACGCGCTGCTCGACGCGGGGACGGCGACCCGGCAGTCCACCGTCGACCGGCTGCACTCCGGCGCGGGCGAGTTGTCGATCTCCGTAGGATGGCTGGCGCACGACTCGGGACGCTTCGACGACGCCCGCTCGCACTACGCGGAGGCGCTCGCGACCGCGCGGGTCGCGGGCGACCCGGCGCTGGAGGCGCACGCGTTCTGCAACACGTCGTTCCTGGCGCGGGATTCGGGCCGGTACCGGGAGGCGTTACGGGCCGCGCAGGCCGGCCGGGGCGCGGCCAAGCACCTGTCGTCCGCCCGGCTGCTGTCGCTGCTGGCCCTGCGGGAGGCGGGCGGCTGGGCGGGGCTCGGGGACCGTTCGAACTGTGAACAGGCCCTGTCCCAGGCCCACACGCTCTTCGACAGCGGCCCCTCGGACGCGGACCCCGAGTGGATGTCCTTCTTCGGCGAACCGGAGCTGGAGGCCCTGGAGGCGCAGTGCCACGCGGCGTTGGGCGACTGGTCCCGGGCGGCCCGGCACGCGTACCGCGCCTCCGTACTCCAGAATCCGCACTTCACCCGCAATCTCGCGCTCTACCGGGCCGAGTTGGCCACGGACCTGGCGCGCGCGGGCCGGCCCGACGAGGCCGCGGCGGCGGGGCGGCAGGTGCTCGACCTGCTGGACGAGGTCCAGTCGTCCCGGATCCAGGGGATGCTGGCGGTGACGGCCCGGCTGCTGCTGCCACGGCGGCGGTCGCCGGAGGTGGCGGCGTTCCTGGAGCGGCACGCGGCGATATAGCGCCACGGGGCGATGCAACACGCAGGGGGTCCGGGTCAGCCCACCAGATGCGCCGTGTCGTTCCAGACCTCGATCGCCGGGCTGCCGTACGCCCAGTTCAGGACGGACACGGACGTCGGGTCCAACCGTATGCGGGCCGCGAACGACACGTCCTCGCCCAGCCAGCGCGCGCCGATCGTCCGCAGGATGTGGCCGTGGGCGAAGACCAGCACGTCACGGTCGGCCGACCGTGCCCAGGCGACCACCTCGTCCGCGCGGGCGGCGACCTGCGCCAGGCTCTCGCCGTCCGGGACGCCGTCGCGCCAGATGAACCAGTCGGGGCGCGCGGCCTTGATCTCGGCCGGGGTCAGCCCCTCGTACGCGCCGTAGTCGAACTCCATCAGCGCGTCCCACTCCGTGGCGCGCTCCCCGAACCCGGCGAGGTCGCACGTCTCGCTCGCGCGGACCAGCGGGCTGGTACGGACCTCCGCGCCGGCCAGTCCGGACCACGGCGCGCGGTGCAGGCGTTCGCCCAGCAGCGCGGCGCCGCGCCTGCCCTCGTCGAGGAGCGGAATGTCCGTCCTGCCGGTGTGGCGGCCGGAAAGTGACCAGGCCGTCTGGCCGTGCCGGGCCAGCAGGACGCGCGGTGCCATCGGGGCTCTCCCTGGAGTTCTCAACGGGTGCCGCCCCATCATCGCGTACCTGAACATTGGGCAACCCCCAGGGGGATATCGGCGTCCTCTTTCGGGGAGAAGGTGATGTTGTCGAACGTTGATCCGGAGGGACACCCGGCCGAAACGTCCGACAGGCCGCACCGTACGGTTGAACGTCGGCCGAAAACCGTATGACAACATGATGGAGATCGTCCGGATGCCGTACAGCGCCAGCGCGGAGACCAGGCCGCACCCCCGGCCTCGGCTCCGGCTCCGGCCGCGCTGGTGGGCCGAGCTGGTGCTGATCGTCGCCGTCTACGCCGCGTACTCGGCGGGCCGGCTGATGGCGCGCGGTGACGTGTCCACGGCGGTCGGCCACGGACTGGCGATCCTGCGGATAGAGAAGGCGTTGCGCATCAACGCCGAACACCCGCTGAACCGGCTCTTCACCAGCACTCCCGCGCTGGGCATACCCGCCGACTTCGCCTATGCCTCGCTGCACTACCTGGTCACGCCGGTGGTGCTGATCTGGATCTTCCGCAGCCGCCCCGCCCGCTACCGGGCCGCCCGTACGTGGCTGATGCTCTCCACCCTCCTGGGACTCATCGGCTTCACCCTGCTGCCGACCTGCCCGCCCCGGCTCCTGGAGGCCGGGCACGGCTTCGTGGACACGATGGCGCAGTACAGCTCGTACGGCTGGTGGGGCGCGCAGGCGAGCGCGCCGCGCGGGCTCGGCGGGATGACCAACCAGTACGCGGCGATGCCGAGTCTGCACGTCGGGTGGGCCGTGTGGTGCGGGGTGCTGTTGTGGCGGCACGCGCGTACGCCGTTCATGCGGTGGGTCGGGGTCGCCTATCCCGTGGTCATCACGATCGTCGTGATGGGCACGGCGAACCACTACTTCCTGGACGCGGTGGCGGGTGTCGTGGTGATGGCGGCGGGGGCGCTGCTGACCCGGCCCGCCCTGCGCCTGGCGGACCGCCTGTGGGCCGCGCTGCCGTTCGCGCCCGCCGGAGCCCGCGCCGGAGCCCCCGCCGGGCCGCCCGCCCCGTCCCGCCGGTCCCTCCCGTCCGCCGAACCCCCGATTGTCAGCGGCGGATGCGACACTTCCGCGGGTGACCGATTCTCTGGGCACCGGACCCGCACCAGCGCTCCCTCCAGCCCCTCAGTCCCCGCCGCCTCCTCCGCGGACGACGCTGCGGCAACGGCTCGCTGAGCTGCGCGGCCCGGCTGTCGCGCCGCATCCCCTGGACGCCCGCGCGCTGGCCGCCCTCGCGGCCAACCCGGGCTGCCGCCGCCGCGCGCTCCTGGACGGCGCCGGGGTCGACAAGGCGGCGCTCGCGACGGCGCTGGGCTCCCCCGCCCCGTTCGGCCAGTCCCAGTTCGCGTTCATGCGGGGGAACGCGTTCGAGGCCAAGGTCAAGGCCGACGGCGGTACGGAACTGATGCGCCTGGTCGCCGAGCGGCTGGGCGCCACCCCGCCCGCGCCCGGTGAGGTCCTCGTACCGGATCTGTCGGCGGCCGGCCCGGAGGGGCGCACGGCCAGGACGGCCCTCGCGCTGCGGGAGGCGACGGAGGCGGGCGCCTGGGCGCTGCTGGACCATCCGCTGCTGGCCCTGGAGGTGGCGGGCTCACCGGCGTATCTGGAACCGGACGCGGTGGTGGTACGGCCCGACGGGCGGTGGACGGTCGTCGAGATCAAGTCGTTCCCGATGATCGACGGCTCGGCGGACGCGGCGAAGGTGGGCGCGGCGGCGCGCCAGGCGGCGGTGTACGTACTGGCGCTGGAACGGGTCGCCGTCCGTACGGAAGGCGCGGAGGTCGACCACCGGGTGCTGCTGGTCTGCCCGAAGGACTTCTCGAACCTGCCGACGGCCTCGGTGGTCGACGTACGGAAACAGCTGTCGGTGACCCGGCGGCAGCTGACCCGGCTGACACGGATCGAGGACATCGCGGACGCGCTCCCGGAGGGCACGACGTTCGACGTGGAGCAGTGCTCGGGCGCGGAGCTGACGGCGGCCGTGGAGTCGGTCGCGGCGGCGTACGCGCCCGAGTGCCTGGCCGCCTGCGAGCTGGCGTTCCACTGCCGGGGCAGGGCGCGCACGGACGGCGCGGTGGAGGCGCTGGGGCGGAGCGTACGGGGGGAGCTGGGCGGCCTGACCACGATCGGCGCGGTCCTGGCGGCGGCCCGTGGCGAGTCGGGCGACCCGGACGATCCGACGGTCGTGGCACTGCGCAGGGCGGCACGTCTGCGGGCGGAGGCGCTGGCGGAGGCGGCGGCCCGCGCGGTCGCGCGGGAGCGGGCGGCCGGCGAACTGGCCGCGGCTGTGTCCTGCGGGCCGGCGGCTTCCGGCGGGGCCCGCCCGCGAGGGGAGGGCTGATGTCGCTGATCGGTACGCTCGCCCGGCTGGAGGCCATGGAGAGCGGGCGCGCGCGGCCCCTGGCCACCGTGCGCCACCGGCGGATCTCCGGCCGCCCGCTCGTGCTGGTGCCGCTGACCACGTCCGGCGAGGCCGGCGCCCCGCTCGGCGCGCTCGTCGGGACCGACCGGGACGCCCCCCGGCTGCTGACCGTCGCGCAGCCGCGCGACCGTGACCTGCGGTTCGCCTTCCTCGCCGAGCTGGCCGAATCCGTCCTGCCGTACGTGGACGCGTACGCGGACGACGTGGAGGCCGCCGAGCGCAACGAGACCGACCCGGAGAGCGGGAAGCGCGTCAAGGTCGAGGTCGAGCTGTGCGCGGACGCGCCGCAGTTGATCGTGCCGAGCCGGCCGGGGATCGATTTCGTACGGCTGCTGGGGCGCTCGATGCGGTTCCGGCGTACGGCGGAGGACGACCCGGAGACGCCGTACCCCGCGCCCCCGCGTGTGCCGCTGCTCGGCCGCTGGCTGACGCACTACGGCGAGCGCGCGCGGGTCCCGGGGTCCTCGCTGCTGCTCGCGACGACCGACCTGCTCAACCGGCACTGGGCGACCGGGCAGTCCAACCTGGAGGACCAGCATCTGGGCGCGCTGCTCGCGTGGATCGACCCGCCGGACGGTTCCTCCGGCGAGGAGGCCGCGCTCCGCGCCGAGCTGGAGCGCGACCGGGACGGCCAGCTGGTGTGCCCGCCGGCCGGGCCCGCCACGGACCCGGCGTTCGACAACCGGCTGCTCGCCCCGGCGATCGAGCGCTACGACAGCGCGCGGCAGGCGCTGGCCGCCGCCGAGGACGGTCCTGGCGCGGACGAACAGCTCGCCCGGCTCACCACGGCCGAGCGGGAGATCCGCCGGCTGCTCGCCGGGGTCATGCGCCCCACCTGGGACGCGGTGTGGCACGGTCTCGACCTGCTGGCGGAGCTGCCCGAGGGGGCCAGGGTCACGGACCGCTGGACGCGCGACCGCTGGTCGTTCACCGGCCACCGCGACCGGGTGCGGGCCGGCGAGCCGCCGCAGCCGCGCCGCGACGACGCGGTGACGGCCGCCCAGAAGCTCGCCTCGCGGGAGACCGCGCAGGGGCAGTTGGAGGCGCAGGAGGCGCTGGACGACCCGCTGGTGCTCGCGGGGCGGCGGCTCGCCGGGGAGGCGTTCCTGGGCGAGGTGACGGAGGTGGAGATGGCGTACAGCGACAGCAAACGGCCCTCGCCGCGCCCGCTGGTCACGGTCCTGACCGACGACCTGCCGCATCTGGGCCACCGCACGAAGGTCTTCCGCTCGCTGGACGGCAAACCCCAGTCGGCGGAGTTCGTACGGGCCGACCCCACCGCATCGGACGACGGCCCCGGGGCGCTCGTGCTGCGGCTGCTGGACCGGATGGGGCGGAGCAAGGACCCCGCGCCCGGCTCCGTACCGGGCAAGGGCGACCTGGTCGTCTGGACCCTCTTCGAGCACGACCAGCGCGGCGGCCCCAAACTGCCGGACCCGGAGGAGACGCCGTGGACCCACGGCGGCCCGCCGGGCGGCGAGGCCACCCTCGACGCGCCCGCGCCTGCCCCCGATCCGGTCACGGAGGACGACTTCCTATGAGCAGCAGCGGTACGGACGAGGCCGCACACCCCCGTACGACAGGCGTCTTCGACCCCGGCGCCGCCGCCGGCCGGGCCACCGACGCGATCCTGCGCGACACCCTGCACGGCGCCCACCGCGGCGTGGTCGTGGACTCCCCGCCGGGCGCCGGGAAGTCCACGCTGGTCGTGCGCGCCGCCCTCGAACTGGCCGCCGCCGGACGGCCGCTGATGGTGGTCGCCCAGACCAACGCCCAGGTGGACGACCTGGTCACCCGGCTCGCCGAGAAGGCACCCGGCCTGCCGGTCGGGCGGCTGCACAGCAACGACCCCGATCCGTACGACAAGGTCCTCGACGAGCTGCCCAGCGTGCGCAAGTCCGCGAAGGCCGCCGATCTCGCGGGGCTCGACATCGTCATCTCGACGGCCGCGAAGTGGGCCCATGTGCAGGGCGTCGAGCCCTGGCGGCACGCCATCGTGGACGAGGCGTACCAGATGCGGTCCGACGCGCTGCTCGCCGTCGCCGGGCTCTTCGAGCGGGCGCTGTTCGTCGGCGACCCGGGCCAGCTGGACCCGTTCAGCGTGGTGGGCGCGGACCAGTGGGCGGGGCTGTCGTACGACCCGTCCGCCAGTGCCGTGTCCACGCTCCTCGCACACAATCCGGAGCTGCCCCAGCACCGGCTGCCCGTCTCGTGGCGGCTGCCCGCGTCGGCGGCGCCGCTGGTGTCGGACGCGTTCTACCCGTACACACCCTTCCGCAGCGGTACGGGCCCCGGTGACCGGACCCTGGCCTTCGGCGTCCCGTCGGACGGCTCGGGGCCCGACCGGGTGCTGGACGAGGCGGCCGGGGCGGGCTGGGGGCTGCTGGAGCTGCCCGCGCGGCGCACGCCCCGTACGGACCCGGAGGCGGTGCGCGCCGTAGCCTTGGTGGTACGGCGGCTGCTGGACCGGGGCGGCGTGGCGACCAGCGAGCGCTCCCCCGACCCGGTGCCCGTCACGGCCGACCGGATCGCGGTCGGTACGGCCCACCGCGACCAGGCGGCGGCGGTCCGCACGGCCCTGGCCGAGCTGGGGGTGTCGGGCGTCGCGGTCGACACGGCGAACCGCCTCCAGGGGCGGGAGTTCGACGTCACGGTGGTGCTCCACCCGCTCTCGGGGCGGCCGGACGCGACGGCGTTCCACCTGGAGACCGGCAGGCTGTGCGTCCTGGCGTCCCGCCACCGGCACGCGTGTGTGGTGGTCTGCCGGGCCGGGGTGGCGGAGCTGCTGGACGAGCATCCGTCCACGGAACCGGTGCAGCTGGGGGTCACGGTCAAATTCCCGGACGGCTGGGAGGCGAACCACGCGGTCCTGGCACGGCTGTCGGAGCACCGGGTGAGCTGGCGGCCGTGACGGCCGCGCGGGGGCCTTTCACCGCTGTACGGACAGTGGCTCCCGGGCACCGGACGGCGGAGGTCCTTTCGCGGGAAGTCAGAGACTGTTTCCCGGCGCGTCGGAGGCCCTCTTGCGGGGGGTTGGACAATGGACGGTGGCCCAGAGGCCGGCACAGGCACGAGCAGGAGGAATCACATGGCGGATCCCGAGCGGAGCGAGCGGCGGCTGCGGCCGGCACCGCTGCTCTTCGAGCCCTCGGAGGCGGTCGCCGACCCCGAGCACTTCTTCGACCTCGAATCCATGGACGACCCGGCGGACCTGCTGAGCCGCGCTACCGAGCTGAGTCTGGCCTTCCGTGCGGCGGCCGACCGGGCCGTCGAGTTCCAGGCGGTCGCGGCGGCGCAGCTCGCCGACCCGCGCCGGTTCGACCGGCTGACGGCCGCGGACATCGCGCTGCGGGCGCAGTGGACCGAGGACTACGCGAAGAAGATGGTCGAGTTCGGCCGGGATCTGCTGCGCGGTGAAGGCCTGGCGGAGAAATAGCGCCGGACGGGCGGGCGCGGCCTTCCTGGGCGGGCGCGGCCCTTCCGGGCGGGCGCGGCCTTCCGGGGCGGCGCCCGGGCGGGGAGGCGGCCGTCTCGCGCAGCGCCTCGTCGGTGAGCCCGGCGTCGAGCCGTCGCACCGCGTGCAGGACGGACGGGGGCCGGGGCGACAACCGGGCGCCGAGGGGGCCGACGGGGGCGCGCGCGGCGGCCGGGGCGGGTCCGGAGCGGTTGCGGCCGGGAGGCGGCGCTTGCGACCCCGCTGTCGACCGCCCGATCCGGCCAGGCTCCTGGCATATGCCGGGGCGAAGGTTACGCCCTGCCGCCCCGCCCTGTCCCGGTTTCCACGAACTCTCAGGAATGGGACCGTCACTCCCGGTAGATCTGGTGGCATGAGCGGATGGCTGCGAGACGAATCACCCCTGAGTCCGGGCGCGAGCGACGACGAGCGCCGCACCGACATCTTCGGTCTCCTCGGTGAGGAGGGCGGGCACCACACGGCCCGCGTCACGCCGGCCGGGGCGGACTGGCTCGCCTCGGCGGGGCCGTACCCCCGCTCGACGCTCTCGCTGTGGGCCGCCCGCCCGAGCGCCCCGGGCGTCCTTCCGTGCGGCGGGGCGTTCGACGTGGTCAGCGCCCCGGCGATCTTCGGCCGCCGCATGCTGAACCGGCTCTGGTCCGACGGCCCGGGTTCGGGTCCGGTCGCCGCGTACCGGGGCCGGACCCTGCTCTTCGCCGCGCCGGGGACCGCCCAGCGGCTGCCCTCCTTACTGGCGTGGGAGGAGTGGGGCGGTGCGCCGCAGGACGGGTCTCCGCCCGGGGGAAGCGCCGGCGACGGCGACCGGGCCGACGACGCCCTCTCCGTACCGCCCCTGCTGTGCCACGGGGCCGGGGACGCCGTGACCGTACCGCCGCTGGCGCCCGGGAACACGTCGGGTCCGCGCTGGGTGGTGGCCCCCGACACCCGCCATCCGTGGCTGCCGGGGCCGGACGTCCTGCTGTGGGCCTGCGTGCGGGCGGCCCGTACGGCGAGCCGTGCCGCGCGCACCCGGTCCCGCGTCCCCGCCCACTCCTCTGACCAGGCGATACGGCCCCGTTCCCGGTCCCCGTATATCGATTTTTCCTCACGCCGATCCGGGTGCTAAGGTCTACGACGTCACCAGGCGCCGTTAGCTCAGTTGGTTAGAGCAGCTGACTCTTAATCAGCGGGTCCGGGGTTCGAGTCCCTGACGGCGCACCGACAAGATTGAGGCCTCCCGCGGAAGCGGGGGGCCTCACTCCTTTGGCGGGGGGCCTCATTCCTTTCCCGTGGTGATCTTGACCGTCCAGGCGCCCGTCGCCGTCCGGTCCGCGACCTCCACCCTGATCCGCTCGTCCGGGACCGTGAACGTCTCCCCCACCCCCAGCGGCGCGTCCGCCAGTGGCGGGTACACCGAGGTGTCCCAGCAGGCGTCGCTGCGCGGGTGGGTGTCCACCACCTCCACCGGGCCGCCGCCGGACTCCGCCCCGCTCCGTACGCGGTAGATCAGCACGCCCTCCGTGCAGGTGCCCGCGTCGTTGCCGGTCGCGCCGCGCGCCTCGATGGCGACCACGGAGTCCCTCCCGGTCCTGACGACCGCGAGCCGCGTCCCCGCGTCCCCGCCGAGCTGGGGCGCCTCGGCGATCGGCTCCAGGGTGAGCAGTTCCGTACCGGGCAGGACGCAGCGCACCTGGCGCCGGTCCAGCCAGCCCAGCTTCCACTTGTGCCAGCCGAAGAGGTCGGGCGAGAGGCCGAACTGGCTGCCCATCACGTCCCAGTCCCCGACGTAGGTGTCCCAGTCGCCCTTGCCGTCCGAGGGCCGGTGGTAGAGATCCGGCAGGTCGAAGACGTGCCCGGTCTCGTGGGCCAGCACGTTGCGGTCCGGCGGGTGCTTCTCGAAGACGGTGACGATCCGCCGGATGTCCTTGCCGTCCGCCTCCATCGGCCGGTCGAAGTTGACGACCTTCGTGGCGTCGGAGTCGACACCGGGCGCGGTCGGATCGGCGACCAGGTACACGATGTCGTACCGCGAGAAGTCCACGACCGGATCGGCGACGCGCAGCGCGTCCCGCAGGTAGGCGGTGCGGCGCGACGGGTCCCAGTCGCGCTTTATCCCGTACGAGGTGGAGGCGTGCGGCATCCGGATCCACCGGGCCTCGGGGTGGGCGCGCAGGGCGAACTTCCCGTACGACGCCCGCGCGTAGAAGCGGCTGGTGGCCGGGAAGTGGTCGGCCACCAGCTCCTCGGGACGGGTCATCGGTTCGGCGTCCGGGAAGGACAGGAAGACCATCACGGCGTCGAGGGTGCGGTCGGGGCGGGTGTAGGAGCCGTTCCAGGTGTCCAGGCCGAGGGAGTGGTGGGCGCCGGTACGGGGCAGGGCGCAGGGCCCGGCGGCCGGCGCGGCCACGGCGGGACCCGCGACCAGGGACGTGGCGGCGAGCGCCATGAGGGAGGTGAAAGCAGCCGCGGTACTGCGCAGGCGCGGCCGTTCCACTCCCCCGGGTGGCTCCAGACGCTCCACGTCGACCTCCGGCTGGGGGATGAGGGGACCTCACCACCCACCTTGTGCCGGTTCCTCACCATTCGCCCTGTTCCGCTGCCCCACTCGGGTGAGGGACGGCGCGCGGAGCGCGACACCCCGGCCTCTCACGGAAAGTCACAACCGCTCACGACGGGATCGTGCGAGGCCACGGGCGTGCAGAAACGATCGTCCAACGACAACCCGCCGACCGTCGAAGCTCCGGATCCTTGCCACAGAGCTGGAACGGCCACCCGGACAGCCTCTATGATCGGCACACTTTCCCAGGCCGACCGTCCCGACCGACCCTGTACGACACCACTGCACCGCGGGAGCCAGCCGTGAGCGGAACCTCCGAAGGGCCGCACTCCGCGGCAGTCGTGGCGTCCGGCACCGTACGGCCGCCGGTCACGGAGCGTCATGCGGACCGGACAGATTCGGCGGACCGGGCGGATCCGGTGAACCAGGCACACGCGTCGGACCGTGCCGATCCCGGCCATCATCGTGCCGCCTTCCGGGCCGCCCCCCTCGCCATGGCCGTCGTGGACCACGAGGGCACGATCGTCAGCGCCAACGACGCGCTCGCCGCGCTGCTCGGCGTGCCGGCCGCCGCGCTCCTCGAACGGTCCGCCGCCGACCTCGTCGACCTCTCCTCCGACACCCGCACCTGGCACGCCTACCGCGAGGTGCTGCGCGGCCTGCGCGCCCGGTTCCGCTGCACCCGCCGCCTCAAGCACTCCGACGGGCGCACCCTGTGGGCCGAGATCACGGTCGCGCCCGTGCCGGACAGCCGCGGTGTCCTGCTGTCGGTCTCCGACATCACCGACCGGCGTGAACTCCAGGCGCGGCTGCGCCATCTCCAGATGCACGACCCGGTGACCCGGCTGCCCAACCGCACCCTGTTCTTCGAGCGGCTGGCCTCGGCCCTGGAGACCCCGCCGCCGCACTCCGCGTACGCGGCCGACGATCTCGGTCGCGACAGTGACGGCAGAGGGGCAGATCATGGCAGAACAGGGCGGATCGGCCTCTGTTACCTCGATCTCGACGGCTTCAAGGCGGTCAACGACACCCTCGGCCACCGGGTCGGCGACCGGCTGCTCGCCGCCGTCGCGAGCCGGCTGACCGAATGCGCCGACCACGACGGCTACACCCGCAGCGGCAGCCATCTGGTCGCCCGGCTCGGCGGTGACGAGTTCGCGATCCTGGTCGAGGACTCCACCGGTACGGAACAACTCGCCGATCTCGCCCGGTCGGTGCTCTCCGCGCTCCAGCGCCCGTTCGACCTGGCCGGCCAGCGGCTCGCCGTCTCGGCCTCGATCGGGGTGGTGGAACGTACGGCCGAAGGCACCACCCCCACCGGTCTGATGCAGGCCGCCGACACCACGCTCTACTGGGCGAAGGCCGACGGCAAGGCCCGCTGGACCCTCTTCGACCCGGAGCGCAACGCCCACCGGATGACCCGTCAGGCGCTGTCCTCGACCCTGCGGCCGGCGGTCGAGCGGGGTGAATTCCTGCTGGAGTACCAGCCGTTGGTGGGGATGGCCGACGGGACGGTACGGGGGGTGGAGGCGCTGGTGCGCTGGGAGCACCCGCAGTTCGGCACCCTCGCGCCCAACCGCTTCATCGGGATCGCCGAGGAGGACGGCTCGATCGTGCAGCTGGGCCGCTGGGTGCTGCGTACGGCCTGCCGCCAGGCCCGGCAGTGGCAGAAGGACCACCCGGGCGCCCGCCCGCTGTTCGTCAGCGTCAACGTCGCCGTACGGCAGGTGTGGGACTCCGACCTGGTGGCGGACGTGGCCGGGATCCTCGCCGAGACCGGACTGGCCCCGTACCTCCTCCAGTTGGAGCTGACCGAGTCCGCGGTGATGGGCTCGGCGGGCCGGCCGCTCCAGGCGCTCCAGGCGCTGAGCGACATGGGGGTACGGATCGCCATCGACGACTTCGGCACGGGGTACTCGAACCTCGCGTATCTCAGCCGACTGCCCGTCTCCGTACTGAAGTTGGACGGTTCGTTCGTCCGGGGCTTCCGTTACGACGAAGGAGTCCACCCGAGTCCGGCGGACGAGGTGATCGTGGAGACGCTGGTGCACCTCGCGCACCGGCTGGGGCTGACGGTCACGGCGGAGTGCGTGGAGACGGAGGGGCAGGCGGAGCGGCTGGGCCGTATCGGCTGCGACACGGGGCAGGGCTGGCTGTACTCGCGCGCGGTCACCCCGGAACGGATCGCCGAGATGATCGCCCCCGGCCTGACCCGCGGCGCGAACCGCCAACAGGCGTGAGGACCACGAGTCGCCGACAGGCCCGAGAACACAGAGAAATGCCCCCGGCCGTGTAGGCACACGGCCGGGGGCATTTCCCGCGTCACATCACCTTCCCGAGGTCTGCCAGATGGTCAGCGCCAGCGCGGCGCACGACGTGACCGCCGCGAGCGACGACAGGGGCCAGCGCGAACGCTCCAGTGCCTCGATACGGTCCTCGTGGTCACCGATGGCCTTGTCGGTCTGGTCGACGCGCTGGAGCAGCAGCGCCAAGTCGCCCCGGGTGGTGGCGAATCCGACGTCCACGGAACGGTGCAGGCGCTCCAGTTCGACCGCGATGTTCTCGGCTTCCGACTGGGTCACGCGGGCCCTCCCTCCTTGGAGACGGCTCCCCCGGCACGGGGGACGCGCAGCCGGTCCCAACTGGTCCGTCCCGGGATGCCGTCGGCATCGGGGCCGGTGTAGCCGAGCTCGCGCTGCCACGCGGCGTACGAACGGGTGTCGGCCGCGCCCCACACGGGCCCCGGGCCGATCTCGTACCGTCCGCAGCCCTCGGCGACCAGCCGTCGGCCGACAGCCGTGATCAGCGGGCTGTTCCTGCCGGGCACGAAGAAGGCGGCGCCGGGGAACGTCTCGTACCCGGGTTTCTGCGGGGTGCCGGGACCGGTGGGAGGGGCCGGAGGGGCCGGCTCCGAGCCCAGGCGGGCGGTGACCCGGTCCCGCATCGCGGGCATCGCGAACGAGGGATCGATCTTCCGTCGCGTCCACTCCTTGTGCGCGATCACACTCCGCGCCGACCAGCCGTGCGCCCGGCACAGCGCCGCCGACAGCCGCTCGGCGGCGTCGAGTTGGACGGCGGGATAGGGGTCGCGGCCGTTGCCGAGGTTCTCGATCTCGAAGCCGTAGAACCGGGCGTTGCCGTCCACGGCGTCCGGTCCCCGGGCGGGCAGGGGCCTTTCGGCGCGTACGGCTTCGAGGACGGCGGCCGAACCGTTGCCGGCGTGGTTCGTCCGCCCGTAGCCGACGAGATGGACCGTGCCGTCCTTGGTGAGCAGGCCGATGCAGAGGGGGCCCGGCAGGTCAGGAGTGCCGCCGCGGCAGAGCGCGAGGCTGTCGACGCCCGCGGTGTGGTGCAGCATCACGCCGTGGACGGGGCCCCAGGGGCCCTTGTGGTTGCGGTTGTGGGTCTTCCAGTCGCCGTGCTCGGCGACGCGGACGCCCTCGCCGCGCAGGGCGCGGACGAGGGCGTCGGCGGACAGCGGTGCGGCCATGGGCCGGCTCCTCACGTCGTGGGCGTCGTCGTGAACGGATGCCGCCGAGGGCGTCACATCAGCGGCGTCACGGTCACGAATCGGTTGGTGAAGGTGGAGGTGTTGGACGCGGCCGACTTGTAGGCGGCGGTCGCGGTGCAGACGGCTCCGGACGTGAGCCCGTTGACCTGGAACTGCGTGGAGGCGGAGCACTGGTTCGTACCGGTGACGATCGCCGCGCGCGCGTCGGCGGCCGCCAGCGTGACGGTCGTACCGGTGCGGATGTTCGCCGACATGAAGGACGCGGCGGCGGCGCTGCTGCTGATGCGCGCGCCCACCGAGACCAGGACCGAGCCGGAGAGCGGCACGGTGAACGTGACCGCCGTCGGGTCGCCGGTGGAGCCGGTGAGTGTCTCGGTGTACGTGGTGACCGCCGCGAGGGTGCCGGCCGTCGTGTTGGCCTTGTGCACGGCGCCCGGGACGACGGGCTGCCACTGGGTGCCGGAGTAGAGGAAGAAACGGCCGGGGGTGGTGAGCCAGACGAGCATGCCGGCGACCGGCGCGGTGACCCTGGCGTCCCGGGTGGCGGCGTCGGCGAAGCGCAGGACGGTACGGCCGTCGATGGCCTCGGCGAGCGACTGGATGTGGAGAGGGACGTTGGCGGCGTCGGTGGGCTGCGGGTAGGGCAGATTGCCGAGGGGGGTGAGCACGGCCATGGCAGGACCTCCTGGGTGTACGGAAGGGGCGGCGGGGCGGCGGGGCGGGGGCGGCAGGGGGCGGCGCCTGGTCAGCCCTCGCGCGACGGGGGCAGGACGTCGGGGCTCGTACCCCGGTCGCCCGCGCCCGCGCCGGGGCTGTCGATCGGTACCGGTGGCTGCGGAGGTTCCGGGGGCAGCGGATCGTCGGCCGGCTGTTCGGCGTCGGGCGCGGCCTCGGGATCGGGCGCGGCCTCGGAATCCGGTACGGCCACGGGATCAGGCACGGCCTCGGGATCGGGCGCGGCCTCGGAATCCGGTACGGCCACGGGATCAGGCACGGCCTCGGAATCCGGTACGGCCCCGGACACGGCGGCCGGCGCGAGCGCCGGCACCCCCCGCGCCCCGGCCGCCGGGCCGTTCCGCTTCTTCTGCGCGCTCACCGGCTCTCTCCTCCCGCCACCGCGACGGCGGTTGTGGTGGTCGTACCGGTCCTGGCCGCCGCCCCGAGGGTCACCGGTACCGCCACCAGCAGCGCGCGGTAGTCCGGCTCCCCGGCCCTCAGGTCGGCGAGCGTCGCGTACTGGGCGGTGACCTGGGCGTACGTACGCCGCGTGCCGTACGACGGGTCGACCGGTCCGTCCGGGGTCAGCCCCGCGTCCCGCGGCACGCCGTTGTACGACGTCCCCCGCAGCGTGAGTGTCTGCTGCGGCGCGGCGCCCGCGGTGTAGGTCGTACGCGTCCCGACCACCCAGGCGAGCGTGTCGAGTTGGGCCCCCGCCGTGTCGACCACCCGTACGGCGTCACCGAGTTGGATCCGCGGATCGTGGAGCACCTCGACCTCCCCCAGCACCGGTACCGGATAGCGGCCGGCGTTGAGCATGGTCTGTGCGAGGCCGCTGGCCGAACTCCCGTTCTGCACCCACTCGGAGGCGGGGGCCGCGTACTGCTGGCGGCCGTAGTACTGCTGGCTCTCCGGGCTCCACCAGGCCGCCTGGCGCAGCTGGGGATCGCCGGTCGCCTTCTGGGGGACGATCCTGGCCGAGGGCTTGCCGTCCTTGGTGACGGTCCACAGCGGTACGGTCCCGGTGTTGGTGAAGCGGGCGATGTACGTGGGGCCCTCGCGGCGGCAGCTGACGGAGACCACGCCCTTGACCGCCGTACCACCGGTCGCGGCGGTACCGAAGCGCACCCGGTGGCCGTCGTTCACCACCGAGTCGTCGGTGACGACCAGCGGTCCGATGTCGAACTCGTCCTCGGCGACCGCGTAGGAGATCTCCACCGACGTACCGGGATCGATCCGCCGGACCGCCGTGTCGTCCACGACGTCACCGTTGACGCGGGCGACGCCGGACCAGTCCTGGTAGGGCTGCTCGCAGTGGTTGCGGCAGGCGTCGATCTCCTCGCTGACGGTGAGGGCGGCGATGTCCCTGCGGGTGGTCACGGTGAGGTCGGGCTCGGCCGGTACCCTGCCGAAGCGGGACGGGCCCTTCCAGTGGAAGACGCCCTGTTCGTCGAACTCCGCGGTGGACATGCTCGCGCGGGCGATCTCGGTGATCACGTCCCACTGCGAGCCCGTCACCCTGGGCATGGCGTAGATCGGCAGCGCCTCGTCGTCCAGCACCGCGCCCTTGGTCCACTTCCCCTTCTGCTCCCACTCGTCGCGGGGGTAGGACGGGACGTCGGGCCAGATCCGGTCGGTCAGCTGGAGGCACTCCACCGCCATGTCGGTGGTGAGGTCGACGTGGTGGACCTCGGCGCGCGGCTGGCTCATCACCGTCTGGGTGAAGGTTCCTGTGCCACCGACGTGGTACGAGCCGTCAGGACCGGTCAGCCGGGGTGCGACGGTCGGCAGCACACTGGTCCCCGACGACCGGGTGTCGAAGAGGAATCCGATGTGCCAGTTGCCCTTGAGGGCGGCCAGCGCGCCGAACGTCCAGACGAAACCGCCCACCGGGGTGCCCTGGGTCCCGGAGTACATGGCGAGGGTGCCCGCCGCGATGTCGATGCTCCCCGTCAGGTGGCCGTAGGCGCCACCGCTCCGGTCGAGCACGACACTGAGTTCGAGCTTGTTCCCCCTGCTCTTCGCCGTGTTGACCCAGCATTCGAGCAGGAAGACCTTGCCGGGCACGACAAACCGCGAGCGCGGCATCCAGGAAGCCGTGAGTCCGGCCGCCTTCGGCATCAGGGCCATCTCGAAGGGGGCGCCTTCGCGGATCCAGTCGTACTGGCTGTTCGCGGGAACCGACTCGGGCTGGCCGTAGGTCGCGTTGACGCCGCCGTGCAGGGAGGCGTAGAGCGCGGTGAAGGCGTTGGTGTCGTCGGCGTCGGCCTGCGGCGCGCGGGGCGGCGGGCAGGTGTGGATGCCGCCCTGCCGCAGCAGTTCGTCCACGCACCAGGGGGCGGACGCGATCCGCAGGCCGGTCCAGACGCCGTGGTAGGGGCGGGGCAGCGAGGCGGGGCCCCGCAGCCGCTCGGCGCCGTCGAGGGCCTGGACGGTGACGGTGTCGCTGCCGGAGGCGGCCGTACGGGAGCGGATGGTGCCCCGGAAGGCCGGCAGCGTACGGCCGTTGACGCCTGTCTCGTGGACGACGGACTGGCCCGGGCGCACGGCGTCGCCGGTGGCGCGGTCCGCCCAGGCGGAGTACAGGCGCGGAGCGGGCTCGGCGACCGGGCCCCTCCCTTCGGTGTCCTGGTCCTCGACCCGGCCGCTCAGCTGCGCCTCGAACTGCGCCGAGGCGCTGCCGCTGAACGCCCGCATGGCTTCGGGGAGATCGGTGTTGTAGGCCCGCTCGACCTTCCAGGACTGGATCTGCTCGCCGAGTTCCTCGCCGCCGAGGCGGGTGGAGTGGACGGGGGTACGCTCCGGCGCGGCGAGGGCCGCGTCGAACCGCTCCTCAGAGGGCTGCACCTGCCACCTCCACCAGATCGATGCTGACACCGCGGTACGGGAGACGGGTCGCGGGTGTCTCGGTGCAGCCGGTGACGGCCATGGCCGGGCAGCCGTCGCCGAGCGACAGGGCGACGGGCTCCTCGCCGATGGTCAGGCTCGCGCCGGCGAGACCCGTCATCCCGGTCGCGCCGGGGGCGCCGACGGGGGTGACGAAGGCGGCGTTCGCGGGCGCCGTGCCGGTGACCAGCGGGCCGGCGGCGGACGTGGTGGACAGGTAGGCGCCGTCCACGTCCTTCCAGTCCAGCTGGGCGGTGGCCAGGGCGGGATTCCAGTCGGGCGGCAGCAGCCAGGAGGTCCGCATGCCCGGCATCACGGGCCAGCCGGTCCAGGTCCCGTGCCGCCAGCCGATCTTGGTGGCCGGGTCGTCGCAGCTGCCGAGGACGACGTCGTCGACGGCCGGACTGATGGTGATCGCTCCCTGCACGGTGAACCAGTGGTCGTGACCGGCGGGGTGCAGCGTCTGTCCCGCGGCCTGGTAGGGGTCGAGCAGATTGCCGGCCGCGGGATCGAGTACGGCGACGGACCGGCCGGCGTACACATTGCGTCCGAGCATGCCGGGGCCGTTGACGCGCCGGGCGAGCCGGATGAGGTGGTCGGCGTCGGCGGGCTCCAGCCAGTCCCAGGCGAACTTGAGCCGGCGGGCGGTACGGGCGGGCGAGACCGTGGTGATCTGCCCCTCCAGCGACTTGAACTCGCTGACGTTGAGCTCGGCGCTGCGGTCCCAGCTCTTGGCGGCCTGTGTGATCTCCCGCAGGAGTCCCGGCTTTCCGATCCACAGATTCCTTGCCATGTCCTGTCTCACCTCCTGGCGAGCTTGCGCTGTCCGACGAGGACGGCGCGAGCGATGGTCTGCGAGTCGACCTCGATGTGTACGGGGCGTTCGGCGAGGCGCTCGACGGCCTGGGCGAGCCGGTTCATCCCGGCGGCGCCGCCGGGGTGCTGGCCGAACATGCGCTCCAGCCGGGAGAGCGGGATGACGGCCTCGGCCTCGCCGCCCTCCCCGATGAGCGCGAGCCGGCCGCCGGTCCTGGCCTCGACGATGCCGCCCTGCGCGAGCTGGGGCACCGGGATGCGGGGCAGGTTGAACGCGAAGCCCTTGCCGCCGATGACGGGCACCCAGTCGGGAACGCTGAACTTGACCTGGTTGAGGCCGCCGATCAGGGAGTTGAGCCCCCTGACGAGCATGCGGGTGGGCAGCAGGAACGCGTTGACGACGCCCTTGAAGAGCGGACCGAGGAACCGCGCGGCGGCGGAGGACGCGGACCGCATGGCGTTCCAGGCCGCGGTCATGCCCCGCTTGGCGACGGCCATGACCTTGTCCATGCTGACGAACCGCGCGATGAGGGGCGCGAGCAGCGTCATGATGAGCCCGAACGGGCTGGCGGCCATGGCGAGGTTGAGCCCCTTCTGCGCGAGCGACGCGCCCTTGAGCCCCTTCCCGAGCCCGTCCATGGACTTCCCGCCCTTGTCGGCGTTCTTCCCGGCCTTCCCGACGGACTTCTCCACCCCGTCGGCCTGCCGCTTGACGTCCTGAAGCGCGTTCTTGGCCTTGTCGGCGGAACTCTTGAGCCGATCGAGCGAGGTCTTGAACTTGTCGGTGGCCCCCTTGGACTTGGTCAGAGAGCTGTCAGCGGTACGCAGGCCGGTGCTGAGCTTCCCGATCGAAGCGTCCGCCTGCCCCGCCGTCGTTTTGATCTTCAGCACAGAATTGGATGCGGATCCGGTCGCGGTCTGCATCCGCCCCAGCTGTGAAGCCGTCTGCGCGACAGCGGCGCGCATGCGGCTGAGCTGGGCAGCCGCAGTGCTGATGGACTGGTTGAGGCCCATGTCTACCTCCCTGCCTAGATGGGTCAGAAACGACTGTTCAGCCGCGCTATCTCGTCGTGCAGCCGACGCACTTCGAAGATGGCCCGGTCCGCACGCAGTTGGGCGGTGGCGACCTGACTGTTCTGGCGGGTACTGGTTGCGCCCACAGCGGACTTGTCAGCCTTTCGGCGCAACTTTTGATTGAGATCCCGAGTCAGATCGGTGATGCGCTCATGGGCGAGATTCGTGATATTCCTGTCACTTTGCCCCTTTCTCTTGACCTTGATGATGCGGCGAAGGAGCCCCTTCGGATCGAGCTCGGCCCGTTCGAGCGCCTTGTCCTTCAGGTGCTGGCGCAGGTCGAACTCAAAGTTCGCGAGCTTCACCCCACTGGTGACCAGGCTGGCCTCGCCGGACACACCGGTCAGAGCACCGACCGCAGCTACACCGTCCGCCTTGGCCCAACCCCTTTCCGCCTTTACCTCGAATCGCTGGAACTCTTCCTCCAGCTCTGCCACTCTGTGCTGGAGCGGCTTCTCATCCGCGTTGCTCATCGATTCCTCACAGGTGATTCAGGGATTCAAATGTCAAATGGATCGGGCTCAACCGTGTCGGGACGGGGAGAGTCCAGAATTGAACTTCCAGCAGGCACCCTCGATCGGGCACTGCTCATCGAAGCATGGGGAGGATTACTGAGCCGCACTTTCAACATCGAGGGCGAACTGACGTCCCGCCAGGGAATAGAAAGAGAGGATCTCGGATCTTCGGGGTGGGGCAGAGACAGATCCCACATAATCGTGCCACCCGGGTATTCGAGTCTCCATGTCACAGGGGATCCCATCCGGAAGCCCGGAAAATGGAATCTGCTGATCAGCGAGCCTGCGGCAGCGCCGGAAATCGGGATCGAAGCGGCGGGGGCCGGCGCATCGCGCGTGTTCGCCTACCACGGCGGAAAGGTCCGGGCGTCCGTCGAATTCGAGTCGCGAGGGTGCCTGGCGTTCTACAGCTTCGACGGAACGCAGCGCCGCGAGCTGATCTCCCGCGAAACAAAGTTTCAAGGATCGGTGAATATCCCCGGCCCCGGGCTGATCGCCGTCCAGTCACCGGTGGATCCGCACTGGGGAACCATTCCGCCTTGGCGGATCACTCTCCAGGGCAAGTAAAGCGCCCCACGGACAGCCCTCTGCCATTATCTATTCGTCGTAGTCGAGCCTGTTACGATCCACGCATGAATCTGGGAAATATTGCTGCATATGCCGAGATTTGTGTCGGCCTCGGCGCCACAGTCTGGGCCTTACTTCTTGCCTGGAGCTGCCTCCAGGAGCACCGAAGGAGCGTGACCGCGGAAGTCGAGATACTCGGCAGCCTGAAACTTCCAGAAGGGCCGGCCTACCGATTTTCGCCGACCGAAGGCAGGATCGAGAGTCCGGGATCTGAACTGGACTGGGTAGCCCGCACTCCACAGAAGTTCAGGAGCCGCCAATTCACCGAGGGTGAAATCGTCGCGATCGACTACGACCCCGGATATGGGCCTTCCTTCTACCCTGCGGGAAAATACCCTCGCTTTCGACTGTGGCCGATCTTCCTGGTTGCGGTGGCCATCGGAGCAATGACCGTCGCCTTCGGAACAATCAATCTGTCGTAGCGTCAGAGATTTCTTGGCGATGCCGGAGGCTGCCTTTCCCTCTACGACCACGACGGCAAGCAAATGGGGTCCCATGACTCCCTGGTCCTTGCGGGTACTGAACGACGGGTAAGCCGTATCAGGCGAAGAAGGCGGAGAGTTCGTGCACGCCCGGTCCCTTGGCAATGTCCGGTGTGCTCCGCTCTTCCGGGCCGTCTCCCGGCTCCCCCGGTCTCGGGATCGGTGTCGGGAATTCGAGCGGATCGGCGTCCTCGTCGCGGTTGACCGTGGCGAACATCCAGTTGGCCTCGGCCAGTTGGTCGGCCACGTGGGCCAAGAGGTACTCCGTCACCGACCAGTCGGCCGACTCGCCGTGGAGTTCGCGGGCGACCGCGCTGTCCCTGGGGAGGTGCTGGATCAGTACCGCGAGGCGGCGGGAGGAGAGGCGGCCGCGGTGCCAGTCCAGCAGGTCCGTGCCGTAGTAACGCAGCAGGTCGGCCTCCAGGGCCTCGGCGTGCTCATCGACGAGCTCGCCGAGGCTCAGTCTTCCCCCAGGCCGAGACCCGTCTCCTTGCCGTACGCCTCCAGGATCGCCGCGATGTCCTGCATCGTGACGTCGTGCCGCTCGAAGCGCGTGAACTGCTGCTCGCCGAGCAGCAGTCGCAGCAGACCGTCGACGTCGTTGTCGTCGAGGTCCCGCAGCTTGCGCGCGGTCGTGCGGGTCAGCTCCGTCGGCAGCTCGAACGAGTCCTCGTCCACATCGAAACTCCAGGCCCGGCCGAGCGCTTCGAGGCGCTGGGCACGGGCGGCGTTGACGTTGAATCCCGCCATGTCGGTCTCCTGTTGGGTGGGTTGGAGGGGAAGGGGAGGGGGAGGTAGGGGGGGTAGGGGTAGGGCGAGTTGCGGGTACGGGGGTGGCGCGCCGGCCACCCCCGTACCCGTAGCGGTTACGCGAACGCCGTGTCCTTCATCAGCCACGTCGCCAGCGGCAGCGACGTGTCGTCCTGCGCGTAGGCCGTGAAGGTCACACCGAGCTTCATCGCGCCCGTACGGGTCATCGAGATCTCCTCGGTCTCGGTGACCTGGCCGCGCGGGATGACGAAGCGGTACGAGACGTCGCCGGTGCCGTTGCTGTCGGTGAACTCGAAGCCGAGCTGGCGCTCGTCCGCCTTGGGGTTGGCGGAGAGGTCGTACTTGAACGTGCCCGCCGCGGCCGGGGACGACAGGAGCGCCGTGGCGCCACCGCCCATGAAGAACGGCAGGGTGTTCTTGTTGATCTGGAGCAGCTGGAACTTCACGGTCAGCTCACGGTCGGAGTAGATGTAGCGCAGCGCGCTCACCGACTGCCAGCCGTCCACCTGGTCGATCTTGTCCTTCTTGCTGAGCTTGATGCCGTCGGTGGAGGTGTAGCCCAGCTCGGTCCAGCCGATCCACGCCACGGTGGTGTCGATCGGCGCGGCCGGCGCTCCGGTGGCTCCGACCGGGGCCGCCACCAGGACCTTTCCGGTACCTGCGACGCGGATTTCCTTGCTGCTGTTGGGACCTGTTGCCATGTGAACTCCTCAGGAAGGGTTGAGCGTTGTGGATTTACGCGGGGCGGATGGACAGGCGGAGCGTGGCCAGGTAGCGGTTGCCGGCCGGGCGGTTGTAGTCGGGCAGCCAGCGGGGCCCGTCGGCCTCGTCGACGTCGGTGACCACCGCCGTGCCGTACCGCGTACCGATCAGCTCCAGGACACAGGCGCGGGCGGCGAGGGCCACGGTGTGGGCCGCGGTCTTGTCGGGGCCGTACACCTCAAGGTCCAGCAGTGGTTTGTCGAGATGCAGGTCGTCGACCCACACGCCGCCGACGCGGGAGACCAGGACGGCCTTCTGGGTGCCGTCGAACCCGGCGGGCGGGCGGTTGTCGACCGTGACGCCGACCATTTCGGGCCGGTCCTCAAGGAAGTCGACGACGAGCCGTTCCACATCGGGAAAGTTCAAAACGCTCACATGGACGCTCCTTCGCGGAAGGCGATGGGCCGTGGGGCGGATGCGCCGATCGGTGATGCCGATCACGGGTGTCGATCAGTGGTGAGGCCCGGTCGCGACCCAGGGGAGTGGGATTCCGGGCAACACAAAGCGGCAGGTCCGCCGCCCCTCGGAAGGGGCGCAGCTCTGCCGCTGCTTCAAGTGTGATCGAGGGGGGCTGATCCCGCAACCGACCTTTCCGGAGGTGTGGTTGGCGGTCCCGGGGAACGAAGAGGGCAACGGGAAAGGCCCCGCCGGCGTCCTGGCGGGGCCTCTCTCGGTCGTACGTCGGTCGCGCGTCGGTCGTACGTCGGTCGTACGCTCAGCTCCTGCGGCGCACCGCGCGCTCCGCCGCGAACACATCCTCCAGCCGGTAGAGCAGCCGTCTGCCCTGGCGTCCCGCCGCGGTGAGGTGTCCCAGCTGGACCCACTTGCGGATGGTCGCCGGTGACACCTCGACCTCGGCGGCGGCCAGATTCCCCGAGATCAGCGCGACGCTCGCCGGTCCACCCGCACCCGTCACACCGCCCGCGCTCACGACGCCGCCTCCACCGCCGGTGTGTGGCGGCAGACGGGATTCACGCACATCACCGTCGCCCGCTCGGGGAACGCCCGCAGGGACACCGAGTCGCAGGCGGGGCAGCGCCCGGCGACGCGGACCAGTTGCTCGGGATCGCCCAGCGCCCGGGCGCACCGGCGGGCCATCCGCCGGGTCTCGTCCTCCACGTGCGCGGCCAGGTCCGGGTCTCCGCCGATCCGCTCCAGGAGGCCGGCGATACGCCGGAGTCGTACGGGTACGGGGGCGGCGGCCACGCGGGGCAGGCCGAGCCGTTCCCGTACGGCCTCCTCCAACTCCACGACGCCGTCGGTGACATCGCGGACGGCGTCGGACACGTACAGCCGCAGGGGCGCGACGGAGCCACCCGCCGGGGAGGCGCCGGGACGCTCGCGCAGGACGCGTCCGGCGGTCGGGGCGAGTTCCGTCAGGAGTTCGGGGAAGTGCCGCAGGAGCGCGGCGATCCACAGCGCGCTGGCAGCGCTGCCAGCGCTACCGGTGCTACCAGCGCTACCGGTGCTACCGGTGCTACCGGTGCTGCCGGTGCTGCCGGTACTGCCGGTGTTCGTCACGCCGCCCGCCTTACCTCGCGGCCGTTGCGCCACAGACGCCCGCCGCTGACCCCGTCGAACCAGGTCCGCATGGGGTCCACGACGGCAACGCACTCCTCGCGAATCGGGCAGTGATTGCAGGCACGCAATACCGGTTCGGCCTCGGAAGGGACTTTGGTGAACACAAAACGCTGGGGAAGATCGGCGCAGGCGGCGTCCCTGCGCCAGTCAAGATCTTCGTCCGTACGGCAGAAGCCCAAGGTCACGGCGGGTGTGGACACTGTGATCGGTGAAGGCACGTGCAACCCCTCCCCATGTATGGGAATATTTGTTCGACAATTGCGGACGCGTGATCAGCGTTGCATGGTGCGAGCGCGTGCGCAAGCGACTACGTTCTGTCAGGAGGTGTCCGCGCTGCGCCCCAAGTCACCCCTCAGGCCCGCCCGTTGCCAGCGCGTTGTACGGCATCTCCACAACAACGCGCGAGCGCGCACACCAATAGGTGCGCGCGCGATCGGTACTCTGTCCCCCGCGACGAGGGGAGATCGAGACAATGGGTTCAGGCTCGCGGGCGGACGCCCGCAACAGCACGGGTTTCCGCGGTGACGGCGTCAGGAACCGCGCGGACGGACTGGACGTGTTCGCCGGCTGGGTGGAGTCCCTGATGCGCCGCCAGGGGTACGACATCGACAGTCCGCGCGGCGGCGGCAAGTCGAAGCTCGCCGACGACGCGGGGGTGCACCGGGCGGCGGTCAGCCGGCTGCTCCAGCGGCAGAGCATGCCCGACCTGGAGACCATGCGAAGACTGGCGGCGGTGCTCGGCATCCCGCTGAGAGAAATGCTCATCCGGTCGGGGCGGTTGTCGGAGGAGGACCTGCCGATCGCGGCGCGGCCGCAGACGGACGCGGCGGGGCCCGAGTCGGCGGAGGACTCCCCGCGACTGAGTCCGGAAGAGGCGGCACGGAGAATGGGGGTGCCCCCTGAGCTGCGGGAAGTGTTCGTGAAGGTCGCGAAGCAATTCCTGCCGGCAAGTAGTTAGGGGATCAGCTGCCCCGTGGGGGGGGCGTGAAGGAGTGCGCGCATGGGCAACGACGGGGACGGTGGCGTTCCGGTCCCACAGGACCGGCTGGCCATGCTGTTGGGTGATTTATTGATCGAGCTGGGCCAGAAGGTCCAGCAGGCCGGTGTCGACGGTGTGCGCATCCTCACGGACGAAGAGGTCATCCGGGATCAAGTGCGGTGGTATCGCACCGGCTGGGCGGAGCACGCCCGGGCGGCCGGCCAGACGCAGCCCGCGGCGGCGGGTCACCCCGACATGGAGGACTTTCCCGTGCCCTCCGGCAGACTGCTCCGTTTCCCGGACCAGTCGACCGACACGGAGCCGGCGACCCCGGCGACGGACACACCCGGTCCGTCCCGTGCGTCGGAGAGACCGGAGGCAGCGGAGACACCGGAGGCGCGTGACGGGCTCGCGCGCCCGCACTCCCCTCTCCCCGGAGACCCGGAATCCCCGCCCGGGCCGGATTCCCCACCGGCGTCACAGGCGCAGCGGCTGCCTCTCGTGGGCGCGGGCGACGCGAACGTACGCAACCTGATGCCGCACCGGCCGCGGCAGAGGCGGGCGGCGCGGGAGCGGGGAGACGAGGGCTGAGCCGAGGCCTGGAGACGAGAGGCGAGCCGACGGGTGAGCCGAGGGGTGCGGCCTCCGGGCCGTCCCGTCGGCAGGGCGCCGGTGCACCATTCCACCTAAGATGCACATATGGGCGAATCTCTGACGCGGGCGGGGTACACCACACGGCCGCTGCGCCCCGCGGACACCGACGCGGTGATGGAGCTGCTCATGCAGACCAGCGCCTGGGACATCCGTTACCGCCTGCGGGAGCAGCTCCGCGCCGCCGCCGCGCACGACGCCCATCTCGCCTTTGTCGCCGAGCGCGACGGCTCCCTGCTGGGCGCGGCGAAGCTCGCCCGGGAACCGGCCTTCCCCGGTACGGCCTCGGCGCTGATCGCCGTGGTACCGCAGGCCCGCAGGACCGGCATCGGGACGGCGCTCGCCGGGCTGCTCGAAGAGGGCGCCGGGCGTCTGCGCGGGACGGGGACGATCACCTGCACGCTGCGTGACGACCTCCCCGAGGGGCGGGTGTTCGCGGAGGGGTGCGGCTTCCGGGTGACGAACCACAGTGTGGGGCGGTTGTACGAGCTGCCCGCCCACGGCGAGAAGCTCGCGGAGGCGGCGGCGCGGTCGGCGACCGTGGCGCGCGTCAGCGTCCGGGCGGCCACCATGGAGGACGAGGCGCGGACGATCATGGAGTGCGCCGGCCGGTGCCTGGAGGGCGCCAAGCTCCCGTTCCAGGAGGGCCAGGACTTCAACCTCGACCACGCGCGAAGACTCATCCCCGAGAAGGCCGTGATCATGCTGGCGGAGTCACTGGACGGGTCGGAGCCCGTGACCTGCGGGCTGACCATCCTCACCCCCCAGGCGGCCTCCGACACGTGGTACACGATCTTCACCGGGGTGGACGCGCGCTACCGGGGGCGGGGCATCGCGGCCGCGGTCAAGTCCGCGGCGCTGCTGCACGCGTACCGGGCGGGGGCCGGTGCCGTCATCACCCACAACGACGAGACGAACGAGCCCATCCTCCGCCTGAACGACTCGCTCGGCATGAAGCCGGCGCTCGGCGTCTGGGGTCTGGTCCGCCCGCTGGACCTCTGAGCCCCGTCCCCTGCGGATGTCGGGGTACGGGGCTCGCCCGGCCGGGCGAGTCAGCCGGGCGCGTCAGCCCAGTCAGCTCAGTCAGCCCAGCGTCGGCAACCCGTAGGCGTCGGCGATCAGTTCGTAGCTGC
Source organism: Streptomyces sp. NBC_01317 (assembly GCF_035961655.1). Lineage (NCBI taxonomy): Bacteria > Bacillati > Actinomycetota > Actinomycetes > Kitasatosporales > Streptomycetaceae > Streptomyces > Streptomyces sp. NBC_01317. The sequence goes on along the minus strand of NZ_CP108393.1, from coordinate 5,433,080 downwards.
GCAGCCGCGTCTCAGGACTGTGGGCGTGCGCCGTGATCATCAACTCGTCGGCGCCCGTGCGCTTCTGGAGATCGTCCAGGCCCGCCCGTACGACGTCCGGCGTCCCGTGCACGATGTTGACGAGCCAGCCGTCCACGAACTCCCGCTCCAGCGGGCTGAATTGGTACGCCGCCGCCTCTTCCGGCGTCGGGATCAGACCCGGGCGGCCGGTGCGCAGCTGGAGCATCGACAGAGCGCCCGTGAGGACCTGGCGGCGCGCCTCCCGCTCCTCGTCGGTGGCCAGGGCCGCCACCCCGATCACGGAGTACGGGGCGTCCAGCACCTCCGACGGGCGGAACGACTCGCGGTAGAGGTCCAGCGCGGGAATCGTGTTCTGCGCCGAGAAGTGGTGGGCGAAGGCGAAGGGCAGGCCCAGCACACCGGCGAGGCGGGCGCTGAAACCGGACGAGCCGAGGAGCCAGATCGGCGGCCGTCCCTCGGGCCCCTGGACCGGGCCGGGGATCGCGTGGATCCGGCCGTAGCGGTGTCCGGAGGGGAAGTCGTCGTCCAGGAAGCGGGTCAGCTCGGCGAGCTGCTCGGGGAAGTCGTCCGCGCCTTCGTTGAGGCGTTCCGTACGGCGCAGGGCGGCGGCGGTCGCTCCGTCGGTGCCGGGCGCGCGGCCCAGGCCCAGGTCGACGCGGCCGGGGGCGAGCGCCTCCAGCGTGCCGAACTGCTCCGCGATGACCAGCGGGGCGTGGTTGGGCAGCATCACCCCGCCGGAACCGAGCCGGACGCGCTCGGTGTGAGCGGCGAGGTGGGCCAGGATCACGGCCGGGGACGACGAGGCGACGCCCGGCATCGAGTGGTGCTCGGCGACCCAGTGCCGGTGGAAGCCGCGGCGCTCGGCCAGCTTCGCCAGCGCGACGCTGGTGCGCAGGGAGTTCGCGGCCGTCGAGCCCTTGCCGACCGTGACCAGGTCCAGGACGGACAGGGGCACGGGCGCCGTACCCCGGACCACACCACGAATCCTGTCCGTGGCCCGGTCCGCGTCCGTATCCCTGTCCGTACCTGTGTCTGTTGTGTCTCGGCTCGCGTCAACCACCGGTGAACACCCTCCTGCGCATGAAGAACCTGGCAACACGCGACAACAGGAGGGGCTCTCCGCTTATTCCCGGCAGGTAGTCCCGACCGGAGGCGCCGGGAGCGTCAGGACAGAGCCGTCACTCCGGCCCCGCGAACAGGGTGCCGAGACCCCGCCCCCGCGCCCGTCGCTCCGTCAGCCGAAGCCCTTCCCAGACCGTCACCTGGTTCGCCGTGAGCACCGGCTTGCCCAGCGCCTCCTCCAGCTCCGGCAGGTACGCCACCGTGTGCAGGGCCGTGTCCGGAAGGAGCACCGCCTCCGCGTCGGGGTGATCACCCGCACGGGCCAGCTCCATCACCCGTTCGCGCGTGTCGGCCTCGCTCGCTTCCGGGTCCGCCGCCTCGCCGGGCGCACCGGCCGAAGAACCGCCCGCCCCGGGCGAAGCAGCGGCCCCGGCCGCCGGTCGGCTCCCCCGCTCCGGTACGACCTCGGTCCCCGCCGCCTCCAGGAACGCGACGAAGCGGTCGGTGACGTCCCGGGGATAGCGCGCGGCGACGGCGACCCGGCCGACCCCCAGGGCGCGTACCGCGTGGGCGAAGGCGAACGACGTGCTCGACGCCGGCAGCCCCGCCGCGACGGCCAGCGCGCGTGTGTGCTCGTGCGCCCCGTCCCACCCGTACATGAAACTGCCACTGGCGGACGCCCAGACGACGCACTCCGCGCCCGCGAGCCTGAGTTCCGCCACTCCCTCGGCCAGCCGCTCGGGCTCGCCCATGTCCGCGTGGACCAGGGGCAGCCTGACGTCGGTGCCCAGCAGCATCTCGATGCGCGGAAAGTCGTCCTCGGCGGCATGTCCGGGACAGAGAAGTCCAACGGTCGTCATGTCCAGCCTTCCTGTGTCGTCACGGGATCGATGACGAATACCCCCTCCTCCGGTGCGTACTCCCCACCCCCCAGTGCGCTGTTGACGACCTTCGTACGAGGTGCGAGCGTGGTCGATCCGCACACCTCCCGGACGCCGCTCCCGGACGCCGGCAGAAGGGCTCCGTCGGCAGAAGGGCTCCCCCTCATGGCCGCACCGACCCTGCTCGTCCTGGACGCGGCGGGCCAGGACCCCGCCCCGCGCCTCGGCAGGCTGACCGGGCGGGCGAGGGTCCTGCACACCGACGAGGCCGGGCTCCCCGCCCGGCTGCCCGCCGCCGACGTGCTGCTGGTCTGGGACTTCACCTCCGACGCGGTACGGGAAGCGTGGCCGGGTACGGGCCCGCGGCCCCGCTGGGTGCACACCGCGAGCGCCGGGGTGGACCGGCTGCTCTGCCCCGAACTGGTCGCCTCCGACACCGTCGTCACCAACGCGCGCGGCATCTTCGAGGAGCCCATCGCCGAGTACGTGGCGGGCCTGGTCCTCGCCATGGCCAAGGACCTGCCCGGGACGCTGGAGCTGCAACGCAGACGGCAGTGGCGCCACCGCGAGGGACTGCGCGTCGCGGGCAGCAGGGCCACCGTGATCGGCTCGGGCCCCATCGGCCGGGCCGTCGCGACCACCCTGCGCGCGCTGGGCGTGACGGTCGCCGTCACCGGCAGCCGCGCGCGGCCCGGCGTCCACGGACCCGAGCAGGTGCAACGGCTGCTCACCCGCGCCGACTGGGTGATCTGCGCCGCCCCGCTGACGGAGTCGACCCGGGGCATGTTCGATGCCCAGCGCTTCGGGCTGATGCAGCCGTCCGCGCGTTTCATCAACGTCGGGCGCGGGGAGCTGGTCGTCGAGAGCGACCTCGTCGCCGCCGTGTCCAAGCGCTGGATCGCGGGCGCGGCGCTGGACGTCTTCGACCGGGAGCCGCTGGATCCGGCGAGCCCCCTGTGGGACGTACCGGGTCTGATCGTGTCCCCGCACATGAGCGGCGACACCGTCGGCAGGCTCGACCGGCTGGGTGAGCAATTCGTCGATCTGTACGAACTTTGGGCCGCCGGAAAGCCCCTCCGTAACGTGGTCGACAAGAAACGTGGGTACGTCCCCCCGCATGACTGACCCCGCGTCGCCCACGTTCCTGACCGACCTGACGGCACACCAGCTCCTGGCCGGGTACGCGAAGGGGGACTTCTCGCCCGTCGACGTCACCCAGGCCGTCCTGGAGCGGATCGAGACCGTACAACCGCTGGTCAACGCGTTCGTACGGCTGAACGCGGACGAGGCGCTCGCGCAGGCGGAGGCGTCCGCCGGCCGGTGGCGCGAGAAGCGGCCCCAGGGGCTGCTCGACGGTGTGCCGGTGTCGGTGAAGGACACGTTCCGGCAGCGCGGCCTGCCCACGCTGCGCGGTTCGCGGACCGTACGGGCCGAGGGCGAGGGCCCGGCGGGCGGCTGGGACCAGGACGCGCCGGCGGTCGCGCGGCTGCGGGAGCACGGCGCGGTGCTGGTCGGGAAGACGACGACCCCGGAGTTCGGCTGGAAGGGCGTCACGGACTCCGCGCTGTCCGGGGTGACGCGCAACCCGTACGACCTGGCCCGTACGTCCGGCGGGTCGAGCGGCGGCAGCGCGGCGGCGGTCGCCCTCGGCGCGGCCCCGCTCTCCATCGGTACGGACGGCGGGGGTTCGGTCCGTATCCCGGCGGCCTTCTGCGGGATCTTCGGGTTCAAGCCGACGTACGGGCGGGTGCCGCAGTACCCCGCGAGCCCCTTCGGCACGCTCGCGCACGCCGGGCCGCTGGCCAGGGACGCGGCGGACGCGGCGCTGCTGCTGGACGTGATCAGCGGTCCCGATCCGCGCGACTGGTCCCAGCTCGCCCCGACCGCCGGGGTGTCCGGCTCGCTGACGGACGGGCGGGCCGGGCAGGACGGGCGGCACGGGCGGCTCGGGCAGGACGGCGACGGGACCAGGGGTGTACGAGGGCTGCGGATCGCGTACTCCCCGTCGCTGGGCGGCCAGGTGGCGGTGGACCCCGAGGTGGCGGCTGCCGTACGGCGCGCGGTGGGCCGGCTGGCCGGTCTCGGCGCGTACGTGGAGGAGGCGGACCCGGACCTCACCGATCCGCTGGCGGCCTTCCACACGCTGTGGAGCAGCGGGGCCGCCCGGCTGCTCCAGCCCCTCAACCGGGAGCAGGTGGCGCTGGTCGACCCGGGGCTGCGGGAGATGGCGGCGGCGGGTGCCCGCCACAGCGCGCTGGACTACGTGGCGGCGACGGAGGTCAGGGTCCTGCTGGGCCGCCGGCTGGGCCTCTTCCACACGGCGTACGACCTGCTGGTCACGCCGACCCTGCCGATCACCGCGTTCGAGGCGGGCCGCGAGACGCCCGCCGGGTCGGGGCAGCGGCGCTGGACGGCGTGGACGCCGTTCACGTACCCCTTCAACCTCACCCAGCAGCCCGCGGCGACCGTGCCGTGCGGGGTTGACGGGAAAGGGCTGCCGATCGGCATCCAGCTGGTCGGGGCGCGGCACGCGGACGGGGTGGTGCTGCGTGCGGCGCACGCGCTGTACGTGTCGGGCGCCGCGCGGATTCCGGCTCCCGCCGAGACTTACTGACACCTACTGACACCTGCTGACACCTACTGGCCACGCCCTCCGACGCCCACTGACGCCCACTGACCGACTGCGAGCGTACGGTGAAGCCTTGCGGAAGGGTCCGCTTGCGGGTCGCGTGCGGGAGGCGCACTCCGCTCCCCGGCCTGTCCGGAGCCCGGCGGAAGGTACGCCCGGGGCTCTGACCTCCCACTCCGCTTACGCGGTATGACCCTGTCATATGCCATGGTGACAGCGCCCGGCGCACGGCTCGGGGCCGCTCCGTTCTTCTCCTCAACAGCCGCCCCGCACGGGGGTCTTGGCGGTTATCGTGGGTCCGTAATCCTGCGGTCACTACCTGCTGTCAACCCGCTGACAACCTGCTAGGGGGAGCCGTGGCGCTGAAGCCGGAGCCGACCGCGCCGTTCCACTCGGTGCACTACGTCCTGCGTGTCCTGGAGACGGTGTCCAAGTACGGCGGCGGGGTGACGGACGTCCAGATCGCGCGCGAGACGGGCCTGCCCACCGGGCATCTGGCGCCGATGCTCTCCATGCTGCGGCGTGAGGGGTACGTGGAGCAGGTCGCGGACGGCGCCTACGCGATCGGCGACTCGCTCGTCCTGCTCGGTTCCGGGGCCGCCCGGAAAGAGGCGCTGGAGGCCAAGCTCCAGGACGACCTGACCAAGCTGCGCGACTCCGTGGGCGCGGCGGTCTACATGAGCCGGTACATCGACGGCGAGATCAAGGTGACCTGGATCGCGGACGGGCCCGGCACGCCGGCGGTGAACGAGTGGGTGGACTTCCGGTCCGCCGCGCACGCCAGCGCGATAGGGAAGTGCCTGCTCACGCAGTTGGACCAGAACGGGCGCCGGGACCATCTGGCGCGCCACAAGGTGGCCCGCTTCACGTCCCGCACGATCACCAGTGAACGGCTGCTGCTCTCGCGGCTGGAGGGCCAGCCGCCGACGGTACCGGTGCTGGACCTCCAGGAGTACGCCGTGGGGACGGTGTGCGCGGCCGTGCCGCTGACGGCCGGCTCGGCGGTGGGCTGCCTCGCGCTGTCGCTGCCGGTCGAGGACGCGCACCGGCTGAGGTCGGCGGCGGCGAGGCTGAACCGCGGGGCGGCTCCGATGGCGCTGTCGCTGACGCTCTGAATCCGCGACCGGGCTGACGCCCCGAACTCCGCGTCTCGGCTGACGCCCTGAATTCGCGACTCAAACCGATCTGGCGACCCTTCGCCAACCTCGGCTGCGGCCATTCACACCACGTCGCCGAGTAACTACGCTTGGTGACTGTGCTGCTGGGAGGTGCCCGTGGCGCAGACACGAAGGGCGATCGCTTGTCCAGTTTCCGTATGGCTGTCCGCGTACGCGTGCCGCTCGCCGCGGCCGCCGCGCTCGCCGTCTCCCTCTCCCTGTTCGGCTCGGCCTCCGGGGCGCAGGCCACCGGAGGCCGAGCCACCGACGGCCGGGAGCGGGCCGGGGCGGCGGCGCGGGCCGAAGCCCCGCCGCGTTACGTGGCGCTGGGTGACTCGTACAGCGCCGACGTCTGGGTCCGCCCCTGGGACGACAGCGACGGCTGCGGCCGGTCCGCGCGCAACTACCCGAGCCAGGTCGCCGCCGAGCTGGGTCTCGACCTCACGGACGTCACGTGCGGCGCGGCGGAGGTGCAGGACGGAATCCTGGGCCCGCAGCCCTCCCAGAAGATCCTCGGTCCCCCGACCGTGCCTCCCGAGGGCGGCTGGGCGGAGAAGCCGCCGCAGCTCGACGCGCTCAGCCCCGACACGGACTTCGTGACCGTCGGCATCGGCGGGAACTCCCTCGGGTTCGGTGCGATCGTCACCGAGTGCCTGGAGCGCGGCCTCGGCACGCTCGGCTTCGGAACGCCGTGCACGAAGTACTTCACGCAGGGCGAGGGCCGGGACTGGCTGGCGGACAAGTTCGCCCAGCTCGACCTGGAGTACGACGCCATGATGACGGCCATCAGGGAGCGCGCGCCGAGGGCCGAGGTCCTGGTGGTCGGCTATCCGGCGATCGTCCCGCACAACAACGGCTGCACCTGGGGCGTCTGGCGCCAGCTCGGCACCGTCGCCAAGGGGGACATGCCCTGGCTGGACGGTGTGGAGCGGGAGCTGAACGGCCTGCTGGACCGGCAGGCCGCCGAGCACGGTGCCACGTACGTCGACATCTACCGGTCCAGCACCGGGCACGGCCTCTGCGAGCCCGTCGGGCAGCGCTGGATGTACGGGGTCAAGGACGACCTGACCGGGGACGGCGACCAGACGGACGCCCCGTCCGGGTTCTGCGAGCAGATCCCCGGCAACGGTGAGGCGTGCACGTTCGTCCACCCGAACGCCGCCGGTGCGGACAACCAGGCCCGCCAGGTGAAGGCCGCCTTCGACGGCCTCCTCAGGACCGCCCCGCCCAGGGGCTGACAGGACCCGGGCCACGGCCTCCCCCCTTCCTCCCCGGGGCGGGGAAGGCCGTGGTCCGGAGCACCCCCGGGCACCGGGTATTATTTTCGAGTCAGCAGGCGCCGTTAGCTCAGTTGGTTAGAGCAGCTGACTCTTAATCAGCGGGTCCGGGGTTCGAGTCCCTGACGGCGCACAGACAGGGAAGGCCCCTCGCGAGAGCGAGGGGCCTTCTTCGTACATCCGGGGTACGGGGCGAGCGGCCGGTCAGCCGACCAGGGCGACGGACCGGTTGCCGTCCACCGCGGGCGTCACGCCGAAGATGTCGACCGCGTGGTAGTACGTCCACGCCGTGGCGTCGCAGGACGCCTTCTTGGCGCCGGAGTACCCCGAGCAGACGCGCTTGAGGTCGGTGTAGAACGCGGAGTCGAGCCGCGCCTTGTTGGAGCTGAACGTGCCGGCCGCCTTGTAGTTGCGGTAACCGAAGTCGTGGCGGGCACAGGCCGTCTGGAACGGGAACCCGAAGGGGTTGTCCGGCGAACTGGAGCAGTAGTCGGTGGACCAGTCGAAGCCGTACGCCGACCAGGCTCCCTGATTGCCACGGGCGGAGACCCACGCGTTGTAGCTGCCGACGGTTCCCTGGGTCCAGCCGCTCAGCACCTGCGGCTTGTCCGCGGGCGCCGCGACGGCCTGACCGGTCGACAGCAGGGCGGCGGGAAGGGCGAGCAGGGTTGCCGCGAGCGAAAGTGCCAGACGTCTGCGCATGGGAAAACCTCCGGGCGAAAACGGGCGTGACGCCATGCGGTGGCACGGCGCTTCCTCACACTGAACGGGGCGGATCTCGTACGGGTCTACGCGCGATGACCGCTGCGGAAATCCTCCCTGACATTCGAGTGCCGGGAAACCCCCCTGCACCGCCCGCACCACCGAAGGCCCCTTCAAACAGCCCTAGTTGATGGCTTCGGTGCGGATATCCGTGCGGATGTCGCACGGGATCTCGACCCGCAGGACCGTGGGCCCGCCGACCGGGCTCGACAGGGACAGCCGGCCGTCCAGGACGGAGACCCGGTCGGCCAGACCGGTCAGTCCGCTCCCGCCCTCCGCGCGCGCCCCGCCCCGCCCGTCGTCCTCCACCGCCAGCACCAGCCGCCCGTCGCCGTACCGCCCGGTCACCGCGGCCCGGGCCGCCCCGCTGTGCCGCGCGACGTTGGCGAGCGCCTCGCACACCACGAAGTACGCGGTGGCCTCCACGGCGTCGGAGTACCGGCCGGCCACCCCGTCCAGCGCCACCTCCACCGGCACCACCGAGCGGTCGGCCGCGTCCGCGACGGCGGCGGCGAGCCCGTAGTCGGTGAGCACGGCCGGGTGGATGCCCCGGATCAGCTCGCGCAGCTCCGCGAGCACCTCGCCCGCCTCCTCGTGCGCCGTACGGAGCCGGCCGGCGAGCGGGCCCGGCGGGGCGTCGAGCCGGGCGAGCCCGAGGGTCATCGTCAGCGCCACCAGGCGTTGTTGCGCCCCGTCGTGCAGGTCGCGCTCGATCCGCCGCCGCTCGGCCTCGAACGCGTCCACGAGCCGGATCCGCGACCGGGTCAGTTCGGTGACACGCTGCCCGAGCACGGTGTCGCGGGGGGCGATCAGGAGCCGGGTCAACTCCGCGCGGGCGCCGGCCACCGCGCCGAGCACGTACCAGCACCCGGCCAGGAACACCACGCCGAGCACGGCGAACGCCCAGGCGGCGGGCCAGGACGTGACCGTCCAGAGCTTCACGACCTTCACCTCTCCGCCGTCCCACACGGTCGCCATCAGCACGGGCGTGGCGATCATGTCGAGGGGCAGCAGCAGCCCGAAGCCGACGGCGATCAGGTCCAGCGGCCAGAGCACCAGGGCGAACAGCAGCGCGTGGCCCAGTTCCCGCCAGGTCGCCTGTTCCCGGAACCGGGTCAGCGCCCAGGGCCACAGCCCCGGTTCGGCCGGCCGGCGGTGCGGGTCGGGCAGGGGCCGGGCGTCCACCAGCCGTGTCCTGCGCCGCTCCAGCCCGGCCACCGGGATCCCGCCGAGCGCGAGCAGGGCGAGCAGCGGAAGCCCGACCAGCACGAGGGAGAGCAGCCCGCCCGCCACGGCGAGGGCGCCCGTCACCACCAGCACGGCGATCCCGGCCGGGACCCCGCTCAGCAGGTACGCGGCCGAGCGCCAGGGCCAGGGAGTCAGCAGATAGCCGGGCCGGGCCAGCGCCTGCCACACGGTTTCGGGGGACGTGGCGCGGGAGGGCCCGGCGAGGGCGGCAGGCACGGCGCGTGAGGGCATGGCACGACGGTAGAGGCGGCGGCCGGGGCCGGACCATCGGGCGGGACGGAGTCCCTGGGGTATGGCCTGCCCTACCCCAGGACTCGGTCCCGCACTGCTGCGCCGGGCTTCCGTCCCGGATGGAGTGGGAGCCATGACCCACCCCAGCAGAAATGACACCGGCGACGCCGTGCGGCTGGCCTCCGTGAGCCGTACGTACGGGACCGGGGCGGACGCCGTCACCGCCCTCGACCGGGTCTCGCTCGCCTTCCCCCCGGCCACCTTCACCGCCGTGATGGGCCCTTCGGGCTCCGGCAAGTCCACGCTGCTCCAGTGCGCGGCCGGCCTCGACCGCCCCACGTCCGGCTCGGTGACCCTCGGCGGTACGGAACTCACCGCGCTCTCCGAGGCCCGGCTGACCCGGCTGCGCCGGCGCCGGGTCGGATTTGTCTTCCAGGCCTTCAACCTGCTGCCCGCCCTGACCGCCGAGCAGAACGTGGCACTGCCCCTGCGGCTCGCGGGACACCGCGCCTCGCGGGCCCGGGTACGGGAGGCGCTGGCGGAGGTCGGCCTCGGCGACCGGGTCCGCCACCGGCCCTCGGAGATGTCCGGCGGGCAGCAGCAACGGGTCGCGCTGGCCCGCGCGTTGATCACCCGCCCCGAGGTGCTGTTCGCCGACGAGCCGACGGGCGCCCTCGACTCGCGGACCGGCCGCGAGGTGCTCTCCCTGCTGCGCGCCATGGTCGACCGGGAGGCCCGGACGATCGTCATGGTCACCCACGACCCGGTCGCCGCCTCGTACGCCGACCGTGTGGTGTTCCTGGTCGACGGGCGGGTCGACGGCGAACTGCCCGCGCCGACCGCCGAGGACGTCGCGCGCCGGATGACCATGCTGGAGACCGTCCGGCCGGAGGTAGCGTCGTGCTGAGTGTCGCCCTGCGGACCCTCCGCGCCCGCTGGACCACCTTCGTCGGCAGCTTTGTCGCCCTGGCGCTGGGCGTCGGGCTCATCGCCACGATGGGGCTGGCCCTGGCAGCGAGCCTGGACGCCCCCGACCGCCGTCCCGAACGGTTCGCGGTGGCCCCGGTGGTGGTGAAGGCGTCCGACACCCTGCGCGTACCGACTCCGAGCGGGGCCAGGACCAAGGAGCTGGACTTTCCCCCGCCCCTGTCCGCCGCGCTCGTGACGAAGGTGGCCGCCGTCGGCCGTACGGTCGAGGACCGCTCCTTCGCGGTACGGGCGTCGGGAGCGGCGGCCCCCGCCGTTCTGGTGGGTCATCCGTGGTCCACCGCCGCGTTCGCGCCGTACCGCCTCGGCACGGGCCGGGCGCCCTCCGCCGCCGACGAGGTGGCGGCCACGGGGAGTTGGGCCGCCCCGGGCCTGCGGATACGGACCGACCGGGGCACGGTCACGGTGGTCGGCACCGTACGGGACCTCGGCTTCGAGGACGCGCTGTTCTTCACCGACACCCGCTCCGCCGAACTCTCCCCGCCGGTGCGTCAGTTGGCCGTGGTGGCGGAGGCCGGAGCCGTACGGGCAGCGGTGGCGGACACCCCGGGGGTACGGGTGCTGACGGGCCGCGGCCGTGCGGAGGCGGACGCCGATCCGGACCGGGACGGCGAGGCCCTGGTCGTGGTGAACACGATGCTGGGCACGGCGGCGGGGGTCACCGGCTTTGTCTCCGTCTTTGTCGTCGCCTCGACCTTCGCGTTCGGAGTCGCCCAGCGGCGGCGGGAGTTCGGGCTCCTGCGCACGGCCGGCGCCACTCCGGGACAGATCCGGAGCACGGTGTTCGCCGAGGCGGCGGTGGTCGGCGTACTGGCCTCGGCGACGGGATGTGTGCTCGGCGCCGCCGCCGCGCCGAAGCTGGCAGCCTGGCTGGTGGACAGCGGTGTCGCGCCCGCCTGGTTCGCGATCGGCACGTCCAGCTGGCCGTACCACCTGGCCTTCTGGACCGGGCTGTCGGTGGCCCTCGCCGGGGTGGTCGCCGCGTCCTGGCGGGCGGGCTCTGTCGGCCCGGCGGAGGCACTGCGCGACGCGGCGGTCGACAGCGGGATCATGACGTGGGGCCGCAGGGTCTTCGGCGCGGGGCTGCTGCTGACCGGGCTGGGGCTGCTCGCCTTCACCCTGGCGACCGAACCGGGCAGCCTGCTCGGCCGCAAGGCGTACACCAGCCGCCCGATGCTCCTGATCACGGCGTTCGCCCTGCTCGCGCCCGTCCTGGTCCGCCCGCTGATCCGGCTGCTGACCTGGCCGCAGGCCCGACTCCGGGGCGCCACCGGCCTGTTGGTGCGGGCGAACGCGTGCGCCGGGATCCGCCGTACGTCGGCCGTCGCCGCGCCCGTCCTCGTCACCGTGGCGCTGGCCGGTTCGCTCCTCGGCGCCGTGGCCACCGTCGCCGGCGCGAAGACCGGGGAGATCCAGCGGCGTACCACGGCGGACTTCGTGGTGTCCGGCGCCGCCGACACGGGCTTCGACGCGGCGACCGTCGCCCGGATGCGCCGGATCCCCGGTACCGAGATCTCGCCGACCTCGGCGGGGGCCGTCTACGTCCTGGAGGACGGGGTCGCGCTGATCAGGTCCGACGCCCGCGCGGCGGAGCCGTCGGCGCTCGCCGCGACGGCCCGGCTCCCCCTGGTGGCAGGGCGGGTGGCCGATCTGGACGACCGCTCGATCATCGTCAACGACGAGTGGCGGCAGCACACGGTCGGCCGGTCCGTGGACGTCCGGCTCGGCGACGGTACGCGCAGAACGCTCCGTATCGCGGCGGTGATGCGGGCCGGGACCGGCGGCAACGGGGTGTACGTGACCCCCCGCAACGCGGCGGGCGCGCCGGTGGACCGCGTCGACGTCACGCTCGGGGAGGGCGCGGACGCGCGTACGGTAGGCGCCGCCCTTCGGACGGCTGTCGCGGACGGCGGCCGGGTCTTCACCAAGGCGGCCTATGTGGCGGCCAGTTCCCCGGAGACCGACGGCAGAACCCGCGTCGGCCTTCTGCTCGTCCTCGGCATCGCCCTGCTCTACAGCGGGATCGCCCTGGCGAACACGATGGTGATGGCGACCGCCGACCGGGTCCGCGACCTGGCCGTCCTGCGGCTCGCGGGGGCGACGAAGGCGCAGGTGCTGTGGCTCGTCGCGGCGGAGGCGGTGACGGTCGTGGCGGTGGGCGCGGTGGGCGGCGTCCTGGTCGCCGGGCTCAACCTGCTGGGAATGTGGGGCGCGCTGGGCGTGCTGCGCGTGCCCTCCGTACCGGTGATGCCCTGGTCCGCACTCGTCACGGTCGCGGCCGCCTGCGCGGCGACGGCGGTGGTCGCGGCGGTCGTACCGGCGTGGCTGTCGCTGCGGCGGCGGCCGGTTCAACTGGCCGAGGTACACGAATGACACCGCGCACGCGCCCGCCCGGGTGAAGGGCGGCGTCCCGGGGAGCGGGGCCGACGGCGGCGGACCGACGGTGCCCCGCTCCCCGGGCGCCTGACTACGACGTACCGGCCCCGATCGCCGCTGCCACCACGGCCGCCGGGGTCGCTACCTCATCCTGAGGACTGAGGACTGCGGACTGCGGACTGACGATCGACGAACCGTCAGAACTGGACGTCCGAGCAGGAGTAGAACGCGTTCGCCGTGTCGGCGATCGTCCACACGCCCAGGATCATGTGCCGGCCGGTCCGGGAGGGAAGCTTGCCCGAGTGCGACAGCGTGAACGGCGGCCGCGCGTTGTTGTACGGCACCGTCAGGAACGGCTGGGTCTCCAGAGCGGCGCGGGTGAGCGGCGCGTTGGAGTTCCAGCCCTGCTTGGTGATGTAGTACTTGAAGTCCGTCGTGGCGTGGCTCGCGGTGAACTGCCAACGGAAGTTGTAGTTCGCGCCGCTCGTCACCTTCGTGGTCGGCCAGGCACCGTTGCGCTGGTCGTTGAGCTGGTTGAACTGGCCGAGGCCGGCGGAGCACAGCTGCCCGTCGGGGGGGCCGGCCGCCGGGAAGCCCTTGGGGCCCTCGGCGCTCTGCGGCTCCCACTGGATGTTGCCGCAGTTGGACACCGTGCCGTTGGCACAGAGCTTCTGACGGCTGAGCGGTTGGTCGGTGTAGCCATGGCTGCTGGCGCTGCCGGTGCCGACGAAGGACACGCCGGCGATCGCGAGGCCGACCACGGCCGCGCCTATTTTCTTTCGCATGCTTCGCTCCAGAGAACGTGGGGAGTTCGGTGAGCCGTACTGCACGCGTGCAGGTGAGAACAGTCTGCGGTCTAGACCAAGCACTAGAGTATTAACGGAACTTGACCGTGTCCATAACAAGTGCGGTCCAGACCAATCAGAATCTCTCCGCGGCGCCCTGCCGGCCGGTGTAGAAGGCCACCGTGAGGTCTTTGACCAGGGCTTTACGCTCGTAGTCGTCCAGTTCGACCAGTCCGCGCGATGTCAGCCGGTGCACGGTGTCGTCCACCGCGTCGACCACCGACGTGAGCACGCTGTCCCGGTGCCGGGCGTCGATCGCGGCGATCCGGCTGCGCTGCATGGCCTCGGCGATCTCGGGGGCGTACTCGATCCGCGTCGGCTGCGCCGAGAAGACCTCGACGCCGACAGGCCGGCACTCCGCCGACAGCATCCGGGTCAGCGCGTCACCGACGGCCTCCGCGTCGCGCAGGGTCGGGGCGTCGTCGTGGAACGCGTCGGCGGGCAGCTGCGACAGGACACGCGCCATCGCCGCCTCGACCTGCTCGCGCAGGTACTCCTCGTGGTCCCGTACGCCGAGCGCGGCGCGCACGGTGTCCTTGACCCGCCACACGACGAGGACGACCACCCGCAGCGCCGTACCGTTCGCGTCGACCGCCGGCACCGGCTCGCTGCGCCAGTGCCTGAGCCGTACGTCCACCTTGTGGCGCAGCAGCAGCGGGCTGACCCAGAGGAGTCCCGTACGGCGCACGCTCCCCCGGTAGTCGCCGAACAGCGTCAGCACCCAGGCCTGCCCGACCCGCCCGCGCCCGAGCCCGCCGAAGGCGAAGAGGGCGACGGTCACCCCGAGCGCCAGCAGCGCCCACTCCCCCAGGGTGATGCCGTGGTACGCGGGGGAGGGCAGCCGGAGCACGGTGTTGACGGCGTCGGGGACGGCCCCGGCCCACCAGACCACCACGGCGCAGGCGACGACGGCCGCGAGCCCGGCGAACGCGGCGACCCAGCCCGGCAGTACGGGCCCCGGCCGCTCGACGAGCTTGGGATCGACGGGCGGAGCGGCCCGTACCGGCACGACGGGCCCGGCCGCGGAGGCGGGCACCCGCCGCATGCGCCGCGCGCCGGCGGCGGGGAGGGAGGGGCCGGTCTCGTCGCGGAAGAGGAGATGGACGGGGATCTCGTGGGTGGACTCCCCCACGATGAGCGGACTGCTCCAGCGGGCGGTCTCGCCGGAGGCGTCGGCGGTGACACCGGCTGCGGTACCGGCTCCTTCGCCCTCACCGGCGCGCGGGCCCGCACCGTCGCCGGAGACGCGGGCGTGGGGCGTGGAGGGGGTCGACGCGGACGATACGGCGGGCGTGGAGGCCGCCGGAACGGACGGCGACCCCGTCCGGGGCGCGATCGGCGGTACGGCGGCAGGCCCGACCGACCGGGGCTCTGACGGCGGTACGGAAGAGGTCAACGCCGCCGACGGCGGTTCGGGCGCCGACGGCACCGGCGGCACGGACCGGGGCTCGGGCTCCTCCGCCGAGGAGGCGAGCGGGGCGATTCCGGCGGGCGCGTTCAGCTCGCGCCCGGGGATCGGGCGCAGCGCCGGGGTGAGCGGGTGGGCGGGAGCGAGGTGCTCCACGGGACCGGGCAGATCGCGTCCGAGAACCTGACGCACCGACGGACGGGAGGCCGGATCCACGACCGGGCCCGGCTCGGAGTCCCGTTCGGCGTCCCGCCCGGGACCGCCGGTGGCGAGGACAGCGGGAAGGACGGCGGTGTTGTCGGACGTGTTGTCGGACGTGTTGTCGGAGGCGTTGTCCGCGGTGTTGTAGGCCGTGTTGCAGGCCGTGTCGCCCACACCCGCCTCGCGCTCCCGGACGCCGGAACCGCCGCTGTCGGCGGCCCCCGTGTCGTCCGGCCCCTCCCTCCGCCCGCCCCGAGCCGGGCCGCCGGGCCCCACCGCGTCCGCCCTCTCCGTGTCGGCGGAGATCCCATGGACCGGCTCCGGCTCCGCCGTCACGGCGGAAGAAGGCAGCACCGGCTCGACGCGGCCGTCCGCGTGCACCGTCACCGGCCGGCAGTGTGTGCCGTCGAACGCGGGCATCCGCGCCGGCGCGACGGGGCCGGAGGCGTGCCCCTCCGGACGAGGCCCCGGACCCGTACCCCGACCCGGTCCCGGACCACCTTCGTCGTGCTGTCCCGCCCTCGTCGTCATCCTTGCCTCCGTCATCCGAAGAGTCGCCGCCACGTCTCGGGTCCCGGGTAGCCGTCCGCCGCGCTGCCGCGCCAGCCCTGGGCGCGCTGGAACGCCTCGACGTTGCGGCGGTCCGCCTCGCCCCAGCTCGGGCCCGGACCCGAGGTGTAGTGCCTGCCGAAGCCCTTCCTCACCAGCCGTTCGCCGAGCCGCTCGACGTACGGACCCGACCGGCCGGGCCGGAAGGACCCGAGGCCCGGATACGCCGGCACCCCCGCCGTCGTACCACCGGAAGCGGCCCGACCGGCGGAGGCGCCACCACCGGAGGCCGCGCCACCCCCGGCCGCCCGACCCGTGTTCTTCCCGCCCGCGTCCGCGATGCCCTTGCCCAGGCCGTTCACCAGGAGCCGCCACGTCTGCGGCCCGGGCAGCCCGTCCGCCTCCGCGCCGCGCCAGCCCTGGGCGAGCTGGAACGCGCGCGTGGCCCGCCGGTCCGCCTCCTCCCAGCGCGGCCCCGGACCCAGGCTGTAGAAGCGTTCGGCGCCGCGCTCCACGAGCATCCGGCCGAGCTGGGTGACGTACGTGTTGTGCGCGCCGGGGCCGAACGCCCGCGCGCCCGGGTACCGCACCGTTGTCGACGTGCTGCCGCCGGCACCCTCGGTGCCCTCCGTCAGCCCCCGGTAGCGATACGGCACGTACCGCGCGGAGTTGTTCCAGTACGCCATCGGCGTGGACTGCGTCCGCGTGTGCGGCTGGGTCTGCTCGTACGCGATGTAGTACGCGTGCGTGTAGTCCGTCCAGCCGCCGAAGAGCGTGACGTGCGACCCCTTGTTGGGGTCGGACGGGTTGTGGAAGAGCAGCATGTCCCCCGGCTGGAGGTCCTCCCGCGCGATCTTCACGCCGTACTGCGCGAGGCTGCCGGTCCATTCGTTGCCCGCGAGGTTCCACGCCATCGAGACATAGCCGGAGCAGTCCTGGCGGTATCCGTCGGACCAGTACTTGCTCATGCTGTACGGCACCTGTGCGCTCACCCACCGCTTGGCGCGGTTGATGATGTCCGCCCGGGTCGTGGCGCGCAGCGGCTCGACCGTCCCCGCCACGGGACCGGGCGACGGCCGCCCGTACAACGGGCCGCTGCCGCCCTGCGGGGTCTCCGGGTCGGGTTCGCCACCGGGCACGGCGGTGAGCACGGCCCCCGGCACCGCTCCGGCACCGGCGACGGCGCCGACCGAGGCCCCGGCACCGGCACCGGACAGGTCGGCCGAGGACGCGATCCCGTCGAAGCCCGTCCCGTCAGGCCCGATGTCGGCCCGCGCATCCAGTCCCGTCGCGCCGAAGGCGACCCCCGCCGCTGTGACCAGCACCAACGCCCGCCGGGCGCCGTGTGCGCCCGGGTGGCCGCCGGCCCGTACCGGCAGCCCTCTCGCCAGATCCCGGCGCCGCCCGGCGCATCCGGGGCAGGGGCAGTCAGGAGCGGGCTCGTATTCCTCGAAGGCCGGGACGGTCATGCGAATCCCCTCCACACTCATCAAGATCTGTCGACGCGACTGCACGGGCGCCAGTGTCTCAACTGTCTGGACAAGTCGCATTTTGACGGATCAAAGGTAAAAAACGACTATCCGACAGGCCGCAAGGGCCCTCACCTGGTCCGGCCCACCGCCGGCGATCGGGTAGAGTTCTCCAGGTCAGCGCGCGCCGTTAGCTCAGTTGGTTAGAGCAGCTGACTCTTAATCAGCGGGTCCGGGGTTCGAGTCCCTGACGGCGCACCGACGGTCGAAGCCCTCTCACGTCACGTGAGGGGGCTTCGCCTGTTCCCGTACGAAGCCACGCTTCCCGTACACCTCGGAAACGTGGCGTATGTCCGCCATTGTTAGGGTTCGCACGCCGAGGGCGTGTGCCGGGAGCGTGCGCGTGCGTGCGCCCTCCGCGTACGTACGCCCTTCACCCGCGCACGCCGGTTTCACGCCCCGTTGCGTGCCAGCCCCACCGCGTACTCCGCCCACCACTCGCCCGCCCGCGGGCCGCCCCTGCACTCGCCGTCCGACTCCCCCGGCCGCTTGATCCACAGATACGCCTTGACCAGCGGATCACCGGTCCTGACGGTCGGCGCCTCGCCGAGCGCGCGGCCCGGCGGGTTGCACCAGTTCTCGCCGGGATCCCCCGAGGTGTACGAGCCGTTGCCGTTGCGGCTGGTGTCGATCACGAACGGTTTGCCGCCGACCCGCGCGGAGAGCCGCTTGCCGAAGTCCACGCTCTCGGCGGTCGGGAAGAAGTTCGACACGTTCACCGCGAAGCCGTCCGCCTGCGCGAGGCCGGCGCGCCGCAGCGGCTCGAAGAGCGCGTCGGGCGTGCGCCAGCCCGGATTGCCCGCGTCGAGGTAGACGGAGGTGCCGGGCTGCCGGCCGAGCCGCTCGACCGCCGCGCCGAGCAGGCCGTACCGCTCCTCGCGGAACGCTTCCGGAGTGCAGCCGTCCGCCAGGTGCAGGACGGCGTCCGGCTCCAGGATCACCGTGGCCCGGCGCGCGCCGATCCCTTCCGCGACCTCGTCGATCCACGTCCGGTACGCGTCACCGTCGGCGGCGCCGCCCTTCGAGTACTGGCCGCAGTCGCGGTGCGGGATGTTGTAGAGCACCAGCAGCGCGTCCCGGTGGGCCTCGGTGGCCGCCGTCGTCACCGCCTCCGCCCGCGCCCTCGGGTCGTCGGGGCCGATCCACGACGCGGCGGGCTGTTCGGCGATCTTCCTGAGGAGCCGCGCGCTCTTCAGATCGCCCCGGTCCGCGTACACGACGGCCTCGCGGGCGGCCGTGCTGTCGGGATCCACCCAGTACGGCACCTCCGCCTCGGGGCGCTGGCCGACGGGCGCGGAGGAGGCGGCACGCTCGCCCCGGCCGGGACCGTCGGGCCCGTCGGGACCATCGCCGCCGGAGCCGCCCGAGCCACCGGACGAGCAGCCCGCGAGCAGGAGCAGCGCACCCGCCGCGAGGGCCGTGGCCCGTACCGCACTGCCGTCCATCCGCTCCCCCAAGTCAAGGACCACGGCCCCCACATTACGGTTTCCGGGCCCCCTCGCCCGGGCGAGTCCGGCATGAAGTCTCCGGGCCCCGCCTCTCGGGGGCCCGGGGAAACGCTCAGCTGTCGCGGGCCTCGTCCACGCCCGTCAGGTACGCCGACACCACCACGTTCGCCGTGTACGCGCCGGCCTTCTTGTCGAACGTCCCGCCGCACGTGATCAGCCGCAGCTCGGCACGCGACTTCTCGCGCGGTCCGTAGACCTTCTTCGCGTCGAACCGCTCCCGGCTGAAAACCTGCACGTCGTCGATGGTGAACTCGGCGACGGAACCGTCGCTCCTGGCCACCCGGACCTTCGCGCCGGGCCGCGCCGAGCTGAGCCCGTAGAAGACGGCCGGCTTCGTCTCGGTGTCGACGTGCCCGACGAACAGGGCGGTGCCCGCCGCGCCCGGCTGCGCACCGCGGCCGTACCAGCCGACCGTCTGTGGTGTCCCGTACGGCGGTGGGTCGACCGCCCCCGCGCTGTCCAGCCCACGGGGCGCGACGGGCGCCGCGATCCCCAGCGAGGGGACCTCGACGCGCCGCGGCTCCGACGGCTCCAGCGGTTCGCGGGCGGCGGGCAGCGGTACGCCGTCCAGCGGGCGGCCGACCGCGGCCACGTCACCGGTCGTGGGCTGCGACTGGCCGCCGGTGCCGCCGGTGGCGTCGCGGCCCCAGAGCCACAGACCCAGCAGCAGGACGGCCCAGGCCACTCCGGTCAGCAGCCTGCCGGAACCCTTGGTGCCTGTGGCGCCTTTGGTGCCTGCGGTGCCCGTGGTGCCTGCGGTGCCCGTGGTGCGCTCGCCGGTGGACATGTCAGTCCGCGTCCCGCGCGGCCGACCGCTGCCGTCGCACGCTCCTGTACGCCACCGCGACCGCGGCGACACCGGCCAGGACGAGACCGATCACCGCGTGACGGGTGCCGGGGCCGTCCGCCTTGCCGGAGTCCCGTCCGTCCGCGGCGAGGACCGCCGTACCGCCGCCGCCCGCGCGGACCGGTGCGACCGGGCTGGCGTGGTGGGTGGGCCGGTGATGGGTCGGCCGGGAGTGGACCACCTGGACGATGCCCGCGCCGGAGCGGCCGTGGCCGTCGCACTTGACCTTGACCTCGTAGGTGCCGGAGGCGGCTTCGGACTTGATGGCCGCCTGCCCGAACAGGGGTGATTTCCGGCCGTCTTCGCGACCGGCTTCTTCACTGCCGTACGCGCCTTCTTCGCGGGGCGGCGGGCCCTCGTCGCGGCCCCCTCGGCCGAACAGCGGGCCCGAGAGGCCGGCCTCCAGGACGAAGACCTGGGACCTGGCCGTACCGAACCGGCTCTTGCAGCCGTCGACCCGGATCGCGACCTCGCCGCCGGGGGCGACGGTCGCCGGGGTGACAGTGACACGTACGGACTCGTCGGCCTGTGCGGCGGTGGCGCCGAGGACCGTGGCGCCGAGAACGGTGGCGCCGAGGACGGGGACGACCACCAGTGCGGCGGCCGCACCGGTGGTACGGAGAGCGAGCAACCTTGAACGCATGGTGAACCTCCTGGTAGACGCCAGGCTCACCCGCGCGGCGGGTTTTCGCATCCGCAGCGGCCGCCTACCTCTTGGCGCACCCCGCTGACCTGCTCAGATACGGTCCACAAGGTCGGCGATCGAGTCAACGACCGACGAGGGACGGAACGGATAGCGGTCGATCTCCGCCGGTGTGGTCACTCCGGTGAGCACCAGGAAGGTCTCCATCCCGGCCTCCAGGCCGGCCAGTACGTCCGTGTCCATCCGGTCGCCGATCATGGCGCTGGTCTCGGAGTGCGCGCCGATGGCGTTGAGCCCGGTGCGCATCATCAGCGGGTTCGGCTTGCCCGCGAAATACGGGTCCTTGCCGGTCGCCTTCGTGATCAGGGCGGCGACCGCGCCGGTGGCGGGCAGCGGGCCCTCGGTGGAGGGGCCGGTCTCGTCGGGGTTCGTGCAGATGAACCGCGCGCCGCCGTTGATCAGCCGGATCGCCCTGGTCAGGGCCTCGAAGCTGTACGTACGGGTCTCGCCGAGCACCACGTAGTCCGGCTCGTGGTCCGTGAGGATGTAGCCGATGTCGTGCAGGGCGGTGGTCAGTCCGGCCTCGCCGATCACGTACGCCGTTCCGTCGGGCCGCTGGGACTCCAGGAACTTGGCGGTGGCGAGCGCCGACGTCCAGATGTTGGCCACCGGCACGTCGAGCCCCATGCGGGCGAGTCTGGCCTGGAGGTCGCGGGGGGTGTAGATGGAGTTGTTGGTGAGAACGAGGAAGGGCTTCCCCGACTCCCGCAGCGCCTTGAGGAACTCGGCCGCGCCGGGGATCGGAACCCCTTCGTGAATGAGGACACCGTCCATGTCGGTGAGCCAGGATTCGATCGGCTTGCGCTCTGCCACTGGATTGTTCTCCGCTCTGCGGTGGCCAAAATGATGCTCGGTCCGACCCATCCAGCGTAACGAGCGGACGGCGGGACCGCGCATGCGTCCGGGGCGAGCGGTGCGGGGCGGGGGTGGGGGGCGGCGGGGAGGTCGAACTCCTTTTGGGGGCGGGCCTGTTGGGAGTGCTGGCGGACGCCGGCGGCGGGGGCCGTGCACCGCGCCCCGGGCCCGCCTCTCAACCCCGCCGGCCCCGCAGGCGCCGGAAGGCGACGAACAACACGCCTCCGATGGCGAGCAGCGCACCGGCGGCGAGGGTCCGGCCCAGGGTGCCGCCGGGGCCGGTCGCGGCGAGTTCGGGGTCGTCGGGGAGCGCGGGGGCGGGCGACAAGCCACCCGGCGGCTGCCTGACCCCTGGGGTCTCCTCGCGGTGGCCGCCGACGCCGGGGCTCGCGGCGCTGTCGGCGGGCCGGCCGGTGGCACGCCCCCCGTCCGGACGATCGGTGGGCTGCCCGCTGGGTGGGTCGACGGTGACGTCCCGATCGATGTCAAGGCCGAGGTCAAGGTCGGGGTCGGGGTCGAGGTGGCCGCCCCGCTCCACACGGCCGACGGAGAAACGATAGGAGTTGGACTTCCCGACCCAATCACCGTCGTCACCACGGCGCTGCACGGTCGCGGAGTTGATCTCGATCGTGTTGGCGCGGGTGCCCTTGGCGAAGGTGAGCCGGGCTCGGACGGTGACGGTACGTCCCGCGGGGACGGCGAAACCGGGCGAACCGTCGTCCAGAATGCCGAGCGTCTCGTCCTCGTCGGACCGCTCCAGCGAGAGGGTCCGCCAGGGGCCCCGGCCGTCGGACATCTGAAGCCTGACCTGGGAGGACTTGAGGACCCGGGCCCGGTCGACGAGGACGATCACGGGGTGGATGTCGTGGCAGGTGTCGGCGGTGGTGTTGGTGAGATCGAGGTACCAGGTACCCGGACCACCACCGGGCCGGTAGGAGCGCGGACCCCCGTGGATACGGGTGTCGATGGGAAAGTCAGGATCGGACGCCTTCCCGCAGCGAGGCTGCCGATCGGCCTCGGGCGCGGCCACGACGACGCGGGCGGCGCCTACGACGCCGGGCCCGCGACCGATCCCAGAGGCCCTACCTCCCCCATCGCGCCGGCGAGTCGCACCGTCACCGGCGCCTCCGGACGCACGAACGTCCCGCGCGTCCCTGACGAGGGCAACGACATGCGCGACCCAGGCTGTCCGCAGGGTGGCAGGCGTACGGGCCGCGTCCCCGGTGTCGGAGAGACCGGCCCTGCCGGCCGTACGGGCAACGTGCGCCGCGCCGACCGCGTCGGCGGTGTCGACTCCGGTCGGGGCGGCGGCTCCGGTCGGGCCGGCGGCTCCGGTCGCGGTCGTGGCACGTACGGGCTCGGCGGAGCCAACCGCACCGGCGGCGGCCGCCGCGACGGCGGGCGGGGCCGCGTGGGTGGTCGCGGGCAGGTCGGGGACCGTGGCGTGGGCCGGGGGTGTCAGGGCAGGGGCCACGGCGGTTGCCGCGAGGACTCCGAGTGTGGGGGCGAGGGCATGACGCAGTCGCATGGGGGCACGGCCTTTGCTGCTCGCGAAGCGGTCAGGGCACGGACGGTGCCGGTTCCTGGCTCTGCCAGCCGGGCATCGGCCGGCACCGGATCCGACGCTGCCACGCGCGACCCCCGCCCCTGGGGCACCACGACACAGAACGGTATGAAAGTCGTATGAATACGCTCAATCGGCCCAAGCTCGCACGCCTCACGCCGGATCACGCCGCCGCACATCGTGTCACCGCCACGCCCCGACAGCACCCACCGCCGCCGCAACGGCCCCGCACCCCTGTGCCACGAGATCGCCGATACCGCCGCAGCGGCCCCCCATCTCCAGGGCACCACACCACCAGAGCGGCCTCCTCCCGCCAATCACCCCACCCCTCACCCCAGTTCGGCCCCCCGCCCCCGCCCGAACACCGGAGCCAGCACCAACTGCGCCGCCCCCTCCGCCACCGGATAGGCCCCCTCCGCGCCCCGCACCGGAATCACCGCACCCCGGCCCCGTTCCGCGACCGCCGCCCCCACGCCCCGTACAAAACACTCCTCGTGCGCGGCGATCGTCCGGCCGCCGAGCAGCACCCGGTCGATGTCCAGCAGTTCCACCAGGTTCGCCGCCCCCGCGCCGAGCACCCGCGCCGCCTCCGCCCGATCGCCGCGTGCCACCGCCGCCAGGCACAGCGCCTCGATACAGCCCCGGTTGCCGCAGTCGCACAGCGGCCCGTCGAGCTGGATGACCTGGTGGCCGAACTCCCCGGCCCCGGTGCGGACCCCCCGGTGGAGCGCGCCGCCGAGGACCAGCCCGGCGCCCAGCCCCGTACCGAGATGGAGGTACGCGAAGGAGTCACCGGGCCCGCGCAGGGCCAGGCCGAGGGCGGCGGCGTTGGTGTCCTTGTCCAGGACCACCGGGAGCCCCAGGCGTTCGGCGAGCGCGTCGCGCAGCGGGTAGCCGTCCCACGCGGGGAAGCCGGTGACGCGCTGGAGCACGCCGGTGCGGTGGTCGAGGGGGCCCGGCATCGCGACCCCGACCCCGAGCAGCCCCCCGCCGCCCGCCGCCTCGCGCACCCCCACACCCTCCCCCACCACCCGCCCCACCTGCACCACCGCCGTCTCGACGACCTCCGCCGCCCCCGCGCCCAGGTCGAACGGAACGGTCCGTGCCGCCACCACCGCCCCGGCCAGGTCCACCAGGACCGCCGTCAGCTCGTCGCGGTCCAGGTGGAGGCCCACCGCGTACGCGGCGGACGGCACCAACCGCAGGACGGTCCTCGGCTTCCCCCCGGTGGACGCCCGGCGACCGGCCTCGACGGCCAGCCCCTCCGTACGCAACCGGGCGGTGATCTTGCTGACGGCCTGCGGGGTCAGGCCCGTGCGCTCGGCGAGCTCCAGCCGGCTGATGCCACCTGCCCCCGCCGTACGGAGCAGGTCGAGCACGAGCGCGGCATTGTGCCCGCGCAGCACCGGCAGATTCGCCCCCGGCCCGACATGCGCGCCCGCCACGCCCCCCATACCCGCCGCGCCTCCCGCACCCGCCGCCCTGTTCACCCCGCCATTCTGCACCGCTCTTGCACTTTGGCAACAGCGTTGCTTAAGTGGACCCATGACTGATACCGGGACTGGCACCGCGCTGCGCGTCGCCCTTGTGGGCTACGGCCTCGCGGGCTCCGTCTTCCACGCCCCCCTGATCACCGCGACCGACGGCCTGGTGCTCGACACGATCGTCACCTCGAACCCCGAGCGCCAGGAGCAGGCGCGCGCCGAGTTCCCCGGCGTACGGTTCGCGGCCTCGCCGGACGAGCTGTGGGAGCGCGCGGACACGCTCGATCTGGTCGTCGTCGCCTCCCCCAACAAGACCCACGTACCGCTCGCGACCGCCGCGCTCGAAGCCGGCCTGCCGGTGGTCGTGGACAAGCCGCTCGCCGGATCGGCCGCCGAAGCACGGGAGTTGGCCGCGCTCGCCGAGGCGCGCGGCCTGCTGCTCTCCGTCTTCCAGAACCGCCGCTGGGACAACGACTTCCGCACCCTCGCCCGCCTGATCGAGGCCGGCGAGCTGGGCGACGTACAGCGCTTTGAATCGCGGTTCGAGCGGTGGCGCCCCCAACTCAAGGGCGGCTGGCGCGAGTCGGGCTCAGCGGAGGAGATCGGCGGGCTGCTGTACGACCTGGGCAGCCACATCGTCGACCAGGCGCTGGTCCTCTTCGGCCCGGCGGTACGGGTGTACGCGGAGTCCGACGTACGGCGCCCCGGCGCGCGGGCGGACGACGACACCTTCCTCGCGATCACGCACGCGAACGGCGTCCGCTCCCACCTGTACGCCAGCGCCACCACCGCGCAACTCGGCCCCCGCTTCCGGGTGTTGGGCTCGAAGGCGGGTTACGTGAAGTACGGCCTCGACCCGCAGGAGGCGGACCTCCGCGAGGGCAGGCGGCCGGGTACGTACGCCCCCTGGGGGCTGGAACCCCCCTCGATGTGGGGCCGGATCGGCGCGGGCGAGTCCCCGGCGACCGGAGGCGGCGAGCCGGTGGAGACGGCGCCGGGCGACTACCCGGCGTTCTACGCGGGGATCGCCACCGCACTGCGCGAGGGTACGGCCCCGCCGGTGTCGGCGCACGAGGCCGCGGCGGCCCTGGACGTCCTGGAAGCGGCCCGGCGCTCGGCGCGCGAGGGTGTCACGATCAGCCTGGAGGCCCGCTCATGAGTACCCCGCTGTCCACCCCTCTCTCCACGCCCCTCTCCACCCCTCCCACGGCGGCCGAACTCGAAGCGCAGGAGGCAGAGCTGATCCTCCGTCACTTCACTTACGACGACGCGTGGGTGCTCGGCACGCTCCTCGTCGAGCTGGCGAGGGAGCGGCGGGCGCCGGTGGCGATCGACATCCGCCGGGGTCCCCAACAGCTGTTCCACTACGCCCTGCCCGGCTCGACGGCGGACAACGACGCCTGGATCGACCGCAAGAGGCGGGTCGCCGAGCGGTACGGCGCCGGCTCGTTCCTCGTCGGCACGCGTTTCCGCGAGAAGGGCACGACGTTCGAGGAGTCCTCACGCCTGGACCCGGACCGGTACGCGGCCCACGGCGGCGCGGTCCCGATCGCGGTCGAGGGCGCCGGCGTCATCGGCACGGTCACGGTCTCCGGACTGCCGCAGGCGGAGGACCACGCGATGGTGGTGGAGGCGCTGGAGAAGCTGAAAGCGCTGTCGGCGGAGTGAGGGGGTGGGTGCGGGCGCGGCCCCGCACCCACCACCCCGCCCCACCTCCACCGGTACGCGCCCTACGCGCCCTTGAGTTCCTGACGCTGCCGACCCAGCCCCGCGATCTCCAGCTCCACCACATCGCCGGGCCGCAGGTACGGCTTGGGCTCGGGCTGCCCCAGCGCCACACCCGCCGGAGTACCGGTGTTGATGACGTCTCCCGGGTACAGCGTCATGAACTGGCTGACGTACCGCACCACTTCCCCGACCCCGAAGATCTGGTCCGCCGTCGTACCGTCCTGCTTGACCTCACCGTTCACGCTGAGCTTCATCGCGAGGGCCTGCGGGTCCGGCACCTCGTCCGCCGTGACCAGCCAGGGGCCGAGCGGATTGAACGTCTCGCAGTTCTTGCCCTTGTCCCACTGCCCCCCGCGCTCCAGCTGGAACTCGCGCTCGGAGACGTCGTGCGAGACGGCGTAGCCACCGACGTGCGCCAGCGCCTCCTCCACGGAGTCGAGGTAGCGCGCGGTGCGGCCGATCACCACCGCCAGCTCGACCTCCCAGTCGGTCTTCACACTGCGGCGAGGGACGAGGACCGTGTCATCAGGTCCGACCACTGTGTCCGGAGCCTTGAAGAAGATGATCGGCTCGGAGGGGATTTCCGCGCCGGTCTCGCGGGCGTGGTCGTGAAAGTTCAGGCCGATGCAGACGATCTTTCCGATGCGCGCGACCGGGGCCCCGATGCGCAGACCGCTCGGGTCGAGGACGGGCAGGTCGCCGGAGGCGGCGGCGGCGCGTACCCGTTCCAGGGCGGCGTCGTCGGCGAGGAGCGCCCCGTCGACGTCCGTGACCAGGCCGGAGAGGTCCCGGAGGGTCGTACCGTCCTGGTCGAGCAGCGCCGGGCGCTCCGCCCCCGCCGTACCGACTCGCAACAACTTCATTGGTGTTTCTCCCTCTGGTCGGGCGGGGTGGAGCTGGGCCGGGTCGGACCGGGTCGGCCGGACGGGGCGGGCCCCGGGCCGGGTGTCCGGGGCGGCCCGGCCCGGGGACACAGCCGCAGGCGGGCCGTCCGATCCTCCAAGACATCCGATCACTGTGCAAGCCCCGTTCATCACCTGGACCGACCAGGAGCCCTTCCCCGCGCCGCTGCTCCTTACGCCGCCCCCGCGCGTCGTCCCCCTCACACCGGGCTGGCCAGCGCCCCCGCCAGTGGCATGTCCCGGTAGAGGAAGTACCGTTCGGCCGCTGTCCATGTGGTGCTCGTCACCACGTACAGCGCGGCCGCCAGCGGCACCACGGCGACCGTGAAGAGCGTCGCGAAGGACATCAGCGGCATGAACTTCATCATCGTGCCGAGTCCGGCGACCTGCTGGCCGTCCGGCCCGGCGGGCATCGCGGGCGCGGCCGCCATCTGCCGCTTCATCCGGCGGAAGTTGAAGGTCGCGACCCCGGCGACGATCGCGAAGAGGACCACGTACACCGCACCCGCCGCACCGAACATCCCCCCGTGCGCGAGCGCGTCGGCCCAGCGGTCGCCGAGGGGGGCGGCGAAGAGGGAGTGGCCGAGGAGTTCGTTGGCCCCGCCGCCGATCTGACGGCTGGAGAACAGGTGGTACATGAGGAAGAACGCCGGCATCTGCAACAGGCTCGGCAGGCAGCCCGACAACGGCGAGACCTTCTCCGCCGCGTGCAGTTCCATGAGCGCCGTCTTCATGCGCTCGGGGTTCTTGGCGTGCTTCTTGCGCAGTTCGGCGATCTGCGGGGCCAGCCTGGTACGGGCCTTCTGGCCGCGCGCGGACGCCCGGGAGAGGGGGTGGATCGCGAGCCGTACCAACGCGGTGAAGAGGATGATCGCCGCCGCGGCCGCACCGTGGTGGAAGACCGGCTGGAGCAGGTCGGAGAAGTTGCCGACCAGGTCGGCGAAGACAGACATGAAGACAGACATGGTGAGCCCTCCGTGGGGTCTCGTCGTGCCGGACGAATGGGAATTCGTGAATGCGGCAGGACGACCCGCGCGGGGACACCGGGGTGGAGAGGGTGCGGGGGAGGGAAGAGCGGTGGAGCGCTAAAGCGGTGAAGCTCCGAAGCGGTGGTGAACCCGGTGAACCCCTACGCGGCCGTCGGCAGACGACGGCCGGGCGCTCGGGCCCTGGTGCGGCCGGAGGCGTCGGGATCCCGTTGCGGCAGGAAGGCGGTGCGCTGCTCGCGGTCGCGGATGGCGGTCCGTACCCGCTGATGCGGTACGGCGGGCACGGAGCGCGCGCTGATGTGCGCGCACACGGCGAGCGCGGTACCGGCCGCGGCGGTGGCGGCGAGCGCGACGGCGGCGGAGAGGCTGCCGGCGTCCAGCAGCATGACTTCGGTGAGGAGGAAGAGCAGCAGGCCGGCGGGGCGCAGCTGGCGCAATGCGGTACGGATCATGGCCTGCCCCCTTTTGTCGTCCTCGGCGCCCTGCTCGTCGGGCTCGTCGTCCCGACCGGGCGGGTCGGGCGCACTCCAACCGTTATACAGGATCGGTCTTACGGGACAGGTCCGTACGGGACAGGTCCGTACCGGAGGGGTCCATACCGGACCGGCCCCTACCGGACAGGTCGTACGCGATCGGCTACGCGGGATCCATGGCGAGCGGCCGGAGCAGCCGGCGGGGGTGCAGCAGGGCCCGGCACACGGCGTCCTCCGGATTCCGGTCGAGTCCGGGGCCCGGGAGCATCTCCACGTCCTGCGGCGGTACGGGCACGGCGCACGCGGAGCACTCCCCGTACGCGCCCAGTTCGGTGCCGCACACGGCGTGGGTGAAGATCCGCAGCTGCTCGGAGCCGTCGAGCTCGCGGCCCCAAACGCTGAGCGAGCGCACGATCGGCCAGAGGCCGAGACCGCGTTCGGTCAGGACGTACTCGTCGCGGGGCGGGGTGTCCTGGTAGCGGCGCTTCTCCAGTACGCCGGCCCGCTCCAGGCTCTGGAGGCGGGAGGCGAGGACGGCGCGCGGCAGGCCGAGGTGGGAGAGGAAGTCGTTGTAGCGACGGACTCCGTAGAAGGCGTCGCGGACGACCAGGAGGGTCCAGCGTTCGCCGATGATCTCCAGCGCGCGGGCCATCGAGCACTGCTGGGTTGTGTAGTCCTTCCCGAGAGCCATGCGGTCACCTTAACAAGTCCAGGTTCAATGAATGAACTGACCATGCTACGCTCGGCGCCGACCGGTCAGGTTCAATGAACGAACCAACTCGGTCGCGCGGAACACCGGACCGTAGGGGACGAGAGACGCCATGGCTGGAACGAAAACAGACACAAGCGGGCAGGTGGCCGTCCCGGGAGCACCACCCACGGCCTCGCCCGAGCGCGAGCCCGCACCCGCGCCCACCGGCGCGACCGCGCGCCTCCCCGCCGCCACCCTCGCGGTCACCAGCCTCGCGACGATGGTCGCGCTGATGAACTACACGACCCCGATGCTCAGCCTTCCCACCCTCACCGCGGAGTTCGGCACCCCGCTCTCCGCCCAGGCGTGGCTCCTCAACGGCACCCCGCTCGGTCTCGCCGCCCTGCTCCTCGTCGCGGGAAGCCTCGCCGACGACTACGGCCGGCGGCGGCTCTTCCTCGTCGGCACCTTCGCGCTGGGCGTCAGTACGGCGCTCGGCGCACTCGCGGGCGACAGCCTCTTCTTCACCCTGGCCCGGGTCGCGCAGGGCGCGGCGAGCGCGGCCATCATCGCGAGCAGTCTCGGCCTGCTGGTCCACGCCTTCCCCGCCGGGCACGCGCGGATCAGGGCGACGGGGGTGTGGGGCGCGTTCGTCAGCGGCGGGATCGCCCTCGGCCCGCTGCTGACCGGCGCCCTGAACAGCACCAGTTGGCGCCTGCCGTACGTGATCCTCGGCGCCGCCGCACTCGTCACGGCCGCCTTCGCCACCCGCGTACTCACCGAATCACGCGCCCCGCACCGCACGCGGCCCGACCTGACGGGCGCGCTGACCCTCGCCCTGGCCCTCACGGCACTCATCAGCGCGCTCACCCTGGGCCGGGACGGCTGGCTGCGCGCGCCGGTCCTGCTCCTGCTCGGCGCGGCCGTCGTACTCACGGCGGTTTTCGCCGTGGTGGAGAGGCGTACCACAGCCCCCCTCATCGACCTGGGCCTGCTGCGCCGCCCGCTGTTCCAGGCGGCGTCGGTGGGCGGGCTGTTCACGGGGCTCGCGGTGATCGGGATGATGAGCTATCTGCCGTCGCTGCTCCAGGGGACGATACGGCTGTCGGCGCTCGGCGCGGCCTGGCTGTTCGTGCTGTGGGCGGGCACCGCCTTCGTGGTGGCGCTCCAGGCCAGGCGGCTGAGCGGGAGGGTGGCGGCGCGCCACCAGCTGGCGTTCGGCTTCGTCCTGCACGCGGTGGGGGCGCCGGCGATCCTGGTGGCGCTGGACGCCGGTTCGCTGGTGGGCCTGCTGCCGGGGCTGTTCGTCGCGGGGGTGGGCAGCGGCCTGCTGAACGCGGCCCTGCCCCGCCTCTCCGTCGAGTCCGTACCGCCGGAACGCGCGGCGATGGGCTCGGGCGCCAACAACACGGCCCGCTACATCGGTTCGGCGGCGGGCGTGGCCCTGATGATCGCGGTGGCGACGTCGGGCGGGAGCCGGGAGGCGGGGGCGAACGCGGCGATCCTGGTGGCGACGGCGCTCTCGCTGGTGGCGGCGGCACTGATGCTCGTACTGAAGGACCGCACACCGCGCCCCTGACGCGACGCCCCACGGCTCCCCCGTCCCGCAACCCCACCACTCCCTCCCCTCATCTCCCTCATCTCCGCCCACCGGCCTCTGTCCGGACCACCCACGGCAGTACGGTGTGGACCATGCGCCCCGACATGCCTGCTGACCACACCACGGAAGCCGAGCGCCTGCTCCGCACGGCGGCCCAGTACCCGGAGGACCACGAGCCCCTGCTCCTCCAGGCCGCGGCCCATCTGGAACTCGCCGGCGCCCGCGACCGCGCCACCGGGCTCTACGACACCCTCCTCGCGGGCTCCCCCGACCGCCCCCACCTGGTGAAGGCCCTCAAGGCGGCCAACCTCTGGGAGTACGGGCACGAGGCCGAGGCCCAGGCGATCATCGCCGGCCTCCGCGCCGCGGCCCCACTGGACCCGGCCCCCTGGGAGATCGTGGCGGAGACCCTGGAGGCCCACGACGAACTCGAAGCGGCCCTCGATTCCTTCACCACGGCCCTCGAACTGCTCCTCACCCCCGGCGAGGACGTCCCGTACCGCACCCAGTCGCTCCTGACAGGACGCCACCGCGTCCGCCGCCTGCTGGCCCTGGACCACGACGCCTGGGACACCCTCGCCGACAGCCTCCACCGGGCGACGGTCCCCCTGGACGAACTCCACGACCCGAAGCGCCTCTGGTCCCTGGGCTCGGACAACCCGGCCGAACTCCAGGCCGAGATCACCCGCCTCCGCGCCGAGCTGGGCTCGTACCGCACGGCCCTGTCCCGCCCGTTCCCGGTCGCGGTACTGCACTGGCCCACCCAAGAACTGGGCGAACTCCTCACGGCCTACCCGCCCCTCACCACGGAATACCCGACGGAGGAAGCCCACCTGACGGCCCTGGAGTCCTCCCTCCGCGACCTGGCGGCAACGGGCACCCCGAACCTGGGCATCGTCACCGGCACGGTCCCTTCGTACGAGGCTTTCGCAGCCTCAGAAGCCGCCTCCCCCGAAGACCCCAACCTGCTCCCCCAATACGCCACCACCCTCGCAGCCCGAGGCCGAGCCACCCCCTGGCCCCCCACCAAAACGGCCCCCTGCTGGTGCAACTCAGGCACCCCGTACAAGGACTGCCACGGCACGGCATAGGCAATGAATTACCTCTGGCCCTAGTGGCTCTAGGGCTTACTCACGAATAAGAAGGCGCATTTGCTCCCTCTCGACTTCTCCGCAGCTTCCAATATGGCTTCGAGCACGGCCATGCTCCACGATCCGGATTGGGTCGCTGTCCACCAACACCTGCATTCCCTTGATCCATCAGGGCAGCGTTTCGCCAGAGTAATCCGGGACACCATCGATCAACTACTCAATGGCGAAGTGACGGGCCGGTATGACTGGAAGACCCTCTTCAAGACCGAAAAGACTCACGCGGGTACGGTAGTAGAAATCAATCTGCAGAGAGAATTTAAGTTCGAAGACGGCGCCGACATGGACTACCAAATCCAGGGGATCGACGTTGACTGCAAATACTCGCAGCAGTTTGGCGGCTGGATGATCCCTCCCGAGGCAGTTGGACACTTGTGCCTACTGGTTTGGGCCGATGACTACACCAGCCGCTGGAGTGCAGGACTGCTCCGCATAAAGAGTGAATGGCTCAACCAGGGCAACAACCGCGATATGAAACTGACAGTGAAAGCGGAACACCGCAACAAAATCGCCTGGCTGTGGCGGGATTCAGCTTTGCCCGAGAATGTACTCCTGCACATGGACGCCACCGACCGCGCTGCCGTGTTTGCTCAGCCGTCAGGACAAGCCCGCCTCAATGAACTGTTCCGCCGCGCCCAGGGACGCCGCGTGGGCCGCAATGTGGTTCGCACCGTGGCCCAACAGAAGGATTACATGAAGCGGGTTCGCGGCAATGGCGGCGCCCGTTCAGCTCTTCGTTCCGAGGGCATCGTCATCATGGGCGACTACGCCAGCCACCAGAATATTGCCAAGCTGCTCGAACTTCCCGTTCCACAGGAGGGGGAGTTTGTGAGCGCCCGCCTGGTTCAAGCAAAACCAGAGCACGCGGGCCTGCCCCAGGCCTTCTTTGACGGAGCCTGTTGGGCCGTCGCCAGGAGCGAGGATCCCCTGGAAACCGGCCCCGTCCTCCCCACGCACACGTCCCCGGAATAGGTCATGAAAGAGGTGATGGACAGTGGAAGATCAGCATGACGAACTCCCCCTCATGCGCCGGTACCGGGAAACTAATGCGAGAACTTCGAGAGCTCGGCTTCGATATTGCCTCGACTAAGAGCAGCGGAGTCGACGTTTACACACTGAGATCACTTGATATCGACACCGCCAAAACTTCCTCGAAGTTCAAAATCTCACAAAGAAGGACAAAAGCTTGCCAGGTGAGACATGCAGGGAACTCTTGGCTATGGTATCGAATCGTTAGGAATTACTACGCACGGAGACCTCTCGCTCATGCAAGCGACACCCGAATGGAACCCGCCCGAGGGCTCTTGGGCGTCCTCCGCAGCCATCCGCCGCAATATGCAGGCAATCAGGAGCCGTGACACAAAGCCGGAACGGCTGATCAGACGGCTAGTTCATGCGCAGGGCCTTCGTTACCGCGTCGCCGCTAGGCCTCTGGCAGACCTTCGCCGGACAGCTGACTTGGTCTTCCGCCCGGCAAAGGTCGCCGTCTTCATCGATGGATGCTACTGGCATGGCTGCCCGGAACACTATGTCTCGCCCAAGACCAATACCGGCTACTGGTCCGGCAAGGTCGCCGGCAATATCGCCCGTGACCGCGATACTGATCAACGCCTCGCCGAGGCTGGCTGGGCGGTACTCCGCTTCTGGGAGCACGAGTCAGCCGACAAATGCGCCCTCCTCATCGCGAACACGGTCAACGACCGGCGTGGGAAGAGCATCTGACTGCCCAGGGATCTCGAAGAGGACATCACGCACGTCATCCTCATACTGATCTAGGGAAAGCGGGTTCTTCACGCCCGCCTCCAATGCCGAAATGATCTGCTTTCCGATAGCTTCGGCAACAGGGGGCGGGAAAGCGTTTCCTACCTGCCTGTAGGCCGCAGTCTTCCGGCCAGAGAATTTCCAGTGACTCGGGAATCCCTGGATGATTGCCGCCTGACTCACCGTAAGCTTCGGTCCGCGCACCCCGTAGAGGTCGCGACCCGCATCTGTCATGTCAACAGATTCATTGGCTACGCCCAAGCCGTCTACACCCAGCTTCTCCCAGGCCTTCTTCG
Source organism: Streptomyces sp. NBC_01317 (assembly GCF_035961655.1). Taxonomy (NCBI): domain Bacteria; kingdom Bacillati; phylum Actinomycetota; class Actinomycetes; order Kitasatosporales; family Streptomycetaceae; genus Streptomyces; species Streptomyces sp. NBC_01317. Next base: position 5,399,368 of record NZ_CP108393.1, on the reverse strand, counting down.
CGCGTGTAGGGCCAAGATCCGCGCCCCCATGCTTCTTTGAACCGCCGACCAGCGTAGGCGCCACTCCCTGCGCGGCCTGCTTGTGCCAGCGTCTGTAGGCAGCCTTGCCTTCGGGCGAGCTCCCGAACCGCTTCCTCATGGACGGCCCGAGAGCCTCAGCCACCGTCACGAGCCGACTCTCAGATGGGTCAGGCCAGGAAAAATATCCGGCATACTCCGCGCGCATGGCCACCAGGATCGCCCTGGGACGCAACTGCGGCACTCCGTAATCGCGGGCTTCGATTACCTTCCAGCCACAGATTACGTACCCAGCCTCACGGAGCCGTCGCTTGATCGTATTTTCACGATAGTCACGGAACTTCTGAGGGGGTTCCAGCAACCCGCGCACATTCTCGATCATGACTGCCTTCGGTTTCAGGTAGTCAACAAGATCAAGCATCGTAGGGAATAGGTCACGCTCGTCGTCCTCTCCCAGCTGCTTGCCCGCTGCCGAGAACGGCGGGCACGGCACGCCGCCAGCCAGAAGATCCAGCGACCCCTGCTCCAGGTCCAGGTCGGCTGGGTCAAATTCAAGCAAGTCGGCAGGAATAACCTTGCACCCTGCCCAGTCGGGGCGTGAATTCACGTTGAGCGACAGCGTGTTGCACGCATGAGCGTCGATCTCAATCAATGCAAGGTGACGGAATCCCGCCCCATGCAGTCCGACCGCCTGTCCCCCCGCTCCAGCGCAGATCTCCACTGAGGTAAAGGTGGATTCAGTGTTCATGCACCCTCCTTCCAGACTTGCCCAGCCGGCACTTGTGCAACCAGCCATCACCGAGGGTGACACGCCCCACTGACAACACGACCTTTCGCAGTGCGCAGCACGCAGGGCAACGCCCCTCCGCACCACTCGCCTCAGAGCGAACCTTCATCGGGATCTTCCCTGAGCACGACTCCAGGCACAAACTACCGAGTGCTCGGCACCCGGCGCGGCCCGGCCCGCCCTTCAATGCCCCGAAGATGCCGAGGAAGCGTCAGAAGGCCTGCCCTCTGAGGGCAAGACGCTGACTGCCGTACCTGGCAACGCCCGAGCACCGCTCCGGACAGGCCGCTGGCTGAGGAACTGCTCAGCGCCCGCCGCAGGTCTCCACGCCTGTCGCGACTCCAGGATGGTCAGCCGGTTCCGGCTCTCAGAGGTAGGGCCTGATGATCAGGTCCGGGGGGTGGGGGCGGGATTTGGATTGGTGGAGTTTGGTCGTGATCGCTGCTACCAGTTCCTGGGGGTGGTCGCGGATCAGGGCGGGGACCGCGCTGATCACGTCTACTCCGTGGGCCTCCAGGCAGAGGCGTCTGCGGAGGGTGGTGCGGTATTCCGTGATGCCCAGGTGGTATTCCTCGGAGTCGACCTCCAGGGCCACGCCCGCGTGGGGCCAGTAGGCGTCCGGGCGGGCCAGGAAGGTGCCCTTCGGGGTGAGGAGGGTGGGGTTCCAGAGGGGGTGGGGGAGGCTGGCCCGGAGGAGGGTGTCCCTTGCCTGGGCCTCGGCCATGGACTGGGTGCCCGCGCGGAGGTCGTCGAGGACCGTGCGTGCCGCCGGGTTGCGGAGGGCGCGGGACGCGTGGAGTTCGGCCCGGAGGTCTTCCGGGTGGCAGCTCGTCTTCTGGACCGTCGCCGTGAGGATCGCGCGGACGCGGTCCGGGGAGCGTTCGTGGGCCGCGAAGTCGGCGGCGGCGCGCACCGGGCGTACGCAGGGGATGCCGTCCACCAGCAGGGTCGGTGGCCAGCGGCTCGTGCGGTGGAGGTGTACGTACCTTCTGTTTCGCAGGCCCCGCGTTGCCGGTACCAGGACCGCCGCTCTGTTGGTGGTGGTGCCCGGCACCCCGTAGAGGGCCAGTGCCGACTCGCCCGTCAGTACCGCCGTCGTGCCTGACAGGGCGTTCAGGTCCGTCGCCCCGTACAGCACCGCCGCCAGCAGGCGTTGGCGCGGGTCCGGCGCCCCCGTCTGGAGGAGGACCACGCCCGGCAGCAGGCGCTGCCAGGGGCCGTTCGGTGCGCAGCGGTGGGCGGTGGTGCTCGGTGCCAGGCCGGTCGCGCGGAGCTGGCGTGAGGTCGCCAGGCGCTGCTGGGCGCGGGCGAGGCGGGCGATGGCCGGGTCCGCGGCGGTCGTTCGGAGCATATGGGTTCTCTGCCCGGGTGGGGGCGGGGGGCGAACGCCGGGGGGTGGGTTGTGACCATCTGTTGTGTCCTCCGTTGCGTTGAGGGGGCGGGTGCCTTCAGGGGTGCCCCTTCGCGCGACGTACGCTCTTCGCGTTGGTGACAGCATCGGCAGAGGTGGTTGTGATGGCTCAGGTTCCCGCAGCGGTGGTGGCGGCCGGGGGGCTCGTCGGTGGATACGCGGTCGCCCGGTGGACCAAGAAGCGTCCCCTCGGCGGGGTCGCGCTGGCCGCCGCCGGCGCCGTGGCCGCGCGGCAGTGGCACCAGGTCGGCGGGGCGAAGGCCTCGGTCGGGCTGAGCGCCGCCTACCTCGCCGCGTTCGGCGCCTCGCACCCCCTGGCCAAGAAGGTCGGCGCCTGGCCCGCCGTCCTCACCGTGGCCGGTACGGTCGCCGCCGCGTCCTGGGTCGTCACCCGGCGTACGGACGGCTGAGCACGGTCACTGAGCACAGTGACCCTCGCGGCTGGGCACAGTGACCCTCGCGGCTGAGCAGCGCCGTCCCGCCCCCGCCGCCCCCGGGGGAGGTGCGAAACCGGCATAAACCGCCCGCTCCAGGCATGATGTGGGCCATGAGGAGACAGGTGCCGGGGAAGGACCTGCGATGGGGTCTGACCCGGCTCACCGTCGTGGCGAGCGGCCTGCTCGCGCTGCTGATCGGGTTGATCTTCGGTTTCATGCTGTGGGCGATCAACGGCATGCGCGATTCGGCGGACGCGCGCAAAGAGACCCGCATGGGCGTGGTCGAAACCGAACGGTTCGAACAGCTGCTCGCCAATCTCGAAACCGGGCAGCGGGGATTTGTCATCACCAGGCAGGACGTGTTCCTGGAACCCTGGCGGGCCGCCCTCAAGGCCTTTCCCACACAGTCGCGGGATTTCCAGGCGCACGCCACGTCCCCCGGACAGAAACGGCTCGCGGACAAGATCACGCGGGGCGTCGACTCGTACATCCGCACCTACTCGATTCCGCTGGTCAGCGCCGCCCAGCGGGGCGATCCCAACGTGTCGAGCCTGCTGACGACGGCACGGGGGAAGCGGCTCGCCGACACGCTGCGGGCCGATTTCACCCACTACATGACCTCCGAGCGCGAACTGCTCGACGAACGGACGGACACCGCCACCGCCAACGCCGACCGGGCCGTGATCGCGGCGTCCGCCGGGCTCGGCGCGTCGATCCTGCTCATCGTCGGCTTCGCCGTCTACCAGTCCCGCGCGATCGTACGCCCGGCGCGCAAGGCGGCCGCCGTGGCGAAACAGATCGCGGACGGCGACCTCAGCGTGCGCATGGAGACGACGGGTCCCTCCGAGATCGGGGCGCTGGGCGCGTCCTTCAACACCATGGTCCGATCCCTCCAGGAGAGCCGCGGCCGGACCGAGGCGGCGCGCCGGCGCCTGCGGCTGCTCTACAACACCAGCGTGTCGGTCGGCACCACGCTCGACGTCGAACAGACCGCGCGGGAACTGGTCCAGGTGGTCGTGCCGCAGTTCGCCGACTTCGCCACCGCCGACCTCCTGACCCCCGTACACGGCGAGGTGCCGCCGGCCGGGGCGGGAGAGCTGCCCGGCGCGGGAGAGCTCCAGAGAATCGCGGTCGGCGGCATCCGTGAGGACCACCCCTTCCGCCCCGTCGGGACCCGGCGCACGCCCCCGTCCACCACCCTGTACGCGCGCAGCCTCAGCACCCGGCTCGGCCACATCGAGGCCGACCTGCGGACGTCGACCTCCTGGCGGGCCGGGGATCCGGAGTACGCCGGGCGCATCCTCGCGGAGGGCGTCCACTCGCTCATCACCGCGCCGATGCTCTCCCGGGGCGACACGATGGGCGTGCTCAGCTTCTGGCGCTCGCGGCAGGACGAGCCGTTCGACGAGGAGGACGTCTCCCTCGCCGAGGAACTGGCGGCGAAGGGCGCCGTGGCCATCGACAACGCCCGCCGGTACACCCGCGAGCGCTCCACCGCGCTCACCCTCCAGCGCAGTCTCCTCCCCCAGCGGCTGCCCGAGCAGGCCGCCGTGGAGGTGGCCTCCCGCTACCTGCCCACCGGCGAGCTGGGCGGGGTCGGCGGCGACTGGTTCGACGTGATCCCGCTGTCGGGCACCCGGGTCGCCCTCGTCGTCGGCGACGTCGTCGGCCACGGCCTGCACGCCGCCGCGGCCATGGGCCGGCTGCGCACCGCCGTCCGTACGCTGGCCGATGTCGACCTGCCGCCCGACGAACTCCTCACCCACCTCGACGACCTGGTCATCCGTCTCGCCGACGGCGAGCAGTACAGCGCGGAACTGCACGATCCGGCAGCCGTGGCCGACCTCGGAGCCACCTGCCTGTACGCGGTGTACGACCCCGTCTCCCGCCGCTGCACCCTGGCCACCGCCGGCCACCCGCTCCCCGTCGTCATCACCCCCGACGGGTCGGTGGCACCGGTCACCGGCCACATCGGTCCTCCCCTCGGGATCGGCGGCCTCCCCTTCGAGACCACCGAACTGGAGCTGGAGCCCTCCAGCGTGCTCGCCCTCTACACCGACGGCCTGATCGAGTCCCGCGAACACGACATCGACCGGGGCATCGCCGAGCTGTGCCGGGCGCTGGCGCGGCCCGCCGCGACGCTGGAGGAGGCGTGCGACATCGTGACCGGCGCTCTGCTCCCCGAACGCCCGGCCGACGACGTGGCCCTGCTGCTCGCCCGTACGCGCGCCCTGTCGCCCGATCAGGTCGCCACCTGGGACATCCCCGCCGATCCCGCCGAGGTCGAACGGGCCCGGAGACTGGTCGTCGACCAGCTCGACGCGTGGGGGCTCGCGGAGGCCGCCTTCATCACGGAACTGGTGGCCAGCGAACTCGTCACGAACGCCGTCCGCCACGGCGCGCCCCCCATCCGGCTGCGGATCATCCGCGACCGCACCCTGATCTGCGAGGTCTCCGACGGCAGCAGCACCGCGCCGCACCTGCGCCGCGCCAGGGAGACGGACGAGGGCGGGCGGGGGCTGCTGCTCGTCGCCGGCCTCACCCAGAGCTGGGGCACGCGCCAGACGACCACCGGCAAGACCATCTGGTGCGAGCAGCCGCTGCCCGGCTACTGACAGCCCATGCCCCGGCCCCATCATCGGGTCGCACGCGGGGAGGATGGCGCCGCCGGGGATCCGCCGACCTCACGCCCCCAGCGCGTGCGACACCGTATAGATCACCAGACCCGCCAGCGCCCCCACCACCGTCCCGTTGATGCGGATGAACTGAAGGTCACGCCCGATGTTCGCCTCGATCTTGCGGGACGTGTCGTTCGCGTCCCAGCTCTTCACCGTGTCCGAGATCAGCGACGTGATCTCCCCCCGGTACGTCGACACGACATACCCCGCCGCGTCCTCCACCCAGCCCTCCACCTTCCGCTGGAGCCGCCCGTCCGTCGCCAGCCGCGCCCCCAGGGACAGCAGCGAGGCCCGCGCCCGCAGGCGCAGTTCACTGTGGTCGTCGCTCGCCGCCGAGATGATCATTCCGCGTACGGAGGACCACGCCGACGCGATGATGTCCTGCACCTCCGGCCGGGCCAGCAGCTCCGACTTCAGGCGCTCGACCCGCGCCCGCGTGTCCGTGTCCGACTGGAGGTCCACCGCGAAGTCCCGCAGGAAGCGGTCGATCGCGCCCCGCGCCGGGTGCCCCGGCATGTCCCGCATCTCCGTGACGAACCGCAGCAGCTCCCGGTACACGCGGTCGCCGATCTTGCGGTCCACGAACCGCGGCGTCCAGCCCGGCGCCCCGCCCTGCACGGCGTCCATGACCGAGTCGCCGTGCTCCACCAGCCAGTCGTGCGCTCGCGTGCAGATCAGGTCCACGGCGCGGTGGTGCGCCCCGTCCGAGACGATCCGGTCGAGCATCTTGCCGAGCCCCGGCGCGATCTCCGCCGCGTCCGCGCGCCGCGTGATCGCCTCGCCGACCACGGCCTGCACGTCCGAGTCCCGCAGCACGGTCAGGGCGCCCCGCAGCGCCGTGGACAGTTCGGCCGTCACCCGGTCCGCGTGGGCCGGTTCGGCGAGCCAGGAACCGAGCCGGCCGCCGATGCCGAGCGCCCGCAGCCGGGCCCGTACGACATCCGCGGACAGGAAGTTCTCCCCGACGAACGCGCCCAGGGACGTGCCCAGCTGGTCCTTCTTGTTCGGGATGATCGCGGTGTGCGGGATGGGCAGGCCCAGCGGGCGCCGGAACAGCGCCGTCACCGCGAACCAGTCCGCCAGCGCGCCCACCATCCCCGCCTCGGCCGCCGCCGCGACATAGCCCGGCCAGCCGTCCACGCCCGAGTTCTTCGCCCAGGTGGCGAGCACGTAGATCACCGCGACGAGCAGCAGCAGCCCGCCGGCGGTGGTCTTCATCCGGCGGACGCCCCGCCGTTTCTCCTCGTCCGCCGCCGTGTACGAGAAGGCGGGCAGCCCGCCGACGGGCAGCCCCCCGGAGCGGCCGGCAGGGCGGCCCGCGCCCGTGCCGGGAGGACGGCCCGCGTCCGAGTCGGGAGAACCGCCGGCGTCCGTGTCAGGTCCGGCCGCTCTCCCCTTGTTGGTACGTTCCATCCGCTCCACCCGTCCGCGTACGTATCGTGCCCCAGCTCGTGCACAATTCCACCCGTACGCATTGTCCCTACCTGTGGTACTCCCGGGGCGCACATCGAGTTCCCGGAGATGCGTCCCGTACGCACGGGACCCATGGGGCGACCGACGCGAGGAGAGACCGGGGCCATGACACGACCTCGTGGATTCGCCCTGCTCGGGGCTCTCATAGGGGTGGTGGCGCTGGTCTGCGCCGCCATCGTCTCGGGCTTCGGGTTCGGATACGGGTACGGCTCCGGAGGCGCCCGCCCCGGCGCCTCCCCGGGGCGTACGTCCCTCGGCACCGCGGCGCCCGCCTCCGCCGGTGCCTGGACGGGCACCTGGGCCGCGGCGCCGGGCGGACCCGAGCCGGGCGCGCCGCACGGCTACCCCGGGCGTTCCGTCCGCAACATCGTGCACACCAGCATCGGCGGTACGAGCGTCCGGATCACCCTCTCCAACCGGTACGGCTCCGGGGACCTGCGCATCGGTCACGCGTCCGTGGCGCTCCGGGGGCCGGGCGGCGGGACAGGCAGGAGTAGTGGAACCGGCGCGGTCAACGCGGCCGACACGACCGCCGGTGGGGGCGGCGCGTCGGCCCTCGCCGGGACCATGCGCCGCGTGACGTTCGGTCACGCCCCCGCCGTCACCGTCCCGCCCGGCGGCCAGGTCGTCAGCGACGCCGTGCCCCTGCGCCTGCCGCCCGGCGGCGATCTGCTGGTGACGGTCTACACCCCGGCCGCCGGAGGGCCGGTGACGTACCACCGCAACGCTCTCCAGACCTCGTACCTCGCACGCGGCGACCGTACGGAGGACATCGGCGGACGCGCGTACACCCTGCCGACCACCAGCTGGCGCTACCTGACGGCCGTCGACGTCCTCGCCGCCGACGCGCGGGGCGCCGTTGTCACCTTCGGTGACTCCATCACCGACGGTGTGGGCTCCCACCCCGACACGAACCGGCGCTGGCCCGACCACCTCGCCGCCCGGCTGCGCGACCGGCACATCGGAGTCCTCAACGAAGGCATCGGTGGCAACCGCCTCCTAGGAAGCGGGGTGGAACGCGGAAAGGGCGCGAGCGGTCTCGTACGGTTCCGCAGTGACGTCCTCGACCGGGCGGGCGTCCGCGCGGTGGTCGTCGACCTCGGCATCAACGACATCCTGGCCGGGCGGGAACGGGACCCCGCCAGGATCATCGGCGCTCTGGAGGACCTCACCGCGCAGGCACACACCCGCGGTCTGCGGGTGATCGGCTCGACCCTCACACCGTTCGGCGGGTACGGCGGTCACACCGCCGCCGGGGAGGTCGTGCGCCAGCGCGTGAACGAGGCGATCCGGGCGGGCGGGGTCTTCGACGACGTGGTCGACTTCGACCGGGCGCTGCGCGACCCGTACGCGCCGGACCGGCTGTACCCGGCGTACGACTCCGGCGACCATCTGCACCCGAGCGACGAGGGGTACCGGGTGATGGGCCGGGCCCTGGACCTGGCGGTCCTGGAGGCGCGGAGCGCCGCGCAGTTGTAGGACCCGTTTCGGTGAGCGGTGGCGTTCCGGATCAGGGCGGGATCAGCACCGGATCAGAGCTGGATCAGCACCGGGTCAGAGCTGTTTGCGCTCCGCCTTCTTCTCCAGCTTGAGCCTCTTGCGCTCTTCCTTGAGACGGAGCCGGTCCGCCTCCCTCAGCTTGCGCTTGACGCCGACCCCGCCCATCAGCGCGAACCCGGTGACCACCACCCGCGGCGCCCCCGGATCCACCTCGCCCCCGCCCACCTGGTCGAACCCGCCCATGAAACCGAAGCCGTTGACCTGGACGTGCATCCCCGGCGGCACGACCACGTCGATCCCGCCCATGATCGCCACGCAGCGGATCACCACGTCCCGGTCCGCGAACCGCGCCTCGCGCAGGTCGATCTCGCCGCCCGCCTGGAACACGACGCCCGTGAACGTACGGCCGACCGTCCAGGTCCCTTTACGGCTGAAGCCGCTCCAGAACGCGAATCCGCCGGTGGACGTCGGCTCACCGCTGCCGACCCGGTCCGCCCAGCCGGCGTCGCCGCCGGACCCCACGGCGGACCCGGCGGTGGACCTGGCACCGGACACCAGATCGGCCGTCGTCCCCGGCGCGGGGAGGTCCCGGACCAGTGGCGCCAACTCGCCATGGGTACGGGCCTGGAGCGCGGCCCCGAGGCGTTCCTCGAACTCGTCCATGTCGAGGCGCCCTTCGGCCACAGCCTCGCGCAAACGCTCGGCGACCCGCTCCCGCTCGGCGTCGGAGGCACGCGTCTCTGGCTGCTCGCTCGTCATGGAACCAGCCTAGTGCGGGAGCTTCGAACGGTCAGTGCCCAAACGGTCGCCAGTACGAACCGGTGCGCCCTCGGAAGCGGAGTCCCCCGCCTCCGGCCTCTCCGCGTACATCTTCGCGATCACCGTCTCGATGTCCGGCTCCCGCACCGACAGGTCCACCAGCGGATATTCCGCCGCGATCCGCGCCACCAGCGGCGCCGCCGAAGCCGCCGCCGGGAACGCCAGCCACTGCCGCGGCCCCTCCACCTTCACCACCCGCGCCCCCACCACCTCCACCGGCGGGAGTTCACGCTCCAGGTCGACCACCAGCGTCCGCTCGCTCTCGCCCACCACGTGCAGCCCGGCCAGCGCCCCGTCGTACAGCAGCCTGCCGTGGTCGATCACCATCACCCGCTTGCAGAGCTGCTCGATGTCGGTCAGGTCGTGGGTGGTGAGCAGCACCGTCGTCCCGCGCTCCCCGTTCAACTGCCGCAGGAAATCCCGGACCTTCGCCTTGGAGATCACGTCGAGCCCGATCGTCGGCTCGTCCAGGTAGAGCACCTCGGGGTCGTGCAGCAGGGCCGCCGCGATGTCGCCGCGCATCCGCTGGCCGAGCGAGAGTTGCCGTACCGGTACGTTCAACAGCTCCCCGAGGTCGAGGAGTTCGACGCAGCGCGCCAGATTCGCCTTGTACCGCGCGTCCGGGACGCGGTACATGCGGTGCATCAGACGGTACGAGTCGATCAGCGGCAGGTCCCACCACAGCGTGGTGCGCTGCCCGAAGACGACGCCGATGCGCTGCGCCAGGCGCGTACGCTCCCGCGACGGGTCGATGCCCGCGACCCGCAGCCGGCCCCCGCTCGGCGTCAGGATGCCGGTGAGCATCTTGATGGTGGTGGACTTGCCGGCGCCGTTAGGGCCGATGTAGCCGACCATCTCGCCGCGCGGCACCCGGAAGCTGATCCCGTCCACCGCCCGGACCTGCTGCTTCTCCCTACGGAAGCGGCCCACCTTGCGCCGGACGTCGAAGACCTTCTCGATCCCGTCCAGCACGATGAAATCCGTGTCGTCGTCCACCGGTCCAGTCCCTTCCTTATCCTTTTCGTTCCTTCTCGGTCCTTCTCGGTCCTTCTCGGTTCGCTAACTGCCCGTACTGCGGTACGACCGCAACCCCACCCGCCACGCCGCCCCCGCCGCCGCGCAGCACACCCCCGCCACCACCGGAGGCAGGAACACGACCACCTCCGGCAGCCCCAACGGCACCTCGCGCCCCAGCACGTACAGCGCGGGGAACCAGTTGACGAAGGCCAGCGGCACCACGAAGGTCACCCCGCGCACCAGGTCCTTCGCGAACAGCGAGGGCGGGTACTGGAGGAGGGTCGTCCCGCCGTACGTGAAGGCGTTCTGCACCTCGGCGGCGTCCTGCGCCCAGAACTGGAACGCGGCCCCCGCCACGAACACCGCCGCGAAGATCGCCGTCCCGCTCACGATCATCACCGGGACCATCAGCACCCGGACGAGCGTCCAGTCGATGTCCAGCGCGACCAGCGCGAAGCCCAGCACCAGCGCGCCCTGGAGGATCCGCCCCAGCCTGCGCGGCGCGAACCGGTCCGCCGCCACCTGCGCGAGTATCGGGACCGGCCGCACCAACAGGGAGTCGAGCGTGCCGTCGCGCACCCGGCGGCCCAGCCGGTCCATCGAGCCGATGAGCAGATCGGCCAGCCCGAAGGCCGTGCTGGACGTCCCGTACAGGAAGGCCACCTCGGGCAGCGCGTAGCCGCCCAGCGAGTCCACGTGGGAGAACATCAGCAGGATCGCCACGAAGTCCAGGGCACACGCGGTGAACGTCCCGATCGTGGTCATGGCGAAGGACGCGCGGTACGCCATCGTGGACCGTACCCACATCGCCACGATCAGCCCGTACGCCCGCAGTCCGCTGCCCAGCCGGACCCGCCACGACTCCCGGGGGGCCCACCGCTCCCCGGCGATCCGCGGTTCGCCGGAAACCCACAGCTCCTCAGCCACCCTGCACCACCACCCTCCGCGTCGCGACACCCTGGAGCGCCCGCCCCAGCGCCAGCAACGCCACCGCCCACCCCGCCTGGAACCCGTACGCCTGCACCAGCCCCCACCCCGTGTGCTTGCCGAGCAGGACGTCCACCGGGATCTGGAGCATCGACGACCAGGGCAGCGCCTGCGCCACCGTGCCGAGCGCCCCCGGGAAGAGGGTCAGCGGCAGCAGCTGCCCCGAGAAGAACATCCCGGTCAGCATCGCCATCTGCCCCACCCCCGCGCCGTCCATCAGCCAGAACGCGCTGAGCGCCACCAGGTAGCGGATCGCGAAGCTGACCACGACCGCGAGCAGCACGGAGAGCAGGAAGGCCGACCAGACCAACGGATTCGACGGCAGCGCCAGATCGAAGGCCAGGGCGCCGAGCACCATCGGCACGATCCCCCGGCCCAGCAGATGGAAGGCCGCCCGCCCCAGGTCACCCGCCAGCCACCACAGCTGGAGGTCGGCGGGCCGGTAGAGGTCGACGGCGATGTCGCCGGTACGGATCCGTTCGATCAGCTCGTCCTGGAAACTGCCGCCCAGCATGGCGCAGGTCATCAGGAGCGCCTGGCCGAGCCACACATAGGTGAGCGCCTGAGCCTGGTCGTACCCGCCGAGCCCCGGCCGCTCGTCCCAGAGCGCGATGTACGTGTACGCCAGGATGAAACCGAACACGGTGTTGGCGAAGATCCCCGCGAACGTGGCGACCCGGTACGTCGCATAGCGCCGGAACCCACCCGCGGCCACCACGGCGTAGAGCCGCACGACAGCCCCCCTTTCCCAAAACGCCCGACCCTAGCCCCCGGCCCGGCCCGGCGCGACCGATATTCGGCCCGGCCACCCGCCGCCCGTACGGCCCCCGAAGTGGCAATCCACACAAACCACCCCGATCCGTTTCCCGGCCCGGACATGTTTCATGGATGAGCGCAGCGTTTCTTGGGGCTCCGCGACGAATGGCCTGATACGACACCGTTATGCCGGACAGCGAACCGCCGGCGCCCGCCGAGGAGTCTTCATCCACATGAGCGACGAGCCACAGCAGCAGAGCTGGGCCCCACGGGACCCCACGGCCACGCCACCGGCCGGGCAGGGGAAGAAGGGGCCGGGGAAGAAGGGCAAGAAGGCGGGGCGCCCGAAGCGCACCGGCTGGCGCCGCCTCTTCCCCACCTGGCGCCTGCTGCTCGGTACGTTCCTCTTCCTCGCGCTGCTCGTCGTCGGCGGCTTCCTCGCGGGCTACCACTTCGTCCACATCCCCGCCGCCAACGCCGCCGCGACCGCGCAGTCCAACGTCTACCTGTACGCGGACGGCACCCCGCTCGCCCGGGACGGTGACGTCAACCGCGAGAACGTCCAGCTGGCGCAGGTGCCCAGGACCGTACAGCGGGCCGTGCTCGCCGCCGAGGACCGCGGCTTCTACAGCGAGCCCGCCGTCGACCCGCAGGGCATGGTCCGCGCCGCGTGGAACACCGCGACCGGCAAGGGCACCCAGGGCGGCTCCACCATCACCCAGCAGTACGTCAAGAACTACTACCTCGGCCAGGAACAGACCGTCACCCGCAAGGCCAAGGAGTTCTTCATCGCGATCAAGCTCAACCGCGAGGAGAGCAAGGAACAGATCCTGGAGGGCTACCTCAACACCAGCTACTTCGGCCGCAACGCCTACGGCATCCAGGCGGCCGCCCAGGCGTACTACGGCAAGGACATCGAGGACGTCACCACCGCCGAGGGCGCGTACCTGGCGTCGCTGCTCAACGCCCCCAGCGAGTTCGACGTCGTCGCGCACCCCGAGAACAAGCCGGCCGCCCTCGCCCGCTGGAACTACGTCCTCGACGGCATGGTCAAGGAGGGGTGGCTGAGCCCCGCCGACCGCGCCGCGACGAAGTTCCGCACGCCAGGACCGATCAAGAACACCGCCGCCGGCCTCTCCGGACAGCGCGGCTACATCGTCCAGGCCGTCAAGGACTACCTGATCACGAACCACATCATCGACGAGAAGACCCTCGCCACCGGCGGCTACCGGATCACGACCACCCTCCAGCGCGGCAAGCAGGACGCGTTCACCCAGGCGGTCAAGGACCAGGTCACCTCCAAGCTCGACCCCGACCGGGCGGCCGACAAGAACGTGCGCGTCGGCGGCGCCTCCGTCGACCCGGCCACCGGCAAGGTCGTCGCGATGTACGGCGGGATCGACTACACCAAGCAGTACGTCAACAACGCGACCCGCCGCGACTACCAGGTCGGCTCCACCTTCAAGCCCTTCGTCTTCGCCTCCGCCGTCCAGAACGGCTCCGAGACCCAGGACGGCGAGGCCATCACCCCCAACACCGTCTACGACGGCGACAACAAGCGGATGGTCGAGGGGCCCGCCGGACCCACCGGCTACGCCCCCGCGAACGAGGACGACGTCGACTACGGACCCATCACCGTCAGGACCGCCACCGACAAGTCCGTCAACGCGGTCTACGCCCAGATGGCGCAGGACGTCGGCCCCGCCACGGTCAGGAAGACCGCCGTCTCCCTCGGCCTCCCCGCCACCACCCCCGACCTGACCGCGTCCCCCTCCATCGCGCTCGGCCCGGCCACCGCGAGTGTCCTGGACATGGCGGAGGCGTACGCGACCCTCGCCAACCACGGCGCGCACGGTACGTACACGCTGGTCGACAAGGTCAGCAAGAACGGGGCGGGCATCCGCCTGCCCGACCGGAACCCGAAGCGGGCCATCAGCCGCGAGGCCGCCGACACCACGACGTCCATGCTGCGCAGCGTCGTCGACAGCGGCACCGGCACCGCCGCCCAGGCCGCGGGCCGCCCCGCCGCGGGCAAGACGGGCACGGCGGAGAACGACAAGGCCGCCTGGTTCGCCGGCTACACCCCGAACCTCGCCACCGTCGTCTCCGTCATGGGCGCGGACCCCGAGACGGCGAAGCAGAAGCCGCTGTACGGGGCGCTGGGCCTGGCGCGCGTCAACGGCGGCGGGCCGCCGGCCCAGATCTGGGGCCAGTACACCGCGGCGGCCCTCAAGGGCACCCCCGTCAAGGCCTTCGACCTGCGGGTGGAGGACGGCGCGCTGAACGCCTCACCCGACCCGCAGACCTCGGACGAGCCGACCGATCCGGAGGAGTCGCAGTCCCCCGACACGCAGGGCGGGACGGACGGCCCGTCCCAGGGCCAGAGCCCGCCGCCGGGCCAGGACCAGGGCCAGACCGGCACACCCAGCGGCGGCGGCCCCACCACCCAGGGACCGACCGAGGGCACGGCGGCCGGGGGCACGGACGGCGGCACCGACACCGGCGGTACGGGAACGGGCGGCGACGGGACCGGGAGCGCGGGCCAGGACACCGGCGGGGGTACGGGCGACGGAGGGACGGGCGGCGACACCGGCGGCGGCCCGGGGGGCGGCACGAACGGCACGACGACGGGCGGGGAAGACGGGGGGACGGGCGGGACGGGAGACGTACCGCCGCTCCCGGGGGCGGGGCGGTAGGGGGGAGCCCCACCCCCCTCCCCGGGGGCTGTCGGAGCTGTCCGGGTTACGGACACAGCTCGTCCGGGTCAGAGATACAGCCCGTCGTTACGGATACAGCCCGTCCGGGTCAGAGATACAGCCCGGTCGAGTCGTCGGAGCCCTCGAAGCGGTCCGCCGCCACCGCGTGCAGGTCGCGCTCCCGCATCAGGACGTACGCCACCCCGCGCACCTCGACCTCGCCACGGTCCTCGGGGTCGTACAGCACCCGGTCCCCCGGCTTCACCGTCCGTACGCTCTGCCCCACCGCGACCACCTCGGCCCAGGCCAGCCGCCGGCCGACCGCCGCCGTCGCGGGAATCAGGATGCCGCCGGAGGAACGCCGCTCGCCCTCCGCGATGTCCGTGCTCACCAGGACCCGGTCGTGGAGCATGCGGATGGGCAGCTTGTCGTCGGTGTTCTCACTCACGCCCCAGAACCTACCTGCCCGCGCGGGGCCCACCCGCCACAGGGGCGCGGCGGCCGCCGCGCCCCTCCCGGTCAGGTCAGCCGCGGCGGCGGCGCGCCGACATCGCGTACAGCCCCACGACCCCCACCGCGAGCAGCGCCACCGGCACCACCCGCTCCAGGCGCGGAGCGCCGTCCATGCCGACGAACTGCGCCCGCAGACCCGCGACCGCCCTGTTCACGGCGACGAACGCCCGTCCGGCCGTCTGGTCCACACTGGAGGCCACCTTGGCCTTCGCGTCGCCGACGATCGTCTTCGGGTGCACCCGCACCCCGATCTCGTCGAGCGTCTCGGCGAGCTGCCCGCGCCGGCGGACGATGTCCGCCTCGATCTGCGCCGGGGTCCTGGAATCCGACACCGCGCTGCCTCCGTCGTCGTGTCCGGTAATCCTTCGTCAGTACTTCTGTCCGTACCGCTCGACAGTCTGTCAGTTCAGCGGCCCGCGCACCCGGCGGCACCCCCTATCGGGCCCGGCCGCATTACCCTCGGCAACGTACCTCCGTACGCCCGGGACCTCGGTGCGCCTGACCGCGTGTACCCCGAGATCGGGCGATACCCCCACCTCCACCGAGGAGAACCAGAACCATGAGCGAGCGACTTCAGCCCGGCGACACCGCCCCCGCCTTCACCCTGCCCGACGCGGACGGCAACGACGTCTCCCTCGGTGACCACAAGGGCCGCAAGGTCATCGTCTACTTCTACCCGGCCGCCATGACCCCCGGCTGCACCAAGCAGGCGTGCGACTTCACCGACAACCTCGACCTGCTGGCCGGCGCCGGTTACGACGTCATCGGCGTGTCGCCGGACAAGCCGGAGAAGCTGGCGAAGTTCCGGGACAAGGAGAACCTCCGGGTGACGCTGGTCGGCGACCCCGAGAAGGCCGTCCTGGGGGCGTACGGCGCCTTCGGCGAGAAGACGATGTACGGCAAGACCGTGACCGGCGTGATCCGGTCGACGATCATCGTGGACGAGGACGGCAAGGTGGAGCAGGCGCTCTACAACGTCCGGGCGACAGGCCATGTGGCCAAGATCATCAAGGACCTGGGCCTCTAGGGCGTGACCCCCTGAACAACCTCTGCGACCGGGATCCCTCCTCCGAGGGATCCCGGTTCGCGTGCGCCCTGGAGCGAGATCGCGTTCTTGACACGGACAACAAACTCCTCGGAGGCGGGGCCGCGCCGGGGTTCTCGCTGGCCAGGGCCTGGTTGAGCGTGACGAAGGGCCGCATCCGGTCCTCGTACCGGGAGAAGGCGCCCTCGTGGCCGCCGTCCCCTTCCTCCGCCCGGCCCAGCTCCTCGGCCAGTACATGGGCGCCGACCAGGGCCAGGCCGGCGCCCTGGCCGGACAGCGGTGACGCGCAGTACCCGGCGTCGCCCAGCAGGACGACCCTCCCGCGCGACCAGCGCGTCACCGCGCTTCCCGGTCGTGGGCTCCCGCCCAAAGAGGCAACCTCCGTTCCGGTTATCGGACGTAACCAACCGATATCCGGTTCGTTGTCCCGTACGGAGAACGAACGCAAACACTGAGCGGAGGAACGAAATCCATGCCAGCGAGCCCATACACACGAGAACGCCTCGCGGAGGCGGCGAGCTCGTCGAGGACGATGTCGGAAGCGCTGACGAAGTTAGGGGTGGACCGGAAACCGGCGAAACGGCGGTACATAGCCGAGCGGATGAAGGAACTGGGCGTCGAGACCTCACACTTCGAGCGCGAAGGACTCCGCTGGTCCCGCCAGACGCTCGAATCGGCCGTCGCGGCGTCGACCAGCATGTGCGAGGTGCTGCGACACCTGGGGGTCGAGGTGGTCGGCGGGCAGCACACGCACATCAGCCGCCGGGTGAAATCTCTGGGCATCGACACCTCCCACTTCACGCCGCAGGTGCGCACCGCGCGGATGCGCATGAACCGGAATCGCCGATCGGCCGAGGAGATCCTGGTCGTCACGGACGAGGCCCACGCCCGCCGCACGCCCAGCTCGCGCCTCAAGCGGGCGATGGTCGATCTGGGGCGGGAGGAGAAGTGCGCACTCTGCGGCTGCGGTTCCACCTGGCGCGGTTGCCCCCTCCCCCTTGAGGTCGATCACATCAACGGGCACTGGCGCGACAACCGCATCGAGAATCTGCGGATCCTGTGCCCCAACTGCCACTCGACGACGGACACCTACCGCCGGAGCAAGCAGCGGGCGGAGAGCCGATGAGCCAGGTCCAGCGCTATACACACCGGAGGCTGGCCGAGGCGGCCGCGCGATGCCACGACATCGATGAGGTGATCGCCTTACTGGGGACACGCCCCTACGAGCACCTGCGGCGGTATCTGACCCGGCGCTTCGCCCACTTCGGAATCGACATCTCGCATTTCCGTCCCACCAGTGCCCGCAGGCGGGGGCCGCGCCCCTCGGGCGAGGCGCTGAGGGAAGCCGTCGCCCCGTCCCTCTCCATGGCCGAGGCCCTGCGGCGGCTGGGCCGGCCGGACAACGGCAGGCAACGAGCCCTGCTGAGGCGGTGGACGAGCGACGAAGGCATCTCGACGGCCCACTTCCTGGGCCAGGCGCATCAACGCGGGAAGCCCGGCAGAACACAGGCCAGACCCCCCGAAGACGTACTCGTCAAGCACAGCGGGCCGCAGCGGGCCCGCGCCGTTCAACTCCGCCGGGCCCTGTACGCGGTGGGAGTTCCCCAACTGTGCGCCGAATGCGGGACGGGGCCGGTCTGGCGGGGCAAGCCGATGACCCTGGAGGTCGACCACATCAACGGTGACTGGAGCGACGACCGCCGGGACAACCTCCGACTCCTGTGTCCCAACTGCCACGCCGTCACCCCCACGTGGTGCCGGGGAGGCACTCGGAGCCGTACGCCCTAGAGGACCGCTTGGATCCAGCTCAGCCGCCTGCCCGGTACGATGGCAGGCGGCTAGCGGCGGTGGCGCAACGGCGACGCGGCAGACTTAGGATCTGTGGCCTGTGAAAGGGCTTGAGGGTTCGAATCCCTTCCGCCGCACGGCAAACGGCCTGCGCATCGAAGGATCGATGCGCAGGCCGTTTTTGTCCCTCCGGCCTCAGGCCAGCAGCTCCCGCACCACCGGTACCAGCGCCCGGAACGCCTTCCCCCGGTGGCTGATCGCGTTCTTCTCCTGGGGGGACAGCTCCGCGCACGTCCTCGTTTCGCCCTCCGGCTGGAGGATCGGGTCGTAGCCGAAGCCGTTCGTGCCCGACGGGGTGGTGCGGAGGGTGCCCAGGAGGCGGCCTTCCACCACACGTTCCGTGCCGTCGGGCAACGCCAGGGCCGCCGCGCACGCGAAGTGGGCCGTGCGGTGCGGGGGTGCGATGTCGGAGAGCTGGGCCAGGAGCAGGGCCAGGTTCGCGGGGTCGTCGCCGTGGGTGCCCGACCAGCGGGCCGAGAAGATGCCGGGCGCGCCGCCCAGGACGTCCACGCACAGGCCGGAGTCGTCGGCGACCGCCGGGAGGCCCGTGGCGTCGGCCAGGGCGTGGGCCTTGAGCAGGGCGTTCTCGGCGAAGGTGACGCCGGTTTCCTTGACGTCCGGGATGTCGGGGTAGGCGTCCGCGCCGACGAGGTCGTGGGGCAGGCCCGCGTCGGCGAGGATGGCTTTGAGTTCGGTGAGTTTCCCGGCGTTGCGGGTGGCGAGGATCAGGCGCGTCATGCTCTCAGTATCGCCTTGAGCGTCGGCGCGCCTCACGGAGTGCAGATCTTGCCTATCTCCGTCGCCGCGTTCGTGATCGGCGTGAGGTCGGGGCTGTTGTCGCCGTCCTTGACCGCCGTACGGACGTTGTTCACGCCGTCGGACAGCTGGTCGACCGCCTTGCTCAGGTCGGCGTTGTCCGTCTTGTCGTTGAGGTTGTCGAGTTCGCTGTCGATGCCGCTGAGCGCGTCGTCGATCTTCAGCGGGTCGTCGCCGGCGTCGGATATCGCCTGCTGGAGGTTGCCGACGCTGTCGCTGATGGCCTCGGCGGTCTGGACGCAGTCCACCGCCTTGTCGAGGGCGCCGCATCCGGCCACCGCGCTCAGGGTGAGCATCGTGGCTGCTGCGGCGAGTGCGGTACGGCGGTGGCGCGGGCCCATCTCGGATCCCCCCGGGGATGATGAAAAGTGGAGCGAGGAAAGTCGTGCGCGGACGGGCGTACGGTTCGGCCCGTACGCCCGTGCGCGTAAAGACGCCTGGGGGTGATCCTTGGTTGCGCCTTTACCCGGTGGCCGGATCCGTCAGCCGCCGAGCGTCCCCTCCAGCGCCGCCCGCTGGATCGTCGCGAGGTCCGCGCAGCCGGCCGTCGCGAGGTCGAGGAGCGTGTTGAGTTCCTTGCGGTCGAACGGCTCCGCCTCCGCCGTGCCCTGGATCTCCACGAAGCGGCCGTCGCCGGTGCAGACGACGTTCATGTCGGTGTCCGCCCGGACGTCCTCCTCGTACCGCAGGTCGAGCAGCGGTGTGCCGTCCACGATGCCGACGCTGACCGCCGCGACCGTACCGACGAGCGGCTTGCGTCCCGCCTTCACGATCTTCTTGCCCTGGGCCCACGCGACGGCGTCGGCGAGGGCCACGTACGCGCCCGTGATGGCGGCGGTGCGGGTGCCGCCGTCGGCCTGGAGGACGTCACAGTCGAGGACGATGGTGTTCTCGCCGAGCGCCTTGTAGTCGATCACGGCGCGCAGCGAGCGGCCGATGAGCCGGCTGATCTCGTGGGTACGGCCGCCGATCTTGCCGCGTACGGATTCCCGGTCGCCGCGGGTGTTGGTGGCGCGGGGCAGCATCGAGTACTCGCCGGTGACCCAGCCTTCCCCGCTGCCCTTGCGCCAGCGGGGGACGCCTTCGGTGAAGGAGGCGGTGCAGAGGACTTTGGTGTCGCCGAAGGAGACGAGGACGGAGCCCTCGGCGTGCTTGCTCCATCCGCGTTCGATGGTGACGGGACGGAGCTGTTCGGGGGTGCGGCCGTCGATGCGAGACATGGCCATGAGCCTAGCGGGGATGGGTGAGGGACCCGTTCCGGTGGTGCGCGTACGGGCCCCGGCGGGCGGTCAGGCCGCCGTCACATCATGTCTTCGAGTCAGGCCGCCGTCACATCATGTCTTCGATGTCCGCCGCGACGGGGTCCGCGTCCGTGCCGATGACCACCTGGACCGCCGTGCCCATCTTGACGACACCGTGGGCCCCGGCGGCCTTGAGCGCCTTCTCGTCCACGAGGGAGGGGTCCACGACCTCGGTACGGAGGCGGGTGACGCGGCCCTCGACCTCTTCGATGTTCCCGAGCCCGCCGAGCCCGGCGACGATCTTCTCAGCCTTGGTGGCCATGTCTTTCTCCAGCTCTAGAGCGTTTTGTCACAGTAACGTTTTGTCACGGTAACGCACAGTTGCCCCCTCTTCGCGGGCGGGCGACCGGCCCATCACTGAGTGGTGCGGACCACACGGCTCGCGCGCTGTGGTTCGAGCCGACGCCGCCGTCTCCCCTGTTCGGCTTCTTCAACGGACGCCGGCTCGTCCCGATCATCCCCGCCGGCATGCACCAGTTCGTGAACACGGTGGCGTGCTTCCAGCTCGGTGACTTCACGAGCGCGTCCGGTGCGGTGGTCCACGACGACCTCACGAAGGCGTGGAGGACAACACGGTGAAGCCCCCGCCTCTCCTCGGAGGGACGGGGGCTTCGACGCGCCGTCAGACGGGAGATGTAAGGCGTCAGACGGCAGACGTCAGAGCTCGTACACCGCTCCTGGTACGGCCAGTTCGGCCGGACCGTCGTACACCGCGCGCGCGTCGGCCAGGTTCCGCTCGGCGTCCGTCCACGGCGGGATGTGGGTGAGCACCAGCCGCCGCGCCCGGGCGCGGGCGGCGTGGGCGCCGGCCTCGCGGCCGTTGAGGTGCAGGCCGGGGATGTCTTCCTTGCCGTACGTGAACGCCGCCTCGCACAGGAACAGGTCCGTGTCCTCGGCCAGCTCGACCAGCGGTTCGCACACGCCGGTGTCTCCCGAGTAGGTGAGCGAGCGGCCGTCGTGCTCGATCCGTACGCCGAAGGTGTCGACGGGGTGCGCGACCTTCTCCGTACGTACCTGGAAGGGGCCGATGTCGAAGGAGCCCGGCTTGAGCGTCTGGAAGTCGAAGACCTCGCTCATGGACTTGTCCGTCGGGGTGTCCGCGTAAGCCGTGGTGAGCCGCTGTTCGGTGCCTTCGGGGCCGTACACCGGCAGGGCGCCGCAGCGCCCGCCGTCGAAGCGGTAGTAGCGGGCGACAAAATACCCGCACATGTCTATGCAGTGGTCCGCGTGGAGATGGCTGAGGAAGATGGCGTCGAGGTCGTACAGACCGACATGGCGTTGCAACTCGCCCAGGGCGCCGTTGCCCATGTCGAGGAGCAACCGGAAGCCGTCGGCCTCTACGAGGTAGCTGGAGCAGGCCGATCCCACCGAGGGAAAGGAGCCCGAGCAGCCGACGACGGTGAGCTTCATGGAGCGTGAACCTCCGTTGCGTGGACGGGGGTCGTTCGGTCTTCGAGCGTAAGGCGCGAAAGGGCCGGTCGCTCCTCCACACCGGTCGTCTGTGGGCGAACTCACCTGCTCTGTCACCGGTTCGGATGGATCGCCGGTTCGGCGCGATACCTTCGGCGGGGCGATACCTTCGGCGTCATGAATACGACGTGGTGGATCGTTCTGGTCGTCGTGGTGGCGCTCGCGCTGGTCGCCTCGGTGGTGGACGGCTGGGGGCGCAGCCCCCGCCCGGGTGGCAGGACCCGCCCGAGCGGGAGGACCAGGCCGCCGGGGCGTCCCGCCCGTGCGCCGAAGCGGACGGGGCGGCCCGTCCCGGGGGAGATCTGGTGGGCCAACGTGCCGTTCGAGGACGGCCCCGGGTCGAAGGACCGGCCGTGTCTGGTCCTGTCGGTCCGGGGGAACAGCGCGCGGGTCGTGAAGATCACGACGAAGCAGCACGACGGCCCGGGGGTCATCCTGCTGCCGCCGGACACGGTGGGCGACGCGCAGGGCCGCCGGAGCTACCTGGAGACGGGTGAGCTGAGGAGCGTACGGCTCAAGGACTTCCGGCGGCGGGCGTCGCGGGTGGATCCGGCGTTGTGGGAGCGGGTGCGGGATCTGGCGGGGTGACGGGCGCGGGTTCGCGTGCGGGGGCGGGTGCCCGTGGGGGCGCGCGTGGGGCACACGGCCTTCGGCCGCGTGGTGTCCTCAATCGCCGGACGGGCTCGACGGGTGCCGGGACGGGCTCGGTTCCGCTCCCGTCACGCCCACAGCTGGCCGTGCAGCGTCTCGATCGCCTCTTCCGTCGTGGCCGCCGTGTACACGCCGGTCGACAGGTACTTCCAGCCGCCGTCCGCCACGACGAACACGATGTCCGCGCTCTCGCCCGCCTTGACCGCCTTCTTGCCGACGCCGATCGCCGCGTGGAGCGCGGCGCCGGTGGAGACGCCGGCGAAGATCCCCTCCTGCTGGAGGAGTTCACGGGTACGGGTCACCGCGTCGGCCGAGCCGACGGAGAAGCGCGTGGTGAGGACGGACGCGTCGTACAGCTCCGGTACGAAGCCCTCGTCCAGGTTCCGCAGCCCGTAGACGACGTCGTCGTAGCGCGGCTCGGCCGCGACGATCTTGATGTCGGGCCTGTGCTCGCGCAGGAACCGGCCGACGCCCATCAGCGTGCCCGTCGTGCCGAGGCCGGCCACGAAGTGGGTGACGGACGGCAGGTCGGCGAGGATCTCGGGACCGGTGGTGGCGTAGTGGGCGCCCGCGTTGTCGGGGTTGCCGTACTGGTAGAGCATCACCCAGTCCGGGTTCTTCTCCGCCAGTTCCTTCGCGACCTTCACGGCCGTGTTGGAGCCGCCCGCCGCCGGGGACGGGATGATCTCCGCGCCCCACATGGTGAGCAGGTCGCGCCGCTCCCGTGAGGTGTTCTCCGGCATGACGCAGACGATGCGGTAGCCCTTGAGCTTGGCCGCCATCGCCAGCGAGATGCCGGTGTTGCCGCTGGTGGGCTCCAGGATCGTGCAGCCGGGGGTGAGCCGTCCGTCCTTCTCGGCCTGCTCGACCATGTGCAGGGCGGGCCGGTCCTTGACGGAGCCGGTCGGGTTGCGGTCCTCCAGCTTGGCCCAGATCCGGACGTCGTCCGAGGGCGACAGCCGGGGAAGCCGTACGAGAGGGGTGTTGCCGACCGCCGCCAGCGGGGATTCGTAGCGCATCAGGCCGTGTGCGTCTCGGGAGCGCCGCCCGCGACCGCGGGGAGGATGGTGACGCTGTCGCCGTCGGAGAGGGTCGTGGAGATGCCGTCCAGGAAGCGGACGTCCTCGTCGTTCAGGTAGACGTTGACGAAGCGGCGGAGCTGGTTGCCCGCGGCCGGGTCGATGAGCCGCTCGCGGATGCCGGCGTGGCGGGTGTCGAGGTCGGCGAACAGGTCCGAGAGGGTGTCGCCGGTGCCCTGGACGGCCTTCGCTCCGTCGGTGTAGGTGCGGAGGATGGTCGGGATGCGGACCTCGATGGCCATGACGTGGGCTCCTTGTCGGGTGCGGCGGGACGGGCGGGGAAAACGGGCCGGGCGGGAGAAGTATGGGCGCGCGGCTCGCGCCCCCGCACGGAGGGGGTGGTGCGGCGGTGCTGCGCTAGGGACGCCGACGGCGAACGGGCCTGACGGAGGCTCTTGTTCCGTCCGGGGCGAACGGTGCGTCCGGGCTCAGCCGACCGCGTCAGGACACGCGTCGGTACAGATGGCGCTCGCGAGGCGGCACAGGTCGACGTGCAGCCGCGCCACGAGCAGCAGCGGGGTGCTCGGCGTCTTGTCGCTCACGTCGGGAAGAACCATGCGGTCATCGTATCGATTCCCGCTTCGCATCCGGATAGGCCGTCTCGCGCGACGGACGAAAGGTGTTCGTCAGGTGGACGGCGGCAGGTAGACCACCAGGGGTCTGCCGGTCACCGGATGCTCGCTGACCTCGGCTTTCACTCCGTAGACCGTGTCGAGGAGTGCGGGGGTGAGGACGTCGTGCGGAGTGCCGGACGCGACGATCCGGCCGGCCCGGAGGACGTAGATCCGGTCGCAGTAGTGGGCGGCGAGGTTGAGATCGTGCAGGGCGAGGAGGTTGGTGGTCCCCGCCTTTTTGATCAGGGTGAGGATGCCGAGCTGGTAGCTGATGTCGAGGTGGTTGGTCGGCTCGTCCAGGACGAGCAGCGCCGGCCGCTGGACCAGGGCGCGGGCGACGAGGGCGCGCTGGCGTTCGCCGCCGGACAGGGTGGGGAAGGCGCGCGGCGCGAGGCCGGCGATCCCGACCCGTGCGAGGGCCTCGTCGGCGAGGGTGGTGTCGGCGGCGGTGTCGGCCTCCCAGAACCGTTTGTGCGGGGAGCGGCCCATGGCGACGACCTCCCTGACGGTGAGTTCGAACTCGGTCCCGCCGTCCTGCGGGACGGTGGCGATCCGGCGGGCCCGTTCCTTGGGGGTCATCGTGTGCAGGTCGCGCCCGTCGAGCAGGGCGTGTCCGTGGCTGGGCCGCAGGGTCCCGTACACACACCGCAGCAGGGTGGTCTTGCCGCTGCCGTTGGGGCCGACGAGTCCGACGGTCTCGCCGGGCACGGCGGTGAGGTCGGCGCGGTCGACGAGGAGGCGTCCGCCCGTCTCGTACGACAGTCCTTCGAGGGACAGCGAGGCGGTCATACGGGTGCTCCTTCCGGACTCGTCATACGGGGGCTCCTTCGGGGCGGCGGCGCATCAGCCAGAGGAAGAACGGGCCGCCGGTGAGCGCCGTGAGCACGCCGACGGGGAGGTCCTGCGGCGCGGCGACGGTACGGGCCGCGAGGTCGGCGGCGACGAGGACGACGGCCCCGCCGAGCGCGGCGACGGGCAGCAGGACGCGGTGGGTGGCGCCGACGGCCATCCGGGCGGCGTGCGGGACGAGCAGCCCGATGAAGCCGACGGCGCCGCTGGCGGCGACCATGACGCCGGTGACCAGGGAGGCGAGGACGAAGACGGCGGCGCGGAAGCGGGCGGCGTCCAGGCCGAGGGCGGTCGCGCCCTCCTCGCCGAGGAGGAGCAGGTCGAGCGGCCGGGCGAGTGCCATGAGGAGGGCGGTGCCGAGGGTGAGGACGACGCCGGGCAGCAGGAGGGTGGACCAGCGGGCGCTGCCGAGGCCGCCCATCGACCAGTAGAGGGCTTCTTGGAAGTGCTCGGGGCGGGCGGAGACGACCAGGACGAGGGTGGTGAGGGCGGTGAGGATGTACGAGACGGTGACGCCGGCGAGGACGAGCCGGCCGCCGGTCAGTTCGCCGCCGCGCCGCGCGAGTCCGTAGACGAGGACGAGCGCGACGAGGGAGCCGGCGAAGGCGGCGGCGGGCATGGCGACGGTGGTGGTGACACCGCCGCCGATGCCGAGGACGAGGACCAGGACGGCTCCGGTGGACGCGCCGGAGGAGATGCCGAGGAGGAAGGGGTCGGCGAGCCGGTTGCGTACGAGTGCCTGGAGGACGGTCCCGACGACGGCGAGCCCGGCGCCGACCACCGCGCCGAGGAGGACGCGCGGCAGCCGTACGTCGAGCACGATCGTACGGAAGGGGCTGGGGTCGGCCCGCCCGGCCAGGGCGGCGACGACCTGACCGGGCGGGATGCGGACGGAACCGAGGGCGAGGGCCGCGACGACAACGGCGGCGAGTGCGGCGGCGAGGCCGGTCAGCACGAGGGTGTGGCGTATCCGCCCGGGGGCGGGCGGGGTGGTGGTGCTCACCGGGTCTTACTTCACGGTCTCGGGGTGGAGTTGCGCGGCGAGTTCCGCGAGGGCGCCGGGGGCGCGGACGCCGAGGACGACCTCGGAGAGGGGCATGACGGCGAATCGTTTGTTCTTGATCGCCGGGACGTCCTGGAGGACGGGGTCGTCCAGGAGGCGCTTCTCCTTCTGGGCGACGGTGGTGGAGCCGTAGTCGTAGATGACGACGGTCTGGGGCTTGCGGGCGACGACCTGTTCCCAGGTGGCGTCGCCGAAGGACTTGTCGAGGTCGGCGAAGACGTTGCGGCCGCCGGCGCGGGTGATCAGTTCGTTGCCGATGCCCTTGCCGCCGGCGGTGAAGGCGGTCTTGTCGCCGCTGTCGTAGACGAAGACGGAGAGCGGCTCGACGGCCTTGAGCTTCTCGGCGGTGTCGGCGACGGTGGTGCGGGCGTGGGCGATCCACTTCTCGGCGCGGTCGGGGACGCCGAAGGTGCGGCCGACCTCCCGTACTTCCTGGTAGACGTCGTCCAGGGTGGTCTTGCCCCGGGTGCAGTTCTCCAGGTTGAGCCGGGTGTCGACGCCGGAGCTCTTGAGCGCGTCGCGGGCGCGGCCGTCCCCGGCGTCGAAGGCGCTGGAGTAGCCGCCGTAGACGAAGTCGGGGTCGGCGGCGAGGAGTTTCT
This sequence comes from Streptomyces sp. NBC_01317, assembly GCF_035961655.1. Taxonomy (NCBI): domain Bacteria; kingdom Bacillati; phylum Actinomycetota; class Actinomycetes; order Kitasatosporales; family Streptomycetaceae; genus Streptomyces; species Streptomyces sp. NBC_01317. Next base: position 5,372,941 of record NZ_CP108393.1, on the reverse strand, counting down.
CCTTGGAGGGGTACTCCTTGGCGAGGACCGGGACGTCCGCGTAGGCCTTGGCATAGGCGGGGAGGATCTTGTCGTCCAGGTAGGCGGTGCCGACCAGGGACTTCTGGAGGCCGAGGGCCAGCATGACCTCGGTGGCGTGCTGGTTCATGGTGACCACCCGCTTCGGCGGGGCCTGGTAGGTGGTGGTCACCCCGCAGTTGGTGACGGTGTACGGGAAGCCCTGGGGGGCGCCGGCGGCGGGCTTCGCGCCGGTCGCGTCCTTCGTGTCCGTGCCGTCCGTACCGCCTCCGCAGGCGGCGAGCGGGAGGAGGGCGGCGGACAGGGCGACGGCTATGAGCGCGCGGCGGCGCCGGGGAATGACATGCACGGCTGGGCCTCCTCCAGGGGATTTCCGCGTCCCCTGGTTGGTGGAAGAAGGGCGGCAGGTCAGTTCCTGGCTGCCGAGCCGTAAGGGGGCTCGGTCACAGTGGCGGGACCGCGCCGGATTCGCACCGGCTTCCTGGGTCCTGCCGCCTCGGGTTCGCCGGTCAGTCTCTCAGACACCACCTCGCGGACACGCCCTAGGGGCCGTCCGCGACGACCTCGACGTCCTCCTCCGTGACCTGGCCGTCGACGATGCGGTACGAGCGGAACTGGAACGGGCCGAGGCCGTCGCTGTCGGCGGTGGAGACCAGCACGTAGTGGGCCCCGGGCTCGTTCGCGTACGTGATGTCGGTACGGGACGGGTAGGCCTCCGTCGCCGTGTGGGAGTGGTAGACGATCACCGGGTCCTCGTCGCGGTCGTCCATGTCCCGGTAGAGCTTGAGCAGGTCGGCCGAGTCGAACTCGTAGAACGTGGGCGAGCGCGCGGCGTTGAGCATGGGGATGAAGCGCTCGGGGCGTCCGCTGCCGGCCGGGCCCGCGACCACGCCGCAGGCCTCGTCGGGGTGGTCGCGTCGGGCGTGCGCGACGATCTGGTCGTGCAGGGCCTGGCTGATGGTGAGCATGCTGGAAATATAAACGGACCCGGCCCCGCGGAGGGCGGGGCCGGGTCGGGTGTACGGAGACCAGGAGCGCGTCCGGTACGGAGGCCGGGGGCCGGTCCCGTACAGAAGCGCGTTACTCCGTCGCGGAGGCGTACTCGGGCGCGTCGCTCTCGGTGCTCCCGGCCGTACGGCGCCGGAGGAGCCGCCAGCCCACCGCGAGGCCGACCGCCCAGACCGCGCCGACGTACAGGGAGACCCGCGCGTCCTTGTCGTACGCGATCAGGCAGGTGACGAGCGCCAGGAAGGCGACCGCGACCCAGCTGAACACCGCCCCGCCGGGGGCCGGGAACGGGGAGGCCGGCAGGCGGCCCGCGTCGACGGCGCGGCGGTAGCGGATATGGCTGACCAGGATCATCAGCCAGGTCCAGACGCCGGCAGCGGTCGCCACGGACGTGACGTATCCGAACGCCTTCTCCGGGACGATGTAGTTGAGGATCACGCCGATGCCCATCAGGGCGACGGAGACGGTGATGCCGAGCGCCGGCGTCCTGCGGGAGTTGAGCCTGCCGAACGCCTTGGGCGCCTCGCTGTTGGCGGCGAGGCCACGCAGCATCCGGCCGGTGGAGTACATGCCGGAGTTGCAGGAGGACAGCGCGGCGGTGAGCACCACGAAGTTGACGATGCCCGCGGCGAGCGGGATGCCCATCTTCTCGAAGGCGTACACGAACGGGCTGGTGCCGGCGGAGAACTCGGTCCATCTGACGACGGCGAGAATGACGGAGAGCGCGCCGACGTAGAACACGATGATGCGCCAGGGCAGGGTGTTGATCGCCTTGGGGAGGGTCTTCTCGGGGTTCTCGGACTCGCCCGCGGTGACGCCGACGAGTTCGACGGCGAGGTAGGCGAACATCACGCCCTGGAGGGTCATCAGGCTGGAGCCGATGCCGTTCGGGAAGACGCCGTCGTGCGCCCAGAGGTTGGAGGCCCGCGCGGTGTCACCGGCCTCGGAGAAGCCGAGGGTGAGGACGCCGAGGCCGATCACGATCATGCCGATGATGGCGGTGACCTTGATCATCGAGAACCAGAACTCGACCTCGCCGAAGATCTTCACCGAGATCAGGTTCACCCCGAAGAGGACCACGAGGAACACCAGCGCGCTGACCCACTGCGGGATCGCGGGAAACCAGAAGTGGATGTAGATGGCGGCGGCGGTCAGCTCGGCCATGCCGGTGACCACCCACATCAGCCAGTACGTCCACCCCGTCGCGAACCCGGAGAACGGGCCGAGGAACTCCCGGGCGTACTCCGCGAAGGAGCCCGACACGGGGCGGTAGAGCAGCAGTTCGCCGAGGGCCCGCATGATGAAGAAGATCACGACGCCGGCGAGGGCGTACATGAGGATGATGCTGGGTCCCGCCTTGGCGATGTTCGCTCCGGCGCCCATGAAGAGGCCGACGCCGATGGCGCCGCCGATCGCGATCATCTGGACCTGCCGGCTGCCCAGTCCGCGCTCGTAGCCCTCTTCGCCGATGTGGTCCTCATCGGTAGGGGGAGCCGCTCCGCCGCCGTCGTCCTGCCCCTGGTCGACCTGCGCAGAGGTCATGGTGATGCGCCCTTTCTGCCTGCCGGCCCGCGCCGTCGTCGGCGGCGGACCGGTTTCCGATCCCCCCGGATACGCCCCCCGGATACGGCCGTCAGGCCGACAGCGTCTCGATGAGGCTCTCCTGGAGCGCGCCGAGCCAGAGGTACGCCATCACCATCGGCTTGCGCGGATCGGTGTCGGGCAGCCGGTACAGCTCGGCGCCCTCGTCCTCGTCGGTGACCTCCAGGCGGGTGCCTATGGTCAGCCGGAGGTCGTTGAGGGCGCCCAGCCAGTGGAGGCACTCCTCACCGCTCAGCTTGAGGACGGCGCCGCCCTCGCCCGTGGGGCCCAGCGCGTCGAGCGAGCGGACGACGGCGATGCCGTCGGCGCGCTTGCGGTCCCGCAGGTCGTTCTCCGTGAAGCGCCGGAACTCCGAGGAGAACTCCTTCAGTTCGTCGTCGTCATCGCCGTACGCGTCCGGGAAGAGCCGGGCCAGCGCGGGGTCCTCGGGCGGTTCGCTGGGGCCGACCGCGAAGAGCGAGGCGAGCGGGTCCTCTCCCTGGGCGGGCTCGTCGCCGGGGCCGATCAGCTCCAGCAGCTGCATGGCCAGGGAGCGCAGGATCGAGATCTCCACCTCGTCGAGCGCGACGGCCGCGCCGCCGCCCGGGGTGGCCTCGAAGTGCCCGGCCATCAGTCGCGGTCCTGGGTCAGGGTCGCCCAGAGGCCGTATCCGTGCATCGCCTGCACGTCGCGTTCCATCTCCTCGCGGCTGCCGCTGGAGACGACCGCGCGGCCCTTGTGGTGCACGTCGAGCATCAGTTTGTGTGCCTTGTCCTTGGAGTAGCCGAAATACGTCTGGAAGACGTACGCCACATAACTCATGAGGTTGACCGGGTCGTTGTGCACGATCGTCAGCCAGGGCACGTCGGGTTCGGGGACGACGAACGTCTCCTCGGCCGATTCGGGGCGTTCGATCTCTGTCGGAGCGACACTCACGGTTCGGGACGACCTTCTTCTCTGCCGGGTGCAGCCCGGGATTCAGCCCTGCACGACCCATGCTGCCACCCACGGGGGCCGGTCGCACAAACGACTCCGGGGGTGACGCGGGAGGCGGCGGAAAAGAAATCGTCACTCTGACGAGTATTGGGGGTAGCATCGTCCGTATGAACACTGCGGACCTTGGGCTGCCGGTGGACGTGCCGTCGACCGCGCTCTTCACCGACCAGTACGAGCTGACCATGCTCCGAGCCGCCCTCCGGGCCGGTACGGCCGACCGCCGCTCGGTCTTCGAGGTCTTCACCCGGCGGCTGCCCGAGGGACGCCGTTACGGGGTCGTCGCGGGCACCGGGCGCGTCCTGGACGCCGTGGAGAACTTCCGCTTCGACGCGGACGTGCTGCGCTTCCTGCGGGAGCGGGAGATCGTGGACGAGGAGACGCTGTCCTGGCTGGCCTCGTACCGCTTCGGCGGGGACATCTGGGGTTACCCGGAGGGCGAGACGTACTTCCCGGGATCGCCGATCCTGCGGGTGGAGGGCTCCTTCGCCGAGTGCGTGCTGCTGGAGACCGTGATCCTGTCGATCCTCAACCACGACTCGGCGATCGCCGCGGCGGCCTCCCGGATGTCGGCGGCGGCCGGGGGGCGGCCGCTGATCGAGATGGGCGCGCGGCGCACGCACGAGCTGGCGGCGGTGGCGGCGGCGCGCGCCGCGTACGTCGGCGGGTTCGACACGACGTCGGACCTCGCGGCCGGCTTCCGGTACGGCATCCCGACCGTGGGGACGAGCGCGCACGCCTTCACGCTGCTGCACGACACCGAGCGCGACGCGTTCCGGGCGCAGGTCGACGCGCTCGGGCGGGGCACCACGCTGCTGGTGGACACGTACGACGTGGCCGAGGCCGTGCGTACGGCGGTGGAGGTGGCCGGGCCCGAACTGGGCGCCGTCCGCATCGACTCGGGCGACCTGCTGCTGGTCGCGCACCGGGTACGGCAGCAGCTGGACGAGCTGGGCGCGGTGAACACCCGGATCGTGGTCACCTCGGACCTGGACGAGTACGCGATCGCCTCGCTGGCGGCGGCCCCGGTGGACGCGTACGGCGTCGGCACCCAGCTGGTCACCGGCAGCGGGCACCCCACGTGCTCGATGGTCTACAAGATCGTGGCGCGCGCGGAGTCCGCGGACCCGGCGGCGCCGCTCGTACCGGTCGCGAAGAAGTCGCTGGGCGGGAAGACGTCCATCGGCGGCCGCAAGTGGGCCGCGCGGCGGCGGGACGCGGAGGGCCGCGCCGAGGCCGAGGTGCTCGGCACCGGGGCCGTACCGCCCGAGCTGCTCGACAGCCAGCTGCTGGTGCAGCTGGTCAAGGGCGGCCGGGTGGTGGCCCGCGAGCCGCTGGACGCGGCACGGGACCGGCACATCGCGGCGCGGGCGGGGCTGCCGATGTCGGCGATCCAGCTCTCGCGCGGGGAGCCGGTGATTCCGACCGTGTACCTCTGACCGACGCCCGTCCCCTCCCCCAGGAGCGGCGGAGTCTCTAGGCTCGAACCCGCCCCGAAGCCGTCCGCTCCCACCGAAGGAAATCCGCCATGCACCGCGCCTTGATCGTCGTCGACGTTCAGAACGACTTCTGCGAGGGCGGGAGCCTCGCGGTGGAGGGGGGCGCCGATGTGGCCGCCGCCATCACCGACCTCATCGGCGAGGCGACCGCCGTGTACCGCCACGTGGTGGCGACCCGCGACCGCCACATCGACCCGGGCACCCACTTCGCCGCGGCTCCGGCCGTCCCGGACTACGAGACGACCTGGCCCGCGCACTGCGTGGCCGGTACGGAGGGCGTGGGCTTCCACCCGAACTTCGCCCCGGCGGTGGCGTCCGGCGCGATCGACGCGGTCTTCGACAAGGGCGCGTACACGGGGGCGTACAGCGGCTTCGAGGGCGCGGACGAGAACGGCACCGGCCTGGCGGACTGGCTGCGCGAGCGCGGGGTGAGCGAGGTCGACGTGGTCGGCATCGCCACGGACCACTGCGTACGCGCGACGGCCCTGGACGCGGTACGTGAGGGATTCGTCACCCACGTACTCCTGGACCTGACGGCGGGCGTGGCCCGGGAGACGACGGAGCGGGCCCTGGAGGAGATGCGCACGGCGGGCATCACCCTCACAGGCAAACCGATAGTGGCCTGACCAGCCACTTTTCAGCCCACCCCGGCCATGTCAAGGCCGTCCGGCGATTGAGGACACCTACGGCCGAAGGCCGTGCCCCACCACCGGCCCGCGGCCGCAGAACCGCGCACACAGGGCCGCGAGCGGCCCTACGCCGCCCAGCCCGCCGGCCTCCGCAGCAACGCCCCTATGGGCTGCCACAGCTGCTCCACGCACTCCGGAGTGGTCCGCCACAGCAGCCCGTCGGGGTGATGCAGCACCGCCGTGATCTCGTCCAGCGTCGGCGGCTCCGCGTTCCCCCGCAGGTATACCGCCCGGAGCCCCAGATTCCGCAGCCTGGTCAGGGCGCGGGCGCGGTTTCCCGCGTGGACCAGGACGCGGACCGTGCCGCCCTCGGTCGTCGGGCTGGGCAGGGTCAGTGCCACCACCACCGTGCCGTTCGGGAGTCTGCTGAAGCCTCCGCCTGCCATGGTCTTCCTCTCCCCCGTGTGCCGGTCGAGCGTCGCCGTGAGACGTCTTGTCAATAAGACGCCCGTAGGACGCACCTAAACACGATCGGCCGCCGCCCGCTAGAGGGCGACGGCCGATCATGCTTTGACCTGCGGTTACTTCCGGTTACCGACCGGAGGGACCCACGTGGACCGTGAGCGTCTGGCCGTCCAGCGGCTGACCGACGATCGTGATCTTCGTGTTCGTGTCAGGAACCTGCACACTTCCCTGCGGGTTCGCCGCGTCGAAGTAGGTGCCCTTGCGGTCGTCGAAGACCGGCGAGCCCAGCTTCGGCTTGATCTTGGCCGCGACGTTCGCCTTGTGCAGCGTCAGACCCTGCGTCGGCCACCAGCTGAACGTGGAGTCGTAGGCCTGGATGCGGTTGCGCATCAGCGACCCGTCGGCCCACTTCTCGGCCTTCGCGTGCGCGTCGATCGGCAGGACAAGACCCTCGCCCGCGTGCTGGCTGGTGTTGTTGTCCTTCTGCGAGGTGTCCCACAGCCAGATCAGCAGACCGGTCTGGTACGGGAAGTGCTCCACCTTGCTGTCGTTCGGCGCCGCGAACCCGAAGTTGTACGGACCGACCTTGAGGGTCTCGTCGTACGACACGTACTGGCGGTTCTCGGCGATGTAGTACTGCGGGTAGTCCTGGGTGAAGGACTCACCGATGCGCGAGAAGCCCTTCGCGGTCCAGCCCGCGTCGTCGCCCTCGGCGTTGTCCGTGAACAGCGGGGCACCGTTGGCGACCACGCTGATCGCGTCCGCCGCGAAGCCCTTGCCGCCCGCGCCGCCGTCCGTCTGGTAGCGGAAGCGGACGTCGACCTTCTTGCCCGCGTACGCGTTGAGGTCGTAGACGAGCTTCTTGTACGAGCCCGAGCCACCGGTCAGCGCCGGCTTGTCGGCCGAGTCGCGGGTGATCGGCAGACCGTCCGCGGTGCCTTCGGCCGGCGTCCAGTTGGAGCCGTCCGTGGAGACCTCGGCGTACAGGTAGTCGTAGTCGGCCTCGATGTCCCACCAGCCCTGGAGCTCCAGGGACGCCGTGGACTTGCCCGTCAGGTCGACCGAGCGGGTGAGGGTGTTCTTGAGGTCGTCACCCATGTCGCTCCACCACTGCTTGGAGCCCTCGGCGGGCTTCACGACCGTGGTGGTCTCTTCCTTGGGCGGCAGGTCCACGACCAGCGCCTGCGGGTTCTTGGTGTTGTACTCCGAGACACCCAGCTTGACGGTCGAGTTCGTCGCGGCCTTGGCCTTGGCGTAGTTGAGCCAGCCGAGCTGGAGCTTGTCCCAGGCCGTCATGTCGCCCGGCCGGTCGCCGATGGCGTCCTTGCCGTTGCCCAGCCAGGAGCCCGACGACATCAGGGTCCAGAAGGCGGTGGAGTTGTCGCCGCCCGCGGTGTCGTACAGGTCGGGCAGGCCCAGGTCGTGGCCGTACTCGTGCGCGAAGACGCCGAGTCCGCCGTTCTCCGGCTGCATCGTGTAGTCGCCGACCCAGATCCCGGTGTTGCCGATCTGCGTACCGCCGGACTTGTTCTCCGCCGGGCCGGTGCGGCCCGCGTCGGTGCCGTACGCGTACCAGCGGTGCGCCCACAGGGCGTTGGGGCCCTCGGCGCCGCCGCCGGCCGACTCGTCCTCGCCCGCGTGGACGATCTGGAAGTGGTCGATGTACCCGTCGGGCTCGTTGAAGTTGCCGTCGCCGTCGAAGTCGTACCGGTCCCACTGGTCGTAGCCGGAGAGGTCCGCCTTGATCTGCGCGTCCGTCCGGCCCTTGGCCTTCTGGTCCGCGGCCCAGGCCGTGACGCCGTCCTTGACCGTGTCCCAGACGTTGGCGCAGTTGGAGCTGCCGCAGTAGTTCGAGCCGTAACGGGCCTCGTTGTACGGGACCTTGACCCAGTCGGAGACCTCGCCGTCGACCGAGTAGCGCCCGGAGGACGTCTTCTCGTAGTAGGTCTTCAGCGATTCCTTCGGCTTGCCCTTGCGGTCCTTGCCCTCACCGAAGTAGAGGTCCTGGAAGTGCGTCTGGTTGTAGTCGGCCTGCCAGGCGGTGGAGTTGTCCACCTTCCGGTCGGGCTCGGCTATCTCGTTGTGCTGCGGCCCGGGCGTGCCGCCGAACTTGACGACCGGCGGCTTGGGGCCGGCCGCGCCGTCCGGGTCGTACTGGGTGGTGGTGTCCACCTGGTCGCCGAACTCCACCAGCACGGTGAAGATCTTGTCGGTCTTCTCGCGGCCCAGCTCGACGTACTTCTTGTTGCCGAGCTTGACGACCTGCGAGCCGCCGCGTGTCTCCACCTTGGCGTCACCCGAGATGACCTGTTCCATGGCGGCGCTGCGCTCGGCGGCCTGCTGCTTGCTGAACGGGCCGTCGAGGTCGTGGTCGACCTCGGCCTTCTGAGGAGCCGGGTCGCGGCGCTCGATGCCGGCCGAACCGGCTGAGGGGTTGCCCTCGGCCTGTGCCGTGGTGAAGGCAGAAGCGGTGGCGGCGGTCGCGGCGAGTGCCACGATCACCGCGGACACTCTTCTTGCCCGTCGGTTGCTGATCACGTGATGCTGTCCTCCCCGGCGCATGCGGGCGGCGGTCCGGGAGTTGGGGGATCCGCGCGCGTATGCGCGTCATAAGTGGCTGTATTTGATCTGAGTTGAAGGAGAAAAGCCAGACCTTGACTTGAACTGGTCAAGTGCATTATGTGAGGGAGGACCTCCGGTATACGGACGGGGGTGGGGTACGGCTCCCGGCCCCGCCGGGGCCCCGGGCCCTGGGCGCGTCCGGATGCCGGGATATTCGAACAACAGGCGCACCGAATGGCCCACTTGGCGGGAGAAGTGACTCCATGCGCCCCCCGTGCGACGGCACCGTGGGTCAGCTCACGCTTACTGTTGGTTCCGCCGGGGCATCCACCGTCATAGAGTCGGCGAAGACTGCGACCGACCGTGCGATCACCAGCGCGACCCGTGCGATCAGCGCGACCAGTGCGACCTGTGCGACCTGTGCGACCTGTGCGACCACTGCGAGCGGCAGTGCGGCGTACGTGCGAGACACGCGAGACACCACACCGATGCTCCGAGGGACGGATTCCGCCATGCCGCGTCCGACTGCCGCACAGCTCGCCTACGGTTCCGCCACGGTCGTCTGCTCGACCCTCGTCATGCTGCTGCTCTCCGGTACGTCCACGGGAATAGGCGTCGCGGTGATCGGTATAGCGGCTCTCGCGCTGGGGCTGCTCGTCGCCGTGACCGTAGCGCTGCCCGGCCGGGCCAGGGCGGCTCGCGCCGCGGGCCGGGCCCGTACGTCCCCCGGTGCCCCGGCCGGGAGTGCCGGGAATGCCCGGGTGCCGGCCGCACGCGCCCACGCGGGTGCGGGCGCCGAGTCCCGCTCCGGCCAGCATTCACTGCGCCGCTGAGACGACGACGGTCCTGGCGGCCCGGTCGTGCAGGCCCTGTCTGTAGGGCTTGCCCGTCCAGATCGTCAGGATGATGATCGCCCACCAGAGGCAGAAGCAGCAGAGCAACGCGGGCAGCCAGAGGATGACGGCCCGCAGCAGCGAGGCGTTCGTGTCCGGCACCGCGCCGTTGTTGAGCATCGCGACGCGCAGCCTCAGCCAGCGCTTGCCGAGCGTCTGGCCGTTCCTCTTGGTCAGCAGGGTGTCGTAGGCGACGTAGGCGATGAGCGAGATGAGCGACCAGAGCCACTGCCTGCCGGTGTTCACCTGATCGGTGAAGTCGTTCCATTCGTTGTTCCCGTTCGACGTCGACGTGTCGAAGCCGCCGACGGCGAGCGAGAGGACCGCCACGGGGATGGCGATGATCAGGACGTCGATGATCCGGGCCGTGAGGCGCTTGCCGAAGGGCGCGACGGGCGCCATGCCCGCGTAGGGGTCCGCGCCACCGTAGGGACCGCCGCCGCCGAGCGGGTCCCCGCCGTACGGACCGTCTCCTCCGCGTCCGCCGCCTCCCCCGTACCGGCCGCTTCCCGGGGGGCCGCCGAAGGGGTCGGAGCCTTCCGGGGGAGGCGGGGGCGGGACGCCCGCCGCTCCCCCGTACGGAGATCCGTAGGGCGATCCGTACGGAGGGTCCCCGGACGGCCCGTCACCCCCCGGCCCTGAGCCCTCCGATGACCCTGAGCCCTCCGACGACGGAGACTGCCGCGGTTTCTTGCGAAACGGGTCGTCGTCGGGTGGCTGCTGGTCGGGCGGCGGCCGGTCGTTGCTCATGGGGGCAGTGCACCGCGCCCGCGAAGGGCCCGCAACGGCTTGCCCGCCGTTCGGAGGTACGGCGGACACGCGAGAGCGGGGTCGGCACGAAGCTGACGGAGGGTCGGCCGATCCCCCGTCAGGCCGCCCGGTCTCCCCTCACCACCGCCGCGCGGTCAGCCCGCCACGAAGGTGTGCGCCGCCTTGTCGTGCCAGCACTGCCGCCAGGGCCGGTCGAACAGGCACCACAGGACGTTGAGCACACCCACCGCGAGCAGCCCCAGCACCCCGTAGACCAGCCAGCGGCGCAGGGCCGCGCCGAAGGTCGGGGCCTCGTGGGACTCGATGTCCCGCACCTGGAGACCGCAGAGCTTCTTGCCCAGCGTGCGGCCCCACTTGGCGGTGGGCAGCGCCTCGTACAGGACCCCGAGGACCAGCAGCGCGCCGAGCACGGCGCCGAGATACCCGGCCGTCGTCGAGTCGAGCAGCCAGACGGTGACGGTCTCGCCCGTCTGCTTCGCCGCCTCGATCTTCTCGTCCACATGCGTACGGGCCTTGGCCGCGAGCGGCAGGGCGACGGCTCCGACGATCGCGCCGAGCACGAGGGTGTCGATCAGCCGGGCCACGAGCCGCTTGCCGAGCCCGCCGGGCCTGGCGGCCGCCTGGGCCTGCGCGGCCTGGAGGAACGGATCGCTGACCGGGGGCTTCCACGGTACGACCGGCTGCTCGCCCTCGGGCTGCGCGAGTTGGTGCACCTGCTGGGCCCAGGAGGCGGAGCCGCCGCCCGCGCCGGCCTGGCGGGGCTGCCGTGGTTGCTGGGGTGACGGTTGCGGCGCCTGTTGCCGCGACTCGTTCTGCGACTGTGGCGGTACGGTGCCCGCCCCGGCCGCGCCGGGGGTCATGGAGCGGACCGGCAGGGCGCCGTCGGCCTGGTCCGTACGGCTGCCGGCCGCGGCGTCCTCGTCCTTGGCCCGGCGGGCGGCGCGCAGGGCGCGGATGGCGATCGTGCTGTCGACCGGGGGCTGGTTGGCCGCTCCGGAGGACGGGATCTGGCCGGGGACGGCGGCGGGCCGGTCCGTACCGCCCTCGCCGGTGCCCGGGGCGCCGCGCCGGTCGCCGGTGTCGGCTCCCGTACCCGTACCCGTACTCGTGCCAGGGCCGGTTCCCGTACCCGTACCCACGCCCGGTCCCGACGGGACACCGCGGCGCATGGCGCGGATCGCGACCGTGCCGTCCGTGACGGGCGTGCCGTCGTCCGTACCGGGAGCCGGCGCGCGGACCCCCGGCAGGGCTCCGCCGGTGGGGTCGACGCGCGCGGGGAAGGGCGGGATGTCGCGGCGCGGTGAGGCGGGCTCGGGGGCCGGGTTCGGGACACGCGGGTCCTGCGCCGGCGCGCCCCACGAGACGCGGTTGTCCCGCTCGCCGCCGAAGCCGGTCTGCCGGGAGACGTCGGCCTGCCACGCGGACGCCGGTTCCTGCCGGGGCTGTTCGGCGGCCCGCGGCTCCTCGTCGAAGAACACCGGCCCCGTCTCCTCGACGGCGGGCACCGCGGGCGCCGCCGCCTCGGCACCGGGCGGTGCGGGGCGGCTCGATCCGGGCACCCACGCTGCTCCGTTCCAGTACCGGACGTATCCGGGGATGGACGGATCGGGGTAGTAGCCGGGAGCGGGGTTGCCGTCTCCGGTCGCCGAGGTTGGGGCGCTCATCACCGTGGTCCCGTATCTCCTCTGAGCCAATTCAGAGTCCACATCTATCAGACCACCGGGGTCCCCATGGCCGCTCCTGTCGTTTGAGCCACTTTCCGGTCAGGGTGACGGCGGTGCGCGACCGCGTGGGGGCCGCTCGGGAGGCGCTCGGGAGGCGCTCGGGAGGCGCTCGGGGACTCGTACCGAAAAGTCGTGCCGAGAAGTCGCGTCATGAATCGTCCGCACCGCGCTCTCTTCCGGTACGGCCCGCTGTCAGGGCCCGTACCGAGAGAGGAAGTGCCGCCCATGCACACCGTGGTGGAACGCGAGCTGGAGCTGAACCTGGTGCTGTCGCCCGAGCGCAGCATCCCCGTCCCGGCCCGGCTGACCTATCGCACGGACGATCCGTGCGCCGTGCACATCGCCTTTCACATCGGCTCCGAGGCGCCCGTCCACTGGACCTTCGCCCGTGAGCTGCTCGTGGAGGGGATCTTCCGGCCGTGCGGGCACGGTGACGTACGGATCTGGCCGACGAAGTTCGGCGGGCGCAGCGTCCTGTGTGTGGCCCTCACCTCCCCGGACGGCGACGCGCTGCTGGAGGCGCCGGCCGTGGCCGTGTCGGCCTGGGTGGAGCGGACGCTGCGGATCGTGCCGCCGGGGACGGAGTGCGAGCGGCTGGGCATCGAGGAGGGGCTGGCGGGGCTGCTGGCCCCGGCGCCCGCCGACGACCTGTGGCTGCGGGACCCGTGGCCCTCGGACGGGTCGGCGGAGCCGGCCGACTCCGCCGAGGGGGAGATGGAGGCGGGGTGACCGCCGGGACCGCCGGGACCACCGGGAGGCCTCGTCAGAAGAGCTTGCCCGGGTTCAACAGGCCGAGCGGGTCGAACGTCTGCTTGATGCCCCGCTGCAACTCCACTCCCACCGGGCCCAGTTCGCGTGCGAGCCATTCCTTCTTCAGTACGCCGACGCCGTGTTCGCCGGTGATCGTGCCGCCGAGTTCGAGTCCGAGCGCCATGATCTCGTTGAAGGACTCGCGGGCGCGGCGGGACTCGTCGGGGTCCGCCGCGTCGAAGCAGACGGTCGGGTGGGTGTTGCCGTCGCCCGCGTGGGCGCAGACGCCGATGGTGAGCCCGTACTTCTCGCCGATCCGCTCGATGCCTTCGAGCAGGTCGCCGAGGCGGGAGCGGGGTACGCACACGTCGTCGATCATCGTCGTGCCCTTCACCGTCTCCAGCGCGGGGAGGGCCAACCGCCTGGCCTGGAGCAGCAGTTCGGATTCGGCGGTGTCCTCCGCGGGGACGACCTCGGTGGCGCCGGCCGCCTCGCACAGCAGGCCGACCGCCGCCAGGTCGGCCCCGGGGTCGTGGGTGTCGAAGGCGGCCAGCAGGAGGGCCTCGGTCGTGTCGGGGAGGCCCATGTTCGCCATCGCGTTGACGGCCCGGACGGTCGTACGGTCCATCAGTTCGAGGAGGGAGGGCGTGTGGCCGCTCTCCATGATCCGGCAGATGGCGTCGCACGCGGCGGTCGCGCTGCCGAACTCGGCCGCGAGGACCAGTTGGCGTGGGGGCTGAGGGCGCAGGGCGAGGACGGCCCGGACGACGATGCCGAGGCTGCCCTCGGAGCCGACGAAGAGGCGGGTCAGGTCGTAGCCGGCGACCCCTTTGGCCGTACGGCGGCCGGTGGTGAGGAGGCGTCCGTCGGCGAGGACGACGTCGAGGCCGAGGACGTACTCGGCGGTGACGCCGTACTTGACGCAGCACAGTCCGCCGGAGGCGGTGCCGATGTTCCCGCCGATCGTGCAGGTCTCCCAGCTGGAGGGGTCGGGCGGGTAGTACAGGCCCTGTTCGCCGACGGCGCGGGAGAGCGTGGCGTTGACGACGCCGGGCTCGACGACGGCGATCCGGTCGACCGGGTTGATCTCCAGGATCCGGTCCATCTTCAGCAGGGAGAGGACGATGCACCCGTCCGAGGCGTTCGCGGCCCCGGACAGGCCCGTGCGGGCGCCCTGCGGGACGACGGGGACGCGCAGGGCCGTGGCCGTACGCATGACGTGCTGGACCTGTTCGACCGAGCGGGGCAGGACCACCACCGCCGGGGTGCCGGCCTCGCAGAAGCTCGCCATGTCGTGGGCGTAGGACGCCGTGATGTCGGGGTCGGTGATCAGGGCTTCGCCGGGCAGTCCTGCCCGCAGCTGTGCGAGGAGATCGTCCATGATCCCAGCGTCGCATCCGGGGCCATCGGTGTGAACCCGTCTGCGATCCACCACGCGGGAGCGGGTGTGCTCTTCGTATTGACGCACAGTAATCAGCATGAACGCCATGAAGACGGATCAGCTCAAGCAGGTCAGGCGGGCGGCCCTGGCCGCCGGGGTCGGCGGAGCGCTGGTCGCCGGTGTCCTGCTGGTGGTACCGGACCGGGGGGCGGAACCGGCGCCCGCGCTCGGCCCCGAGGCGCGTGCGATGGCCGCGGTGGGGGCGGGTGCGCCGGCGGCGCTGCCGGACCTGGCCGCGCTCGTCCGGGGCCGGGAGAACCGGGTGCGGACGCATCCTGAGGACGCGGGGGCGTGGGCGGTGCTCGGCTCGGCGTATGTGGAGCGGGGGGTACGGCGGGCGGATCCGGCGTACTTCCCGAAGGCGGACCGGGCGCTGCGGCGGTCGCTCCAGGTGCTGCCGGGTGGGGCGGGGGCGAAGGACTCGGCGGGCGCGAAGGATTCGGCGGGCGCGGGGGGCTCACGCGGGAAAGGCGTGTCCGCCGGCGCGTCCGGCCGTACGGACGCGCTGATCGGTCTCGGCGCGCTCGCCAACGCCCGGCACGACTACGGCGCCGCCAGGAAGTGGGGCGAGGAGGTACGGAAGCGGGAGCCCGGCCGCTGGGCCGCGTACCCGGTCCTGATCGACGCGTACAACGGTCTCGGCGACTACGCGGCGGCGGGCAAGGCGCTCGACAGGCTCAAGAAGCTGCACTCGGGCGCGCCCGTGCTGGAGCGGTCCGCCGAGATCTACCGGGACCGCGGCTGGCGCGAGGACGCGGCGGCGAAGGCCGTCGAGGCGACGGCGCGCGCGGCCTCTCCGGTGGAGAAGGCCGAAGCGCTGTCCACGCAGGGCGAGTTGTCCTGGGAGCGGGGCGAACCGGCGGAGGCGCTGGGGCACTACGACGCCGCGCTGAAGGCCGTACACGACCACGCCGTGTCCCTGGCGGGGCGGGCGAGGGCGCTGGCGGCGCTGGGCCGTACGGAGGAGGCGTACGCGACGTACCAGCGGGCGAGCGAGGAGATGCCGAGGCCCGAGTACGCCCTGGAACTGGGCGAGTTGTACGACGCGCGGGGGCTGGACGGCGACGCGCAGAGCCAGTACGCGGCGCTGCGCGCCCGCGCGGAGGAGGCGCAGACGCAGGGCGTGAACGAGGAGTTGGTCCTCGCGCGCTTCGAGACCGACCACGGGGATCCGAAGTCGGCGGTGGAGCGGCTGCGGGCGGAGTGGGCGCGCGGGCACCGGAGCATGGAGGTCGCGGACGCGCTGGGGTGGGCGCTGTTCCGTACGGGTGAGGGCGAGGAGGCGCTCACGTACGCCAAGAAGGCGACCGGACAGGGCAGGCGCAGCGCGCTGTTCTCGTACCACCGGGGCGAGATCGAGCGCTCGCTGGAGATGAACGGCGCCGCGCGCCGCCATCTGGAGGAGGCGCTCCGTACCCATCCGGCGTTCTCGCCGCTGCTGGCACCGAAGGCGCGGGAGGCGCTGGACGCGCTGGGGGAGCCGGCGGCGGGTGGTCCCAAGGACATGTACGGGAAGGCGGGTTCGGGTCTCTCGGCGAAGGCGGAGTAGGTCCTCCGATGTGCGCCAGGGGCGGGACCGGGTACGGCCCCACGGGTCAGTTTCCGTGGGGCCGTACGGCGTTCAAGCGTTCAACACCCGTGCGGAAGCGGCACGTCAGAGATTGCCGCGCTTCTCCTGCTCGCGCTCGATCGCCTCGAAGAGCGCCTTGAAGTTGCCCTTCCCGAAGCCCATCGAACCGTGCCGTTCGATCATTTCGAAGAAGACCGTCGGGCGGTCCTGGACGGGCTTGGTGAAGATCTGGAGCAGGTAGCCGTCCTCGTCACGGTCGACCAGGATCTTGAGCTCGCGCAGCGTCTCCACGGGGACACGCGTCTCCCCCGCCCACTCGCCCAGCGTGTCGTAGTACGAGTCGGGGGTGTCGAGGAACTGGACTCCGGCGGCCCGCATGGCCCGTACGGACGCGACGATGTCGTTCGTCGCGAGCGCGATGTGCTGGACGCCGGCGCCGCCGTAGAACTCCAGGTACTCGTCGATCTGCGACTTCTTCTTGGCGATGGCGGGCTCGTTGATGGGGAACTTCACCTTGAGCGTGCCGTCCGCGACGACCTTCGACATGAGCGCGGAGTACTCGGTGGCGATGTCGTCGCCCACGAACTCCTTCATGTTGGTGAAGCCCATCACCTGGTTGTAGAAGCCCACCCACTCGTTCATCCGGCCGAGTTCGACGTTGCCGACGCAGTGGTCGACGGCCTGGAAGGTGCGCTTGGCGGGGGGCTCGACGGTCGGTTCCGCGGTGGCGAAGCCCGGCAGGTAGGGGCCGTCGTAGCCGGAACGCTCGACCAGGGTGTGGCGCGTCTCGCCGTACGTGGCGATGGCGGCGCGGACGACCAGGCCGTGCTCGTCCTTGGTCTCGTACGGCTCCTCGATGCCGCGGGCGCCGTGCCCGATTGCGTAGGCGTACGCGGCCCGGACGTCGGGCACCTCGATCGCCAGGTCGACCACTCCGTCGCCGTGCTCGGCGACGTGCGCGGCGAGGAAGCGGCCCCAGTCGGTCGAGGGCTTGATGACGGACGTGAGGACGAAGCGCGCGGAGCCGTTGGTGAGGACGTAACTCGCTGTCTCGCGGCTGCCGTTCTCCGGTCCCGCGTAGGCGACGAGTTTCATGCCGAAGGCCGTGGCGTAGTAGTGCGCGGCCTGCTTGGCGTTGCCGACGGCGAAGACGATCGCGTCCATGCCCTTGACCGGGAAGGGGTCGGCGGCGCGCGCGGTGTCGGGAGCGGTACCGAGGTGCATCGAGGTGTCTGCCATGGGCTCAGCGTCACCCCGTTCCACAAGGTGCGCAACAGTTCGCGGCTTCACTGGGCAATCTGTCCGGTGGAGGGCGAGAATGACGGGGCGATCTGCACAGAGTGACCATGGAGTGGCTGTGTAGTGGCCATGGTTCGACCTCGGGGAGACGGTCTTGGGTATCGACGGACTCGACGGCAGGCTCATCGTGCTGCTGGCGCGGGAGCCCCGGATCGGGGTGCTGGAGGCCTCGCGGCGGCTGGGGGTGGCGCGCGGGACCGTACAGGCGCGGCTGGACCGGCTCCAGGCGCAGGGGGTGATCCGGGGGTTCGGCCCGGCGGTGGATCCGGCCGCGCTCGGCTATCCGGTGACGGCCTTCGCGACGCTGGAGATCAAGCAGGGGCAGGGCGTGGACGTACGGGCCCACCTGGCGACCGTTCCCGAGGTGCTGGAGCTGCACACCACGACGGGGCAGGGCGACATGCTGTGCCGGCTGGTGGCGCGCTCGAACGCGGATCTCCAGCGGGTGATCGACCGGGTGGTGGGGTTCGAGGGGATCATGCGGGCGTCGACGGCGATCGTGATGGAGAACCCCGTACCGCTGCGGATCATCCCGCTGGTGGAGCAGGCGGCGGGGGACTCGGCGCTCGACTGATCGGGTGCAAAGGAGTGGCTGCAAAAGACTGGTTGCAAAGAAACCCTTGCATCGTGTTCTTTGCATGTCTATCGTGGAGGCATGCCGGAAGCTTCGCGTCCCTCCGCCCGTGACGACGTCCATGCCCTGGACCCGCACACCCTCCGCGGGCTCGCCCATCCGATACGGATGCGCCTGCTCGCCGCGCTGCGCCACCACGGCCCCGCCACCGCCTCCCAGTTGGCCGGGCGGCTCGGCGAGTCGAGCGGTGCGACCAGCTACCACCTGCGGCAGCTGGCGGCGTACGGGTTCGTGGAGGACGCGCCGGAGCTGGGCAAGGGGCGGGAGCGCTGGTGGAAGGCGGCCCGTCAGGGCACGAGCCTCGACCGTTCCCTGTACACGGACTCCGACCCGAGCACCCGCACGGCGGTGGAGGTCTTCCTTGAGGAGCTGGCGGATTCACACGCCCGGGAGGTGTCCACCTGGGTCCACTCCGCCATCGACTGGCCCGTGGAGTGGCACGGGAGCGCCAACCTCAGCGACTACACGCTACGGCTCACACCGGAGATGGCGGCGGAGATGAACGCGGAGGCGCACGCCCTGATCGAGAGTTACCGGGACCGCGCCCTTCCGGAGGACGCCGAGAACGTGGCGCAGGTCCGTGTCCATCTCCACGCGCTGCCGCAGGCCGAAGACTGACGACACCGTACCGACCGTTCCTCACGGCGCCGGGCACCTCGGCGCCCCACCGTCGATCGCGACCCGGGGGTTCCTCATGCATGCCGACATTCACCTGATGCTGCACAGCGAGCACTCCACCGAGCTACGGAGGCAGGCCGACGAGGACCGGCGCGCGGTCGCCGTCGCACATGCCGCACTCGCTCTGCGCGTCGCCTCGTCCGGGGAGCCGGACCCTGCGTCCCACGCTCTCCGGGCGCGGCTGGGCTGGACGATGGTGGAGTGGGGTCTGCGCCTCGCGAGCCGTCCCCCCGGGCGAGAAATCCCCCTCGCGTGAGCCGCCGGAAGGCGGCGCCCGCGCCCGGGTACGACAGGCGGCCGCTGACCGCGGTCCTCGCCGCCAACACCGTCTCCATCGCCGGGAGTTCACTGACCCTGATCGGGGTCCCGTGGTTCGTCCTCCAGACCACGGGCAGCGCGGGGCGGGCCGGGATCGTCGCCTTCTGCGCGACGCTCCCGGTGGTGATCGCGGCCGTCGTCGTCGGCCCGGTCATCGACCGGCTGGGCCGGCGCCGGGTGTCCATCGCCTCCGACCTGGTGTGCGCGGTCGCGGTGGCCGCCGTCCCGCTGCTGCACTTCGCGGGGGTGCTGGAGTTCTGGATGCTGTGTGTGCTGATGGCCCTCAGCGGTCTGGTGCACACCCCCGGCCTCACGGCGCGTTCCGTCCTCGTCCCCGACCTCGCCGAGCGCGCCGGGACGACCATGCCCAGGGCCGCGAGCCTCCTCGACGCCGTCTCGCGCGGGGCCCGCATGCTCGGGGCGGCGCTCGCGGGTGTCCTGATCGCGCTCCTCGGCGCCGAGACCGTCCTGCTCCTGGACGCGGCGACCTTCGTGGTCTCGGCGGCGCTGACAGCCGCCGGGGTACGGGGGGTGCGCGCGGCCGAGCCGCAGCGCCTCGCGCCCGTCTCCGTGAAGCGGTACCGCGCGGAGCTGCGCGAGGGTTACGCCTTCCTGGTCCGTACGCGCCTGCTGCTGGGCATCACGGTCATGGTGATGATCACCAACGGTCTCGACCAGGGCTGGGGCGCGGTCCTGCTGCCGGTCCACGCGCGGGAGGATCTGGGCGGCCCCACCGATCTCGGGCTGCTGACGGCCGTGTTCGGCGGCTGCGCGCTGCTCGGGGCCCTGCTGTACGGGGCGTTCGGCGACCGCTTCCCCCGGCGCGTGGTGTTCGCGGTCGCGTTCCTCATATGCGGGGCGCCCCGGTACGTGGTCGGGGCGCTGGTGGACGGGACGGTGCCGCTGGCGGTGACGATGGCGGCCGGCGGGCTCGCGGCCGGTGTGCTCAACCCGATCCTGACCACGGTCATCTTCGAGCAGGTGCCGGCGGAGCTGCGCAGCCGGGTGTCGGGGGTGACCATGGCGGGCGTGGAGATGACCATGCCCCTGGGCGGGCTGGTGGCCGGTCTCCTGGTGGACCGGGCGGGGCTGGGCCACGCGATGCTGGTCTTCGGGGGGATCTACCTGCTGGCGACGCTGAGCCCGCTGGTCTTCCCCGCCTGGCGGGCCATGGAGCGCGTGCCGGAACGGGACCGGGCGGGTGGCACGTCCGCGGAGGTGGCGGGCGCCGCCTTGGCCGCCGGGGTCAGCAGCTCGGGACCGAGCCGCCCTTCTCCAGCGCCCGCAGGGCCGACACCGCGCCCTTGAGGGTGGTGACCGGCACGAGCCGCATGCCCTGGGGCAGTTCCGCCTTGGCGTCCCCGCACTCCGCCTTCGGTACGAGGAAGACCGTGGCCCCGTCCCGGCCGGCGGCCTGGGTCTTCAGGGACACCCCGCCGACCGCGCCGACCTTGCCGCCCCCGTCGATCGTGCCCGTACCGGCGATGACGCGGCCCCCGGTCAGGTCGCCGCCCGAGCCGTCGCCGTCCAGCTTGTCGATGATGCCGAGGGCGAAGAGGAGCCCCGCACTGGGGCCGCCCACGTCGGCGAGGTGCAGGCTGACGTCGACCTTCGCCGGGTCCTCGCCCAGGAAGCCGAGGGCGGCCTCGGTCGCGGAATCCTGCGAGTCCACCATGTCGCGGGTGTTGTGCCGCTGGATCTCCTGGTCGGACTGGCCCGACGGGTAGACGGCGTCACGCGGCAGGACGGCCTCGTCGGTACGGAACCAGCCCTTGGCCACGTCGGCCAGGTCGACGTCGGCGGAAGGACCGGTCGCCACGATGGTCGTCAGCCGCAGCTGCCCCTTCGTCGTGCGGGTGGGCGCGCCCTTGATGGTGATGACCTCCTGCCCCTGGTCGGACCCGAGGACGTCCGCGGTCAGTCCCGGCTGCGCCACGGCGTACGGCAGCGGCGCGGCGCCCGCGACGGCGAGCAGCGCGACCACCGGGAGGGCGCAGAGACCGAGACTGAGGGGGCGCGAGAGACGAGGAGGCACGCCGCCAATGTATCGGCCGCTCAGCGCAGGGCGTCGGCCACCTCTCGGGCCGCGTCCACGACGCGCGGGCCGACCCGTTCCGGCACGGAGTCGGCGAGCATCACCACTCCCACGCTCCCCTCTATGCCGGTCACCCCGATCAGCGCGGCGGCGGCGCCGCTGGCGCCCGCCTCCAGCTCGCCCTGGGTGAGGGTGCAGAGGGGCTCGGTGAGCGCGTTCTGCCGGGCGGCGAGGATGGCCTTGCCGGCCGCGCCCCGGTCCAGGGCGTGCCGGAAGCCGGCCCGGTAGGCGACGTGGTAGTCGGTCCAGGTGGGTTCGACGACGGCGACGGCCAGGGCCTCGGCGCCGTCGACGAGGGTCAGGTGCGCGGTGGCCCCGATGTCCTCGGCGAGGGAGCGCAGGGCGGGCAGGGCGGCCTCCCGTACCAGCGGATGGACCTGGCGGCCCAGGCGCAGCACTCCGAGGCCCACCCGGGCCCGGCCGCCCAGGTCGCGGCGGACCAGCGCGTGCTGCTCCAGCGTGGCGAGCAGGCGGTAGACGACCGTCCTGTTGACGCCGAGCTTGTTGGACAGCTCGGTGACGGTCAGGCCGTGGTCGGTGTCGGCGAGCAGTTTGAGGACACGCAGTCCCCGGTCGAGCGTCTGGGATGTCTCCGCGGTCACGACGCCCTCTCCTTCGGAGTGAGTGGCGACGGCTCTCTCACGGTGTGACGGCACCGGTCCCATCGGCGACGCACGGAGAGGCCGGCGGCGAGCCTTGGCGCACCGGCTGCGCTCCGAGGCGGCTTTGCCACGAAGCGTATGCATTGCGGGGACAGTAGCGATCGGCACCGCTGAGCGGAAGACCTCGTCCAGAATCCGGGCACGGGAGGTGAGTTACGCCGAGTTCCTCACCCAAAAGGGAATGAAAAAGCACTTCCGAGGAACAGTCGGCCTATATCGGGCGCGAGTTCGCGCTCCCTTCCCCGGCGCGGTCCTCACACCGGGGAGTCCTCGCCCCGGGGAGTCCTCGCCCCGGGGAAGGGAACGGGCGGCGGAGTCACCGCATCCGGGTGGCCCACTCCTGGACCTTCTTGACCCGCTCGCGCAGCTGGCCGGCCGTCGCCTCGGCGCTGGGCGGTCCCCCGCACACACGGCGCAGTTCGGTGTGGATGACGCCGTGCGGCTTGCCGCTCTGGTGGACGTACGCGCCGACCATGGTGTTCAGCTGCTTGCGGAGCTCCAGCAGCTCCTTGTGGGAGACCACGGGCCGCCGCTCGGCGGGCAGTTCCAGCAGGTCGGCCTCGGTGTCGGGCTTCTTGCGGCTGTGCGCGATCTGCCGGGCCTGGCGCTTCTGGAGCAGCATCTGCACCTGGTCGGGTTCCAGCAGTCCGGGGATGCCGAGGTAGTCCTGCTCCTCCTCGCTGCCCGGATGCGCCTGCATGCCGAACTCGGCGCCGTCGTAGAGCACGCGGTCGAAGACGGCGTCGGACTCCAGTGCCTCGAAGGGCAGGGACTCCTGCTCGCCGGTGTCCTCGTCCTGCTGCTTCTCGGCCTCCGCCATCTCCTTCTCGGACTCGGCGTACGGGTCGTCCTCGCCGGCCTTCTTCGGCTTGTCGAGGACGTGGTCGCGCTCGACCTCCATCTCACCGGCGAAGCCGAGGAGGTTCGGGATGGTGGGGAGGAAGACCGACGCGGTCTCGCCCCGGCGTCTGGAGCGCACGAAGCGGCCGACGGCCTGGGCGAAGAAGAGGGGCGTGGAGATCGTGGTGGCGTACACGCCGACGGCCAGGCGCGGCACGTCGACGCCCTCGGACACCATGCGGACGGCGACCATCCAGCGGTCGCCGCTGTGGGTGAAGTCGTCGATCCGCTTGGAGGCGCCGGTGTCGTCGGAGAGCACGACGGTCGCCTTGTCCCCGGTGATCTCCCGGATGAGCTTGGCGTACGCGCGCGCCGAGTCCTGGTCGCTCGCGATGACGAGCCCGCCCGCGTCCGGGATGCTCTTGCGCACCTCGGTGAGCCGCTGGTCGGCGGCGCGCAGGACGTTCGGCATCCAGTCGCCGCGCGGGTCGAGCGCGGTGCGCCAGGCCTGGGAGATCGCGTCCTTGGTCATCGGTTCGCCGAGCTTGGCGGCGATCTCGTCGCCGGCCTTGGTGCGCCAGCGCATGTTGCCGCTGTAGCTCAGGAAGATGACGGGGCGGACGACACCGTCGCCGAGGGCGTTCCCGTACCCGTACGTGTAGTCGGCGGACGAGCGGCGGATGCCGTCGTTGCCCTCCTCGTACGCCACGAACGGGATGGGGTTCGTGTCGGACCGGAACGGCGTACCGGTGAGCGCGAGGCGCCGGGTCGCGGGCTCGAACGCCTCCAGGCAGGCCTCGCCCCAGGACTTGGAGTCACCGGCGTGGTGGATCTCGTCGAGGATGACGAGCGTCTTGCGCTGCTCGCACTTGTTGCGGTGGAGCATGGGCCGGACGCCGACACCCGCGTACGTGATGGCGACGCCGTCGTACTCCTTGCTCAACGGACCCGCGCTGTAGTCGGGATCGAGCTTGATCCCTATCCGCGCGGCCGCCTCCGACCACTGCTTCTTGAGGTGCTCGGTGGGCGCGACGACGGTGATCTGCTGGACCACGTGGTGGTGCAGCAGCCAGCTGGCGAGGGTCAGCGCGAAAGTCGTCTTCCCGGCGCCGGGCGTCGCGACGGCGAGGAAGTCCCTGGGCTGCTCCTGGAGATACCGCTCCAGCGCCCGCTCCTGCCAGGCGCGCAGCTTGTTGGCGGTACCCCAGGGGGCCCGGCCGGGGAAGGCGGGTGAGAGGTGGTGTGAGGAGGCGGTAGTAGTCACGGTCTCCGGTTCGGACGTGGGTGTACGGGCGGTCGCGCCGCGCGGGCTTACGTACGACAACCGGGCCACCTTATCGGGGGCCCGGGGAGATCCTCGTACGAACGAGGTCCGGGTCGCACGGGTGCGGCGAGGGTCACACCGGGAGCGCCACGTGGCCGTGAGGGGGCAGCGCCCGGCCCCTCATGTCCGTACGGGCCGCACGCGGGTCGCCACCCACACCCCCACCAGCGCCACCGCGGCCATCGGCAGGAAGACGGCCGCGAACGCCGTCGGGTGGGAGCCCGTCGCGGTGGAGACCGCGTGGCCGCCCACCGAGCCGCCGCCCAGTGCGGCGAACGCCGCACCGCCCACCGCCAGCAGCAGCACGTTCGACAGGCCGTCGGAGATCTGGAGCGCGGCCGAGTTGAGGCCCGCCTCCTCGGGCGCCGAGAGCTTGAGGAGCAGCACGCTCGTCGAGGAGAGGACGAGCCCCATGCCGAGGCACCCCACTCCCCACGCCACCCCGACGATCCAGACGGGGACGGACTGGATCAGTACGGTCGGCGCGGTCGCGATCGCCGCGGCGACCAGCACCATGCCGCCCGTCATCAGGCGCACCCGGTACGGCTCCAAGCGCGGCCTGGACTGGATGTACGAACCGAGCGCCCAGGTCAGGCCACCCACCGCGAGCGACAGCCCGGCCATCGTCGGGGACAGCCCGCGCTGGGTGACCAGCATCAGCGGTACAAAACTCTCGGCGGCGATGAACGACCCGGCGGACACCCCGCGCAGCAAAATCACGGCGGGCAGCCCGCGAGTGGCGCGCCAGGTACCGGCCGGCAGCAGCCCAAGAACGGCAGGAACCAAAAAGGCCATCCCACCCACGGCGGGAAGGAGCGAAAGAGGACGCAAATCCTGGGCGGCGTACTGAAGGAGCGCCGCGCCGAGCGAGATCCCGAGCGCGAGGCGGATCCGGCGGCGGTCGAAGGCGGGCGCGGGCCCCGAGGCGTCGGCGGGCCCGGAGGCCATGCGCCGTATCGCGGGCAGGGCGAGGACCAGCGGCAGCACGATGAGGACGGGAATGCCCAGGAAGACCCAGCGCCAGCCGAGGTGCTCGGTCACGGTGCCGGAGGCGAGCGGCCCGACGACGGACGGGATCACCCAGCTCGCGGCGAACGCGGCCATGATCGCGGGCCGCAGCCGTTCGGGATAGGCGCGGCTGATGGTGACGTACAGCGCGACGATGACCAGTCCCCCGCCGAGCCCCTGGACGGCCCGGCCGAGGATGAACAGCGCCATCGTGCCGGCCGTACCGGAGAGCAGCAGCCCGGCGGCGAAGGCGGAGATGCCGGTGGCGAGGGGGGCGAGGGGCCCCTTCCTGTCGGCCCACTGACCGGACAGGACCATGGCGAAGAGGCTGGTGGTGAAGTACGAGGAGAAGGCGAAGGCGTACAGCGAGATCCCGTGCAGCTCCCGCGCGGCCACCGGCATCGCGGTCCCGACGGCGGTCGCCTCGAAGGCGATGAGCAGCACGACGGACACGATCCCGATACTGAGCGCCCGGTGAACCGGCCCCAGCACCCCGTCCTGACCGGGAAACTCTCGTACGGGCAGGTCGGCGGAGACGACGGTGGCGTCGCCAGGTTCCAGGGCGGTCATAAGGCCAGGGTAAGGGGCATGAGCCTCATTGATCCCTGTCGGAGGACTGATCCCCCTGGTCCCTTGGTCGTACGCCCGCCCACCCCACCGCCCGATCCACCGCCCCGCCCCGCATGAACGGAGTGTGGCAGTCCCGTTGCGCACCCCCCGCGCCCCTTGAGCATGACGACCCACGCGCCTACGGTCATGACCAGTGAGAGCACGGCCGTGTGCCCGAGTGGTTCAGGGGCTCGCCTGCAAAGCGAGTTACGTGGGTTCGATTCCCGCCACGGCCTCAAATGGCCTGACCAGCCAAAAAGAAAAGGGCGGCGCCCATCCAGGGTGCCGCCCTTTTCAGTCGCCCGTCTCAGTTGGCCGGTACCAGGACCCCGACCGCACCATCGTCGTCATCGTCCGGCCGGTGCGTCTCAGGCTTCCAGATCAGACCATCGACCTGCCGCGCGATGTCGGTCCGTACAGCGTCCACCATGTGCTGATACCGGGCGGCCATGGCCGTGGTCGACCACCCCATGAGACCCATGACGGCGCGCTCGGGGACACCGAGGATGAGCAGGACCGTGGCGGCCGTCCCGTACCTTCGCCTCCGTCAGGAGACCGCGTCAAAGAGAGCGTCCCGCCAATCACGGTAGTCGCTGGTTGGGAGGGCGGAAGGCAGACTCGTGCTGTGGGCCGCGTACGGCTCAGGGGCGGCAATTGGTACGCCTCAGGCACGTGTTCGCAGGTCAGCGGGGGATGTGGTTGGGGCAGAGGCGGCCGTCCTGAAAAACCTTGCCCGGCTGGCGGTAAAAGTTTCCCTACTTCGTCAAGGCACCCGGCTCCGGCTGCGCTCCTGCCTACGGCCCGCTCGGCGCTGCCGCCGCCGACGCGCGCCCGCTGTGTAGGCCCGTGGGGCGTGAGACGAGAACCAAGCCTGCGGCTTCAAGACGATGCCTCCGGCGGAGGCGCTCAGACTCCGGGATGGACGGGGAGCCCCACGGGTGAGCGATGGGCCTGGGAGAGTTGTCGATCGATATGCCCTTACTACTTCTCATTCCCCTCTTCGGTATAGGCTTTTATAAGCACGTCAATGAGAGCTGGTACGGAGCTCGAAGGGTTAGGTGGAGAATGCTTGAATCGAGCTTCTTCGCACCGACTAGCACGCTTTGCCGCAACGTCATAATTTCCGTAAGGGAAGCTTTCGGGTATACTCTTGTCGGAAAATCCCCATTTGACTTTTAGGGTGCGGTGCAGCGCACGCCCGTCAGAGCTAGTCGCCATGTCCTCAAAGTGCCAAAGAAGCCAGACTTCGAAACTCGGCGCACTAATAGCCATGTCGATGCTTAGTCGCCCCGCCTCGACGCAAGCCCGCTCCAAGCTTGCGTGGTCATCGACATCCACAACGCACCACACCTCATCAAACGGGTCACCGATCCTCTTCTCGACAACACGCCGCCGATCAGCTTCCCTTACCACACTTAATGGGTCACGTCCCACTCCGACGGGCCTTACGCTAACGACTCGCACAGCCTTAGCCTTCAGGGTTTTCGCGAGTCTCTCAAAATACTGCGGCTCGGTTTTAACTCCTTCGGCAGCAATTAGAATTTTCCTGTGCTCGACACGCTTGTTTTTCGACTTGGCGATTCTCTGTGATCCTCGAATGCGTCTCCCGTTAGTCACGCGTTGACCTCCGCCAACGTGGAACGCAATTCTTCCCAGGCAATCGCCGGGACTGCACCATATCGCCCGCCGAGATACCGTTTTTCGATATTTTGGTCCTTCTTTACGGGGAAATCAGTTAGGGGGTAGATGGCGGTAGAGCCATCTTCAACCTTCTCCGAGAACCAAACGTCCTCCGTTTCGAGGTTATCTCCTGACAAATGACCCATCAGGGAGGTGTCATGGGAAGTAAAGATCATCTGCGCACCGCGGGCATTAACCTCTGGCGATTTGAAGATCGAAATAAGGGCAGACGCCAGGCGAGGATGCAGGCTGGCATCGAGCTCGTCAACCAGCAGCACGCCCCCGTATCTAATTTCCCGCAGAGCCGGAAGAGCCAATGAGAGCCACGCTACGGTGCCGCTACTTTCATCGCCGATGTCCAGTTTTTGGGATCCGGAACTCGCGCCACTTTCATGCCAAAAGGAAATCACCTTCTGTTGCTCCTCAAAGATTTCCTCGAAGCGATCGTCTTCACTCTCCTCATCATCAAAAAGAGCGCGCATGGCTTTGCGCATCGCATTTTGCATCTTTTCGTCTACGTCAACTCTATCAAGAGAAACACGAGAGATGCCCAAATCTGCAAACCGAAGCAAGCTCTGCGCTTGCGCCAAAATATCCGGATCTTCTATCCACTTCTTTACAGAGCTCATCCTTCCATGTTGATTGATCTCAGAGAATGCCGCATAGCGCATGTGGCGGGTTAGGTAGTGATGAATACCCTTGAGGTGCGGGTGATTCGCCATAGCGGCTACTGAAAGGTAGAGATTTTTACCAGCCATAAGCCGAGCGATGCGCGTGTTCTCGCCTCTCAGATTTCTACTGAAAGTGATATCTTCCGGGCCTGGTCCAGCCCGATCAAACAGTGCACGTCGTCGCCCTTCAGGGAATGAACTCAACCACTCTGAGGCGACGCCGCTCGAATTGGATTCGAATCCGTACACGTGGCGGATTCCACCTACTGTGAAATCGAATTCGTAGGCCGATGTCTCGCCCTTTGAATGTTCGTCAAGCATGAAAGGCTGGTGGGGAAAGTTCTCCCTGTTACTCCAGTTCGTTGAAGAATTAATCACGTTTACAGCAAAGGACATCGCATCAAGAACCGTTGTTTTCCCGGATGCGTTGGCCCCGAAGAGGCCAGCAATGCGGTTGGTGACCGATCCCCAGTCACCACTTTTCGGGCGAACCGCATTAAAATCCGCCCTGGTCAGAACGAGCTCACTTGCGTCTCGGATGGACTTGTGGTTCGTGACGCGGAACCTCAGCAACATGGCTTCCTCGCTCCCTGGGTGCACTTTGATCCCTCACTGGGACGATTACCATCCCTGGTGCGTGTCAAACGGTACGCCAGATGTTGCCTCACAGCCAGGCTGAATCTGTCAAGGCTGAGCCTCAGTTTTCTCCTCGCGTCTCAAAGGGTGATCTGCGCGGCATGTCCGAAGGTATGGAAACGCACCGAGCACTCGTTGGAGCTCTGCAAGCCCAGGCTGCCCAGCGCGTTGTGCCCCAGGCCATCGAGCGATACGCAAGGCACGTCTCTGAGCCGCCGACGAGCTGATGGAGCGACTGCGGTGAGCGCGACAACAATGATGCACAGCCGCGTACAACCGTGGGCGTCGGCGGACCATCAGCACAGGTGACAGGCACAACAGCCCTAGAGGAATGAGCAGCCCAAGTTGCTTCGGGACGAAGAGGTCGCCGCCACCTGAGACAGCCGTAGGCATGAGGGGGTGGGGGAAGTGCGCCACTCACATCTACATGCATGGGCCGTCTCAGTTCCCGTCTCATTCACCTCCGTCCGGAGGCGTTCGCGCGGGTCCATGGCCTGACTCGGGATGGCGCTCAGGCGCCGCCGTGAACGGCTATGAATGGCCGCGTACACGGTGCTGACCTGCGGGGACAAACCTGCAAGCGAGTTACGTGGGTTCGATTCCCGCCACGGCCTCCACGACGCGGTCGGCCGTCCCCGTGCGCGGGGGCGGCCAACCGGCGTTCACGGGCTACGCCAACCCCGCCGTCTCCGGCAGCCCGGCCCGGTCCTCGCAGTCGAGTCGCTTGACGAGTGCGAGCGTGACCGAGTGGAGAAGGGTCAGGTTGGCCTTGCGCAGCTGCTCGGGGTCCCCTTCGGGTTCGTTGCGATTGTTCAGCGCCGCGCGCAGCATGACGGGACCGCCCTCGAACTTCTCGCTGACGCACTCCGCGTAGAGAACCGCCTTCCGCGGAGACGCAAGCCCTTCACGCCCGAGGTCGTACTGCTTGAAGGCGCCGGCGAACTTCCCGTCGCCGACACCGTCGCCGTCCTCCAGCGACACGTCGATGCTGACATCGACCAGCGTCGATTCCGGCAGGTAGATCTCACACATCCGGTGGGTCTCGCCACCCGCCCCGTCCCGCCAGGGCAACGTGGTACGTGGAGTGAGCGGTCAGCGCAGGGCCGCGCGGAGGGCTGTCACGCGGGCTACCGCGTCGTGGAAGGGGGTGGTCGGGAGAGTGTTGTTGTGGAGGGCTGTTGTCAGGGACGTCACTGCCGACTCGCCCTGGGACACCTCTCGGGATGAGCAGAGCAGGAGGTCCATGCCCGCCTCGGCGGCCAGGACCGCGCGTTCGCCTGTGGTGAGGGTGTGGCTGAGTGCCTTGGCCTCCAGGGCGTCCGTGATCGTGACTCCCTTGAAGCCCACGTGGGTGCGGAGTTCCTTGACCACGGCGGCCGACAGGCCCGCCGGGTGTTTGGCATCGAGGGCCGGGTAGACCGCCCAGGACAGCATCACGAGTTGTGTGCCCGCCGCTACGGCCTGTTTGTACGGGGCCTCGTCCACGGTTCGCAGGGTCGTCAGCGACTGGGTGAGTGTCACCGGGCCCAGGTCCGTGTTCTGGTGGGCCGATGCCGCGCCCAGGCCCGGGAAGTGCTTCGCGGTCGCGGCCACCACCGTGTGCTGCTGGGCCGTGACGAAGGCCGCGCCGAGCTTGCCGACCTGCGCCGCGTTCTTGCCGTAGGAGCGCTGGGCCTGGTCCGTGAAGTCGCCGGTCTTGCGGTAGACGTCCAACACTGGGGCCAGGTTGAGGTTCAGGCCGGCCCCGGCGAGGTTCTTCCCCGCGCCCGTGCCCGCCGCCTTCGCCGCCGCCACCGGGTCGGACGCCAGCCCTATCTGCTTCTCCGACAGCGCGGGAGCGCCCGGGAGGCGCCGTACCTGGCCACCCTCCTGGTCGGTCATGAGCAGGAGCGGGAGGCGGACCGGGCTCGACCTGTTGGCCTTTTCGAGTTGTTTGACCACCGTCGCCAACTGCTTCGCGCTCGTGATGTTCTCGGCGAAGAAAATGACCCCCGCCACCTCACCCGCGCTGATCTTCTTGAGCAGGGAGGCCGGCGGGGTGTGGCCCGGGTAGGAGTAGATCACCCGCTGGCCCGCCAGCTGCCGTTCGGTCAGGCCCTTCGGCACCGCCCCGGCCTGTGGATAAGCCGAGGTGGAGGCGGAGGAAGGGGTAGAGGAAGGGGTGGACGCGGCCAGGGCCCTGCCTCCTACCGCCAGCGCGGCGGCCGCCGCCCCCGCCCCGGTCAGTATGGTCCTGCGCCCTATGTGCGGCGAGTCTGATGCGTCCATGGGAAGTTCCTCTCTCCCCGCACCCTACGACCGTCCCCGCGGAATCTCAGGAGCCAGTGTTCAGCGTCACCTTCTCCGTGAGACCGCCGTCGTCCCGGCAGTCGAGCTCTTCCGCGAGCTTGTACGCCACGGAGTGCAGCACGGTGAGATTGGCCTCCCTGATCGGCCCGGGGCCGCCTTTCGGCTCGTCCTCCTCGCCCGGCTGAACCCTGTTGTGCAGCTTTCCGAAGACCACTGCCGGATCGCCGTCGGAGCTCCCCGCCATCTTCGGACCGACGCAGTCGAAGTAGAGGTAGGTGAATTTGCTGTTGGCGAAAGCCCCTCGCCCCGCGTCGTAATGTACGAGGTTGGGCACCTTCGAGGTACTGACCACTGCTTGTTCCGTGGCCATTCCGAACTCGATCTCGGCGGCGACCGCGCCTCCGGACCTCCTGATCCAGCAAGCAGGAACGAGATCAGGATTCGCACTGCCGCCCAGACGCTCGTAATCGTCCGACAATTCGGCAGCCACCTTCGGAAGCCCCGGTGTATTTTCGGTGTCCCCCGCCGAAAAGGACTTGGTCCCGGCCAGGAAATCAAGTGCCGTCGCCGCTTCAGCGGAGAGTACGCCGCGACATGTCCCGGCCGCCGAGGACGGTTCCGGAGGGTTGTCATCACCACCCCCGTCGCCGCCGCATCCGAGGAGAGAAACCCCGAAGACAGCTCCGAGAGCGACCGGGCGCATCGCCCCCCACATCCTGTCAGCCAGTCTCGGGGCTGTTCCCTGACGCATTCTCCCGATCCTTTCCTTTGAGATATCCACCGTCCACGGCCTCTTCCAGATCCTGTCCGAGTACGCTGTTCGGATCGATCCCGTTGTGTGCGAGGAAGGCCTTCATCGGAGCTTCGACATTCCGTTCACCGGCGTTGAACACCGCCTCGCGGTCCTTCCGGGTCTGCTCGTCGATATCGTCCGTGTGCTGTTCCTGCGACGGCTCCGCCCAGTCGCCGAGGATCTGGTTGGCGTACTGCTCAACGCCACCGGTGGCGGTGTCCACCGCCAAGGGGACCAGAACGGCTCCGAGGCCGGCCACGGGCGCGGAGATGGGAAGAAAAGCGATGCCCGCCCCGACGACCGCTCCCGTGCCGAGCTCGATCCAGCCGGACCTCCGCTCCATGGCCTTCGCGTAGTCCTCGTTCTTCTTCGCACCCTCGGCGCCGATCTGGTCCGCCCTGGACTGGTCGAGCATGCCCTGTACCTCCGCGCCCGTACGCACCGCTTCCCGCGCGCGTCCCGAGTCGACCTCACCCCCGTGTACCTGCGCGTCCAGCACCGACCCCGTGTAAATCCGCTCCGCGTTGGTCACCGACGCGTAGGCGTCAGGGTGCTGACCCAGGGTGCTCAGGAAGTCCCGGGCGCCGTCCCGGCCGAACACCGCGTGCGACGACGCGTCCTTGGACGGTGAGAACAAGCTCGACGGCTCGTTGTCGTTCAGCGCCCAGTTGATGTCGTCGACATATCCCGCGCCCATGTTCCCCAGGCTGTCGGCCATCGCCGCCTGTTGCTTGAGCAGCGCGGGATCGCCGCCGTACTTCTCGACGACCTGCTCCATGATCCCGGCGGAGGTCTCGTCCCTGACCAGCCGGGGATGCGGGTCGTCCCACGCGTGGCCGAGGGTCGCGGACTCCAGGGCGTGCCCGAAAGCGTCCGGCATGTCGTCGAGGGACTTCTCGGCGTCGTCCGGGCTGTGCCCCGTGATGTCGGGGAAGGACTCGTAGTCCTTGTTTCCGAAGTGGTCGAGGTAGCTCGTCAGCTCCTTGCCGTCCGCATCCTTGGGAAGGCCTCCCACCAGCACTCCGTCCTCGTCGTACGCCCGCGGCGTGGCGGAGAAGAACTCCTTCGACGCGTCGGAGCTGTGCCCGAGCGCCTCCAGCATGCTGATCACCGGGTCGTATCCCGCGCCGTTCTTCCCCGACGGGTTGAACGGGTACTTGTCGCTACTCAGATCGCTCTTGTTGCCGGCGAACAGGTACGGGTCCTTCGCGTGCAGTTGGGTCACGTGCTCCGCGATCGGATTCAGGAACTTCGCGTCGTAGTTCCCGAACCGCATGATGCCGCCGAGCAGCTGGTACCCGTAAGGACCGCTGTAGTCGTTCTTCGACAGGGGAATGCGCTCGGTCCCGAGCTTCCGCATCTCGTCGCCCCACTGCCGGGCCCATGTGTCGTCCGACGTGGTCGCCGTGGCCAGGTTCAGACCCAGGTTCCGCTGGAGCGCCTGGACGTCCGCCAGGCGCTCCTTGTCCTGCTCGGTGTAGTCGTACGTGTCGGTGGAGAGCCGCCCGAAGAACTCCAGCGCCTTCTCCGGCCCTCCGACGCCGTCGTAGAACCCCCGGGAGAACTCCTTCGAACCGTGGTTGTCGGCGAGGAGTTCGTTGAGCGCGCGGAGTTCCGTGTGGGTGAGGTCGCTGCCCTTCTTCGCCAGGTCGGCGGCGCGGCGCGCCTCCTCGGCGTCGAGGCTCTCGTACTGGGGGGCGCTGAAGTTGTGCCGGTCGCCGGTGATGTTGGCCCTGAGCGCGTTGGCCGTTGCGACGTCGGCGTCCTCGCACGTCTCCACAATGGCGTCGATACGCCGTTGCAGGGCCTCGATCCTGGCGTTCTGGCTCCGCAGGATGTCGGCGTAGTCCGGATCGTGACGGGCGCCCACGCTCTCCTGCACGGGGTGGGCCGCCGTCACTCTTCCGGCCGCGTCCACGACCAGGTACTGCGCCCGCGCGTCCGTCTCCACAATCGCCCTGAGGTCGTCCTTGGCCTTCTTGAAGGCCCTGTGGCCGTCCTCCAGGATCAGCTGGATGCCCTTGGCGGCCTTCGCCGCGTCGTCGAACTCTTTGGCGGTCTTGTCGATGAACGGCTTGGTCACCGTGGCGTTCGCGCCCTGCCAGAGGTCGTCCCTGGCCTTGGCCGCCATCGTCGTCCGCGCGTCCTCGGCCAGCTTCTCCAACTTGCCGGTCATCGCCGACCAGTCGTCCGCCGCCGTCTTCAGCTTGCCGAGCGGGGCCAGGTACACATCGTTGAAGGTCAACATGATCGCTCCGCGCGCTTACTTGAAGTAGTCGCTGATGACGGAGACCGCCAAGCTGGTACTGATCTCGGCGTCGTCCTTCGCGTGCTGCGCGATGCTGTAGTCCAGATGGTTGGAGATGTGCGCACAGGCGTCGAGCAAGGTCTTGAGCTGTGCGTTCCAGGTGTCGTGCACCGTTCCGATGGCGGAACCGGTACGGAACCCGCTGACGGTGAGCCCCGACGCGGCCTCGGCGGTGGCTGCGCGCGCGGTGTCCCCGTCGGTCCTGAGCCGCGCGTAGAGATCGTTGGCGGCGGCGCCGATCACGCCGAGCTTGTCCTGGTTGACGCTGAGATCCGCGGTACCACCCGCTCCGCCCGGTTCGGCAGGAACGTGGTTCAACCGCATGTGTACGCCTGGCTGATCAGCAGCGTGGGCCGCCACCAGGCCCTCCCCGAAAGACATGGTCTCCCCGTGGATGAGATGTGGTCAGGGGATCACTCTCGCATGTTCAACAGGATTCTTCCCAGGGGGAGTTGCGGTCGTGTCCCGGGCCACGGGGGCAACAGCGGCCTCCCCCTACGCCCCCGGCACCGCCACCGCCGCCTGCGGGCGGATCGGGAGGCGGCTGATCGGGCGGCCCGTGGCCGCGCGGACCGCTGAGGCCACTGCCGCGGGGGACGTGACCACCGGGGCCGCGCTCGCCGGTTTGGCGCCGAAGGGGGCCACCACGTCTCGCTCCTCGACCAGTTTGACGATCCGGATGTCCGGGGCGTCCAAGGACGTCGGCAGCGCGTAGCCGGTGAGGTCGGGGCGGCGGACCAGGCCGCGGGTCGTGCGGAGGTTCTCCGTCAGGGCCGTACCGATGCCCTGGGTGATGCCCGCCTCGATACGGGTCGCCAGCTGCGCCGGGTTGAGGACGCGGCCCACGTCCTGGGCGACCGCCATCTCGACCACGCGGATCGAGCCGAGTTCGATGTCGACGTCCACGACCGCGCGGATCGCGCAGAACGCGAGGCCGACGAACGCGTCGCCCTGGCCCGCCTCGTCCAGCGGCTCGGTCGGGTGGGGGCGGCACTGCGCCGTCGCCCACAGCTCCTTGCCGTCCATCGCCTCCGTGACGGTGGTGGACAGCACACCGTCGTACGAGGTGATCTTGCCGTCCGTGATCTGGAGCAGCTCGGTGGACATCCCGAACTTGTGGGCCAGCGGCTGGAGCAGCTGCGTACGGACCATCTTGGCCGCCCGCTCCACCGCGCCGCCCGAGACCCACGTGTGCCGGCCGTGCGCGGCCGGGCCCGCCGGGGGCTGGTCCGTGTCGACCGAGGCGACGTGGACCTCCTCGATGCCCAGCGTCTCCTGGACGATCTGCCGGGCGAGCGTGGAGAAGCCCTGGCCGGTCTCGACGGCGGCGCAGATGACCGTCGCCACGCCGTCGTGGACCTTCACCGTGGCCGTGGAGACCTCGTCCGCGCCCTCGGCGCCGAGCATGTGGACCATGCCGAGCGCGTAGCCGACACCGCGCCGTACCGCGCCGGGCTCCCCCGCGCCCTCCGGTCCGCCGGGGAGCAGCCAGGCCGCCTCCGGAGTGTCCTTGGGCAGGGCGGGCAGCGGGAAGTCCCGTACGGAACGCAGCAGTTCGGCCACCGGCGCCGGGCAGGTGACCGTCTGGCCGGTCGGCAGGATGTCGCCGGTCGCGAGGACGTTGCGCAGGCGCAGCTCGGCCGGGTCGAGCCCGAGGGTGTTGGCCAGCTTGTCCATCTGGCCCTCGTAGGCCGCGCAGACCTGCATGGCGCCCTCGCCCCGGACGTGCCCGGACGGCGGGTTGTTGGTACGGACGGCCCAGCCCTCGATGAAGGCGTGGGGGACGACGTACGGACCGCAGGCGAACGCGACGGCGGCGGCGAGGGACTCCGACGAGTCGTCGGCGTACGCGCCCGCGTCGAGCAGGATCTGGGCCTCGACCTTGATCAGGCGCCCCTCGCTGTCCGCGTGGTGGCGGTAGCGCAGCAGGGTGGGGTGGCGGTGGGCGTGACCGAGGAAGGACTCCTCGCGGGTGGCCGCGAGTTTGACCGGGCAGCCGGTGCGCAGCGCGAGCAGGCCGAGCGGGATCTGGAAGCCGGGGTCCTCGCGGTCACCGGTGGCGCCGGGGACTCCCGTGACGACGACCTTGACCCGCTCGGGGTCCAGGCCGAAGCAGGCGGCGGCCAGGTCGCGGTCGGTGTGCGGGTCGGTGGAGGCGGTGTAGATCTCGACCCCACCGTCGGGTCTGGGGACCGCGAGGCCGGCCTCGGCGCCGATCGGGGCGGGGTCCTGGCGGCCGATGCGGTACAGGCCCTCCACGACGATCTCGCCCTGCACACCGGGGTCGCCGTACCGCAAGGGGATGTGGCGGATCAGGTTGCCGTCGGGGTGCAGCGGCTCGGCGGCGAACGCCTTCTCGGGGTCCGTGACCGGGTCGAGGATCTCGTACTCGACGGCGATGGCGGCGGCGGCCATCCGCGCGGTGTCGGGGTGGTCGGCGGCGACGGCGGCGATCGCCTCGCCGTGGTGCCGTACGACCTCCGAGGCGAAGACGGGACGGTCGGCGACCCTGCGGCCGTACGCCGAGTCACCGGGGACGTCCTCGTGGGTCACGACGGCCCGTACGCCCGGCATCTCGGCCGCGGCGGTGGTGTCGATGGAGACGATCCTGGCGCTCGGGTGCGGGGAGCGCAGGATCGCGGCCCACAGCAGGCCCTCGGCCCACAGGTCGGCCGCGTACGGGAACGTGCCCTCGGTCTTGGCGCGGGCGTCGGCCGGGGGGAGGGAGGCGCCGAGGCCGTGCGCGGGAGGCTCCTGGCGGGGGCCGTCGAGCGTCGGTGTCCCGGTGGCCGCGTCGTTGCTCACGCCATGCCTCCGTCGTGCGAGTGCGAGTGGGAGTTCGCGGGCGAGTGGGGATGGGGGCGCGCGCCCCCCGCCCCTGGGGACGCCTGGTGCGGGACGCGCGCTTCCTCGGAGGCGGCGGCGGCCGCCTCCGCGCTCGCGGCGCGCTCCGCGGCGACCTCGTTCACGGCGTCGAGGACACCCCGGTAGCCGGAGCAGCGGCAGAGGTTGCCGCACAGCGCCTGCCGGGTCTCCAGTTCGGTGGGGGCGTGGTTGCCCTCCAGGAGGTCGTGCACGGTCATGGCCATGCCGGGGATGCAGAAACCGCACTGCACCGCGCCGCACTTGGCCAGCGCCCGCTGGACGTCGGAGGGTTCGCCGTCGACGGCGAGGCCTTCGACCGTACGGACCTCGGAGCCGGCCGCCGTCGCGGCGGGCACGAGGCAGGAGGCGACGAGCCGGCCGTCGACCTGGACGTTGCAGGCGCCGCACTCACCCTGGGCGCAGCCGTCCTTGGCGCCGGCGAGACCAAGGCGCTCGCGCAGCACGTACAGCAGGGACTCGCCGATCCACGCGTCGGTGACGGGGCGGTCGGCGCCGTTGACGCGCAGGACGTAGGAGCCTGCGGGGTGTTCGGTGCTGTTGTTGCTGCTGGTGAGGGGTGCGGGCTCGGTGTCCGGTACGGGCTCCGCGTCCGCTTCGGGTACGAGGTCGGCCTCGGGCGGGGCCGTGTCGTCCGGGGACGGATCGGCACCGGAAGGCTCGGACTCCCCCGGGGCGTCCCCGGGCGGCGCGCTCTCCCCGTAGGCGTCGGCCTCGGGAAGCGGCGCCCACGGCGCGGCCGCGCCGCCCGGGAGGGTCGCGGGCGGGGTGCCGCCGCCCCACTGCGAGGCGAGGACCGAGGCGCTGAACTCCCCCGACTCGTCGGGAAGGTCGCCCTGGGCGACCGGAATGGTCCACTCACCGGTCAGCTCGGAGGGGGTGTCGCCGCCCTGCGGGGGACCGTCCGCGAGGGCGCTCCCCCGGCCGTCCGTCCCGCCACCGCCGCCCTGACCCTGACCAGCGCCCTGACCCGGCTGACCTGCGCCCTGGCCCGGCTGCCCACCGTCGCCGAAGTTCCAGTGCCCCGTGGCCCGCGGGTCGTACGACGTGTCGTACACCTGCCCCTGGCCGCCCTGCTGCTGCGGCTCGGGCCAGCGCATGTGGTCCGGTACGGAGGGCTCCGCGGCGGGCGTCAGCGGGACGATCTGCGGCGGTACGTAACCGTGGCCCGGCGCGGCCAGCGGCGCGTCCATGAAGTCCTCGGGTGGCAGCTGCACGAACGCGGTCGACTCGGCGTCGTACTCGCCGCCGTGCTCGACCGGCTGCCAGCCGCCGTGCCCCTGCTGCCCACCGGGACCGGATCCGGAACCCGTACCGGAATGCTCGTTGGTGCTCACGACAGGGCCCTCCCCAGTGCTCGCCGGGCCAGCGCGGCGACGGTACGCCGCAGGTGCAGTACGGCGGGGGCGAGCGCGGGCGGCTCGCTCCCGTCGGCGGGTGGCGCCGGGTCCGGGACACACGCGGCGGCCACGTACTCGCCGAAGGCCGCCAGGGCCTCCTGCGTGAGGCCGCGCGCGCCGTCCCAGTCGATCAGCGAGCCGATCCACCGCTCCGCCTCCAGCGGGCGCAGGGGCATCGGCGCGATCGCCCCGACCGCGCAGCGCACTCCGCGCCGCGCCGGGTCGAG
This sequence comes from Streptomyces sp. NBC_01317, assembly GCF_035961655.1. Taxonomy (NCBI): domain Bacteria; kingdom Bacillati; phylum Actinomycetota; class Actinomycetes; order Kitasatosporales; family Streptomycetaceae; genus Streptomyces; species Streptomyces sp. NBC_01317. The sequence goes on along the minus strand of NZ_CP108393.1, from coordinate 5,334,683 downwards.
GACCACGGCCACGGAGGCGGTGGCGCGGCCGGGTCCGGTCCGCCCCGTCGCCTTGAGGAAGACCTGGGGGGCGTGCAGCAACGGCACGCGGACGAAGCCGATCAGCTCGGCGGGCGCCAGCATCTCGCGCCCGGCGAGCAGGTGCGTGACGGGGATCTCGCGGCGCGCGCCGCCCGGTCCCGCGACCACGAGGTCGGCTTCCAGGGCGGCGAGTACGGGCAGGGCGTCGCCCGTCGGCGCGGCGGTGGCGATGTTCCCGCCGAGCGTCCCCGCGTTGCGGATCTGGGGCGGGCCCGCGGCGCGCGCGGACGCGGCGAGCGCGGGGATGAGGGCCGCGAAGTCGGGCCTGCCCATGCGCGCGTGGGTGAGACCGGCGCCGAGGAGGGCGTGGCCGTCCTGGTAGTGCCAGCCGCGCAGCTCGCTGATCCGGCCGAGGCCGACGAGTCCGGCAGGCCGCAGGAGGCCCCTGTTGACGGCCGCCATCAGGTCGGTTCCCCCTGCGACGGGTACGGCGGCGGGCATCGCGGTGAGCGCCGCCACGGCCTCGTCGAGCGAGGCCGGCAGCGTCACGGACTGCGCCGTCTGCGGTGCGTGCGTGGTCAACCCAGCTGCCCCTTTCCGGTGTCCCGCATGTGTTGCCGTACCGGTACCTGTGTTGCCGTACCGTACGTGCTCACAGCCCGGACGTGGCAACTCTGGCACATCTTCGGAGCCGACCGGCGCGAGGGTCCACGAAGGACGGATCCGTCCCCGGCCAGGGCAAAGGTCCGGTTCACCCCGTCTTCGGCGCCTCACGCGCCCCGCCACTCCCCGGCATTCAAGGGCGTGACACGCCCTTGACGGGGATACGGCGCGGAGCCGCGGGGAACAGGGCCCCGGGGACGCGAGGACGGGGCGGCCACCCCCCGCGCGGCTCACACGATCGGAGGCAGTCCCTCGATCGGGCGGCCGAGCACACCGGGCCGCCGCTGCCACGGCAACGGGCCCCCGGGCGGCCGGTATTCGACCCCCAGGACGTCCAGCCGCCGGTAGTGCTCGGTCATCCGCTGCTCGAAGTCCTCGAAGTCCCGTTCGGCCGGGGCCGGGAGGTCGGACCACGCGACCTCCGCGAAGGCCGCGAGTCGGGGGAAGACCTGGTAGTCGACGCGCGAACGGTCCTGCATCACCTCGGTCCAGACGTTGGCCTGGGTGCCGAGGACGTGCTTCGCCTCCTCCTCGGTGAGGTCGGCGGGTACGGGTTCAAAGCGGTAGACGTCCTCCAGGGTCCTGACGTACCCGATGGGCATCGGTTCGTCCTCGCCGGCCGCCTGACGGTGGTCCAGATAGACGTGCTGCTCGGGGCACATGACCACGTCGTGGCCGGCCCGGGCGGCCGCGATGCCGCCCCCGTACCCGCGCCAGGAGGACACGGCGGCGCCGGGCGCGAGGCCGCCTTCGAGGATCTCGTCCCAGCCGATCAGCCGCCGGCCGCGCGCGGTGAGCCAGGCGTCGAAGTGGTGGATGAACCAGGCCTGGAGCTCGTCCTCGTTGGCCAGGCCGTTCTCCTCGATGCGGAGTTGGGCCGCCGCGGAGTCCTTCCACTGCTCCTTGCGGCACTCGTCGCCGCCGACGTGGATGAAGGTGGAGGGGAAGAGGGCGAGCACCTCCTCGAAGACGCCCTCGTAGAAGCGCAGGGTGTGATCGGTGGGGGCGAGGACGTTCGCGTTGACGCCCCAGGTGTCCCAGACGGTGAGCGCGGCCGTGTCGACGACATCGGCGTTGCCGAGTTCGGGATACGCGGCGATGGCCGCCTGCGAATGCCCGGGGATATCGATTTCCGGGACGACGGCGATATGCCGTGCGGTGGCGTACGCGACGATCTCGCGGATGTCGTCCTGCGTGTAGTAACCGCCGTGCGGTTTCTCCTCCCACAGCTCCGAGGCGCGGTGGCCCCATTTGGTACGGCCCCGCCAGGCGCCGGTCTCCGTCAGTTTCGGATAGCGCTTGATCTCGATGCGCCAGCCCTGGTCGTCGGTGAGGTGGAAGTGGAAGACATTCAGCTTGTGGGCGGCGAGCAGGTCCAGATAGCGCAGGACGCCGTCCTTGGACATGAAGTGGCGTGACACGTCGAGCATCAGGCCGCGCCAGCCGAAGCGGGGGGCGTCCTCGACGACCGTGGCCGGGACGGACCACTGCCGTGCGGGGTCCACCGGCGCGGCGCGGTACGCGTCGGGGCCGAGGAGCTGACGGAGGGTCTGGGCCCCCCAGAACACCCCGGCGGGGCCGCCGCCCTCGATCCGGACCGCCTGCGCGTCGGCGGTGATCCGGTAGCCCTCGGGGCCGAGTCGGCGCTCCAGTTCGGGGCTGATCTCCAGGACGACGCTGTTGCCGTCCTCGGCGCCGTCCGCGAGCGGCAGCCCGGTCGCGGCGCCGACGGCCGTACGGAACCAGCGGGCGACGCCCTCCGTGCCGGGGCCCGCGTCGATCGTCGTCCCGTCGTCGAGCGGGAACGGGTCGGAGCCCTGCGGGGCCGGCCAGGTGTGCCGGGGGTCGGGAATCAGATCCATGGGTCGGTCCTCACCGGGTCTCTCTGGGTTCTCTCTGGGTTCTCTGTCAGTCCTTGACCGCGCCGCCCAGTCCGGAGACCAGCCGCCGTTGTACGAGCACGAAGAAGACGAGCACGGGAACGGTCATGACGGTGGAGCCCGCCATGATCCCGCCCCAGTCGTTCTCGTCGGGTTTGAAGAAGACCAGCAGCGCCATGGGAAGCGTCGACTGGGACGTGTCGCTGATGATGAAGGACTTGGCGAAGAGGAAGTCGTTCCAGGTGGAGATGAAGGAGAAGACACTCGTCGCGACCAGCCCGGGAAACACCAGCGGGAAGAGGATCTGCCACAGGAATCGGGTTCGGCTCGCGCCGTCGATGTACGCGGCTTCCTCCAGCGCGTCGGGGACCGCCTTGACAAATCCCCGCAGCATCCAGATCGCGAACGGCAGGGAGAACGCGAGATGCGGCAGGATCAGCGAGCCGAGGGTATTGAGCAGGCCGATGTCGCGCATCTGGAAGAACAGCGGGATGGTGAGCGCCTCGATCGGCACCATCTGCGCGACGAGGAACATGATGAGCAGGGTCGTACGGAAGCGGAAACGGAAGCGGGTGACCGCCGTGGCCGCGAGAAAGGCGACCAGCGCGGAGACGATCACGACGGTGCCGGCGACCAGCAGGCTGTTGAGGAAGTACCGGCCGAATTCCTGCTGTTCGAAGACGCGGCGGAACGAGTCGAGCGACGGGGACAGCGTCCAAGGACGCGGCCGGGTGGATTGGATCTCGCCCGCCGGTTTGAACGCGGAGAGAACCATCCAGTAGAGCGGAAACGCCACCACGACGGCGATGACCAGGGCGGATGCCTCGGCGGCGAGGCGCCAGGGGCGGCGGACGCGCGGCAGGTTCACAGTTCTTCCCCCCGGCGGCGCAGCAGCCGCAGATAGACGAGCGTGACCGCCAGCAGAATCAGCAGCATGACAACGCCGATGGCCGAGCCCAGGCTGTACTGGGAGGACGCGAAGGCCTTTTGATACGCGTAGACATTGAGGACGAGATTCTGGCCGGCGATTCCGCCGCCGTTGGTCATCACATAGATCTGGGTGAAGACCTTGAAGTCCCAGATGATCGACTGGATGGTGACGACGACCAGGATCGGGCGCAGCATCGGCGCGGTGACGGACCGCCAGATCCGCCACTGCGAGGCGCCGTCGAGCGAGGCGGCCTCCAACACCTCGCCGGGGATGGCCTTGATGCCCGCGTAGACGGTGACCATCACGAACGGGAAGGAGCACCAGACGACTTCGAGCAGGACGAGCGTGAAGGCGCTGTAGCGCCCGTACGTCCAGGAGAAGTCGCCCAGGCCGAACACCCGGTTGACCGGCCCGTAGTCGGGGTCGAAGAGGAAGACGAAGACGGTGGAGCCGGTGATCGCGGGGGTGGCCCAGGCACCGAGGGCGGCGAGCATCAGCGCGAGGCGCGGCAGGGCCCGTACGCGCGTCAGGAGGACGGCGAGGGCGCAGCCGAGGCCGAGCGTGGTGACGACGCACGCGGCGGCGAACAGCACGGTGGCGAGCAGCACCTGCCAGAACTGGCTGTCGCGGAAGAGCGTGGCGTAGTTCCCGAAGCCCTGGAAGGTGGTGGGCTGCCCACCGCTGACCTGGGCCTGGGTGTACTCCAGGAAGGAGATCAGGCCCAGTTGGTAGATCGGGTAGACGAGCAGGCCGCCGAGGATGACGAGGGCGGGCGCGAGGTAGAGCCACGGGGTCCGGCCGCCCTGGCCGGCCCGCCGGGGGCCTCGGCGGGGTGCTCGGCCGGGGGCCTTGCCCCCGGCCGCCGGGAGGGCTTTTTCCGGCCTCTCCGGCGAACGGGGGCGCGGCGCGTGGCCGGTGGGGGACGTCATCCGGTTCAGCCCGCGGACGCGAACGCCGCGTCCATCTTCTTCGCCGCGTCCTCGGACGCCGCCTTGACGTCCTTACGGCCGCTGACGATCTCCTGGAACATCGTCGGCAGGACCAGCGAGGAGTCGATCTGGGCCCAGCCCGCGGAGGCGGGGACGAACTTGGCGCCCGCACCGAGGGTCTTGACGAAGGGGGCGACGAACGGCTGCTTCCGCGCGGAGGCGGCGAGGACGTCCGTGTACGTGGGCAGGAAGCCCATCGCGTCGAAGAGCTTGGCCTGGGTGTCCTTGCTGGTGAACGACTTCATCAGGTCGACGGCGAGGGTGCGGTGCGCACTGCTCTTGAGGACGCCGATGTTGTTGCCGCCGGCGAACGCGGGGGCGATGGAGCCCGCCTTGACACCCGGCAGCGGGACCACCGCGTACTTGCCCTTGACGGTGCCCGCCTCGACGGCCTGGTGGCTGAAGTCGCCGCCGATCGCCATCGCCGCCTGGCCGGAGGCGAAGGCGGTGACGGTCGCGTTGCCTCCCATGGAGGCGCACTTGGCGGCCGGACAGTTGTCGTCGCCGAACAGGGAGGTGTACGCGGCGATGCCCTTGCGGGCGGCGGGACTGTTGACGGCGGCCTTGTATGTGCCGCCGCTCTCCTCGGCGAGTTCGCCGCCGTTCGACCAGACGAACGGCATGGCGCCGTAGGTGTACGCGCCGCCCACCGCGAGCCCGTACAGGGCGGGCTTCGCCTTGTGGATCTTCTTGGCGGTGGATATCAGCTCGGCCTGGGACTTGGGGGCGGAGAGTCCCAGCTCCTTGAAGACGTCGGTGCGGTAGTACAGGGCGCGGACGCCGACGAACAGCGGCGCCCCGTAGATCTTCCCGTCGACCGTGACGGACTGCTTCGCCGTGGGGTCGGTGTCCTTGGCCTCGTCCCAGGCGCCGAACTCCTCGGTGACGTCGGCGAGTCCGCCGTCCTTCACGTATCCCGCCGTGTCGGTGTTGCCGTACTCGACCAGGTCGGGTGCGCTCTTCGGGTCGTTGAACGCGGCCTTGATCCGCTGGGCGCGGGTCTCGACGGGGATGTACTCGATCTCGACCTTCGTGCCCTTGTGCTCCGCGCGGAACGCGTCGACGGCCCCTTGGACGACCTGCTCCTTGGGCTTGTTGTTGACCTCCTGGAAGAGCCACACGCGGAGCGTGCCGCTCTTCTCGTCCTTCGTCGCGGTGTTGTCGGACGTCTGCGGAGCGCAGGCGGAGGCCGTCAGGCCGGCGAGCACCAGTGCCGCGATGGGGGCGGCCATACGGGAAAGCTTCATCCGGGAGTTCCCTACGGGTCGGTGGGGACGACAGAGGCATACAGAGGCATCCGTTGCAGCATGCGCAACGTGCGTTTCGTTCTGCACAACTCGCAGGAGATAAGCATGTCCGGAACACGTCGACAAGTGGTCTCTACCACTCTGTGACCCGCTGAAGCATCCTGTGCAACGGCCCGCCCCGCATGCCGGACAAAACGCGAACGGCCCCCCGGGCGCGCACACGCGCGCACCCGGGGGGCCGTCACCGACGGACAGGACCAGAGGCTACTTCTTGCTCTTGTCCTTGCCGCCCTTGTCCTTGTCCTTGTCCCCGCCGGGACCCATGGACTCGTAGATCTCCTTGCACATCGGGCAGACCGGGTACTTCTTGGGGTCGCGCCCCGGTACCCAGACCTTCCCGCACAGTGCGACCACCGGAGTGCCGTCGAGGGCACTCGCCATGATCTTGTCCTTCTGGACGTAGTGGGCGAAGCGCTCGTGGTCGCCGTCGCCGTGCGACACCTGTGGTGCCGGCTCCACGAGGGTGCCCGTCCCTGCCCCGCGCTCGGGCTCAAGAGTGCTCATGAGAGCCAAGGGTACCCACGAAGGAGGCCGAGCGGAGGCTCCGGGTCCCTGCACTCCGGAACCATTCGCTCACGCATCGCTCCGACCGGCCCGCCGCGCGGGCCGGAGCCTCAGTTGAGTGACGGATCGTCGGGGTAGGTGGCCACCATCGCCAGCTCACCGCGCTGTCTGCGCAGCACGGCGCGCCACAGCCCCTCCGGGCGCGGCGACGAGACGTCGCCCGGCTCCGACTCGACCACGTACCAGGCCCCTTCGGCCAGCTCGGCCTCCAGCTGCCCCGGCCCCCAGCCCGCGTACCCGGCGAAGATCCGCAGCGAGCCCAGCGCCCGTACGAGCAGCTCGGGCGGGGTCTCCAGGTCGACCAGGCCGATCGCCCCGTACACCCTGCGCCAGCCGAGCGGCCCCTCGTCGCCGGGGATGACGGCGAGCCCGAGCGCGGAGTCGAGCGAGACAGGACCGCCCTGGAACACGACCCCCGGCTCCCCCGCGTGGTCCGCCCAGGACTCCAGGATGTCCCCCACGTCGACGGGCGTGGGCCTGTTGAGGACCACGCCGAGGGAACCCTCCTCGTCGTGGTCGAGCAGCAGCACAACAGCGCGATCGAAATTCGGGTCCGCCAGAGCGGGTGTCGCGACCAGCAACCGCCCTGTGAGCGAGGACACCTCGGTCATGCGACACATGATCTCGCACATTCGCGCCGTACGGGCCCCGCGCGGCAGAGTGAGCGGGGTACGCAGCTCACGACGCACCGGGGCGGCTCGGACACCGCGCGGCGGGAAAATGGGACGGTGACCCTCCGCGAGGAACGCGGAACACAACGTGTCATGCCGAATTCATTACGAGTTCGGGACGTCCTCGCCCTTACGGGGCAGGGGCTCCGGCCCCTTACCCTTTTGCTTGGCCACCTGCCCGCCCACTCCGGAACGCGAGATTCATGACCGTCAAAGACGATGTAATGCTTGTCCACGGCGGAACCCCGCTGGAGGGTGAGATCCGCGTTCGCGGTGCGAAGAACCTGGTGCCCAAGGCCATGGTCGCCGCACTGCTCGGCAGCGGCCCCAGCCGGTTGCGCAACGTACCGGACATCCGTGACGTACGGGTCGTACGGGGACTGCTCCAGTTGCACGGCGTCACCGTCCGCCCGGGTGACGAACCGGGCGAGCTGATCCTCGACCCGACGTACGTCGAGAGCGCCAACGTCGCCGACATCGACGCGCACGCGGGCTCGTCGCGCATCCCGATCCTGTTCTGCGGCCCGCTGCTGCACCGGCTCGGGCACGCCTTCATCCCCGGTCTGGGCGGCTGCGACATCGGCGGCCGGCCGATCGACTTCCACTTCGACGTGCTGCGCCAGTTCGGCGCGACGATCGAGAAGCGCGCGGACGGCCAGTACCTGGAGGCCCCGCAGCGGCTGCGCGGCACGAAGATCAGGCTGCCGTACCCCTCGGTCGGCTCGACGGAGCAGGTGCTGCTGACGGCCGTCCTGGCCGAAGGGGTCACGGAGCTGTCGAACGCCGCGGTGGAGCCGGAGATCGAGGATCTGATCTGCGTGCTCCAGAAGATGGGCGCGATCATCTCCATGGACACCGACCGGACGATCCGGATCACCGGTGTCGACCGGCTCGACGGCTACACGCACCGCGCCATCCCCGACCGGCTGGAGGCCGCCTCCTGGGCGTCCGCCGCGCTGGCCACCGAGGGGAACATCTACGTCCGCGGCGCGCAGCAGCGGTCGATGATGACCTTCCTCAACACCTACCGCAAGGTCGGCGGCGCCTTCGAGATCGACGACAAGGGCATCCGGTTCTGGCACCCGGGCGGCTCCCTCAACGCGATCGCCCTGGAGACGGACGTCCACCCCGGCTTCCAGACCGACTGGCAGCAGCCGCTGGTGGTGGCGCTGACGCAGGCGTCGGGGCTGTCCATCGTGCACGAGACGGTGTACGAGTCGCGGCTCGGCTTCACCTCGGCGCTCAACCAGATGGGCGCGCACATCCAGCTCTACCGGGAGTGCCTGGGCGGCTCGGACTGCCGCTTCGGCCAGCGGAACTTCCTGCACTCGGCCGTCGTGTCGGGCCCCACGAAGCTCCAGGGCGCCGATCTGGTCATCCCCGACCTGCGCGGCGGCTTCTCGTACCTGATCGCGGCGCTGGCGGCGCAGGGCACCTCCCGGGTGCACGGCATCGACCTGATCAACCGCGGCTACGAGAACTTCATGGACAAGCTCACCGAGCTGGGGGCGAAGGTCGAGCTGCCGGGCGGCTCGCTCGTCTGACGCTCGTCCGGCGCACGATCCACCCGCCGGTGGCACATGCCACTGGAATCCCTCTGTACGGCGCTGATGGCCTCGCTCCCCCGGGCGGGGCCATCAGGCGCACCGGGGCGTTCTGGGCCGTACACGCCCGGTCTGTGGCCTTCTGGGGGACAACACAGGGCGTCGGGACGGCGTCCGGGGCACAACACAGGGGCGGCCATCCGGTTGGATGGCCGCCCCTGTGCCGTGCTTGTTCGCCTGTGGGTGTTACTTGCCCTTGGCGGCTTCCTTGAGCTTGGAGCCCGCGGAGACCTTCACGCTGTAGCCGGCCGGGATCTGGATCGGGTCGCCGGTCTGCGGGTTACGAGCGGTCCGAGCGGCACGGTGGGTGCGCTCGAAGGTCAGGAAGCCGGGGATGGTGACCTTCTCGTCGCCCTTGGCGACGATCTCGCCGACGGTCTCGGCGAGAGCGGCCAGCACGGCGTCGGCGTCCTTGCGGGTCACCTCGGCGCGGTCGGCCAGGGCGGCCACCAGCTCACTGCGGTTCATGTTGTTACTCCCGTGTTCTTCTTGCCTGTGAGGCGTGAGATCGAAGCCGATGCTGCCAGGGCCCTCGGACAGTCCCCGGACCCGGGTCTGCTGACAGACCCTCGCGCCCGAATACGCATCCTGCCCCCACCAGCGGCGGGAAAGCCAATCCGGCACCCTCCGGAGTCACACGAAAAGCGCCACTGCCTCGTCGTCGTGACGTTCCGTCGACTCTGTGGAGACTCCTTGGAGCCTTGGCCGCCCTTTGGGCCCCCCGGAGGCCCTGAAAACCTCACTGGAGCGGCGGGGCCCATGGTCCGCCACCCTAGAGGGGGCCGTGACGCCCGGCGAATCGCGACGCGCCGGGCACAGGGCGGACGGTCGTGACGTTCCTCGGACAGAATCTCAGACGGACGTCGCCGACGCGGAGGGCGACACCGTCACCCCGGCCGCCTTCGCGGCGTCCCGTACGGCGCCCGCGACCGACGACGCGACCTTGTCGTTGAAGACCGAGGGCACGATGTAGTTCGGGTTCAGCTCGTCCTCGCTGACGACGTCCGCCAGGGCGGTCGCCGCGGCCAGCATCATCTCCGTGTTGACCGTCCGCGACTGCGCGTCCAGCAGGCCGCGGAAGACGCCGGGGAAGACCAGCACGTTGTTGATCTGGTTGGGGAAGTCGGAGCGTCCCGTGGCCACCACGGCCGCCGACTCGCGGGCGACCGCCGGGTCGACCTCCGGGTCCGGATTCGCGAGCGCGAAGACGATCGCCTTGTCGGCCATGGCCTTGACGTCGTCGCCGTCCAGCACGTTCGGGGCGGAGACGCCGATGAACACGTCCGCGCCGACGACGGCCTCCTTGAGGGTGCCGGTGACGCCCTCCGGGTTGGTGTTGTCGGCGATCCAGCGCAGCGGCGACTCGGCGGCGGCCTCGACCAGGTCCTCGCGGCCCGCGTGCACCACCCCATGGATATCGGCGACGACGGCGTGCTTGACGCCGGCCGCGATGAGCAGCTTGAGGATGGCCGTACCGGCGGCGCCCGCGCCGGACATGACGACCCGTACGTCACCGATGCCCTTGCCGACCACGCGCAGCGCGTTGGTCAGCGCGGCCTGCACCACGATCGCCGTGCCGTGCTGGTCGTCGTGGAAGACCGGGATGTCCAGCGCCTCGCGCAGCCGCGCCTCGATCTCGAAGCAGCGGGGCGCGGAGATGTCCTCCAGGTTGATGCCCGCGAAGCCGGGGGCGATTGCCTTGACGATCTCGACGATGGCGTCGGTGTCCTGCGTGTCCAGGCAGATCGGCCAGGCGTCGATGCCGGCGAAGCGCTTGAACAGGGCCGCCTTGCCCTCCATCACGGGCAGCGCGGCCATCGGGCCGATGTTGCCCAGGCCCAGCACCGCGGAGCCGTCCGTGACGACCGCGACGGAGTTGCGCTTGATGGTGAGGCGGCGGGCGTCCTCGGGGTTCCTGGCGATCGCCATGCAGACCCGGGCGACCCCCGGCGTGTAGATCATCGAGAGGTCGTCACGGTTGCGGATGGGATGCTTGGACTGCATCTCGATCTTGCCGCCGAGGTGCATCAGGAACGTACGGTCGGAGACCTTGCCGAGGGTGACACCCTCGATGCCGCGCAGCTGCTCGACGATCTGTTCCGCGTGCCCGGTGGAGGTGGCCGCGATCGTGACGTCGATCCGCAGCTTCTCGTGGCCGGACGCGGTCACGTCCAGGCCGGTCACCGAGCCACCGGAGGATTCCACGGCCGTGGTCAGCTGGGACACAGCCGTCCCGCTCGCGGGGACCTCCAGCCTGACCGTCATCGAGTACGAGACGCTTGGCGCCGTTGCCATGACCGTGTTCCTCTGCTTTCACTGGCTCTCATTTGAAAGGCACCGTCGCACGTCGGAGCCCTGGGCCCGGCGCGCCTACGGATGGTCGCACCTACCGGCGCGTAGCCGGTAAAGGTCCCGCGTCCCCCGCGTCCGTGGAAGGTGCCTTCCATCAGGCGGGTGAGCGTAACAAGCGGCCCTGCCGACAGAAGCAGGCCCCCACCAACCATCGGTGAAGGCCCGCTGAACGGAAACCCCGTCGCCGCGCTGGGCGGAGAACTCAATGAACTCAATGCGCCGAGGCTGGTCGAACGACGAGTGAAACCGGAAGAAAAGGCGGCACCGACCCGCCATGCTCGCCTCGCGGCAAGAGGTCGCTCTAGGCGACGAAGGTTGGGCCCGGGGGCTTGGATCGGGTCGGTGCCATGACCAGGCTAACAAACCACTCCCGAAAGTGATTCCTTCCTGCCGAGTTGACCGGGAATCAATCCCGGAGCAGGTCCGGCACCCCCTCCGCGTCGGGCTCGTCCCGGACCCCCGACACGACCGTGAGCTGCTGCGTCGCCCGGGTGAGCGCCACGTACAGCACACGCAGCCCGGCCGGGGACTCGTCGGCGATCTCCGCCGGGGAGACGACGACCGTCGCGTCGTACTCCAGGCCCTTGGCCTCCAGACTGCCCAGCGCCACCACCCGCGGCCCCAGTTCGGCCAGCCAGCGGGCCGCCTGCTCACGGCGGTTCATGGCCACGACCACGCCGACCGTGCCGTCCACCCGCTCCAGCAGGTCCCGCGCCTCCGCCCGTACGGTCGCGGCGAGATCGCCGTCCCGTACGACGGTGAAGCGCGGGCGTACGCCGGTGGAGCGCACGGCTGACGGCGACTCCATGCCGGGCATGGCGAGCGCCAGCACCTTCGCGGCCAGCTCGGCGATCTCGGCGGGGTTGCGGTAGTTGACGGTCAGGGTGAAGCGGCGGCGCGGGCGGTTGCCCAGCGCCTCGTCCCTGGCCTCCGCCGCCTCGTCGGGATCCGTCCAGGACGACTGCGCCGCGTCGCCCACGACCGTCCAGGTGGCGTGCCGGCCCCGGCGGCCGACCATGCGCCACTGCATCGGCGTCAGGTCCTGCGCCTCGTCCACGATGACGTGCGCGTACTCCGTGCGCTCCGCCGCCAGCCGCTCGGCCCGCTCGCGCTGGGTCTCCTCGCGTTGCGGCATCAGCTCCTCCAGACCGGTGAGCTGGTCCAGCGGGTCGAGCTCGCGGCGCTGCTTCCTAGGACGCGGCGGCGAGCCCAGGAGGGTCTCCAGTTCGTCGAGCAGCGCCACGTCGTGCACGGACAGCGGTCCCTTGCCGTCGGCGCCCAGCCGCCGGAGCGAACGGGCCAGCCGGCGGTTCTCGCCCTGGTTGAGCACCCGCCGGCTCCAGCGGCCGAGGCGGCGCTCGTCCGCCATGGCGGCGAGCACTCCGCGCGGGGTCAGCTCGGGCCACCAGGCGTCCAGGAACTCGATGAAGCTGTCCTCGGACGCGACGTCCTCGTCGAAGCCGCCGCGCAGTTCGGCGGCGAGTTCCGCGTCGCCCCTCGACGCGTACTCCCCGGCCCGGGCCGCCGCGCCGGACTTGGACCACAGGGCGTCCAGGAGGAGCTTCCTGGCGCGCGGGCGCAGCAGGTTCACAGGAGCCGTACCGCTGAGCGCGGACTGCCGTACGCGGTTCAGCTCGCCGGCGTCCAGCTCCAGGCGCCGCCCGAAGGCCACGACCCGCAGCAGGTCGGTCCGTACCGCCGGGGTGCGCGGGTCGCCTTCCGGTGCGCCCTCCCCGCCGGGGTCCGTACCGGATTCCTCACCGAAGGCGAGCTGTCCGGTGCCGAGCTGTCCCGTACGGGGACCACCGCCCCGCCGCCGGTCACGGCCGCCCCGGCCCTCCTGCGCCCCTGCCCGCCCTCCCGCCGCCCCGCCGGACCCAGCGGGACCCGCCGAGGGCTCCAGGGCCCCCCTGACCGCTGTACGCAGCACCTTCAGCATCCGGGCAGAACCCTTGACACGGGCGACGGCCGGTTCGTCGTACGCCGTGGCCTCGGCGCCGTCCACCAGGGAGCCGACCGCGCGGATGGCGACCTGGCCCTCCTCGCCGAGGGACGGCAGCACGCCTTCCGTGTACGCGACGAGCAGCGGCGTCGGCGAGACGATCAGGATGCCGCCCGCGTACCGCCGCCGGTCCTGGTAGAGCAGATAGGCGGCCCGGTGCAGCGCGACCGCCGTCTTTCCCGTGCCGGGCCCGCCCGACACCTCGGTGACGGAGGCGGCGGGAGCGCGGATCACCAGGTCCTGCTCCGCCTGGATGGAGGAGACGATGTCGCGCATGGTGTGGCTGCGGGCCTGGCCCAGCGCCGCCATCAACGCGCCGTCCCCGATCACGGCAAGTGCGCGGCCGTCCAGCGAGGCGGTCAGCTCGGGGCGCATCAGGTCGTCCTCGACCCCCAGGACCCGACGGCCCTTGGAGCGGATCACGCGCCGGCGCACGACCCGGCCGGGATCGACCGGGGTGGCGCGGTAGAAGGGCGCGGCGGCCGGCGCCCGCCAGTCGATGACCAGCGGCGAGTAGTCGGAGTCGAGGACCCCGATCCGGCCGATGTGCAGCGTCTCGGCGATGTCGGCGGTCAGATCGGCCCTGATGGCGTCGTCGGCCGGGTCGACCGAGGTGTACGCGCCGTCCGGGCCCTTCTTGCCGTCCTTGCCGGGCAGCAGGTCGATCCGCCCGAAAAGGAAGTCCTCGAACTCGTTGTTGAGCCGGTTGAGGTGGATCCCGGCCCGGAAAACCTGTGCGTCGCGCTCGGCGAGGGCGCCCGGCGTGCCGACCTGCCCCCGTTTGGCGGCGTCGTTCATCAGGAACTCCGCCTCGTGGATCTTCTCCTCAAGACGGCGGTACACCTGATCCAGATGGTGCTGTTCGACGCCGATCTCCCGGTCGCGTACGGAGTCGTTCCCCGTGTCGCGTCCGGGATCTACAGCGGGTCCAGCGGATTCAACAGCGGCATCCTGCGCGGCCACCGAGGCCCCCTTCGTGACGTGCAACGGGCAGCCGTCAACCGTACGCGAAGGGGGCGGCTGTGTCAGGCGTCGACCTTCACCAGTGACTTGCCGTCGAACGTCCGGACCTCGAAGTGATCGATGTCCTTGGCCTGCATGGCCGTACCGCCGTGCACGTACAGGGGCGCCCTGGACCACTTGTTCGGCCCGTCCGGGATGCCGTACCCCCACGCGGGGACGGTCCAGGAGCTGGTCGTCTCCTCCTCGCCGGTCTTGGAGACGGCGATCAGGCTGCACTTCTCCGGGCCCTTGAGGTTCTTGAGCTCCAGCACCGTGTCGGTGCCCCAGCCCTTCGCCCCCATGGCGACGGTGGCGGTGACCTTGGTGGTCGGGTCGGTCGCCGTGACCTTGTCGGCCATCCCGGCGAAGGCGTCCTTGGCCGTGTCGGCCGCGGGCCTGGAGGTGGGTGTGCCCACCGCCACGTTGTCCGCCTTGCCGTCGTCCGAGGTCGCGACCACGGACGCGAGGGGTCCTCCGACGATCAGCGCGGCGGCCGCCGCTACCAGGTACATGCCCCGGCGCTTGCGCTTGGCGCGCTTGGCCGCGACCTCGTCGACCAGCCGGTCGAGGAGCTGCGGGCTCGGCTGTACGGACACGCTGGGGGTCGCCTGCCGCGACGGCGGGACCGGCAGCCGCGCGAACGGGTCCAGCCGCCCCGAGGCGCCGGCCTGTCCGAAGGGCAGCTGCCCGAAGGGAGCCGCCCCGGGCGGGGCCTGCCCGAAGGCACCCTGCACGACCGACCCGCCGCCACCGGCGGCACCGGGCGCGCCGAACGCTCCCGGTCCGTCCGCGAGCATGGCCAGCATCGGTTCCATCCCGGAGAACTCCTCCAGGTGGACGGCGCAGATCTGGCAGCCGGCCAGGTGTTCCTCGAAGGCGGTGGCCTCGGCGTCGTCCAGAACACCCAGGACGTACGCGCCGACAGTTTCGTGCACAGCACTGTCGTCGCCCGGTCCGTACTGATCGTGCGTGGTCATGCCGAGACCCCCCTCTCCTCCAGCGCGAGCTTCATGGAACGCAGTGCGTAGAACACACGTGAACGCACGGTCCCGCTGGGTATGCCGAGCGTCTCTGCGGCCTCGTTGACCGTACGGCCCTTGAAGTACGTCTCTACGAGCACTTCCCTGTGGGCAGGGGTCAAATCATCGAGCGCATCTGAGAGCGTCATCAGCCACAACGCCTTGTCGATCTCGTCCTCCGCGGGCATGACCTCCAGCGGCGACGGATCGACCTCTTGTGGCCGGGCCTGCCGGCTGCGGTGACCGTCGATGACGATACGCCGCGCGACCGTCACCAGCCAGGGTCGGACAGAGCCGGTCGCCCTGTTGAGCTGACCGGCGTTCTTCCAGGCACGGATGAGCGTCTCCTGCACGACGTCCTCGGCCCGCTGCCGATCGCCTGCGACCAGACGCAGTACGTAGGCGAGCAACGGTCCGGCGTGTTCCCGGTAGAGGGCGCGCATCAGCTCTTCATCAGGTGCTGAGGAAGAGTCGGTACGGGGTGCCTCGCTCCGGTGTCGGGCCCGGTGAGGACGGTCATCGGCCACGGCCGCATCCTTGCGCACCTGGAACCTCCCGGTCGAGACCTTCATGGCTGCTTCTCATGCATCACTACGGTCACGGTGGGAGGGTTCACTCAACGAGGAGTGAGAAAGTTTAAAAATCTTCTTCCGCGTTGTCTTGCCGTCCTGTCCATCCTGTCAGAGGACCGCGGCGGCCCTGCGCCGGTGGCGCGCGACCCGCTCGCGGTTGCCGCAGACCTCGCTGGAGCACCAGCGCCGCCGCCCGCCGCGCGAGGTGTCGAGATACATCCGCCGGCAGCTGTCGCCGTCGCACTGCCGCAGCCGGGACCGGGCGGCGGGGTCGGTGAGCAGGTCCACGGCGTCCCGCGCGACCGCCGCGAGGAGCGCCTCGCACCCGGGCTCGCCGGCCAGGACCCGTACCAGAGCGCCGTCCTCGTCCCGTACGGCCCTGATCCCGGGCGGTGCCCCGGCGGCGAGCGCGTTGACGCGCTCCAGCGCGCCCCCGGCGTCGTACCCCTCGATCTCGGCGCGCACCAGCCGGTCGATGCCCTCGCGCAGCTCCGCGAACCGCCCGACCCAGCCGGCGTCGACGGCGACGAGCGCGGTGCCCTCCGGCACCAGTCCGGAGCCGACCAGCCACCGCTC
Source organism: Streptomyces sp. NBC_01317 (assembly GCF_035961655.1). Lineage (NCBI taxonomy): Bacteria > Bacillati > Actinomycetota > Actinomycetes > Kitasatosporales > Streptomycetaceae > Streptomyces > Streptomyces sp. NBC_01317. Next base: position 5,318,530 of record NZ_CP108393.1, on the reverse strand, counting down.
CAACCGCTCCGCGCGGTCGAGCCGTTCGGGCCTCTCGGCCCCTCTGGGAGCGGGTTCCCCGGTCGCGACCAGGTCCAGACAGACCCGTCCTGAGTCGAACCGCCACTCGTACGAGCCCATGCCCGCCGCCATGTGCCTGTCACCGCCTCGGGGTTCACCGGGACGCGCCGTCGCCGCGCCGTCCTTCTCAGAGTGCCTGCCCCGAAGCGCGTCCGGAACCCCTGCTACCGGCACGCCGTGTTGTCAGCCGGTGCCGTACTTGGTGTCGGCCGACGGGTCCAGCGCCAGCCGGTATCCGCGCTTGACCACCGTGTGGATCAGCTTCGGTGCGCCCAGCGCGGTCCTCAGGCGGGCCATCGCCGTCTCCACCGCGTGTTCGTCGCGCCCCGAACCGGGCAGCGCCCGCAGCAGCTCCCCCCGCGAGACCACCCACCCCGGCCGCCGGGTCAGCGCGTGCAGCAGGGCCATGCCCGCCGGGGGTACGGGGCGCAGGTCGCCGTCGACCAGGACGGCGTGGCCGCGTATCTCGACACACCGTCCCGCGACCGGCAACGTACGGGCACGGGCGGGCAGTTCGGCGCAGAGCACGTCGACGAGCGGGCCCATGCGGAAGCGGTCGGGCTGGACGGTGTCGATGCCCCGCGCCTGGAGCGGCAGCGCGGTGACCGGTCCCACGCAGGCCGCCGGCACGTCGTGGTGGAGGGCGTCGAGGAGGTCGGTCAGCCGGCCGCGGTGCTCGGCGCGGGCGAGCAGCGAGGCGGCGGCGGGCGCGCTGGTGAAGGTGACGGCGTCCACGGACCGGGCGACGGTGGCGTCGATCAGGCGGTCGAGGGGCCCGGGGTCCGCCGGGGGCATCCACCGGTGGACGGGTACGGGCACGACGTCGGCGCCCCCGGCCCGCAGCGCCTCGGCGAATCCGGGCAGGGGTTCGCCGTGCAGCTGTACGGCGATCCTGCGGCCCTCGACGCCCTCCCCGAGCAGCCGTTCCAGCACGTCGGCCATGGACTCGGAGGCCGGTGACCACGCCTCGACCAGCCCGGCGGCCCGGACGGCGCCCCTGGCCTTGGGCCCGCGGGCGAGCAACTCCACGCCGCGCAGGCGGTCGAGGAGTTCCGCCCCGCGTCCCCACCCGGCGGCGGCCTCCACCCAGCCGCGGAGGCCGACGGCCGTGGTCGCCACGACCACGTCCGGCGCGTGCGCGATCACGTCCTCGGTGGCGGCGCGGAGTTCGGTGTCGTCGGCGAGCGGCACGATCCGCAGGGCGGGCGCGTGCAGGACGACGCCCCCGCGAAGCCGGAGCAGCTCACCGAGTTCGGCGGCCCGCCGGACAGCCGTGACGCCGATCGTGAACCCCGAGAGGGGGCCGTGCTGTTGTCCGTCCATGCCTCTCCGGCCCCGCTCGTCCGTCACCCGTCACCGTTGATGGCGGCCGAGCCTGCCAAGGGTGCGTGACGGGCCCGGTGCGCGGGGATGTCGGCGGTGTTACGTACGGGCCGCGGCGGACCCGTACGTCACGGGGCCTGGGCTCGTACGGCATCCGTACGGGCCCCCGCGCGGGCGGGCGAAGGTATACCGCCCGGGTGGGGCGGCGTTCAGACGCCCAGGGCGGGGAGGACCACCGCGTCGAGGTAGTCCGAGAGGAACGCGCGGTCGACCGGCTTGTCCTCGATGAGCTGACGCGCGACAAACGCGCCCACCAGCATGTGGGTGACGAAGGGGAACGCGGGATGGTCGGCCGGCACCTCGCCGCGGTCCACGGCGCGCCGCAGCAGTATGCCGAGCCCCGTCATCTCCGGCTCGACCAGCAGCTCGCGCAGCGCCCGGTGGAGATCGGGGTTCGCGTGCACGACGTGGAGCAGGCTCCGCATCAGGGCGGCGTCCTCCTCCATCTTGCAGTCGTCGCCGAGCTCGGCCATCGCGTGGAAGTCGCCGCGCAGCGATCCGGTGTCGATCTCCTGGAACGCGGCGGGCTTGTTGTGCCGCAGGGCGCGGACCACCAGCTCGGGCTTGCTCCCCCACTGGCGGTAGAGCGTCGCCTTGCTGGAGCGCGTACGGGCGGCGACGGCGTCCATCGTCAGCGCGTCGTACCCGACCTCACGCAACAGGTCGAGCACCGCCCCGTACATCTCGGCCTCACGCTCCGGCTTGAGCCTGGTGCCTGCCACGGCCGATCACCTCCACCAACGAACGAAACTGTTTCGTACACTACCAACGTACCCCGGACCTGCCCCACCCCCGCGACCTGGAGCGTTGCACATCCGCGAACGGGAGCGTCGCACATCCAGGGCGTGAGGAGGTAGCCACCGGCAGTGAATCTTTTGCGTTTCGGCCGGGGCGGTCCTATGGTCATTCGAGTACGAAACAGTTTCGTTCTCCTCTGTCGTCCCACTTCAGGAGTCCGGCCCATGGCAGCCAAGTCCCCCGCCGACACGTCCGTCGGTGACGTACCCCCGCAGAACAAGGTCCCGCCCGATACGGCGCGGGAGACGGACAAGCCGGAGCGCGCCGACCACCGGTGGTGGGTGCTGACCGTCATCGCGCTGGCCCAGCTGATGGTGGTCCTCGACGCGACCGTCGTGAACATCGCCCTGCCCTCGGCCCAGCAGGCGCTCGGCTTCGACGACAACAACCGGCAGTGGATCGTCACGTCGTACGCGCTCGCCTTCGGCAGCCTGCTGCTGCTCGGCGGACGGCTGGCCGACCTCATCGGCCGGCGGATCGTCTTCCTCATAGGCGTCGTCGGCTTCGCCGGCGCCTCGGCCCTGGCCGGGGCCGCCCAGAACTTCGAGGTGCTGGTCACCGGCCGCGCGCTCCAGGGCGTGTTCGGCGCGATGCTCGCACCGGCCGCGCTGGCCCTGCTCAACACCACCTTCACCGGGGCCAAGGAACGCGCCAAGGCCTTCGGCATCTACGGCGCCATCGGCGGCGCGGGCGGCGGCGTCGGCCTGCTGCTCGGCGGTCTGCTCACCGAGCACCTGAGCTGGCGCTGGACGCTCTACGTCAACCTCTTCTTCGCCGTGTTCGCCTTCGTCGGCGGCCTGGTCTTCCTGCGCAAGGGCGCCCCGGCCGACCGGCCGAAGCTGGACCTGCCGGGCACCGTCCTCGTGACCACCGGCCTCTTCGGGCTGGTCTACGGCTTCTCCAACGCCGAGACGCACGACTGGAGCTCCCCGCAGACGTGGGGCTTCCTGCTGGCCGGCGGAGTGCTGCTGACGGCGTTCAGCTGGTGGCAGACCCGGTCGAAGCACCCGCTGCTGCCGCTGCGCGTCCTGCTCGACCGCGACCGCGGGGCGTCCTTCACGATGCTCGCCATCTCCGGTGCGGGCATGTTCGGCGTCTTCCTCTTCCTGACCTACTACCTCCAGTCCTCGCTGCACTACACGCCGGTCAAGACCGGCCTCGCCTTCCTGCCGATGATCGGCATCCTGATGGTCGCCGCGACGCTGGTCACCAACAGCCTGCTGCCGAAGTACGGCCCCCGGCCGATCGTCCCGCTGGGCATGGCGATGGCCGCCGTCGGCATGGCGTGGCTCACCGCGCTCGACCTGACCAGCACCTACTCGGCCCACGTGCTCCCGCCGCTGCTGGTCATCGGCTTCGGGCTCGGCCTGGTGATGCCGACCGCGATGAGCGTGTCCACCTCCGGGGTCTCCGTGGAGGACGCGGGGGTGGCCTCGGCCACCGTCAACACCATGCAGCAGGTGGGCGGTTCGATCGGCACCGCGCTGCTGAGCACGCTGGCGGCGAGCGCGGCGACGAACTATCTGTCGGACCGCGAGCCGTCCCCGGGGGCGCTCGCCCAGGCGCAGCTGGAGAGCTACTCGACCGCCTACTGGTGGTCGGCCGGCATCTTCGCCGTCGGCGCGGTGCTCGCCCTGGTGATGTACCGGGGCGGCCGCCCGCAACCGGCTCCGGAAGGGGTCCAGGCCGTCCACATGTAGGCGGTCGCGGACGGCACGCCGGGCCCGACGCGGACGGCGTGGCCGTCAGCGGGGGGCGGCGGCCGGGTGCGGGTGGTTCTCCAGCTCCCGGCCGTACGCCAGCGCCGCACCGTAGTCGCCCACCCGCCGCGCGTCCGCCCGCTGCTTGAGCAGGGCGGCGCAGACATCGCAGCCGGGGAGCGCGCGCTCCCGCGCTCCCCGGTGGTCGCGGCCTTGTTCCGACTTTCGCATGTGCCTTCCGTCCTCGTGCCGATTCCGTCCGTTTCCGTCCTTCCCATAAGGATCGGTACGTTTCGGGGCGTCCGGGCAGAGGCGGGCCGTAGCCGGGGCGACAGAGGACACAGACGGGGGACACGGGGACGCCGATGCGGGCGCACACCCCGGGTCGCGCACAGGGATCAGGCCGGCCAGAGCCGTGGGCGGCGTCGCGCCGCCGCGTCCTCCACCCAGCCCACCGCCAGGATCATCAGGGCGATCAGCGGCCAGACCAGGAGCAGGGTCAGCACCCCGTACGAGGCGTCCAGTTCGGCCGAGAACGCGTCGATGCCCGGGATGTTCCAGAGCTGGTCGATCATCGGGATCGTCGCCATGATCAGCAGGTTGTGCCAGAGGTAGATCGTCACGGCACGGTTGTTGGCCAGGGTGACCAGCGGGTCGAACCGGGCCAGCCGGCCCGGGAGTTCGCGCCACGACGGGGCGTACTGGAGCAGGATCGCCACGAACCCCAGCGACCAGGTCGCCTCGGTGAGGGGCATCTCGTCGAGGTTCCACCCCTCGGGTCCCGGATGGCCCGAGGCCCACCACAGGCCGAAGGCCATGAGCAGCACGGCCAGCGAAACGGTCAGATAGCGCGGGATCCTCCGGAACAGCCCGTCCTGGTGGGCGAATCCGAGCACCCAGCAGGCGCCGTACACCGCGAAGTCGGTCAGCGCGAGACCGGTCTCGCCGGGGATCGTGAGCAGACCCGTCTCGATCGCGGCGGTCAGGATGAGCGGGAACGCCAGCGTCGCCCAGGGCACCTTGCGGAACGCCCACAGCAGCAAGGGGGACGCGAGGACGAACCAGACGTACGCGCGGATGTACCAGAGCGGCCCCACCGCCTGCTCCGCCCAGGACTCCTCCAGCCAGCCGCTCGCCGACCCGCTCACGTACGGGTACGGCGGCGCGCCCAGCGGCAGCAGGTAGTTGCCCAGCTTCGCCAGGCCCCACATCCCCTCCTCCCGCGCCGGGTCCCAGCCCAGCACGAAGATCACCGGTACGACCACCGCCGCGAACGCCCACATGGGCGGCAGCAGCCGGCGCAGCCGCCCGCGGATCACGCTCCACGGGGTGCGCCGGGAGAGCGACCGGGCCATCAGCGAGCCCGCCAGCGCGAACATCACGCCCATCGAGGGGAAGACGATCGTCAGCCAGGCCCATCCGAAGATGTGGAAGACCACGACGCGGACCAGCGCGACCGCGCGCAGCAGATCGAGGTAGCGGTCACGGCCGGGAGCGGCCTCCGCGGCGCCGGTCCGCGAGGTGCCGGCCTTCCCCGCGCCGGCCGGTGCCACCGCTTTGTGCCGCGCCCGGGGTACGCCCCCGGTGTCCACCGAAGGAACGCTCATGCCACCGGCCTCCGCTCACCGCTCGGCCCACGCGGGGCCGGCACCGAGCCCGGCGCCTCCACCACTCCCGTACGGCGCAGCTTCTGCCAGCGCAGCCGGCCTCCGGTGAGCGCGGTGATCCAGGACTGGAGCAGCACGACGTACATGAGCTGCCGGTAGAGGATCTGCTGGAGCGGCAGGGAGATCAGGTGGGTCATCCGTTCCCGGTCGAGCCGGAAGGCGTACGCGGCGCAGACCGCCTGCACGAGCAGGACGCCGAGCCACGCCACGATCGTCTTCTGGGTCGGGCCGAAGACCAGGCCGTACAGCAGGAACACGTCGATCAGCGGCGCGAGCAGCGGCGCCAGCACCATGAAGAGGGAGACCAGCGGCAGGCCGACACGGCCGAAGCGGCCGGACGGGCCGCGTTCGACCAGGGCCCCGCGGTGCTTCCAGATCGCCTGCATCGTGCCGTAGCTCCAGCGGTAGCGCTGGGACCACAACTGCTGGACGGACTCGGGCGCTTCGGTCCAGGCGCGGGCGCGCTCGGCGTACACGACACGCCAGCCGTCGCGGTGCAGGGCCATGGTGATGTCGGTGTCCTCGGCGAGGGTGTCGTCGCTCATCCCGCCGACCCGCTCCAGGGCCTGGCGCCGGAACGCGCCGACCGCGCCCGGGATGGTGGGCATGCAGCGGAGCAGGTCGTACATCCGCCGGTCCAGGTTGAAGCCCATCACGTACTCGATGTGCTGCCAGGCCCCGATGAGGGTGTCGCGGTTGCCGACCTTGGCGTTGCCCGCCACGGCCCCGACGCGCGGATCGCCGAACGGCTGCACCAGCTCGCCCACGGTGGAGGGCTCGAAGACGGTGTCGCCGTCCATCATCACGATGATGTCGTGGCGGGCGTGCGCGATGCCGTTGTTGAGCGCGGCCGGTTTGCCGGCGTTCTCCTGGCGTACGACATGGACGTTGGGCAGCCACATCTCCTCGACGATGTCGGCCGTCCCGTCGGTGGAGCCGTCGTCGACGACCACGACCTCGATGGGGTGGCCGCTCTCCATCAGGGAGCGGACGGTGTTGGCGATGCACTCGCGTTCGTTGTACGCGGGGACGAGCACGCTGACCGGTTCGGTGACCGGGTCGCCCCAGCGGAAGCCGCGGCGGCGGACCTTGCGCGCGTGGGCGAAGGACAGCGCCAGCATCAGGCCGAAGCGGAGGAGGACGAGGACACCGATCACGGCCAGGCCGACGACCAGGACATCGGTGACGCTGTCCGAGAGCGCGACCGCGGCGACCCAGGCCTTGCCCTTCCACAGGTCGGCGCCGGTGACCGGGGTGAGGGCGCTGGGCGCGCCGAGCGCCTCGGTGAGATTGACGAAGCGGAAGCCGCGCTCCTGCATGGCGGGCAGATAGCGGCCGAGGGCCTCGACGGTCTGCGAGCGGTCGCCGCCGGAGTCGTGCATCAGTACGACCGAGCCCCGGTGGCCCTTGGGGGTGGCCCACTCCACGATCCTGTCGGCGCCGGGCCGCTTCCAGTCCTCGCTGTCGACGCTGTCGAGGACCGTGATGTAGCCGAGGCTGCCGATGTACCGCGTGACCGGCCAGGACTTGTTGTCCATGGCGTCGGCGAAGGAGGAGTACGGCGGCCGGAAGAGCGAGGTCCTGACGCCGGCGGCGCCCGCCAGCGCCAACTGGTTCTGGGTCAGCTCCCAGTTGGTCCTGGTCCTGGTCTGGTACGAGAGGTCGGGGTGGCTGAAGGTGTGCAGGCCGACCTCGTGGCCCTCGTCCACCATGCGCTTCACCAGGGCCGGGTAGCGCGAGGCCATCGTGCCCGTCACGAAGAAGACGGCGTGGGCGTCGTACTTCTTCAGCTCGTCCAGGACCTTGGGGGTCCACTGGGGGTCGGGGCCGTCGTCGAACGTCAGGACCAGCCGGCCGTCCGGGATGCTCAGCGACTTCGCGGGGGCCGCGGCGGAGCGCGCGTCGATGACGGGGCCGCCGTCGAGGATCCGGTCGGGCACCTGGTCGGTGGCGACCGGGGGGCGGACGCGGTGGTCGGCGAGTATCTCGCTGTGGACGTAGCCGCGGAGCATGAGCATCGCGAGCATGGCGACGAGGACGAGGGACGGCAGCAGGTAGCGCATGGGCAGTCTGCGGCGGGCGGCGCGGTTGGCGCGGTTCTGACGAGAGGTACGGCCCTGAGGGGCGGCGCGGCCCTGACCTGAGGCGCCGTCCTGGCGTGAGGCGCCGTCCTTGCGGGCCCGTCTGCCGGAGGTTCCCCGGCCGTGGGCGGCGGCGCCGTGGGGTGGCCGTCTGCGGGAGGAAGGCATCTAGCGCGCCCCTTCCGCGGCCACTTGCTGGGCGCCCGCCTGGTCCGGCGGCGGATCGGCCGGCGGTGTGGTCGGGTCGACGGGCGGCGGGCTGGAGTCCGGGGAGGCCGGCGGCGACTCGCCGCCGCTTCCTCCGGCGGCGGTCCCGGGGTCGTCGACCGGGGGGCCGCCGGGTATGGACGGGGCCCCGGTCCCCGAATCCGTACCGCCCGCGCCTCCGGCGGCTCCCGCTCCCGCGCCGGCGCCCGCGGCCGTTCCGGCGCCGCCGGTCGGCGCCTTCACCGTGGCCCCGGGCTTCGACACACCGGGGTCGGGCGTGCCCGTGGCGCCGGGCGGGACGCTGCCCGAAGGGCCGGGAACGACCACGCCGTTGGAGTCCGTGGCCGTGGGCAGGACCGCGGGATCACCCGGCGCTCGCGAGCCTGATCGTGTCGCTTTTGGGGCTGGCTTGTTTTCGACCGTATCGGGTTTCTTTTTGTCCGCGAGGCCGGGTATTTGCAGCCACGGCGCGCTGGAGCTGCCGCCTATGACGGCGGCGCCCAGCATCACCGCATAACAGGCACACGCGATCGCCACGACCCAGCCGGCCCGCCGGAACTTCCTGCCCCGCCGGCCGCTGGCGTCGACGAACACCGGGCCGTCGGAACCGTCTACCTGCCCCTCCCGCGCGGGACCTGACTCCTGCGCGGGGTGGGCACCGACGGGCAGCTCCGAGAGCTGACGACCGAGGCCATCCCGTTCGATAGTGACATCAATCGGCTCATGCGAATGCCCGTTTCGGGCGTCATCTCGCCATTTTTCCACTGCTGCGCACATCCCCCACTGACCGTCTTGGGTGCGCAATCGACTGGTCGGGCAGGCCGTCGGTCCAGGCCCCCACCTGAACCGGAATGCCCCCTACCACACCGCACCCGGACGACGAATGTAGCGCAAGGAGGTGTCGCCCGTACCTCGGCTTGACGGACACCATGCATCAATGCTGTGACGGGCGCGGAACCCAACTCATGGGTAACACTTCAAGCCACCTGTTCTTACTGCCGAGTTCGACCGCGGCGGCCCGCAAAGCGTTCACACCGGCATGTTTCAGCCCCTCCCGCCATACCAGAAACACGGGTGACAGAGGTACGGGCGCCACGAGCGGCCGCAGCACCGCTCCCGGCATCTCCGGCGCGTCCACCACCGTGAGGACGGGGGTGCGATGTTTCGCCATGATCCGCCGGAACTCCTCCCGTCCGACGGCCATCGGCGCGGGTCCCTCGACCGCGATGGACCGTCCCGCGAAGAGCTGCCGGGCCAACGCGGTCCACTCCTGCGTCCGCGGATTGCCGGCCCCCGCGTACACGCGCTCCCCGGCGAGCGCGGAGAGCGGCACCTCCGCGCGGTCGGCCAGGGGATGGTCGTACGGCAACAGGACAGCCATCGGCTCGTACCGCACCAGCTGACACCGCAACCCGGCGCGCAGCCCGCGCGCGAGCCCGTCGACGTACCCGAAGGACACGTCGAGCCGGCCTGCGTGGATCTCCCCGGCCGCACCGGTCAGACCGCTCTCGAACCGCGCCATCAGCTCACAGTCCGGCGCGAGTTCACGGGCGCGCGCCAGCACCCGCCCGGAGGTCAGCCCCTCGGAGTTGAGGTCCACGAGCAACGGCCTCGGCACCTGGGCACAGGCGGCGAGCAGGTCGTCCTGCGCCGCCAACACCCGCCGGGCGTACGGCAGAAGCCGCTCGCCGTCCCCCGTGAGCGCCACCCGCCGGGTGGTCCTGACGAAGAGTTCGGCACCCAACTCCCGCTCCAGACGGCGGATGTCGCGACTGAGGGCCTGCTGGGCGACGTACAGCCGCGCGGCGGCGCGGGTGAAGTGGAGTTCCTCGGCGGCGGTGACAAAGGCGCGGAGGAGTCGGGGTTCGATGTCTCGGGACATCCGCCGCATTCAACAACACGGGTGCGTGAATGGCCACCGATGAGGTGTTGGACCGCGCGCCGCACCGGCCGTGAGGGTGGGGCCATGCCTCAATTCACCGGCCGTCCGCCCGAAACTCCTGAGCGCGTAACGGCGTACCGGCGCCCGGCCCGGCGCGTGAATCCGTACGCCCGCCTCTTCGCGCCCCCGGGCGCCCGCGCCTTCACCGCCGGATCCCTGCTCGCGCGGCTCCCCGCCGGGATATTCACCGTCAGCGCGGTGATCATGATCGCCGGGCAGCGGGGCTCGTACGCGCTCGCCGGGGCCGTCACCGCCACCGGTCTCGCCGTCACCGCCCTGGCCGCCCCCGGGGTGGCCCGTCTGACCGACCGGCACGGGCAGGCCCGGATCGCCGTCCCCGCCGCCGCGTCGGCCGTCCTCGGCTCACTCGCCCTGGTGCTCTGCGTCTATCACCGCGCACCGGACTGGACGCTCTTCGCCGCGTACGCCGCGACCGCCACCACCCCCAACACCGGCGGAATGTCCCGCGCGCGCTGGGCCCGGCTGTTCCGGGACGACACCCCGGAGCACCGCGCGGCGCGGCACACCGCCCGCTCCTTCGAACAGGCCGCCGACGAGCTGTGTTTCATGCTGGGGCCGGTCCTGGCCGCCGTCCTCTGCTCGGCACTCTTCCCGGAGGCGGGCACACTGGCCGGTGCGGTCCTTCTGCTGACCGGCATCCTGGTCTTCGCGGGGCAGCGGTCCACCGAACCACCGGCCTCGGGGGGTACGGGGGCGGCGCGCGCCCCTCTCCGCTCCCCCGCGCTGACCTCGCTGCTCGTCGTCCTCCTCGCCACGGGCGCGGTCTTCGGCGCGACCGAGGTCGTGACCCTCGCCTACGCGGACGACGGCGGTCGTCCCGCCTGGGCGGGCGGCGCCGTGCTGGCGCTCCAGGCCGGCGGGTCGTGCGTGGCCGGACTCCTGCTGGGCCTGCTCCCGCCGCCGCGCCGGGCCGCCCGCCGACTGGTGCTCTGCCTCGCCGCGATGAGCGCGCTGCTGGCCGTCCCCCTGCTCGCGGCCATGTCGGGTTCGCTACCGCTGCTGGCCGGGAGCCTCCTGCTAGCGGGTGCGGCGACGGCCCCGACCATGGTGACGGGGATGGGGCTGGTCCAGGGGCTCTCCCCCGCCGGGCGGCTGAACGAGGGCATGACCTTGGCCGTCACCGCCCTGCTCGGCGGCATCGCGGCCGGCTCGGCGGTGGGCGGCTGGACCGTGGAGCGCCTGGGCCCGGCGCTCGGATACGCCGTCCCGCCCGCCGCCGCGCTCCTCGCGCTGCTGGCCGCCGGCATCGGAGCGGGGGTCGGGGTGCTCGCGGCCTCCGGACACGACTGAGGCCCCGCTGCCTTGGGAGCAGCGGGGCCTCGGCCTCACATGGGGTTTGTGGAGATGGCGGGAATCGAACCCGCGTCCAACGGTGCAGAACCAGGGCTTCTCCGAGCGCAGTCCGTTACGATTTTCTCGGCCCCGGAGATCACACGGACAAGTCTCCGACGGGCTCAGTCACTGTTTGATTTCCTTCCAGGTCCCGTGACCGGACCTAGAAGTTTAGTTCCCTAATTGATGCCAGGATCCGGGTCGGGAACAGCCCCGGGCTGACACTCCGCGGAGTCTTCGCTAGCTGCTAATTAGGCAGCGAGAGCGAAGGCGGAGGAATCGCGCTTAGAAGTGGCGATTATTGTTTGCGACATATGGTTTACGAGATCATTGCCGCTTCCTCGGCTCGCTTCACCTGCTTCGACATCCGCTGTCGAAACCGATCATCCCCATGTTGTTTTTTCAAACTGCTTCCTGCATGCACCCTCGATGGAGTGCACGCCCCATCCTACGTGATCAACAGACCACGGTCCACGCGTATTCCCCGCGCGGTGCGCGCCGGCACCCGGAACCGTCAGGCCCGCTGCTTGCGCCGGACCGCCGCGACCGCGCGGTTCGTCTCGCGCAGGTCCTGCTTCTCCCGCAGCGTCTGCCGCTTGTCGTACTCCTTCTTGCCCTTCGCCAGCGCGATCTCGATCTTCGCCCGGCCGTCCTTGAAGTACATGGCCAGCGGCACGATCGTGTGCCCCGACTCGCTCGACTTGGAGTCCAGCTTGTCGATCTCCAGCCGGTGCATCAGGAGCTTCCGCTTGCGCCGGGCGCTGTGGTTGGTCCACGTCCCCTGCGTGTACTCCGGTACGTGCACGTTGTGCAGCCAGGCCTCGCCACCGTCGATCTGGACGAAGCCGTCCGTGAGGGACGCCCGCCCCTGGCGCAGGGACTTCACCTCGGTGCCGGTCAGCACCAGACCGCACTCGTACGTGTCGATAATGAGGTAGTCGTGCCGCGCCTTCTTGTTCTGCGCGATCAGCTTGCGCCCTGTTTCCTTAGCCATAGTCCTTCCATTTTCGCACCTGGACGCGGTTTTCCTTAACCATTTCCGCCGAGGCCGCTGAGCACGGTCCGCGCCCGGTCCTGTGCCCGCTCGCTCACCTGCACGTCGGGGGTGATGCCCCGGCCGTCGACCCCGTGGCCGGCCGGTGTGCGGTAGTGCCCCACGGTCAGCTCGGCGACAGAGCCGTCCGGCAGCTTGCTCGGCATCTGCACCGAGCCCTTGCCGAACGTACGCGCCCCGACCGTGATGGACCGGCCCCGGTCCTGGAGGGCGCCCGTCACCAGCTCGGCCGCGCTCATCGTGCCGCTGTCCACCAGCACCACCAGGGGCCGGGTGGTGTCGCCCCCCGGATCAGCGTTCAACACCCGCTGCTCCCCGTTTATGTCGTACGTGGCGACCAGGCCGCCGTCCAGGAACGCGGAGGCGGCCGTGACGGCCTCGGAGACCAGCCCGCCGCCGTTGCCCCGCAGGTCGAGAAGGACGCCGGCCTCGCCGGGGGCGTCCAGCACCGCGTCCCGTACCCGCGCGCCCGTGCCTTTCGTGAACGCCTCGACCTTGATCAGCCGGGCGCCGCCCGCGAGCGTGCCGACCGTGACCGATTCGGTGGTCAGCTCGGCCCGCCGCAGCGTACGCGTCCAGCGGTGGCCGTCCCGCTCCAGGCCCAGCACCACGGAGGAACCGGCCGGCGCGCTCCTCGTGTCGCCGCGCAGCAGCGCCATGACCTCCGTCACGGGCCGCTTCGCGACGGACGCGCCGTCGATGGTCCGTACGGTGTCCCCGGCCTTGATGCCGGCGCGGGCCGCGGGCGCCCCCGGCTGGACCCGGGTCACCTCGATCAGACCGCCCGCCGCGCCACGGGCCGCGAGCCCGACGCCTGTGTACCGGCCGTCGAGGCCCTGTTCAAACTCTTCGTACTCACTCTTGTCGTACACCGCGCCCCAGCGGTCACCGCTGCGGCTGACGACCTCCTCGGCCGCTTCCGTGGCCGACTTGCCGTCGGCCATGGCCTCGGCGGCGGCCCGGGCGACGTCGTCGCCGTGGACCGTGGAGGAAGCGGCGCGCAGGGGCAGCACCGGCGATTTCTCGTCGCTGCGCGGCAGGGAGTTCGTGGCCGCGGCCGTGGCCAGCACGCTGGCGAATACGAAGGTCAGGGCCGCGCCGCGGCGGACGCCGCGGGATCTTTGAGGCAACTCGGAGCCCGACATGGCGTTGAGTCTAGGACAACGCCCCCCGGCGGACCGGCCCTTGGCGACACGACGCCAGGGGCACTTGTCACACCCTGAGGTACTTGCGCAACGCGATGAAAGCGGCCAGAGCGGGCATCAGCAGCGCGATCGCCAGCACCAGCGGGAGCTTGGTGAGCACGGCGTCCCAGCCGATGAAGTTGACGAGTTCCATCTTGTGCGACAGATCAAGACCATGATCGATCAGGAAGTAACGCCCGAGGAGCAACATCGCGCACGCGACGACACCACCGAGCAGCCCGGCGAACGCGGCCTCCATGATGAACGGCATCTGGATGTAGAAGCTGGAGGCGCCCACCAGGCGCATGATCCCGGTCTCACGCCGTCGGCTGAACGCCGAAACGCGCACGGTGTTGACGATCAGCATGATCGCGATGACGAGCATCAGCGCCATGACGAAGAGCGCGGCGACATTCATGCCCTGCATCAGCCCGAACAGGTTCTGGAGGATGTCGCGCTGGTCCTGCACGGACTGGACGCCGTCCCGTCCCGCGAAGGCGGTCGCCACCACCTTGTACTTCTCGGGGTCCTTGAGCTTGACGCGGAACGATTCCGGCATCTGGTCCGGGGTGATCGTGGCGGCGAGCGGTGAATCCCCGTACTGCTCCTTGTAGTGCTTGTACGCTTCATCGGCGTTCTCGTAGTGAACGGTCTCGACGATCGTCGTCATCTTCTTCAGATCGCCCTCGATCTGCTTCCGCTGCTCCGTCGTGACCGCGCCCTTGGTGCACTGCGGCGACGTCGTCACATCTCCCTTGTTGCAGAGGAAGATGGAGACGTTGACCTTGTCGTACCAGTAGTCCTTCATCGTGCTGACCTGATCGCGCATGAGCAGCGCGCCGCCGAACAGGGCGAGCGAGAGGGCCACGGAGATGATGACGGCGAAGGTCATCGTGAGATTGCGGCGGAGGCCGACGCCGATCTCCGACAGGACGAACTGGGCGCGCATGGCGTCCTTTCAGCTTTCGGTGCTCAATGCGGTCGTGCTCACTGCCCCGTACGTACGCGACGCGGGCGGTGCTCAGTGCTGGTAGCCGTAGACGCCGCGCACCTGGTCGCGCACCAGGCGGCCCTGGTCGAGTTCCAGCACTCGCTTGCGCATCTGGTCGACGATGTTCTGGTCGTGTGTCGCCATCAGCACGGTCGTACCGGTGCGGTTGATGCGGTCCAGCAGCTTCATGATGCCCACGGAGGTCTGCGGGTCGAGGTTACCGGTCGGCTCGTCCGCGATCAGCAGCATGGGGCGGTTCACGAAGGCCCGCGCGATGGCGACGCGCTGCTGCTCACCACCGGAGAGTTCACCGGGCATCCGGTCCTCCTTGCCGCCGAGTCCGACCAGGTCGAGGACCTGCGGGACGGACTTGCGGGTCTCGCCGCGGGACTTGCCGATGACCTCCTGCGCGAACGCCACGTTCTGCGCGACGGTCTTGTTCGGCAGCAGCCGGAAGTCCTGGAAGACCGTGCCCAGCTGGCGGCGCATCTGGGGCACCTTCCAGTTGGACAGGCGCGCCAGGTCCTTGCCGAGGACGTGGACCATGCCGGTGCTGGTGCGCTCCTCGCGGAGGATCAGTCTCAGGAAGGTCGACTTGCCGGAACCGGACGAGCCGACGAGGAAGACGAACTCCCCCTTCTCGATGTCGAGCGAGACATCACGCAGCGCGGGACGGTTCTGCCTCGGGTAGGTCTTGGAGACGTTGTCGAATCGAATCACGAGATACACCACGGTCGGCCGGGAGCAGGTGTGCGTGACCTTACGCGAACCGGACTGGCGCGCGCAGTCCGCTGCGGAGGTTGGGACGGGCTTGGGCGATTTATCACGAGTGCGCGGCGGCCGCCAGTGGGAGCGGTCACACCGGAAACCGGCCGGGCGCGCCGAAACGGCCGGGAACTGGCACAGTGGTAAGGGGAACAGTCACGATTCCCCGAGCGTTGAGCGGGGAGACACTGGCTGCGGCTCCGCCGCGCGGTGAGGAGGGATGCGCATGACCTACGACAGATTGGTGTGCGCCAACTGCGCGGGACCCGTCAGCGAGGGCAGGTGCCGCGTCTGCCGGGCGAACCGGGAGCGCCTCCAGCAGGAGGGCCCCCTCGGCGGCCTGAGCCCGATGGCCCTGTTGACGATGATCGTTGTGCTGCTCGCGGCGGTGGCCTTCGTGGCGGTGCAGCAGACCGCGTAGCGCGCGGCGCGAACGGTGCGTACGAACGAGGAAGGGCCCGGACACCATGCACGGTGTCCGGGCCCTTCTCCATGCGTGTCCTGATGTCCGGGACGACGTCCTCAGACGGCGGTACGCCCGCCGGCCACGAGACGCGGCAGCATCCGGAAGCCGATGCCACCCGCGATCATGGTCGCGGCGCCGATCAGCAGGAACGTGGTCTCGAAGGCACCGGTCTCGGCCAGCTCCTCCTTGGCCTCACCCTGCTGCACCGGCTGCGAGCCGAGGCTGTCGGTGTCGGCCCCGCCACTGGTGGAGCCACCGGTCGTGGAGGCGGAGCCGCCGGCGTCGCCACCGCCGGTGGTGCCCCCGCCGCTCGTGTTGCCGCCCGTGGTCGCGCCACCGTCGCCGGTACCGCCCTGGTCGCCCGAGCCGCCCTGCTCGCCACCACCCACGGCGGCGGCACCACCCTGCTCGCCACCACCCACAGCAGCGGCACCACCCTGCTCACCGCCACCCACAGCAGCGGCACCACCTTGCTCACCGCCACCCACAGCAGCGGCACCACCCTGGTCGGCGCCACCCTGCTCACCGCCACCGACCGCGGCGGCACCACCCTGCTCGCCACCACCCACAGCGGCGGCACCACCCTGCTCGCCACCACCCACAGCAGCGGCACCACCCTGCTCGCCACCACCCACGGCAGCGGCACCACCCTGCTCACCGCCACCCACAGCAGCGGCACCACCCTGGTCGGCGCCACCGTCCACGCCGCCCGGGTCGCCGCCGCCGTCGACGCCACCCGGGTCTCCGTCGTTGCCGATACCGAGACCGGCGTCTACGGTCACACCCGCACCTGCGGCCTGGGCGACGCCCGCGACGGTCAGTGACGCGCCGGCGGCGATCACCGCGCCTGCCGCGATCCGTGCCACGCGAACGCGTGTCTTCTTGGTCATCTGCTTGCTACCCCCAGTAGCTGATTCGTTGAGGTGCAGCGTCCGGGACAGCGGCCGCGCGGGGGGTACATCTGGTCCGCCCCCGGTCACACGCGCCCCAGGAATACGCATGCCACGGGCAGCCTTCCCATTTTCCATATACGCGTCAAGGCCGTTGCGCGCGCGATGACCGCATTCACGCCAGATGTCCCGGGCATGGGCATGCAACTGTGACACAAAAGGGAACTGCCGCCCCTGGGGCGGCAGTTACGGTGTCGACAAAGCGCGTTTCTACCGTTCGCGCTGCTTGCGCCAGCGAATTCCGGCTTCCAGGAAACCGTCGATCTCGCCGTCGAGCACCGCGTGCGGATTGCCGACCTCGAAGTCCGTCCGCAGGTCCTTGACCATCTGGTACGGGTGCAGGACGTACGAACGCATCTGGTTCCCCCAGGAGTTGCCGCCGTCGCCCTTGAGGGCGTCCATCTCGGCCTGCTCCTCCTGGCGGCGCCGTTCCAGCAGCTTCGCCTGGAGCACGTTCATCGCGCTCGCCTTGTTCTGGATCTGCGACCGCTCGTTCTGGCAGGAGACCACAATGCCCGTCGGTACGTGGGTGATCCGCACCGCCGAGTCCGTGGTGTTGACGCCCTGACCGCCGGGACCCGAGGCGCGGTACACGTCCACGCGCAGCTCGGACTCGTCGATCTCGACGTGGTCGCTGGACTCCACGACCGGCAGCACCTCGACACCGGCGAACGACGTCTGGCGGCGGCCCTGGTTGTCGAACGGCGAGATACGGACCAGGCGGTGGGTGCCCTGCTCCACGGAGAGCGTCCCGTACGCGTACGGGACCTTCACCGCGAAGGTGGTCGACTTGATGCCGGCCTCCTCCGCGAAGGACGTCTCGTAGATCTCCGTACCGTAGTTGTGGCGCTCGGCCCAGCGCAGGTACATCCGCTGGAGCTGCTCCGCGAAGTCCGCGGCGTCCACCCCGCCCGCCTCGGCGCGGATGTTGACCAGCGCCTCACGGGCGTCGTACTGGCCGGAAAGGAGCGTACGGACCTCCATCTCGTCCAGCGCCTTGCGCACCGACTCCAGCTCCGCCTCGGCCTCGGCGAGCGCGTCGGCGTCGTCCTCGCCCTCGGCGAGTTCGAAGAGGATCTCCAGGTCGTCGATGCGCCCGCGCAGGGTCTCCGTCTTGCGGAGTTCGGCCTGGAGGTGCGAAAGCTTGCTGGTGATCTTCTGCGCGGCCTCCGGGTCGTCCCACAGGGACGGGGCCGCGGCCTGCTCCTCGAGAACGGCGATGTCGGCCCTCAGTTTGTCGAGGTCCAGGACGGCCTCGATCGACCCCATGGTCGAGGAGAGGGACTTCAGCTCTTCGGATACATCGACGACTGCCACGGGTCCAGCGTAACGGCTGAGCGCGCGAACCCTCCCCGCGCGGGGATCCGGGGTCCCCTCCCCGCGTATCCGCCGTGCCTACGGCCCCGTGTCCACGGCCCCGCTCTCACGGCTCCCGCTCTACGGCTCCGGGGACGCCGTCCGCTTGGAATCCTGCGGGGAGCCGTCCCCGCCGCCGCTCGCCGCCATCCAGCCGCCCACGCCGAGAGCCGCCGCCAGCAGGACCGCGGCCACCGCCAGGGTGATCCGGCGCTTGCGCACGGTCTCCGCCTTGTGCCGGGCCGCGCCCGGCTTGCGCAGGCTCGGCGACCGGGGCGCGCGGGCCGTACCGCGCGCGCCGCCCGCCAGCTCGTCCGGCGCCGGGACGCGCATGCTGGTGTGGGTGTCCCGGTTGGAGTCCGGTACGGCTCCGGGCACGAGCGGGACCGCGCCGCGGCGGCGTGGCTCCTCGGGGGAACCGGGCCGCGGTTCCTCGTACGGCTGCTCGGTCGGCTCGCCGTCCGGCTCGTCCACGTCCAGCGGCGGGATGCCCGCGAGTCCGGGCAGCTGTTCCCGCAGGCGGGCGGCGAGTTCCGAGGCGCGCAGCCGGGAGGCGGGCGCCTTCGCCAGGCACTGGACGAGCAGCTGCCACAGCTCGTCGGGGATGCCGGGCAGCGGGACGACGGTCTCGGTGACGTGGCGGCGCAGGACGGCTCCGGGGTGGCCGCCGCCGAACGGGGTGAAGCCGGCGAGCAGTTCGTACAGGACGGTGGCGAGCGCGTAGATGTCGACGGCCGCGCGCGGCGGGAGTCCTTCGACGATCTCGGGCGCCAGGTAGTCGGGGGTGCCGATGATCCTGGTCGCCTTCGTACGGCGCGGGGTGTCGATCAGCTTGGCGACGCCGAAGTCGGTGAGCAGGGCCGGGTGCGCGCCGCCGGGGCCGAGAGGGCCCTCCATGTCGAGCAGGATGTTCTCCGGCTTGACGTCGCGGTGCACGATCCCGGCCTTGTGGGCGGCCGCGAGCGCGTCGGCGACGTCGGCCACGATCGCGACGGCCGCCTCGGGGGCGAGCCTGCGCTCGCGGTCGAGACGGGTGCGCAGATCGGTGCCGCGTACCAACTCCATCACCAGCGCGAGGTCGTTGCCGTCCACGACGAGGTCGCGGACGCCGACCACCCGGGGGTGGTCGAGCCCGAGCAGGGCCGTGCGCTCCTGGACGAAGCGCCCTACCAGCTCCTGGTCGGACGCCAGGTCCTCGCGCAACAGCTTGATGGCGACGGGGCCTTCGGGCCCCTCGCCGAGCCACACCGTGCCGGCGCTGCCCCGTCCCAGGATCTGGTGGGCGATGTACCGGCTGCCGATATTCCGTGCCAAGACTGCTCCCTCAGCGGCTGGCGTTGCCCCTCAAAGTACGCGGCAATCGGGGTGTTCAGTGCCCAGGCCGGGACACGCCCGCACCTCCGTGGGGCGAAAAGTGTGGTTGTGGGGCGTCCGCGCCGCCGTATTGCCCTCGAAAGGGTCACTACGCGCCGGTCGAATCCGTCAGTCTCGAGAACCAGTCCGTCACCTTCGAGATGCCGTCACCGATCGTCGACAGGAAGCTCTTACTGGTGCCGATCCAGTCCTGGAGCGGGGTCAGCTCCCAGACCAGCCAGCCGGCGACGAAGAGCACCACCAGCGTGAAGAGGCAGCCCTTGAGGCAGCCGAGGCCCGGGACGCGCATCGGGTTGGCGCTGCGCTGACGGGGCTGGCGGGGCTCACGCGGCTGCCGGGGGGCCGGTTGCTGGGGCGGCGGCTGCGGCGGCGCGTACTGCTGTTGCTGCGGGGGCGGCGGGGCGTACCGCTGCTGCTGAGGCTGCTGTTGCTGCTGCTGTTGTTGTTGTTGTTGCTGCTGCTGCTGCCGGCGTGACTGCGGCTGCTGCGGCGGCGGGTATCCCTGTTGCGACGCCTGCCGGTTCGCGGGCGGAGTCGGCGGCTGCTGCTGGCGCGGGGGCTGCGGCCGGTGCGGACGGCGGCGCAGCGGGTCCTGGCTCGGGTCCAGGTACTGGACCTGGGTCTGTTCGTTGCGGTCCCTGGCGGCCTGGAGCTGGCTCTGCCAGGGGTGCTGGCCGTCCGGTTCCCCCGGGGGTACGGGCGGCATGACCGACGTCGGGTCGGCGTTCTGACCGGGCGCGCCGTAGCCCTGTCCGGGGCCGCCGGGGCCGCCCGCTCCCCCGTATCCGCCGGAGGGCAGGAAGCTGGTCGCCGCGTTCGGGTCGAAGGCGGCGGCGTTGCTGGGCAGGACCTGGGTCGGGTCCGCCGCGCCGGGGGTGTCCGGTACGGCGGCGGGCGCCGGGTCGGGCGCGAGCAGCGCGCCGACGCCGAGCGCCGCGTCGATCTGGGCGGCGCTGGAGTGGACGCCGACCCCGGCGGCGACGACCCGCAGCGCGCGGGCCAGGTTCTCGGCGCTGGGCCGCTGGTCGGGGTTCTTGCGCAGGCAGCGCTCGATGACCGTCCAGAGCGGCTCGGGCACGGTGGAGGGCCGGCGCGGCTCCTCGCTCAGGTGGCGGTGCAGCACCTCCAGCGCGGTCGCCCCGGCGAACGGCGGGTGGCCCGTGACCAGCTCGTACATCAGGATGCCCGCGCCGTAGATGTCTACGGCGGAGGTCTGCGGACGGCCCTCGGCGGACTCCGGCGCGACATAGGCGGGCGTGCCGACGAATTCGTGGGTACGGGTCAGGCCCGGCGAGTCCGCGAGGCGCGCGATGCCGAAGTCGGTGAGCATCGGGTGCATCTGCCCGTTGTCGTCCTTCAGGAGGACGTTGGCGGGCTTGAGGTCGCGGTGGACGACGCCGTCGGCGTGGCTGGCGGCGAGCGCGTCCGCGATCTGGGCGGTGAGCAGGGAGGCGGCGACGGGGCTGAACGGGCCGTTGTCGCGCAGGTAGCGGTGCAGGTCGGGGCCGTCGACCAGGTCCATGACGAGGGCGAGGAGATCCCCCTCCACGACCAGGTCGCGGGTGCGCACGATGTTGGGGTGCGTGAGGCGGAGGAGGACGGAGCGCTCCCGCAGGAACCGCATCACGACATCCGCGTCGTTGGCCAGCTCCTCCTTGAGGACCTTGATCGCGACGGTCTCGCCGGGCTGGCCGGCGACGGCCGCCTCGGCACCCGCGGTCTCGCGCTGACGGGCCCGCCAGACGACACCGGTGGCGCCGCGCCCGAGCGGCTCCTCCAGGAGGTACTTGCTGCCTACCGGCCGCACGTCATGGGCTCCCTGCTGCTGGTGTGTCCTCTTGCATCGTCCCGGACCCCCCGGGGTTCCGACCCACTTTAGACCGGCCGAACGAGTCGAAGGCCGGTCATCGGCGGGTCCCGTCGCACACACGGTCGCATGTGTGTCGTACGTCTGTCCCCTCCGGACGAGAGACGCGAACCGGAAGGTGATGGTTGCCGAACGGCTGTCCCCAGGGCGTCCGTGATGATCTCGGCGGCGTCCGAAGGGGCGCCCAAGCAGGCACTTTTGCACGCACAGCCGACCATTCAAGATCACTTGTCTGCGGCCCCCGGGCGTGTTGTCGGTGGCAGGTGCGAGGATGCCCTCAGCGCGTCGTGTGCCGGGCGGGGACGGCACCGTACGCGCCGACCTGTACCGGACGACGCGTCCCGTGCGTGGTGGGGGGAATCACAGGGCAGTACCCCTGCCGGGCACCCCGCGCAGAGCCGGGGACCCCGCGCAGAAGGGACCGCCGACGCGATGCAGATCCGGCTGACCGTCCTCGCGCCGCGCAGCGGCCACGCCGCGGGGCGCGCGTGCGACGTGCTCGTCACCGCACCCGCCGGGACGGCGCTGGCCGCCGTCGCCTCCGCCCTCGCCACCGCCGTGTCGGGACCCGACACGTCGGGCACCGTGGTGCTGTACGCGGGCACGGAGCGGCTCGACGCGCAGCGCTGCGCCCTCGGGGAGCCGCCGCTGATCGACGGCGCGGTGCTCTCCCTCCAGGTCCCGGGCCAGGACGAGACGCACGGGGTGGCGGAGATGGACGCGCCCGCCCAGCTGCGGGTGGTCGCGGGGCCCGACGCGGGCGGGGTCCATCTGCTGCACGGCGGGCAGATCAGGATCGGCCGCTCCGCCGACGCGGATGTCCCGCTGGACGACCCGGACGTCTCGCGGCTGCACTGCGCGGTGACGGTCGCGGACGACGGCGGGGTGTCGGTCGCGGACCTGGGATCGACGAACGGTACGACGCTGGAGGGCGCCGAGGTGGGGCCCCGGCCGGTGCGGCTGCCGCCCGGGGCGCTGCTGCGCATCGGCGAGTCGGCGGTCCGGCTCATGACGGGCGGCCTGACGCCCCCGCTGCCGACGACCCCGGACGGGGAGGGCCATCTGCGGGTGGTGCGCCCGGAGGGCGGGTTCGGGGACGGTGCCGGCGCACACGCGGGCGACGCCGACGGCAGGTCCACGGAGACCGGCGCGTACGGCTCCGGGGGGTACGGCTCGGACGGCTCGGGCCTCGGCCCCGCGGGCGTCTCGCCGGGGCCCCAGTACGGCGGACAGCGGTCCGGGACCGGGTCGTCCGGGTCCGGGGCGCCGTTCCCGGAGCAGCGGTCCGTACCGGGAGCGCGGCAGGGACCGCCCCAGGGTCCGCCGTCGGACGGATCACAGGACGGCGCGTACGGCGACGGATCGTACGGCGACGGATCGCGCGGACCTCAGCACACGCCCGCGCACGCCCCTCAGCCCGGACTACGGCCCGGCACCGGCCGGACCTCCGGCCAGGATCAGCGGTACGGCACCGGGCAGGCCCGGAGCGTGCCCGAGGAGCCGCACGGCCGGACGGTCCACTCGTACGGAAGCCGGTCCCGCGACCCACGGGTGCCCGATCCCCGGAGCGCCGTCGACACGCACTACGGCTTCTCCACCTCCGGACGGGGCCCCGACGGCCGGGGCTCCGAAGGCCGGGGCTCCGAAGGCCGGGGCCCGGACGCCGACACCGGCCCGGGAGGCGCGCACAGCAGGGCGGCGGACAGCGAGCAGCCGTCCGCCCCCGCCGCCGACGACCTCGGAGACGGCCCCCAGTCCCACAGCAGGACCACCGGCACCCGCCGCCAGGGCACGCCCACCCGTGGCACCCAGCTGCCCGACGCGGCGGCCCGGCGGCGCGGCGGCATAGGAGCGTGGGCCAGGCGGCTGGCCGGGAGCCGGGAGGAAGAACCCGCCGAGAGCGCCCCGGGGCCCCGCCCCCCGGCGGACCCGGCGGGGCGCGCGCCGCTCGCGGAGACCTGGCCGGACCCCGCCGAGGTCCTGCTGACGGCCCTCGGCCCGGGACCGCGCCTCTGGGAGCGCGACAGCGACCACCCCGAGGCGCTGGTCGTCCGGCTGGGCACGGCGGACCGCCCGGCGCCGGACGGCGCGGGGCTTCTGCCCGGCGTGCCGGTGACCCTCGGGCTGCGCGAGGCCGGTTCGCTGGGCCTGGCCGGGCCCCGGGAGCGGCTGACCGGCCTGGCCCGTTCGGTCGTCGCCCAGCTCGCCGCGCTGCACTCCCCCGCCGATCTGGAGATCGTCCTGATCAGTACGGACCGGGCGCGCACCCCCGAGCAGCGCGGGCAGGAGTGGGGCTGGCTCGGCTGGCTGCCCCAGGTGCGCCCCGCGCACGGCCAGGACTGCCGGCTGCTGCTCGCCTACGACCGGGACCAGGCCACCGCCAGGACCGCCGAGCTGACCCGCAGGCTCGACGCCGGGCCGCTCGGCACGGGCTGGGCCTCGGCCGACCCGGAGTCCGTCGCGCGGGCCGCCGCGCGCCACGAGGGGCCGTACACGGTCGTGGTGGTGGACGGTGATCCCGGTTCCGCGTCGCTGCGCCAGGTGACCGCGCGGCTGGCGAGCGCCGGCGCCGCCGCCGGCATCCATCTGATCTGTCTGGCCGAGACCCCGGCCGCCTCGCCCCTCTCGCCGGTCGCCGCGACCTACGAGACGGCGTGCGCGGCCTCGCTGCCCTTCCGTGAGTGCGGGGCCGTCGGCCTGCTGAGCGGCGATGTGGCCACCGCGCTGCGCCTGTTGCGTACGGCGGTCGGGGAGCCCGCGGGGCACGGCACGGTCGCCGTGGTGGACGCGGTCTCGCCGGCCTGGGCCGAGCGCTTCGGCCGGGCGCTGGCGCCGCTGCGTACGGCGGTCGGTGGCGGTGGCCCGGGGCGGCCGGCCGCCGCGCTGCCGTCGTCGGCGCGGCTGCTCGACGAGTTGGGGCTGGCGCGTGCCACCCCGGCGTCCCTGATGGCCCGTTGGGCGTCCGCCGCGGACGGTACGGCCGACTGCACGGCGGTGCTCGGCGCGGGGCCGCACGGCCCGGTGAGCGTCGATCTGGCCGAGGAGGGCCCGCATCTGCTGATCGAGGGCCCGTCCGGCAGCGGCCGTTCGGAACTGCTGCGCTCCGTCGCCGCCTCGCTGGCCGCCGCCGAGCGGCCCGACCGGCTGGGGCTGCTGCTGGTGGACGGCGCGGGCGGCGAGCGCGGCGAGGGGCTCGGTGCCTGTACGGAACTGCCGCACGTCCTGGAGCTGTTGGTCGCCTCGGAGCCGGTCAGGATGCGGGAGTTCGCCCAGGCGCTGGGCGCCGAGCTGAAACGCCGCGCGGAGCTGCTGGGCCGGCTGGACTTCACCGAGTGGCACAGCAGGCACGAGGTGGCGGAGCGGATGGTCGGCCCGCGTCCGCCGAGCGGCGGCGAACAGCGCACCCCGCCGAGCGGGACGCTGCGGCTCAGGACGACCTCGGCGCGTACGGAACCGGAACCGGAACAGCCGTCGCTGCCCCGGCTCGTCGTGCTGGTGGACGACTTCGACGCGCTGGTGGCGCCCGCGCTCGGCAGCCCCGGCCGTCCGGCGGCCGGTTCCGTCGTACGGGCGCTGGAGGCGGTGGCCCGGGACGGTGAGCGGCTCGGCGTCCACCTGGTCGCGTCGTCCGCCTGTCCGAACCGCACCAGCGACACGGATCTGGCGCAGGGCGCGCGGCTCCGCGTGGTGCTGGACCCGCCGCCCGCGACCCCGTCCCCGGACGATCCGTCGCCGGGCCGGGGCCGCCTCGGCCATCCGGACGGCCGGGTCACCCCGTTCCAGGGCGGCCGGGTGACGGGCCGCATCCCCCGTACGGCGACGCTGCGGCCGACCGTCGTACCGCTGGAGTGGGAGCGCATGGGCGACCCGCCGGCCCGCAGGCCTGTCAGGGAGCTGGGCAACGGGCCGACGGACCTGGCGCTGCTCGCCAGCGCCCTGGAACGGGCGGCCCGGTCCGTCCACGCCGTACCGGTCGCTCCGCTCGCTCCGGCCCACCCCTAGAAACGGTCGTCGGACCGCCGCCCGCCTCGTCGTCGGACCGCCGCCCGCCTCTAAGACACACAAGATCCCCATACGTCCGCCGAACCCCGTTGTGGCACGTCACGAGCCCATCACGATCAGCGAGTTGGCCATGAGCGCAGTATTGCGGCGCCCGGTCACCCGGCGTAGGACTGTGCCCACGGGACGAGAGCGGCGCCGCCACGTCACGGCTGCGACGCCGGTTCCGTATGCGTAGAACCAGACGCGCACGGGAGAGACGGGGCAGCGATGCGCACAACTCGTACAGCACGTAGGGCTCTTGCCACACGTACCAGCACACGTACCACCCGCACGGTCGCCGTGGCGATCGTCGCCGCGGGCGCCGTGACCCTCGCGGGCTGCGGCGGCTCGGACGACGGCAAGGGCACGGACACGGACACACCGGCGAGCAAGGCTCCGGCGGCCACGGTCCAACTGCCCAAGCTCGACGGGGAGAAGATCGAGGTCGCGGCGGTCTGGACCGGCCCCGAGCAGGAGAACTTCACCAAGGTCCTCACGGAGTTCGAGAAGCGCACCGGCGCGAGCGTCACGTTCGTGCCCGCGCAGGACCCGATCGTCAACTTCCTCGGTACGAAGATCGCCGGCGGCAGTCCGCCCGACGTGGCGATGCTGCCGCAGGTCGGCGCGATCCAGCAGGCCGTGGCGAAGAAGTGGGCCAAGCCGGTCGGCGCGGAGGCGAAGGCCCAGCTCGCGAAGAACTACGACCAGGGCTGGCAGGACCTCGGCGCGGTCGACGGCACCCAGTACGGCGTGTACTTCAAGGCCGCCAACAAGTCGCTGGTCTGGTACAACAACGCCGCGTTCGAGAACGCGGGCGCCACGGTCCCCACGACCTGGAAGGACTTCCTGACGACCGCCGAGACGATCTCGGCCTCGGGAGTCACCCCGGTGTCGGTCGCCGGCGCGGACGGCTGGACGCTCACCGACTGGTTCGAGAACATCTACCTCTCCCAGGCGGGCCCGGAGAAGTACGACCAGCTCGCGCAGCACAAGATCAAGTGGACCGACGGCTCGGTGCGGGACGCGCTGACCACCCTCGGCCAGCTCTTCGGCAAGCCCGCGCTGATCGCGGGCGGCGCGGACGGCGCGCTCCAGACGGAGTACCCCGCGTCCGTCACCCAGACCTTCACCGGCGGCGACCAGCCGAAGGGCGCGATGGTCTTCGAGGGCGACTTCGTGGGCGTCAACATCGGCCAGACCGAGGCCAAGATCGGTACGGACGCCAAGGTCTTCCCGTTCCCCGCGGTCGGCCCCGACGCCCCCGTGGTGACCGGCGGCGACGCGGCGGTGGCGCTCAAGGACTCCAAGGGCGCGCAGGCGCTGCTGACGTTCCTGGCCTCCCCGGACGCCGCGAAGATCTGGGCGGAGTCCGGCGGCTTCCTCTCGCCCAACAAGGGCCTGGACGTGGCCGCGTACCCGAACGACGTCCAGCGGGACATCGCGAAGGCGCTGATCGCGGCGGGCGACGACTTCCGCTTCGACATGTCGGACCAGATGCCGCAGTCGTTCGGCGGTACGCCCGGCAAGGGCGAGTGGAAGGCCCTCCAGGACTTCCTGAAGAACCCGAAGGACGTCGCGGGGGCCCAGCGGAAGCTGGAGTCGGACGCGGCCAAGGCGTACAAGAGCTGACGGGATGTCGGCGACAGCGGAGGGCACCAAGAGCACCACGCCGGTGCCCTCCGTCCCGGGCAACACACGCAAGAGCGTGACAGGCACACGTAAAACGATCGCGGCCGGCTTCCTGCTGCCCGCGCTCGTGCTGCTGGGCGCGCTCGTGGTCTACCCCATCGGGTTCTCGGTCTACCGGTCCTTCTTCGACAAGTCCGGCGGCAGCTTCGCCGGGCTCGACAACTACATCGAGATATTCACCGACGACACCATCCTGACGGCGGTCAAGAACAACGCGATCTGGGTCGTCGTCGCCCCGACGGTCGCCACCGCGCTGGGCCTGATCTTCGCCGTGCTCACCGAACGGGTGCGCTGGGGCACGGCGTTCAAGCTCGTGGTCTTCATGCCGATGGCGATCTCGATGCTCGCGTCGGGCATCATCTTCCGGCTCGTGTACGAGCAGGACCCGGAGCGCGGGATCGCCAACGCCGTCTGGGTGGGCGTGCACGACACGTTCAGCGACTCGGCCGGCTTCCCCAAGGCCCATCCGCTGCCGGTGCACCCGCTGAAGGCGGCGGGCGGCGGCGCGTTCGTCACCAAGGACACGGTCCGGGCGGGTACGGACGTACAGCTGCCCCTGGTCGGGGTGGCCCCGGACGTGATGCCGTCCGACGCCGAGCGGGCGAAGGCGCCGCAGCCGTCGGACAGTTCCGGCTCCGAAGACAAGGTCAACGGCACGGCCTGGCTGGACTTCACCCGGGGCGGC
Organism: Streptomyces sp. NBC_01317; assembly: GCF_035961655.1. Taxonomy (NCBI): domain Bacteria; kingdom Bacillati; phylum Actinomycetota; class Actinomycetes; order Kitasatosporales; family Streptomycetaceae; genus Streptomyces; species Streptomyces sp. NBC_01317. The sequence goes on along the minus strand of NZ_CP108393.1, from coordinate 5,290,917 downwards.
GGCGGAAAGCCCAACGTCATCGACGCGTCCGAGCTGGGCCTCAAGGGCATCAAGGTCGAGGCGGTCAAGGACGGCAAGGTCGTCGCGAGCACCGAAGCCGCCGCCGACGGTACGTTCACCCTCCCCGCCGAGGCGGACGGCGCCCAGCTCCGGCTGCCCGCCTCGAACTTCCGGGAGCCGTACAACGGGGTGAACTGGCTCGGGCCGAACCTGGTCACCCCCGCCATCATCGGCAGCTATCTGTGGATGTGGGCGGGCTTCGCGATGGTCCTCATCGCGGCGGGCCTGGCGAGCGTGCCGCGTGAACTGCTCGAAGCGGCACGGGTGGACGGCGCCAACGAGTGGCAGGTCTTCCGCCGGATCACCGTGCCCCTGCTCGCCCCGGTCCTCGCGGTGGTCATGGTCACCCTGATGATCAACGTGCTGAAGATCTTCGACCTGGTCTTCATCATCGCGCCCGGCTCGTCCCAGGACGACGCCAACGTACTGGCGCTCCAGCTCTACCGGTCGTCGTTCGGCACGGACGCGGATCTCGGCGTCGGCAGCGCCATCGCCGTACTGCTGCTCCTGCTGGTGATCCCGGTGATGCTGTTCAACGTCCGCAGGATGCGAAAGGAGACTCGCCGATGACCACGACCGAGCCCGCGGTCAAGGCGAAGCAGTCCCTCGCGGCCCGGCTCGCGGCCCGGGCGGGGGGCGGCGTCCTGCGTGTCTTCCTGCTCCTGGTCGCGCTGTTCTGGCTGATGCCGACGATCGGGCTGCTGTTCTCCTCGCTGCGCGACTCCACGGACATCAGCGCGAGCGGGTGGTGGCAGGTCTTCACCGCCCCCGCGCAGCTGACCACGGAGAACTACTCCCGGCTCCTCGACAACGACGTCATCACCAACTCCCTGTTCTCCACGATCCTGATCACCGTCCCGGCGACCCTGCTCGTCGTGGTGATCGGTTCGCTCGCCGGATACGCCTTCGCCTGGATGGACTTCCCGGGGCGCGACTGGTGGTTCCTGGTGGTGGTCGGCCTGTTGGTCGTGCCGGTGCAGGTCGCGCTGGTCCCGGTGTCGAAACTCTTCGGCGCCGTCGGCATCTTCGAGACGACCTTCGGCGTGATCCTCTTCCATGTCGCCTTCGGTCTGCCCTTCGCGATCTTCCTGCTGCGCAACTTCTTCGCCGAGATCCCCAGGGAGTTGCTCGAAGCGGCGCGGCTCGACGGGGCGGGCGAGATCAGGCTGTTCACGCGGGTAGTGATGCCGCTGGGCGGGCCGGCCATCGCCTCGCTGGGCATCTTCCAGTTCCTCTGGGTCTGGAACGACATGCTGGTGGCGCTGGTCTTCGCGGACTCCAAGAATCCGCCGATCACGGTCGCACTCCAGCAGCAGGTACGGCAGTTCGGGAACAACGTCGACGTGCTGGCGCCCGGGGCGTTCGTGTCGATGGTGATCCCGCTGGTCGTGTTCTTCGCGTTCCAGCGGCAGTTCGTGACGGGCGTGATGGCGGGGGCCGTCAAGTAGCCGTGAACACAGCCGTCAAGTGACCGCGCGCCGGGGAGGGTTCACTCCTCCCCGGCGCGTTGTCCCGTGCGGGCGTCCCGCGCGTCCTGTCCCCCGTTCGGCCCGTCCCGCGTAACCCCGGCGCCTCTGCGGCCGTTCCCGGGCCATGCCCCGGTTCAGCGTGATCGTCACCGCGTACAAGGTCCAGGCGTACCTCCAGGACTGCCTGGAATCGGTACGGACGCAGACCTGCGACGACCTGGAACTGATTGTGGTGGACGACGGTTCGCCCGACGCCTGCGGCGAGATCATCGACGCGTGCGCGGCCCGTGACCCCCGTCTCACCCCGGTCCGTCTCACCGCGCACGCGGGCGCGGGACCGGCGCGCAACGCCGGACTCGCCCGCGCCACCGCCGATTACGTGATCTTCCTCGACGGCCGGGACACCCTCGTCCCCGGCGCGCTCCAGGCCCTCTCGGACCGGCTCAAGGAGACGGACAGCCCCGATGTCCTCGTCCATGACCACGCCGTCGCGCACCCGTCGGACGGGACCGTACGCACCCCGTGTGTGGCCACACTCACCGAAGAGGTCGCCCCGGACGCGCTGCCCTTCCTGCTGACGGCCACCGACAAGGCGTACCGCAGGGAGTTCGTGGAGAGCGCGGGCCTCACCTTCCCGCCCGGCCGCTTCTCCGACGTCGCCTGGACCTACCCGGCGCTGATGACGGCCGCGTCGATCGTGACACTCGGCCAGGTGTGCGCGGTGGAGCGCCCACTCCCGCTGCCCGCGCCGCCGTCCGCGCACCTGGACGTCTTCGCCCCGTACGACCGCGTCTTCGCCTTCCTCACCGGCCGCCCCGAGGAGGCCCGTTGGCGCCCGGTCGTGCACCGGCGCATGCTCGACCACCTCGCGCTGCTGGCGGCCACCGCCCGGCCGCGCGCCGCGTTCTTCCGCCGGGCCCGCGCCCACCACCGCCGCTACCGCACCCCGGGCACGCTCGTCGGCCATCCCCTGCTGCGTCACGGCGCCCACCGTACGTACGCCGTCCTCCGCGCCGCCCGCGCCCTGCGCGCCCGCGCACGCCGTACGACCACCGCCGTACGCCGCGCCGTGCGCGCGGTGGCCCTGCGCCTCCACTACGCCGTCCAGCGCCGGCTTCCGCTGCGCGCCGACCGCGCGGCCTTCGCCACGTACGGCCCCGGCGGCGACCCCGCCGCGATCGAGCGGAAGGTACGCGAACTGGCGCCGGGCATCCGGACGTCCTGGCTCACCGACCCGGACTCCTTCGCGTACTGGACCGCGCTGGCCAGGTCCGCGTACCTCACCAGCGACACCCTCTTCGACCCCCGGCTGGTCGAACGCCCCGGCCAGACGCTGCTCCAGACCCACCGCGGCACCCCGCTCGGGTCCGTCGGCCTGGACCTGGCGGACCGCCCGGCGGTGCCGATGGACCTCCCCAGGCTCCTCAAGGATGCGGCCCGGTGGGACTACACCCTCTCGGCCAACCGCCACGCGACCCTGACCCACGAGAAGGCGTACCCCTCCCCCGCGACCACCCTCGAATACGGCCACCCCCGCCACGACACGCTCCACGCCCCCGCCGACGTGCCGGGCCTGAGGGAGTCCCTGGGCATTCCGGAGGGCTTCACCACGGTCCTGTACGCCCCCGCGCACCGCGACCACCACCGCGTGCAGACGCCGTCACTGGACCTGGAACGCCTCGCCCGGTCCCTGGGCCCGCGCTACGTCGTCCTGACCCGGGTGGCTCCCGCCGCGCCCCACCCCCGGATCATGGACGTGTCGGAGCACCCGTCCGCGGAAGTCCTCTGTCTGGTCTCGGACGCGCTGATCACGGACTACGCGCCGCTGATGTTCGACTACGCGCACCTGGACCGGCCGATCGTCCTGCACCACGCCGACCGCCAGGTCTTCGAGGCCGTCCGGGGCACCTCCGTGGACCTGAGCGCATTCCCGCCGGGCGCGGTGGCCCGTACCGAGGACGAGCTGATCGACATCTTCACCACGGACCACTGGCGCGGCTCGCGCTCGGCCCAGCTCAGGACGGCGTTCCGGGCGCGCTTCTGCCCGTACGCGGACGCCGGGGCGGCGGAACGGGTGGTGCGCCGCGTCTTCCTGACGTGACACCGCCCCGATCCGGTTCCGATGCCCCGGGCGGGGCCTACGCGCCGCCCTTGAGCGCGGCCACCGCCGACGCCGCCAGCATGTCCAGATACCCCTTGGGCAGGTCGTTCCTGACCACCACGAGCCGCCAGTACAGCGGCCCCACGGTCAGGTCCAGCGCCCGGTCCGGGTCCGTGCCCTCCGGCAGTTCCCCCCGCTCCACCGCCTCCCGCACGATCACCGCCGCGATCCCCTGCTGACCGTCCAGCAGCGCCGTCTTGATCGCGTCGGAGATCTCCGGGTGGCGCGCCGCCTCCACCAGCAGGTCCGGGATCACCTGCGAGGCCACCGGATGGCGCAACGCGTGCGAGGCCACTTCCAGCAGCGCCCGTACGTCCCCGTAGAGCGACCCGGTGGCCGGCGCGGGCAGGCCCTGCGCGGCGAAGACGGACAGCAGGTCCAGCACGAGCGCCAGCTTCGACTTCCACCGGCGGTACACGGCGGTCTTGCCGACCCCGGCCCGCCGCGCGATGCCCTCGATCGACATCCGGGCGAACCCGACCGCGGCCAGTTCCTCGAACACCGCGGCGCGGATGGCGTCGGTCACGTCCTCCCGGAGCACGGCGGCTCCCGCGGGTACGCGGCGTGAAGTGCGCGGATCCGTGGTCATGAGTTGAGCATAGCTTGACCAAGGCGTCACGACGCTACGGTTGCGTTCCGTCGGAAAATCGTCCTAGCATCGACGTTGCGACGATACGGACCCGTTCCATCGCCTGCGTCGACCCAGCCACCGTCGAAAGCGGTACCTGTGAGCCAGACGATCTCCCCCACCACGCCGAACCCCGGACAGGACCCCGACCGGAAAGGCGAGAACGCCCAGGTCGGAACCGGTCTCCTGCCGCCCGGTACGGACCTGGCCGCCCTCGCCGCCCGCCACGGACTGACCGTGAGCGGAGCGCGCCCCTCACTGCCCGCGTACGTCCGCCAGCTCTGGTCGCGCCGCCATTTCATCACCGCGTTCGCGACCGCCCGGCTGATGTCCCAGTACAGCCAGGCGAAACTCGGCCAGGTCTGGCAGATCATGACCCCGCTGCTCAACGCGACGGTCTACTACTTCATCTTCGGCATCCTGCTGAACACCAAGCACGGCGTGCCGGACTACATCCCGTTCCTCGTCACCGGCGTCTTCATCTGGACCTTCACGTCCAGCGCGATCACCTCCGGCACCCGGGCGATCTCGGGGAACCTGGGCCTTGTCAGGGCCCTGCACTTCCCCCGCGCCTCGCTGCCCCTGGCCTTCGCGCTCCAGCAGCTCCAGCAGCTGCTCTTCTCGATGGCCGCGCTGGCCGCGATCCTGGTCTGCTTCGGGCAGTACCCGACGCTCAGCTGGCTGCTGGCGGCGCCCGCACTGCTGCTCCAGTCGGTGTTCCTGGCCGGCCTCTCGATGATCATGGCCAGGCTCGGCGCCAAGACGCCGGACATCGCCCAGCTGACGCCCTTCCTGCTGCGCACCTGGATGTACGTCTCGGGCGTGATGTACAGCATCGACAAGGTGTCCGGGAAGCTGCCGCACTCGGTGGCGCTGCTCCTCCAGTGGAACCCCGCCGCCGTCTACATCGACCTGATGCGCTTCGCCCTCATCGACAGCTTCGGCTCCGACAAACTGCCCGACCACGTCTGGGCCATCGCGCTCGGCTGGGCGGTGGTGGTCGGGGTCGGCGGATTTGTCTACTTCTGGAAGGCAGAGGAGGAGTACGGACGTGGCTGACCTGACCAGGACCGACCTCACCAAGGCCGAAACGCGGGCCGCCCCCGCCCCCGAACCCCCCGCCCCCGAGCCCACCCCCACCGTGATCGTCGACGGTGTCCACATCACGTACAAGGTCCACGGCACCAAGGGCGGCAAGGGCTCCGCGACCTCCGCCCTCAGCCGTATCGCCTCCCGCCGCGCCGCCCCCGGCGTCCGCGAGGTGCACGCGGTCAAGGGCGTCAGCTTCGTCGCGTACAAGGGCGAGGCCATCGGCCTCATCGGCTCCAACGGCTCCGGCAAGTCGACCCTGCTCAAGGCCATCGCCGGGCTGCTGCCGCCGAGCGAGGGCCTGATCCACACCGAGGGCCAGCCCTCCCTTCTCGGCGTCAACGCGGCGCTGATGGGCGACCTCACCGGCGAGCGCAACGTCATCCTCGGCGGACTCGCCATGGGCATGACGCGCGAGCAGGTCCGCGAGCGGTACGCGGACATCGTGGAGTTCTCCGGCATCAACGAGAAGGGCGACTTCATCTCACTGCCGATGCGGACGTACTCCTCGGGCATGGGCGCCCGCCTGCGCTTCTCCATCGCCGCCGCCAAGAACCACGACGTCCTGCTGATCGACGAGGCGCTCTCCACCGGCGACGCCAAGTTCCAGCGCCGCAGCAAGGAGCGCATCGCCGAGCTGAGGAAGGAGGCCGGCACGGTCTTCCTCGTCAGCCACAGCAACAACACCATCACCGAGACCTGCGACCGCGCGCTCTGGCTGGAATCGGGGGTCCTGCGGATGGACGGCCCGGCGAAAGAGGTCGTGGCCGCCTACCAGAAGTTCACCGGTGGCAAGAAGTAGGAACAAGAACCAGGAACAGGACGGCCACGCGCCCCGGCCTCCGTACGAGCTGAGAGACAGCTCGTACGGAGGCCGGGGCGCGGCGCGATTCAGCTGAACGGCTCAAGCTGAACGGCTCAGCTGTGCGTCCGCAGCAGCGTCCGCATCGTCCGCATCGCCACCGACAGATTCGCCAGGTCGAACGCGTCGGAGCTCTGGATCTCCTCCAGTGTCGTACGCGACCGCCCGAGGATCGCCGCGTTCTTCTGCTCCCACGCCTTGAAGCGCTCCTCGGGAGTCGAGTTGGCGTCCCCGACGGACAGCACGTCCGCGGTGAGCCCCGCGTGCGCCGCGTACAGGTCCTCGCGGATGGAGGCGCGGGCCATGGACTGCCAGCGGTCGGCCCGCGGCAGCTCGATGATCCGGTTCATCAGCTGGGTGATCCGCAGCCGGTCCCCGAGGTCGTAGTACACCTCGGCGACGCCCAGCGGGTCCTGTCCCGTACGGTCCGCGATCGCCACGACGTCCAGCGTCGGGAAGGCCGAGGAGAACCCGGCGACCCGCAGGGCCAGCTCCTCCGGCACGTCCGCCGAGGTCAGCTCGTCCAGGATGCGCTGGTACCACTCCAGCTCCGCGCCGCGCAGCATCGTCGGCAGCTGCGCCCAGACGTCCTCCACGCCGGCCGCGAAGAACTCGATCGTGGACGCGATCTCCAGCGGCTGCGGCCGGTTGCCCAGCAGCCAGCGCGTGCCGCGCTCGACCAGGCGGCGCGAGTGCAGCCGGATCCGGGTCTGGACGTCGGCCTCGACCTTGTTGTCGAGCGCCTCGACGGAGTCCCACACGGCGTTCAGGCCGAAGATCTCGCGGGCCGCGGTGTGCGCCCGTACGATCTCCTCGATCGACGCCCCCGTCTCCTCGCGGAGCCGGTGCAGGAAGGTCGAACCCCCTGTGTTCACCGTGTCGTTGACCAGCACCGTCGTGATGATCTCGCGGCGCAGCGCGTGCCCGTCGATCTGCTCGGCGAACTGCTCCCGCAGCGGGGCGGGGAAGTACGCGTGCAGCAGCTTGCGCAGGTACGGGTCGTCGGGCAGATCCGTGTGGATCAGCTCCTCCGCCACCGTGATCTTGGTGTAGGCGAGCAGCACGGCCAGCTCGGGCTGGGACAGTCCCTTGTTGGCGTTGAGCAGCTCCCGGACCTGCCGGTCGGTCGGCAGGAACTCCAGCGCGCGGTTCAGATGCCCGTCCCGCACCAGCCTGCGCATGAAGCGCTGGTGGGCGTGGAGCAGGGACGGCGACTGGATGAGCGCGTTGCCGAGCGCCGTGTTCTGCGCGTAGTTGTTGCGCAGCACGAGCGAGCCGACCTCGTCGGTCATCGCGGCCAGCAGCTTGTTGCGCTGCTTGACCGTCATGTCCCCCTCCGTCACCAGGCCGTTGAGCAGCACCTTGATGTTGACCTCGTGGTCGGAGGTGTCCACGCCCGCGCTGTTGTCGATGGCGTCGGTGTTGACCTTGCCGCCCTCGCCGCCGGCGCCCCGGCGGGCGAACTCGATGCGGCCGAGCTGGGTCAGCCCCAGGTTGCCGCCCTCGCCGACGACCTTGACCCGCAGATCCTCGCCGTTGACCCGGATCGCGTCGTTGGCCTTGTCGCCGACGTCCGCGTCCGTCTCCGTGGACGCCTTGACGTACGTACCGATCCCGCCGTTCCACAGCAGGTCCACGGGGGCCTGGAGGATCGCCTTCATCAGCTCGGCGGGGGTCAGCTTCGTGACCCCGGGCTCGATGCCGAGCGCCTCGCGGACGTGGGTGTTGACGGGGATCGACTTGGCCGTACGGGGGTGGACGCCACCGCCCTGCGAGAGCAGCGCCTTGTCGTAGTCGGCCCACGAGGAGCGCTGGAGCCCGAAGAGCCTGCGGCGCTCCTCGAAGGAGGTGGCCGCGTCCGGGTGCGGGTCGATGAAGATGTGCCGGTGGTCGAAGGCCGCGACCAGCCTGATGTGCTCGGAGAGCAGCATGCCGTTGCCGAACACGTCACCCGACATGTCACCGACGCCGACCACCGTGAAGTCCTCGGACTGGGTGTCGTGCCCCAGCTCCCGGAAGTGCCGTTCGACGGACTCCCAGGCGCCTCGGGCCGTGATGCCCATGCCCTTGTGGTCGTACCCGGCGCTGCCGCCGGAGGCGAACGCGTCACCGAGCCAGAAGTCGTACGCGACCGCGACGGCGTTGGCGATGTCGGAGAAGCTCGCCGTGCCCTTGTCCGCGGCGACGACCAGGTAGGTGTCGTCCTCGTCGTGCCGGACGACGTCCGTAGGAGGCACCACCGCGCCCGCGACCATGTTGTCCGTGATGTCGAGCAGCGCCGAGATGAAGATCTTGTACGCGGCGATGCCCTCGGCCAGCCACGCGTCCCGGTCCGCGGCCGGGTCGGGCAGCTGCTTGGCGACGAAGCCGCCCTTGGCGCCGACCGGCACGATCACCGTGTTCTTGACCATCTGCGCCTTGACCAGGCCGAGGATCTCCGTACGGAAGTCCTCCCGCCGGTCGGACCAGCGCAGCCCGCCGCGCGCGACCTTGCCGAAGCGCAGGTGCACGCCCTCGACCCGCGGGGAGTAGACCCAGATCTCGTACGCGGGCCGGGGGGCCGGCAGGTCGGGGATGGCCTGCGGGTCGAACTTCATCGACACGTACGTGTGGTGCTTGGCGACCGGGGCCTTGTCGGCCTTCCCGGGCTTCCCGGGCTTCTCGGCCCGCTCGGCCTCGCCGGTCTTGTCCGTCGTGCCCGTGTCCAGGCTCGCGGACTGGAAGTAGTTGGTCCGCAGCGTGGCCTTGATGAGCGTGAGGAAGGACCGCAGGATCCGGTCCTGGTCCAGGCTCGCGACCTGGTCCAGCGCCCCGTCCAGCTCCTCCAGCAGCCCGTCCGTCAGCTCCGTGCCGGCGCGCTGGTGGCCCGGCGACATCCGTGCCTCGAAGAGCGAGACCAGCAGCCGGGTGGTGTGGACATTCGTACGGAGGGTGTCCTCCATGTAGTCCTGGCTGAACGTCGACCCGGACTGGCGCAGGTACTTGGCGTACGCGCGCAGCACCATCGCCTGACGCCAGCTCAGCCCGGCCTCCAGGACGAGGGAGTTGAAGCCGTCGTTCTCGGCGGCGCCCGTCCAGACGGCCGCGAAGGCCTCCTGGAAGCGCTCGCGGGCGTCGTCGGCGCGCGTCTCCCCGCCCAGGCCGCTCACCGGCATCCGCAGACCGAAGTCGTAGATCCAGGCGTGGGTGCGGTCCGCGCAGCGCAGCTCGTACGGACGCTCGTCGACGACCTCGACCCCGAGCCTCTGGAGCACGGGCAGGACGCGCGAGAGGGACACCTGCTCGCCCAGCCGGTAGATCTTGAAGCGCCGCTCACCGGGGGCCGCGCCGACCGGTTCGTACAGGGAGAGCGAGAAGTCCTTCCCATCGTTGGTGAGCGCCTCCAGGTGGACGAGGTCGGCGACCGCGGCCCGGGGGCTGTGGTCGGCCTTGTAGCCCTCGGGGAAGGCGCCCCCGTACCGGCGCAGCAGCCCGGCGGCGCGCTCCTCGCCGCATTCGGTGTTGAGCGCCTCGGAGAAGGCGTCCGCCCAGGAGCGGGCGGCCTCGACGAGCCGGGCCTCGATCCGGTCGGCGTCCGCGTCGGTCAGCTCGCCGATCTCGGTGCCCGGCGGGACCCGTACGACAAAATGCAGCCGGGAGAGGATCGATTCCGTGTTCCACGCGGTGAAGTCGACGCTGGTGCCGCCCAGCTCCTCCTTGAGGATGTCGACCAGCCGCAGCCTGACCCCGGTGGTGTACCGGTCGCGCGGCAGGTAGACGAGGGCGGAGTAGTAGCGCCCGTACTCGTCCTGGCGCAGGTACAGCCGCAGCCGCCGGCGCTCCTGGAGATACAGGACGCTGGTGACGATCGAGCGGAGCTGGTCGACCGGCGTCTGGAACAGCTCGTCGCGGGGGTACGTCTCCAGGATCTGCACCAGGTCGCGGCCGTCGTGGCTGTTCGGCGAGTAGCCGGCGCCCTCAAGGACCTCGGCGACCTTGCGGCGCACGACCGGCACCCGGCGGACGGACTCGGTGTACGCGGCCGAGGAGAAGAGGCCCAGGAAGCGGCGCTCGCCGACGACGTTGCCCTTGTCGTCGAACTTCTTCACCCCGACGTAGTCGAGATAGCCGGCGCGGTGCACGGTGGCGCGGCTGTTGGCCTTCGTGAGGACGAGCAGCTTGTGCTCACGGGCCTTGGCGCGCGCGTCGGCGGGCAGCCGGCTGAACGACGGGCTGACCGGGTGGTCGTCGTCCTCACTGTGGTGCGGGTCGGAGCGCAGGATGCCGAGGCCGGTGCCGGCCACGGCGGACAGCGAGTCGGTGTCCGTCAGCTGGTACTCGCGGTAGCCGAGGAACGTGAAGTGGTCGGCGGCCAGCCAGCGCAGCAGCTCCCTGGCCTCGTCGACCTCCTGGACGCGCAGGTCGTCCGCGGTCGGCTCGGTGGGCAGCTCCTCGGCGATGCGCAGCGCGGCCTCGCGCATCTTGTCCCAGTCCTCGACGGTCTCCCGTACGTCGGACAGGACGCGCCGCAGGTCGGAGGTCATCTGCCGGAGGTCGTCGCGGTCGGACTCGCGGTCGATCTCGACGTGGATCCAGGACTCGGTGAGCGCGTCGTGCGGACGCTCCGTCCCGGTGGCGGGGCCGTCGGGGAGCACCTCGATCAGCTTGCCCGTGACGTCGCGGCGGACCACGACCTGCGGGTGGATCACGGCGTGGATGCCGCGGCCCTGGCGGGACAGCTCGTTGGTGACGGAGTCGACCAGGAAGGGCATGTCGTCGGTGACGACCTCGACGACGGTGTGGCTGGACGTCCAGCCGTTCTCCTCGACCGTGGGGGTGTGGACCCGCACGTCGGCGGTCCCCTGCGGGCGGTTCTCGGCCAGTCGGTAGTGGGAGAGCGCCGCGCCGTAGAGGTCGACCGGATCGCGGTCGGCCAGGTCTTCGGGAGCGGTGTGCAGGTAGTAGCGCTGGAGGTACGCGAGAAGCGCGTCCTGTCCGGAACGCCCCTCGTGCGCGGACCCGCCCGCGGCCTGGTCGGCCAGGGGGCTGCCCCCCAGTCCTCCGGTCTCCCCCGCCGGGCTGTTCTCAGCGACCCGGGCCGCCCGTTCGAGCAGCTCGGCCTTGGCTTCGTCCAGCTTGGTCTGCATGTCCTCTGGCTCCTGTCGCGCGCCGTTGCGTGACGTAGATGAAGGAAGCGCCACAACGCCACGACGCGGGGTTTCCGGTCGGGGTCGACGTTATGCCGCGATGAGAGATGTCCGGGACGTTATTGGCCAATTTTGACGGCCGGTCCGGATAACGGCGATCGACGACGGCCCGGGCGCGGTGGCGCTCCGGGCGCAGACGGGGGGCTTCGCTGCCCCCACGGCATATCGCGCTGATCACTGCCCCAGGCTATCGCTCTCCACCGGGGCCCCGTCATGAGCCGCATGTGTACAAAAGCGCACCGCGAAGTTTGACACTCCGGCCAGCGACACAGAGGCTCCGGACTGCTCCGGCCCCATCAAGCCTCACCGGGCGCAATTCAAGCCCGTCCGGCGATTGAGGACATCAGTAAGCGGCACCCACGCACCACGCCGGGCCACAACGGAGCCCGTCCGGCGATTGAGGACGCGGTGACCCGCACCCGCCCACCACGCCGGGGCCGATCAAGCCCGTCCGGCGATTGAGGACATCACTGAGCGGCACGCCCACCGGGCTGACGGCACCGCCCACCGGACAGACGCCGGGGACCCGCTCTCAGCCCACCAGATCCTGCGCCGCCGCCACCGCCTCCTCCAGGGAGTCCACCACCGGCACCCCCGCCGCCGCCAGGCTCGTCCTGCTGTGCGACCCGCCCGTGTACAGCACCGCCCGCGCGCCCACATGCGCCGCCGCCACCGCGTCGTCCACCGCGTCGCCGATGACCACCGTGCGCTCGGGCGATATCGCGCCGACCGACGCCAGGGCGACCAGATGGCGCTCCATGTGCAGCGCCTTGCTCCCCCCGGAGGGACCCGTGCGCCCGTCGACCCGTACGAAATGGCTCTCGATGCCGTACCCCCGCACCACCGGAACCAGCTCCTCGTGGCCGTACATGCTCAGCAGCGACTGGCTGCGGCCCGCCCGCGTCCAGCCCGCGAGCAGCTCCTCGACGCCCGCCGTCAGGGCGCAGCCGACGCGCTGCTCCGTATAATGCCGGTGAAAGGTCTCGTCCATGACGGTCCATTCGGCGTCCGTCGGCAGCCGGCCCATCAGCCGCTCGTAGAAGACCGGCACGGGCACGCAGTACAGCTCGCGGTAGCGCGCCAGGGTGATCGGCTCCAGCCCGATCTCACCGAAGGCGGCGTTGGTCGCCCCGATGACGGCCTGGATGTCGTCCAGGAGTGTGCCGTTCCAGTCCCAGACCAGATGCGTGTTCTGCTTCCCCATGGCAAAACCGTACCGCCCGCCACTGACATCGGTGCAGTGGCCACGGGCCGTACGGGTCCCGGCGGCCCGCTCAGCCGATGAGGTGGCCGATCTCCTGGACGCCGTACCAGAGCAGTTCGTGGTCCTCGGCGCCGTCCACGACGAACTGCGCGTCGTCGTCGCCGTGATCCGCGGCGCCCAGCGCGGCGGCGGCGGCCGAGACGTCGGCGTCCGCGTCGTCCGCGTCGATGTGGACGGCGGCGGCCCCGGCGAGCGGCACGGCCGCGGCGATCCGCACCTCGCCGAGACCGGCGGAGTCCAGGCCGCGGTCCGGGTCGGAGACGGCTTCCCTGTCGGGGACGTCGACGGCGACGACCACCCGGCGGCGGGCGGCGTCCGGGTCCGCGGCGAGGAGGCGGAGGGAGGCGGCGGCGGCCCGGTTGAGGGCCGCGTACTCCAGCTCCTCGATGTCGTCGGAGACGTACCACTCGCGCAGCCCGGGGGTCACCGCGTAGGCCGTCAGCGGCCCGGGGCCCAGCTCGCCCGTCTTGTGCGCCTCCGCGAGACCGGGGAGGGTCGAGGGGACATAGACGCGCATGGGCTGACCGCTTTCCTAGTCGGGTGAGCGCTTAAGGATACGTGCGGGAATCCCTCGTGGGGGTGACGCGTACGAGGTCCCCCGGCGTCCACCCGGGAACCGTCCTCCCTGCCCCCGCCGGGGCCGTACGGACCGCCCGTCACCCGGATAGGTGACATCACGGCCGCGCGGCGCGCCCACGGACGGCTCTTGCCACGGTCTCCCCGGCCCCGTAGAAGATCCCCATCACAAGTTACCGCCCGGTATTCGAACCGGACGGGCAGAACGGGGGCGATCTGCGTGACCACGACAGGAACGACTCGCGCGGCAGGCGCGACGGAGGCGGCGGACACCACCCGCGACCCGGGCGCGACAGGTGCGGCGGGCACGACCCACCACGCGGGGGCGGCCACCTCGGGTACGGCGGAGGCGGCTCGCACAGCGGGCGGTACCAACAGCGCGGGCGGCGCCGCGACGGTGGCGGGGGCCGCGACGGCCACCCGTCCGACCAGGCCGACCGGCACCACCCGCTCCCCCGCCGGTCCGGCCGGCCAGGCCGGCTCCGCGCCCGCCGGACGGCCGGTCGCCGGATCCAGGCCGCCCGGTCGGCGAGACCAGCGCAGGCCCGGCACCGTGGGCCCGCAGCGCCGCCGCCACGTCCCGCCCCACGAACTGTTCGCCGAGCGCCTGCTCGCCGTCCTCAGCGGGCGCCGGCCCGTCCACTGGATGCTCGGCCAGACCGTCGGACCCGCGTACGAGCAGCTCGTACGCCTCGCGCCCGGCACCCCGCTGCGGGCGCGGGGCGTGCACCCCGTCGTCCGTACCTGCCGGAGCTTCGAGCCGCGCCCCGGCGTCCTGGAGGCGTCCGCCAGCATCGCCGCGGGCGCACAGGTGCGGGCCCTGGCCTTCCGGCTGGAGCGGGGCACCGATCTGCGCTGGCGGTGCGCGGCGGTCGAGCTGGGCGGCGACCGGACCTGAGCCGGACATGAGAACGGGCCGGGGCGCGCACCGCGTGTGCGCACCCCGGCCCGGTCCGTGGCCCGTTCCGTCGTGGTCCCTCAGGAGGACCCGTCAGGAGCTACTTCTTGCGGCGGCGCCCGCCCTGGGCCCCGCCCTTCTGCGCCTTGCGGCGCTCCGCGCGCGTCAGCCCGTCCGACGTGGAGCGCGTCGGCCCGTCCGCGTTCTGGAAGTCGCCCTCGACGACACCGCCCTCGCCGTCCACCGTGGGAGCGGAGAAGTGCAGCCGGTCCGGCCGCTGCGGGGCGTCCAGGCCCTTGGCGCGGATCTCGGGACGCGTGGCGGGCACCGTGGCGTCCTTGGTGAGCGACGTACGCTCCGCCGCGTCCTGCACCGGGACCTCCTCGACCTGCTGCTCGACCTGGACCTCCAGGTTGAACAGGTAGCCGACGGACTCCTCCTTGATGCCCTCCATCATGGCGTTGAACATGTCGAAGCCCTCGCGCTGGTACTCGACCAGCGGGTCCTTCTGGGCCATGGCCCGCAGGCCGATGCCCTCCTGGAGGTAGTCCATCTCGTAGAGGTGCTCACGCCACTTGCGGTCCAGGACGGACAGCACCACGCGCCGCTCCAGCTCCCGCATGATGTCGGAGCCGAGCTGGTTCTCCCGGTCCTCGTACTGGTCGTGGATGTCGTCCTTGATGGACTCGCCGATGAACTCGGCCGTGATGCCCGCCCGGTCGCCGGCCGCGTCCTCCAGCTCCTCGACGGTGACCTTCACCGGGTAGAGCTGCTTGAAGGCGCCCCACAGCCGGTCCAGATCCCACTCCTCCGCGAAGCCCTCGACGGTCTCCGCCTGGATGTAGGCGTCGATCGTGTCGTCCATGAAGTGCCGCACCTGCTCGTGCAGGTCCTCGCCCTCCAGGACGCGGCGGCGCTCGCCGTAGATGACCTCACGCTGCCGGTTGAGGACCTCGTCGTACTTGAGGACGTTCTTCCGCGTCTCGAAGTTCTGCTGCTCGACCTGCGACTGGGCCGAGGCGATCGCGCGCGTCACCATCTTGTTCTCGATGGGGACCTCGTCGGGGACGTTCGCCATCGACATGACACGCTCGACCATCTGCGCCTTGAACAGCCGCATCAGGTCGTCGCCCAGCGACAGGTAGAACCGGGACTCGCCGGGGTCGCCCTGACGCCCGGACCGGCCGCGCAGCTGGTTGTCGATACGGCGCGACTCGTGCCGCTCGGTGCCCAGCACGTACAGCCCGCCGAGGTCCTTGACCTCTTCGAACTCGGCCTGCACGGCCTTCTCGGCCTTCTCCAGCGCGGCGGGCAGGGCCGCGGCCCACTCCTCGACGTGCTCGACGGGGTCCAGGCCGCGCTGGCGCAGCTCCGCCTCCGCGAGGTCGTCGGGGTTGCCGCCGAGCTTGATGTCCGTACCACGGCCGGCCATGTTCGTGGCGACCGTGACCGCGCCCTTGCGGCCCGCCTGGGCGACGATCGTCGCCTCCCGGTCGTGCTGCTTGGCGTTGAGCACCTCGTGCTGCACGCCGCGCTTGCTGAGCTGCTGCGAGAGGTACTCGGACTTCTCGACCGAGGTGGTGCCGACCAGGATCGGCTGCCCCTTCTCGTGCTTCTCCGCGATGTCGTCCACGACCGCCGCGAACTTGGCGACCTCGGTACGGTAGATCAGGTCGGACTGGTCCATGCGGACCATGGGCCGGTTCGTCGGGATCGGCACGACGCCCAGCTTGTAGATCTGGTGGAACTCGGCGGCCTCGGTCATGGCCGTACCGGTCATGCCGGAGAGCTTGCCGTAGAGGCGGAAGAAGTTCTGGAGGGTGATGGTCGCCAGGGTCTGGTTCTCGTCCTTGATGTCCACCCCTTCCTTCGCCTCGATCGCCTGGTGCATGCCCTCGTTGTAGCGGCGGCCGGCGAGGATACGGCCGGTGTGCTCGTCGACGATCATGACTTCGCCGTCGATGACGACGTAGTCCTTGTCCTTCTTGAAGAGTTCCTTGGCCTTGATCGCGTTGTTCAGGTAACCGACGAGCGGGGTGTTCACCGACTCGTACAGGTTGTCGATGCCCAGCCAGTCCTCGACCTTCGCGACACCGGGTTCGTGGATGGCGACCGTGCGCTTCTTCTCGTCGACCTCGTAGTCGCCGGTCTCCTCGATGCCCTTGAGGGAGTTGCCGGCCTCACCCTTGGCGAGGCGGGTGACAAGCTTGGCGAAGTCCCCGTACCACTTGGTGGCCTGGTCGGCGGGGCCGGAGATGATCAGCGGCGTACGGGCCTCGTCCACGAGGATCGAGTCGACCTCGTCCACGATGGCGTAGTTGTGACCGCGCTGGACCAGCTCTTCCTGGGACCACGCCATGTTGTCGCGCAGGTAGTCGAAGCCGAACTCGTTGTTCGTGCCGTACGTGATGTCGCACGCGTACTGCTCGCGGCGCTGCGCGGGCGTCATGTTGGCCAGGATGCAGCCGATGGTGAGGCCCAGGAACTTGTGGACGCGGCCCATCATCTCGGAGTCGCGCTCGGCCAGGTAGTCGTTCACCGTGATCAGGTGGACGCCCTTCCCGGACAGCGCGTTCAGATACGCGGGCAGGGTGCCGACGAGGGTCTTGCCCTCACCGGTCTTCATCTCGGCGACGTAACCGAGGTGCAGCGCGGCGCCACCCATCAGCTGGACGTCGTAAGGACGCTGGCCGAGGACACGCCTGGCCGCCTCGCGAACGGTCGCGAAGGCCTCGGGAAGCAGGTCGTCCAGGCTCTCACCGTCGGCGTAGCGTTCTTTGTACTCGTCGGTGAGCGCCCGCAACTCGGCGTCGGAGAGGCTCTCGAAGTCCTCTTCGATGGAGTTGACCTGGTCCGCGATGCGGTGCAGTTTGCGCAGGATCTTGCCTTCGCCTGCACGCATGAGCTTGTTGAAGACGGACACTGAGGCTGGTCTCCTTGCCGGTCGGGCCTGGCACGTGGGTCGTATAGGAACACGGGCGCGGGCACGGCAGGCGGGCCCCACCGCATCGGCCATCGTAAGCGAGGACCCGCCTGCGCCGGGAGGGCCGCTGTCACGCAGGCCTGCTGTCACCCGCAATGAGAACGCGCGGGACGCGTGGAAGGTGCCGGTGAGACACGAAAAGTGCTCGCGCCACGGGCCGGCGATCACCAGAATCCGTACATGGAGCCCCTCACCCTCACGACCGAGCGCCTGACCCTGCGCACCTTCACCCCGGACGACACGGACGCCGTCTTCGAGGCCTGCCAGGACCCCTCGATCCGGCGCTGGACGACGATCCCCTCGCCGTACGCGCGCCGGCACGCGGAACAGTTCGTGGAACGGCTGGTCCCGGACGGCTGGCGCGACGACACCGAGTACACCTTCGCCGTGCGGCGGGGCGAAAGCGCGCTCGGTGGTCCGCTGGTGGCCGCCGTCTCGCTGCACCACCCCAGGGCCGGGACCTGGGAGATCGGCTACTGGACGGCGAAGGAGCACCGGGGCCACGGCTACATGACGGAGGCTGTGACCGCGCTGACCAGGTTCGCCTTCACGACGCTGGGCGCGATACGGCTGGAGTGGCGCGCCGAGGTGGGCAACACCGGCTCACGCGCGGTGGCCGAGAAGTCGGGTTTTGTGATGGAGGGCACGCTCCGCGCGGGGCTGCTCAACAAGGGCACGCTGCGTGACTGCTGGATCGGCGCGGTGCTCCCGTCCGACGTCGGCCTGCCGAGCACCTGTCCGTACCTGCCCGCCCGGCCCTGAGCCGCCCCGCGCGGGCGTCCCCCCGCGAGCGGTCCGCTGTCAGTGCCGCCGTCTATCGTGCGGACATGACGACTGTGCCGCCCCCCGCCGCCGAGCTGTCCGCCGACGAGGCCCGCCGTATCGCGCTGCGCGCCCAGGGATTCCTCGGCGCCCCGGACCGCCGGGGCGGGGTCCGGGGCGTGCTGCGCCACCTCGGGGCCGTCCAGCTGGACACGATCTCGGTGCTGGCCCGTTCGCACGAGCTGATCCCGTACGCGCGCCTGGGCGCGGTGGGCCGCAGGACCGTCGAGGACGCGTACTGGACGCCCCCGGGCACGGACGCGGCGCCGCACGCCTTCGAGTACTGGTCGCACGCGGCCTGCATCCTGCCGATCGAGGAGTGGCCGCACTTCGCGTTCCGCCGCCGCGCGTACCGGAACCGCCCGAACTGGTACCACGAGCTGGCGGACGGCGCGTACGAAACGGTGATCAAGCAGCTGCGCGCGGAGGGCCCCCTGACCGCCACGGAGCTGGGCGGCGCCAAGAACGGCGGCCCCTGGTGGGACTGGTCGGAGGCCAAGGTCGCCGTCGAGCGGGCGCTGATGCACGGCGAGGTGGTCTGCACGGGCCGCCGGAGCTGGAAGCGGGTGTACGACCTGGCGGAGCGCGCCGTCCCCGACGCTCTCCTCCACGACGACCTGGACGACACCGAGTGCCTTCGCCGGCTGGTCCGGCTCGCGGGCCGTTCGCTGGGCGTCGGCACCCGCGCCGACCTCGCGGACTACCACCGGCTCAAGGGCGAGCAGGTCGACGCCGTGATCGCGGACTCCGGGCTGGTCCCGGTGACGGTCCAGGGCTGGACGAAGCCCGCCTGGGCCGATCCGGAGGCGCTGGCGAGCCCGCCGAAGGGCCGGCACCGTACGACACTGATGTCCCCGTTCGACTCCCTGATCTGGGAGCGGGCGCGCACCGAGCGGATCTTCGGCTTCACCCACCGCCTGGAGGCGTACGTCCCCAAGCCCAAGCGGGTGTACGGCTACTTCGCGATGCCGCTGCTGTCCGGCGGCCGGCTGCTGGGCCGCGTCGACCCGGCGCGCGAGGGGCAGACGCTCGTCGCCAAGCACGTCTCCCTGGACACCCCGAAGGCCGTGCTCCCGATGGCCCTGGCGCTGCGCGAGGCGGCGGAGTGGGTCGGCTGCTCGGACGTACGCGTGGAGCGGGTCGACGCGCCCGAACTGCGCGGCGCCCTGGCGGAGGCGCTCACCGCGCTCTGACGTGCCGGCGCGCACACCGGCCGTCAGCGGATCTCGAGGATCTTCTCCCGCATCGCGTAGACCACGGCCTCCATCCTGGAGTGCAGTTGCAGCTTCTCCAGAATGTTGCGGACGTGGTTCTTCACGGTGTTCTCGGAGATGAACAACTCCTTGGCGATATCACGGTTGTTCATTCCCGTGGCGACCAGTTTGAGGACTTCCAGCTCCCGCTCGGTGAGACGCGGCGCCGGAACGAGTCTTCGCTCGTCGGAGCGCTGAATCATCGATTTGAACTCGGTCAGCAGCTTGGACGCCATGGAAGGGCTGATCTGCGACTGTCCGTCGGCCACCGCGCGAATGGCGGTGGCCACCTCGTCGGTGGAGATCTCCTTGAGGAGATAACCGGTCGCACCCGCCTTGATCGCGTCGTAGAGGTCGGCCTCCTCGTCGCTGATCGTCAGCATGATGATTTTGGCACTGGGTGCCACCTCTTTGATGGAGGTGCACGCCTCGATTCCGCCGCGCTTGGGCATCCGTACGTCCATCAGCACGATGTCCGGCAGCAGGTCGGCCGCCTTGTCGACGGCCTCCGCGCCGTCGCCCGCCTCGCCGATGACCTGGATGTCCTCCTCCTGGGCCAGGACGATCTCCAGGCCCCGGCGGAAGAGCGCGTGGTCGTCCACCACGAGGACCCGGATCGGCTCCTTGCGTGACCCGCCCCGGTCCGTGTCGGCGTCCGACCCCGGACCCCCGACCCTGTGGCCGGCGTCGTCCGTGTGGTGCACCGGCCCGAAGCTGTCCGCCATCGTTCCTCCCCCTGAAGGCCATGGCCCGAGTTCATGAGTGCCGGCCAACCGCAGTTCGCAGACCACCGGTTGGCTTGCGACGCCATGATTTCATGCCCGGGCCCCGGAGCGGTGACGCCGCTGCCACACGGTGGTGCCCTTGAGGGCTCACGGAGTCCTCAAGGGCACCACCGGGGGGCATGTCTCAGCCGGATCCCGACCGTTCGGTCTCAGCCACCCAGGGCCCCGCCGGCGTCGCCGGCCCGCGACTCGGCCAAGGGGTCCGTCTGGAGGTGGATGACACCGTAGTCGTACGCGTGGCGCCGGTAGACGACGCTCGGTTCCTTGGTGTCGGAGTCGATGAACAGATAGAAGTCGTGCCCGACCAGCTCCATCTCGTAGAGCGCCTGGTCGAGCGACATGGGTGCGGCGACGTGGTTCTTCTCCCTGACCACCAGGGGGCCTTCACCCTGCACCTCCAGCGAACCGATCCTGGTGGTGGGCACCGCGCGTACCTCGTCGGCGACCGTCGCGCCGTTCGCGTTCAACCGGGCCACCCCGGGAACGACGTCGACGACCTCGGCCGCCGAAAGCCGCCCGGTACCGCGGCGGTTGTGCCGCTTCTCGTGCTGCTTGCGCAGCCGCGCCTCCAGCTTGGTGGTGGCGAGATCCAGGGCCGCGTACGGGTCTGCGGCCGCCGCCTCCGCCCTGATGACGGGCCCGCGGGAGTGGAGCGTGATCTCCACCCGGTCGCATGTGCTGGCCTGACGCGGGTTGTGCTCCTTCGAGACCTCGACGTCCAGGCTGATGACCTTGCCGTCGAGCTGCTGGATTCTCTCCAACTTCAGCTTCTCGGCCACGTGCTTCCGGAACCGCTCGGGCACCTCTGTTTTGCGGCCCTTGACGACGATGTCCACGCAGAACTCCGTTCCCGGATCACTCCGCCTCGTTGCGGAGTTACTCCCTGTTGCACCAGACCCCGGTAGTCACCGGAGCCTCGGACTTGGCGACTTTCACCTCCTCCTCCCCCGACGGCATGCTCCCCACTCCCCCGAAATTCCGAGGTGCTGAAAAACGCCGTAGCAGACCAGTGCATTCAGTGAGTCACGGCTTCCACCATTCCTCACAACCGAACATAGCTCGCCCGGACGGGTGTCGGCACCTGCTACCGGCATGTAGCTCCGTTCAGGTGATTCCCTTCCCCCTCCACCAGGAAGGATGCAAGATCGGCTTCAGTTCCGGTTTATTTCGAAGGACAGCGGCGGCGCGGCCACCACCGCCGCGCTCACCTGCGCGAATCCCGGAACGCCGGGCCGGGTGCCGGCCCGCACCGCCCGCGCCGCCTCGACCAGCGAGGCGCCCGTGGTCATGAGATCGTCCACCAGCACCACTCTGCCGCCCTCCAGCAGCCGCGCACCGCCGACCGCGACCTCCAGGGCCCCTGACAGGTTCGCCAGCCTCTGAGGGGCGCCCAGGCCCGCCTGGTCGGCGACCGCGCGCCGCTGCCGCAGCACCGGCAGCACCCGGGCGGAGCGGCCCGCGCGCCGCAGCTCGGCCGCGGCGGCCAGCGCCGTACGCCGCGTGGCGTCGTGCCCCCGCGCACCGACCGCGCGCCGGGACGACGGCACCGGGACGAGCAGCAGCGGCCCCACGCCCGTACCGGGCGGCACAGCGGCCTGTACGGCGCCCGCCAGCGCCCTGCCCAGCGGACCGGCCAGCCCGAGCGCGCCGCGCTCCTTGTGCGCCAGGAGCACCGCCCGTACCGCGTCCTCGTACGGCGCGGCGGCGTGCACCGGCGGCAGCCCCGGCGGTTCCGGCACCGGCCTGACCCGGCACGGCCACATCCCGTACAGCGCCCGCCGGCAGTCCTCGCACAGCGGAGTCCTGGGGCTGCCGCAGCCGCCACAGGCGACCGGAAGCACCAGGCCGGTGATCTCCCGCCACCACCCCCGCATGGCACTCACTGTGCCAACGCCGAAGGCACCCGGCCACCCCTGTGGACAACCAGATCGGGCAAAGTCCGCTCAGCCCGGGTAGACGGGCGAAGAACCGGCCGGCACGACCGTCTGCCAGTTCGCCCCGGTGGGCAGCCGTACGATCCCGGCGTCCTCGGAATCGGCGACCAGCGGCTGCTGCTCGTCGTCCGCCGCCGCGATCGCCGTCACCTGGTTCAGCCCCGGCAGCACACTCGCCGCCGACGTCGACCCGTCGGTCTGGAGGTAGCGCACCTGCTGGACCCCGCCGGCCTCCTTGCCGACCACCACCAGCCGGCTGGGACCCGCCCAGGAGACGGCGGTGACCGTGTCCATCTGCGGGGCCGCAGCTTGCAGTTCCACCACGGACACCTGTGTGTCGGCGCCGGAGCCGTGCCGCTCCACCCGGCCGATCTGGAGGGTGGTCCGCCCGTCCTTGGACAGCAGCAGCGCGATCCGCACCCCGTCCGCCGACACCCGGAGCGCCTCCACCCGCGCGCCGCCCAGTCCGTCGACCGTGACCTCCTGCGGCGTCCCCACGCCGTCCGCCAGCCGGAGCAGCCGCGGCTTGGCGGGGTCGCGGTCCGCGACCCACAGGTCGCCGTGCCCGTCCCAGCTCGGCGCGGACAACCGGTCCTTCGCACCGACGCCCTGACTGGTCACCAGCGGCTGCCCCAGCTCGCCCGCCGCCATCACGGGCGCCACATACAGCGACTTGGAACCGTTGGTGACCGCCGCCGCGCGCCGCTCGTCCCTGGCCACCGCGACCGAGTCGAGCTTCACCGTGCCGTCACCGAACGGCCCCCTGACCCGGCTCTGTTCGGAAGAACCGTCGCCGCCGGACGCGAGCAGCGACAGCCGCCCCTCCTGGTCGACGAAGTACGGCGTGTCGGCCCGGCCCGCGCTGTGGTCCGGGGCGAACTCCTCCGCCTGGTCCCCGTCCAGGACACAGAGCGAGGAACCGTTCGCCAGCAGCTCGACCCGCCCCACCGGGGTGGACGTCAGGTCCCGCAGGGTGAAGAGCAGTTGCGCCGCCATCTTCCGGCACTGGTCGTGACCCGCCTTGGCCGCCTTGTCGTTCAGCGGCACCTTCAGCCCGTTCCGGTCGTCGAACTCCAGCGTCCGGGTGCCCTTCCGCAACGCCGTACCGGTCGGGAACGGCGAATCCACCACCGGCTTCAACCAGTTCGTCGGCCCGTCCAGCAGCGCCTTGACCGCCTGCGTGACCGGGTCCATCCGCGTCGTGGGGTCTATTCGCTGCCGGATGTAGACCGGATCGGCCACCAGCCAGCTCTCCCCCGAGGCGAAGTAGTACTTGTTCACCGAGCGGTAGTTCCGCTGGAAGTCCGACTCCCCGAGCACCAGCCCCTGCGGCAGGTCGTCGATCCGCCACTCCTTGCCCTCGGAGCCGACGTTCTGCTGCACCAGATGGATCGTGCCCGTGTACGGGATCGGCGCGACCTGCTCGTACGAGTGCGTGGAGTCCACGTCGGCGATCTGGTCGCCGTACAGCTGGAACGTCTTCCCGGACGGCTCCGCGCCGTCCGGCTGCTTGGGCGCCGCCGCCGCGGGCGCGTCCCGCAGCACCGTCGTACCGGCCTCCGGCTGCCAGGCCTTGGACCGCTGGTCCGTCAGGTACTTCCTGGCCATCGCGAAGTCGGGATCGTCACTGGTCATGGCCTCCAGGAAGCCGTCCACGATCTCGTCGGGAGCGGCCTTCGCGCGCGGCGGCACCGCGTACACGCGCACCTGCGACTCGCCCCCGCGCGGGGACGCCTTCACCGGCTCCACGTCGCCGCTGTCCGGGATCGACGCACAACCCGCCAGCAGCAGAGCGGCGGTCCCCAGCACCACGGGCACCCTCACCGCCGCTCCCCGGCCCTGACGGCCGCGGTCAGCGCCCACGTGTGTCCTCCCGCTCCGAAGCCTTGTGCAGTGGATCATCGCCGTCGCCGGCTCCGTCGGCGGGGCGCTCGCCCGCCGGCCGCGCCACCACCCGGGCGCCGCTGCCCGGCAGGGCCGTCGGATCGACCGCCGCCCCGGTGGGAGGCGGCGCCGCCAGATGGGGCGGTACGGGCAGCGCGGAGCGGTCCCCGCGCGGCTGCGACGGCACGCTCATCAGCCGCTGCGCCTGTTCGGTGCGCTGCTCGGCGGCGGCCCGCTCGCGGTTGCGCCGCGAATCCTCGGGTTCCAGCGGTATCGGCGAGCCGCGCAGCGACTCGTCCGCCGTACGGGGCAGCGTGAGCCGGAACTGCGACCCGCCGCCCGGCTCGCCCCAGGCCTGCAACCAGCCGCCGTGAAGCCGCGCGTCCTCGACGGCGATCGACAGCCCGAGCCCAGTGCCGCCGGTGGTCCGGGCACGGGCCGGGTCGGCCCGCCAGAAACGGTTGAACACCCGCGTCGCCTCGCCGGGCTTGAGCCCCACCCCGTAGTCGCGCACCGCGACCGCGACGGCACCGCCGGCCACCGCCATCCGCACGATCACGTCCTTGCCCTCGCCGTGCTCGACCGCGTTGACCAGCAGATTCCGCAGCACCCGCTCGACGCGCCGGGCATCGGCCTCGGCCACCACGGGCTGCCCGTCCCCGAGCACCCGGATCCGGCTGCCCTTGTGCTCGGCCAGCGGCGCCGCCCCGCCGATGACCCGGCGCACGACCTCCCGCAGGTCTATCGGCTCCGCCTCCAGCGCGGCGGCCCCCGCGTCGAAGCGGCTGATCTCCAGCAGGTCCGAGAGCAGCGACTCGAAGCGGTCCAGCTGGTCCCCGAGCAGCTCCGCCGAGCGGGCCGTCACCGGATCGAAGTCGGCGCGCGCGTCGTGGATGACATCGGCGGCCATCCGTACGGTCGTCAGCGGCGTACGCAGCTCGTGCGACACGTCGGAGACAAAACGCCGCTGCATGCGGGAGAGCTCCTCCAACTGCTGGATCTTGAGCTGGAGGTTCTGCGCCATCTTGTTGAAGGCCTCACCGAGCCGGGCGATGTCGTCCTCGCCGGTGACCTTCATCCGCTCCTGGAGCCGGCCCGTGGAGAGCCGCTCGGCGATCCCCGCGGCCATCCGCACCGGCGTGACCACCTGGCGCACCACCAGCCAGGCGATGGCCCCGAGCAGCACGATCACAAAAAGTCCCGCGGTGGCGAGCGTGCCCTTGACCAGGTTCAGCGACTGCTCCTCCTGCGTCAGCGGGAAGAGGTAGTACAGCTCGTACGCCTTGCCGTCGGGGTCGTTCAGCCGCTTGCCGATCACCAGCCCCGGCTCCGGCGCCCGCGCCTCCGTGGCGTCCGTGTACCGGATCTGCGCGTAGACCTGGAAGGGCTCCGTGCCCCTGGCCACCTCGTCGCGCAGATCCGCGGGGATGCTGGTGAAGTCCACCCCGTTCGACGCGCGGGGCGCACGGCTGGTGGACACCGCGTCGTCCTGCGAGTCGGCGCTCAGCGCCACCACGTTGAACGCACCGGGACCGCCACTGGCCAGCTGCTCGACCAGTTCGGTCCGCCAGTTCACCGAGTTCTTCCCCTGGACACCGCCGGAACCGTCGGTACCCTGCTTGCCGGGCGCCGACGGAGCGTCGGCGATCTCCTTGGCCACCGTGAAACCACCGGCGGCCTGGCTCTGCGCCGCCTTCTCCTTGGCTTCGAGCAGACCGTTGCGCATCTGCCCGATGACCACGAACCCGAGCAGCAGCACCACGCCGAGCGACATCAGCAGGGTGGCCGCGACCACCCGCAGCTGGATGTTGCGCCGCCAGAGCCGTACGGCGGGCAGCAGCGGACGCCGCACCCACCGCACCAGCAACCGCAGCACAGGCCCGCCCGGCGAGCCGTCCTGGAGCAGCCTGCCGTCCCGGAACAGCCGCCCGAAGCGCGCGAACGCACGCCCGGGCCCGGCAGCCCGCCCCGCACGGACTCCCGGCTCCCCGGGCTTCGGAGCAGCGCTGCCGCCGGTCATGTCAGCTCGGTCCTGCCTTGTAACCGACGCCTCGGACGGTCACCACGATCTCCGGGCGCTCCGGGTCCTTCTCGACCTTGGAGCGCAACCGCTGGACATGCACGTTCACCAGCCGGGTGTCGGCCGCGTGCCGGTATCCCCACACCTGCTCCAGGAGCACCTCACGCGTGAACACCTGCCACGGCTTACGAGCCAGCGCGACCAGCAGATCGAACTCGAGCGGCGTCAGGGCGATCGACTGCCCCTCCCGCTTCACCGAGTGACCCGCCACGTCGATCACCAGATCGCCGATGGTCAGCTGCTCCGGCGCGGGCTCCTCGGAGCGCCGCAGCCGCGCCCTGATACGGGCCACCAGCTCCTTGGGCTTGAACGGCTTGACGATGTAGTCGTCGGCCCCCGACTCCAGCCCGACCACCACGTCGACCGTGTCGCTCTTGGCGGTGAGCATCACGATCGGCACCCCGGACTCGGCCCTGATCAGCCGGCACACCTCGATACCGTCCCGGCCGGGCAGCATGAGATCCAGCAGCACCAGATCCGGCTTGGCCTCACGGAAGGCGGCCAGCGCCTTGTCACCGTCCGCTACGAACGACGGTTCGAACCCTTCACCACGCAGCACAATCCCGAGCATCTCGGCCAGTGCGGTGTCGTCATCGACGACAAGGACGCGTCCCTTCATATCGACATCATCCCATTTATCTAATCGTTACCCGGCGTGACCTGGCACACAGCTCCGCGATTCCGTCCCCGGTCACCGGGGACAGCGCGCCGTATTCGGTGACGATCGCCGTCACCAGTTCAGGGGGCGTGATGTCGAACGCCGGGTTGTACGCCTGCGTTCCCAGCGGCGCCACCGGCATCCCACTTCCCGCCTCCACTCCCGCCACCGCAGTCTGCGGCGCCGTGAGCTCCGTCACTTCCTGCCCCGGTCGCTGCTCCACCTCGATCGACGCCCCGTCCGGGGTGCCGAGGTCGATCGTCGTGGTCGGGGCGACCACGACAAACGGCACATGGTGATATGCCGCCAGCACCGCGAGCGGATAGCTCCCGATCTTGTTCGCCACCGAACCGTCGGCCGCGATCCGGTCCGCACCGATGAGGACGGCGTCGACCTCACCCGCGGCGAAGAGCGAACCAGCGGCGTTGTCCGTCAGCAAGGTGTACGCCATCCCGCTGCGCGCCGCCTCGTACGCCGTCAGCCGGGAACCCTGCAACAGCGGACGAGTCTCGTCCACCCACAGCCGCCGCAACCGGCCGGCCCGGTGAGCCGACAGCGCCACGGCGAACGCGGTGCCCTCCCCGCCCGAGACGAGCGCCCCGGTGTTGCAGTGGGTCAGGATCCGGTGATTGCCACCTGGCAGCAACTCATCGAGGAGCGTAAGCCCAAACCGCGCCATCCGCGCGCTGGCCTCGGCATCCTCCCGGTGCAGCAGCCTGGCCTCGGCGAGCGCCGCCGCGGCCGCCTGCTCCAGACCGGCGCCCCCGTCGGCCGCCGCCCGGTACGCGTCCCGGGCCCGCCGCACCCCGTACCCGAGGTTCACCGCGGTGGGCCGCGCCTGCGCCAGGATCTCCGCCGCGTCCTCCACGTCGAAACCCCGCACGGCGGCCAGCGCCACGCCGTAGGCACCCGCGATCCCCAGGAGCGGCGCCCCGCGCACCGCCAGCGTCCGGATCGCACGCACCAACGCGGGCACGTCCGTGCAGACCAGCTCGGCCTCCTCCACCGGAAGTCTCGTCTGGTCGAGGAGGACCAGTACCGGGCCCTCCGGCGGCTCGTCCCAGCGGATCGACGGAAGCATGGACGGCTCCGGGCCGGCCGGGGTTGGTACGTACTGATCAGCCATCCGCCCAGTCTGCCCGCTACACCACCCACAATGAAGGCAGGAATCGAGGTGAGAAGGAGATACAACCCCAGGTCCACCAACGGGCAACGCGTGGCACGATGGCTGGCAGCCCGCCGTCCCGTACCGCGGACAGGCACCTTCGAACCGCCGACTCGCCGAGCCGGCCCCACAACCAAGCCACGAGGTGGACGACCGTGAACGACACTCCGGGCTGGGCCTCGCCCGGATCCGCCCCGTCCGACGGCCAGGACGCTTCCGTTCCGCGGCCGGCCGAGCCCGCCGACGACACCGGTACTTCCTCCAAGTGGTCCAAGACCCAGCCGCCCGCCGGCCAGTGGTCCCCGCCCAGCGCGCAGCCCCCCGGCCAGCCCGGACCCGCCGCGCCCCGCCCGACCCCCGGCTGGGGTCCCGGCTGGGGCGCGCCCGGCCAGGGCGGCGGCCCGGGCCCCGCGTGGGGCCGCCCGCCCGCGGCCAAGCCCGGCGTGATCCCGCTGCGCCCGCTCGGTGTCGGCGAGATCCTCGACGGCGCGGTGTCCACCCTGCGCGCCCACTGGCGCACGGTGCTGGGCTTCACCCTCGCCGTCGCCGTCGTCACCCAGATCTGCGACATACTCGTCGTCCGCTACCTGGTCCCCGACCCTCAGCAGGTCGACCCGGAGGCGACCCCCTCCGAGGCACTCCGCCAGGCCGGCGACTCCGTCCGGGACAGCCTGTTCTCGCTGGCCCCCACGACGGTCATCACCCTGCTGGGCACCCTCTTCACCACCGCCATCCTGACGATGGTCGTCAGCCGCTCCATCCTCGGACGCCCCGTCACCCTCTCCGAAGCGTGGCAGGAGGCCCGCCCCCGGCTCCTGCAACTGCTCGGACTGACCGTGCTGTTGCCCCTGGCAGCCGTCGTGATCATGGGCGTCGGCGTGACCCCCGGCATCCTGGTGGGCTCCACCGCCGGCATCCTCCTCGCCATCCTGGGCGGACTGGTCGCGCTGGTCGTCATCTCGTGGCTGATGGTCCGCTACGCCCTGGCTTCCCCGGCCCTGATGCTCGAACGCCAAGGCATCGCGGCCTCGTTGCGCCGCTCCGCCAAGCTCGTCAAGGGCTCCTGGTGGCGGATCTTCGGCATCCAGTCGCTGACCCTGCTGCTGACCTTCCTCGTCGCGATGATCGTCTCCATTCCGTTCGCGATCATCGCCTTGGCCGCGGACGGCTCCGGCATCGACGGCCTGGTCTCCGGCTCCACCCCCGAGTACGGCTGGACCTACCTGGTCATCACCGGCGTCGGCGCGGTCATCTCCTCCTCGATCACCTACCCGATCTCCGCGGGGGTGACCGTGCTCCTCTACGTCGACCAGCGCATCCGCCGCGAAGCCCTCGACCTCGAACTGGCGCGCGCCGTCGGCCTGACGGGCAACGGCACCGCCGCACCGGGTACCGAGACCCCCGGGAGCTGACGGGGTGTCCATCACGGGGGGCCCGGCACCAGCACGCGCGGCACTCGGCACGGCGGCGGACGGCCCGGTGGACCCGTCCCGCCTGCCCGCCCGCGAGGCCGCGGAGCGGGAACTGTCCAAACCGATGTACCACGAGAACGACCCGAACCTGCTCCAGCGCGCGATGAACCGCTTCTGGGACTGGGTCGGCGACCTCCTCTCCTCCGTCTCCGGCGCGGCCCCCGGCGGCGTGCTCGGCCTCGTCGTCATCCTGCTGGCCGTCACGGCCCTGGTGGCCGCGCTCTGGTGGCGGCTGGGCACCCCCCACCGCACCCCCGCCAGGCCCGGCTCGCTCTTCGACGACCGGCCCCGCAGCGCCGCGGAACACCGCACCGCCGCCGACACACACGCCGCCGCGGGACGCTGGAACCAAGCCGTCCAGGAGCGGATGCGCGCCATCGTCCGCTCCCTGGAGGAACGGACCCTGCTCGACCCCCGCCCGGGCCGCACCGCCGACGAGGCCGCCACCGAGGCAGGGCGCCCCCTCCCCGCCCACGCGGACCGACTGCGCGCCGCCGCCCGGGAGTTCGACGACGTCACATACGGCGGCCGCACCACGGACCAGCAGGCATACCTGCGCATCCAGGGACTCGACCTCGACCTGGAACAGGCCAAGCCGCAGCTGAGCAACGCCGCCGGGGGAACGGCCACATGACCCTCACCACCAGCCCCACCTCCCTGTCCCTCACCCCCCGCCAGATCTGGACACGCGGGCGAGGGCTCCTGCTCGCCCTGGTCATCGTCCTGACGGCGGGAACGGCCATGGCGGCCCTCCGCTCCGGCGACCAGCACGGCCGCCTCGACCCACGCTCCGCCGACGCCCTCGGCAGCCGGGCCGTGGCCGAACTCCTCAAGAACGGCGGAGTCTCCACCGACGTCGTCACCACACTCGACGAAGCCACCGCCGCCGCCCGCCCCGACACCACACTCCTGGTCACCGCCCCCGAACTGCTGACCCCCTATCAGCAGGAGATCCTGAACGCCGCGACGACGTCCTCCGGCGGCCGCACGGTCCTGCTCGGCGCCGGCCCCTACTCCGTCGACGCACTCGCCCCCGGCGTCCGCACGCACACCCCCGCCGAGGTCACCGCCCGCGCACCCGACTGCTCCCTGCCGGCCGCCCTGCGGGCCGGCACGGTCGACATCGGCGGCGAGCGCTACAGCACCGACTCGCCCGGCGCCGAGGCCTGTTACCCGGTCGACGGGGCGCCGACCCTGCTCGTCCTGGCCGACCGGAACGACGGCGACACCGTCCTGCTCGGCTCTCCCGACCTCCTCTACAACGAGCGCCTGGACCAGCAGGGCAACGCGTCGCTGGCCCTTCAACTCCTCGGCTCCCGGCCTCATCTCGTCTGGTACCTCCCTTCGCTCAGTGATCCCACTTCTTCCGAGGACCCCGGCACCGACCGCGCGGCCGGCGGTGAGAGCGGCTTCCTCGACCTGATCCCCTCCGGCTGGCTCTGGGGTGCCTTCCAGCTCTTCCTCGCCGCACTGCTCGCCGCCGTATGGCGCGGCCGCAGGCTCGGCCCGCTCGTCGCCGAACGACTCCCCGTCGCCATCCGCGCCTCGGAGTCCACCGAGGGCCGCGCCCGCCTCTACCGCAAGGCGAACGCCCGGGACCACGCGGCCTCGGTCCTGCGCGCCGCGTCCCGCGACCGCCTCGCGCCCCTCCTCGGCGTGGCCCCCGGCAGAGCCCACCTTCCCGAGATCCTGCTTCCCGCGGTCTCCGTCCGGCTCCCGGACACCGCACTGGACCCGCACACGCTGCTCTTCGGGCCGGCCCCGGCCGACGACAGCGCCCTCATCCGCCTGGCGGACCAACTCGACGCCCTCGAAAGAGAGGTACGTACCTCATGAGTGCCCCGACCACAGAGACCGCAGAAGAGACCACGGAGCCCGCCGCGAACGCGGCGAAGGCCCGCGCCTCCCTGGAGGCCCTGCGCACCGAGATCGCGAAGGCGGTGGTCGGCCAGGACCCCGCCATCACCGGACTGGTCGTCGCACTCCTGTGCCGCGGCCACGTGCTCCTCGAAGGAGTCCCCGGTGTCGCGAAAACCCTTCTCGTCCGGGCACTCGCCGCCTCACTGGAACTCGACACCAAGCGCGTCCAGTTCACCCCTGACCTGATGCCGAGCGATGTCACCGGCTCCCTTGTCTACGACGCCCGGACCGCCGAGTTCTCCTTCCAGCCGGGACCCGTCTTCACCCATCTGCTGATCGCGGACGAGATCAACCGCACCCCGCCCAAGACCCAGTCGTCGCTTCTGGAGGCGATGGAGGAGCGTCAGGTCACCGTCGACGGCACGGCGCGCATGCTGCCCGACCCGTTCCTCGTCGCCGCGACACAGAACCCGGACGAGTACGAGGGCACGTACCCCCTTCCCGAAGCCCAGCTCGACCGCTTCCTCCTGAAACTGACCGTGCCGCTACCCTCCCGCGACGACGAGATCAGCGTCCTGACCCGCCATGCCGAAGGCTTCGACCCGCGCGATCTCCGGGCCGCCGGGGTGCGGCCCGTCGCCGGGCCGGCCGACCTGGAAGCGGCGCGCGCCGCCGTCGCCAGGACGTCCGTCTCACCCGAGATCGCGGGCTATGTCGTCGATATCTGCCGTGCCACGCGTGATTCCCCCTCGCTCACCCTCGGCGCCTCCCCGCGAGGCGCCACCGCTCTGCTGTCCACCGCCCGGGCCTGGGCCTGGCTCACCGGCCGTGACTACGTCATACCGGACGACGTGAAGGCTCTCGCCCTGCCCACGCTCCGTCATCGCGTACACCTGCGGCCCGAGGCGGAAATGGAAGGCGTCACCGCCGATTCCGTCATCACCGCGATCCTCGCCCATGTCCCCGTCCCCCGATGAGGCGATGACCCGTGGCCCTCACCGGACGAACAGCGCTCCTCGCCGCCCTGGGCACGCTGCCCGTCGGGATCCTCGCCCCCAGCTGGGCGGGGATCCTCGCCGTCAACGCGCCTCTCTCACTCGCAATTCTGTGCGACTACGCCCTCGCGGCGCCAGTGAGATCGCTCCAATTCACCCGAAGTGGTGACACTTCAGTTCGACTCGGCGAGAGCGCGGAAGTCCAGCTGACCGTCACCAACCGCTCAACCCGGCGCCTGCGCGCCCACCTCCGTGACGCCTGGCCGCCCAGCAGCTGGCCGACCGGCGACGAACAGGCCGCGTCCCGGCACGAGTTGACGGTCCCCGCCGGCGAACGCCGCCGCCTCACCACCTTCCTCCGCCCCACCCGCCGCGGCGACCGGCACGCCGAGCGCGTCACCGTACGCTCGCTCGGTCCGATGGGCCTGGCGGCCCGCCAGAGCAACCACGAGGTCCCCTGGGCGCTCCGCGTCCTGCCGCCCTTCACCAGCCGCAAGCACCTGCCCTCCCGGCTGGCGCGGCTGCGCGAACTCGACGGCAGGACCAGCGTCCTGATCCGAGGCCAGGGCACCGAGTTCGACAGCCTCCGCGACTACGTGCCGGGGGACGACACCCGCTCCATCGACTGGCGGGCGACCGCACGCCAGTCAGCGGTCGCGGTACGCACCTGGCGCCCCGAGCGGGACCGGCACATCCTCATCGTCCTCGACACCGGCCGCACCTCGGCCGGCCGGGTGGGCGACGTCCCGCGCCTGGACGCCGCCATGGACGCCACCCTGCTCCTGGGCGCACTGGCCGCCCGCGCCGGGGACCGGGTGGACCTCCTGGCGTACGACCGCCGCATCCGCGCCCAGGTCCAGGGCAGGGCTGCGGGCGATCTTCTGCCCTCCCTCGTGAACGCCCTCGCCCCGCTCGAACCGGAGCTGGTGGAGACGGACGCCCGCGGCCTCAGTTCGGCGATATCGAAGAGCGCCCCACGCCGCTCCCTGATCGTGCTGCTGACAAGTCTCGACGCGACCCCGATCGAAGAGGGCCTGCTCCCCGTCCTCCCGCAGCTCAGCCAACGGCACACCGTGCTCGTGGCCTCGGTCTCCGACCCGTACATCGAGAAGATGAGCGCCGGAAGGGGCACAGTGGACGCGGTGTACGAAGCTGCCGCCGGCGCCCAGTCGCAGGCCCAGCGCCGCCGCACGGCGGAACAGCTCCAGCGCCACGGGGTCACGGTCGTGGATGCGACACCCGACAAACTCGCTCCCGCGCTGGCGGACGCCTACCTGGCACTCAAGGCCGCTGGCCGCCTCTGAGGCGCTATCCCCTCGAACGCAAGAAAGGCCCCGACGATGCCGGGGCCTTTCTCTTTCCTTCGAGCCGCTGACGCGGATTGGTCCTGAACGCAAGAGTGCCCTGTACCAGAAGGTACAGGGCACTCTTGCGATCAAAGATTGTTCGGCGGCGTCCTACTCTCCCACAGGGTCCCCCCTGCAGTACCATCGGCGCTACGAGGCTTAGCTTCCGGGTTCGGAATGTAACCGGGCGTTTCCCTCACGCAATGACCACCGAAACACTATGAAGACATCGAAAAGCTGGATGACAACACGGCTCTTCGTTACTTCAGAACTAACACAGTGGACGCGAGCAACTGAGGACAAGCCCTCGGCCTATTAGTACCAGTCAGCTTCGACCGTTACCGGTCTTCCACATCTGGCCTATCAACCCAGTCGTCTACTGGGAGCCTTAACCCCTCAAGGGGGTGGGAGTTCTCATCTCGAAGCAGGCTTCCCGCTTAGATGCTTTCAGCGGTTATCCCTCCCGAACGTAGCCAACCAGCCATGCCCTTGGCAGAACAACTGGCACACCAGAGGTTCGTCCGTCCCGGTCCTCTCGTACTAGGGACAGCCCTTCTCAAAACTCCTACGCGCACAGCGGATAGGGACCGAACTGTCTCACGACGTTCTAAACCCAGCTCGCGTACCGCTTTAATGGGCGAACAGCCCAACCCTTGGGACCGACTCCAGCCCCAGGATGCGACGAGCCGACATCGAGGTGCCAAACCATCCCGTCGATATGGACTCTTGGGGAAGATCAGCCTGTTATCCCCGGGGTACCTTTTATCCGTTGAGCGACGGCGCTTCCACAAGCCACCGCCGGATCACTAGTCCCGACTTTCGTCCCTGCTCGACCCGTCGGTCTCACAGTCAAGCTCCCTTGTGCACTTACACTCAACACCTGATTACCAACCAGGCTGAGGGAACCTTTGGGCGCCTCCGTTACTCTTTAGGAGGCAACCGCCCCAGTTAAACTACCCATCAGACACTGTCCCTGATCCGGATCACGGACCCAGGTTAGACATCCAGCACGACCAGAGTGGTATTTCAACGACGACTCCACCTGAACTGGCGTCCAAGCTTCACAGTCTCCCACCTATCCTACACAAGCCGAACCGAACACCAATATCAAACTATAGTAAAGGTCCCGGGGTCTTTCCGTCCTGCTGCGCGAAACGAGCATCTTTACTCGTAGTGCAATTTCACCGGGCCTATGGTTGAGACAGTCGAGAAGTCGTTACGCCATTCGTGCAGGTCGGAACTTACCCGACAAGGAATTTCGCTACCTTAGGATGGTTATAGTTACCACCGCCGTTTACTGGCGCTTAAGTTCTCAGCCTCGTCACACCGAAATGTGACTAACCGGTCCCCTTAACGTTCCAGCACCGGGCAGGCGTCAGTCCGTATACATCGCCTTACGGCTTCGCACGGACCTGTGTTTTTAGTAAACAGTCGCTTCTCGCTGGTCTCTGCGGCCACCCCAAGCTCAGGAAGAAAATTCCGTCACCCAAGATGGCCCCCCTTCTCCCGAAGTTACGGGGGCATTTTGCCGAGTTCCTTAACCATAGTTCACCCGAACGCCTCGGTATTCTCTACCAGACCACCTGAGTCGGTTTAGGGTACGGGCCGCCATGAAACTCGCTAGAGGCTTTTCTCGACAGCATAGGATCATCCACTTCACCACAATCGGCTCGGCATCAGGTCTCAGACTATATGCACAACGGATTTGCCTATTGTGCGTCCTACACCCTTACCCCGGGACAACCACCGCCCGGGCTGGACTACCTTCCTGCGTCACCCCATCGCTTACCTACTACCACCTTGGTCCGACGGCTCCACCACTCCCCTTTGCCCGAAGGCTCCAGGACGGCTTCACGGCCTTAGCATTAATGGATTCGATACTGGGCGTTTCAAAGCGGGTACCGGAATATCAACCGGTTGTCCATCGACTACGCCTGTCGGCCTCGCCTTAGGTCCCGACTTACCCTGGGCAGATCAGCTTGACCCAGGAACCCTTAGTCAATCGGCGCACACGTTTCTCACGTGTGTATCGCTACTCATGCCTGCATTCTCACTCGTGAACCGTCCACCACTAGCTTCCGCTGCGGCTTCACCCGGCACACGACGCTCCCCTACCCATCCCAGCAGGCGTTGGCCCTATATGCTGGAATGACACGACTTCGGCGGTACGCTTGAGCCCCGCTACATTGTCGGCGCGGAATCACTTGACCAGTGAGCTATTACGCACTCTTTAAAGGGTGGCTGCTTCTAAGCCAACCTCCTGGTTGTCTCTGCGACTCCACATCCTTTCCCACTTAGCGTACGCTTAGGGGCCTTAGTCGATGCTCTGGGCTGTTTCCCTCTCGACCATGGAGCTTATCCCCCACAGTCTCACTGCCGCGCTCTCACTTACCGGCATTCGGAGTTTGGCTAAGGTCAGTAACCCGGTAGGGCCCATCGCCTATCCAGTGCTCTACCTCCGGCAAGAAACACACGACGCTGCACCTA